>NZ_JAGPXX010000014.1 GCF_018070345.1 Streptomyces sp. F63
ACCGCGGACGGCAGGCAGCCCCGCTCCCGCGCGATCGCGGCCTACTCGGCGGGAGCCCGCGCCGCCGCCCGCGCCCAGATCCAGCCCCGGCCCGGAAGCCGGCCCCAGCCCCGGGCCCAGCCCCAGCCCCAGGCCCAGCCCGGGAGCCGGCCCCGGCCCGAGACCCGGGTCCGTCCGCTGTCCGCCCTGCCGGACCCGAACGGAAGCGCGACCGATGGCTCCGGACGGCGGGGCCCGTCCGGGGACCCGGCCCGTCCCGGTGCGCCCGGTACCGCCGTGCCGGGTGGTACGAGCGGTACGTCCCCGGGCCTGCCCGGGCCCGCGCTTCCGGGCGGTGCCCTGGGCCCCGCCGTGCCCGGCCGGGTCCTCCCGGAAGGCGATGTGCCCGGCGCGGCCGTGCCGGGCGGTGTCCTGCCGGGCCCCCGGCCGGGGCCTGCCGATCAGAGCGGCACCGCGCCCGGCCCGGCCGTTCCGGGCGGTGCCGTACCCGGTGGCGGAGGGGCCGGCTCCGGTGAGCCCCGGTGGCCGGGTGCGGGACCCGTCCCGGGGCCCGGCGGGCCGGCCGCGCCGCACCGGGGCGGGCTGCCCGAGGCTCCCGTCCCGGCGGAGTCCCGCTGGCACGGCAGTACGGGACGGCCCGGACGCCCGGGTATGCCCCCCGGCTCTCCGGGCGGTGCGCCGCACGGCGGCGGGCCGCACGGCGGCGGGCCGCACGGCGGCGGGCCGGCCCCGTCCGCCGGACGCGGACCGGGAGCCGGCGGTGATCCGGAGCAGCTGCCGGAGGGCACGGACCGTCCGGACCGGGTGTCCGGCCGCGCGGACGGTCCGGACCGGAACCCGGCCTCCCTGCCGCCCGCCGAACGGCACGTCGGCAGCCGTGCGCTGCCCCCCGGAGCGCCCCCCGGAGCGCCCCCCGGAGCGCGCCCCGGCCCGCAGGACCGTCCCGAAGCCGCCGGCCGGCCGCCGTACCACTCCGGTGCCGTCGAGCAGGCCCGGCCACCGGGTCCCGTGGAGCCGGCCCGCCGGGTGAGCGGGGAGCGGCCCGGCTCCGCGGGCCCGGACGGCACCGCGGCCGCCCCGGCGAGCCCGTACGCCGCCCCGTCCGCCGGCGGCTGGGGCGGGACGCCCGGGACCGGCCCGGGCACCGGGCGTCACCAGCGCGGACCCACCACCCCGCTGGCCGCCGAGCGGGCCCGCCAGGCCCGCATCCTGGTCGTCGGCGCCGTCACCGAGCGCTGGGCGCCCGAGCAGGCCGGCCCCGTGCACGCCAACTGGCAGCTCGCACCGCCCATCGGTCCCGCCACCGACCTGTGGGCCGTCGGCGCGCTCCTCTTCCGTGCGGTGCAGGGCCATGCGCCGTACCCGGAGGAGAACGCGGCCGAGCTGGTGCAGCTCGTCTGCACCGAGGCGCCCGCGTTCGCCGAGGAGTGCGGCGCGCTGCGGCCCGTGGTCGAGTCGCTGCTGCGCCAGGACCCCACCGAGCGCCCGGAGTTCGAGGAGCTGCGCGGCTGGCTGCGCTCGATCGTCCGGACGGCCCCGGAGCCGGACGTCGGCGTGCGCACGGTCACCGTCCCCTCCCTCGGCTCGGGTGCGGACACCGACCCGCGGCGGCTTCCGGTGGTACGCCGCCGTGGCGAACTGGTGCGCCGGCGCCGGGGTGGCGGGGCGGTGGTGCACGGCCGGCACAAGCGGGTGAAGGAGCACCGGCACAGCCCGCGCCGCCTGGGACGGCTGCTGCTTCTGCTGATCCTGCTGGCGCTGGCCGGGGCCGTCGCCTACGCGATGCTCTTCATGCCCCGTGCCGGTGACACGGCCGGTGGCGGTACCGGCCGCGCCGGCACGGCCGGAGCGGTGAGCCCGGCTCCGTCCGCCGGCGCCTCCTCCGGTGCGGAGCCGGGCGACCGGGGGACGGCGGGCGGCGGGGAGCGCGGGAACGAAGAGGGGGAACAGAAGGGCGAGCAGGGGGAGAAGGAGGAGAAGGACGAACCCGGTGACAGCGCCGGCCTCGCCGAGGGCTTCGAACTCCGCACCGACCCGGAGGGTTTCCGGATCGCCGTGCACGAGGGCTGGGAGCGGCGCGGCGCGAACTCCCTCGGCCAGGTCCGCTACGGACGGGGCGCCTTCGAACTGACCGTTGTCCCGGGGCGGGACACCGTCGAGGAGTTCGGCAGCGACCCGATGGCCTATCAGCAGGACGCCGAGCGGGAACTCGCCCCGTTCCGGGAGTCGCAGTGGTCCTCGGCCTCCGGGCTGCGGCGGATCGAGGTCGGGCAGACCTCGATGGCCGAGGGGGTGTTCACCTGGCGGGACGACGCCGACCGGCAGATTCACACCCGCAATCTGGCGATGATCATTGACGGCCGCTACCACCTGGTGCTGGTCTCCGGACCGGTCGCGGACAAACAGGAAGTGGCCCGCTTCTTCGAGCAGGCGACCGCCACCTACCGGCTCACGGGCTGAGCGGTGGGCCGCGGCCGGAAGGCCGCAGGGGTGCCGGACGCCGGGGCCGGGGTCTGGCCGAAAGACGTTCCCGGCCGGGAAGTTTAAACGGAACCGGCAGGCGCAGGCCCTCGGATCGCCCGAAAACCTGGGGCACCATGGGCACCATGGGGAGCTTCGGGGCGGAGAGCCCACTCATCGCCGGCCGCTACCGCCTGGACTTCCGGCTCGGCCGGGGCGGCATGGGCACCGTGTGGCGCGCCACCGACGAACTGCTCCGGCGGCACGTCGCCGTCAAGGAGGTCCATGTCGGCGAGGGTCTCCCGGGGAGCGACGTGCGGTCGCAGCGCGAGCGCACGCTGCGCGAGGCCCGTACGGTCGCGCAGCTGCGGCATCCCAGTGTGGTCGTCGTCCACGACGTGGTCGAGGAGGACGAACGCCCCTGGATCGTCATGGAGCTGATCGTCGGTCAGACGCTGGCCGACCGCATCGCCGCCGAGGGCTCCGTACCGCCGCGGGAGGCCGCCCGGATCGGGCTCGCTCTGCTGGGCGCGCTCCGCGAGGCGCACCGGCACGGGGTGCTGCACCGGGACCTCAAACCCGCCAATGTCCTGCTGGAGGCCCCGGCGGGGCGCGTGGTGCTGACGGATTTCGGTGTCGCCCGGATGGACGGCGGCTCGACGATCACCGAGAGCGGCACTTTCGTCGGCTCCCCCGAATACACCGCCCCGGAGCGGATGGCGGGCACCGGAGCCGGACCGGAGTCCGACCTGTGGTCGCTGGGGGTGCTGCTGTGCGCGGCGCTCAGCGGTCGCACCCCGTTCCACCAGGACTCGCTGGGCGGGGTGCTGCACGCCGTCATGGCGGGCGACATCAGGCCGCCGGAGGCCGCACGCCCGCTGCTCCCCGCCATCCTGGGGCTGCTGGAGCGCGATCCGGCGCGCCGGATGGGAGGGGCCGAGGCGGAGGAGCTGCTGACGGAGTACCTGCGCACCGGCCGGATGCCGGAGGTGCCGCGGTTCGCGCGGGCCGAGGGCGGACGGGCCGGCACGGGCGGGGGCGCCGGTGCGGACGCCGCCGGGCGGGCCGGGTACGCGGGGCCGCCGCCGGACGCCGTCCGCCCGGGGGACGGCCACCCGGTCGGGCCGCCGCCCGGTCCGCTGCTGCCGCCGCGCGGGAGCCGGCACCGGGGGCGCACGGCGCTGGCCGCGGCGCTGATGGTCGCCGCGGCGGGCGGTACGGGGGTGGCCGCCGTGGCGATGCTGGTGAACGGCGACACCCCACTGGACGAGCGGCCGACCTCGACCTCCCGCCCGGACGGGACGACGGACGATGACGGCGACGGAGGAGGCGGCGGCGGAGGCGGCAGCCGGGGGCCCACGCGCCCGACGGCGACGCCCAGTGCGTCCCGCTCCTCCGCGCGCCCGGGTCCCTCCGGCAGCGGACCGTCGACCTCCGGATCGCTGCCGCCGGGCCCGTCCGGAACGGGGAGGGCCGGGCGCAGCGCCCCGCCCTCCGCGGTGTCCCGCGCGCCGGACCGCCTCTCCGGACCGCCCGGGGCGCCTGAGCCGGCCCCGGCCGCGGGTGCGCCCGCGGCGGAGGCCCCGCTCCCGTCCGTCCCGGAGGTGACCGTGCCACCGCTCACCGGCCGCCTTCCGGCCGCCTCCGGGGCCGGCGAGGCGGGCACGGGCGGCGACGGGGCGCCGGAGCGCCTGCGGGCGGACGAGGAGGCGGCGGCGGGCTGTGAACGCGAACACCCGCGCGCGCCCTGGTAGCCGGCCGGTGCCGCGGGCGGCGCTGCGCCGGCGGCGGCCGTGCGCCGCTCCGTCCGCCGTGCCGGCGGATGGAGCGGGTGCTCGTCCCGGGGCCGTACCGCGCCCTGTTCCCGGGGCCGTACCGGCCCCGCCCCGCCCCGGGGCCCGCTGTGTCACGGTGCTGCACCGCCGCGGCTGACCGACTGGAACCGGGCGCGGGCGGACGGCCATGATGGGGACATGAAGAACGACGGGGGACGGGCCGACGAGCCCACCAGCTATCTGATCCCGCCACCGGGCACACCCGCCGCGACACCGGCCCCGGCCGCGGGTCCGGCGGCGGGTCCGGCCGCGGACCCCGCCGGGGCTTCCGCTCCGGGACACGCCCAGGCGCCCGCGGCCCCGGTGCCCGGCGCCACGCCCCACCCGCCGCCCGCGCAGCCGCCCGCCCGGGCGTCCGCGCCCCATCCGGCACCCGGACCTGCGGCCCCGGCGCCCGGGCCCGCAGAGGCGGCCGCCACCCCGCCGCCCCCGTCCTCGCCCGGGGCCGGCGCGGGTACCGCCGGCCCCGCGCCCGGCCGGACGATCGGCGGCCGTTACCGCCTCCTGTCCCGGCTCGGGCACGGCGGCATGGGCACCGTGTGGCGGGCGCGGGACGAG
Source organism: Streptomyces sp. F63 (assembly GCF_018070345.1). Classification (GTDB taxonomy): domain Bacteria; phylum Actinomycetota; class Actinomycetes; order Streptomycetales; family Streptomycetaceae; genus Streptomyces. Next base: position 4,854 of record NZ_JAGPXX010000014.1, read on the forward strand.
GTCGTCGACCGGGACGTGGCGGTCAAGGAGCCCCGGGTGCCCGACCAGTTGAGCGAGCAGGAGCGGCAGACCGTCCACCAGCGGATGCGGCGCGAGGCCCGCTCCGCGGCGGCCATCGACCATCCGTCCGTCGTCACCGTGCACGACGTGGTGGTGGAGGACGGGCGCCCGTGGATCGTCATGGAACTCGTCCGCGGGCAGTCGCTGGGGGACCGGCTCGGCGAGGGCACCCTCGACCCGCGGGAGGCCGCCCGGGTCGGCCTGGCCGTGCTGGGCGCGCTGACCGCCGCGCACGAGGCGGGGGTGCTGCACCGGGACGTCAAGCCGGACAACGTCCTGCTGGGCCGGCACGACCGGGTGGTGCTCACGGACTTCGGCATCGCGCAGGTCGAGGGGGAGCAGCGGCTCACCGAGACCGGCGCGTTCGTCGGCTCCCCGGAGTTCATCGCGCCCGAACGGGTGCTCGGCCGGCTCCCCGGGCCGGAGTCCGACCTCTGGTCGCTGGGTGTGCTGCTGTACGCGGCGGTCGAGGGCATGTCACCGTACCGGCGTTCCAACACCCCGGCGACGCTGCAGGCCGTGCTCTCCGCCGAACCGCCCACGCCGGCGCGGGGCGCGGGGGCGCTCGGCCATCTCGTCATGCAGCTGCTGCGGAAGGACCCGGCGGCGCGCCCCGCACCGGCCGAGATCCGGCAGGTCCTGGAGAGCGTCGCCCGCCCGCCGCAGCCGCTCCCCGTCGTGCCGCGGACCCGCGCCATGACGGGGGGCGGCCCGGGCGGTCCGCGCGGCCTGCTCCGCACCACGCGCGGCCGGTTCGGGCTGGGGGGCGGGCTGCTGGCCGCGGTGCTCGCCCTGGTGCTGGTCATCGCCGATCCGTTCGGCGAGGACGGGCCTCCGGAGAACTGGCGGGTCCGGGAGGAGGGCGAGATCGTCAAGGCCTCCCTGTTCCTGCCGCCCGATTACGAGCGCACCGACTCCGAGGAGGGGTACGTCACCTTCGCCGACCCCAGCGGTGTCTACGGCGTCGAGCTCTGGCGGGATCAGGACACCGGGGAGCCGGACGACTCCCCGAACCCGGACACGGCGGAGAAGGCGGCCGAGGAACTGGTGACGTACTACGGGTCCGGAGCCGAGAACTCCATGGAGGAGGCCCGCAGCACCACGCGCCGGGCGACCCAGCAGGAACGCGAGGCGGTCCAGGTCTTCACCACCTACCGGGACTACGGCGCGCGCGAGGACGACATCACCCGGCACTTCCGGGAGCACGTCTACGTCAACGGGGAGAGCGTCGTCTGGCGGCTCCGGGTGCGGATGCCGGCCGAGGGCCACGCGCGCCCGGAGGGCGAGAAGCTGTTCGACGAGATCGTGCGCCATCTGGAGATCCGGGAACTCTGAACGCGGCGGCGCCGGCCGCCGGCGTCCCGGCGTCCCGGCCGCCGGTGGCGGCCCTCCGGGGCGCCGGGCCACCGCCAAGATCTTTCCCGGGCACACAACCCTCACTGGTCGGCCATGAAAACTCCCTGACCAGGGCCCTTTTGCCAGTAATCACTGGCGTGGTCCCGCCTTTTCGTTCCACCGCGGTGAAATCGGTGTTACTGCCGGGTACACAAACGAGGCGCCCCGGCATACCCTCACCCGCATGACGGAGACGCAGGCGCAGAACTTCCCGCAGGACACCGCAGCACCCGCCTCGGCCGGCGGCGCCCCGGTCCCGCCCGCCCGGGCGGACGTGACCGGCGGCAACCCGGTCTTCACCGCCCCGGCGGGCACCCGCACCGCCGCCGAGGTGGTGACCCCGGAACTCGTCGCCCAGCTCACCGCCGGCCTCACCGGCACCGGCCGGACCGCCAACCACACGCCGTTCACCGGCGAGCGGCTGGCCGAGCTGCCCGAGTCCACCCCCGAGGACGTGGCCGCCGCGTTCGAACGGGCCCGTGAGGCCCAGCGGGCCTGGGCCGCCGTCCCCGCGCGCAAGCGGGCCGCGGTGCTGCTCCGCTTCCACGACCTGGTGCTGGCCCGGCAGGACGAGGTCCTGGACCTCATCCAGCTGGAGACCGGCAAGGCCCGGATGCACGCCCACGAGGAGGTGCAGGCCGTCGCCATGGCCGCCCGCCACTACGGCCGCCGCGGCCCGGCGTATCTGCGGCCCAAGCGGCACACCGGCGCCGTCCCCGTCCTCACCAAGGTCACCGAACTGCGCCAGCCACGCGGCGTCGTCGGCCAGATCGCCCCCTGGAACTACCCGCTGGAGCTCTCCGTCGGCGACGCGCTGCCCGCCTTCGCCGCCGGAAACGCCGTCGTGATGAAGCCCGACACGGAGACCGCGCTCACCGCGCTCTGGGCCCGGCGGCGGCTGATCGAGGCCGGGCTGCCCGAGCAGCTGTGGCAGGTCGTCATCGGCGAGGGCCCGGTGGTCGGCCCGGCCGTCGTGGAGCACGCCGACTACGTGTCCTTCACCGGCTCCACCCGCACCGGCCGCACCGTCGCCCAGAGCGCGGCCGCCCGGCTCATCGGCTGCTCGCTCGAACTGGGCGGCAAGAACGCCATGCTGGTGCTCGACGACGCCGACCTGGACAAGGCCGCCGAGGGAGCCGTCCGCGCCTGCTTCTCCTCCAGTGGCCAGCTCTGCATCTCCATCGAACGTCTCTTCGTCCACGAGTCCGTCGCCGACGCGTTCCTGGAGCGCTTCGCCGCCCGGACGAAAGCCATGAAGCTCGGCACCGCCCTGGCCTACGGCGCCGACATGGGGTCCCTCGTCTCCGAGCGCCAGCTGGAGACGGTCAGCCGCCATGTCGACGACGCCGTGGCGCGCGGCGCCAAGGTCGTCGCCGGCGGCCGCGCCCGCCCCGACGTCGGCCCGCTGTTCTACGAGCCGACCATCCTCGACGGCGTCGCGGACCCGATGGCCGTCTGCGGCGAGGAGACCTTCGGCCCCGTCGTCTCCCTCTACCGTTTCACCGACGAGGACGAGGCGATCGAACGCGCCAACGCCACCGCGTACGGGCTCAACTCCAGCGTCTGGACCAGGAACGGCCGCCGCGGCCACGCCGTCGCCGCCCGGCTGCGCACGGGCACCGTCAACGTCAACGAGGGCTACGCCGCCGGCTACGGCAGCGTCCAGGCGCCGATGGGTGGCATGGGCGACTCCGGGCTCGGCCGCCGGCACGGCTCCGAGGGCATCCTCAAGTACACCGAGGCGCAGACCGTGGCCCACCAGCGGCTGATGCCCCTCGCGCCGTCCTTCGGGCTGACGGACGAGAAGTACGCGGCGCTGATGTCGGTGAGCCTGCGCGCCATGAAGGCGTTCCGGCTCCGCTGAACGCCGGCCGGGCCGCCGGGCGTTCCGGCCCGGACCCCGGCCCCCGGACCCCACCCCCGATCCCCCGGATCTCCCGATCCCCGACCCCCTGGCGCCGCCGGCACCGCGAGCACCCCGCGGACCGGCGCCGCCGGGCGCACGACCCCACACCGCACCCGCCCGACGGCACCACGGGCGCGGCCGGAACAGAACCACACAGCATGGGAGGGCCGACACCGTGGCCGAAGGCAAGTACGACTACGACGTGATCGTCGTGGGCTCCGGCTTCGGCGGATCCGTATCCGCCCTGCGGCTGACCGAGAAGGGCTACCGCGTCGGCGTCCTCGAAGCCGGCCGCCGCTTCACCCGCGACAGCCTCCCCAAGACCTCCTGGGACCTCAGGAACTTCCTGTGGGCCCCCGCGCTCGGCCTCTACGGTCTGCAGCGCATCCATCTCCTCAACAACGTGATGATCCTGGCCGGTGCCGGGGTCGGCGGCGGCTCGCTCAACTACGCCAACACCCTGTACGTACCGCCGCGCCCGTTCTTCGAGGACCGCCAGTGGGGCCACATCACCGACTGGCAGGAGGAGCTGAAGCCCTACTACGAGCAGGCCCAGCGCATGCTCGGGGTCCGGCTCAACCCGACCACCACCCCCTCCGACGTCCATCTCAAGGCCGCCGCCGAGAAGATGGGCGTGGGGGACACCTTCCACCTTGCGCCGGTCGGCGTCTTCTTCGGCGACGGCAAGGACGCGGACGGGAAGACCCTGGCCGAGCCGGGCGCCGAGGTCCCCGACCCGTACTTCGGCGGCGCCGGGCCCGCGCGCAAGGCGTGCACCGAGTGCGGCGAGTGCATGACGGGCTGCCGCCACGGTGCCAAGAACACCCTCAACGAGAACTACCTCTACCTCGCCGAGCAGGCCGGCGCCGTCGTCCACCCGATGACCTCGGTCACCGCCGTCACCGAGGACGGGGAGGGCGGTTATGCCGTCTCCACCGTCCCGACGAACAAGCGCCGCCGCCTCCGCAGGAAGCCGAAGGTGCTGCGCGCCCGGCAGGTCGTCATCGCCGCCGGCACCTACGGCACCCAGACCCTGCTGCACACCATGCGCGACCAGGGCCTGCTGCCGCGCGTCTCGGACCGGCTCGGCGCGCTCACCCGCACCAACTCCGAGGCCCTGGTCGGCTCCATGACCTCACCGGCCCGCTACCACAAGAAGTACGGCGAGGAGCCGGACTTCACCAAGGGCGTCGCGATCACCTCCTCGATCCACCCGGACGAGAACACCCACATCGAGCCCGTCCGCTACGGCAAGGGCTCCAACGCGATGGGCCTGATGACCACCCTCCAGGTGCCCCACGGCTCCCGGATGCCGACCGCGCTCGCCCACGCCCTGCACTGCCTGCGCCACCCCGTGCTGCTGCTCCGCTCGCTCTCCAACTACCGCTGGTCGGAGCGGACCATCATCGGCCTCGTCATGCAGTCGCTGGACAACTCCCTGACGACGTACCGCAAGCCCAAGGGCCTGGGCAAGGGCCTGCTCACCGCGCGCCAGGGCCACGGCGCGCCCAACCCGGTCTTCCTGCCGGAGGGTGCCGAGGCCGCCCGGCACATCGCCGACGACATCAACGGCTTCGCCGGCACCAACATCGGCGAGGTGATGGGGACGCCCCTCACCGCCCACTTCCTCGGCGGCTGCCCGATCGGGGAGGACGCGGACCACGGCGTCATCGACCCGTACCACCGGCTCTACGGCCACCCGGGCATCCATGTCGTGGACGGCGCCGCGGTCTCGGCGAACCTGGGCGTCAACCCGTCGCTGACGATCACGGCGCAGGCCGAACGCGCCATGTCCCTCTGGCCGAACAAGGGCGACGCCGACTCCCGCCCGGCCCAGGGCGAGGAGTACGTGCGGCTGCCCGCGGTGGAGCCGCGCTCCCCGGCCGTCCCGGACGGGGCCTTCGCGGAACTGCGGCTGCCGGTGATGCTGCCCGTGCCGCCCGTGCCGCCGAAGGCGAAGGCGAAGGTGCCGGAGCCCAGGGCGGAGGAGGCGGCGCCCGCCGCACCCGTGGCCCCGGCGGCGGCCGACGGGGCCGCGGCGGCACCGGAGCCGTCACCGAACGGCCCCTCCGCCGGCGCGTGACCGCCGGGGCGTGACCGCCGGGGGACGCGGCCCGGCCGCGCCCCACGGCAGCCCGGCCTCACGGCCCCCGCGGAACGCGGGAAGGAGCCGCACTCCCCTCCTGGGTGCGGCCCCTTCCTGCCGTGGTGCCGGGGCGACCGCCCCGGCGTGTGCGCCCTACGCGGTGGCGCCCATGTCCCCGGTCCGGCGGCGCCGGACGACGAACACCGCGCCCGCGCCGGCCGCCATGGCGACTCCGCCGATCAGGGCGATCGTGGGCAGCGCGGAGGACGAACCGGTCTCGGCGAGGTTGCCGGTCACCGGCTGCTTCTCGATGCCGCCCTGCGGCTTCGGGCCGGTACCGGTGCCCGGCTTGCTCTCGTCGCCGGGCTTCGGCTTGGCCTCGCCCGGGTCCGGGACCTTCGTGCCCGGCTTGACGACGGTGAACTCGTAGTCGTCCCAGCCCTCGGCGATGCATTCCTGGCCCTCGACGTTGTCGAGGAAGGCGCCGGAGCCGAAGGTGTAGCCGTGACCGGCCGGAGCGTTCTTGTTGATGTTGACGCGGAGGTCGATGGCGACGTAGTCCTTCGCCTTCATCTCCTCGACACCCCAGAAGTAGGCCCCGGCCCACTCCTTGTCGCCGATGGCCATCCACTCGTTCGTGCCCGGCACCCGGAACTGGAGCTGGACGAAGCGGCTGAGGTACTTGTCCTCGTCCATCTGGTAGTTCTCGATCTCGGCGTAGAAGGCGACCTCCTTGAGGCTCTTCTCCGAGGTGTTCGTGACGGTCAGCTTGAAGCCGTGCCAGCCGCTGCCGGCCACGACCTTGCCCGGCAGCCCGCTCAGCTCGGCCGTGACCGCCTGGGTGTAGTTCTCGTCGACCTCTTCGCAGAACAGCGGGAACTCGGGCTCTTCCTCACCCTCGCCCGGCTCGGTGGCGGGGTCCTCGCCCGACTCGGGGGTCTCGCCCTCTTCCTCCCCGGGCTTCTCGCCGTCTTCCTCCCCGGGCTTCTCGCCGTCGCCCGCGGTCTCGCCCTCCGCTGCGTTCCCGCCCTCGGCGGGGGCCGTGCCGGAGTCGGCGTTCTCCCCCTCGGTGCTCTCGTCCTCCGCGGGCTTCTCGTCCTCCGCGGGAGCCTGGTCGTCCCCGGCCTCCTGCACCGGGTCCCCGGGCTCGTCTCCGGCCGCGGGCTCCGTCGTCTCCGTGTTCCCGGGGGACGGGCTGTCCGCGGTGGTGACCGTGGTGTCGTGTTCGTTCGCGTACGCGGCCGGGGCCGCCATCAGCGCTGCCGGGGCGATGACAGCCGTCGCGGCGGCGGTCGCCAGAACGCGGCGAATTCTCATGCAGACCTCTTCGGTCAGCGGTGCCGTCGCATCGCGGCACCGGAAAGAAAGTGTGGAGCCCTGCCGTCGCGGTGGGGGACGCGTCATGGCGGAGCGATCGCCATAAGTGACCGGTAAAGATCGCTGATGGTTGTATGCGACCGCAGAGGTGAATGGTGTGACTCACGCCACAGAAATATGCCGAAGGGCCTCACGGGGCGGTGGCGCGGGGCGGCCATGAGGCCCTTCGGCGGCCGGCGCCGGCGTCGGAAACGCGGGGCCGGAGAGGGCGGGCGCCGGGGGAACGCCTGCCCGGGGAGGGAAGAAGAGCGGGACCCGGCACGGCGGCCGGCTCCGGGCGTCCCCGGAGCCGGCCGCTTCGCAGTGACCGGGCTGCTGTCCCCTGCTGTCCGGTCACGCACTGAAGCGCGGTCCCACGACGTGCGCCGCTTGTCCCCAAGCCACTCGGCACGCCACACGCTTCAGTGAGATCGGCCCCCGTGCCGCGCCGGGCTCCCGGAGGACCGGGCCGAAGCCACATGTCCTCGTCTTCGGGCCGCCTGGCCGGCACGGACAACCGGCTCAACGACGGACGGGGGCAACGGTCACGGCCTGCCCGGTGGCCGGCCGTCCGGCGGAGCCGCCACATCCCTCCCGGAAAAGGAGATGAGTTCTGCCCGCCGGAGGAGTCTCATCGGACAGGGCGGTGTGACCGGCGGCCGGGCCGCGGCGGCCACGGGCCCGCCCGGGGGCTGCGGACACCGCACCGCAGCGCACGGCGGAAGACCGCGGCAGAAGACGCAAGACGCAAGACGCAAGACGCAAGACGCAAGACGCAAGACGCAAGACGGAAGGCGGAAGACGGAGATGGGGACGACCGATCATGAGTGACAGCGGTACCGGCCTGGCGATCGAGACGTCGGGGCTGGTCAAGGTATTCGGGGAGACCCGCGCCGTGGACGGCGTCGACCTCGCCGTCCCCGCGGGCACGGTCTACGGGGTCCTCGGCCCCAACGGCGCCGGGAAGACCACCACGGTCAAGGTTCTCGCCACGCTGCTGCGCCCCGACGGCGGCGAAGCCCGCGTCTTCGGCCGCGACGTGCTGCGGGAAGCGGACGCCGTCCGCGCCCGGGTGAGCCTGACCGGGCAGTACGCCTCCGTGGACGAGGACCTCACCGGCATGGAGAATCTCGTCCTCCTCGGCAGGCTGCTGGGCCACGGCAAGCGCCCGGCCCGGGAGCGGGCCGGGCAGCTCCTGGAGGCGTTCGGGCTGACGGAGGCGGCCGGCAGGCAGGTCAAGAACTACTCGGGCGGCATGCGGCGCCGTATCGACATCGCGGCGAGCATCCTCAACACCCCCGACCTCCTCTTCCTCGACGAGCCGACGACCGGCCTGGACCCGCGCAGCCGGAATCAGGTCTGGGACATCGTGCGGGCCGTCGTCGCCCAGGGCACCACGGTGCTGCTGACCACCCAGTACCTGGACGAGGCCGACCAGCTCGCCTCCCGGATCGCCGTCATCGACCACGGGAAGGTCATCGCGGAGGGCACCAAAGGGGAGCTGAAGGCGTCCGTGGGCGCCGGCACGGTGCACGTACGGCTGCGGGAGGCGGCTCAGCGGCCCGGGGCCGAGCGGCTGCTCACCGAGGCGATGGGCGCTCGGATCCAGCTCGACCACGATCCGGTGGCCCTGACCGCCCGCGTCGGCACCGGCGGCGACGGCAAGGGCGCGGCGGAACAGGCCGCCCACGCCCTCGCGGAGCTCGCCCGCGCCGGCATTGTCGTCGACAACTTCTCACTGGGCCAGCCCAGTCTGGACGAGGTCTTCCTCGCCCTCACCGACCGCAACACCACCGGCGGAACGTCCGCCCCGGGGAACCCGGTCGACCCGGGCAGCAAGAAGGAAGGGATAGCGGCATGAGCACCGCGACCAGCACCGCGAACACCGGAGCGCGGGCCGGGGAACCGGCCCCCGTCGCCACCGAGAGCCTGGCCGAACTGCTCGTCTCCGGGCAGCGGCCGCCGCGGCCCAGCGCCTGGTCCGCGTCCCTCACCTTCGGCTGGCGGGCCGTGCTGAAGATCAAGCATGTGCCGGAGCAGCTCTTCGACGTCACGGCGTTCCCCGTGATGATGGTGCTGATGTACACGTACCTCTTCGGAGGCGCGCTCGCCGGATCGACCACCGAGTACCTGCAGTTCCTGCTGCCGGGCATCCTGGTCATGAACGTCGTGATGATCACGATGTACACCGGGGTGTCGGTCAACACCGATATCGAGAAGGGTGTCTTCGACCGGTTCCGCACCCTGCCGATCTGGCGCCCCGCGGCGATGGTCGGCTATCTCCTCGGCGACATGCTGCGCTACGCCATCGCCTCGGTGGTCATGCTCACCCTCGGCCTGGTCATGGGCTTCCGGCCGGACGGCGGCGTGGCCGGTGTGCTCGCCGGGGTGGCGCTGCTGGTGGTCTTCTCGTTCGCCTTCTCCTGGACGTGGACGATGTTCGGCCTGATGCTGCGCAGCGAGAAGTCGGTGATGGGCGTCAGCATGATGGTGATCTTCCCCCTGACCTTCCTCAGCAACATCTTCGTCGACCCGCGGACGATGCCGGGCTGGCTGCAGGCTTTCGTGAACAACAGCCCGATCACCCATCTGTCCTCCGCGGTACGGGGGCTGATGGCGGGGGAGTGGCCCGCCGACGAGATCGCCTGGTCCCTGGGGTGGGCCGGGCTGTTCGTGCTGGTCTTCGGGACGGTCACGATGCGGCTGTACAACCGCAAGTGACGCCGGCGGCGGAGTGCCGCGCCCCGGGGCGGCGGGTGGTGCCCGGGGCGCGGCGCGCGTGGTGGGCCGTGCGGGGACGGGCCGTGCTGGGATGGCCGTGCGGGGACGGGCGTGCGGGTCAGACCTGTCCGCGGCAGAGCTCCAGGATCGTCATCGCCAGGGCCGTGCCCGGCTTGCCGAGCCGATCGCGGTAGTGGGTGAGGATCTCCATCTCGCGGGAGAGGTTCACCCGGCGGCCGCCGGAGGTGATCCGGGCCTCCTGGATGGCGGCCGAGACGGCCATCCGCTCCCGCACCAGCCCGATGATCCGGGCGTCCAGATCGTCGATCCGCTCGCGGGCCCCGGCGATGAGTGCCGCGGCCTCGTCGGTGCGGGCGCCCGTGTCGGGGGCGGCGGTGCGGGCGGGCACCCGGGGGCCTGCAGCGGTGCCGGTGCCGACGCCGGTGCCGGGCGTCGTGGGATCCTCGCCCGTGCCCGTGCCCGTGCCCGTGCCCGTGCCGGTGGCCGTGTTCGTGCCCAGGGGGGTGTTCATGTCGGTGTCTCCTCGGTGCCGTGGACCCCGGTACCGCCGCCGCCCGGACCGAACGCGGAGCGCCCCGGGCCTTGACCGGCCCGGGGCGCCTGGAATGTCGCGTGTCAGTGGTTCACGCAGCACGACCATGGCAGCCGGACGGGCCGGTGCCATAGGTAAAGCGGAAGGCGAGCTGCGCAAACATGCCGGCAGTATGGCCCGGCCGGCGCGGGCGGTGCCAGGGCGGGCCGGATGCTGAGACGGACGGGGGCGCCGCCCCGCGCCGTTAGAATCGGGATCCAGCCACCTCCACCGTCCACGCCGGAAGGCCGCCGCAGTGCCCTCAGCGACCCCCGCTTCCGCTCCCGACGCCGACCACTCCCCGGACACGGTCCTCGTCGTCGATTTCGGCGCGCAGTACGCCCAGCTCATCGCCCGTCGCGTCCGCGAGGCCCGGGTCTACAGCGAGATCGTCCCGCACACCACACCGGTGTCCGAGATCCTCGCCCGCAACCCCAAGGCGATCATCCTCTCCGGCGGTCCCTCCTCGGTCTACGCCGAGGACGCCCCGCACGTCGGCCCCGAACTGTTCGAGGCCGGTGTCCCCGTCTTCGGCATCTGCTACGGCTTCCAGGCGATGGCCAAGGCCCTCGGCGGCACGGTGGCCCGCACCGGCACCCGGGAGTACGGCGGCACGGAGCTGACCGTCTCCCGCCCCGCCTCCACCCTCTTCGAGGGCACCCCCGCCGAGCAGTCGGTGTGGATGTCGCACGGCGACTCGGTCGCCGAGGCCCCCGAGGGCTTCACCGTCACCGCCTCCACGCCGGGCACTCCCGTCGCCGCCTTCGAGAGCGACGAGAAGAAGCTCTACGGTGTGCAGCACCACCCCGAGGTGATGCACTCCACCCACGGCCAGCTCGTCCTGGAGCACTTCCTCTACCGGGGCGCCGGCCTCAGCCCGGACTGGACGATGGCCAACGTCGTCGAGGAGTCCGTGGCCGCCATCCGCGAGCGCATCGGCGACAAGCGCGCCATCTGCGGCCTCTCCGGCGGCGTCGACTCCGCGGTCGCCGCGGCCCTGGTGCAGAAGGCCATCGGTGACAGGCTCACCTGCGTCTACGTCGACCACGGCCTGATGCGCAAGGGGGAGTCGGAGCAGGTCGAGAAGGACTTCGTGGCGGCGACCGGCGTCAAGCTGAAGGTCGTGGACGCCGAGGAGCGCTTCCTCTCGGCACTGGCCGGCGTCTCCGACCCCGAGCAGAAGCGGAAGATCATCGGCCGGGAGTTCATCCGGGTCTTCGAGCAGGCCGCGTCCGAGATCGTCGCCGAGGCGGGCGAGCACGGGGAGTCCGTGGAGTTCCTGGTGCAGGGCACGCTCTACCCGGACGTCGTCGAGTCCGGCGGCGGCACCGGCACCGCCAACATCAAGTCCCACCACAACGTGGGCGGCCTCCCCGAGGACCTCCAGTTCCAGCTCGTGGAGCCGCTGCGCCGGCTCTTCAAGGACGAGGTCCGGATGGTCGGCCAGGAGCTGGGCCTCCCCGAGGAGATCGTCCAGCGCCAGCCCTTCCCCGGTCCGGGCCTGGCGATCCGCATCGTCGGCGACATCACCCGGGAGCGGCTGGACCTGCTCCGTGAGGCCGACGCCATCGCCCGGCAGGAGCTGACCGCCGCCGGCCTGGACCGCGAGATCTGGCAGTGCCCGGTCGTGCTGCTGGCGGACGTGCGCTCGGTCGGAGTCCAGGGCGACGGCCGGACGTACGGCCACCCGGTCGTACTCCGCCCGGTCTCGTCCGAGGACGCCATGACGGCGGACTGGACCCGGCTGCCCTACGACGTGCTCGCGCGGATCTCCACCCGGATCACCAACGAGGTCGACGAGGTCAACCGCGTGGTCCTCGACGTGACCAGCAAGCCCCCGGGCACCATCGAGTGGGAGTGACCCCTCCGGGTCCCGCTCCTGCCTCCGCCGCACGTCAACCCCGGCGCCGCCACTCACACGGATGAGTGGCGGCGCCGGGGTTCGCGGTGGGTAGGCTGATCGGATCGGCGACGATGCGTCTCATGGGAGCACTGATGAGTGTCGAACCACAGCGCCAGCACCACTGGCCGCAGCCGCCGCCGGGTGGCTACACCGCCGACGACCTGGACCGGCTCCCCGACCTGCCTCCGCACACGGAGCTGATCGACGGGAGCCTCGTCTTCATGAGTCCGCAGACGGTTTTTCACACGCGCACCATGCGTCTGCTGGAGAACGGAATCCTGCGCACGGCGCCGGAGGATCTGGAGACGATGCGGGAGGTGACCGTCGTCCTGGGAGAGCGGCAGCGGCCCGAGCCGGACCTGATCGTCATCCCGGCGCGTGCGGTCGCGAAGCCCGACCAGACGGCTTTCCGTCCCGAGGACGTGATCCTCGCCGTCGAGGTCGTCTCCGACGACTCCAAGGCGCGGGACCGGGAGACCAAGCCGCTGAAGTACGCCAAGGCGGGCATCCCGCACTTCTGGCGGGTGGAGAGCGACAACGGGCGTCCCGTGGTCTACGTCTACGAGCGCGACCCGGCCACCGGCGCCTATGTGGCGACCGGCATCCACCACAACCGGCTGAAGCTGTCCGTTCCGTTCACCATCGACATCGACCTGACCGGGGCCACCCGCCCCTGAGCGGCCCGTCCCCCTTCGGTCCCCCTTCGGTCCCCCTTCGGTCCGCCGCAGGAGCCCGCCGCCCGGGGCCCGTGCCGGGAGGGCCTGCTCGAAGATGATCGGATCTGCTCAGTTCATTTGATTGTTGATGTACTTCGTCTCCCCTAATCGGTCCGGATCGTGGAGAATTCTGCCCCCGGCAGCGATCGAGAGGCGGACCTCATGGCGCACGGGCTCCACCGGGCACAGACGCCGGAGCCGGCGGGAGCACGGGCCACCGCTGCCCGGTACGCCCTGCTCCCGCTGCGCATCTTCCTCGGCGTCACCTTCGTCTACGCGGGCATCGACAAGCTCACCGATCCGGCCTTCATCGCCGACTCCGGAGCCGGATCGATCGGCCGGCTGATGGACTCCGTGCGGGACAACTCCGCGGTCCCGGCCCTGGTGGACCTCGGGCTCCGCGATCCCTCGCTGATGGGCTACGCCATCGCGGGCGGCGAGATCGCGGTCGGCCTCGGCACGCTGTTCGGACTCCTCGCCCGGCTCGCGGCGTTCGGCGGCGCCCTGATCTCGCTGAGCCTCTGGCTGACGGTGAGCTGGCCGTCGGACCCCTACTACTACGGCAACGACCTGGCCTATCTGATGGCCTGGCTGCCGCTGGTGCTGGCGGGCGCCCCGTATCTCTCCCTGGACGCGGTCCTGGCCAGGCGCCGCGCCCGCCACGGGCAGCCACTGTACGGCTGAGGCGGGGCCCCCGACCGTCAGCACGGGGTGCGGGCCGGTCCGGAAGCGCGCCGGGCACACCACCGGTCCCGCGCGTCCGGCGCACCAGCGGCACCCCGCGTCACCGCGAACCGCCGCGCCGGCCGCGTCACCCCCGGGCGTCCCGCGGCCTCCCGTCATCCGCGAGCCCCCGGCGTGCCCCGTGCCGCGCGCGCCGCCGGCGTACGCCGTGGGAGACCGCCCCCACGACCCCCGCCGCGCCCAGGCCGAGGAGGACGGCGGGCAGCAGCCGCGGGCCCGGCCCGGGCTCCACGGCACCGGCCGCGTCCAGCAGGGCCACGACGCCCGCGGCGAGCAGGACCAGCCCGGCGACGAGCTTCGCCGGTTCGAACGCGTGACGGCCGCGGCCGCCGTGCTCACGGGGCGGCACGTTCCACCTCCACCCGGCCCAGGCCGGCTTCGAGTTCGAGGACGAGCGTGCCGGCCGGGGTGCGCCCGCCCTCCGGCCGCAGGGTCACGGACCGTGTGGTGCCGGGCTCGACGTCGATGTCGTCCGGCGGGTCGCCGGGCAGCCGGCTGTCGCCGAGGCCGATGTCCACGGTCAGCTCCAGGACGGCGTCCGGCGGGACGAGGACCAGGAGTTCGCCCGCGCCGACGCTCGCGCGGGTGGCGACCGTCTCGTCCTTCCCCAGGTCGAGTGCGCTGAGGTCCAGCTCGGCCCGTCCCGTGCCGTGCCCGTACACGGGGCGTACGTCGGCCACCGAGGCCGGGCGCCAGGCGGTCTGCCGCCAGTGCGTGGTCACGCTCTCCGGGAGGCTGCCCGCGCCCACCAGCAGCCCGCAGGTCAGCACCGCGGCGACGACCGTGCCGCCGCCGGCCCGGCCGTACCAGGCGGCCACCGCCAGCCCGAGCCCGAACACCGCGAGGGCGGCGGCGAGCCCGGTCTGCAGGCTGCTGGTGAGCGGCTCCGACTCCCAGGTCAGCAGGGTGCCGGTGACGGCGGCGAGCACCGCGGCCAGGAACGTCCAGCCACCGGTCCAGGGGCCGCCGAGGCCGCGCCGTCCACCGCACGACGCCCCGGCGGCCGCCGCCCGCGGGCCGTACGGACCGGCGTCCGGCCCGTCGTCCGGGCCCCAGAGATAACCGGTGCAGCCGGTGCCCGGCAGGCCCGTGGTGCCGTCCTTGACGATCGGGTCGCGCCACCAGGACGGGCCGCCGGGGGAGGGCGGGGCCGTTGTCTCGGGGGGCGCGTCCGCAACGGCCTGCGCCGCCGCCGCGTCCACCACGGCGCCCGCCCGCTCCACGCGCCGCTTCCGCAGCGACCACGAGCAGACGCCGGCCAGCGCGGACGACAGCAGGACGGCGAAGAAGAGCACCGGCCCGTTGTTGAGCATGGACAGCAGCAGACCGGAACCGACCAGCGCGAAGAGCAGAGCGGTCAGCGCCGTCCCCTCGACGCGGCCGGAGAGCAGCCGCCGCAGCTCGTTCTCGTCCTCGCCGTCGAGCGGGATCAGCAGCCAGGCGAAGCCGTACGCGATGAGGCCGATGCCCCCGGCCAGGGCGAGCACGGTGAGGACGATCCGGAAGATCACCGGGTCCAGGTCGAACTGCCGGCCGAGGCCGCCGCAGACCCCGGCGATGGTCTTCGTCCGGCGGCTGCGCCGCAGCCGGGGCAGCACGGGCGGGACACCGGAGGCGGGGTCGGCGGTGCTGCCCGCGGCGGCGCCGGACGGGGCACCGGCACCGGGCCCGGCGGGGGCCGGGCCACCGGGGCCCGCGGGGCCGTCCGGCTCCGCCGGGCCCGGACGCGCGGACTCGCCCCGGTCGTTGGCGCCGCCGGAGTCCACCGGGGCGCCTCCGGGTGCGCCGGCCGCCGGGCCCCGGGTCGGCTGCTGATCGGTCATGTGTCCATGGTGACGGCCCGGCGGCCCCGGCAGCACCCGTGACGACCCTGGCGGAACCCTGACCTTTCCCCGAGGCGGCCCGGCGCGGCCCCGCGCACCCGCCCCGGGGGCGGCCCGGGCCGGTGACGCCCGGCGCGATGCCCCGGCCCCACGGCCCCGGGCTTCAAGCCCCCGGGGCCCCGAACCTCCCGGAACGGCAGGGGCCCGCGCTCGCTCCGGGGCTCCGGCGCGCCCGGGGAACCCGCGTACGGAGCCCACGCCGCCCGGGCCCCGTCCCCCCGCGGCGCATCCCGGACTCCCGGAACCCCCGGGACGGTTCAGGGGCCGACCCTGATGCCCGGCCGGCCGCTCCCGTGTGACCATCGGTTCATGACCGCCGCCGCCCCCCGCGCCGGGACTCCCCGCGCGGGCAGTCCCCCCGCCCCCGGTCCCGAGGTCCCCGAGGAGCCACCGGTCCGCAAGCTCTACCGGAGCGCCGAGGGCCGCATGCTGGGCGGCGTGGCCCGTGGCCTCGCCGGGCATCTGGGGCTGCCGGTGTCCTGGGTGCGGATCTTCTTCGTGGCGCTCTTCATGGTGGAAGGGCTCGGCGCGCTGCTGTACGCGGCCTTCTGGTTCGTGGTGCCGCTCGGCGTCGGCGGCGTGGAGGCACCGCGCGGCGCGGGCGGGGGCCCGGCGGTGGCCAGGGGCGGGGCCACCGCTGCGACCGGGACGGGCACCGAGGCCGGCACCGGTCCGGACGGCCGGCGCAGGCTCCTCGTCCGCAAGCCGGACCGGGGGCAGATCATCGCGCTGCTCGCCATGGTCGTCGGCGTGGCCGTGTTCGTGGACAACCTCCAGCTCGGCCGCCGGGCCAACGCCTACCTCTGGCCGACGCTGCTGATCGGCGCGGGCGTCGTCCTGGTCTGGCGGCAGGCCGACAACGCGCGCCGCGCCCACTGGGCCGCCGTGACCCGCCGCAAGCGGGTGCTGCCGCTGGTGCGCGGGGCGGCCGGGGTGCTGCTCGTGGGCGTGGGCGTGAGCGCCATCGTCGTGATGCAGGGCTCGGCGCGGCATCTGGGCGCGGTGTTGCAGGCGTCCCTCGCGGTGCTGGTCGGCATCGCCCTGCTCGCGGGCCCGTATCTGATCCGCATGGCGCAGGACCTGTCGGAGGAGCGGCTGATGCGCATCCGCGCCCAGGAGCGCGCGGAAGTCGCGGCCCACGTGCACGACTCGGTGCTGCACACCCTGACGCTGATCCAGCGCAACGCCGAGAACTCCCGCGAGGTCGCCCGTCTCGCGCGCGCCCAGGAACGGGAGTTGCGGGCCTGGCTCTACAAGCCGGAGGGCCGCGGCAAGGACGAGGAGGAGGAACCGGACACCCTGGCCGAGGCCGTGAAGGCCACGGCGGCGGAGGTGGAGGACGACCACGGGGTGCCGGTCGAGGTCGTCTGCGTCGGCGACTGCCCGGTGGACGAAGGGCTGGGCGCCCAGCTCCAGGCCGCACGGGAGGCGATGGTCAACGCGGCCAAGTACGGTGGCGAGGGCGGGGCGGTGCAGGTCTACGCGGAGGTCGAGGGGACGACGGTGTTCATCTCCGTACGCGACCGGGGCCCGGGCTTCGACCTGGACGCCGTCCCGGCGGACCGGATGGGCGTCCGGGAGTCGATCATCGGCAGGATGCAGCGCAACGGCGGTACGGCGAGGCTCCGTTCGGCACCGGACGGCGGCACCGAGGTGGAACTCGAAATGGAACGCTCGGCATGACGGGTGCGGGGCACGGCATCGGCCCGGGCGGCACGTCAGGCGCCACCGCCACGGCCGGCGCGGGCGGTGCCGCGGTCACGGGCGGCGGGCCGCACGCGGGCCGGGCGGCCAAGGGACACCGCACGGTTCGGGTTTGCCCGGCCCGGTCCCGCGCGCACTGGGCTTGCACGGGCCGGTCCGGCACCGACCGGGCTCACAGGCGCCGTGCCGGCGTCGGCCGGGACGGGCGCGGGGCGAGCCCGATGACCCCCGTCCGCCGACGCACCCACGCGCTTAGGCTGGAGCAGTACAGGGGCCGGGACGACGAGGACACGACCGCGGCCGCGGCCGGGCAGTACGGACGAGGGACGGACGGGCGATGAACGACGGAACGCGGAACACGGGCGGCGGCACGAGCGGCACGAGCGGCACGAGCGGCACCGGCGGCGCGCCGGGAGCCCCGGGAGCCGGCGCGGAAACGGGCGGCGCCGGGGCCGCCGGCGCTCCCGCGGGCAGCGGCCCGTACGCCGCCGACGCCGCCAACGGCCCGGAGACCGCCGGCCGCCACGCACGGGTCGTCCTGGTCGACGACCACCGGATGTTCCGCACCGGCGTCCAGGCGGAGATCGGGCAGACGGAGACCACCGGGGTGGAGGTCGTCGGCGAGGCGGCGGACGTCGACCAGGCGGTCACCGTCATCACCGCGACCCGGCCCGAGGTCGTCCTGCTGGACGTCCACCTCCCGGGCGGCGGCGGCGTCGAGGTGCTGCGCCGGTGCTCCGCCCTGATGGCGGACCAGGAGCGGCCGGTGCGTTTCCTCGCCCTCTCCGTCTCGGACGCGGCCGAGGACGTCATCGGCGTGATCCGCGGCGGCGCCCGCGGCTACGTCACCAAGACCATCACCGGAACCGACCTGATCAACGCGGTCTTCCGGGTCAAGGAGGGCGACGCCGTCTTCTCCCCGCGCCTCGCGGGCTTCGTCCTGGACGCCTTCGCCTCCACGGACGCCCCGCCGGTGGACGAGGACCTGGACCGCCTCACCCAGCGCGAGCGCGAGGTGCTGCGGCTGATCGCGCGCGGCTACGCGTACAAGGAGATCGCCAAGCAGCTCTTCATCTCCGTCAAGACGGTCGAGTCCCACGTCTCGGCGGTCCTCCGCAAACTCCAGCTCAGCAACCGCCACGAATTGACCCGCTGGGCCACGGCCCGCCGGCTGGTGTGAGCCCGGGGTGTGACGCACCAGCCCCGAACCGGACCGGCCGGGTCCTGCCACTGCCACTGCCTGCCACTGGAGAGGCGTACATGTGATCACCCCGCTACTCTGTGCGCGGTGAGGAGGGTGGCGTGCTGCTGAGATTCCGTGTGGCGAACTTCCGGTCCCTGCGCGAGGAGCAGGAACTGTCGTTCGTCGCGCCCGGGGACGAGGAGGACGCCGCCCGCACGCTGCCGCTCTCCGACGGGAAGAGCCTCCGGACCTACCCGGTGCTCGGCGTCTTCGGCGCCAACGCGTCCGGCAAGTCCAATGTGATCACGGCCATGAAGAAGATGCGCGAGGCCGTTCTCAACTCCTACGCGCAGTGGACCTCCTACCGTGGAATCCCCCGGGAGCCCTTCGCCCTCGATGCCAAGACGGCCGCGGAGAGCACCTTCTACGAAGCCGACTTCGTCATGGAGGACGGCGTTCGCTGGACCTACGGCTTCGAGCTGGGCGACCTCCGCGTCGAGTCGGAATGGCTGCACTCCTACCCCAAGGGCCGGCGCCAGGTCTGGCTCGACCGCGACGCGACGCGCACGAACCCCTTCGAATTCCCCGGCGACCGCATCCACGACCGCGCCCGGCTGGCCCGCACCACACGGCCCAACGCGCTCCTCCTCTCGCGCGCGGCCACCGACAACCACCCGCAACTCACGCCCATTTACCGGTGGTTCGAGGGAAACCTCTGGGACATCGACCCGGAGACCGAACGTTCCCAGCGGGAGACCTACACCGCCGAGCGTCTCCTCGACGACGCCTTCCGGAAACGGGCCGAAGAGCTGCTGCGCGTGGCCGACCTGGGCATCGGCGGTCTCGACATCGAACAGAAGCCGGGCGAGCCCCCGGCCGTGCGGCTGCGCCACACCGGCTGCGGCGAACACCCCGTGCCCCTGGACTGGAGCCGGGAGTCCTTCGGCACCCGCTCCTGGTTCGCCCTGCTCGGCCCGCTGCTGCTGGCCCTGGACGAGGGCGCCGTCCTCCTCATCGACGAACTGGACGCCAGCCTCCACCCGCGTATGGCCGCCGAAGTGGTCCGCCTCTTCCAGGCCCCCTGGGTCAACCCGCGTGGCGCGCAACTGGTGTTCACCTCGCACGACCCCTCCCTGCTCCGCGCGCCCGGCGGTGGCCGGCTGCTCGACCCGGGCCAGGTCTGGCTGACGGAGAAGGACGAGCGCGGCGGCACCGAGGTCTATCCGCTCACCGACGCGGAGCCGACCGACGAGGAGGACCTCACGAAGTCGTACCTGGCGGGAGCCTTCGGAGCCGTGCCACGGGTGTCCGAGGGCCAGATCGGCCGCAGGCTGCTGATGCGGCGGACCCCGTCCTGCGCGGGGTCGAACGCGACGCCAAGAAGGCCGGACTGAAGAAGGACGACTGGAACTGGCCGCAGGTTATCCCAGGCAAGCATCAACCAGACAGATGTCTTGAAGACGCCTTTTCATGCGTTGAGTGTCGCTGACCAGCAAGGGCCTCGATCGACTGGGTGCTATCGATTCCTGTGTGCAAGGGGAAATGGAAGAGCTGACCAAGCGGCGCGCCATGAAGCTGGGGTTGAAAGGCGATGCATTGACCTGCCGGGTGGCGGTTGGATTTTTTGCTTAGTGTGGAGGGAGGGTTCTGCGCTGCGCGGTACCCGCGTTGCGCGCTGGATTAGTTTCCAAATCTGCCGGTCTTGATGCCGGATATAAACAAATCCCATTCTTCGGCTGCGTAGAATTGTGTGCCCATGTCGGGATTTTTGCTGTCCCTGACTGCCCGTCCGCCGTCGGCTGTCAATGCCACCTCAACGCATTCTTGCTGGCCGCCCTGTGAGGCGCGGGCCTTTCTGAAAGCTGTCACAATCTCCTGATTCTTCATTCCGTGCCCTTTTCGTTGTCTGGGATTGTCCCTATGGTCCTCCGGAGGAAGGTCAGGCTTTCCTCCGGAGTGAGCGCCGCAGAGCGAAGCGCCTCAAAGATCTGGGCATGCCTGGCCATTCTTCGAGGATGACGGTACTGGTGGTGCTGTCGAAGGCGACAGCCTCCGGGGCAGGCTCCGGCCCGAAGCTGTACATGACGAAGTGGGATGTCATGTGTGCAGCGCGCCACTCAGACATGGGCAGCACCTGGATGCTGACGTTCTGTCGTTGTGCCACGAACAGAATGTGGGACAGTTGCTCGCGGTGGGCTTCCCGGGATGGCATGGGGGCTGTCAGGGCCGGCTCGTAGATGACTGCGGCGAATCGGGCGCCATCTTCGTCGATGACCCGCTTCCGGGCTTCGCGGATGGCGGCCATTTCCTCGACGGCATCGGTCGAATACACGGTCAGGCTTGCGTCAAGGAGGGCTCGGAGGTATGCCGGAGTCTGCAGGAGCCCGGGAATGAACAGCGGTTGTCACGTGCGGATGTAGGTGGCGTCGCTCTCCAGAGTGATGACGTCGGCGTATTCCTGCTTCGCGGCCCAAGGATAGTCGAGCCACCAGCCCCGCTTGTTGGAGTCCCGCGCCAGTTGTTCAAGCCGTAGATGAGTTTCGCGGTCTGTGACTCCGTAGAGTTCCAGCAGCAACCGAACGTCGCCGGGCCGGGCGGACACCTGCCCGCTCTCCAAGCGGCTGATTTTGGTGATCGAGCCTGCGATGTGCTCTGCGGCGCTCTGCTGCTCAAGCTTCGCGGCCTCGCGGTACCGCCGGAGAGCTGCTCCGAGTCGCCTGCTGCGCACGGTAGGGCGTCCGCCTGCGGGCATCGCCGCTCCTCAACAGTCTGTGACGGGTCCGTACGGCAACGAACGCTACACGCTCAGGAGTCGAGGCCGGGGTTTGCGCGCGAATTTGCGTCCGGGCCGGTGGCCTACCTTGAACACCGTTACTCAGTGTGTCTACGTAGATGCGCTGAGTACCTCCATTCCGCCTGCCCAAAGCCTTGGGGGCCGTATGTCCGGGCGTACACACACCAAGCGGTTCCGCATCCGTCGGCACTCCGTTCGTGAGGCGCGTCTCCACGTCGAGACGGTGCTCACCGAGTGGAAGCTCGGATGCCTGACCGACACCGCTTCACTCGTCGCCAGCGAGCTGGCGACGAACGTCGTCAACCACGCCAAGGGCGTGGGCGAGTTCTTCGACCTGTCGCTGCGTCGCAGACCGGCCGTGTTGGTACTCGAAGTCGCCGACTCCTTCCAGTGGAAGATGCCGGAGCAGCAGAAGCCGGGCCCGGACGACACGTCCGGGCGCGGACTGCTGATCGTCGACGCGCTGTCCGAATCCTGGGGAGTCCGCCCTCGTGAAGTGGGCAAGACCGTCTGGGTGCACCTGCCCATCCAGCGCATCAACAGGCTGCGGGACGACGGCACATGGTGACAGCGGGTGCGCCGTACGACCGGGCCGCCGTCGGAGTGGCGTTGCCGCTGACCCACTGGTGTGAGGCAGCCGCCGTTACCCCGGATCAACGGGTTCACGGTCTCGGCGCGTCCGCGGCCGCCGCACCGCACCACGCCCTCGCCTGGCTGCGGGCCCGTGTGCGGGACGTGGCGGACCAGTTGGACCCGTCCTCCGCCCGCCCGGCCCGCTACTGGCTCACGGACCGCCATGAGCAGGACCGCGCTCTGCGACTCCTCTCGTGGGCCCGGACCTACTCGTTCCTCCTCTTCGAGGAAGGCGTGCGCTACGTGGTCACCGCACGGGCCATCGGCACCGCGCCCTCGGCGCCCGGGAAGGGCCTGCTCCCTGCGGCCCGGGCCGGGGAACCGCCCAAGGCCGGGGAGCCGTGTCCCGTCTCACCGAACTTCGACTGCCTCGGTCGGGTCTGCCCGCTCTCGGCATGTGACTGAACCGGCCGCATGACCGCCCGGTCACGCGGCCAGTGAGAACAGGAGGCGGGCTCATCAACTGCCTTGAGGAGCCCGCCAGCACGTGCTGGTCTCAGGTTCCACCGCGTCGGTCAGACCTGAAGGATCAGCGCTTCCACCTGTTCGAGCGTCGTCACGCTGGCCTGGGCCGCGGCCCGGACCTTCGTCAGCTTCTCCATCCACTCGATCCGCTGCTCGGCCGGGAGCGCGTCCTCTCCGAGCTGGACTCGCAGGCGGTGCGCCTCTTCGAAATCCGTCATCAGGGTGTGGGCGGAGTCCACGGCCTGCTGGTAGCCGCTCTCGACGAGTTCCACACGGGCGGGCAGCTCCCGGCGAAGCGTGGCCAACTGGTCTTGCGGGTCGGCTGGCGGAGCGCCGTTCACCGTGGCAGTGGGGTCCGTGCTGGTCCCGGCCGTGGGGGACGTGGTGGTGCTTCCGGGGCTGCCCGGGGCTGGGCGGCCGAGCTCCACGGGGAACGTCTCGTCGAACCAAGCCTTGTCCGCGACGTAGCGGGTGGGGCGGCCCTCGGTGTCAGGAGCGATTACCATCCCCGCGGTGATCGGCGTCCGGCCTTCCACCCAGTGCCGCTCCCCATAGCAGACCAAGGGCTCACCGGCTTCCGCCTCGGGCGGCTGTGTCGCGTCAGGGTGCTCCAGCACGGCCTTCGCGAACGCGATGAGGAGTGCCCGGCTGACGTTCGGAGTGCCGGTTGCCGTGTACGCCAGGGTGAGGGCGGCGAGGGCGCTCTTGGGGGTGCGCCGCACACCCTTGCGTCCTTCGCCGGCCTCGCTGCCCTGGCCGGCGGTGATGAACGGCTGTGGGGCGTGGATCAGCGCTGGTGCCATGCGTTGGACGAGGGTGGTCCAGGCGGTCGCGTCACCGGCCTCTGCCCTGAGGAGGAGCACCTTGAGTGACCGCGGGTCCTGCCCGGCGCCCTTGGCGGTCTCCGGGACGCCGAACAGACCGAGGGCGGAAAGGATGTTGCCCCGGTGCAGGAAAAGTTGGGCGATGGCGGCGGACCACAGGCGGGTGCGTGCCTCTGCTGTCTTCGCCCTGGTCTGACTCCACGCCGGCTCCTGCAGTGTCCCTCTGACGATCGGCCAGAAGCGTCCCGTGTCACGGACGGTGCGTGCGGTCGACCGTTTTGGGGTCTCGGGCGGGATTCCGGGGAACACGAGCACGGTGATGGCGCGCACCGCGATGTCGCGGAGCACGGTGGGGGAGACGTCGTCGCCCGCGGGCACGAGCGGCTCGAGCGGGTCGAGCGGTCCGTTGGCGGTCAGCGCGTCGCGCACCCCGACCAGGTCGAGGAGGTCCGCGCCGCGCGCGTCGGGGAACGCCTCGGCGAGCGCGTCCGCGAGGAGCGATTCCCTGGCGTAGGCGTCGACGAGCGTTGCGAACAGGGCGATCAGGCGTGCGTCCTCATCGTAGGGCTGGATGCCGCGCAGGTGGTCGTTGACGTTCAGCGCCCGCAGGACGTGTTCCAGCGCCGCCGGCTTGGTGCAGCCGATCACGATCTCCGCGGAGACCGTGGCGATCTTCTGGGCCCGGACCGACGGGTCGGTCGCCTCCGGCTCCGGCTTGGCAGCGGCCTCATTGAGCCGGTCGGAGAGGCGGTTCAGGATCTCCCGCTGGTTCAGCAGCAGCAGTTCGTGATCGGCCTTTTTGCCCTTCGGCATGGGCAGGAGGGACTGAGGCATCCCCGTGACCAGGTGTTCCGGACGTACACGGAAGATGTTGAGGCGGGCCAGTGCACGGTTGTTCCCGGTCACGGCGGCCAGCCGCCACAGCTTCAACACCGCGCCGTCGGGGCGGGTGATCTGCCACTGCTGCAGGACGTTCATGCCCTTGGAGAGCTGGCCCGCGTCCACGAGGGACTCGGCCAGGTCGTAGCCGCGGGTCTTGCCAGCACGCTCCAGGTTCTCGGCAGCGTACCGCTGTATGTGGACGGCCACCTCGTACGGCTGCTCGGCGAGAGCAAGCGCCGCCTTCGGTTCCCCGTCCTCCTCCGCGGCCCGGACCACAGGACGCGGCCGCCGGCCGCCGAGGGCGGTGAGGAGGGCCTGGTGCTCGCCTTCGAGTTCCATCACGCGGCGCTCGGCGTCCTCGTGTTTCTGCGTAGCCGCCGCCAGGGCCTGCGCGGCGTATGTGTCGTCGCCAGCCGCGCGGCGGCAGCTCTCCCGCTCCTTCTCTGCGGTCTTCTCGGCCTTCTTGGCCCCGTGCAGCGCCAGCTCGGCGGCGATGAGGTCCTTGACGCGCTGGCTGGCCTCAGCGACGGGCGGCGACCAGCAGTTGACGGTGCGGTCGTTGAGGTCCCACGGGACTACCGCAGCGCCATGGACGTCACACATCAGCAGGAGTACCTGCTCGTCCCCGGCCTGCACGAGGCGGAAGGCCGAGGGCTTGAGCACCTTCTTGTTGTTCCGGCTGGCGATCAGGCGCTTGATCTCGGTGTCCGGGAGAGCGGTGGCCAGCCCCTCGGTGATCGCCTGCCGAGGAGGGGGCACGACCCCGAGTTCCGCGCAGGTGTTCTCGATGGCATCCGCGAGGCGGCCACCGTAGGTGTCGGTGCCGATGCGCGGAAAAATGCCGTCAGGTCGTTTCGCGACCATGGTGTTTGTCCTTCCACCCGGGCGTGCCGGGCGAACACAGAAGCTCCCGTCTCTCGGGAGCGTGTCACGCGCCCGAGCGCCGAAGCCTCGTGCCGACGAGGAACAGGCAGACGCCCCTTGCAGAAGGGTGTGCGGCGGTCCTCGCCTCGTACGGCCCATCTGCCAACGTCCGAAGAACGATCAGCCCCAACATCGCCTCGGTGGCGCCTGGGCATCTCGCAGCTTGCTCCTGCTCCGCCGACGGCGGCATGAGGCGGACGCCGGTGATGAGCCACCGACGTGCACCACGGAATTTGCCACCCGTGCCCGCGCAATGCCGAACTGGACCGGCAGAGTTCAGTAAATCAGGTGAATAGATAAGCAACCGGGACGCCCACAGGCTGATCTGAGGTATAAGGCGCGGTTGTGGTGGAGAGCTGTGCACTGAGAGATCGGCTGCAACCACTGCATACGCCCTGTGCTCTGGTCGATGGCGAGGTGTTCCGCTACCTCGGATGCGCGCATCGGCTCCTCCTCGTCGACGATCCCGGGGACTGGGGCGTCCGCGTGGTGGCAGGCCGACTTGCTCTGGACCGTGGGGCGGCGGCCGATCCGGCGCGGGGGCGCCGGGAACTGATCGCCTGGTACAGCCGGGCGGGACTCGGCTGGGCGCGGGGCCGGCTGCAGCCCTGGGCGGCGCGGCTCGACGTACCCGATCCGGCAGTGGAGGTGCGGGACCTCGGTCTGCGCTGGGGTTCCTACACGCCGGGGAATGCACAAGGAGCGGGCAGCATCGCGCTCAACTGGGCGGTTTTCCAACTCCCCATGAGGCTCGTCGATTACGTGATCGCCCACGAACTGGCGCACATCCGGATCGCCGGGCACGCCCCGACTACTGGCGGCTGTTGCGCCGCGCGATCCCGGAGTGCGAGGTGCGCAAGGCGGAACTGGACGACCTGGGGCGCAGGGTCTGGACGGGCGAGGTGGCGGAGCGACGGGAACAGCCCTTCCGGTGATCAGGGATGTCCGGCACGTCCGCATCGGCCCGGTGGCGGAAACAGCCGGTTCTCATGCCGGACGAGGAACGCGGCAGGTGCGGCCCCGCCCGGCCTCCGGCACCCGGGTCAGCCCGTGCTGTCGAGATCCTCGGCATAGAGGGCGATGGCGCGGCGGTACTTCCGTACGGAGGGGTCCTGGCTCGTGGTGGCCAGCAGATCCAGCAGGAGGCTCATCGCCTCGTGGTGTTCGCCCGTGTTGTACAGGGCCATGGCGAGGAACGTCCGGAGACCGCCGTCGTCCGGGTACTCCGCGACGCCCCGGCGGAGGGTTTCCACGGCACGGTCGTACCGGCCGAGTACCCGGTAGGTGCTGCCCAGTCCGAGGAAGGCGCCGCGGCGGTCCTCGTCCGGGAGGCCCGTCCCGGCCAGGCAGCGTTCGTAGAACGGGACCGCCTCGGCCTCCAGGCCCAAGCGGTCGTGGACGCAGGCCGCGCGGTACGCCACGCAGGCATCGTCCGGGAACCGTGCGGCGAGGTCCAGCAGTTGCTCCCGGCTCTCGTCGGGACGGTCGTCCTCCGGTGCGTTCATGTGGCCCATCGTGGCAGCGCGGACGGCCTCCCGTCAGGGCCCGGACCCTGAGGTGGGCGGGAAGGCGACCGGCCTTGACCGTCCGGTCCCTCCCGCCTCCGTCAGTCGGCTGCCGGGCGCCACTGCTGAGCGGCGTGGATCGCCGTCCGGCCGCCCAGGACGCCGACCACGGCGGCCAGAAGCGCGCATCCGCCTGTCGCTGCCGCGAGCATGCCCCAGGAGAAGCTTCCTTCCTGCACCACGGCGATGAAGAAGACGGAGTGCCAGGCGGAGACGGTGGCGGCGACGGCCGCCGACACCAGCAGTGGGACGGTCAGATGCCACCAGGCCACCGACCGGTGAATGGCGTGGCTGCCGGTGAGGACGGCCAGCGGCGCGAGGACGTGCCGCACCCGGGTGAACTCGGCGGCCGCGCTGAGGCTGCCCGCCAGCAGCAGAAGGCCGAGCCCCAGGGAGCCGAAGAGCAGCAGCCAGTTGTTCAGCCGGGCCTTTCCCGCGGCGCCGACCAGCCAGGTCTCCACGGGGGTTTCCACATTGACGGCCGGCACCAGCGCGTAGGCCGCCCGCTCGACCTCGGCGCGCCGGCCCGGGCCCTCGCTGGTCACGATCAGAGAGCTGTGCAGTCGGTCGAGACGGAGTGCGGACGGGGCGACCTGGGCGCGCAGAGCGGGCCCGTGCCACAGGCGGATCTCCGTCACGCGCGGATCGTCGCCGCCCGCCTGCTCGGGTGCGGCCGGACAACCCAGGCCCAGTGACCTCAGCGCGCGGCAGGACCCCTGGAGCAGCGCACCGCGCTGGTCGGCGTCCGTCGTGAGCACGAGCACGTGGGAGCCGACCGGGAGGGCGTGGGAGAGCTCGTCGACCACCGTGGGTGTGATGTCGCGGCTGCGGACGCTGAGAACGGTGTCCCCGACGCGGGCCTCGGAGGCGCGTGCCGCGGCCGCCTTCTCGCCGAGACGGCTGTTCCACACCTGGAGTTGGCAGACGAGACCGATCCCGATGACCATGGCGAGGGCCAGCCGCACCACGACACCGGGGTGCGCGACCGTCCACCGGCCGCCGATCAACTGCCCCGGGCGCCCGGTGCGGAACCCCCGCTCCGCGAGGGCGCCCCCCAGCCGACGGGCGGCGACGGCGGCGACCGACGGCAGCAGCGCCCACATGGCGACCGTGCCGGTGATGAACGCGACGAGGCCCGGCGTGCCGCGGAGGTACTGGCTGAGTGCCACGACAACGGCGCCCGCGCCGCAACCGGCCAGTCGCCATCGCGGGATCCGGGAGGAGAAGGACCGGGGCCGGGTGGCGGTGCCGTCCCGTTCGACGCGGTGCAGCAGCACCACCACGCCCAGGGTGACCGCGAAGGACAGCAGCAGCGCGGCGAGGGCCATCGGCCAGGCGGCCCGCAGATCGCCGCTGTCGAGCAGGTAACCGGTGGGCGGGATCCTGACGTCGGCCGGCAGGATCGCGAGCATCGGGAGGACCGCCGAGACGGTCCCGGCCGCGGCGGGCAGGGCGGCCTCCCCGAGGTTGACCAGTGCCCGGTGCCGCCAGGTCCCCCCGAGCGCTTGCAGCAGGCTGCTGCGGCGGTCGCGCGTGCGGGAGCCGACGCGGGCGGCGACGACCAGCAGCGCCAGCGCGGGCACCCCCGTCAGCGCTCCGAGGGTGAGCAGCACATGGCTGAGAGGGCGCTCATGGAGGACCTCACCCATCGGATAGGCCTGGCCGAACCCGCGCACCTGCCTCCAGTCCTCCCGCTCACCCGCGCCCGGCGCACGGGCGGGCGCGACGTACGCCAGGCGTTCGGAGGGAGAGACGAGCCCCGCCGCGCCGATCGTGCCCGCGTGGCGCCCGTACCGGCCGGCGATGCCCTCCTGCTCGCCCTCCCTGAGCAGCTCCGGAGAAAGCATCACCTCTCCGGGAGCCGGCCAGCGGGACAGGCCCGGCGGAGGCTCGGCGCCGGGGCTGAGGGGGTGGAGGTAGACGACGGTGTGAGGGACCTCACCGACCGCGTCGAACGCCTCCCGCCACAGCGCGACAGCTTCCTGCGGCCGCTCTGTGATCAGTGGCCCCCGCGCCTGGTTGCGTGCCTCCCGCCCGTCGTAGGTGGCGGCTGCGGTGACGGCCGCCAGGGCCACGACGGCGAGTGCCGCCGCGGCGGCGAACAGCGCCCAGAAGCGCAACCGGTCCCCGGGACCGCCCCGTCCGGCCGCGAACCCGATACGGATCAACTGCCGCCACAGAGACCCGCTGTGCCGTCCTGTCCCGGCGGAGGGGGCCGGGCGCGATGCCCTCGGGGTGACCGGGCTCACGCGCCCACCCCGTTCCGGGCGTCCATGAGCGTCCCGGCCTCCAGCCGCAGGGTCCGCCCGGCCCGGGCGGCCACCGACGGGTCGTGCGTGACGACCAGCAGGGCACAGCCCCGTTCCCGGGAGACCGTGTAGAGCAGGTCGGCCACGGCCTCCCGCGCCTGCGGATCGAGCGCACCGGTCGGCTCGTCGGCGAGCAGGACCCCGGGGTCCGTGATCAGAGCGCGGGCCACGGCGGCGCGCTGGCGCTCACCACCGGACAGCATTCCGGTCGGCGTCCCGCCCTGTGGCACGCCCAGTTCGGTCAGTAGTTCCGCCGCGCGCCGGTAGGCGTCCCGGTGTTCTCCGCCGCCGAGCAGGACGGGCAGAGCCACGTTCTCCACCGGTGTGAGTTCGGGCAGCAGTTCGCCGAACTGGAACACCACACCCATGTGCTGCCGACGCACCTGCGCCAACTGCCGCGCGGGTAACCCGGTCAGCTCCCGGCCGCCCACCCATACCGCGCCGCGGTCCGGCTTGATCAGGCCGAGGACGCACATCAGCAGCGTCGACTTGCCGGAGCCGCTCGGCCCGGTGACCGCCACCGACTCACCCGGCCCGATATCGAGGTCCACACCGTCCAGGAGTACGCGTTCGCCGAGCCTGTGGCGGATGCCCTCCACCCGCAGCCCGGCCGGCTCTCCGGCTGTCACGCTCATGCGCCCCTCATCCCTGCCCCCGTCGCGCCGGGGCTCGCGTGAAACAACAGTTCTCGGAGAAAAAAGCCCGCCGGGCCGGCCGTCGAGCGGCCGACCCGGCGAGGACGCCGACGCCTGGTGTCAGGGAGCGACCCAGCCGGAGCAGTCGTCCGGAGCCCAGTCGTTCTCGTCACACGCCTTGAACTTGATGATCCTGGATCCGTCACCTGAGTACACGGTCGTGCCGGGACCGCTGTGGTTCCACAGGGTCCTCTTGGTGCCCGCGCTCGCGGAGCGGTAGTACTCCGCTTTACCGGGGTCACCGTCCTTGCTGCCGTCCTTCACCGCGATGATGCCGGAATCGTTCTTCGCCGGAGACCAAGCTTTCACGCCCCCACCGGTCACGCTGATCGCGACTGCGCTGCTGGTCGGGAGCGCGATACCGACAACCAGAGCCGCTATGGCGGCGGACTTGAGTCTTGTCATTCTGTTTCCCCCATTTGGTCATGTGGCTTATCGCAGCCCGAAACTGACAGGCTTGATCCTTTATCAAGCAGCCTCATGAATCAAGGAATTAAATTTGGCCACCACCGCAGAAAAACGGACAATAAGTGGAAGCGTGACCAGCTGAATTCACCTCTCTGGTATGGGGCCTTTGGCGCCGGCTTGCCGGGGGCGGACTCCACGGATCCGGAGCCGAGCCGGCATCGCCCCCACCCCTTGCGGAGGGTGACGGCGGGGGTGGGAAGCGGGTGTGCCTGGGTGCGGAGCGCGTCGGCGAGAGGGCTGCGTTCTGTCGGCCAAGGGACCATGGCGCGTGTTGCGGGAGACCCGGGCGCCGCTCTCCCGTTCGTACACACCGCGTTTGTACGTGCTCACGGGCTGCGACCCGGGGTTCCGGCGGGCCATGATGGTGGGGCCGTGAGCGGTTCGGCCCCCCCTGCCGCCCCCGCTCGCGGAGCCCCGTACCGGGCGGTGCGTCGCTCCCGCCCACCTCCGGCCGCCCGGAACGGGGCGCACCCCGAACTGCCGCACCGGGGCCGGATCTGCCGGCCGGGCCGGGGGCCGGGAGGCGGGGCGACCGGAGCCGGGGGCACGGCGCGGTCACGGTCCGGGAAGCATCGGGACACCTGGCTGCCAGGCGTGAGCGGGGCGCGCATAGGCTCGCGGGCATGGACGTACTCATCGATGTCTTCGTCGGCCTGCACATCATCGGTATCGCCTCGCTGCTGGGCGGCTTCCTCGTCCAGATGAAGGCGATGAGCGCCGGCACCGCGCGCATGGTGCCCGCCATGCTGCACGGGGCGCTGACCATGCTCGTCACCGGTGTGCTGCTCGTCGGGTTCAACGAGATGAACGACGCGATGGTCAACAACGTCAAGATCGGCGTGAAGCTGGTGGTGCTGGTCGCCATCCTCGGGCTCGTCTACGTCAAGCGGGACGAGGAGCGGGTGTCGAAGGGCGTCTTCGGTGCCGTCGGACTGCTGACCGTCCTCAACATCTTCATCGCCGTCCTCTGGCACTGACCGCGGCGACCGGAACACCGGAGCCCGCCCGTCCCCGGCACCTCTTGCCTGGGCGGGCGGGCTCCGCGCTGCTCGGAAGCTCAGAACGTGATGACCTGGTCCGCCCAGAGGGTCCAGTCGGCCAGTTCCTCCAGGGTGGAGCGGCGGGCCTCGCCCGTGAGGAGGTCCTCGCCGAGGCCGCGGGCGTCCATGCACGTCCCGCAGCAGCCCACTTCGGCGCCGTGGCGGAGGCAGGACTCGACCATCCGGTCCAGGTGGTAGTAGCCGTTGGGGACCTGCTGGCCGGCGATCGCGCAGCCGACCGCGTCCCCCATGAGGAAGACCCGGATCTCTGTTTCCGGCCGCTTGGCGAGGGCGCCGGCCAGGCGCAGGCCGTTGTAGGAGCGCTCGGTGCCGTAGGGCGGGTCGTTGAGGATGAAGAGGATCCTGCGGCTCATGGTGGCCTCCGGTGGTGGGAGTGGTGACGGCTTCCGGGAGGCCCCGGGTCCGGAGCGGGCGGCGGGGCGTACCCGTGCTTCCTCAGGGCCGGACGGGTGCGGTGGCGGCGGAGACGAGCAGCTCCGCGGCGGTGGTGATGTCGTCGCCGGTCGTGTGGCGGCCGATGCCGAGGCGGACGGTGCGGGCCGCCTCGTCCGGGGTGAGGCCGATGGCGGTCAGCACCGGGGAGGGTGCGGTGGCGACGCTGTGGCAGGCGCTCCCGGCCGAGAACGCCAGTCCGGGCGTGGCGGTCATGAGCCGGTCGGCGGTGTGGCCGGGGAAGGTGAGGCTCAGGTTGCCGGGCAGCCTGTGGCGGGAGGAGCCGTTGAGCCGCAGGCCGGGCACGGCCGTGGTGAGCGCGCCGAGCAGCCGGTCGCGGTGGGCGCCGATGCGTGCGGCGTCGGTGCCGTGCTCGGCCCGGGCGATCTCCGCGGCGGCGCCGAGGGCGACGATGCCGGGCACGTTCTCGGTGGCGGCCCGCAGGCCGTGCTCCTGGCCGCCGCCGACGAGCTGGGGCCGGAGGGCGGGTGTTCCACGGCGGATGTAGAGCGCGCCGACGCCCTTGGGTGCGTACATCTTGTGTCCCACGAGCGTCAGGAGGTCCACACCGAGGGCATCGACGTCGACCGCGACGGTGGCCGGGCTCTGGGCCGCGTCGGTGTGCAGCAGGATGCCGCGCTCCTGGGTGACGGCGGCGAGTTCGGCGAGCGGCTGGAGCGTGCCGATCTCGTTGTTGGCGTGCATCACCGACACCAGGACGGTCCCCGGCTCGACGGCCCGGACGAGGCCGGCGGGGTCCAGACGCCCGTCGGTGCCGACCGGCAGGCGGGTGACGCGGAAGCCCTCGCCGGCGAGCCGGTCGCAGGTGGCCCGGGTCGCCGGGTGCTCGATCGCGGTGGTGACGATGTGGTCTCCGCGGCCGGCGGCGCGCAGCGCGTGGGCGGCTCCGGTGAGCGCGAGGTGGTTGCTCTCGGTGCCGGAGGAGGTGAAGACGATTTCGTCGGGACCGGCGGCGCCGATCAGCGCGGCCACCCGGGTGCGGGCCGCCGCGACCGCCGCCGCCGCGGCGCGGCCGTAGGCGTGGGAGCTGGAGGGGTTGCCGAACTCGCTGGTCAGGTACGGCAGCATCGCCTCCACGACGCGGGGGTCGACGGGGGTGGTGGCCTGGTGGTCGAGGTAGACCGGCCGGTCGTTCATGCGGGATCTCCGGCGTTCGGCGGGCGGGGGCCGTCCTCGGCGGGCGGCGCGGAGGGGGTCAGTGGGTGCCACGGTGCGTCGCCCCGGGTGCGGCGGGCGCCGGGGCTCACCCGCAGGGCGTAGGCCGGCCGGGGCGTACCGGGGACCGGGCCGAGGTAGGTGTGGCCGGTGAGGTGGCACCAGGCCGGGAGGTCCAGCGGGGCGGCCGGATCGGTGGCGATCAGGTGGACGACCGTGCCGGGCTCGGTCCGGCCGACCCGGCGGCTCAGTTCGAGGATCAGCTCGGCGCACAGCCGGTCGCCGCCGTCGATGACGAGCGGGGCCGGGGAGCCGGGGCGCTCGGTCGTCACGCGGCGGCCGTCTCGACGGGCAGCCCGTCCAGCCGCCACTCCAGCATTCCGTCGGTGAGCCGGACCGCCTCCCGGCCCCGCTCGCGCAGCAGGCGCACGGCGTCGTAGGCGAGGACGCAGTAGGCGCCGCGGCAGTACGCCACCACGTCGGTGTCCGGCGGCAGCTCGGCGATCCGGTCGGCGAGTTCCCCGACCGGGATGGACACGGCGCCGGGGATGTGTCCCGCGGCGTACTCCTCGGCCGGGCGCACATCGAGGACGACGACCTCACCGGCCGCCGCCCGGGCGAGCAGCTCCTCCCGGCCGACCTCTTTCCCGGTGTCCGCGCCCAGGTAGGCGGTGCGGGCCGGCTCGACCGCGGGCTGGTGGTTCCGGGCGACCTGGCGCAGCAGCGCGTAGAGGGCGGCGACGTCCTCCCCCGCCAGCCGGTAGTGGACGCGGACGCCCTCGCGGCGGGTGGCGACCAGACCGGCCTGCTTGAGGGTCTGCAGATGGGCCGAGGCGGTGGTGAGGTTCAGCCCGGCCGCCTTGGCGAGGGCCTCGACCGGGCGTTCGCCCTGGGCCAGCAGATCCAGTAGTTCCAGGCGCTTTCCGCTGCTCAGGGCCTTGCCGGTACGGGCGAAGGCGTCGTACAGCGCACTCTTGCGCGTGGCGTCGGCCATGCCTTCCTCCCTTTCTCCATGGATCTATGGAATATTGTAGCCTGAGGGAGGGCTGGGAGGTGCGGAAACGGCCCGCCTCCCCGGCAGTACCGAGAGGGCCCGGCGGGCGGCCGCCCCGGCCCTACGGTCCCACGGATCCACGGACCCCGCCGTGCCCGGCGGCAGCCCCGGCGACCCTTCCGCCGCCACCGGACACCCCTGCGAGGAGAAGCGCGTGAGCACCCCCCCTACCACCCCGGCCCCCCACGGCATACGGCTGGGGCTGCGCGCCAACCTCGCCCAGTTCAGCCTGCTCGTCCTTGTCAACGCGCTGGTCGGCGGCATGCTCGGGCAGGAACGCACCGTCCTGCCGCTGCTCGCGGAGGACGTCTTCCACCTCTCCGCCTACACCTCCGCCCTCACCTACATCCTCGCCTTCGGCGCGACCAAGGCCGTCACCAACTTCTTCGCCGGCACCTGGTCCGACCGCTTCGGCCGCAAGCCGGTCCTGATCGCGGGATGGCTGATCGCCCTGCCCGTGCCCGCGATGCTCGCCTGGGGGCCGAGCTGGGGCTGGATCATCGCGGCCAATGTGCTCCTCGGTATCAACCAGGGCCTGACCTGGTCCACGACCGTCATCATGAAGATCGACCTGGTCGGCCCCGGACGCCGTGGCCTGGCCATGGGCTTCAACGAGGCCGCCGGGTATGTCGCCGTCGCCGTCACCGCCATGGCCACCGGCGCCATCGCCGACCGGGCGGGGCTGCGGCCCGAGCCGTTCCTGCTCGGCGCCGCCTACGTCGTCCTGGCCCTGGGGCTGTCCACCCTCGCCGTCCGCGAGACCCGCGGACACGCCCGGTTCGAAGCCGCCCGTCACACCACCCCGGCGGGCAGCGAGCACCACGGAGAGCTGACCACCGGGCAGGTGGCGCGCCTCACCAGCTTGAGCGACAGGGCCCTGTCCGCCGCCAGCCAGGCCGGCATGGTCAACAACCTCAACGACGCACTCGCCTGGGGCATCTTCCCGCTGATCTTCGCCGCCCAGGGCCTGTCCATCGCGCAGATCGGCGTCCTCGCCGCCCTCTACCCGGCCATCTGGGGTGCGGGCCAGATGCTCACCGGCTGGTGGTCCGACCACATCGGCCGCAAGCGCCTCATCACCACCGGGATGCTGCTCCAGGCCGCCGCCATCGGCCTCGTCGCCCTCGGCTCCACCTTCGGCGTCTGGGCCGCCGCCCAGATCCTGCTCGGCGTCGGCACCGCACTCGTCTACCCGACGCTCCTCGCCGTCATCGGCGATGTCGCCCACCCGGCCTGGCGCGCCCGCGCCGTCGGTGTCTACCGCCTGTGGCGCGACGGCGGCTTCGCGGTCGGGGCGCTGCTGGCGGGCGTCCTCGCCGACCTCTACGGCCTGAGCACCGCCCTCTGGGCCGTCGCCGCCCTCACCGCCGCCTCCGGGCTGGTGGTGGCGGTACGGATGTACGAGACCCGGCCGCCGCGCGCCGTGACGGCGGAAGACCACACCTGACCCCGCAGCACGCGGAGAGCCTCCGGCGGACGGTCTCCGGTGGACGGCCGGACACGGCGACGGGCGGTACCCGGCCTCCCCCCGAGGCCGGGTACCGCCCGTCACGTCGTGTTCCGGGCCGCCCGTCCACCGCCCGTCCACCGCCCGTCGACCGCCCCTCGACCGCTCGCCCACTGCCCGCCCACCGAGCGCGGCCTCCGGCGGATCGCCCGGCCCGGCCGGGCTACGCGGGGCGCGTGGCCGCGTAGAAGGGCATGGTGTCGATCGACTCGATGCGCACGTTCGTGCCCGGCTTCGGGGCGTGGATCATCTGGCCGTCGCCGATGTACAGGCCGACGTGGCTGATGTCGCCGTAGAAGAAGATCAGGTCACCGGGCTGCATGGCGGACTTGGCGACGCGGGTGCCGGTGTTCACCTGGTCGTAGGTGGTACGGGGCAGCGTGACCCCGGCGGCCTTCCAGGCGGCGCCGGTGAGGCCCGAGCAGTCGTACGAGTTGGGGCCGGTCGCCCCCCAGACGTACGGCTTGCCGATCTGGGCGCGGGCGAACTCGATCGCCTGCTGCGCCTTGGTGCCGGTGGTCTCCGTGGCGCCGGTGCCGGCCGAGGTGTCCGTACCCGCGGAGGTGCCGGCGTCCGCGCCGGCCGCGGCCTCCGCCTCCGCCTGCTGCCGCGCCTCCTCGGCGAGCCGCTGCCGCTCCGCCTCCTGCTGCCGCGCCAGCTCCTCCGCCTTGCGCTGGGCCTCCGCCTCCTTCCGGCGCTCGATCTCCGCCAGCCGGGCCCGCTCCTCCGCGGTCAGCCGGTTGAGCAACTCGCGCGCCTCGGCCAGCTTGGCCTGCACGGTCCGCTTGCTCTCCCGCAGCTTCTCCTGCGCGTCGGTGAGCGTGGCGAGACTCTTGCCCGCCTCCTCGCGCTTCTCCGTGGTCGCGACCTGCTGCTCGCGGAACTCCTCGACGGCCTGCTCCTGCTGGTCCGTCATCCGGGCCATCACGCGCGTCTGGTCGAAGTAGTCCTGCGGGTCGGAGGCGAGCAGCATGGTGGCGGTGGGGCTCATGCCGCCGTTGCGGTACTGCGCGGTCGCGAAGCTGCCGAGGCTCCTTCGTGCCTCGTTGAGCTTCTCGGTGCGCTTGGCGACGGCGTCCAGCAGGCCGTCGACCTTGGAACGCTGCTCCTCCGTGCGCTCCTTGGCCTGGTTGTACTGCTGGGTGGCGCTCCCCGCCTGGCGGTAGAGCTCGTCGACCTTCTTCTGCACTTCCTCGATGGACTGCTTCGGTTCGCCGTCGCCCGGCGCGGCCTGCGCGCTCTGGAGGAGGGTGACGGAGGCGAGGGCCGCCGTACCGAGTCCGACGGCGGTGCGACGCGAAGCC
The DNA here is from genome assembly GCF_018070345.1 of Streptomyces sp. F63. Classification (GTDB taxonomy): domain Bacteria; phylum Actinomycetota; class Actinomycetes; order Streptomycetales; family Streptomycetaceae; genus Streptomyces. The sequence goes on from NZ_JAGPXX010000014.1 coordinate 41,196, forward strand.
GGGGTACCGAGGGGCCGGGTTTTGCGGTGCGACGCCAAGATCGGCGCTCCTTCCGTGGACCGCCTACCGGGTTAGCTGTCGGGTTCGGGCGTAATCGGAAGGCTGCCCTACGGTCCGGGCGAGACGCCGTGTGCGCCGCGCGGAAGACCGATTCACCCCGGTGCCGCGTGTGGGTCCCCGGTTCCGGACTCCCTGGGGAAAGGGCCGGATTCGGCGGTGGCTGCCCGTGCCGACGCGGTCGCCGGCGGGGAGTGCGGGCCGCCTGATCGAGCACCGTAGCCATATGTGCGGCTCGTGTGAAGGCCGTTGTTCGATATGCCCGAAACCATTCCGTTATATTTTTCGAGCAGGGCGGAATTGTTCCCTCCGGGTGGCTGGCCGGGCACGGTTAGTAACACATAAAGACCGGGAGGGACAGGGGAGTTCGGGCTTCCCGGGTCTCCGGCGGCGGTGCGCCCGGCGACGCGTGGGGAACCGGCGTCCGGGCGGGCGGGCCGGGTGCGAGCAAGGCGTCCGCGGACCGGAAACCGGGCCTCTCCGGGCGCGAACCGGGCTTCTCCGGGCGGAAACCGGCGGCCCCTGACCGGCGAACCGGGTGGCCCCGGGACCGGCGAGCGGCCCCCGCGACGGCGTCAGCGGCAACCCGGTGCCGCCCGTCGGCGGGTCCGCCTAGACTCGGGTGGCGATGAGCAGCCTCTTTGACGACAGCTTCCTGGCAGACCTCGGCCCCGCGGACGAGGAGCCCCCGCCGCCCGAGCACGACGCCCCCGGTGAGGAGATCCCCGCCGATCTCTTCGGCGGCGCGTTCGACGGCGCGCCCCGGGAGGCGTACTACCGCGACGGCGCGCCGCGGCCCGTCACCGACCCCGCCGCGCTGCTGCACGGTCTCAACGACCAGCAGCGCGCCGCCGTGCTGCACACCGGTTCGCCGCTGCTCATCGTGGCCGGTGCCGGCTCCGGCAAGACCCGGGTCCTCACCCACCGCATCGCGTATCTGCTCGCCGCCCGCGGCGCGCACCCCGGCTCGATCCTCGCGATCACCTTCACCAACAAGGCCGCGGGCGAGATGAAGGAGCGCGTGGAGGAGCTGGTCGGCCCGCGGGCGAACGCCATGTGGGTCTCCACCTTCCACAGCGCCTGCGTCCGCATCCTCCGCCGCGAGAGCAAGAAGCTGGGCTTCACCTCCAGCTTCTCGATCTACGACGCCGCCGACTCCAAACGGCTGATGGCCCTGGTCTGCCGCGATCTGGACCTGGACCCCAAACGCTTCCCGCCGAAGTCCCTCACGGCCAAGGTCTCCAACCTCAAGAACGAGCTGATCGACGAGGAGGACTTCGCCGCCCAGGCCGCCGCCGAGTCCTCCCCGAGCAGCTTCGACAAGACGCTCGCCGAGGCGTACACGCTGTACCAGCAGCGGCTGCGCGAGGCCAACGCCCTCGACTTCGACGACATCATCATGACCACCGTCCATCTCCTCCAGGCGTTCCCGGACGTCGCCGAGCACTACCGGCGCCGCTTCCGGCACGTCCTCGTCGACGAGTACCAGGACACCAACCACGCGCAGTACACGCTCATCCGCGAACTCGTCGGCACGGCCGGCGGGGCGGAGCGGGGCGGGGCGGAGGGCGAGCAGGGACAGCCGGCCGTGGAACCGGCCGAGCTGTGCGTCGTCGGTGACGCGGACCAGTCGATCTACGCCTTCCGCGGCGCGACGATCCGCAACATCCTCCAGTTCGAGGAGGACTACCCCGACGCCACCACCATCCTGCTGGAGCAGAACTACCGCTCCACCCAGACCATCCTGAGCGCCGCCAACGCCGTCATCGAGCGCAACGAGAACCGCCGCCCCAAGAACCTCTGGACGGACGCCGGCGCGGGCTCCGCGATCACCGGCTACGTCGCCGACACCGAGCACGACGAGGCCCAGTTCATCGCCGACGAGATCGACCGGCTGACCGACGCCGGCCAGGCCAAGGCCGGTGACGTGGCGGTCTTCTACCGCACCAACGCCCAGTCCCGGGTGTTCGAGGAGATCTTCATCCGGGTGGGGCTGCCGTACAAGGTCGTCGGCGGGGTGCGCTTCTACGAGCGCAAGGAGGTCCGGGACGTCCTGGCGTATCTGCGGGTGCTGGCCAACCCGGAGGACGCCGTCCCGCTGCGGCGCATCCTCAACGTCCCCAAGCGCGGCATCGGCGAGCGCGCCGAGGCGATGATCGACGCCCTCGCCTCCCGGGAGAAGACCAGCTTCGCGCAGGCGCTGCGCCGCGTCGACGAGGCGTACGGCATGGCCGCGCGCTCGGCCAACGCCGTCAAGCGGTTCAACACGCTGATGGAGGAGCTGCGGACGATCGCCGAATCCGGCGCCGGCCCGGCCACCGTCCTGGAGGCCGTGCTCGAACGCACCGGCTATCTCGCCGAACTCCAGGCCTCCACCGACCCGCAGGACGAGACCCGGATCGAGAACCTCCAGGAACTCGCGGCCGTGGCCCTGGAGTTCGAGCAGGAGCGCGGAGCCGGCGCGGCCGCCGGCGGCACCGCCGGTGCGGAGGCCCCGGCCGGCGGAGCGGGCCCGGGCACGCTCGCCGACTTCCTGGAGAGCGTCGCCCTGGTCGCCGACTCCGACCAGATCCCCGACGAGGACGCGGACGGCGGCGGCGTCATCACACTCATGACGCTGCACACCGCCAAGGGCCTGGAGTTCCCGGTGGTCTTCCTCACCGGCCTGGAGGACGGCGTCTTTCCGCACATGCGCGCCCTCGGCCAGACCAAGGAGCTGGAGGAGGAGCGGCGCCTGGCCTACGTGGGCATCACCCGCGCCCGCGAGCGGCTCTACCTCACCCGCTCCGTCCTGCGCAGCGCGTGGGGCCAGCCCTCCTACAACCCGCCCTCCCGCTTCCTGGAGGAGATCCCCGAGACCTATGTGGAGTGGCGGCGCACCGGTCCGTCCACGCCCTCCGCGGCGGCCGGGGCGAGCGTGGCCTCGTCGCTGTCGTCGGCGCGGGCCAAGGGCCCGAGCGGCTTCGCCACCCGGCGGACCACGGACCGGCCGGTGATCGCGCTCGCCGCCGGGGACCGCGTCACCCACGACCAGTTCGGGCTCGGCACGGTGCTGTCGGTGGCCGGCAGCGGACACGACGCGAAGGCCACCATCGACTTCGGCGACGCCAAACCGAAGGTGCTGCTGCTGCGCTACGCCCCGGTCGAGAAGCTGTAGCACCGCCGGGCCGGCGGCCGCCGCTCCGGGGGAGGACGTGCCCGTGGCGCGGCCCGGCGGAATTCCCGTGTGCCCGTACGGACTTACCGAGGTCCACGGGGCCCCGGGACGGGCGTCGCGCGTCCCCGGGCCCGCGTCCGTCGCCGTATCCGGGCCCGGCGTATCGGTGCCCGTCGTCTCCGTGCCCGTCGTCTCCGTGCCCGGCGTCTCCGTGCCGTCCGCCGGCCGTACGTCCGCGCCCGCTACTGCGGGTCGAGGCCGTGGCTCTGGAACCAGCCCAGTGGGTCGATCGCCGAACCACCGCCGGGGCGCACCTCGAAGTGCAGGTGCGGACCGGTGGAGTTGCCGGAGTTGCCCGCGTACGCGATGGTGTCGCCCGCCTTGACGGTGCCGGACCGGATCTTGGTGCTGCTGAGGTGGCAGTACCAGGTCTCGGTGCCGTCGGGGGCCGTCACGATGGCCATGTTGCCGTAGGCCAGGTTGTACTGGGTGCGGACCGTGCCGTCGGTGGCCGCCATCACGGGGGTGCCGTAGGCGACGGGGAAGTCGATGCCGCTGTGCACGGACATCCAGTTGATGCCCGCCTGGCCGTAGTAGGCGCTCAGTCCCCGCTGCGCCACGGGGAGGGCGAACTTGGGGCGCAGGGCCTCCTTGCGCGCCGCCTCGGCCTCCTTGCGCCGCTTCTCCTCGGCCTGGCGTTCCCGGAGGTCGATGCGCTCCTGGGTGCGGCTGGCGCGGTCGGCGAAGTCGTCGGCGTCGGCGGTGAGCGTGGCGAGCTGGGTGTCCAGCTTGTTGTTGGCCAGAGCCGGCTTCACCGCGTCCTGGTCGGGGGCGGCCTGGGTGGTCTTGGAGTCGTCCGTGGCTCCGCCGACGGAGGCGGCGGCGATCCCGGCCACGCCCATCACGGCGACGGAGGGGACGGCGACGGTGAGCAGCGCGGACCGCTTGGCGGGAGCCCGGCGGCGGCTGCGGTTCCCGGAGCCGCCGCGGCGCGGGGCAGGGCCGGTGTGGGGGGCGGGGGAGGCGGCGGTGCCGAGGACGGCGATCTCCTCGGCGTCCGGAAGACCTGGCTCGTCACGGCCGTCGGTGTCGTACGGCTCGCTGTCGTACGGCCCGGAATCGTACGGCTCGGTGTCGTAGGCCTCGGCGTCGTACGTGTCGGTTCCGTGCGGCTCCGCCGGGCCGTGGACCTCGTCGGTGGTCTCGTCGGGGTGGGCGTGGCCGGGTTCGCCGTAGCCGGCGTAACCGTCATAGCCGTCGTAACGGTCGTAACCGTCGTGGCCCGGGTCGTGTTCGGCGGAGGCGGCCGTCTCGGCCGGCGGCTCGAAGACGGCCGTGCGTTCGTGCTCCGCCTCGGGGGCGGCGTTGTGGGCCCCGTCGGCGGGCGCCGAACCGCCGGTCTGCCACGCGGTGGCGTCCCACTGGCCGGAGCCGTCGAAGCCGGCGGAGGTGCCGAAGGCCGCGGCGGTCTCGTAGGAGCCGGTGTCGTGGCCACCGGTGGCGTACTGGCCCGTGTCGTACGCCCCGGAGACGTCGTAGCCCTGCGCTTCCGCCGCGTACGGGGAGGCCGTCGGGTACGAGCCGGTGGTGGTGTCCTGGCCGTGAACCTGCGCGCTCTCCCAGGCGCCGGAGTCCCACTGGCCGGTGGCCGGGCCGCCGGGTGCCCAGTGCGCGCCCGTGTCCCAGCCGCCGGTCTCGGGGCCGACGGCGGGGTACGCGCCGGTCCCGCCGGTGCCGTAGGCGTCGTAGGGCTGCTCGGGCGCGGCCGGCATGCCGGGGGCGCCGGTGTCCCACGGCGCGGCGAACTGCTGGTCACCGCCCGGGGCCGCGCCGAAGAGCGGGTCGCCGTCCCCGTAGGAGGAAGCGTCGTGACGGCCGGGCGCGCCCGGGGCGTAGTCGCTGTAGCCGGCGTAACCGATCTGGGTGTCCTGCTGCTCGTAAGGGGTGTAATACCCGTACGAGGCATCAGGAGCGTGGGCCGTCTGGAGGGGGGTACCAGACGGGTGACGATCGTTCACCACCAACTTCTCTTTCGCCTCGACAGCAGGAGAATTAGCGGCGACTGTACCCGGCGGTACGCGACGGCCACAATCTTCCCCGGGTTTCCGGCCGCCCCGCGACGGGCATTTGGATACCTTTCGGTGAACTGTCGGCCGCAGTGTGGCCCTGCGTTCGAATTGTGTTCGATGAATAACCGGTTGCGCTCGCGGCTGTCAGGCGACCGAACCGGCCTCTCCGGTGCCCGCATTGGCCTCCGGCGGCAGGTCCAGTACCCGCCGGATCTCCGCGGCCACGGCACCGTGCACCGGCAGCGCGAGATGTCCGATACCGCTGACTCTGATATTCACGGCGGCCAGATCCGGATGCTCGATGCGGGCGGTCGCGGGTGGCAGTACCACCTGGTCCAACTCGCTCCAGAAGCAGACGAAACGCGTCGCGCATTCCGGTGCGGGAGCGGACAATTCCCTGATGACGGGGGAGTCCGGACGCATCTGCCGGATGAGGGGATGCGCGCTCAGCCAGGGCGCGGCGGTGGTGCCGGAATGCGGCGTGCCCAGTGTGACGAGCGTGCGGACCCGGCTGTCACCGCCCAGTCGCTGCACGTAGTAGCGGGCGATGAGCCCGCCCAGGCTGTGGCCCACCACGTCGATCCGGGAGTGCCCGGTGTGCTCGCAGATCTCCTCCACCCGCTCCGCGAGCGCCACCGCCGCCGAGCGGATGTCACAGGTCAGCGGTGAGTAGTTGAGCGCTTCCACCCGGCGGTGCCCGTGCCGCCGCAGGGAGCGCCGGAGCAGGACGAAGACGGAGCGGTTGTCGATGAAGCCGTGCAGCAGCAGCACGGGCGGCCGGTCCGGTCCGCTCGCGGGGACGGGCAGCCGCAGCCGGGAAGGTGCCCGGGCCGCGGACGCGTCCGTGCCGGCCGGATCCGGGTGCGGTGCCGCCCCCGGAGGTCCGGGGGCGGCGCAGCGTTCCTGGGTGAGGCCCGTCGGATAGAGCAGGGTGTGGCCCGCGAGGACCAGCAGTTCCAGGACGGACGCCCGGACCATCGCCCCGGAGGGCGGCCGCGGCAGCGGCGGGAGAGGCAGCGCGGAAAGAGAGGGCAGGACGGGCAGGGACGGCAGGGGAGACCGCGACAGGGCCCCGAGTGCTCTGCGGGTGAGCGCCTTCATCGGCAGACCTCCGGATCGCACACGGCGGCGGTGTCCGCGGGGACCGCGGCCCCGTGCGCTCTGAGGGGGTGGCCGGGGGGGATCACCCGGCGTCGCGGAACGGGCACGCCGCTCCCCGCTGCCGCGATGGCGGCGGGGGTTCGCCGCGGCGGGCCCCGCTCCGGCCGCCCCGGCGGCCGGCCGGCGGCCGGAACAGCCGGGACCGCGCGCGAAGCGCATATGTCCCACGTGTGATTTCCCCCTCCCTGGTGGCCGGGAAACTGCCGGGCGCGCGATGCTGGGGATAACGTTCGTTCACTACCCTGCCGCGGGCGGCGGGGGAGCACCACAGGGCCGGTGACGGCATACGTACAGGAGGCAGATGATGGGTGTGTCGGGTCCGATCCGCGTGGTGGTGGCCAAGCCGGGGCTCGACGGCCACGACCGCGGGGCCAAGGTCATCGCGCGGGCGCTGCGGGACGCCGGTATGGAGGTCATCTACACCGGCCTGCACCAGACGCCGGAGCAGATCGTGGACACGGCGATCCAGGAGGACGCGGACGCCATCGGCCTCTCCATTCTCTCCGGTGCGCACAACACCCTTTTCGCGAAGGTCCTGGAGTTGCTGCAGGAGCGTGACGCGGCGGACATCAAGGTCTTCGGCGGCGGCATCATCCCCGAGGGTGACATTCCGCCGCTCAAGGAACTGGGCGTCGCGGAGATCTTCACTCCGGGCACGCCGACCGGCGACGTCGTCACCTGGGTGCGGTCCAACCTCCGCGAACTCGCGGCCTGACCGGCCCGGCCCCGCGGGGCCCGGGCGGCCTCCGGCCGTCCGAGGGCGGCCCGGTGTGCGGTCGGCGGCGCCCCGGCCCGGGGCGGGTTCCCCGTCGTGACGCGTTCCGCCGGACGTCCCGGCAGGTCGGTGGCGTACGGTCCCGGGGCCTGCCGGACGGTACGGGCCGGAGCGGTGCGCGTACGCGGGATCACGCGGCGTCATGGGGGGCGCGGCGTCGTCGGCGCGGGGGCCGGGGACGCAGAGGCGGCCTTGGCGGCGGAGCCGGGGCGGCAGGGGTCTCCGGGGTCCCCGGGGACGGTGGGGCCTTCGAGGGTCCCGGCCGGGGTGCCTCCGGCGAGTTCGCTGAGCATCGCCCGGCGCAGCCGGAGGGTGCGGACCAGGCGCTGGAAGGCCTCCGACCAGTAGCTCCCGGCACCCGGAGAGGAGCCCTCCGGTTCGTCGGTGGCGGCCGTCAGCAGCTCCAGCCGGTCCGCCTCCTCCGGATCCAGGCACCGCTCGGCCAAGCCCATCACACCGCTGAAACTCCAGGGATAACTGCCCGCCTCCCGCGCGATGTCGAGGGCGTCGACCACGGCCCGGCCGAGCGGGGCGGCCCAGGGCACCGCGCAGACCCCCAGCAGCTGGAAGGCCTCCGACAGGCCGTGGGCCGCGATGAACCCGGCCACCCAGCGGGCGCGTTCCCCCGCGGGCAGTGTGAACAGCAGCCGGGTCCGCTCACCGGGCGAGGCCGTGCCGGGATCCTCCGCCGGGACCGCCGCGGGGGAGCCGAGCAGCGCCCGCGACCACTCCGCGTTCCGCTGCCGCACCGCCGCCCGGCACCAGGCCGCGTACAGTTCGGGCCGCCAGCCGTCGGCCACCGGCAGCGCCGTGATCTCCGCGGCCGAACGCCCGCCGAAGCGCTCCGTCCAGTGGCCCAGCGGTGCGGCCTCCACCAACTGCCCCAGCCACCAGGCGCGTTCGCCGCGCCCGTGCGGCGGCTTCGGTATGACACCGTCGCGCTGCATCGCGGCGTCACAGGTCCGCGGGGCCACGACCGTGATGAGCGGGACGGGCGCGGCCGGATCCAGCAGCACACAGGACGCGGCGCGCGCGGCCATCCGGGCGGCGAACGCCGAACCGGGCAGGGCGGACAGCAACTCGGCGGCCGTCGCCCGCACAGTGCGGCTGCGGTCCGCCAATGCCCTCTCCAGGAAGGGCTCGTCGGCCCCGGACAGGCCGGTCCGCAGGGAATCGAGGAACATCAGCCGGTCCTCGGCGCGCTCGGTCCGCCAGGTGGTGTCGAGCAGGGCGAGCGCCGCGGCCGGTTCACGGCGGCGCAGGGTCTCCAGCAGCGCGACGCGTTCCGCGAACAGCCCCTCCTCCCAGAGGCGGCGGACCGCCGCGCTCCGCCCGCCCGCCGCGGCCTCCGGTCCGGCCGGACCGGCCGGGCCCTGGGGCCGGGCCGGGGCGTCCGGATAGGACGCCTCCGGCACGGCCGCGGGCACCGAGCCGCGCAGGGCGAACCTCCAGTCCGGGTTGGCGCGGGCCAGCCACAGGGCGCGGGGACCGGCCAGGGTGAGAGCCGCCGACCGCAGATCGGTCCGGGCCCGTGCCGCGTCCAGCAGCTCGGGCAGCAGGGCGGCGGGCGCCCGGTAGCCGTGCCGGTTCGCGGCGGACAGCCACTGCGGCAGCAGTTCCGTGAGATCCGGGGCGGTGCCCCGGCGCCCCCCGCTGCTCCCCGGCCCGAGGCGGTCGGCGAGCAGCAGGGCCAGCCGCCGCCGGGCGGCCGCCGGCAGCGGTGGCCGGGGATCCGCCGGGGCGGGCGCCGGCCGGGGCCGGGCCGCGGCGGGCCGCAGCCCGGCCCGCCGCCGGAGCGTGGCGACCGCCGCCGCGTCCAGCAGCGCGGCCGCCGGCTCGGCGCCCGGTGCCGCACCGGGCGGGGTGCGCCGCTCCGTGCCCAGCAGGGCGGCCGCCACGAGATCGTCCCAGTGGACGGTCGCGTGGTTGTCGTTCGACGTCGTGCGGTATGCGGCCGGGTGGGAGCCGGCGGCCCCGGTGACGTGGTCGCCGGAGACGCTGTGGGTGGTCGTCATGTGATCGTCGGCCGTCGTCATCAATCCCCCTGTATGCGGATCATCCGGACCTCTGTGGGCCGTCCTGTTCCGCTGTTCCCGTTGTGCTGGCCGTTGGTGAATGGCTGTGAGGCCGGGGCTTCTCGTGGTCGGAATCGGAATCGGACTCGGAATCGGAATGGGAATCGGAATGGGAATCGGGGCCGGGCCCGGTCTGCGGGCGGGCTGCCCGGGGCCGCCGCGCACGGTCCTCCGGCCGTTTCGCCTTCTCACCGGTGATGAGGGAAGACGCTCCGGAACCACCCCTGGTTCAGGGGCGGTTCACAGCGCTGTCGCCTCGCCCGTCTCCGGCGACCAGACGGTGTACGGCAGGAAGCCGCGGTGGCCGCATTCGCCGAAGACGGTGACCGGGTCGCCGCCGGAGACCGCGAGCAGCCGCCACAGGCCCGGCCGTTCCGCGGCACGCGGGTCCACGGGGAGGGCGGCACCGCCGGCCGCGTCGGCCAACTGCCAGCCCCCGCCGGGGCCGTGGACTCCCCGGCCGCCCGCCCCGTCGCGGACGGGGCCGTCGCCCGGCACGGGGACCACCCCGGCCAGGACCGCCGGCCAGGCCTCCAGCCACGGGTCCTCGCACAGGGCGCGGCCGTAGGCGGCGAGGGCCGCGCCGGTGTCCGACCCCGGCGGGCGGCCGCCCGGCCGGGGCGGGGCGAACCGTGTGCCGAGCGCGGCCCGCAGCGGCGGTGACCCGGGATACGGGGCGAGCTCCGCGTCCAGCGAGCAGCCGGCCGGCAGATCGACCTCCGGGGCGCGCCCCGGGGATGCGAAGCCCAGCAACAGCGCCGTCCGGCCCGTCCGCGCCCCGCGCAGCCAGGTGCGCCGGGTGGTCAGGGAGCCGTCCGTGCCGTCCCGTTGGGCCAGGACCAGCCAGTCGTCGCGGACGGCCGCGCCCTCGGCGGCCAGCACCTCGGCGGCCCGCACCGGAACCCCGGCCCGGGCCCGCACCGTCGCGGCCGGCGGACCGGGCAGCGCGGAGACACCGAGCAGGGCCCGGTTCAGCAGATGGAGCAGCGCGCACTCCTCCAGCAGCCGCCCCGGCCGGCCCGAGCCCGCGGCGGCCGCCACTTCCCGCACCCTCGCCGCCAGGCCCGGAGCCTGGGCGTCGACCATACGGGCCGCGGTCTCCTCCCATGCCCCGTAGCCCGCGCGGTCGGCCCCGGCCAGCCCGCCACGGAGCAGATCCAGCAGCCTGCGCTCCAGTTCCGAGGCGCCGGCGGCCATCCGCTCCGCCCGCTGCCCGGCCCGCCGCCGGGCCGCCTCGGCGTCCTTCGGGCCCCCAGCCGCCGGACCCGGGCCGGCGCGCCGGTGCTCCGCCCGCCGCTCGCCCTCCGCCAGCCGGCGCCGGGCCCAGTCCGGCGGCTTCCCGGCCGGCACGGACCCCGCACCGGCCGGTCCCCCGCCGTCGGACGCCCACAGCAGCAGCAGTCCGAGTGCGTGCTTGCAGGGAACCTTGCGGCTCGGGCAGGTGCAGTGGAAGCCCGGCGCCGCCCCCGGCCGCTCGGCGCCGCGCAGCGCCACGACCGTGCGGTACGGGGCACCACCGCTGCCCTCGCACAGCCCCCACACCGCCTGCTCTCCCGCGCCCGTCCCCGACCACGGGGCGGGCGTGCCGAGCCGGCCGCCCGCCTTCCGCGACGGGGCGTCAGGTGCCAGTGCCAGCACCTGCTCAACCGTCCAGCGCACCCCCTGCTGAGTCATGTCCCCGACCGTACGGGCGGGGACTGACAATGCCCTGCGGAGGCGGCCGGGACCGGGCCCGCCACCGGCTCCGCTCCCGCCCGGAGGCCGTTTGCCGCCGGAGCGGAACTGCGGTTTGATCTGCCTTCCCCCGCCACGGAACCGGAAGGCTTTCGACGTGAAGCGCGCAGCCCGCACCGTCCTTCCCGCGCTCGCCGCGGCCCTGTCCGCGCTCACCGCGTCCGGCTGTTCCGGCGAGGCGCCGGCCACGGCCGGGGACCGGGCGGCGGACAGGCTCACCGACGGCGTGGACCGGGCTCTGGAGGAGAAGTTCGAGGTCACCTACGAGGTGTCCGGCGAAGGCCTGGAGGCGATCGAGTTCAACGCGGGCCGGGGGACGGCCACCAGGCCCGAACTGGAGGCCGTGGAGAAGCCCGGGACCCCGTGGCGGAAGACCGTCGTGCTCGAGGGCGTCGCCACGCCGACGGTTCTGGCCGTCCCCGGTCCCGAGGGGTCCGAAGTGACCTGCACGATCACCCATAAGGGGGAAGTCATCGAGGAGCAGACGAGCGAGGGTGCCGCGGCCCCGGCCTCCTGCGTCGCCCTCTCGCCCGTCGCCGGGTAGCGGAGCGGGGGGCCGCGCCCCGGGCCGGTGTCAGTGCCCTCGTGCAGGGTGGGGACGACGCAAACGGCCCGCGGTCTCCGGCGGCGGGCCGTCCGTTTCCGCGCGGAGGGGGAGCCATGACCACGGACGCCACCACGACCACGGACGCCACCACGGCCGGCCCGGGGGAAGCACTGAGGCCGCACGCCGAGGACGCCTTCGCCGCGGAGCTGCGGGCCCTCGCGGCCGCCGACGACCGGCCCCGGCCGGAGCGCTGGCGGCTGTCGCCCCGGGCCGTCGCCACCTATCTGCTGGGCGGCACGCTGCCGGACGGCACCGTCGTCACGCCCAAGTACGTCGGCCCGCGCCGGATCGTCGAGGTCGCCGTCACCACGCTCGCCACCGACCGGGCGCTGCTGCTGCTCGGCGTGCCCGGCACCGCCAAGACCTGGGTCTCCGAGCATCTGGCCGCAGCCGTCAGCGGCGACTCCACCCTGCTGGTCCAGGGCACGGCCGGGACCCCGGAGGAGGCCATCCGCTACGGCTGGAACTACGCCCGGCTGCTCGCTCACGGGCCGAGCCGGGAGGCGCTGGTGCCCAGCCCCGTGATGCGCGCGATGGCCGAGGGGACGACCGCGCGGGTCGAGGAACTGACCCGTATCCCCGCCGACGTCCAGGACACGCTCATCACGGTGCTGTCCGAGAAGACCCTGCCCATTCCCGAGCTGGGTCAGGAGGTTCAGGCCGTCCGCGGCTTCAACCTCATCGCGACCGCCAACGACCGCGACCGCGGCGTCAACGAGCTGTCCAGCGCCCTGCGCCGCCGTTTCAACACGGTGGTGCTGCCGCTGCCGGCCACCGCCGAGGCGGAGGTCGAGATCGTCTCCCGCCGTGTCGACCAGATCGGCGGCTCGCTCGATCTGCCGCCGGCCGGCGGCGGTCTCGCCGAGATACGGCGTGTGGTCACGGTCTTCCGCGAACTGCGCGACGGGGTCACGGCGGACGGCCGCACCAAGCTCAAGTCGCCCTCGGGCACCCTGTCCACGGCCGAGGCCATCTCCGTCGTCACCGGAGGGCTGGCCCTGGCCGCCCATTTCGGGGACGGGGTGCTGCGCCCGTCCGACGTGGCGGCCGGCCTGCTGGGGGCGGTGGTGCGCGACCCGTCCGCCGACCGGGTGGTCTGGCAGGAGTATCTGGAAGCGGTGGTCCGGGAGCGCGAGGGCTGGAAGGACTTCTACCGCGCCTGCCGGGAGGTGGCCGCCTGATGGCCGCGCGGCGGCCGCGCGGAGCGGGCGGACTCCGCTGCAGCGTCCGGGGGGTGGGGCGCGATGGCACGGCCGGATGAGCCGCTGCTGCTGGGCGTGCGGCACCACGGGCCCGGCTCGGCGCGGGCGGTCCGCGCGGTACTGGACGCGTACGCGCCGCCCGCCGTGCTGATCGAGGGCCCGCCCGAGGCGGACGGGCTCGCCCCGCTCGTGTGCGAGGAGGGCATGCGGCCGCCCGTCGCCCTGCTCGCCCATGTGGCGGGGGAGCCGGCGCGCTCCGCCTTCTGGCCGCTGGCGGAGTTCTCCCCGGAGTGGGTGGCGCTCCGCTGGGCGGTGGAGCGCGGGGTCCCGGTCCGGTTCGTCGACCTCCCGGCGGCCCACGTGCTGGCCTGGGAGGAGGCCGGCGGCGATGCCCCGGCGGACGAGGCGCGGACCGACCCGCTCGCCCTCCTCGCCGGGGCCGCCGGGTACGACGACCCGGAGCGCTGGTGGGAGGACGTCGTTGAGCACCGGTCCGCCGCCCCCCGGGCGGGGGCGGGGCCCGCGACAGACCGGTCCGGCGCGGGAGCGGACGATCCCGGCCCGGCCGGAGCCGCCCCGGGCGGGCCCGCCCCGGCGCCGGGCGATCCGGGGGCCGCGGCGGCGGGGCGCGGTACGGCGTCCGCCGCGGCGCCGGGCGGTGCGGAGGCCGCGCTGGCACCGTTCACCGTGCTCGCGGAGGCGATGGGCGTGCTGCGGGAGGCCCAGGGATCCGGCGGGCACCCCCGCGACCTGGTGCGCGAGGCCCATATGCGGCTCCGGCTGCGGGAGGCCCGGCGGGAGTTCGGGGGCCGGGTGGCCGTGGTGTGCGGAGCCTGGCACGTCCCCGCGCTCGCCGCGCGGACGGCCGTGGCCGCGGACCGGCGGCTGCTCCGCGGACTGCCCCGGGTCAGAGCGGAGATCACCTGGGTGCCCTGGACCCATCGGCGGCTCTCCCGGCACAGCGGCTACGGTGCCGGGATCTCCTCCCCGGGCTGGTACGGGCATCTCTTCCGGTCCCCCGACCGCCCCGTGGAGCGGTGGATGACCAAGGTGGCCCGGCTGCTGCGGGATGAGGACCACCCCGTGTCGTCCGCCGACGTCATCGAGGCGGTGCGGCTCGCCCGCGGCCTCGCGGCGCTCCGCGGCCGGCCGCTCGCGGGGCTCGCCGAGGCGACCGACGCCGTCCGCGCGGTGATGTGCGAGGGCTCCGATGTGCCGCTGGAGCTCGTCGCGCGGCGCCTCGTGGTGGGGGACGCGCTGGGAGCAGTGCCCCGGGCCGCCCCGGCCGTGCCCCTGCAGCGCGATCTCGGCGCGGAGCAGCGCCGGCTGCGGCTCAAGCCGGAGGCGGCGGACCGCGAACTCGGCCTCGATCTGCGCGGGGAGACCGACGCCGGGCGGAGCAGGCTGCTGCATCGGCTGCGGCTCCTCGGCATCGACTGGGGCGAGCCGGTGCGCGGACGCGGCGGCCTGGGGACCTTCCGGGAGACCTGGCGGCTGCGCTGGGAGCCGGAGTTGTCCGTCCGGGTCTCCGAGGCGGGGGTGTGGGGCACCACCGTCCTCTCCGCGGCCACGGCCCGTGCGGAGTCGGCGGCGGTGTCGGCCGCCGCGCTGCCGGAGGTCACGGCCCTGGCCGAGCGGTGCCTGCTGGCCGGGTTGTCCGGCGCGCTGCCGGCCGTCATGCGGGCGCTCGCCGACCGCGCCGCTCTGGACACGGACGTCGGCCGTCTCGCGGAGGCCCTGCCGGCCCTGGCGCGGTCCGTGCGCTACGGGGATGTGCGCGCCACGGACGCCTCGGCGCTGACGGAAGTCGCGGCCGGCCTGGCCGACCGGGTGTTCGTCGGCCTGCCCCCGGCCTGTTCGGGGCTCGACGCGGACGGTGCCGCGGTGATGCGCGGTCATGTGGACGCGGTGCACGCGGCGGTGAGCCTGCTCGCGGGCGCCCCGGCGGGGAGCGGTGGGCCCGGGCGGCCTCCCGGCGCCGCGGCTCCCGCCCCCGGCGCGGGCCTACGGGACCGGTGGGCGGGTGTGCTGCGGAGTCTCGCCGGGCGGGAGACCGCGGCGCCCGGCGTCCGCGGCCGGGCGGTGCGGCTGCTGCTGGACGACGGGCGGCTGGCGGAGGGGGAGGCGGCCCGGCTGATGGGCCTCGCCCTGTCGCCCGGCACTCCGCCCGCGGCCGGTGCCGCCTGGATCGAGGGGTTCGTCGGCGGGGAGTCCGGTGGTCTGCTGCTGGTGCACGACGCGCGGCTGCTCGCCCTCGTCGACGGCTGGCTGACCGGGGTGCCGGACGCCGCGTTCACGCAGGTCCTGCCGCTGCTGCGGCGCACGTTCGCGGCCTATGAGCCCGGGGTGCGGCGCACCCTGGGGGAACTGGTCCGCCGCGGCCCGGCCGCCGGGCGCGGCGGCGCGGAGGGGCCGGCGGCCCCGGGGGCGCCCGGTTTCGGGCCCGGTCTGGACGAGGAGCGGGCCGCGGCGGTCCTCCCGGTCCTGCGGCTGCTGCTCGGTCGCGATCACAACGACCCGATGGAGGTGGCCCGTTGAGCGGGGTGGACGAGGGAACCGCGGGGGCGGCGGCGGCCGTTCCGGTGGGCGGCGAGGAGCGGCTGCGGCGGTGGCGGCTGGCCCTCGGCGGGGACGGAGCCGACGGCACGGGCCACGAACCGGCCGGCCGGGACGCCGCGATGGACCGCGCCCTGTCCGCCCTCTACGGTGGCGGGGGCGCCGGCCCGGACAACGGCGTGGAAGGCGGCGGCCGGGAGGGCGGGCTCGGCGGCTCCGCACCGCGGGCGGCGCGCTGGCTCGGGGACATCCGCACCTACTTCCCCAGCTCCGTCGTGCAGGTGATGCAGCGGGACGCGATCGACCGGCTCGGGCTGTCCGCGCTGCTGCTGGAGCCGGAGATGCTGGAGGCCGTCGAGGCGGACGTCCATCTCGTGGGCACGCTGCTGTCGCTGCACCGGGCCATGCCGGAGACGACGCGGACCACCGCGCGGGCCGTCGTCCGCACGGTGGCCGGCCGGCTGGAGCGGCGGCTGGCCGCGCGGACCCGGTCCGCGGTCACCGGCGCGCTCGACCGGTCCGCCCGCACCAGCCGCCCGCGCCACCGCGACATCGACTGGGACCGCACCGTCCGGGCCAATCTGCGGAACTACCTGCCCGAGTACCGCACCGTCGTACCGGAGCGGCTGGTCGGCCACGGGCGCGCGGCGCACGGGGTGACGAAGGACATCGTGCTGTGCGTGGACCAGTCCGGGTCGATGGCGTCCTCCGTGGTCCACGCCGCCGTCTTCGGCGCCGTACTGGCCTCGCTGCGCTCGGTCTCCACCCGGCTCGTCGTCTTCGACACCTCGGTCGTGGATCTCACCGAGCAGCTGGACGATCCGGTGGACGTGCTGTTCGGCACCCGGCTCGGCGGCGGCACGGACATCAACCGGGCGCTGGCGTACTGCCAGTCCCGCATCACCCGGCCCGCGGAGACCGTCGTCGTGCTCATCAGCGACCTCTACGAGGGCGGGATACGCGGCGAGATGCTGGGGCGGGTGGCCGCGATGAAGAAGTCCGGGGTGCAGTTCGTGGCGCTGCTGGCGCTGTCCGACGAGGGCGCCCCGGCCTACGACCGCGAGCACGCCGCCGCGCTGGCCGCCCTCGGGGCACCGGCGTTCGCCTGCACCCCGGACCTCTTCCCGGAGGTGATGGCCGCGGCCCTCGAGAAGCGTCCGCTGCCCGTCCCGGAGGAGCCGGCCGGGCGGTGACCGGCGGGTGTGGCGACCGCCCGGGCGGGGCCCTGTCAGGTGGGCTCCGCCCGGGCGGCAGTTCATGATTCCATCAACAACCCGCTGCCGAGCGAACGTTGGCCGGATCGCCGCGTACGGTGGCGGGATGCCGTTCCTTTCCGGCCTCCGGCCTCCGGCCGGGGGTCCGGTTGGGCGGTCCCTTCGGCGCCGGGCTCGCGTCAGACGTCGGGCACCTTGAGTTTTCTCCAGCTGGTGGACCCCGGGATGCCGTCCGCGTCGGAGCCGGAGTAGCCCAGCTTCCGCTGCCAGGCGGCGTAGGACTGGCGGTCCGCCTCGGACCAGCGCGGGCCGGGGCCGACCCGGTAGCGCCCGCAGCCCTCGGCGACCAGCCGCTTCCCCATCGCCGTAATGATCTTGCTGTCGCAGCCCGTCCGGAAGAACCCGGCCCCGGGGAAGGGCTCGTGCTGCGGTCGCGGCGGGGGCTTCGGCGAGGTCTTCGGCGGGCCGTCCGGCTTCTCGCCGAGGCGGCGGGCGATCCGGTCCCGCAGGGTGTTCATCGAGAACCCGCGCGGGTCAACCTTCCCCGGCTGCCACTCCAGATGGCCGATCACGGACCGCTGGTTCCAGCCGTGTGCACGGCAGATGGCGGCCGACACCTTCTCGATCGCCAGCTTCTGCGCCTTGGGCCAGGGATCCCTGCCGTCACCGAGGTTGACGCACTCGAAGCCGTAGAAGCGGCGGTTGCCGTCCGTGTCGGCCTCGTTGTCCCGGGGGGGCGCTGTCTCGTTCATGACAGCCCGCAGGACGTCGCCGTCGCCCAGGCCCGCGTGATTCGCCCGGCCGTTCCCGACCAGGTGGACCACGCCGCTCTTGTCGATGACGCCGTGGCAGAGCGGGCCCGGCAGCGAGGAGTGGCCCTCGTAGCAGAGCCGCACCGTGGAGTCGGTCCCCGAGGTCACGGTGTGGTGGATCATCACCCCGTTGACCGGCCCCCAGGGGCCCTTGTGATTGCGGTTGTGCGAGCGCCAACCGCGGTACTCCCGGACCTCCAGTCCTTCGTCGCGCAGCGCCTTCAGCAGGCGGGAGGCGCTCAGGGGCGTTGCCATCGCCGGTACTCCTCTCGTTCGTCCACCGGCTCCCGGACACCCGGGCCCGGTGCGGGTGTGGTTCACCGCCCGCCGCGCACGGCTCCGCGGGTCGCGGAACCGTGCGCGGTCCTCCGTCGGCGCGGCACGCCTCACCAGGCGGTACGCCTCCGCATGCGGTTCGGCTCATGGATCGTTCGATGGAATGGCTCACGTCCGGTACCCCGAACGGGCCGTCCGGGGCCGGGGGCCGGGGCCGGGGGGAGCGCGTCCGCCGCCCGGGCCGGTCAGTTCTCCGCCGCCGCCCCGCCCCCTTCGCCGCTCTCCTCCTCCGAGGCCGGGGCCGAGCCGGAACCCGTGCCCGAGCCGCCCGGTGCGGACGCCGACGCGGGACGCCGCCGCGCCGCGGCCCGGGTCCCCGTGCCGGAGCCGCCGGAGCCGCCGGAGCCGCCGGAGCCGCCGGAGGAGCCGGACGCGGCGGAGGACCGGCCGCCCTCTTCCTCCCCCTCGCCGTCACCGGCCCGTGCCTCCGCCGCGGCCTTCTCCGCGGCCTTCGCCTCCGCCTCGGCCCGCGCCTCGGCCGCCAGTTCGGCCTCGCTCGCCGGCGGCACCGGAACGCCCAGCGGTCCGAAGACCCTGCGCAGATCCGCGATCGTCCCCTCGCCCGTCACCCAGCCCAGCGGCGCGTAGTGCACGCTGATCCCGGCGGGCGGCCGCAGCAGCGGCTTGCGCGCGGCGTTCACGGGCCACTCGACCGAGCCCGTGGCCGTACGGGCCGGGACGATCCAGTGGTCGCCGGACCGGTACCGGCCGCCGGCCTCGAAGTACACCTCGACACCGTCCTCCAGGGGCAGCCAGCGGCCCTCCTCGATCCGCGCCGCGCCGCCGCGGAAGCGTCCCGCGGCGCCCTTCCGGCCGCGCGCGGAGCCCTCCTTCTGGTCCCAGCGCCGCAGGAACGGGTGCAGCTCCGGCCGCCGTCCGACGCGCGGGTCCGGCTCGCCGGACAGCCGCACCCGCCGGCCCGGCAGGTCCAGCTCCTCCACCCGCAGCAGCGGCAGGGGTTCACCGCGGCTCGCGGAGGCGGTGTCCGCGAACTCGACCCAGTCGCCCACGTTCAGGTCCAGCTTGTCGTCGCTGCCCAGGGAGGCCAGTTCCACCCAGGTGCCGTCGAGTTCGTCGACGGGGAACAGCACGGAGCCGTTCTCCCGCGACCACTTGAACGTCGCCTCACCGTCCGCGCCGCCCTCGTGGATCTCCACCCGGTAGAGCTGGTTCTCCGGCCCCCGGTACCGGGCGTCCGGCGCGACCAGGCAGGGGTCCTCGTCCGCCCGGGCCGGCCGCTCGCTCCGCGCCGCCAGCCGGGAACGGCCCGCGCGTTCGTTCTCCACCCAGGTGCGGAAGGCCTCCCGGACGGCCGGCTTGTCCGGGTCCTCGCCCAGGTCGCCCAGCGCCGAACCCTCCAGCGGCAGCACCTGCCAGACGACCCTGGCGCGGGCCGCGGTGTCCGGCATGGCGGAGCCGAGGGCGACCTCGCGCAGCTCCGGGTCCTCGGCCGCGCTCACCGAGCGCTCCCACACCTTCAGGTACATGAGGTACGGGTAGCGGCCGGGCAGCCGGTCCTCGGGGCGCTCCGGGTCCCGGAAGCCGTCCGGCTGGTCCCAGTAGGTCCAGGTGGCGGGCGTCTCCGGTTCGGCCGTCCCGCCGCCGTCCGGGCCGTCCCCCGCGTCGTCGCCGACGGCGTCGCCCGGGCGCGGCCGGTCCGCGTCGCAGAGGATGCCGTCGACGTAGTAGCGGCCGCCGCCGATCGTCAGATCGTCCAGGTCGCGGCTGCCGGTCAGCGGGCCGACGGCGAAACCGGCGGCACCGGCCGGTCCGCCGTCCGGGCCGATCAGGTCGCGGGCGGTGGTGCGGGCCAGGTGGAGCTGGATGGCGGTCTGCTCGTTGGCGTCGGCGTCGAGCTGGACCCGGCCCTGCTGGGCGATCACGGCCGAGTAGTGGCGCTCCGGGCGGAAGGTGGAGCGGGAGATGTCTGCGTACATGAAGGGGTCCCCCTCGGAAGGTTCGGCGGCCGGGCGGGGCGCGGTTCCCCGCGGCCTCCGCCGGCTCTGGTGGCTCGGGCGGATCTGTGGATCTCTCGCTGATCGGTGGCGGTGCGGTGCGGTGCCGGTGGCGGTGCGGTGCCGGTGCGCCGGCGGTCACGGGACCGCCGGCCGGTGATCAGGTGACGGTGATGATCCCGGCGTCGGTGTCCGCGGGCGCGTACTCGGCCAGCCGGGCCCGCAGGCTGTCCATCCGCTGCGGCTCGTACAGGTCGTGGAAGACGCCCATCTCGGAGCCGTCGTCGGCGCCCCGGCGGATCTCCTCGGCGCAGGCCGCGGCCAGCCGCGCGTACGCCGGGGCGCCGTACCGCTCGCTCTCGAACAGCGGCCGCACCCGCCCCGCCTCCTCCGGGCCGGCCAGGTCCGGCTGGCAGCGGTGGCGGCGGGGCGTGCGGGAGCCGGGCGGGACGTAGCTGTACCGCAGGCAGCCGATGCCGCGCCGCGCCACGTGCATCCGCCCGGTGAAGACGCTGTTCTCCGCGATCCGCACGGCATGGGTGTGGACCTCGCCGATGACCGTGCTGCGGTGCGCGTGCAGCACGGCGTGGGCGTGCCGGCAGTCCGGGGCGGAGAGCGCGGGCAGGGTGTGGCCGGTGGCGTCCAGGACGCTGTCCCGGAGGTGGACGGCCGGCGGGTCGGTGCTCACCTCGTCCCCGATGACCTCGATGGTGCCGAGGACGCTCCGCTCGATCTGCAGGCAGGCGGTGGTGCGTTCGAGGACGATGCTGGGCTCCTCGGGGGAGGCCGGTTCGCAGTCCGGCTCCAGGGACCAGCCGGGCACCAGGGTGCAGTGACGCAGGACGACCGTGCCGACCGGCCCGGTGACGTTGATGCCGCGGCCCGCGATCAGCAGGCCGTCGAGGACGATCCGGGAGGGCTCGCGGTACGGGCAGCCGGGGCGGTGGTGCCGGCCGGGCGGTTCGGCCGGGCTGCCGCCCGTGCCGCCCGTGTTGCCCGTGCCGCCCGCC
Organism: Streptomyces sp. F63; assembly: GCF_018070345.1. GTDB lineage: Bacteria > Actinomycetota > Actinomycetes > Streptomycetales > Streptomycetaceae > Streptomyces. The sequence goes on from NZ_JAGPXX010000014.1 coordinate 61,916, forward strand.
TCGCCCGTTTCCGTCGTTCCTCCGGCCCCCGTGCCGCGGGCCGCCGGCCCGCCCGCCGCCCCGTTCCCCGCGTGGTCCCCGTCCTCGGGGCAGCCGCAGCCGCCGTGCGCGCGGATGTTGAGCGCGTCCGGCCGGTTGCTGTACCAGTCGAGGAGCCGGATCACGGGCCGGGTGCCCTCGGCCGCGCGGACCTCCAGCCGGTCGCCCGGGCTCAGGTCGAAGTCGAGCTGTTCCTGGTAGGCGCCGCTGTGGGTGATCTCGATGACGCCCTCGGGGCCGGTGCCGCCCTCCCGCCGGTCCTGCCGCCACCGCTCGTACGCGTCCATGATGCGCAGGAAGCTCTGGCCGGGCCCGACCCGGTAGACCTTCGCCGTCGCCGGGGTGTCGCGGTCCCGGTCGTACTCGCCGCCGCCCAGGTCGTCACCGAAGGCGTAGTGGTAGCTCACCCACACCCCGCGCCGGGGCGCGGAGCGGGAGCCGAACGCGATCCTGCCGAGCTCCGGGTCCACGGCCACCTGCCCGCGCCGCGGCCGGTAGCGCCAGTCCGTCAGGTCCGCCACGACGATGTCCGACAGCGGCACCGGCTCCTCCCGGCCGTCCCGGTGGATCTCCAGGCTCTTGCCGGGCCCGTAGTAGTCGGCGAGCCGGTCCGCGAACTGCCGGCGCCGGATGTACGCCGGGACGTTGTCGACGGCCGCGACGTGCGCGGCGGACGGCTCGGGCTCCGGCTTGGTCACCAGCCGGGTGTCGTTGCCGAGGATCGAGAAGGTGTAGAGGTTCCGGGCCCGGTCGACGCAGTACGCGGGTGCGTCCGTCACCGGGTACGGCCGCAGCCGCCACACGAACAGGCCGACCCCGGCCGGGGTCAGGCCGCCCTGCCTGCGGGCCGAGCCCGCGCGCCGGACGTCCGCGGAGCGCGCCACCGTGCCGAACGGGCCGCCCGCCAGGTCCAGTTCCGCGGAGTCCCGCAGATCGGCGCTCCGGCCGCGGCCGGAACGCCGGGCGCGCACCGCCGCCGTCTCCGGCCCGTACAGCCGGACGGGCTGCAGGCCGGAGACGAGCCGGGAGAACTCCACGGCGCGCGCGGGCCAGCCGGCGACCGACTGCGCCAGCTCCTCCAGCAGCGGCAGCGTGCCCTTGCGGCGCCGGTTGGCGACCGTGGCGGCCACCTCCCGGCGCGGTGAGAGCGCCGCGGCCAGCCGCCGCCGGGAGAGGTCCGGCCGGCCGCCGTCCCCGGGGCCGGTGGCGAGCAGGTGTTCGTAGCCGGGCAGGGGGCGGTGGCCCACCAGATCGCCGAGGTAGGGCAGCACCCACTCGGCGGCCGTCTCCACGAACCAGTCGTCGTATTGCTGTTCGACACCGCTGCGCACCAGGTCGACCTGTTCGGCGATCACCGCGAGCAGCGCGCGCAGCGGCTCACCGCCCGGCCCCTCGCCCTGCTCGGCGTCCCGCAGCCGGTGCCACTGCGGAAGGAGATCCGCGAGCCCGTCCGGTTCCCTGCTCATCGGGTGACCTCCGTAAGAATCAGCGTGTCCGGGACCTCGGGTGACAGCAGCGCCAGCTGGGCGGGGCGCACGCCGCGGAAGACGAGCACCGAGCGGCCCCTCGGCAGCCGCCCGACGCCGCCGATGTCCGGGTTGAGGCGCAGCAGTTCGGCCAGGGAGATGCCGTGGCGGGCGGCGACCTCGGTGAGGGTCTCGCCCGCCTCGGCCGTCACCCGGTACGTCGTCTCGTCGTACTCGGCCTGCCGGGCGGGCACCACGGGCCGCGGCACGCCGGGGTCCGCCGGGGGCGCCGGGGTGTCCGGTCCGGCGGTGGTGACGGGCACGCCGGTGAAGACGTCCACGTCCAGGTGGGCGACGCCGGGCACGGTGTGGGCCGTGGCCAGCACCTCGGAGAGCAGCGCCGGCTGCCCCAGCTCGCGGCCGGGGTAGCCGAGCCGGCGCAGCAGGGCCTGCCGCAGCCGGGGTTCGACGGTCTCCCAGGAGTGGTCCGGCGCCACCTTCACCTGCGCCGCCAGCAGCAGCACGACCAGCTCCCGCACGTCGACGCGGACGGGCAGTCGCGGGTCGCCGTGCTCGGCGAGCGCCGAGCGCAGCGCCCGCAGGGTGTCCGAGTCGGGGCCGATGGGTACGTCGTCCACCCCGGCCACGGTCACCTGGACCACCCGGCGCCGCCCGTCGAAGAGTTCGCGGGCGGAGGCCCGGCCGATGCCGGCGCGGGAGCGGGCGAAGTCCTCGTAGTCCGGGAGGGAGACCAGCCGGTCCAGCGCGGAGACCGCCAGCGGGACGGTGCGGCGGGTGAGGCCCGGCCCGTCGCCCGCCGCGCCGCCGGTGGCGGGCAGCGGGTTGGTGACACCGGTGACGCCGAGGGGACGGGTGACGGCCTGGGTGACGCGGCCCGCGGGAAGGTTGGCCGGCACCTCCGTGCCGCCGGGCCCCTCCGTGCCGTGGCGGTAGCGGGCGCGGACGTTGTCGTGCCCGGTGGGCAGCCGCGCGCCGTTCACCCCGTCCCCGAACGTCACCGCCGGACGGCCGTCCGCGCCGGCGCCCAGCACGTAGACGCGTTCGCGCGGGCCGCGTCCGGCGAGGCTGTCCACCCGGTGCCACAGCAGCCCGTCCACCCGCACCTCCAGGGCCGGTACGGCCCCCAGCGCGTTGCCGGAGGGCAGCCAGGTGAGCGGGGCGCGCCAGAGCGTGAACGTCTGGTTGGCGCGGGTGGTGTCGCCGCTGCCGATGGGCTCGTCGCGGCTCTCGCCGTGCGACGCGGGCACGACGTTGCCCAGCACGCGGACGGTGTCGCGGTGGTAGCGGTGGGCCAGATCGGCGGTGAGCGTCAGCACCGTGTGGACGTGGTCGCCGGGCAGCTCCGGATCGAGCCGCTGCTCGACGTCGGCGATCACCGCGAGCTCGGTGGCGCGCAGCCCGGCGACGCCGGGGATGTCGCTGCGCTCCCCGGTGACGACGATGCGGCGGCCTGGGGCCAGCCCGTCGTGCAGATCGCCGAGTTCGAGTTCGTTGCCGTGCACGTCCTCGCCCAGCGGCTCGTCCGCCATCCGCAGCGGCTCGCCGCCCGCGTGCACCGTGGTGTCCCGGATGTGCGAGAGCAGCACGTCCTGGTCGTCCAGCCACGGGTCGGCGAGCGTGAGTTCGGTGCCGCGCCCGGTGATGCCGTAGTTGGCGTACGCGACGGTGCGCACGGCCGTGACCCGGGTGATGACGCGGCGGAGCGCCGGGTCGCCCGGGATCTCGTCCGGGGTGCCCTTGCGGGGGCGCTCGACGGCGACCCAGCTGCCGACCGTGAGGGAGTCGTGCACGGTGTCGAGCGGCAGCACGCAGCGGTTGGGCGCCGAGGGGACGGTGGCGATACCGATCTCCACGCTGTGCTGCTCGCTGGCCGTGGAACGGCGGACGTAGATCTCGTAGCCGCCGACGGTCTCCTGCCGGCGCTCGCCGGGCGCGAGCCGCCAGTCGTGGCTGCCGCCGTCCGCGACGGACACATGGATGGTGCCGTCCTCGGCCGGGCGGGACACGAACAGCGTCCGCTCCGGCAGGTCCGCCAGCAACTGGGCGGTCACGCCCGGCTCCTGCGGCTCCGTGCCGGACGCCGTCCGCCGGCCGGTGCGGCCGCTCTCCTGCCCCTGGGGGCTCTGGGCGGAGAGGACGACCGTGCCGGGGCCCAGGTCGAACGTCAGCTCGTTCGGGAGGTTCTCGCTGCGCTGCCAGGAGGCGTCCAGCTGGGCGTGGACGAACTCCGCCTTCACGGGCACCTTGCCGGCCGTGTCGAACACGACGCGCATGGTGGTCAGCGCGGAGCCGGTCAGCGGCCAGTCGGACTGCCGGATGATCCGGCCGCGCTCGTCCTGCACGGGCTTGAGCGGGGCCGTGGCCCCGAACGGCGCGGCCGTCACCCGCATCGCCAGCAGATCGCGCAGCACGGCGGGGCCGGGTACGGGGACGGCGGCGGCCGTCCCCGTGGCGGCGGCGGCCGGAGTGGCGCTGCGCCAGGCCGCGTACAGGTCGCCGCCGTCCAGCCGCGGGTCCAGCGCGGTCAGCAGCCGGGCGCCGAAGCCCGACTCCGGGCCGAAGAGGCTCCGGGGGTCGCGGGCGGCCGCGGTGGCGCGGGGGGCGGCCGGCGGGCGGACGGGGTGCGAGCGGAGGGCGGGGAGCAGCGCCCCGAGCGTGCGGAGGGCGGCCGGGGCCTGTGCGCCCTGCCCGGGGCTGTGCCGGTTTCCCGCGCCGGGCGGGGCGGCCGGGGCTGTCGCGCGTCCGCCGCGGTCCGTGCCGTCCGTGCGGTCCGTGCCGTCCGTGCCGTCCGTGCGGTCCGTGCGGTCCGCGGTGCCCCTTTCCCTCTCCGGCTCCCTCTCCGGCTCCGGCTCCAGGACGCGTCCGTCGAAGGCGGCGTCCTCGGCGGCCGAGCGGCCCGGGCCCAGTTCGACCGCCCGTTCCCGCAGCTCGGCCAGCACGGCCGCCAGCCGCTCGAACCAGGCGGCCACGTGCTCGTACGGCCCGGCGATGATCTCCGCCTCGGCCAGCCGGTCGAGGGGCTCCGCCAGCCGGTGCGCGAACTCCTCGGGTGAGGTGATGCCGTCCAGGTCCTCGCGGAGCGGAGCCAGCACCCGTGCGTCGAAGTCCTCGACCAGCCGGCTGACCGGGCGCGGATTCGGGTGCTCCGGGCTCGGCTCCGCCGGCTCCTCCGGGTCTTCCGGGCCGGCCGGTTCCGTGATCCACCGGCGGAGTTCGGTCAGCAGCTCGAACAGGCTCGGCGGCGCCGACCGCGGCAGGGCGACCGCCGTCACGCCGTCCTCCCGGTCGACGCGCAGCCGCGCGACCGGCAGCAGCAGCCGCTGCCCGGCGCCCGGTGCCCCGCTCCCGTCCCCGCCCGTGCCGCCGCCCCCGCCTCCGCCTCCGCCGAAGAGGAACAGCAGCCGGTCACCGAGGTGCAGACCGGTGTCCGTCCCGGCGACGTACAGCTCGGAGCGCCGGGCCAGATCCTCCGGGGTCAGCAGGGCCGGGCGGCGGCGCCGCACTCCCAGCTCGTTCCAGGACCGGCGGGCGGTCAGCTCCTCGTCCGTCTCGAAGGTGTGCGGCTCCTCCTGCGACACGGCGGGCACGCTGTGGCTGCGCGCGCCGCGCGGGATCAGCACGGGGATGTCCTCCCCGGAGCGCGGGTCGCGGTCCACCGTGTACGCGAGATGCGTGTCCGCGGCGATCCCGGGCCGCGGCCGGTGGCCCACCAGCCGGCCCAGCAGCGCCAGGGAGTGCTGCTCGCGGGCGGTGCGCAGATAGCCCTCGTCGGCGATCCGCTCGGAGTGGAACGTCAGCAGGTCGCCGAGGACGGCCCAGGCGTCCAGCAGGGCGACCGCCGGATCGTCCGGGGTGCGGACGGTCAGCCGGCGCAGCGCCGGATAGGCGGGTGAGGCGAGCCGGTCGAGCATGGCGGCCAGGAAGGAGCCGTACTCGCCGACCCGGTAGTCGAGGGCCGGGCGGCCCGGTGGATTGTGCACGGCGGCCGCCGCGCGGCGCTCGTCGTGCCCGCCGCTGCCACAGCCGCTGCCACATCCGCTGTCGCAGCCGCAGCCGCAGCCGCCGTTCGCGCCGCAGCCGCGGCCCGTGGTGGTCGTGTCGGTCGGTTCGATGGTCACTGTCCGCCCCCGAACTCCAGCTCCAGCCGGCCGTTCTCGGGCCGGTCCGGGTCGTTGTCGCACTGTGCGATCTCCAGCGGGCCGAGCCGCAGCACGCCCTCGTCCAGGGCGGGGTCGCGTACCCCGCCCGAGTCGCTCGCGTGGTCGTCGCCGGTGTCGCCGCTGCCGCCGTCGCCGTCGCCGTCGCCGTCGCTGTCGCCACCGGAGCGGGCGCCCGCGTCGAAGAGCCGCCGCAGCCTGGTGACGTGCACGCTCCGCACGCCGGGCACCGCCGCCGCCACGGCCACCAGCCGGCTCAGCCGCACCGGCTCCCCGAAGCCAAGGGCGTCGGGGTGGAAGAAGCCGAGCCGGCCGTCGGGCAGGACCCGGCAGCCGAGGACCCGGTGCAGCTCGGCCAGGACCGGGCCGTGCTGCTGCCCCGGTGCCGCGCAGACGGTCAGCGCGATGTCGAGCGGCACGGTCCGCGCCGGGACGACCACCACGTCGTGGCCGATCCGGCGGTAGCCCTCCAGATGCCGCGCCACCGCGTCCAGCAGCTCCGCGGACGGCTGACCGGTGCCGAGGGCGTCCACGGCGACATGCGCCTCCTGCGTGCTGCCGGTCCAGCGCATCTCCGCCGCCGCCCGCTGCACTCCCGGGACGGCGGACGCCAGTTCGGCGTAGTCGGCGGCCGTCACGGCGCGCAGCCGGGTACGCCTGAGGGCCAGCGGCGCCAGCCGGCGCACCTGTTCGACCGGCTCGGGGTCGGTGCCGCCGGTCGCGGGCAGCGGATTGCGCACCCGGATCACCGGGAAGCCGCGCCCGGCGCGGGCACCGGCCTCGCCGGCCTCGCTCGCCTCGCCGGTCTCCCGGGCCTCCCCGGACTCCGGGCCCGCCTCCGCGCCGTGCTCCGGTTCCCCGGATCCGCCCGGCGCCGCAGGGGCCACCGGCCGGCCCGTATCCCCGTACGGGTCCCAGCCGCGGTACGGGTCCCAGCCGCGGTACGGGTCCCAGCCGCCGTACGGATCCCAGCCGCCGTACGGATCCCACCCGGTGTACGGGTCCCACCCGCCGTACGGGCCCGGGTCCTCCGCGTCGTCGTCCGGCGGCCCGCACAGCACCAGCCGGTTGACGGCCTCCGCGCCGACGTTGCCCGCCGTGCCGCCGCCCAGCCGGTAGCGCAGCTCCAGCGTGGTCCCGGGCTCCGGGGCGGCGCCGTGGACACCGTCGCCGAAGCGCAGCGCGAGACGGCCGTCGTCCTCCGGTTCGCCGGTGAAGTGCCGGTCCCGGGACCCGCTGCCCAGCAGGTCCCGCCGGGGCTCCCACACGCGGGTGCCGTCCGGGGTCCGCTCCAGCACCCGTACCGCCGGGAGCGCCGCCCGCGGGTCCTGGCGGAGCGACGCGGCGGCCGGACCGGCCAGCACCGGGTCCTCCGGGTCGAGCCCGGCCGCGTACGGCGGGCCCCAGCAGTGCGCGATCTCCCAGGCGGTGCGCCGGTCCAGCACCGTGCCCGCGCGGGCACGGGCCGCCAGCACCTCCAGCCGGCGCTTCTTGCGGGCCAGCAACCGGTCGCTGCGGACCAGCAGTTCGCGCAGCGCGCGCCGCGGGTGGACGCGCAGCTCCAGCCGCTCCAGCACCCCCAGCCCGAACAGCACAGCCAGTTCGGCCGTCTCCCGATCGGACAGCCCGTCGCGGTCACGGGCGCTGCGCCACAGCTCCACCAGCCGCTGCCGCACCCGCTCCGGGACGGCCGCCAGCCGCTCCGCCTGCCCGGCGGCGACGAGGCGCGGCTCGGGGAACGGCACGGCCTGGACGACGGGGAAGCGGTCGAGGACCGGCCGGAAGCGCGGCACGATGCCCGGGTACACGGACTGCGCCAGCAGCGTGCGCAGGGCCGCCGCCTGGGCGTGCGCGGTGTCGGGCACGGCCTCCTCGCGCCGGCCCTCGCCCGTGATCCCCAGCCCGGCCCGCGCGGCGGCGTCCTCGCCGAAGGCGGTGAACAGCTCCCGGACGTGCGCGGGTGTGAGCAGCCGCCCGCTGTCGGCGAGATCGAGCAGCGCGGCGGCGAGCCGGGCCGGTTCGTTGCCGCCCGCGCGGTCCGGGCAGCCGAAGGCGGGCGGCTCGCACCGCGGCGGCACGGCCGGCACCGGAGGCACGGTGACGTGCTCCGGCTCGCCGTCGCAGACATCGCCGAAGGAGAGCGACCGGCCGTGGTCGACCAGGACGATGTTGCCGCGCGCGACGCTCACGTCCGGGACCGGCTCACAGCGTGTGCCGCCGGTGGTGGAGAGGCGGAGCGGGAAGCGCAGGGCGTCCTCGCGGGCCCAGGTGATCTCCAGGACCGGCTGTCCGCACAGCCGGTCGACGGCCGGGGTGACGGAGGTCAGGCGCACGGCCTGCCGGTGCGCCGGGTCGGCGTCGCCGGGGGTGCCGGAGCGGGGGCCGCGCACCTCCTCGAACACCAGCAGGTCGCCGGGGGCGAGGTCGAGCAGGCGCCGCCGGGGGCGCCCGTGGCCGTGGTGGCCGCGACCGTCCCCGGGGCCGCGTTCGTCCCCGGCCCCGCGTCCGTCCCTGTCCCCGGCCCCGCGGCCGCGGTCGCGGCCGCCGGCGGCACTGTGCCCCCGGTTGCCGTCTCCGTGGCGGTCGTCCCCGTGCCGGTCCTCCCCGTGGCCGTCGTTCCCGTCGTTCCCGTCGTTCCCGTCGTGCGGGCCGTGCTCCCGGTGCGCCCACGCGTCGCGCAGGGTGGCCGACGTGGCTCCCTTCGGCAACGAGCACTGCTCGCCGCCCCAGGTCCAGAAGCGGATGGCGTTGTGCTCGGGCCGCAGCCGCAGCGGCTTCGGCTCCACCGGCTCGAAGACCTCCACCCCGGCGCGCTCGTCCAGCTCCGCCAGTTCGTGGTCCGCGAGGACGGTGCCGGGCCGCGCGCCGTGCCGGTCGCGCGGACCGCGGTCGCGGAGGTCGACGGAGGCGAAGCGGAAGCTGCCGGGCGGCAGCGCCAGTGGCCGTGCCACCTCCACGGCCACATGGGCGCGGGCGTTGCAGCCGTCGTGCATCGGATAGTCGACCAGCCGGACGTGGCGGCGCACCGACACCCGCCGGCGCGCCGTGTCCAGATAGGCCTCGGTCGCGACCGCGTCCTGCTGGTAACTGATCAAGTCGGCCGTGTGCGCCAGCAGTTCGACCAGCGTGACCCCGAGGTCCGGGGCGTGCCGCTCCACCCAGCCGGGCGAGGTCAGCGCCAGCCGGTCCAGGACGACCTGCCGCAGGGTGTCGTAGTCCCGCGCCGTGTAGTCGATGACCGGGGCGGGCCTGAAGGTGGGCGGGCAGTCCGGCTGCTCGTCCGCGCAGTCGAACGGTGTGGGGCAGTCCGGCCGGAAGAAGAAGTCCACCGCGTGGTACCGCTGGTCGAAGCCGCGGTACGGCTCGGTGCCCGGACGCCCGTACGGGTCCGTCTCGACCACGGACAGCCGGTAGCGGGAGGTGTCACCGGCCTTGTCGACGGTGACGTACAGCCGGTCGTCCAGCTCCGGGTCGTCCTCCCGCTCGACTTCCACCTCCAGCGCCTCGATGCCGGTGACGCGCCGGCCGCCGTCGATGCGCACGTTCTCCGGGCACAGGCCGCGCGGGGCCTTGCCGAGGAAGGTGACGGTCAGGGTGCGGCCGTCGTCGCTCACCTCGACCGCGTCCACCCCGTTCAGCTCGGCCCGGCGCACCGCGCCGCGCCTGCCGTCGCCCCGGCACACCAGTGCGGTGCCGGGGCCGCCGGCCGTCGGTTCCCTGTCCGGCCCGCTCATGCGGCGCCCCTCCCCTCGAACACGTCCTCGCGGCGGTCCGCGGTGGCGCGCACCACGTACCGCAGATGGACGCGGACGACGCTCTCCTCGCTCTCCACGTCCACGTCCTCCACCTCGATCAGATCCCCCAGCCAGCGCTGCAGCGCGGCCTGTACGGACAGCTCCAGCGCGGACGCCAGTTCGGGGCTGCTGGGGGTGAACACCAGATCGAGCAGCCCGCAGCCGAAGTCGGGGCGCATCACGCGCTCGCCCGGGCTGGTGAACAGCAACTGCTCGATCAGATCGCGCACATGGTCGTCGTACGACGCGGCGCGGGCCGTGCGCCCCCGGCCGTCGATCCGGAACGGGAACGCGATGTCCTTCCGCGCGGTCCCCGCCGTCCTCGCCCTCATCGGCACTCCACCCCTCGCTGTGCGGTTCCGGGTCCCGGGCCGGCCACGACCGGCGCGCCCTGCGGGAGCAGGGCGTCGCTGAGGCACTGCGCCCCCGCGGCCGCGGTGTCCAGCAGCACCGGCGCCCCGTCGACGGTCACGGCGCCCCGGCAGCCGCCGCCCGCGCTCCAGCGGACGCTGGTGCACGGCGAGGGCCGGCCGTCGACGATGTGCCCGCAGCCGCTGACCGTGTGGACGTCCGCCGCGGTCATCAGCGGCAGCCCGTCCAGCCGCACCGCGGACGCGGCGTACGCCCCCGAGCCGGCGGCGGAGGCGGCCGCGACCCGGCCGCCGTGCGGGCAGCGCAGCTCCGCCCCCGTGTGGACGGGGCTCCCGGGACGCCCGTGGCCGCCGCTCCCGTGATCCCACCGGCCCCCGCGGCCCCCGCTTCCGTAACTCCTGGACACGACGTCCCTCCCCGTTCTTCTGCTAGCTCTTCTTGGGCACGGTCAGCCGGCCCTCGTTGACGTCCACCTGATCGCCGTCGAGGACGATCGACGTCCCCGCACCGCTGTTGATCTGCACCCCGGCGTTGTTGATCCGGATGAACGCGCCCCCCGGCGCCTGCAGCAGAATCCCGCCGTCCGGGGAGTCGTGGAGCACGATCCTGTGGTGGCTCCGGTTCTCGATGACCACGGGTTCGGCGCCCGTCCGGGCCGCGGCCCGTGCGTCCGGGGGCAGTTCGCTCTCGTCGCCGTACCAGCAGCCCGTCCAGACCGGGAAACTCGCGTCCCCCTGCTCGAACTCGATCCACACCCCGGCCCCCTCCCCGGGGACCACGTACTGGCCGGCCTGCGGGCCGGTGAACGGGAAGCAGGGCATGGCCCAGGTGGACGGCTCGTCCCCGAGCACGTCCGGCACGAGCGCCGTGATCCGGCCGATCCGCAACGGGTCGTCGTTGTCCACCACCCGGCCGCGGAACTTGCCGAGATAGCGGTTGTTGGGTCCTGGTCCTGGTCCTGCTGCTGGCGCCATCGTGTGCTTCTCCAGGTTCCTGTGGCTGCCCGGTCCCGGGTCTCCGGCTCCCGGTCTCCGGTCACGGACGGACGGTGTCGCTCAGCGCGACGAGGCCCTCCCGCGAGAGGGTGAAGTTCTGCTGGTACGAGCCGGGCCGGAGGTTGTGGGTCACGCTGCTGACGTAGTAGTCGCCGTCGTACGTCAGCCCGGCGCCCCGCACCCCGACCAGCTCGCGCGGCCGGAGGATGTAGCCGTGCCGGTTGACGTCCAGTTGCCCCGAGCCGGAGATCGCGTCGGCGGAGGTCGCGGCCCGCGCCAGCGTCTCGGCGCGCGCCTGCTCGGGGCTGAACTTCGCGGTGCCGGTCAGCTTGCGGCGCTTCAGCGCCGGACTGGCCCGCCGGCCCAGGGGCGGGCGGAGCGGGCTGATGTCGGGCTGGGGGAGCAGCGGCGCCCGCCGGGTCACCGGGTCCAGCACCCGCGCCTGCGGCTCCTCGCGGGCGGTGCCGTCATAGGCGAAGGTGAGCTGGTCAACGGTGGAGTTGACGTCCATGTTGACGTTGAGCGCGTGCTGCCGCTGCCCGACCCGCTTCTGCGGGCCGAAGTAGGCGGTCGAATAGCCGGGCGTCGGACCGGGTTCGAGATAGAAGACGTAACCGTTGGCCTGCGCCAGCTCGTTGAGGTACGCCAGGTCGGTGCCGGTCTGGTACTCGACGCGGAGCTGGGCGCGCGGCGGCTGCTCGATCTGCTCCCGGACGACGTACGGCTGGATGCCGTAGTCCTCGTAGCCGCGCAGGATGCGGGCGGCACGGGCGGAGGGCGCGAGGTTGGGGTAGCGCTCGGTGCGCTCCTCCAGATCCATGAGGAGGCTCAGGTCCTCCCCGGTGACGGTCAGCGTGGTCTGCCCCGGCTGGTTGCTCGCCCCGACCTCCTGCCGCACGATCAGCCCGTCGAGCAGGACCCGCGGGGTGCCGCGCACGGAGGCGGTGACGATGACCCGGGTGCGCGGGTCGAAGTAGCCGTCGGGGAGCAGCCGTTGGATGATCGCGCCGCGCTTGGTGAGGTCGAACGCGATCTGGAAACCGCTGCGTTCGCCCGCCGTGCTGGTGATCTGCACGGAGAGCAGGGCCTCGGACACCTCGTACGGCACCGGGCGGACCAGCTTCGGCCCCATGTGCACGGTGAGGTGGACCGGGCCGCCGCCGACCGGCTCTTCGTCAGCCACGGCCGCCGCCTCCCGCCGCTCCGCGCCCCGGCGCGCCGCCGGAGGCGCCGCTGCCCGGTGTGGTGAAGGCGCCCGGCATCGGGATGGCGATCTCCCGCCCCGGCTCGGCGGTCAGCTCGCGCGGATCGAGGACGGGATTGTCGTCGGCGATCCGCCACCACTGGCCCGGGTCGCCGAAGTAGCGCTGGGCGAGGTGGTCGGGGCGTTCGCCGGCGCCGACGGTGTGCGGGGCGGTGTCGCCGTCGTCCCCGGACCCGTCCTCGTCCGGCAGCGGGGGGAGCAACCGGCGCTTGGCGTAACGGACTTCGGTGCCGTCGGGGAAGCAGTACGCCCCGATCTCGGCGTCGTGGTACCGGCTGCCGCGCGGATACGGATGCGCTCCGGGGATCGCGTCCAGCGCGCTGTCATACGGCTCGATCATGGTGTTACGCCCTCCCCATGCGTGTGGACGCCGCCCGGGCCCCCATGCCGATGTCGGCTCCCGTGAGCCCGAGCGAACCGAGCGCCCCGGACCGGACGGTCCCGGCCAGCCGCTCCTTCTGCGCCAAATGCGCGAGATACAGCTCGGCCCCGCGGTGCCCGGCCGGCAGATCGCTGACAGTGAGCACCTTCAGCCCGATGGAGAGCGAGGCCCGTATCGGATTGAGATTGACGTCGAACGCGGATTCGTTGACGGACAGCTCGGTCAGCCGAACGGGCATGACGCGCTTGCTGCCCCAGGTGAAGAGGGTCAGCGGCATCTCGATCGGACTGATCTCGATGGTGCCCTTCTTCGACAGGCGTGCGTTCTCCCGCAGTTGGGCGGTGGTCGGCTGCACCAGCATTTCCAGGGTGGCGAGCTGCGGGTGAATGCCGTCCGGCGCCGCGATCTCGAACTGGTCGGTCGCGTCGATCTCGGCGGTGAACTTCCAGGTCTCCTCCGCCGGCCCCTTGAGGCGGAGGGCCTCATTGCGATCCCCTCCACTGCCTCCGCCGCCGGCGTCACCGGTCCCCCCGGCGGCCTGCGGCGCGATGGAGCGCTCCAGGCTGTCGGGGTTGAACTGCAGCACGATGATGCGCTGCGGGGTGCCGCGCTCGGGGTCGACGATGACGATGCCGGAGCGGATGGGCTTGGGGATGTCTGCGTAGCGGGTCATTTCGTCCTCTGCTGGCTTACCGGGAGATGGCGGCGCCACCCCTACGTGTTGTTACGTTCCAAACCCTCGAGGAGAAGGCGCGCATTGTCCCGGACATTCTCGACAGCGTCCGACTCTTCAAGATGCTTCACGATTTCCACCAACGACGGCCAAGGGCAGTAGCCAGTTGCTACGACGACGGCCTGCCGGATTCCCGGGTCAGTGTCCACTGACATCCGCCGCATCTCCTCGACGAGCGGCTCATCCTCCGTCGTCGGTGCGGTGAGGGCTGCAGCGTAGGCCGAGTAGAGCCGGTCGTCGCGCCCGTCCGAGCTTCGCAGCGCGCCAAGTGCTTCGGGATAAGTCCAGACAGGGAGGGAACTCCTGATATCTTGTTCGATTGATTCTGCCCCTGGGCCGCGCAGCGTGACAAAATTCAATCCGGTGAGCGGGTCTTCGACGTAATGAATTTCCACTCCGCCGTCGCTGCTGTGCCAGATGTGCCGGTAGATCTCGGAGTTCTTGTTTCCGATGTCGTACAGGGACCAACGCCGCGAGCGTGCGATCTGAAACATATTCGTTTCGTCGATGCCCGGCTTGAGGATCAAGCGGGATTTGATTTCTTTCACGGCATCTCCCTTACAGGCCGTAGAAGTCGGCCAGGAAGGCATACACCACTTGACGTCCCTGTCGGAGGGCATCCTGCGGCGTCTTGCCCAGCAGTTCTTTTCCATTGGTCACTTGTCTGAGCCATTGCTCCGCCATGTCCATCTCGCGCTTCTTGAGTTCATCCCGCGTTTTTTGGGCCTTGCCCGGCCGGCCCAAGACCTTGGCGGCAAGCTGCCGGGCTGCCTTGGGGGCACCCTCCATGGACATGGGGAACAGTCCGCGGCCACCCCAAGCCTTGCGCAGCTTCTTCCAGTTCCTCCTGTCTCCCTCGTAGTGCCTGAATGCTTGTTCCCACGTCATGTTGCCCTGGGAGACCCGATCGGTCGTCATGGCTGCGAAGCCGAGATTCCCGGGGTTGCGTGCAGATTCCCTTACGATCATGAGCCAGTGTAGGTGCCGCAGCAGTTCCTTCTGTTGCGAGGAGAAGCTGGCCGGGAATTTACCGGATTTTGTGTATTCTTCCATGGCGGCGGCGATCGCCGGATCCGAGAGGCCGCTGTTCCTCAGGTCGTCGGCAATATTTGGATATGTTTCCACCACCTGTGTCTTGGCGTTGAAGGTCGGCTTCTTGCTTTGCTTGTGCTCCTCCTGCACCATGCCTTGTTCGGCGCCGACGAGATACGACTCCATCGCGTCATGTGCAGGATTGTGCGGACCGACGGATACTTTCTGTCCGTTGGGAGTGGACACATTCAGGGTCTGGCCGCGCGTCCTGAGATAGTTCACTGCTCCGGGAAAGTCTTCGGAGCCGGAAATGCTTATCGGTGCGTCCGGGTCGGCCTGCTTCGTCAAACGCATCTTCAGGGCTGAAGCTTGCACCTTCGGATCCGACAGCATTTCATCCGACATCTCGTGAACGATGTCTCTGATGTCTTCTCTTGTGAGTCGATATCCGCCGCTCGCTGTCTTCTGCGGGTTCAGCTTGGCGGTGATGTCAAACTGACGGTCTCGTTCGCGGTCGAGTTCTGTCAGGCGGAACCAAGTGCGCATCGCTCGCAGTGACGCGTCCATGGCGACACCGTTGATTCCGCGCCTCAGGAGTCCATCGGCAAGCGGCCTGATGCGGGCGACAGCCTTTTCCAGGCGGGATTCCTTTGACTTTTTGGGGTCCTCTTTTTTCTTCTTGTTCTCCTTGTTCTTGTTGTTTTGGTCCGTTTTATTCTTCTTTTCGTTGCGCCACTTGTCGCGCTTCTTCTTGAAGAAGTCGCGAATCTTCTTGCCGGTGTTCTTCAGGGTCTTGCCGATCTTGCTCTTCTTCAGCTTCTTGCCCAGTGTCTTCCCGGCGTTGCGGATCTTCTTCAGTGTGGACTTGACCTTGCCCTTGACCTTCTTCAGGGCCTTGCCCAGCGGGGACTTCGGCCTGCGCGGCTTCGTCCGCTTCGGTGCCTCGGTCTCCTTTTTCTTCTTCTTGGGCTCGTCCGAGTCCTTGTCCCTCTTGGCATCCGGCTTCTGGTCGGGGCCCTTGTCCGACTTGTTGTCGGACTTCTGTCCCGGCTTCTGATCCGGTGACTTGTCCGTCGTCCGGTCCGGCTTGGAGTCCTGATCCTGCTTCTGCTGGGTCTTCTTCGACTCGTCCTCGTCCTTGCGCCGGTCACGGTCGTTCTTCGGGGTCTTGCTGTTCGGCCGGTCGTTCGCCGCGTCCTTGCCCTGGCTGCGGTTGCCGCCCGGGCCGCGGTCCGAGGTCTCCGAGCGGTTCTTCGGGACCCGCGGTCCCTTCGGCTTGGCGGGCTTCGCCGGCTTCTTCAGGGCTTCCTGGGCCTTGCGCGCCGCGCCCCGGGCCTTGTTGACCGCGTTGCCCGCGGCCTTCTTCGCGCCCTTGCCCGTCTTCTTCAGGCCCTTCATGATCTTCTGGGCCATCGCCTTCAGCCGCTTGCCCACGCCCTTCGTGGCGCCGGACAGCCGGATCATCAGGAAGTTGGCGATGAAGTCCAGCAGCGCGACGATCCCCGCGGCCACCGCCTCCGCGAACAGGCACGCCGCCGGGCCGGCCTTGACGGCCTTGAGGTACGCCCAGAACTTGCTGAACGCCGTCAGGATCGAACTGAGGCTCTGCCAGGCGGCCATCAGGCCCTGGACGACCGTCAGGATGGCGCCGGCCGCCGGGACCAGCATCGAGACGACCTTCTCGATCACGATCGACGCGATCATCATCGGCAGTGACGCGATGATCGCGTCCCAGGCCATCTTCCCGATCTGCTTGATCGAGACGCAGCCCTTCACCAGGACGTTGATCACGGCCTTGCCGAGGCCGAGGATGCCCTCCACCTTGGTGTCGAACCACTGCTTGACGCCCGTCTTGATGGCGCCCCACAGATGGTCCGTGATGCCCGCCTTCGCCGAGCTGCCCGCCTTGCTCAGCCAGCCGCCCACATCCGGCGCGATGTCCGCGACCAGCGCCGCGAACTTGCCCAGCGCCTCGATCGCCGCCTCGGCGAACTTCAGCGCGCCGATGATCGCGTCGCGGTAGAGCTTGATGGCGAACTTGATGCCGGCTTCCAGGACGTCCAGCAGGGCGTTCAGGCCCGCCGCCAGCGCGTCCAGCAGTGCGTTGACCGCCTTCTTCAGGCCGTCCGCCAGCTTGTTGACCGTGTCGATCGCCGCGTCCCGCAGGCCCTCGATCGCCTTGCGGAACTTGTCGCGCAGCTCCGGGAAGGCCGCCAGCAGTACGTCACAGACCGCGATCAGCGCGTCCGCCAGGACGTTGATCGCCGCGATGGCCAGGTCACGGACGAAGTCGATCGCCGCGTTGGCGAACTCCTTGAACTTGTCGATGACGCTGTTGATGGCCTCGCGGGCGGCGTCGAAGATCGCGGTGACGGCGTCCAGGAGCGCCGAGAAGAAGTCGCCGATCGCGTCGATCAGCTTCCCGAAGAGGCTGTCGGACTCGTTCTTCTTCTCCTCCTTCTTCTTCTCGGCGTCCTTCTCGGCCTTGTCGGCCTTGCTGTCGATGTCCTTGTTGTCGGCATCCTTGCGGTCGCTGACTTCCTTGTCCTTGTCGTCGCGACCCTTCGTGATCTTCTTGTTCTGCTCGCCGTGTTCCTTCTCGGACTTCTTGTCCGCGTCCTCGATCTTCTTGTCCTGCTCGTCGCGCCACTTCGTGCGCTCCGCATTGGCCTGTTCGGCGGCCCTGCCCCGTTCGGCGGTCTGCTTCTCGGCGTTCTGCTGGACCTCGCGGTCCATCTCCGCCTGCTTCTGCCGCTTCTCCTGCTGCTCGCCCTGCTGGTGTTCCTTCTCCTTGGCGGCCAGCTGCCCCTGGGCCTCGCCGGACGCGCCGCGGATCTCGCCGCCCCGCTCCTGCTTGGCGACGACCCCGACATGCGACTTCGCCTCGGGTCCCGTCGGCTGCCCGCCGCCGCCCCGGCCCTTGCCGCCGCCGCGCACGTCACCGCGCAGCTCCTCCTTGGGCGCGTTGGGGAAGATCTGGTCCTCGCCCATCGGCTTGGCCGCGTCCTCCCGGCCCGTGCCGTGGATCTTCCCCTGCTTCTCCTTGAGCTTCTCGGCCTGCTTGTCGGTGCGCTTGGGGTCGCTCTTGCCCGTCAGCTTGATCTTGGGGGCGGGGCCGACCGTCTTGTTGCGCAGCTCCGGGTCCGTCGTCGGGACCTGGTCGGCGGCGGCCTCGATGCTGCCGGCGTCGCCCGCGCTGATCTTGCCGTCCTTGCCGGGGTTGATCTGCGGCGGCGGTACGCCCTCGGTCGGCTTCTTGCCCTTGGCCTTCTCGCCGCCCTTGGCCTTCTGCTTCTCGCCCTCGTCCTCCGGACCGACCTTCTCCAGCTTCCCCGTCTCCGGGGTCGCGGGCGCTGCGGCCTTCGGCGGAGCGGACTGCGTCCGCGGGGCACCCGAGGGCCGCTCTCGCTTCGGCGGGTTCGCCGCGAGGCGCTTCCGCTCGTCGTTCGCCTTCTTCTCGCCGGCGGCGTCCACGCCGGGCAGCGCCTTCTGCGCCTGGTCCGGCGGCAGGGAACTGACGGTGCTCAGCGCGGCCTTCGGGTCCTGGGCCGATACGTCCGGCGGCTCCTGCTGCTTCTCCTCCTTGGCCGCGGCACCGCCGCCCCCGCCGCAACCGCCCTTGCCCTCTTCCTTCTCGGGTGCGGGCTCCGGAGGCGCGCAGCCGCCGCCGTCCTTCTCCAGCGAGGCCTCGGGCCTGGCCTTGGCGCCCTCGGGTGCCGGAGCGCCCATTTTGCCCGGCGCCTCGGCCTGTTCACCGGCCGGGCTGACGGATGCGTGCGCGACCGAGGGCGCGCCGCCCGGCCCGGCCGCGGGGGAGGGACCGGAAGGTTCACTGCCGCCCACGTTGCCGCTCGGGGCGGCCCCCGGGCCGGTCTGCTTGGGGATCTGGCTCTTCGGCCCGGATGCCTCGTTCTCCGTCTTGGCGGAGTCCGCGACACGGCGGGCGGCGGGGGAGGGGTTGCGGTCCTCGGCGGCCGTCTTCTCCGTATGGGCGCCCGCGGGAGGCGCCGCGGTCGGCTCGGGGCTCCTGGAAGAAGCGGAGTCGCCGCCGGACGGTGCGGACGTGGGCTTGCCGGCGGCCGCGCCCTCCGGCTGCCCCTTCGCGGCCTCCTGCTTCTCCTCCCGCTCGTCCTGTTCCTTGCGCTCCTGCTGCTGCTCCCCCGCGTCCTTGGCGTCCGGCTCCTCCTGGCCGTCGGCCTCGGTGTCCTTCTCGTCCTCGTCCTGCCGTTCCGCCGCGGTCCTGGCCGACTCCTGGTCCTGCTGCTGCTCCGGATCCGGCTTCTCGGCCTCCGGCTCGGGATCCTGCCTCTCCTCGGTCTCCGGGTCCGGGCCGACCTCCTGGTCGACCGGCTTCTCCGGCTGGAGGTCCTTCTCCGTGCGGTCGCCGGCCTCCGCCGCCGGACTGTCGGCCGGCTGCGGTGCCTCGCCTTCGACGGGCCCGATTTCGGCACCGGGCGGCTTGAGCTCGGACTCGGGGGCGTCCTCGTCCTCTTCCTCCTCGGCGTCGTTCTCCCGCTGCTCCTGAATCCGCTCGGCCTTGGTGGGCGGCGGAGCGGGGAACGTCGGCACCGGGGCGTCGGGGTTGTCGGCCGTCGGTACGGCCGACAGGTCGAGGTCCGTCTCCGGTAGATAGTCCTCGGGCTTCAGCTCCGGCTCGCCCGCGCCCGCGCCGCCCTTCCCCGCCTCGCCCTGCTCGCCGCCGATCTCCCGGTCGGCGCCCGCCTCCAGGCCGAGCGGCTGCTCCTCCTCGCGCGGGTCGCCCTCGTCCTCGTCCTTCTCGTGCAGCCCGTGCTCGGACAGCGCGCTGTCCCGCTGCTCGGCCCGCTCGTCAACCTTCTCCGGGCGTACGGGGCCGGGCTGGCCCTTCGCCTTCGGGTCGACCTCTTCCTGCTTGGAGCCCGCGACCCGCTTCCTCGCGTCGTCCTTGCGCTTCCGCTTCTCGCCGCCGGGCGCGTTGGCCTGCTCGGGATCCTGCTCCTCCCGCTCCCGCTGGGCCTTGCGCTCCTTCTTGGCCTGCTCCGTGTCCTGCTCGCGGTCCTCGGCCTTCTCCCGGTCGGCCCGGTCCGCCTCCTGCCGCTCCTGGGCCTGCTTCTCCTCGGCCTGTTGCTGTTCCTGCTCGGTCTGCTCCTGCTCCTTGGCGCGCTCGTCCTCCTGCGCCGTGCGTTCCGCGGCCTCCTTCTTCTCGGCGGCCGCGTCCTGCGACTCGCGGTCCTGCTCGCGCTCCCGGTCCTGTTTCCCGCCCTCGGAGCCCGTGGCCCGCCGCTCCTCGCGGGCGTCCTCGGCCTTCCGGTCGTCGGAGCGGTGTTCGCTCGCGGCGGCCCGCTCCTGGGCCGCCCACTCGTCCTGGAGCTGTTCGACGGTGTCGGGGACCGGTTCCGGCGCGAGGGCCGGGCCCAGCTCGGGCGGGTGCTCCTCCGTCTCCCCGATGAGTTTCAGCAGCCCGTTGTACTCAGGGCTCAGCAGCCGTACCTCAAGCCGGTCGAGCACCGATTCCTGCAGGCCGGGAGCCATCCGCGACAGCTGCATCCGGACCCGGCCGGACAGGTCCGCGGGGTCGCCGCGCAGCGACCGGAGGACTCCGTTCGCCAGCCGGTCCACCAGCGTCGCCGGGTCCAGAAGTTCAGCCCGCCGCCGGTCCGCGTCCAGCGTCGCGTAGCGCAGCCAGCCCGGGGTCGGCTGTCCCGCCTCGACCCCGGCCGCCGGCTCGTCCTCGCGTACGGAGCCCAGCATCGCGTTCCGTACGGACTCCTGCGCCGCCGACTCCGCCTCGCGCTCCGCCGCCTGCTCCGGCAGGCTCACCGCGCCCAGATCGCGGCCCGCGCGCAGCGCGCCGAGGCCGTCCGGGTTCTGCACGGTGTGCAGCAGCTCGTGGGCGAGGAGACGCTGCCCCTCCGCCGTGCCCGGGTGGTAGGTGCCCTCCCGGAAGAAGATGTCCTGGCCGACCGCGACGGCGTCCGCGCCCAGCATGTCGGTCAGCGCGCCCGCGTCCCGGTCGGTGTGCAGGCGTACGCGGCCGAAGTCGTGGCCGAGCTGCTCCTCCAGCTCCCGGCGCACACTCAGGTCGAGCGGCTGCCCGGCGCCGCTGACGATGTCCTTGGGTTCGGGCGCGGTGTTCTTCGCCGAACGCTCCGTGCGCTTGCGGCGCTTGGCGTTCCGCGCCGCCTCCGCGCGGGAATCCTGTGACGCGTGCGAACTCATGTGCGCCCCCGTCCCGTTGAACCGGGCCGCCGTTCCGGGCCGCCGGAGGCGTCCGGCGCGCCGTCCCCCGACAGCCCCGCGTGCACCGCGCGCGCCAGGGCCTCGCCCAGCCGGGCGGGTGAGGCGGTGCGCGGCAGCGGCTCCAGCCCGGACAGGGCCTCCACCGTCAGGTCCCGGCCGCCGGACGCCAGCGGCACGCCCCGCTCCCGTACGAGCCGGGTGAGTTCGGCGCGGAAGGCGGCCGTCACCCGGTCGGTGTCGATACGGGCGTCGAAACCGTCGAGCACCAGTTCGCCGATCTCCACCCGGATCTCCCGGGGCGGACGGGCCCGCTCCGGCCCGGCGGACCGCGGCGTCCCGTCCGGCGTCGTCCCGTCCCGCGGCGCCCCCTCAGGCGGCATCCCGCCGCGCGGCGTTCCGTCCCGTGGTGCCCCCGTCGTCGGCCCCGCCGCGTTCCGTCCCGTCTCGTTCCGACGTGTCCCGTTCAGATCCATCCGCGGACCTCCGAGGGCGTCAGGGAGCGCTCCAGCTTCAGGTACTCGGTGCGGGCGGCGGCCAGCATGTGCCGCATCCGCAGCGCTTCGCCCTCCTCCGCCGCGAGGAAGGCGCCCGCCAGCGCGATGTTGCGGATGGAGCCGCCCGCCACGGTGAGCTGCGCCAGCCGCTCCGGCTCGAGGTCCTTGACCGGCGCCTGCGCGGGCAGAACCCGGCGCCAGATCTCGGCCCGCTCGCTCTCTCCCGGGAACGGGAAGTCGACGACGAAGCGGATGCGCCGCATGAAGGCCGTGTCCAGGGCCTTCTTCATGTTCGTGGTGAGGATGGCCAGGCCCCGGTAGGCCTCCATCCGCATCAGCAGATAGCTGACCTCCAGATTCGCGTACCGGTCGTGGCTGTCCTTGACCTCGCTGCGCTTGCCGAACAGGGCGTCGGCCTCGTCGAACAGCAGCAGGGCCCCGCCGCGCTCCGCCGCGTCGAACACCTTGCGCAGGTTCTTCTCGGTCTCGCCGATGTACTTCGACACCACCTGCGAGAGGTCGATGACGAAGAGGTCGAGCCCCAGCTCCTTGGCCATCACCTCGGCCGCCAGGGTCTTGCCGGTGCCCGAGCCGCCTGCGAACAGCGCGGTGACGCCGAGGCCCCGGCGCAGCGTCTGCGCGAAACCCCACTCCTGGTGGACGGTGCCGCGCTGCCGTACGTGCGCCACGATCTCCCGCAGGATGCGCAACTGGCGTTCGGTCAGCACCAGATCGTCCCAGCCCGCCTCCGGTTCGATCCGGCGGCCCAGCTCGTCCAGGCCCATCCGGGCCTCCGTGAGCCCGGCCCGCCAGGCGAGCTCCTGTGCGTCCAGGCCGACGGCCTCTGCCTCCCCGCCGGCGAGGCCGCGGCGCACCGTCGCGGCGGCGGACCGCACGACGTGCGGAGGCAGCGAGAACTGCGCGACGAGCTGCCGCAGTTGCTCCTCCCCGACCCCGGGTACACCGCTGAACGCGTCCGTCCACAGCCGCAGCCGCTCCTCGTCGCCGAGGTCCGGGACGGTGATCCGCTCGCCCCGGTCCGCGTGCGTGGCGGGCCGGGCGTCCGTACTGGCGACGACCAGCGGCACGGCGGCGGCCGCGGCGAACGCGTCGGCCGCCGTGGCCTGTTCGCGGTCCAGCTCGCCGCTCTCCAGCAGCAGCGCGGCGGGTAGCAGGATCGCCTCGCGCTGCCAGAGACGGGAGAGGCGGTCGCGCTCGGCCGGGACGGCCGGCACGTCCTGCGCGGCCATCGAGTACAGCCCGAGTCCGCTGCGGCGGGCGGCGGACGCGGCGATCTCCTCCCGGGTGTGCCGGTCGCCGCCGACCAGTTCGACGCGCGGCGGCACGCCCGGCCCGGACTCCGCCCAGCCGTCGGCGATCCGCCGCGCGGCGGCGTCGTACGAGGGCGGGAGGCCGGCGGGGAGCGGCACGCGCCGCAGCAGCCCGTGCAGCCGGGCGTCGAGATACGGCGAGCCGAGGAGGAAGTGCAGGATGCGCTCGTCCAGGCGGAGACGGGAGGCGGTCAGCCGCGTCTCGTCGGCCGGCTCGACCAGGCGCCAGCGGCGCAGCGGGGCCACGGGGGTGAGCGCGCTCCAGTGCGGCTCGGCCAGCGCGGCCAGGGCGAGGGAGAAGGTCGGGTACGAGCGCTGCGGGTCACCGCTCGCGGCGGCGCAGCGGGAGGCGGTGGTCGGCTCCAGCTCGGCGGCCGCGGTGAGCAGCAGGATGTCCCGTTCGAAGGAGCTGAGGCCGAAGCAGGTGACGAGGGCGTCCAGGGACGCGGGGCCGGGCGCGGTGCCGGGTGCCGGGCGGTTCCCCGGCTCGCCCGGAACCCCGGGCGCCGGGCCGGCGGGTGGCTCCCCGGACTCGGGCTCCCCGGACTCGGGCTCCCCGGGCGCGGCCTCCCCGGGGCCCGGGACCGGATCCCGGTCCGGCGGTGCGGCCTTGGCCCGGCGGTGGTCCGCCGCGGAGGCTCCCGGGCGGGCGCCGGGAGCGGGGTCCGGCCCCGGACCGGACGTGTCCGGCGCCGGGGGGCCGGTCTGCGCGGTGGTGTGCGTGCGGGCGCGGGCGGCGTGGGCGTCGAGACGCGCCAGGACGGACCGTACGGCAGCGGCCAGCGCCGGGCCGTCCGCGTATCCGGGCGCGGCGGCCGGCCCGTTCCCGCCGGATGCCGTCCTGCCCTCGCCTGTCCCCGCCACCGCGCCTCAGCCCTCCCGCTGTTCGCCGGCCGCGTCGCCGGCCGCGTCGCCGGCCCCGGCCGCCCCGGAAGTGCCGTCGGAACCGCCGCCGGAACCGCCGTCCTTGCGCCGGGAGCCGGAGGTTCCGGTCCGCTTGGTGGTACTCGCCCGCCCGGTCCTGCCGGTGGGGGCGGAGGCGGTGCCCCGGCCCGTGCCGGCGGTGTCCGAAGGGGCGCCCGCGGTACGGGACGTGCGGGCCGCCGCCGTGGCGGGCCCGGTCTCCTCGGCCCTGGTCCGGGCCGCCGGGGACGCGGCACCGGTGCGGCCGGCCCGGGCCGTGGTCCGCCGGGCGGCCGCACCGGCTGACGCCGCCGGTGGCGTGGCGGCGGAGGCGGAGGACGGGGCCGCGGGGGCCGCCGCGGCGGCGAGGGCCGTGCCGGGCCCGGCGGCGGAAGGCCCGGAAGCGGCGGGGGAGTTCCGCCCGGCGCGGGACGCCCGACCGCTCGCCCGCGACGTCCCACCGGCTTCCGTTCCACCGGCTTCCCGTGCCCCGGCTTCCGTCCCCCCGGCCCGCGCCGGGCCGTCCACCGGACCCGCGCCGCCCCCCGGCGGCACCGGGGCCCCCGGGGCGCCGAAGGGGACCGCCCGGACCGTGTGCCGCTCCACCGGCGGTACCGGCACGGGCCGTTCACGGCCCTCGATCAGTACCAGCGACGCCTGATAGGCCACCGACAGCGAGTACGGCGTCTGGTGGAGCATCCCCCAGAGCTTCGAGGTCTCGTCGATGTCCATCTGGGTCGGGGTGAAGCGGACCTTCTGCAGGGCGTCGGCCAGATCGCTGCCCGCCAGATGCGGGCGTTCGGCGGCCTGTGCGATCACATCGCGCGGCAGCACCGGGATCTCGTGCAGCGTGCGCACCACGCATCCGATGAGCCGCTGCCCGACCAGCTCGGCCTCCTCCCCGTAGGCGCTGATCAGATAGTGCAGATCGAGCGCGGCCGCGGCCCGCTGGACGAGGGTGCCGTCGGCGGCCCGGGTCGGCAGGTCGTTGTTGCGCATCGAGGCGTTCGGCGTCACCTGGTAGCAGAACACCGTGATGAGCGGGTCGGGCGGCGGCTCGGCCGGGGGCTTGCGGGGCTCGACGCGGACCGCCTCGTTGAACTCCGGCGTCAGGTTGTTCGCGATCAGGTGGGCCAGCGCCTGGGTGACCGTCGCGATGGCGAGTGCGTTGCTCATGTCTCAGCTCCTCCGTCCGCCGCGCGTCAGATAGTCGTCCAGGCTCAGTGCCGGCGCGGGCCGGCCCGTACGGCCGGAACCGCCGCCCGCCCGCTCGCCGGGACGGGCCGCGCCCGCGGCGCTGACCTCCAGCCGGCCGATCTCCACATGCACGACCTGCTCCGCGCCCCGTCCCCGGCGCCGTCCGGCACCGGAGCGGGCGGCTTCGCGGGCCGCGGCCGCGTCGGCCTCGCGGGGGCGCGGCGGGACGGCGGCCGGGGGAGCGGCGACCACGCCCGGGGGGTGGGGCGCGGCCGCCGCGACCGTGGGTCCCGGCCCGCCGGCGGCGGGCGCGGGGGCCGAGCCCCGCCGTTCCCGCCGGGGGGTCTCCCGCCCCGCCGGGCGCGGGCCGGGCGGGACCGGCGCGGCGGGCCGCAGCAGCGGCGCGGCCGGCCGTGCGGTGACCGGTGGGACGGGCTCGCCGCGGGGGACCTCGGAGGAGCGGACGACGGTGTGCCGGTCGGTCCGGACCTCGCGCTCCCGCCGGACCATCTCCACCGGACCGCGGGCGGCCGGGGCCGCGGGAGCGGAGAGCGGGCCGCCCTCCTCCGGCCCGGGGTCCGCCGCCCGCAGCGACTCGACCCGCTCGAACGGGCCGGGCAGCCGCGGCCGCACCCGCGCCGGGGCGGCGGCGCCGGCCACCGCCCGTACGGGGGTGTGCCGGGCCAGCAGCCGGTCGAAGTGGTCGGGGTCAGGCATCGGCGCACAGCTCCAGGTAGTAGCGGCGCCGCAGCGGACTCAGCGCCAGGATCTCCGGCTCGCTCCAGCCGTAGGCGGTGGCGAGCAGGTGGACGTCGAGCAGCAGGTCCCGCGCCCAGGAGTCGAGTTCGGTCCAGAGGTAGGAGGTGATGTCCAGCTCGGCCGGGGTGGCCTCGCCGCACTCGGGGCAGGTGACGTGGAGCGTGACCTCGGCGGCGGGGTCGGCGCGCCCGGCGGCCTCGGCGATCCGCCGCCGCACCCGCTCCGGCAGGGCGTCGGGCATCCGGTCCCCGGCGACCGGTTCGCCGTTCCGCACGGCGGAGAGGATGCAGCGGGCCAGCAGCTCCCGCCGGGCGAGCGACGCCTCTGCCCCGCGGCCCGCCCCCGGCTCGCCGTCGGGCGCCTCGCCGCCCGCCGCCGCC
Organism: Streptomyces sp. F63; assembly: GCF_018070345.1. Taxonomy (GTDB): domain Bacteria; phylum Actinomycetota; class Actinomycetes; order Streptomycetales; family Streptomycetaceae; genus Streptomyces. The sequence continues at coordinate 87,454 of NZ_JAGPXX010000014.1, forward strand.
CGGACCGCCGCCGCGAGGTCGGCGACGGTGGGCAGCCGGAACTCGACCACCCAGCCGTCCTCCGTCACCCGCAGCGGCCCTCCCGGCCGCGGACGGTCGCCGGTCAGCTGCCCGGCGTCGAGGTCGAACTCCATCGCCGTACCGCACGCACGGCACTCGATCCGCACCTGCATCCGCTCGCCGAAGAGCGTGCTCCGCAGCGCGAACAGGTCCGTCTCCCGCTCGCCGACCGGCATCGCCAGCAGTTCGCCGGTGCCGGCCCCCGGACGGGCCGTGCGGTGCAGCAGCAGGGCCCGCCCGGGACCGTGTTCCGCGAGCCCGGCCTCCCACACGGCCAGCAGTTCCGCCGCCCCGGGCGCAGATACCGCCCCGGGGCGCGGGCCCGCCGGCTCCGTCGTCTCCATCACGCGGACCGCCCGGCGCTCAGACCGGGTTGGTGAAGGACGGCTCCGTCGGCTCCGGCACCTCGTAGTCCCGCTCCCAGCCCTCGCACTCCAGCTTGAGACTCTGGATCGCGACGGCGTTGGCGTTGGCGTCCAGTTCCCCCAGCACCTGGTACTCACTCGGCCAGGCCCGGTAGAGCTTGTGCGAGACGGCCACCTGCCCGGCCTCGTTGAGGACCTGGATCACGATGTCCCGGCGGAAGTCGGCGAGCGACACCTCGGCGCCCAGCCCGGCCCCGACCTGCCAGACCTTGTTGGCCCAGCGGTCGAATTCCGGATCGTGGGTGACCCCGCGTTCGAGCGTCACCCCCTCGAATTCGGAACGCCCGGGCGATTTGCGCGGAGTGCTCGGGTCGCCGCCATTGCGGTGCTTGACCACTTCGGTGGTGCGCTTCAGCGGGCTGATTTTGCTGATGCCCGCGACCGTACGCCCGCCCCAGAGAACGAGGAACTTGAAATTCTTGTACGGGTCGAAGCGATGGGCGTTGATCTGAAACTCGGCCATCGGATTCCTAAATCTCGAACTGTCCGGCGATCTGCTGGATCTTGACGACCACGAACTCCGCGGGCCTGACCGGCGCGAATCCCACCACGACGTTCACCACGCCCTGCGCGATGTCCTGCTCGGTGGTGGTGTCCGCGTCGCATTTGACGTAGTACGCCTCGCGCGGTGTGCGGCCCTTGAACGCGCCCTGGCGGAACAGGGTGTGCAGGAACGACGAGGCGTCCAGCCGGATCTGCTGCCAGAGCTGTTCGCCGTTCGGTTCGAAGACCACCCACTGCAGCCCGCGGTGGAGGCTTTCCTCGATGTGCAGGGCGAGCCGCCGCACCGGTGCGTACGTCCACTCGCTGTCGAGGCCGTCCGCGCCCTCGAGCGTGCGGGCGCCCCAGACCAGCGGGCCGAGCACCGGGAAGGTGCGCAGGCAGTTGACGCCCAGCGGGTTGAGGAGGCCGCTCTCCCGGTCGGTGATCCGCACGGTCAGCGAGCGCACCCCGGCCAGCCGGGCCTCCGTGCCCGCCGCGGCCTTCCACACCCCGCGCTCACCGTCCGTGCGGGCGGTGACGCCGGCGACGGCGCCGGACGGCGGGAAGGCGCGCAGCCGCCCGGTGAGCGGGTCGGTCAGCCGCACCTGCGGGAAGTACAGCGCCGCGTGGTCGCTGCGGACCGGGTCGAACGCGGACAGCCCGGCCCGCGCCCGGTCCACACTGGTCCAGGACGCCGGAGCGTCGACGAGCAGGAAGATCCGCCGCTCCTCGCAGAGCGCCACGGCCGCCGAGATCACCGTGACCATGTCCTCGGTGGACTCGTACGCCGCCAGCTCGGGCAGCGCCAGCAGGTTGACGTCGTCGGCGTCGCGCAGCGCGTGCAGCCCCGTCTTGAGGTCCTCGCTGCCGATGAGGTCCTGCGGTCCGGGCGGATCGCCGTCCGCGCCCCCGGTGAGCGGGAAGACGGGCGGATTGACCGAGCCCTCCAGGCCCAGGTCGTTGGCGCACTCGCCGAGGAACCGCACGGTGTCGCGGGGGTCCGCGGACCCGGCGACCACCTGGATCCGGTTGCCGAACGCGGTGGCCTCGGCCCGGGCGAAGGCCCGCTTGCCGGGCGCGTCGGGCAGCGCCCGCAGCTTCCGCTCCAGCAGCAGGGCGAGTTCGGTGACGGTCACCGGGGCCGGGCCGTCCACCGCGGGGTCGTACAGGGTGAAGCTGCGCTCCGCCGTGCCGATCTTGACGGTGAGTTCGACGGCCGGGTCGGGCAGTTCGGCCCCGAACGGCTTCGACACGGTGCCGGACGGGTCGGGACGGCCCTCGCCGGCGACCCGGACCCGCACCAGATCGGAGCCCTCGTTCACCACGGTCTCCACGAAGCGCCCGTGCCCGGGGCTCATGGACAGCCCGGTGTAGCTCTCCCGGGCCTCGCCGTTCGCGTCGGTGACGCGCAGATTGAAGGTCTCGTCCGGGCGCCGGGTGTCGTGGTCGACGGACACCCGCAGGCCGGAGCCCCAGACGCCGGCCTCCCGGGCGGTGACCCGCAGCACCGGGTGGGCGCTGCCGTCCTCGGTGGACTCGAGCGTGACCTCGGCCTCCTCCCCGGTGCCGGACGCCGCCACGCGCACGATCACCGCGGCGGAGCCGCCGTTGCCGAAGAACTGGTGGACGGCGTGACTCACCGCGCTGCGGGCGGTGAGACCCCCGAAGCGGCGCTCGAAGTCGGCGAAACTGGTGATCCGCACCGGCTGGTTGAGCGGCCCTCGGCGGGTGTGCCCGACGAAGGCGGTCACCGAGGTGGTGACCGCGCCGATGGTGCGGACGCTACTGGGAAGTTCCTCGATGTATACGCCGGGATGGGCCGTTCGCACCGGCATTCCCTCCATTCCCTTCGCGCACCAAGAGATGAGAAGAAGGGATGAAGGAGTTGTGTGCGGCCCGTGAATGCGCGCGCACGTTCTCCGTCCCCCCGACGTACACCCCGCGCGGTTTTCGGTACCGCGCGCCCAAGCGTTCATTGCCTGTGGCTCTTGGTGCATGAGTGCCACTTGGAGTCTGGGTGCGCCTTCAAGTGGGGGTCAAGGACGGTTTCCGGCCTTTCCGCGAAGCGGGTAAGGGTATTCCCCTGGCCGCGTTCCGCGGGTGGATCACGGCATTGTCCTGGGTCGGAACGGATGAGTCCGGTCAGCGGAGTGGCGGAATTCAATATTCCGGGAATCGGATTAAGTCGAAAGAGTGAGGGTGTCGGCGCGCCGGTTTGTGTACCGGAAGGCGAAAAATGAGCGGTTCGGCTCCGGGGTGCGGGACCACGGCATCTGTACGAGAAGTGAAAACGATGGAGGGCCCGTGATGGCGGCGCGCGGGGGTCGCCAGGGCGCCGGTGGCGTCACGCGCCGGGAACGCCGACGGCTCCGGCCGGGAAGGCGCGGCGCGCGGCCCGGTCCGGTGTCACCGCTCCGCCTCCGGCCGCGGCGTGCGGCATGTCCGGTCCCGGCGCGGCCGGGGCCTCTCCGTTCCCCGGACCGTTCCGGGCGGGCGGGAAGGAAGGGCCGGTCGGAGGGGTGGCGAGAGGGGCCGGCAAGGGGAGCCGACAAGAGGGGCCGACAAGAGGGGCCGGTAAGAGGGCCGCCGGCGAAGGGTCGCCGGGGGAGGAGAGACGCCCGGCACCGGCCTCCACCGCTGGTGCCGGGCGTCACCCGGTCGGCGCAGCCGCCCCGGGCGGGGCCACTGTCGCCGATGCCGGGCATATCCCCGGTGCGGCGCGCCGCCACTCCTCTGATCTGTGACTGTAATCACCGCGCACATGTGATCTGTGATTTAGGGCCCTCCCGCGTACGGCGATAACCTGCCAGGCGGACATGCCGCGTGCCGGCCAGTGTGTGCGCCTCCCAGTGACCGCGTCGTCACGCTGCCCCTGCGGCACGCCCATGCAGACAACGCACCGCAATCACCACGACAGCGGTATCGAGACGCAAAGGGACGGACGCGCGTGGACCTGTTCGAGTATCAGGCGAGGGACCTCTTCGCCAAGCACGGTGTACCGGTGCTGGCCGGTGAAGTGATCGACACGCCTGAGGCGGCGCGCGAGGTGACCGAGCGTCTCGGCGGCCGCGCGGTCGTCAAGGCGCAGGTCAAGGTCGGTGGCCGCGGCAAGGCCGGCGGCGTGAAGCTGGCCAAGGACCCGGCCGACGCGGTCGAGAAGGCCGGCCAGATCCTGGGCATGGACATCAAGGGCCACACGGTCCACAAGGTGATGCTGGCCCAGACCGCGGACATCAAGGAGGAGTACTACGTCTCCTACCTGCTGGACCGCACCAACCGGACCTTCCTGGCCATGGCCTCCGTCGAGGGCGGCATGGACATCGAGGAGGTCGCCGCCACCAAGCCCGAGGCGCTCGCCAAGGTCCCGGTGGACGCCAACGAGGGCGTGACCCCCGAGAAGGCCCGCGAGATCGTCGAGGCGGCGAAGTTCCCCGCCGACGTCGCGGACCAGATCGCCGAGATCCTGCAGACCCTGTGGAAGGCGTTCATCGCCGAGGACGCCCTGCTCGTCGAGGTCAACCCGCTGGCCAAGACCGGTGACGACGGCAAGGTCCTGGCGCTGGACGGCAAGGTCTCCCTGGACGCCAACGCCGACTTCCGCCAGCCGGACCACGCGGCGCTGGAGGACAAGGCCGCGGCCGACCCGCTGGAGGCCGCCGCCAAGGCCAAGGGCCTCAACTACGTGAAGCTCGACGGCGAGGTCGGCATCATCGGCAACGGCGCGGGTCTCGTGATGAGCACCCTGGACGTCGTCGCGTACGCCGGTGAGGCGCACAACAACGTCAAGCCCGCCAACTTCCTCGACATCGGCGGCGGCGCCTCCGCCGAGGTGATGGCGAACGGCCTGGAGATCATCCTGGGCGACCCGGCCGTCAAGTCCGTCTTCGTCAACGTCTTCGGCGGCATCACCGCGTGCGACGCGGTCGCCAACGGCATCGTGCAGGCCCTGGAGCTGCTCAAGTCCAAGGGCGAGGAGGTCGACAAGCCGCTGGTCGTGCGGCTCGACGGCAACAACGCGGAGCTGGGTCGCACGATCCTCTCCGACGCGAACCACCCGCTGGTCCAGCAGGTGGACACCATGGACGGTGCGGCCGACCGTGCCGCCGAGCTGGCTGCTAAGTAAAGGGAACGGGTCACCAACACCATGGCTATCTTCCTCACCAAGGAAAGCAAGGTCATCGTCCAGGGGATGACCGGCTCCGAGGGCCAGAAGCACACCAAGCGGATGCTTGCCTCGGGCACGAACATCGTCGGCGGCGTGAACCCGCGCAAGGCCGGCGCCACGGTCGACTTCGGCGGCACCGAGGTGCCCGTCTTCGGCTCCGTCAAGGAGGCCATGGAGGCCACCGGCGCGGACGTCACCGTGATCTTCGTTCCGCCGAAGTTCGCGAAGGACGCGGTCGTCGAGGCGATCGACGCCGAGATCGGTCTCGCCGTCGTCATCACCGAGGGCATCGCGGTGCACGACACCGCCGCGTTCTGGGCGTACGCCGGCGCCAAGGGCAACAAGACCCGGATCGTCGGCCCCAACTGCCCGGGTCTCATCTCCCCCGGACAGTCGAACGCCGGCATCATCCCGGCCGACATCACCAACGCCGGCCGCATCGGCCTGGTCTCGAAGTCGGGCACGCTGACGTACCAGATGATGTACGAGCTGCGGGACCTCGGCTTCTCCTCGGCCGTCGGCATCGGTGGCGACCCGGTCATCGGCACCACGCACATCGACGCCCTGGCCGCCTTCGAGGCCGACCCCGACACCGACCTGATCGTGATGATCGGTGAGATCGGCGGCGACGCCGAGGAGCGGGCCGCGGAGTACATCAAGGCGAACGTGACGAAGCCGGTCGTCGGCTACGTCGCCGGGTTCACCGCGCCCGAGGGCAAGACCATGGGCCACGCCGGCGCCATCGTGTCCGGCTCCTCCGGCACGGCGCAGGCGAAGAAGGAGGCCCTGGAGGCCGCGGGTGTGAAGGTCGGCAAGACGCCGTCCGAGACGGCCCGCCTCGCGCGCGCCGCCCTCGCCGGCTGACCTCCGGCCGCACGGCCGCACGGTCGCACGGCCGCGTACCGCACAGCGGGGCCGCGAGGCCGTGCCGCACAGGGCGCCGGTTCCCCCTCCGGGCGGGAACCGGCGCCCTGCGGCGTACCCGGGCGCGGACACCGGGGTCCGCGGGGCGGGGCTCCCGCCGGGTGCCGGTCCCGGATCATCCGATCAGTCCGTCAGGTGATCCGACGACACAACGACCATAACGACACAACGAACATAGGCGGCTAACCGGATATACCGGATTGCGCTTGGCAGCATGGTCGCGTGAGCCGCCCCCTCGCCGACCCCGGCCTGCTGCCCCTTCCCGCCCATGACCACGGTGCCGACCCGCCGGCCCCGCTCGGCGAGCGCCTCCGCACGGCCACCGCCGGAGTGGCGGGTGGCGCGGTCGCAGCCGGGCTGGGGCTCGGTGTGCCCGCCGTGGCGGTGCTGGCCCACTGGATCGTCTCGGCCGACCCGGGCGCCGGGCCCGAGGGCGCCCTGCGGACCGCGGCCGCCCTCTGGCTTCTCGGCCACGGCGCGGAACTCCTCCGCACCACCGGCGTGGACGGCGGTACGGCCCCCGTGGGACTGCCGCCGCTGCTGATCGGCCTGCTGCCGGTATGGCTGCTGTACCGCTCCGCGCAACGGGCCACGGACGCCGCGGAGCAGGCGGAGGCGGCGGAAGCCGCGGCCCTCGCGGAAGCCGCCCTCGCGGTGCGCGTCGCGCGGACGGAGTACCCCGGGCCCGGGGAGACGGCCGGCGCCCGGCACGCGGCCCGGCACCGGGCCCCGGCGGAGCCTCCGCCCCCGCCCGGCCACAGCGCCTTCCCCACCCTCGCCTGGCTCTGCGCCGGCTACCTCGCCGTCGGCCTCGGCGCCGCCCTGTACGCCGACGAGGGACCGCTGCGCGCCGAGCCCGCCGCGGTGCTGCCGCGCCTCTGCGCCATCTGTGCCGTGACGGTGCTGTGCGGCACCTGGGCCGCCGGCGGCCTCGCCGAACGACGGCTGCCCCCCGGCGTGCGCGCCGCTCTGCGCCGGCTGCCGCGCGCGCTGCGCGCCCCGTTCACCTACCCCGAGGCGGGGGCCGGGCCCCGCGCGGCGGCTCGCGGCGTCGCGGTGCTCCTCGGCGGCGGCGCGCTGCTGGCGGCCGCGTCCCTCGCCGCGGACGGCATCGAGGCGCGGGACACGCTGCTCGCCCTCGACGGGACGGTGCCCGGACGGGCCTCCGTGCTGCTCCTCTGCCTGGCCCTGGCGCCCAACGCGGCCGTCTGGGGCGCCGCGTACGCACTGGGGCCCGGCTTCACCGCCGGGGCGGGCAGCACGGTCACCGCCCTCGTCGCCACGGGCTACCCGGAACTGCCCGCCTTCCCCCTCCTCGCCGCGCTCCCGCCCGAGGGCCCCGGTTCCCCGCTGACCTGGGCCGCCGGCGCGGTCCCCGTGGCCGCGGGCCTGGCCGTCGGCCGGCGCGCGGCCCTCGCCGCGTACCGGGCCCGGGCGGCCGGCCGGCCCGTCCCGGCCTGGTGGCAGACACCGCTGACCGCGCTGTACGGAGCGCTGGTCTGCGGGCTCGCGATGACACTGATCGCCGCCGCGTCGGGCGGCACCCTGGGTACCGGCGCGCTGGCCCGGCTCGGCCCCGACGCCTGGGCCACCGGGGCGGCCGCGGCCGCCTGGACGGGCGCGGCCGGGCTGCCCACCGCACTCGTCCTGCACGGCTGGTGGCTGAGGAGGAGCCGGTGGCGCGGCCCGGAGTCCGGCCCCGCGCCCGCCACGGCCTGACCGGCCGGGCGGCTCAGTCCGGGACGCCGAGGAGGGGACGGAGATGCTCGGGGAGGAGCTTCTCGCACTGCTGCTGGGAGGCCCGGGTCAGGGCGTCGTCCACGCACGTGTAGTAGTCGCGGTAGACGATCTGGAAGGTGTAGGTCGTCGCCACGACGGCCAGGGCGAGGCTGCCCGTGATGAGACCGCTGACCGCCGCGCTCTTCTGCGACCTGGCCCCGTAACCGCCGTTCTGCGCCGGGCCCTTGGCGGGCCCGGTGGCGGGGGTGCCCCCGGCGTCCGGGGGGCCCGACACGTCCTGCGGGCGGGCCGCGGCGGTACGGGACGGGGAGCTCTCCGGGCGGGGTGCCGTGCCCCGCAGGGAGCTGACACCCCAGTACAGGGCGAGGGAGCCCAGCAGCAGGGCGATCTCCGGCAGGCTGAACAGCGCGAGGATGAACGCCCACATGCCCGCGACCATCGCGTACCGGGCGCGCCGCTGGTTGGGGTCCGTCGGGTCCCAGCGCAGCTCGCCGGGGCCGCCCGGGCCCTCGGAGCCGCCCGGCCCGTCCTGCCGCCCGCCTCCGAAGCCGCCGCTCTGCCGGCCCGGCTGGCGGCTGCTCCACCGGGAACTGCCCCAGGACGGCCGCCGGCCGCCGTTCTCGCCGCCGCCCCGGCCCTCGCCGGAACCGCCGCGGGGCCGCCACTCCTCGTCGGGGCGGCCCTCCGGCGGGGGCGCGAAGGGATTGGCGGGCTCGCCGGCCCGGTCACCGCCCGCGTCCCCGCCGTCGGCGCCGTCCGCGCCCGTCCCCGGCCCCGTTCCCGCATCCGTTCCCGCGTCCGTCTCCGGCGTCCCGGCCGTGTCGCCGTCCCCGGTGTGCTCCGGTGCCCGCCCGGTGTCCCGCGGGCCGCCGTCGCCGCCGCTTCCGCTGTCGTGTGCGTCACGTCCGTTCCGCCCGCCGGAGGCCGGGGACGCCGATGCCGGGGGGCGTTCACGCAGGAGCGGGGTCGGGAACGGCGGGAGGCTGGGAGTCGCGCGGAGGCGTCGGTCCGGCATCTGGAGTGGTGTCTTCCCTCGTGTCGTCGTCCGGGCCGCGGGCCCGCGTCGGCGGATTCGGCCCTCGGAGTGACGTCGGTGTCTGAGACGCACGCTACCTTCCGCGCGCGCCCCCGTCCCGCGGGGGCTGCCCGCGGTGCCGGTATCGTGGCCCGTGGTCGGCGGCTTCGTAGGGTCTTCCGGACACCAGGATGCTCCTCGCTTGTGCGACCCCACAAACCTGCGCCCCGTGAGAAAGAGTTCCGCCGTGTCCTCGCCCCCTCTTCGCGCCCGCCCCTGGACTCCGGCCGGGGACCGGCCCGCCCGGCTGGTGGTGCTGGTCTCCGGCTCCGGTACGAACCTCCAGGCGCTGCTCGACGCGGTCGCGGCGGCCCCGGACGGCTCGTACGGTGCCGAGATCGTCGCCGTCGGGGCCGACCGGGACGGCATCGCCGGGCTGGAGCGGGCCGAGCGCGCCGGGCTGCCGACGTTCGTCTGCCGCCTCGGCGACCACCCGGACCGCGCGGCGTGGGACCGGGCACTCACCGAGGCCACCGCCCGTTTCGCACCGGACCTGGTGGTCTCCGCGGGCTTCATGAAGATCGTGGGCAAGGAATTCCTCGCCCGGTTCGGGGGGCGGTTCATCAACACCCACCCCGCGCTGCTGCCCAGCTTCCCCGGCGCCCACGCCGTGCGCGACGCCCTCGCGTACGGGGTCGGGGTGACCGGCTGCACCGTCCACTTCGTCGACGACGGCGTCGACACCGGGCCGGTCATCGCCCAGGGCGTGGTCGAGGTCCGGGACGAGGACCACGAGGACGGGGGAGCGGCGCTCCATGAGCGGATCAAGGAAGTCGAGCGACGGCTGCTCGTCGATGTCGTGGGGCGTCTGGCCCGCAACGGCTATCGCATCGAGGGACGAAAGGTACAGATCCCATGACCACTCCTGAAGGCCTCGCGGGCCTCCACGGCCCGGACGGCACGCGGCGGCCCATCCGCCGCGCCCTGGTCAGCGTCTACGACAAGACCGGCCTGGAGGAGCTGGCCCGGGGGCTGCACGAGTCCGGGGTCGAGCTCGTCTCCACCGGCTCCACGGCCGGGCGGATCGCCGCCGCCGGCGTGCCCGTCACCAAGGTGGAGGAGCTGACCGGCTTCCCCGAGTGCCTGGACGGCCGCGTCAAGACCCTGCATCCCCGGGTACACGCCGGCATCCTCGCCGACCTGCGGCTGGAGGAGCACCGCAAGCAGCTCGCCGAGCTGGAGGTGGCGCCCTTCGAGCTCGTCGTCGTCAACCTCTACCCGTTCCGGGAGACCGTCGCCTCCGGAGCCACCCCCGACGAGTGCGTCGAGCAGATCGACATCGGCGGGCCGTCGATGGTGCGCGCCGCCGCCAAGAACCACCCGTCGGTCGCCGTGGTGACCAGCCCCGGGCGGTACGGGGACGTCCTCGCCGCCGTCCGCGACGGCGGCTTCGGCCTGGACGCGCGCAAGCGGCTCGCCGCCGAGGCCTTCCAGCACACCGCCGCGTACGACGCAGCCGTCGCCACCTGGTTCACCGGGACCTACGCCCCCGAGCACGCGGAGAACGTCACCGCGCTCCCCGAGTTCCTCGGCGAGACCTGGCGCCGCAAGAGCACCCTCCGCTACGGCGAGAACCCGCACCAGTCCGCCGCCCTCTACACCGACGGCACCCCGGAGGGCATCGCCAACGCCGAGCAGCTGCACGGCAAGGAGATGTCCTTCAACAACTACGTGGACACCGAGGCCGCCCGCCGCGCCGCGTACGACCACGACGAGCCCTGTGTGGCGATCATCAAGCACGCCAACCCCTGCGGCATCGCCATCGGCGCCGACGTGGCCGAGGCGCACCGCAAGGCCCACGCCTGCGACCCGCTGTCGGCCTTCGGCGGCGTGATCGCCGTCAACCGCCCGGTGTCCGTGGCGATGGCCGAGCAGGTCGCGGAGATCTTCACCGAGGTCGTCGCGGCCCCGGCGTACGAGGACGGCGCCGTCGAGGTGCTGGCCCGCAAGAAGAACATCCGGGTGCTGCGCGTCGAGGGCGCCCCGGTCCGGGGGAACGAGCTGCGGCCCGTCTCCGGCGGTGTGCTCCTCCAGCACAGCGACCGCCTCCAGGCCGAGGGGGACCTGCCCGAGACCTGGACCCGGGTCTCCGGCGCGGCGCTGGACGAGACCGGGCTGGCCGAACTGGCCTTCGCCTGGCGGGCCTGCCGGGCCGTGAAGTCCAACGCCATCCTGCTCGCCAGGGGCGGAGCGACCGTCGGTGTCGGCATGGGCCAGGTCAACCGCGTCGACTCCGCGAAGCTCGCGGTGCAGCGGGCCGGCGCGGAGCGGGCGGCCGGCGCGTACGCCGCCTCCGACGCCTTCTTCCCCTTCCCGGACGGTCTGGAGGTGCTGCTGGAGGCCGGGGTGACCGCCGTCGTCCAGCCGGGCGGCTCCGTCCGCGACGAGCAGGTGATCGAGGCGGCGAAGGCGGCCGGCGTCACGATGTACCTCACCGGGACCCGGCACTTCTTCCACTGAGCCGGCCCGATCCCGCCCCCGCGGGACATCGCCCGGGCCGCGCCCCCTTCCCTGGGCGGCGCGGCCCGGTCCCGGACACCCGCGAGCCTCCGCACCCGCCCCCGCCCCCGCCCCGTCGCGGCGGACCTCATTGGCCACCGCCGCCGCCCATCCGGGAGGATGAAGCCATGACTGCCCAGATTCTCGACGGCAAGGCCACCGCGGCCGCGATCAAGTCCGAACTCGCCACCCGCGTCGCGGAGCTCAGGGCCCGCGGTGTCACCCCCGGCCTCGGCACGCTCCTCGTGGGCGACGACGTCGGCAGCCAGAAGTACGTCGCCGGGAAGCACCGCGACTGCGCGCAGGTCGGCATCGCCTCCATCCAGCGCGAACTGCCGGCCACCGCCACGCAGGAGGAGATCGAGGCGGTCGTACGGGAGCTCAACGAGGACCCGGCCTGCACCGGCTACATCGTCCAGCTCCCGCTGCCCAAGGGCATCGACACCGGCCGTGTCCTGGAGCTGATCGACCCGGCCAAGGACGCCGACGGCCTCGCCCCGATGAGCCTGGGCAAGCTGGTGCTCAACCAGGAGGCCGCCCTGCCCTGCACCCCCAACGGCATCCTGGCGCTGCTGCGCCGCCACGGGGTGGAGACCAAGGGCGCCCATCTGACCGTCGTGGGCCGCGGGATGACCGTCGGCCGCTCCATCGGGCTGCTGTTCACGCGCCGCGAGGTCAACGCGACCGTGACGCTCTGCCACACCGGCACCCGTGACCTCTCCGCCCAGCTCCGGCAGGCGGACATCATCGTCGCCGCGGCCGGTGCCCCGCACATCGTCCGGCCCGAGGACGTCAAGCCGGGCGCGGCCGTCCTGGACGTCGGCGTCAGCCGGGACGAGAGCGGGAAGATCGTCGGCGATGTGCACCCGGGCGTGGCCGAGGTCGCCGGCTGGGTGGCGCCCAACCCGGGCGGTGTCGGCCCGATGACCCGCGCGCTGCTGCTGCAGAACGTGGTGGAGGCCGCCGAACGGCGGGCCGGGGTCCGGGACGGCGCGGGCCATGCGGGCTGAGGCCGTGGAGAGCCAGGCGGCGGACGGCAGCCCCGGGACGCCCGGAAGCCGGGGGGCGCCCGGTGGCGCCGGAAAGCCGGGCGGGGGCGCGGGCCCGGGTGGCGGCAGCCGCCGCTTCCCCCGCCTCACGCGGAGCACCGCGCGCCCCGAGGGCGGCGGCCGTGCCGCGCCGGGGGACGCCCCGGCGCCGGTACGGCAGTGGCCGCTGCTGTCCGTGCTGGGCGGCACCGCGGCCGGACTGATCCTGGTCGCCTTCGGCGTGTCCCGGATCGGCACCCTGCTCGTCGGGCTCTCGCTGCTCGCCGGCGCGGTGCTGCGCCGGGTGCTGCCCTCGGTGGGAATGCTGGCCGTGCGGTCCCGCTTCACGGACATGGTGACGTACGGCCTGCTCGGCACCCTGATCACGCTGCTGGCTCTGATGTCCCTGCCCGACCCCTGGCTGGAGATTCCCTGGCTGGAGGACATCATCCGTTTCGCGGTGCGCTGACGCCCTCGGCGTTCGCGCACCCCTTGCCGGCGGACGCGTGGGCGGAGCCCGCCCCCTCCCCCGAGCAGGACGGGCTCCGCGTGTTTCCGAGCCTCTTCGTCCGGGGGGCCGGGATCAAGGGCGCTGGGTGCTCTGTGGCGCGGAGGTGACCGTTCCGGCATGTCCTGATCACGCTGTGCGCGCCGTGTCGGCAGCCGGTCACCGCTCCGCAACGGCCGTGCTCCGGACGCGCCCGCGGCCGGCCCGTCCGGGGCCTGCCGCCGGCCAACCCGTCCCGACGACCCGTCCCGACCGGGACGGATACGGGCGTACCGCCGCCGGCGCGGCGCGTTCTCCGCGGCAGCCGTGTCCCGAACCGGGGACACCCGTGTCGCCGCCGCGGCGGAACTGACATCCTGAACCCGAACATCCTTGACGGCAGGCGGCGTTACCGGGAGGTCGCGCCGTCGCCGGGTACTTGTGCACACGCGGGGGGAACAGGGGGAGGCAATGCCTCGTTGGAAGGTGCTGCCGGAAGAACTGGACCCGCAGATACGGGAGTTCACCGGACAGCTCCGCCGGATCGTCGAGCTCAGCGGTCTGGGGGTCGGGTCCGTCGCGGACCGCACCGGTTACAGCAAGACCTCGTGGGACCGGTATCTGAACGGCCGTCTGCTGCCGCCGCTGGGAGCCGTGGTGGCGCTGGCCGAGGTGACGGGCTACGCCATCGGTCCGCTCACGGCACAGTGGGAGCGGGCCGAGGCGGCGTGGGCCCGCGCCGAAGCGGGGCACGATCGCGCCACGGAACCACCGCCGGAGGCGCCGCCGGGGCACCCGGCGCCGGGGAGGGCGACGACCGGTGGCGCGGCGCCCGGACACCCCGCACCCGCGGCACCTCCGTACGGGCGGCCGGCCTCCGCGCCCGGGCAGCCCGGGCAGCCGGATCCCGGCCATCCGACGCCCGACACCGTCGCGCTCTCCGTCGTGACCGCCCCGGCCGGGCCGCGCGGGCCGGACGCGGGCAGCGACGCGCGCTCCGGCGGTGGCCCGCGGCCGGGTGGCGGTGCCCGGCGCGCGCTGCTGCTCGGACTCGGGCTGGCGGGGGCGCTCGCCGTGACCGCGGGCGCGGTGTTCTTCCTCGGTCTCGGTGACGACGCCCCGGCGGACGGCAAGGCCCGGGTCGCCACCACGCCGACGTCCGCCCCGGCGGAGCCGGAGCTCCCCGAGGGAGTCGCATGCTCGGGTGACGACTGCACGGGCGAGGACCCGGAGGAGCAGGGCTGCGGCGGCGAGCACGCCGGCACGGTCGCGGAGGTCCGGGTCGGCGCCGCGTTCGTGGAGATGCGGCACAGCGAGGTCTGCGGTGCGGTCTGGGCACGCATCACCGAGGCGGCCCCGGGCGATTCGGTGCGGGTCGCCGTGGGGAAGCGGAGCGAGAGCGCCGAGGTCCCCGCGGCGACCGGGACGCAGCCCGGGGTGACGGAGGCCTACACCCGGATGGTCGCCGCCGGCGAGCCGTCCGACGCCGAGGTGTGCGCGACCACGGCCGCGGGCGCGGAGGACTGCGCGCGGCCCGGCGCCGGCGCGGGCTCCGCGACCTCCGCCCCGCCGGGCGCCGGGGTCGGGGCCGGCGCCGGGGCACCGGAGACCCCGGGAGGTCCGTCCACCGAGGGGTAGCCGCAGCGCGCGGAGGCCGACCGCGGCCGCCGGGCACGCCGGTTGGGCTTCGGAGTCCGGGCCCGGAGGTCCGGATGCCCTCCGCCGGTGGCCGGTTCCCACCGGTCCGGCGGGGGGCCGGCCCCGGTGCGCGGCGGGCCGGCCGCCCTCCGCGGGCGGTGGCCGTCCGTCCGGTTCTTGCCGCCGTCCGGGGCGCATGCTTCCGCGGACCGGGGGCAGACGCCCGGGCAACCCCCCACGGGTGCGGCACCCCCCGTGGCGGCCGCTCGTCTCCCCCTCCTCGACGAGCGGCCGCCCTCCGCCTGCCCGCCGGGGGTTCGTGCCCGCGCCGTACGCCGTACCCCGCCGCACCGCCGTACCCCGCCGTACCCCGCCGCACCGCCGTACGGCCGTGCTCCGCCCAGGCCGTGAGCCGGGACACACAGGGCGGCAGAGCCCCGCGGACCCGTGGTCGGATAGCCTGACGCCGGTCTTCCCGTAGCGCGTTCTCCCGGGCACAACCGGGCGGGAGACCGAAGATCACATGGGGCAGGGACACCCACCACGACCCGCAGCAGGAGATCGCACATGACTCGCACTCCCGTCAATGTCACCGTCACCGGAGCGGCCGGGCAGATCGGCTACGCGCTGCTCTTCCGTATCGCCTCCGGTCACCTGCTCGGCGCGGACGTGCCGGTCAAGCTGCGTCTCCTGGAGATTCCGCAGGGGCTGAAGGCCGCCGAGGGCACCGCGATGGAGCTCGACGACTGCGCCTTCCCGCTGCTGCGCGGCATCGACATCACCGATGACCCGAACGTGGCCTTCGACGGCGCGAACGTGGGCCTCCTCGTCGGCGCCCGCCCCCGCACCAAGGGCATGGAGCGCGGCGACCTGCTGGAGGCCAACGGCGGCATCTTCAAGCCGCAGGGCAAGGCGATCAACGACCACGCCGCGGACGACGTGAAGGTGCTCGTCGTCGGCAACCCGGCCAACACCAACGCGCTCATCGCCCAGGCCGCCGCCCCGGACGTACCGGCCGAGCGGTTCACCGCGATGACCCGCCTGGACCACAACCGGGCCATCTCGCAGCTCGCGGCGAAGACCGGCGCCGCCGTCTCCGACATCAGGAAGCTGACGATCTGGGGCAACCACTCCGCCACCCAGTACCCCGACATCTTCCACGCGGAGATCGCGGGCAAGAACGCCGCCGAGGTCGTGAACGACGAGGCCTGGCTCGCCGACACCTTCATCCCGACCGTCGCCAAGCGTGGTGCCGCCATCATCGAGGCCCGCGGCGCGTCCTCGGCCGCCTCGGCCGCCAACGCCGCCATCGACCACGTCCACACCTGGGTCAACGGCACCGCCGAGGGCGACTGGACCTCCATGGGCATCCCGTCCGACGGCTCCTACGGCGTCCCGGAGGGCCTGATCTCCTCCTTCCCGGTGACCTGCGAGGGCGGCCAGTACACGATCGTCCAGGGTCTGGACATCAACGCGTTCTCCCGCACCCGCATCGACGCCTCGGTGCAGGAGCTGGCGGACGAGCGCGACGCGGTGCGCGGTCTCGGCCTGCTCTGACCTCGCCCCGGTCCGGCCCCCGCTGCCGGGCCCGGCAGCTCTCGACGGCCCGCCGCCGGTCGGTGACACGACCGGCGGCGGGCCGTCGTATGACAGGGGCCGTAACCGAACCGTAAGTGAGGAAGAACACTTAGAGTTAGGTTTTCCGCATACTTTTCGGCCAAGGGGGGATGGTTCCCCGTCGCCGGTGCCTCAACCCCGTCCGCACCGGCACGCACATCCCAGGCTGAGAAGGTGGAACCCGCATGCCGTCCCCCGACACCCTCCATATCGACGGCACCTGGCGCCCGGCCGCCTCCGGCGCGACGCGCGAGGTGCTCGACCCCGCGGACGCCACCGTCCTGGCGCGCGTGGCCGAGGGGGACGCCGAGGACGCGGACGCCGCGGTCGCCGCGGCACGCCGCGCCTTCGACTCCGGGCCCTGGCCCCGGACCCCGGTGGCCGAGCGCGCGGAACTACTGCGCCGCGTCGCCGCGCTGCTCCAGCGCGACCGCGAGGAGATCGCGCTCATCGAGAGCCGCGACACCGGCAAGACCCTCGAAGAGGGCCGCGTCGACGTCGACGACGTGACGGCGGCCTTCCGCTACTTCGCCGACCTGGTGATGAACGAGAGCGGCGGCCGCGTCGTGGACGCGGGCGACCCCGGCGTCCACAGCGTCGTGGTGTACGAGCCCGTGGGCGTCTGCGCGCTGATCACCCCCTGGAACTATCCCCTGCTGCAGGCCTCCTGGAAGGTCGCCCCGGCCCTCGCCGCGGGGAACACCTTCGTCCTCAAGCCCAGCGAGATCACTCCGCTGTCCACCGTCCACCTGGTCCGGCTGCTGGCCGAGGCCGGACTCCCGGACGGGGCCGCGAACCTCGTCACCGGCCCGGGCGACCCCGTCGGAGCCCGGCTCTCCGAACACCCCGGCGTCGACCTGGTCTCCTTCACCGGGGGCCTGGCCAGCGGCACCAGGGTCGCCCGGGCCGCCGCCGCCACGGTGAAGAAGGTCGCCCTGGAACTGGGCGGCAAGAATCCCAACGTCGTCTTCGCCGACGCGTGCGCCACCGAGGAGGGCTTCGACACCGCCGTCGACCAGGCGCTCAACGCCGCCTTCTTCCACAGCGGCCAGGTCTGCTCGGCCGGCGCCCGCCTCATCGTGGAGGAGTCCCTCCGGGAACGCTTCGTCACCGAACTCGCCCGCCGCGCCGCCGCGATCAGACTCGGCCGCGGCACCGAGGACGGCGTGGAGTGCGGCCCCCTCGTCTCCGCCCAGCAGCTCGCCAAGACCGAGATGTACGTCGCCTCCGCCCGCGAGGAGGGAGCCGTCGTGCGGGCCGGCGGCTCCCGGCCGGAACCCTCCGCCGTGCGCCCGGCGACCGGCTACTTCTACTCGCCCACCGTCCTGGACGCCTGCCACCGGGGGATGAGGGTCGTCCGCGAGGAGACCTTCGGCCCGCTGCTCACCGTCGAGACCTTCCGTGACGAGGACGAGGCGGTCAGCCTCGCCAACGACACCGAGTACGGGCTCGCCGGAGCGGTGTGGACCTCCGACGCGGGCCGCGCCCGGCGCGTCGCCGGACGGCTGCGCCACGGCACCGTCTGGATCAACGACTACCACCCGTATCTGCCGCAGGCCGAGTGGGGCGGCTTCGGCAAGTCCGGCATCGGCAGGGAGCTGGGCCCGGCGGGCCTCGCGGAGTACCGCGAGGCCAAGCACATCTACCAGAACCTCAGTCCCCGTCCGCAGCGCTGGTTCGCGGGCTGACCTTCCCGGCCCGCCACCGCGCCCGTACTCCCGCGCCCCGTTTCCCCAGGAGGAGCACCACCCATGCCACCGTCGTCCGGGACCACCCGCCCCGATCCCACAGCCACCCCCGACTATGTGATCGTCGGGGGCGGCACCGCCGGCTCGGTGATCGCCTCGCGGCTCGCCGAAGACCCCTCGGTCACCGTCGTCCTCGTCGAGGGCGGCCCGTCGGACATCGACCGGCCCGACGTGCTCACCCTGCGCCGCTGGCTGGGCCTGCTCGGCGGCGAGCTGGACTACGACTACCCGACCACGGAGCAGCCGCGCGGCAACTCCCACATCCGGCACAGCCGGGCCCGGGTCCTCGGCGGCTGCTCCTCGCACAACACGCTCATCAGCTTCAAGCCGCTGCCCGGTGACTGGGACGAGTGGGCCGAGGCGGGCGCCACCGGCTGGGACGCGGCCGCCATGGAGCCCTACTTCGGCCGGCTGCGCAACAACATCGTCGCCGTGGACGAGAAGGACCGGAACGCCATCGCCCGGGACTTCGTCGAGGCCGCCCGCGAGGCCGCCGGCGTCCCCCGCGTCGAGGGATTCAACGAGCGGCCGTTCCACGAGGGCGCCGGCTTCTTCGACCTCGCCTACCACCCGGAGACCAACAAGCGCTCCTCCGCCTCCGTGGCCTATCTCCACCCGCACATCGAGGCCGGCGACCGCCCCAACCTCCGCATCCTGCTGGAGACCTGGGCGTACCGGCTGGAGCTGGACGGCACCCGCGCCACCGGCGTGCACGTCCGCGCCGCGGACGGTACGGAGACGCTGCTGCGGGCCCGGCGCGAGGTGGTGGTCTGCGCGGGCGCCGTCGACACCCCCCGGCTGCTGCTGCACTCCGGCATCGGCCCGCGCGGAGACCTGGAGGCGCTCGGCATCCCCGTGGTCCACGACCTGCCGGGGGTGGGGGAGAACCTGCTCGACCACCCGGAGTCGGTGATCGTCTGGGAGACCCACGGGCCCATCCCGGAGAACTCGGCGATGGACTCCGACGCGGGCCTCTTCGTCCGCCGGGACCCCGCGTCCCGCGGACCGGACCTGATGTTCCACTTCTACCAGATCCCCTTCACCGACAACCCCGAGCGGCTGGGCTACGAGAAGCCCCCGCACGGGGTGTCGATGACCCCCAACATCCCCAAGCCGCGCAGCCGCGGCCGGCTCTACCTCACCAGCGCGGACCCCGCGGTCAAACCGGCCCTCGACTTCCGCTACTTCACGGACGAGGACGACTACGACGGCCGCACCCTGGTGGACGGCATCCGGCTCGCCCGCGAGATCGCGCAGACCGAACCCCTCGCCCGCTGGCTGAAGCGCGAGGTGGCCCCCGGCCCGGAGATCACCGGCGACGAGGAGCTCGGCGAGTACGCCCGCAGAGCCGCCCACACCGTCTACCACCCGGCCGGCACCTGCCGGATGGGCGCCGCGGACGACCCGCTCGCCGTGGTCGACCCGCAGCTGCGGATCCGGGGCCTGGACGGCATCCGGATCGCCGACGCCTCGGTCTTCCCGACCATGACCGCCGTCAACCCGATGATCGGCGTGCTGATGGTCGGGGAGAAGGCCGCGGAACTGCTCGCCGACCCGACGACCCCGGGAGATGACACACGATGAGCGACGAGAAGACCGCCGGCCGGGCCACCGAATCCTTGGCCAGCCCTGGTTCCTTGGCCACCCCTGGTTCCTCGGCCACCCCTGGTTCCTCGGCCACTGCCGAGCCGTCAGCCACGGCCGAATTGTCGGCCACTGCCGAGCCGTCAGCCACCACCGAGCTGTCGGCCACCACCGAGCTGTCGGACACCACCGAGCTGTCGGCCACCACCGAGCCGTCAGCCACCACCGAGCTGTCGGACACCACCGAGCTGTCGGCCACCACCGAGCCGTCAGCCCCTGCCGAATCCGCGGCCCCTGCCGGCTCCGTGGCGGCCGCCGACTCCCCGGCCATCGCGGCCACCGCGGACTCCCCGGCCGCGAGCCCCCAGCCAACCGCCGACCCCGTCTTCTCCGTACGCGGCCTGTGGAAGGTCTTCGGCCCCGGCGCCGACAAGATCCCCGGCAGCGCCCACGCGGATCTCCCCGCCCGCGAACTGCGCGAGCGCACCGGCTGCACCGCGGCCGTCCGCGACGTCTCCTTCGACGTCCACCGGGGCGAGGTCTTCGTCGTCATGGGCCTCTCCGGCTCCGGGAAGTCCACCCTCGTCCGCTGCCTCACCCGGCTCGTGGAGCCGACCGGCGGCACCCTCGCCATGGACGGCGAGGACGTGCTCGCCATGGACCGTGCCCGGCTGCGCGATCTGCGCCGGCACCGGGCCTCGATGGTCTTCCAGCACTTCGGCCTGCTGCCGCACCGCACCGTCCTCGACAACATCGCTTACGGCCTGGAGATCCAGGGGCTCGGCCGGGCCGAACGCCGGGCCAGGGCCGCCGCCATGGTGGAGAAGGTCGGCCTGACCGGTATGGAGCACCGCCGCCCCGGACAGCTGTCCGGCGGTCAGCAGCAGCGCGTCGGCCTGGCCCGCGCGCTCGCCGTCGATCCCGAAGTCCTGCTCTTCGACGAGCCGTTCAGCGCGCTCGACCCGCTCATCCGGCGCGACATGCAGGAGGAGGTCATCCGCCTGCACCGGGAGGAGGGACGGACGATGGTGTTCATCACCCACGACCTCACCGAGGCCCTGCGCCTCGGCGACCGCATCGCGCTGATGCGCGACGGCCGGATCGTGCAGCTCGGCACCCCGGAGGAGATCGTGAGCCGCCCCGCCGACGACTATGTACGGGACTTCGTCCGCGACGTGCCCCGGGAACAGGTCGTGACCGTGCGGAACGCCATGCGGCCCGCCGAGGGCGGCGAGTCCGCCGCCGGCGAGACGGTCGGACCGGACACCACCGTCGCCGAGGCCGTCGGGACCGTCGCCCGCTCCGGCGCCCCCGTGCGCGTCATGGAGGACGGCCGCTGCCTCGGCGTCGTCGACGCCGGGTGCCTGCTGGCCGCCATAGCCGGCGAGAAGGCGGCGGTGGCCCGATGACGGAACCGCGCATCCAGGCCGGCACCCTGCCGGTACCCGCCCGGCCGCGGCCCCCGTTCCCCGCGTGCCGTCCGGGAAGTCCGGCCGGTCCGGGCCGCACGGCCGAGGGGGCGGCGGCATGAGCGCGACCACCTCCGAGGCCATGACCCCGCCGGGCTCCGGCCCCGGTACCGGCAGCGATCCCGGCACCGGCGGCACGCCGGGGGACGGGCGGCAGCCGCAGAAGCGCACCGCCACCGCCGGACGGGCCCGGGCGGCTCTCACCCGCCTGCCCCGGCTGCCCGCCGGCCGGGCCGCCGTGCTCGCCGCCGTCCTCCTCGTCCTGCTGTCCCTGGCCGCCGCCACCGGGTTCACCGCAACCTGGCCGTCCGCGCTCCGGGCCGATCCGGCGGAACCGCTGAACGCGCTCAGCGACTGGATCATCGACAACCGGGACACCCACCCCCTGTTCCTGTACTTCCTGCTGCACCTCAGCAACACGGCCACCGCCTCCGTCGACGCGGTGTACCAGCTGCTGCTGTCCCTGGGCTGGCTCGGCGTGACCGCCGGCGGGGTGCTCCTCGCCTGGCGGGCCGGCGGTCTCGCGCACCGCACCGGGCTGCGGACCGCCGCGACGGCCTTCGGGGCGTTCGCCGCCTGCGGTCTGCTGGGCATGTGGGAACCCGCCGTGCTCACCCTCGCCCTGATGGTGGTCGCGGTGGCCGTGGCGGCCGTCACCGGACTGCTGCTCGGGCTGGCCGCCGGTCTCTCCGACCGCGTCCACCGGCTGCTGCGCCCGGTCCTGGACACCATGCAGGTGCTGCCCGCCTTCGCCTATCTGCTGCCGTTCGTGCTGGTCTTCGGCATCGGCACGCCCGCCGCGCTCTTCTCCACCGTCATCTACGCCGCGCCGCCGATGGCCCGCCTCACGGCCCTCGGCCTGCGCGGCACCGATGCGGCGGTGCTGGAGGCCTCGGCCTCGCTCGGCGCGGGCCCGCTCCAGCGGCTGCGGACCGTGCGGATCCCGCTGGCCCGCAGGGACATGCTGCTGGGACTCAACCAGACGATCATGATGGCGCTGTCCATGGTGGTCATCGCGGCCCTGGTCGGCGCCGGCGGTCTCGGCGAGGAGATCTACCAGGCGCTGTCGACCGTGGACGTCGGCGAGGCGCTCGCCGCAGGCATCCCCATCGTGCTCATCGCGATCTGGCTGGACCGCACCACCGCGGCGGCCGGCGCGCGGCTGGACGACACCGGACGCACCGCCGGGCCGCGGCTGCTGCGCGGGCCCGCCGCGTGGGCCGCGGTCGCCGCGGGGACGGCCGTCGCGGCGGCGGCCGGCCGGTTCCTCACCACCCCGGAGTGGCCGGCGGCGTGGACGTACGACATCTCCCCGGCCGTCAACGACTTCAAGAACTCGGTCATCGCGCAGCTCCGGGACGGGCTGCCCGTCGTCGGGGGCACCGAGGTGTGGGCGGCCGCCTTCACCGACTGGGTGCTGAACCCGCTGCACGAGGGCCTCGTGGCGCTTCCCTGGTGGCTGGTCCTCCTGCTGGTCGCCGCACTCGCGCTGCAGGTGGGCACGTGGCGGACCGCGCTCACCGCGGTGCTCGCGATGGCCGCGGTCGGCGTCATGGGGGTGTGGCCGGAGTCCCTGAACACCCTGTCCCAGGTGCTCGCGGCCCTCGTCCTGACCCTGCTGCTCGGCTTCGCCACGGGCGTCCTCGCGGCCCGGGTCCCGTGGGTGGACCGCGCGCTGCGGCCCGTCCTCGACGCGATGCAGACCATGCCGCATTTCGTCTACCTCATCCCGGTGGTGGCGCTGTTCGCCGTCGGGCGGGTGGCCGCCATCGTCGCGGCCGTGGTCTACGCCCTCCCCGCCGTCGTCCGCATCACCGCCCAGGGCCTGCGCCAGGTGGACCCCGCCGCGGTGGAGGCGGCCCGCTCCCTGGGGGCGAGCGGCACCCAGCTGCTGCGCCAGGTGCAGCTGCCGCTGGCCCGCCCGGCCCTGCTGCTGGCCGTCAACCAGGGCATCGTCCTCGTTCTCGCGGTGGTCATCGTGGGCGGTCTGGTCGGTGGCGGAGCCCTCGGTTACGACGTCGTCTACGGCCTCTCCCGCGGCGACCTCGGAGTGGGGCTGGTGGCCGGAGCGGCCATCGTCTGCCTCGGCCTGGTCCTGGACCGCGTCACCCAGCCCACCGCCGCCCGGCGGAAGGACACCTGACCACCGCCGGCCCCCTCACGGGCCCCCGCACCACCGCTGTTCGCGCACCAACGATGTTCATGCACCCACGATGTTCATGCACCAAAGGATAAGGAACCCTCTTATGCGCACCACCGAACGAACCCGCAGAACCGCCACCGCCATCGCCGTCGCGGGCGGGATGCTGCTGCTCAGCGCCTGCGGCGCGGCCGACACGGGCGCGTCGGACTCGGCGGGCGGCGGCGGCAAGACCGTGCGGCTCACCGTCCCGTCCTGGGTCGGCGCCGAGGCGAACGTCGCCGTGGCCAAGCACCTGCTGGAGAACGAACTCGGCTACAAGGTCAAGGCGCAGCAGATGGGCGAGGTCCTCGCCTGGGACGCGCTCAGCAAGGGGAACATCGACGCCATCCTGGAGGACTGGGGCCACCCCGAGCAGGAGCAGAAGTACATCGAGGAGAAGAAGACCGTCGTGCGGGCCGGTGACCTCGGCGTCACCGGGCACATCGGCTGGTTCGTCCCCAAGTACTTCGCCGACGAGCACCCGGACGTCACCAACTGGAAGAACCTCAACAAGTACGCCGACGAGCTGAGCACTTCGGAGACGGGTTCGAAGGGCCAGATCCTGGAGGGCTCGCCCGATTACGTCACCAACGACGAAGCGATCATCAAGAACCTGGACCTGGACTTCAAGGCCGTCTACGCGGGCAGCGAGGCCGCGCAGATCACCGAGATCCGGAAGAACGTCAAGGACAAGAAGCCCTTCCTGACGTACTGGTGGACCCCGCAGTGGCTGAACGCCGAGATCGACCTGGTCGAGGTCGAGCTGCCGGAGTACAAGGAGGGCTGCGACAAGGACCCGAAGAAGGTCGCGTGCGCCTACCCGGAGACCCCGCTGCAGAAGTTCCTCAACGCCGACTTCGCCGAGAAGGGCGGGGACGCGGCCGAGTTCCTGAAGAACCTCAAGCTGACGACCGAGCAGCAGAACGAGATCGCGAAGATGATCGCGGGCGAGAAGATGTCGCCGGAGGCCGCCGCCGAGAAGTGGACGAAGGCCAACCCGGACGTCTGGAAGGCATGGATGCCGCAGTGACCCCGGTCTCCGCGAGCCCTCGCCGGCCGCGGAGCCGCCGGGATGCGGAAGCCGGCGCGGGCCGGCCCACCAGGAGACGGTGGCCCGGCCCGCGCCGTCGTTGCGTGAGGCGCCGGCCCGCGGGGGCCCTCAGTGCCGGCCGGGCTGGTAGGCGCCCGGCAGGGCCCGGGTGGTCACGGCGATGCGGTTCCAGGCGTTGATGGTGAGGATCAGCCCGATGAGCTGGGCGAGTTCGGCCTCCTTGAACTGCGCGGCGGCCCGCTCGTACACCTCGTCCGGGACGCCGCCCGGCAGCAGGGTGACCGCCTCGGTGAGGGCGAGCGCCGCCCGCTCCCGCTCCGTGTAGTAGCCGGTGGCCTCCTCCCAGGCGCTCAGCAGGTAGATGCGGTCCTCCCGCTCACCGGCCGCGCGGGCGTCCTTGGTGTGCATGTCCAGGCAGAAGGCGCAGTGGTTGAGCTGCGAGGCGCGGATCTTGACCAGTTCGGCCAGCACCGGGTCGACGCCCTCGGAGGCGGCCCGGTCGAGGGCCACCATGGCCCGGTGGATCCCGGGGGCGAGCTTCGGCAGATTCATCCGGGGGCCGCCGAGGGCGCCCGCCGCCGCGCCGGCCTTGCCGGTCTCCGGCTTCTCGGTGCTCTCGGTGCCGTTCGCGCGGTTCTCGGTCCCGGTCGTCGTGTGTGTCATGGCAGGGACACTACGGGCCCGGTGGCGCAGAGGGATGGGCCATTTCACCAGTCTCCGCGTGGGCCAGTGGCGGGGCGCCCGTGGGAGGCCCGGCGGCGCGCCCGGCGCGGGCCGGGACATCCGGGAACGGCTGCGCAACGGCTGCGCCCAAACCATTGACGTGCTCCGATGCGCGCCCTACGTTCGTTTCACTCTCCGCACATTCGTGCGCATAGCGAACACAGGCGGGATCGCCGGCCTCCGCCGCCGGTTCCTCACACTCGGGAGTCTTCATGCACCACCGGCTTTCCAGACTCGTCCTCGCGGCGGCGACCGCCGTCGCGCTGGCCGGATGCGGTTCCTCCGCTTCCTCGGGCAACGGCGGCGCCGGGACGGAGGACGGCGGCACCGAACAGGTGAAGGTCGGCGTCATCCCGATCGTCGACGTCGCCCCCGTCTACCTGGGCGAGAAGAAGGGCTTCTTCGAGGAACGGGGCATCGAGCTCACGCTGGAGAGCGGCCAGGGCGGCGCGGCCATCGTGCCGGGCGTGGTCAGCGGCCAGTTCCAGTTCGGCTTCTCCAACGTGACCTCCCTGATGGTCGCCCACTCCAAGGGCGTGCCGATCCAGTCGGTCGCCAACGGCGTGGCCTCCACCGGCAAGGACGGCGCCGACTTCGGCGGCGTGGCGGTGGCGAAGGACAGCAAGATCACGTCGGCGAAGGACCTCGCCGGCAAGAAGGTCGCCGTCAACACCCTGAAGAACATCGGCGACACCACCGTCCGCGAGTCGGTGCGCAAGGCCGGCGGCGACCCGGAGAACATCAAGTTCACCGAACTGCCCTTCGACCAGATGCCCGCCGCGCTCTCCGAGGGCCGGGTCGAGGCCGCCTGGCTGGTCGAACCCGCCCTCTCCATCGCCAAGTCCCAGGGCGCCCGCGTCGTCGCCTCCAACTTCGTCGACGCCGCCCCGGACCTGACCGTGGCCACCTACTTCACCTCGGCCAAGACCGCCCAGGAGAACCCCGAACTGGTGAAGAAGTTCACCGAGGCCGTGAACGAGTCCCTGCGGTACGCCGACGAGCACCCGGACGAGGTCCGCGACATCCTCGGCAGCTACACCAAGATCGACCCCAAGCTGGCGAAGTCCATGACCCTGCCGCGCTGGCCCGCCGAGATCAACCGCGACTCGATCGAGAAACTGGCCGAACTCGGCCGCGCCGACGGCGTGTTCTCCAAGACCCCGGATCTGGACGCTCTCTTCCGATGACCACCACCGCCCTGCCGGGGGAGACGAGCGCGGCCGGTCCCGGCCGCCTCGGCCCGGCGCTGCGCGGCCTGGCCGGACTCACCGGCCTGGCCGCGCTGCTCCAGGTGCTGCCGCACACCGGCCTCGTCTCCCCCGACTACCTGCCCACCACCACCTCCATCCTCGGCGCGTTCACCGGGCTGCTCGGCGAGCCGGCGTTCTGGACCGCGCTCGGCGACACCCTCACCGGCTGGGCGCTCGGCCTGGCCATCGCCGTCACCGCCGGTGTCGTCCTCGGTATCGTGATCGGCTCCGTCCCCGTGCTGCGCGCGGCCACGGCCTCCACCATCGAGTTCCTGCGGCCGATCCCGTCCGTCGCACTCATCCCGGTGGCCGTGCTGCTCTACGGCACCGACCTCCGCTCCACGCTGCTGCTGGTCGTGTACGCCGCCTTCTGGCAGGTGCTCGTCCAGGTGCTGGCCGGGGTCCACGACGTCGACCCGGTGGCCGACGACACCGCGCACAGCTACCGGCTCGGCCGCTGGGGCCGCGTCCGGTACGTGCTGTGGCCCACCGCCCTGCCCTACGTCATGACCGGGGTGCGGCTGGCCGCGGCCGTCGCGCTCGTCCTCGCCGTCACCGCCGAACTCATCATCGGCACGCCGGGCCTCGGCAAGCAGCTCGCGGTCGCCCAGAGCTCGGGCGCCGTGGCCGAGGTGTACGCCCTCGTGCTGGTCACCGGACTGCTGGGCGTGGCGATCAACCTCGTGGCCCGCGCGGTCGAGCGGCGCACGCTCTTCTGGCACCAGTCGGTCCGCGGGAAGGAGCCATCGTGACCGTCCTGTCGGCGGCCAAGCGGGCCCTGACCGTCCTCGGTCTGCCCGCCGCCCTCTTCACCGTCTGGTGGTTCGCCACGGCGGACAGCACCGACTTCTACTTCCCCGCGCTGCGGGACATCCTCGCCGCCTTCGGCACCGTCTGGACCGGGGAGCGGCTCACCACCGACGTGCTGCCCAGCCTCCTCCGGCTCGCCGAGGGCTACGTCCTCGCCTCCGCCGCGGGCATCGCGCTCGGCGTGCTCATCGGCACCAAGCCGGCCGTGCGCGATGTGCTCGAACCGGTCCTGGAACTCTTCCGGGCCATCCCGCCGCCCGTCCTCGTCCCGGTGATCATGCTCTTCGCGGGCATCGGCGACACCATGAAGGTCCTGGTCATCGCCAGCGGCTGCCTCTGGCCGGTGCTGCTCAACACCGTCGAGGGCGTGCGCTCCGCCGACGAGGTGCTGAGCGACACCTGCCGCGCCTACGGGATCACGGGTGCCGCCCGTCTTCGGCACTTCGTGCTCCCCGGCGCCGGACCACAGATCGTCACCGGCATGCGGCAGGCGCTCTCCATCGGGATCATCCTGATGGTCATCAGCGAGATGTTCGCCGCGAGCAACGGCCTGGGCTTCACCGTCGTGCAGTTCCAGCGCAGCTTCGCCATCCCCGAGATGTGGAGCGGTGTCCTGCTCCTCGGCATCCTCGGCTTCCTGCTGTCCCTGCTCTTCCGGTTCGCGGAGAACCGGGCCCTCGCCTGGTACCACGGCCTGCGCCGGGCCCAGAGGTCGTCATGACCACCGGCACCGGCACCGCCACCGCCGCCCCGGGCGGCGGCCGGCCCGTTTCCCCCAAGGAGGCGTCGATGCTCGACGTACGAGGTCTGCGCAAGACCTACACCGCCCGCGGCCGCACCGTCGAGGCGGTCCGCGATCTGACCTTCCACATCGCGCCCGGCGAACTCGTCTGCCTCGTCGGCCCGTCCGGCTGCGGCAAGACCACCCTGCTCAAGTGCATGGCCGGGCTGCTCACCCCCACCGGCGGCGAGGTGCGGCTGCGGGGCGAGCCCGTGACCGGGCCGCCGGAGGGCATGGCCGTCGTCCTCCAGGAGTACGGCCGCTCCCTCTTCGCCTGGATGACCGTCCACGACAACGTGGGCCTGCCGCTGCGCCGCAAGAAGATGTCCCGCGCGCGCCGCGAGGAACTCGTCGACCACGCGCTGGAACTGGTCGGCCTGGCCGACGCCCGCGACGCGTACCCCTGGCAGCTCTCCGGCGGTATGCAGCAGCGCGTCGCCATCGCCCGCGCCGTGGCCTACGAGCCGCAGGTGCTGCTGATGGACGAGCCGTTCGCGGCCGTCGACGCGCAGACCCGCGCCGAGCTGGAGGACCTGATCCGCCGGCTCTGGCACGAGCTGGGCGTGACGGTGCTGTTCGTCACCCACGACATCGACGAGGCCGTCTACCTCGGCCAGAAAACGATCATCCTCTCCAAGTCGCCCACCGTGGTGCAGGAGGAACTCGTCATCGACCTGCCCGACGAGCGCGACCAGCTCCACACCCGCTCCAGCGCCCGCTTCGGCGAACTGCGCGCCCACGTCTACGAGCAGATCCAGCGCGCCAAGAACGGTGCCGCGCCGGAGCAGGCCGCGGGGAGCGGGCCCGGGAAGCCGGAGCGGCCGGCGGAACGGGAGCGCGTGGAGAAGGCGTAGCGCCCGGAGACGGCGGAACAGGCAGAGCGGGCAGATCGGGCGAAGCCGGTAGCACAGGTGGAGCGGGCAGACCGGGCGAAGCCGGTAGCACAGGCGGAGCGGGCAGATCGGGCGAAGCCGGTAGCACAGGTGGAGCGGGCAGACCGGGCAGACCGGGCAGCCCGGGCAGCCCGGGCAGCGTCGGCGGAGCAGGCGGAGAAATGCCGGGGAGGCCGGGAACGCGGGCGGAAACGGGCAGAAACGGGCGGGCCGGGTGGTCCGGATGAGCCGGGCGAGCCGGGTGAGCCGGACAGGCCGGAGAAAGCGCGAGGCGGTGAAAAGCTCCGGCTTGACACCGGAATCGGCGGAGTCCTAGCGTCCGCCCGGGATCTGGGCGTGATCCGCGCAGGTCAACGGGGCAAGGAGAACGATGAACGACAGCGGTACGGACAGCGATACGGGCGGCGGCCCGGACGGCGGGCGCGGACCGCACTTCGTCCAGTCGCTGGAACGCGGCCTCGCCGTGATCCGGACGTTCAGCGCCGAGACACCCGAACTGACCCTCACGGAGGTCGCCAAGGCCACCGGCCTGAGCCGGGCCGCGGCCCGCCGCTTCCTGCTGACCCTGGCCGACCTCGGCTACGTGCGCTCCGACGGCCGGCTCTTCCGGCTCACCCCCCGGGTCCTCGACCTGGGCTATCCGTATCTGTCGAGCCTCTCGCTGGCCGAGGTGGCGGCACCGCACCTCGAACAGCTCGTCGCCGCCGTGCGCGAGTCCTCCTCGGCGGCCGTCCTCGACGGCGAGGACATCGTGTACGTGAGCCGGGTGCCCACCCGCCGCATCATGACCGTGTCCATCAGCATCGGCACCCGCTTCCCGGCCTACGCCACCTCCCTCGGCCGGGTGCTGCTCGCCGGCCTTCCGCCCGCCGAGCGGGAGGCGTTCCTCGACCGGGCCGCACTCACCCGGCTCACCCCCCGGACGATCACTTCCCGGGAGGAACTCGCGGCCGAGCTGGAGACGGTGCGGGCCCAGGGCTGGAGCATCGTCGACCAGGAGCTGGAACTCGGCCTGATATCGGTCGCCGCGCCGGTCCGCGACGAGCGGGGGCGGGTCGTCGCGGCCGTCAACGTCTCCACCCACGCCAGCCGGGCGACCCCCGAATCGATCCGGCAGGATCTGGTGCCCGCCCTGCTGGACACCGCCGCGGGCATCGAGGCCGATCTGCACAAGAACAGCCGGACCTGAGCCCGGCCGCACCCCGGTAGGGTCCGGGGCCATGGAGGAATCCCGGGCCGCCACCGGCTCCGACCTGCATCTGGACCTCCCGGCCCGGGGCACCGCCGGGGTGCGCGCGGCGCTCTCCGCCGCCCTGCGCGAGGCCGTGGGCAGCGGCCGGCTGGCCCCCGGCACCCGGCTGCCGTCCTCCCGCTCCCTCGCCACCGACCTCGGCCTCGCCCGCAATACCGTGGCCGACGCCTACGGCGAACTCGTCGCCGAGGGCTGGCTCACCGCCCGCCAGGGCTCCGGCACCCGCGTCGCCCTCCGGGCCGACCCGGTGCCGCCGCCCGCGGGCCGTTCCGCACCGGCCGCCCGGGCACCGCGCCGCCGGGTGCACAATCTGCTGCCCGGCTCGCCCGACCTCTCCGCCTTCCCGCGCGCCGCCTGGCTCACCGCCGCCCGCCGTGCCCTCGCCGCGGCCCCCGCCGACGCCTTCGGCTACGGGGACCCGGCCGGCCGGCGCGAGCTGCGGGACGCCCTCACCCACTACCTCGCCCGGGCCCGGGGCGTGCGCACCATCCCCGAACGCATCGTGGTCTGCGCCGGGTTCGTGCAGGGGCTGATGCTGCTGAGCCGGGCGCTGAAGGCCCTCGGCGGGGCGGCCGTGGCCGTCGACTCCTACGGGCTCGACCTCCACTGGTCCCTGATCCGCGGCGAAGGGCTGCGCACCGTACCGCTGCCCAAGGACGAGCAGGGCACCCGCGTCGGGGAACTGGAACACCGGCCGGACGTCCGCGCCGTGCTGCTCACCCCCGCCCACCACTTCCCCACCGGCATGCCGCTGTCCCCGGAGCGCCGGTCGGCCGTCGTCGACTGGGCCCGCCGCACCGGCGGTCTCGTCCTGGAGGACGACTACGACGGGGAATTCCGCTACGACCGCCAGCCGGTCGGGGCGCTGCAGGGGCTCGACCCGGACCGGGTGGTCCACCTCGGCACGGCGAGCAAGAGCCTCGCCCCGGGGCTGCGGCTGGCCTGGATGGTACTGCCGCAGCACCTGGTCGGTGAGGTGCTGGCCGCCAAGAACCCCGCCGAGGAGATGACGGGCACCCCCGACCAGCTGACCCTGGCCGAGTTCGTGACCGGCGGCGGCTACGACCGCCATCTGCGGTCCATGCGGCTGCGCTACCGGCGCCGCCGGGACCGGCTCGTCGCGGCCCTCGCCGAACGGGCCCCGCACATCCCCGTGACGGGCATCGCGGCCGGTCTGCACGCCGTGCTCGAACTCCCGCCGGGCACCGAGGAGTCCGTGCTGCGGGCGGCCGCCCGGGAGAGCCTGGCCCTGGAGGGCCTCGGCCGCTACCGCCACGATCCGGGGCCCGGCGGCGCGGGCCCGGGCGGGGGCGCCGGGGCCGCCGCTCCCGCCCCGGACGGCCTCGTGGTCGGCTACGGCACCCCGCCGGACCACGCCTTCCCGGCGGCCCTGGACGCCCTGTGCCGCGTGCTGCCCCCCGCTCCCTGACCCGGCCGGAGCGCCCGGCCCGGAGTGTCCGGCCCGGAGTGTCCGGCCCGGAGCGCCCGGCCCCGAGCGCCCGGAGCCCCGGCCGTGGTCCCGTCAGGCCGGCCGCAGCTCGGCCCGGAGCCGCTCCAGTCCCCAGTCCAGGTCCTCCTTGGAGATCACCAGGGGCGGCGCCAGGCGGATCGTGGCCCCGTGGGTGTCCTTCACCAGCACACCGGCCGCCAGCAGCCGCTCCGAGAGCTCCCGGCCCGTGCCGTTCCGGGGGGCGATGTCGACACCGGCCCACAGCCCGCGGCCCCGTACCGCCTCGACCAGCCCCTCGGCGGCCATCGCGTCCAGCTCCCGGTGCAGATGCCCGCCCAGCTCCGCCGCGCGGCGCTGGAACTCGCCGGTCCGCAGCAGCTCGATGACCTCCAGGGCGACCGCGCAGGCCAGCGGGTTGCCGCCGAACGTCGAGCCGTGCTCGCCCGGCCGGAACACCCCCAGCACCTCCCGCGAGGACACCACGGCGGACACCGGGACCACCCCGCCCCCCAGCGCCTTGCCCAGCAGGTACACGTCCGGGACGACACCCTCGTGCTCGCAGGCGAAGGTGCGGCCGGTGCGGCCCAGCCCGGACTGGATCTCGTCCGCGATGAACAGCACGTTCCGGTCCCGGGTCAGCTCCCGCACCCCCGTCAGATAGCCGTCCGGCGGCACCAGCACGCCCGCCTCGCCCTGGATCGGCTCCAGCAGCACCGCGACCGTGTCCTCGCCGACCGCCGCCTCCAGCGCGGCCAGGTCCCCGTACGGGACGATGTCGAAGCCGGGGGTGTAGGGGCCGTAGTCGGCGCGGGCCTCCGGATCGGTGGAGAAGCTGACGATGGTGGTGGTCCGGCCGTGGAAGTTGTCCGCGGCGACGACGATCCTGGCCCGGCCGTCGGGCACGCCCTTGACCCGGTAGCCCCATTTGCGGGCCGTCTTCACGGCCGTCTCGACCGCCTCCGCGCCCGTGTTCATCGGCAGCACCATGTCCATGCCGCACAGCTCGGCCAGCCGCTCGCAGAAGTCGCTGAACCGGTCGTGGTGGAAGGCGCGGGAGGTGAGGGTGACCCGGTCCAGCTGCTCCCGGGCTGCGGCGATCAGCCGCGGATGGCGGTGGCCGAAGTTGAGCGCCGAGTAGCCGGCCAGCATGTCGAGATACCGCCGGCCCTCGACATCCGTCATCCACGCCCCCTCGGCGGAGGCCACGACGACGGGCAGCGGATGGTAATTCTGCGCGCTGTGGGCCTCTGCGGCGGCGATACTGCGTTCCGTACGCGCTGTCACGGCGTCTCCATTCGGTGGCCCGGGGGATATGCGAACTCTTTCTACCGCCGATCGGGCACCGCGCGGAACAACCCCCCGCCAACGGCTTCCGGATCGGGGGCCGGGAGCCCCCGCGCACCTGAGACAATGGGTACATGGCCTCTGATCGACCTCGTGTGCTCTCCGGTATCCAGCCCACCTCCGGCTCGTTCCACCTCGGGAACTACCTGGGTGCGGTCCGCCAGTGGGTGGCCCAGCAGGACACCCACGACGCCTTCTACATGGTGGTGGACCTCCACGCGCTGACCGTCGTGCAGGACCCGCAGGCCCTGCGCGCCGACTCCCGGGTCGCGGTGGCGCAACTGCTCGCCGCAGGTCTCGACCCCGAGCGCTGCACGGTGTTCGTCCAGAGCCACGTCCCCGAGCATGCGCAGCTCGCCTGGGTGCTGAACTGCCTGACGGGCTTCGGCGAGGCCTCCCGGATGACCCAGTTCAAGGACAAGTCCCTGAAGCAGGGCACCGACCGGACCACCGTCGGCCTCTTCACCTACCCGGTCCTCATGGCCGCCGACATCCTGCTCTACCAGTCGGACGCCGTCCCCGTCGGCGGCGACCAGCGGCAGCACCTGGAGCTGACCCGGGTCCTCGCCGAGCGCTTCAACGGCCGCTACGGCGAGACGTTCAAGGTCCCCGACGCCTTCATCGTCCCGGAGACGGCCCGGATCACCGACCTCCAGGACCCGGCGCTCAAGATGAGCAAGTCCTCCTCCACCCCCAAGGGCATCATCAATCTGCTGGACGAGCCCAAGACCTCCGCGAAGAAGATCAGAAGCGCGGTCACCGACACCGACACCGTGATCCGCTACGACGAGGAGAACAAGCCCGGCGTCAGCAACCTGCTCACCATCTACGCCGCGCTCACCGGCGCCACCGTGGCCGAACTGGAGCGGCGGTACGAGGGCAAGGGCTACGGTGCGCTCAAGACCGACCTCGCCGAGGTGTACACGGAGTGGGCGACCCCCTTCCGCGACCGTACCCGGGAATATCTGGACGATCCGGAGACGCTGGACTCAATCCTGGCCAAAGGTGCGGAGAAGGCCCGCGCCGTGGCCGCCGAGACGCTCGCGCAGGTCTACGAGCGCGTCGGCTTCCTGCCCGCCAAGCACTGAGCGAGCCCGAAAGGGGCCGATACGTCCGGGACAACGACACCAGCAGAGGAGAACGACGTGGGGACCGCAACGCTCGGCGTTTCCATCGCGGTCCCGGAGCCGTACGGCAGCCAGCTCCAGGAGCGGCGCGCGGGCTTCGGGGACACCGCCGCGCACCACATCCCGACCCACGTCACCCTCCTGCCGCCCACCGAGGTCGACGCCTCCCTGCTGCCGGACTTCCGCCGCCACCTCGCCGAGGTGGCGGCCGGAGGCCGTCCGTTCCCGATGCGGCTGGAGGGCACCGGCAGTTTCCGGCCCGTCTCACCGGTGGTCTACGTCAGGCTGGCGGAGGGCATGCGGGAGTGCGCGGAGCTCCAGGAACTGGTGCGCTCCGGGCCGGTGGAGCGGGAACTCCAGTTCCCGTACCACCCGCATGTGACCGTCGCCCACGGCATCGCCGACGCGGCCATGGACCGGGCCCTGGTGGAGCTCGCGGACTACACCGCCTCCTGGCTCGCCTCCGGCTTCGCCCTCTACGAGCAGGGCGCGGACGGGCAGTGGCGGATGCTGAGCGAGTACCCCTTCGGCCAGGACGCCGCGCCCCCCGGCCGGCCCGTACAGCCCTCCCCGGCCGGCGCGGCAGCCGCCTCCTTTCCGCGTCCCTGAGGAGGCTTGGGCCGAGGTCTCCGAGAGCTCTGCGTCCGAGGGCGGGGGCCCCGCGTCCGGCGCCCCGGAGGGCACGGAGGGCCGCCCCGGCCCGGGGGGCGGCCCCCGGCGTCCGGGCCGGCGCTGACGCCCCGGGCCACTCCGCGCCCCCGCGCCCCGCCCCCCTCCCTCCGGAAACGCACCGTTCCGTTCTCTCCGTTCTCCTGCGTTTCCCCGGTCCCCTCCGGTGCGCGACCTGCGGCCGGAGGGGGTAGACGACCGTCATGGACTGGCTGAAGAGACTCCCCGTGGTGGGCCCCGCCGCCACCCGGCTGATGCTGACGCACGCCGGGCGGGCCTATCAGCGGCTCGACGAGGTGCACTGGGACCGGCTCGCCGCGGCCATCACCTTCTTCAGCTTCATCGCGGTCTTCCCGCTGATCAGCCTGGGCGCCTCGATCACCGCCGCGCTCCTCGGCCCGGCCCAGGTGCGCGAACTGCAGCGGCAGCTCGCCGAGCAGGTCCCCCTCTCCGCCGAGCGGCTCGACCTGCCCGGGCTGGTGTCGAACGCCGGCACCGTCGGACTGATCTCCGGCAGTGTGCTGCTGGTGGTCGGCACCCGCTGGGTCGGGTCGCTGCGGGAGTGCCTGCGCGCCGTCTGGCGGAAGGAGGAGGACCCGGGCAACCCCCTGGTGCTCCGGCTCAAGGACATCCTCGTCCTGCTGGGCCTGGTGGTGACCGGGCTGTGCGCCATGGCCGGCTCGGCCTTCGCGAGCAGCGCCGTCGGCTGGGCCGCAGGCCGGCTCGGGCTCGACGAGGGCGGCGTGGGCAGCGTGCTGCTCTTCCTCGCCGGGCTGGGCATCGGGATCGGCGCGGACTTCCTGATGCTCGCGTATCTGCTGACCAGACTGCCGCGGGTGCACCCGGAGCGCCGCGCAGTGATCTTCTCCGGACTGATCGGCGCGGTCGGCTTCGAACTGCTGAAGCTGCTGCTGAGCGGCTATCTGCAGGGCGTGGCCGGCAAGAGCATGTACGGCGCCTTCGGGGTGCCCGTCGCTCTGCTGCTCTGGATCGGCCTGATGGCCCGGCTGCTGCTGTACTGCGCCGCCTGGACGGCGACGGAACAGCCCCGCCCCGCCGGGGACGGCACGGCCGGGGACCGCGCGGAGGGCGGGGCCGGACCGCGGGACGGCACCGGGGCGGCCGCCGCGGACAGCCCTCCCGCCGCCGCCGCGGACGGGCGGACGCCCGCCGGCGCGACAGCCTCCGCGACCGGGCTCAGCCCCGCGGCTCCGGCGGCTTCCCCGGCTCCCGGGACGGCTCGGCACCCCGGGGCTTCCCCGGCCGCTCCGGCCTCCACAGCCTCCACAGCCGCGCCGGTTTCCACGGCGTCCGGGACCCCCGTGCGGCCTCCGGAGCGACCGGGGTCTTCTCCGGACCCTCCGGACCCTCCGGACCCTCCGGGCCGCTCCGCGCCGCCTGCTCCGGCAGCGGCCAGCGGCGATGGACCAGCAGCCCCGCCCCGGCCAGCACCACCAGCAGCGCGCCCATGAGCCCCAGCACCGTGCCCACTCCGCCCGAGCCGCCGGGCGTCTGCCGGGCGGCGACCCCGGCCCGGGCGGGGTCCTCGGCCCGCGCGCCCTCGCTGCCGCCCGCTTCGCCCGTCCCGGCCGCGGCGGTGGGCTCGGCACCGCGGGGCGGCACCAGCGTGCCGACCGGCTCGGCCTTCCCGGCCGCCTTGAATCCCCAGTCGAAGAGCTTCGCGGTCTCCTTGTAGACGGCGTTGTGCTCCTTGGAGGACGGGTTCATCACGGTGACCAGCAGCACCCGCTCCCCACGCTGCGCGACACCGGTGAACGTCCAGCCGGCCTTCGAGGTGTAGCCGTTCTTGACCCCGGCGACGCCCTGGTACGCGGGGAGGTCGTAGTCGCCGGTGAGCAGCCGGTCGGTGTTCTGGATCGCGTAGGTCTCGCGCTTCTTCTTCTTGGTCTTCTTGTCCTTCACCCACGTGCCGGGGAAGTCGGCGCTGACCGTGGAGCAGTACTCGCGGAAGTCGGCGTTCTGCAGCCCGGAGCGGGCGATGAGCGTCAGGTCGTAGGCGCTGCTGACCTGGCGGGGGGCGTCGTAGCCGTCGGGGCTGACGACGGTGGTGTCCAGGGCGTTGAGTTCCTGGGCCCGCGCCTGCATCTCCTGGACGGTCTTCTCGATGCCGCCGTTCCGGTGGGCCAGCACGCGCACCGCGTCGTTGCCGGAGCGCAGGAAGACGCCGAGCCACAGATCGCGCACCGTGTAGGTGAGGTTCTCCTTGACGCCGACGGCGCTGCTGCCCGCGCCCATGCCCTCCAGCTGGGCGCGGAGCACCTTGTGTTCCGCGTTCTTGTCGAACTTCGGCAGCAGGGTGTCCGCGAACAGCATCTTGAGGGTGCTCGCGGGCGGCAGCTTCCAGTGCGCGTTGTGCGCGGCCAGCACATCGCCGGACTCGGCGTCGGCGACGATCCAGGAACGGGCGGTCAGTTTCTCCGGCAGCGCGGGCACCCCGGGGCCGGCGGGCGCCTGCGTGCCGGGGCGGCCGAGCCGTTCGCCGCCGATCTCGGACATCCGCGCGGGTGGCTTCGGTTCCTTCGCCTTCCCGCCGTCCCCGTCCGCCGCCAGCGCGGGCCCGGCGGACAGCGGGAACAGCAGCAGGGCGGCGGCGAGGGCCGGCAGGGGGCCGCGCGCGAGCGCGGCGGGGCGGCGGGCGGGTACAGCCGGTACGAAAGCAGGCACGACCTGAAATTACCCTGTGCCGCCTGCCAACGGCACACCGCGGTGGCGGAGTTGCGTCACCTCCCGGACACCCGTCGGCCGGGGGCGTCCCCGCGGCCCCTCCGCCCCGGGCGGCGGGCCCGCCGGGCGGCCGGTGATACTGGAACACATGTCGCGTTCTGCCGTGGACTCCCCGCCCGCCCCGTCCCGTCCGGTGGTGCTCGGCCGCCGGACCTCCTGGTTCCTGCTGGCCTTCGGTGTCTGGAGCTGGTTCATCTGGATCACCTTCGTCCGCAACCTCTGGGGGAACGGCAGCGGACTGGCCTTCGACGACGCCGGTGAGCCGACCGCGTACTTCTGGGTGCACCTGCTGCTCGCCGTCACGTCCTTCCTGCTGGGCACCGCGATCGGCCTGATCGGGCTGCGTGGTGTGCGCGCCTGGCGCGCCGTACCGCGTACGGAGGGCGGGGCGTGACCTTCCTTCTCGTGCTGCTGGTGATCCTCGGTCTGCTCGGGGGCGTGCACTGGTACCTGTGGCGGCGGATCGTCCGCGATACGACGGTGCCGGGCGGTGCCGGGCGGCGGATCGGCACGGCGGCGGCCGTGCTGCTGCCTCTCACCACGTTCGCCGCGCTGGTGAGCGGCCGGGCCGGGGCGCCCTTCGCCGTGGAGCAGGCGCTGGCCTGGCCGGGGTATCTGTGGCTGGCCGCGGTGCTCTATCTGACGCTGGCCCTGCTGGTGGGCGAGGCGGTGCGGCCGCTGCTCCACCGTCTGCTCCGGTCCCGGGAGGACGCGGCCCGGCCCGGCGCGGGCACCTCCGGGCCGGCTGCCGGGGCCGCTGCCGGGGCCGCTGTCGGGGCCGCTTCCGAGCCTCCTCCGGAGGCGGTCTCCGTCGCGGCTCGGGCCGGGGCGGCGGAGCCCGTCGGCCCAGCCGGTTCCGGTGGTCCCGCCGGCCCGGCGCCGCGGGCCGCCCGGTCCGGAGTCGTCCCGGCGGCGGAGGGCCGGCCCGGGCCGGAGGGTCCCGCCGCTCCCGCTCCGCCGGCTCCGCATGCGCCCAGCCGCAGGCTGTTCGTGGCCCGCACGGTGGCCGCCGCCGCCTCGGCGGCCGCGCTGGGGACGGTCGGCTACGGCACCCTGGACGTGCTGAACGGCCCGTCGGTCAAGCGGATCACGGTCCCGCTGGCCAAGCTGCCGCGCTCCGCGCACGGTTACCGGATAGCCGTGGTCAGCGACATCCACATCGGGCCGGTCCTCGGCCGTGCGCACACCCGGCGGATCGTGGAGGCGATCAACCGGACGCGGCCGGACCTGGTGGCGGTCGTCGGGGATCTCGTCGACGGGGATGTCGCCGACCTGGGCCGGGCGGCCGAGCCGCTGGCCGGTCTCCGGTCCCGGGACGGCTCGTTCTTCGTCACCGGCAACCACGAGTACTTCTCGGGGGCGGCCCAGTGGGTGGACTTCGTCCGCGATCTGGGGGTGCATCCGCTGGAGAACGCCCGGGTCGAACTGCCGGGCTTCGATCTCGCGGGGGTCAACGACCCGGCGGCGGAGCGCGAGGGCACGGCGGGGGAGGGGCCCGACTTCGGCCGGGCGCTCGGCGACCGGGATCCGGCGCGGGCCTCGGTGCTGCTCGCACACCAGCCGGTGGTGATCCACGAGGCCGTGGAGCACGGTGTCGGTCTTCAGCTCTCCGGGCACACCCACGGCGGTCAGTTGTGGCCGGGGGAGTATCTGGCCGCACTCGCCAATCCGACGGTCGCGGGGCTGGAACGCTACGGCGACACCCAGTTGTATGTGACGCGCGGGGCGGGTGCGTGGGGTCCGCCGGTGCGGGTGGGGGCCGAATCCGACATCACTGTGGTCACTCTGGCCTCCCCCGCCGCCTGACGGAGCCCTCGTTGATCGAATCGGACCGTCAATGATCGAAATTGATCAAAAATGACTATCGGGTTTGATCTTTCCGTGCGGCCGCAAAATGCTTGGGCGCACACGGCTATGCGCTGACTGCGCCCTGTGTTTAAGTGATGCAGATCACCGGTTGGGGGGCAGGGGCGCTCTGCGCCCTTCCGCTGGTGGAGCAGGTGTGCTGTGGGAGGGCTTCCGTGGAGTGGTTCCAGTTCCGGATCGTCGCGATCATCGTCGTGATATCGGTGACCTTGGGCGTGATCGGCATCCGAGTGCTGGAGGCCTACGAGAAGGGCGGGAAACCGATCCTCGTGGGGACCACGGACACGGTCTCCTCCCTCGACCCCGCCGGCGCCTACGACGCCGGGTCCTGGGCGGTCTACTCCAACCTCTACCAGTCCCTGCTGACCTTCGAGCGCGGCAAGGAGCAGCCCGTCCCCGACGCCGCCCGCAGCTGCGAGTTCACCGGCGCCGACCTGCTGCAGTACACCTGCGAGCTCCGCTCCGACCTGGAGTTCGCCAACGGCAACAAGCTGACGGCCGAAGCGGTCAAGTTCTCCTTCGACCGCATACGCCGCATCAGGAGCCCGCAGGGCCCCATGCCGCTGCTGGAAACCCTGGGTTCCGTGAAGGTCCGTGACAACACCGTCACCTTCTTCCTCAAGACCCCCGACGCCACCTTCCCGTTCAAGATCGCGACAGGCGCCGGGTCCATCGTCGACCCGGCCACCTACGAGAAGGACCGGCTGCGCCGGGACGGCGACGCCAACGGCTCCGGCCCGTACCGCATCGAGGCCTACTCCGAGGGCCGGGAGGCCCGCCTGGTGCCCAACACCGGCTACCGGGGAGCCCTCGCGGCCCTCGGCAACCGGGTCACCATCCGCTACTACGAGAGCCCCGGCGACCTCGAGAAGGCCTGGAAGAAGCGGGAGATCGACGTCGTCGGGCGCGGGCTGCCGCCGAAGGCCCTGACCTCCGTGGTCGAGTCCACGGCCCGCAACGTCAACGTGGAGGAGAACACCGCGTACGCCACCCGCTCGCTGGTGTTCAACCTCCGCGAGAACGCCCCGCTGAGCGAACCCGCCGTACGGCAGGCCGTGGCCGCCGTCATCGACCGGCAGGCCCTGGCGCGGGATGTCCACGACCGCACCGTCACACCGCTGTACTCGCTCATCCCGACCGGGGTCAACGGCCACACCACCTCGTACTTCGAGAACGACCCCCGGCCCGACCCGGACAAGGCGCGCCGGCTGCTGGAGGACGCGGGCATCGAGACCCCGGTGAGCTTCCGCATCGCCTACTCCCAGGGCGCCGCCACGGACGCCGAGGCCGAGCTGCTCCGCCAGCAACTGGAGGACACCGGGCTTTTCGACGTCAAGGTCACGCGGCACGAATGGACCCAGTTCCAGAAGGGCTTCGCCGCGGGCAAGTACGACGCCTACTGCATCGGCTGGTTCGCCGACTTCCCCGACCCGGAGACCTTCGTGACGCCGGTCGTCGGCTCCGGCTCCGCCTACCACAACGCCTACCGCGACAGCCGTGTCGACCGGCTCATCCGCGC
This sequence comes from Streptomyces sp. F63, assembly GCF_018070345.1. Lineage (GTDB taxonomy): Bacteria > Actinomycetota > Actinomycetes > Streptomycetales > Streptomycetaceae > Streptomyces. The sequence goes on from NZ_JAGPXX010000014.1 coordinate 128,058, forward strand.
CACCCAGCGCACCGCCGACCGCCGCGCGGCCGCCCGCGACTTCGCGTCGATCCAGGACATCGTCGCCGAGGACGTGCCGCTGATCCCGCTCTGGGAGCGGAAGGACTACGTGCTCAGCACGGACGGCATCGCCGGCTACCAGTACCTGTCGGACGGCAGCGGGGCCTGGCGGCTCTGGGAGCTGAGCAGGATCTGAGCAGGATCTGAACCCGGCGCCGGGCCCCGCACGCCACCGGGCCCGGTCCGTACGTCTCGCACGTACGGACCGGGCCCGGTGTGGCGTCCGGCGCGTGCCGGGGCCGCCCGGGGAGCCGGGCGGCCGGGACGGCTCAGAAGCGGCGCGTGATCAGCGACGGCTCAGAAGCGGCGCGTGATCAGCGCCCGCTTGACCTCCTGGATGGCCTTCGTGATCTCGATGCCGCGCGGGCAGGCCTCGGTGCAGTTGAAGGTGGTGCGGCAGCGCCAGACGCCCTCCTTGGAGTTGAGGATCTCCAGCCGCTGCTCACCGCCCTCGTCCCGCGAGTCGAAGATGAAGCGGTGCGCGCCCACGATCGCCTGCGGGCCGAAGTACTGCCCGTCGTTCCAGAACACCGGGCAGGAGGACGTGCACGCGGCGCACAGGATGCACTTGGTGGTGTCGTCGAACCGCTCGCGGTCCTCGGCGCTCTGCAGCCGCTCACGCGTCGGCTCGTTCCCCTTGGTGATGAGGAACGGCATGACGTCGCGGTACGCCTGGAAGAACGGCTCCATGTCGACCACGAGGTCCTTCAGGACCGTCATGCCCTTGATGGGCTCGACCGTGATCGGCTTCTCCGGGTTCATGTCCTTGATCAGCGTCTTGCACGCCAGCCGGTTGCGGCCGTTGATGCGCATCGCGTCCGAGCCGCAGATGCCGTGCGCGCAGGAGCGCCGGAAGGTCAGCGTCCCGTCCAGCTCCCACTTGATCTTGTGGAGGGCGTCGAGCACCCGCTCCTTCGGGTCGATCTCGAACCGGAAGTCCTCCCAGTTCGCCTCGGCCGACACCTCCGGGTTGAACCGGCGGATCCGGAAGGTGACCGTGATCAGATCCGCGGCCGTGGCGGAGGCCGGCGCGTCCTGGGGCTCGTGCTTGTCGAGCGTTGCGGTGCTCATCAGTACTTACGCTCCATCGGCTGGTAGCGGGTCGTGACGACCGGCTTGTAGTCGAGCCGGACCGACTCGGTGCCGTCCTCGCCCACCTCGCGGTACGCCATGGTGTGCCGCATGAAGTTGACGTCGTCGCGGTTGGGGAAGTCCTCGCGGTAGTGGCCGCCGCGGGACTCCTTGCGGGCCAGCGCGGACACGGCCGTCACCTCGGCCAGGTCGAGCAGGTTGCCCAGCTCCAGGGCCTCCAGCAGATCGGTGTTGAACCGCTTGCCCTTGTCCTGCACGGACACGTTGAGGTAGCGCTCGCGCAGGGCGCCGATCTCCTCGACCGCCGTCTTCAGCGTCTGCTCGGTGCGGAACACCATGACGTTGGTGTCCATGGTCTCCTGCAGCGCCTTGCGGATCTCGGTGACCCGCTCGGTGCCGGTGGCGCTCCGCATCCGCTCCACCTGGCCCACGACCTGGGCGGCCGGGTCCTCGGGCAGCTCGACGAAGTCGTGCTCCGCGGCGTACTCGGCGGCGGCGATGCCCGCCCGGCGCCCGAACACGTTGATGTCGAGCAGCGAGTTGGTGCCCAGCCGGTTGGCGCCGTGCACGGAGACGCAGGCGACCTCGCCGGCCGCGTACAGGCCCGGCACGACGGTGGTGTTGTCCGCCAGCACCTCGCCCTGGACGTTGGTCGGGATGCCGCCCATCGCGTAGTGCGCGGTCGGCTGGATCGGAATCGGGTCCGTGTAGGGCTCGATGCCGAGGTACGTCCGCGCGAACTCGGTGATGTCGGGCAGCTTGGCGTCCAGCTGCTCCGGCGGCAGGTGCGTCAGGTCCAGGTAGACGTGGTCGCCCTCGGGGCCGCAGCCGCGTCCCTCGCGGATCTCGGTGTAGATCGAGCGGGAGACGACGTCGCGCGAGGCCAGGTCCTTCATGACGGGCGCGTACTTCTCCATGAAGCGCTCGCCGTCCTTGTTGCGGAGGATGCCGCCCTCGCCGCGGGCGCCCTCGGTGAGCAGGATGCCCATCCGCCAGATGCCCGTCGGGTGGAACTGGAAGAACTCCATGTCCTCCAGCGGCAGTCCGCGGCGGAACGCGGCGGCCTGGCCGTCACCGGTGAGGGTGTGCGCGTTGGAGGTCACCTTGAAGAACTTGCCGGTGCCGCCGGAGGCGAAGATCACGGCCTTCGCCCGGAAGACGTGGATCTCGCCGGTGGCCAGCTCGTAGGCGACGACGCCCGCGGTCCGCTTGACCCCGTCCGTCTCGGTGAGGAGGAGATCCAGGACGTAGAACTCGTTGAAGAACTCCACGCCCTCCTTGACGCAGTTCTGGTACAGCGTCTGGAGGATCATGTGACCGGTGCGGTCCGCGGCGTAGCAGGACCGGCGGACCGGCGCCTCGCCGTGGTTGCGGCTGTGGCCGCCGAAGCGGCGCTGGTCGATGGTGCCGCCCGGCGTCCGGTTGAACGGCAGGCCCATCTTCTCCAGGTCGAGGACCGCGTCGATGGCCTCCTTCGCCAGGATCTCGGCGGCGTCCTGGTCGACCAGGTAGTCACCGCCCTTGATCGTGTCGAAGGTATGCCACTCCCAGTTGTCCTCCTCGACGTTCGCGAGGGCGGCGGCCATGCCGCCCTGGGCGGCGCCGGTGTGGGAGCGGGTCGGGTACAGCTTCGTCAGGACCGCGGTCCGGCTGCGCTTGGTCGACTCGATGGCCGCGCGCATGCCCGCGCCGCCGGCGCCGACGATGACGGTGTCGTACTTGTGGATCTTCATGGTCGCGTCAGCCCCGGCTCTAGCGGATGTTCGGGTCGAAGGTGAAGATCACCAGCGTGCCCAGCAGCACGGTGAACACCGTGGCGGTCCACAGCAGCATCTTCAGCCAGAAGCGCGTGGTGTCCCGCTCTGCGTAGTCATTGATGATCGTCCGCAGGCCGTTGGCGCCGTGCAGCATGGCCAGCCACAGCATGGTGAGATCCCAGACCTGCCAGAACGGCGAGGCCCAGCGGCCGGCGACGAACGCGAAGTTGATCTTCTGCACGCCGCCGTCCAGCACCAGCTGGAGGACGAGGTGGCCGATGACGAGGACGACCAGCACGATGCCGGACAGCCGCATGAACAGCCAGCCGTGCATCTCGAAGTTGGTCCGGGACGCCCGCGGGGTCTTCCCGGTGCGGGCCCGCGGCGGCTCGATGACCGGAGCCGGGTTCTCGGGGCCGACGCCGGCGCTGCTGCCGGTCAGTTCGACGGACGAGCTCTCAGTGGTTGCCATGCTGCTCAGCTCCCGAAGACTTCGCTCGCGGCGTGGCCGAGGACGGGGTACAGCGCCCCGGCCATCAGCACGATCCAGATGGCCATGACCGCCCAGAGCATCTGCCTCTGGTACCTGGTGCCCTTGGACCAGAAGTCCACCGCGACGACCCGCAGGCCGTTCAGCGCGTGGAAGAGGATGGCGGCCACGAGGCCGTACTCCATCAGGGCGACGAGGGGAGTCTTGTAGGTCGCGACCACGTCGTCGTACGCCTCGGGGGAGACGCGGACGAGAGACGTGTCGAGCACATGGACGAACAGGAAGAAGAAGATGAGGACGCCGGTGACTCGATGAGCCACCCAGCTCCACATGCCTTCCCGGCCGCGGTAAAGCGTTCCAGCCGGCACGGACTTACCCTCCGGAAGCGGGACTGGGGCCTGCCGGCTCGGATGTCGGTATGGCCCGGCCGGGTACGGTCCACCGGCCCCGGCCATCGTAGCCACGCCGGAGCTGATCACTCCCCCGGGGGGCCTCAGGTGTGATCAAACAGGCACGTACGGGCTACCGCGCCGCCCGGGAGCGGGCCGGGCGGGCTCCGGCGGGCCGCCGGTCAGGCCATCAGCCGGGCGAGCCGGCCCCGGCTCAGCCGGCGCAGCTCCTCGGCCGCCACGACCCGCTCCTTCTCCGGCTCGTGGCCGAGGCGGGTGCGGAGGCCGGCCAGCACGTGGTCGAGCGACTCCGCCGGATCCACCCCGTCCAGGCAGATCACAAAGGCATGGCCGAAACGGCTCTCGTACGCGGCGTGGGCGGCCCGCAGCGCGGTGTGCGCCGCCAGGACGCCAGGCCGCCGGACCGGAACCCCACCGGGCTGCCCCCCGCCGCAGGCGTCGCGCGGGCCGGCCAGGGCGGGCTGCCGCTCCTCGCCCGAGCGGGCGCGCGGCAGCGGCAGCCCCGGCAGCCCCGGGGCGGACTCCCGGGCCAGGGCCTCGGCGAGATCGGCCGGGGTGAGGTCGTAGCTCGCCTCGTCGGCGGCCGCCAGCAGCGCCGCGGCATCCGGGTACGGCCGGTGGCCGGTGAGTCTGCGGGCCCAGCGGCGGCTGCCGCAGCACGCGATCAGCGCTTCTTCCGCGGCGTCGGGCGGCTGGGCGTTGAAGTGATCGAGGCCGGAGACGGTGGACTCCTCTGGGAGCCCCCTGGCAGGGCCGGGGGAGGTGAAGTGCGAGATGACGGCACGTGCGCACACCCGCCCGGTGCGCCGGGTGGCGCGCGGGGTGGCGCGATGGGGCGAGGGGGTAACCGTAGCGGGCCATGATGGCCCCCATGCCACAGATGCGCGAATTTCACCCACCGGGAGAGGGTTTTTGACGGGGCGTTGATGGCTGCCCCGCCGAGCCGGTCACCCGCACCGCGCCGACCCCGCGTGACCTGTGCGTTCCTCGGATCCGCCGGCAGGCCCGCCCGGGAGATGTGCGGACCGTCCGGGCTCCCCGCGCGTGTGAGGGACGGGAAAGCACGTGCGGGGCCTTACCTTCGCGAGTGAACGAGGAGGTTGTCCCTTGCCCATGCTCTCCGCGCCGAAGGTGACCCGGCGGCCGCTTCCCGTGCCCGGGGTCCGCAGGCGGCCGTCCGTCTGGAGCGCCGCGGCGGTCACGGTGCTCCTGCTGGCCGGATGTTCGGACGGCCCGGCCGACGGGACCGGCAGCGAGGAGCGGACACCGGCGGCCACCCGGTCCTATCCGCCGTCGTCCCCGCCCGTGACCATCCCGGCCGTACGGAAATTCGAGAGCGGCCGCGGGCCCGGGTGGCGGCCCGCCTCCGGCAGCCGCGTCGTCGCGGACCCGGACGGCCCGCTGGCCGACGAGGCCCGTACGCTCGCCGCGGAGCTGGACCTGCCCCACCACGCGGGTCCGGCCCGGCGCGGCGACCTCGAACTGGCCATCGACCGGGGCGTGAAGGGCGGCGCCGAGGCCTACCGGCTCACCACCCGCGACGGCCGCGTCCGGATCACCGGCTCCGGCGACGCGGGCGTCTTCTACGGCACCCGCACCGTCCTGCAGGTGCTGCGCACCGAGGGCACCGTCCCCGAGGGCGTCGTCGACGACCGCCCCGACCGCGCCCAGCGCGGGCTGATGCTGGACATCGCGCGCAAGTACTTCACCCCGGAGTGGATCGAGGCCCGGATCCGGGAGATCGCCGATCTCAAGCTCAACCAGCTAGGACTGCACTTCTCCGACGACCAGGGCTTCCGCGTCGAGAGCGACTCGCACCCCGAGATCGTCTCCGAGCAGCACCTCACCAAGAAGCAGCTGCGGCGGATCCTCGGCCTCGCGAAAAAGCTGCACGTCACGGTCATTCCCGAGATCGACTCACCCGGCCACCTCGGCGCGGTCCTCCGCGCCCATCCCGCCCTCCAGTTGCGCAACGCCCGGGGCGTGCCCGTGCGCGGGGCCATCGACATCACCAAGCCGCAGTCCGCCCGGCTGATCGACGAGCTGCTGCGCGAGTATTCCGGGGTCTTCCCCGGCCGCTGGTTCCACCTCGGCGCCGACGAGTACCGCGCGCTGATGGCGGAGAACCCCGAGGCCGCCTTCCCGGGCCTCGCCGCGCAGGCCCGCCGGGACTACGGCTCGGCCGGACGCGTCCAGGACCTGGCGACGGCCTGGCTCAACGACCGCGCCGAGACGGTGCGGAAGGCCGGCAAGCGGCCCAAGGCGTGGAACGACGGCTTCTTCAGCGGCGGTTCGGTGCGGCCCGACGAGGACATCGAGGTCGAGTACTGGACCGGCAAGGAGATCGGCGCCCGCCCGCCGGCGGAGTACCTGCGCGAGGGCCGCAAGCTGGTCAACCTCAACGACGCGTACCTGTACTACGTGCTCGGCGAGCCCAACGAGTTCACCTACCCCACCGGCGAGCGCATCTACAGAAGCTGGACCCCCGCGGTGCTGCGCGGGACCGAGCCGGTGCCGGCCGAGCTGTCCGGACCGGACCGGGTGCTCGGCGGCCGGCTCGCCGTCTGGTGCGATCTCGCCGATGCCCAGACGGAGGCCCAGGTGGCCACCGGGATCCGGATGCCGCTGCGGGCGGTCGCGCAGAAACTCTGGGACCCGCGGCAGCCGTCGGCGAGCTGGACGGAGTTCCGGAAGCTCGCCGACCGGCTGGAGGCCGAACGGGAGAAGACGGGGCGGCAGGAGCGCAACGGCGGCTGACGCGTGAGGCCGGTGCGGCGGAAGGGAACGCCGGTCCGCCCCCTCCCCTGTGAGGGGCGGACCGGCGTGCGCGGTCCCGGAGGGCGCGCCCCCGCCACCGCAAGCCGTCACGGCGCCGGCGTGCCGCCCGGGCGGGCCCGGCCGGGCGCACGCGGTCTTCGTGCACTCACCGGTCGCCGTCTCTCCCTCCTCACGGCACCCCACCCGAACCCCGGTGTGGTGCTACCCGTTCAGCGCTGCGCGACCGCGGAACGTCACAGGGCCCCTCCCCCCGTGTGACGTTTGCCACTCGGCTTGCGCTGGTGCCGGTGGACGGGCCGCCACGGAGGGAGAGCGCGATGGGTTTCTGGGGTTACTTAGTCGTCGGGAAGAGCGAGCGGGAACTGGCCGAGTGCTCCACCCTCGCGCCCGGCCGGGAACGGCTGGAACTGGCCGGAACCTTCGCGGACGGCTGGCAGTTGTGGCAGCATCCGAGCGAGCCCGGACTGGGCGATCTCGACGACGTCGCCGGCGCCCTGGCGAGGGAGACGGGGGCTCCCACGCTGCTGGCGTACGTCATGGACGGCGACTGCGCCGTCCTGGAGGGCGCCGGCCCCGTCCGCGGCTCCTGGACGGCCTGCCTGGGCCGGGCCGCGATGGCCCGGCACGTCGGCGAGAACGAGATCGTGCTGGACGATGTCTTCCCCTCCCCGGCGGGTGCCGCCGTCCATGCCGCGGGCTGGGCCGCCGCGGCCGGGCGTACGGTGGACTCCCGGCGCCTGGCCGACGTTCTGAGCGCGGAACCGGACCCCGATGTCGAGGAGCTCTTCCACGAAGTACTGGAAAAGCTCGGCATACAGGCCGTCGGGGCGTGAGGATGTCATCTCCGGGTGACTGAGCAGTCCGGCCTGCGGGACAGAGGGCGGGCCGGGGCCCGGGTGCGTGACAGCGGCGGACGAAGAGGACAGCGTGGGCAAGCGTGGGGAGCGCCGACGTACGCAGCAGGGTGACGACGGAGGTCTCGGGGAAGCCGTCGAACGCGCCCAGAACGGCGATGAGGAGGCATTCACCCTGCTCTACCGGCTGGTTCAGCCGAGGCTGCTCGGCTACGTACGGGGCCTGGTCGGCGACGACGCCGAGGACGTGACCGCCGAGGCGTGGCTGGAGATCGCCCGGGACCTCGGCCGGTTCCGCGGCAACGGCGACGGCTTCCGCGGCTGGACGGCCACCATCGCCCGGCACCGCGCCCTGGACCATCTGCGCCGCCAGCGGAGCCGTCCGCGCACCGCGCTGCTCGAGCAGGACGTGCTGGAACTGCCGGGCCGTCAGGACACCGAGCGGGAGGCACTGGAGACCCTCTCGACGGAGGAGGCCCTGGCGATGGTCGCCGGCCTGCCGCGGGACCAGGCCGAGGCGGTGCTGCTGCGGGTGGTGGTCGGCCTCGACGGGCCCGCGACCGCCCGTGTGCTGGGCAAACGCAGCGGCGCGGTCCGCACCGCCTCGTACCGGGGGCTCAAGAGGCTCGCCGGGCAGCTCGCCGACCGTGCCCCGGTGGCGGGCCGGTCCGTGACGACTCCCGCCTCGCGGACGCTTGGGGAAGTGGAATGAGCGGGCACCGATACCCCGACGGGAGCGGCGTGAACCGGAAGAAGGCGGAGCGTTTGCTGAACCGTGGGCCCTCGGGCGTCGCGGAAGGCGCCGCCGGCTCCGAGCTCGACCACCTGCTGGCGGCGGCGGCCCGGCCCGCCGCGGCCGATCCGGAGCGTGCCCGGGCGCAGGAGGAGGCGGCCCTGGCGGCCTTCCGTGCCGCCCGCCTCGCGGACCATGCCGCCACCGAGCCGCGGCCGCAGGACGACTGGCGGCCGGGACGGCAGCGGGGCCTGGCCGGCCTCTGGGCACGCCACCGCCCGGCGAAAGCGGTGATCGGCGGGGTGCTGGCCGGGCTCATGCTGGGCGGCGTGGCGGTGGCCGCCGGCACCGGCGTCCTGCGGGTGCCGTTCATCTCCGGGGACGAGCCCCGGGACTCCCGGCCGGGGGAGAACGGCACGCAGAGCCCCGGAGGAGGGGAGCCGGACGGGACGGACGGCTCCTGGCCCGGCGGCGCGGACCGCCGCGGTGACGGTACCGGTGAGGACGGCAAGGCACTGCGGAAGCTGTGCCGGACCTACTCCCAGGTCAACGGCACCGGTGACGGCAGCGCCAACGGCAAGGGCGGCGGCAAGGACAGAGCCACCGGCAACGGCGACGGCAACGGCGACGACAACGGCAACGGCGGGAACAACGGCGCGGCGGGCGGCAAGAGCACCGACGGGCGGCTGAGCGCGGAGGCCTACGAACGGCTGGTCGGGGCTGCGGGCGGCGAGAACCGGGTGAGTGACTACTGCGACTGGCTGACCGGTCCCGGCACCGCCGACGGCGAGGAGAGCCGGACAGCCGGCAACAGGGGCGGGAACGGCAACGCGAACAGCGGTGGCAGCAATGCCAACAGCGGCGGGAACGGCAACGCGAACAGCGGTGGTAGCAATGCCAACAGCGGCGGGAACGGCAACGCCAACAGCGGTGGCAACAACGCGAACAGCGGCGGCAACAGCAACGCCAACAGCGGCGGCAACAGCAACGCGAACAGCGATGGCAACAACGCGAACAGCGGCGGCAGCGCAGCCACCACGAGTGGCACCGAACGGGGAAACGCGAACGGCGGCGGGAACGCGAACGGCGGGGGAAACGGGAACGGCGGGGGAAACGGGAACGCGAACGGCGGCGCCAACGCGAACGGCGGCGGGAACGCCGGCCGCCGCGGAAACGGCAACGCCAACGGGAGGGCCGAGGAGGCCACCGGCACCGCGGGCCGCTTCCGGGCCGGCACTGCGTGGAACTCCGGGAGGCCGGCCGATGCCCGCACGGGCCGCCCCGGCCGGGACCGCGGGGGGTTCCGGGGCGGTGATGCGTGAGCGGGGCGCCGGCGCAGCGCCGGGAAGCCGCCCGGCGGGCCTCTGTCCGGAACGGCGGGAGGGGCCGCGGTGCCCGGCAAAAGAGGACGACCGGGGTCGCCACCCCCCACAGGAGAGACCCCGGCCGTCGTTCTGGAGGACCCGTCGGGGTCCGTACTCCCTTCAGCGCCGGGCGAGCGATTTGTGTCACAGCGCCGTCCGGTCCGGCCCCGCCGGGCCCGCCGCCGGTCCGGCCACCCGCGGTCCGGCGCGTGATATCGGCCATGGCCCCCGGCCGTGGACTTGAATGCTCAACAACCCGTAGCGTTCGGGAAGTGGCACCGTCCGGGGCCCTTCCGCGATATGACCTGCGGCCCCAATGGGCCGTACCGCCTCCGGGCGATCCGGCGGGCTCGCGGAGCGGTGGCTCCGGAGCCGGGTGTCGGAAGTCCGGAAATCGTCAGGCAGGATGAAAGCGTGCTGGGGGACGACGCGGAGCTGACCGCCGCAGTGCACGCGGCACAGGACGGAAACGAGACCGCTTTCCGTTCTGTCTACCGCGCTGTGCACCCGCGGTTGCTGGGCTATGTCCGGACACTGGTCGGTGAGCACGACGCGGAGGACGTGACCTCCGAGGCGTGGCTGCAGATAGCCCGCGACCTGGGCCGGTTCAGCGGAGACGCCGACCGGTTCCGGGGCTGGGCCGCGCGCATCGCGCGCAACCGGGCGCTCGACCACATCCGCATGCGTGGCCGGCGCCCCGCCGTCAGCGGCGACGAGACCGAACTGGCGGACCGCGCCGCCGACGCGGACACCGCCTCCGAGGCGCTGGAAGCGCTCGGCACCGGCCGCACACTCCGGCTCATCGCCCAACTCCCCCAGGACCAGGCCGAGGCCGTGGTGTTGCGGGTGGTCGTGGGGCTCGACGCGAAGAGCGCGGCCCAGGTGCTCGGCAAGCGGGCCGGCGCGGTGCGCACAGCCGCCCACCGGGGTCTGCGGCGGCTCGCGGAGCTCCTCGACGAGCCGGGAGGCGGCGACGGCGTCCCGGCCGTCGGCGGGAAACCCGCACGCCGGGGCGGACTGGACGGAGTGCCTCCGCAGCGCGGCCCCAGAAACGGTACGGCGGCGGCCGGTGTGACGGAAACGTATGTGCGGACGCAGAAGGACATGTGATGGCCGACGACCGCTACAGCTGGCTCGACGAGGACGCCGCGGAGCGGTTGCTGCGCGGCGAGCCCCTCGACGTGCCGGACGCCGGAGCCGGTGACGGCCGGGCGGCGGAACGGGCCCGAAGACTCTCGGCCGCCCTGAGCTGCGTGGCGGACCCGGACCGGCTGCCGGCAGGCACGGACCCGGAAGGCGCCTATCTCGGGGAGACGGTCGTGCTGGCCGCCTTCCGCGAGACGGCCGCCGGCACGCGGGGCACCGGCCCCGGCGCCCGGGGCCGCGGCCTGTTCCGGACTCCCCGCACCACCGCCGGAGAGGGCCGCCGGTCAGCTCTCGGGCGGCCGCTGCGCGCGGGCATCGCCGCGGCACTGGCGGGCTGCGCTCTGGGCGGTGTGGCGGTCGCCGCGGGCGCGGGTGTGCTTCCGACACCGTTCAGCCACTCCGTCGAACCGGGGCCGGGCAGCAGTGCTCCCGGCACCGTCAGCGCCCCGCCCGCCCCCGGGCACGGTGCGGGCGGTACGGGCGGCGAGTCGCCCGGCGACGGCCACGGGAACGGGAAGCACGGCGAGGAGAGCCCGGACACCGGGGGCCACGGCGGCACGAAGGGCCGGGGCGGTGACCGGGACGAGCCGGCCGGCGGCAGGAACGGCACGGCCGGCGCCGTACCCGTACCCCCCGGCTTCGGTGACGCGAGGACCCGCGGGGCCGCGATCGCGCTCTGCCGGGAGTACACGGCGGGCACTCTCGACGGGAGGACCCGCGAGCGGCTCGAAGCCGCCGTGGGCGGACCCGCCGAGGTGGACGGCTACTGCGGCCGGCTGCTGCACGGCAAGGACGACAACGATGCCGACAGCTCCGGCGGCGGAGGCTCGGGCCAGGACACCGGCTCCGGCGCGAAGCCGGGCTCCGGGCCCTCCGGCCCGGACACGGGGCCGGCCCCCGCCCCCGGTATCTCCGCCGATCCATACCTCGGCGCAGGCCCCGGCGGCGCGTACTCACCGGGCGTCGGCGGCGGTCGCGACGGCGGAGGCGGGAGCGCCGACGGCGCGGACCGGCCGCACCGGACCCCGCCCGACGCATTCCGTCCGGACAGCGGAAACAGGCCGGGCCGGGAGAGCCGCCGGGAACCCGGGACTGACGCGGGCCACCGGGACGGCCGGGCGAACGGCACGGCGAACGAGGCAGCGAACAGCCGGGCGAACGGCGCGGGGAACCGCCGGGCGGATGGCGCGGTGAGCGGCGGCCGGGCCGATGCCACAGCGAACCGCCGGGCGGGCAGCGCCTCGTCAAGCAGTCGGGCCGGGGAGAGGGCGGCCGTACCGCCGACCGCTCCCCGCGCCGGCACGCCGGCCGCCGCCACGACAGAGGTTGCCCCCGAAGCCGGTTAGGGCCGGACGTCTCGTCTCCGGCCTCCATCGTTTCCAGAACAGCCGCCCCCCTGGCCGTCGCCGGACTCGGGTGCCGGCGCCGCACCTGCCTCCGGCCCCGTGGCCGGGGCGTCGCTGGGCCGTCACCTGCCCGGACTGAGCCGTCCGGCCGACTGAGCCGTCCGGCCGACCGGGCGCCTCCTCGCCCCGTCCGGACCGCCCGCCTTCCCTCGGGACCCACCGGGCGGTACGGGGACCCACCGGGCGGCATCGGGACACGGCATCGCGACAGGCGTCCGACTCCACCGCTCCCAGCCGAGGAGGGCCGCGTTCGTGCTGTTCGGAGCCGCGTCGCCGGGCCCCGGTCCGGGCACCGCGCGGTATGGGCACATTTTTTCGGCGGCAGGTGTGACGTTTTTCGACCGGGGGGCGCAGTAAGAAGTGAGCCGACTGGTCATCGGCGGCATGTGAGCCCGGGTTCCCCCCGTACCTGAGGCTCCGTGCACGGCGCGGGCGGGGCACGTTCCCCCGGCCCTGCCCGCGCCCTCTCTCCTCCCGGGCTTCCTTCCCGGTCTCCTTCCTGGTCTTCCTCCCGGCCTTCCTCCCAGCCTTCCTTCCGCCGCCCCTCGCGGCCTTTCCTCCCGGTCCTCCGGCCTCCCGGAGCGCCCGCGCATTCCGACTGCGCCCCCGCACGGATGAGCCCATGCTGGTCTCTGTGAGCAACGTCCCAGCGTGCGGGCCTCCACGGCACGTGCGCCGCGCCGCTACAGTCCGTGGCGGACCCAACCGACTACCGGTGAGTACCGGGCGGCGGCACCCCACCCGCTCTACAGGAGGCAAGGCGAACATGGCGCGCGAGTCCGGCAAGAAGCGAATGACCGAGTCCGGGCTGCCCATCGAGCCGGTCTACGGGCCGGACTCGCTCAAGGACTGGGACGCGGACGAGAAGCTCGGCGAGCCCGGCTCGTACCCCTTCACCCGCGGTGTCTACCCCACGATGTACACCGGGCGCCCCTGGACGATGCGCCAGTACGCGGGCTTCGGCACGGCCGTCGAGTCCAACGCCCGTTACCAGCAGCTCATCGCCAACGGCACCATGGGCCTGTCGGTCGCCTTCGACCTGCCGACCCAGATGGGCCACGACAGCGACGCCCCCATCGCGAGCGGTGAGGTCGGCAAGGTCGGCGTCGCCATCGACTCGATCGAGGACATGCGGATCCTGTTCGGCGGCATCCCGCTGGACAAGGTGTCCACGTCGATGACGATCAACGCTCCCGGCGCGCTGCTGCTCCTGCTCTACCAGCTCGTCGGCGAGGAGCAGGGCGTCCCGGCGGACAAGCTCACGGGCACCATCCAGAACGACGTGCTCAAGGAGTACATCGCCCGCGGCACCTACATCTTCCCGCCCAAGCCCTCCCTGCGGCTGATCGCGGACATCTTCAAGTACTGCAAGGCCGAGATCCCCAAGTGGAACACCATCTCGATCTCCGGCTACCACATGGCCGAGGCCGGCGCCTCACCCGCGCAGGAGATCGCGTTCACCCTGGCCGACGGCATCGAGTACGTCCGCACGGCCGTGGCGGCCGGGATGGACGTGGACGACTTCGCGCCCCGGCTGTCGTTCTTCTTCGTCGCCCGGACAACCATCCTGGAGGAGGTCGCCAAGTTCCGCGCCGCGCGCCGGATCTGGGCGCGGGTGATGAAGGAGGAGTTCGGCGCCAAGAACCCCAAGTCGCTGATGCTCCGCTTCCACACCCAGACCGCCGGCGTGCAGCTCACCGCGCAGCAGCCCGAGGTGAACCTGGTCCGCGTGGCCGTGCAGGGCCTCGGGGCCGTCCTCGGCGGCACCCAGTCGCTGCACACCAACTCCTTCGACGAGGCCATCGCCCTGCCCACCGACAAATCGGCGCGGCTGGCGCTCCGCACCCAGCAGGTGCTGGCCTACGAGACGGATGTGACGTACACCGTCGACCCGTTCGCCGGCAGCTACGTGGTGGAGTCGATGACCGACGAGGTCGAGGCCGCCGCCCTGGAGCTCATGCGGAAGGTCGAGGACATGGGTGGCGCGGTCAGCGCCATCGAGCGCGGCTTCCAGAAGAGCGAGATCGAGCGCAGCGCGTACCGCATCGCGCAGGAGACGGACAACGGCGAGCGGGTCGTCGTCGGCGTCAACCGCTTCCAGCTCGACGAGGAGGAGCCGTACGAGCCGCTCCGCGTGGACCCGGCCATCGAGGCGCAGCAGGCCGAGCGCCTCGCCAAGCTGCGCGCGGAGCGCGACCAGGACGCGGTGGACGCGGCGCTGGCCGAGATGCGGGCCGCCGCCGAGGGCACCGACAACGTCCTCTACCCGATGAAGAAGGCGCTGGCGGCCAAGGCCACGGTCGGCGAGGTCTGCAACACGCTGCGGGAGGTCTGGGGGGCGTACGTCCCCACGGACGCGTTCTGATCACGCTGCGCCGGTGAGGGGCGTGACGCGTGACGCGTGCGCGTGTGTGAGCGTGAGCGTGAGCGTGTGACGTGTTGCGTGACGGCGCCCAAGGCACGGCCGGGGTCGTCCCACCGAAGGGTGGCGGCCCCGGCCGTGTCATGCCCGTCCGGCCGCCGGCCGGTGACGTCCGGCACACCGAATTCGCCTGACCCAAAACCGCTTTCCTGTGCCAAACTCCGCTCATGCTGGGAGTCACCGATCTTCCGACGTATCTGGTCGGACTTGCCCTGATCATCCTGCTGCCGGGGCCCAACAGCCTGTATGTGCTGTCGGTCGCCGCACGCCGCGGGGTGCGGCGGGGCTACGCGGCGGCGGGCGGGGTGTTCTGCGGGGACGCGGTGCTGATGCTGCTCTCCGCCGCCGGTGTCGCCTCGCTGCTCCAGGCCAACGCGCTGCTCTACAGCATCGTGAAGTACGCGGGCGCCGGCTATCTGACGTGGCTGGCGATCGGCATGCTGCGCGCCGCCGTGGGGATGTGGCGGAAGCGGCAGGGGCGCCCGGCCCGGGACCCTGCCGTGCCGGTCGCCCGGGCGGTTCCGGGGACCACTGGGACCACGGGGACCACTGGGACCACTGGGACCACGGGGGCCGCGGGGACCACGGGGGCCGACCGGTCCGCCGCCGGTGAGCGGCCGTTCCGGCGGGCCCTCGGGATCAGCCTGCTCAACCCGAAGGCGATCCTCTTCTTCGTTTCGTTCTTCGTGCAGTTCGTCGATCCGGGGTATGCCCACCCGGCGCTGTCCTTCCTGCTGCTGGGGGCCTTCTGCCAGCTCTTCAGCTTCCTCTACCTGACCGCCCTGATCCTCGGCGGCAGCCGGCTCGCGGAGCGGTTCCGCCGGCGCAGGCGCCTCGCCGCCGGTGTCACCTCCGCCGCGGGCGCCCTCTTTCTGGGCTTCGCAGTGAAGCTCTCACTCAGCAGCGCGGTGGGCTGATCCCCGGGGCGGCACCCCGGCCCCTGGCACCCCGCCCTCCGGTACCCCGCGCTCCCTCCGGCCGCCGCCCATTCCGGGACCCGTGCGCTCACGCCGCCCGTCCCCGCAGCGTCGCCGTCCCGGGGTATCGCCGTCCAGGGGCTCCGCCGTCGCCGTCTCACGGCGCGAGGACGTCCAGTTCCGCCATGGCGCCCACGGTGATCTCCCGGGTCAGCCGCTCCGCGCGCTCCTCGTCCCGGGCCCGTACCGCTTCCGCGACCTGGACGTGCAGGGTGACCGCGGCCGGGTCGGGGTCGCTGAACATCACCCGGTGCCGGGTGCGGCCGGTCAGCACCTCGGCCACGACATCGCCCAGCTTGGCGAACATCTCGTTGCCCGAGGCCCGCAGCACGACGCGGTGGAACGCCACGTCGTGCACCAGGTAGGCGTCGAGCTGCCCGCCGCGCGAGGTCGCCACCATGCCCAGGGCGTGCCCGGTGAGTTCGGCGCACTGCTCGGCCGTCGCCAGCCGGGCGGCCAGACCCGCGGCGGCGGGTTCGACGGCGGAGCGCAGCACGGTGAGCGAACGGAGCTGCCGCGGCCGGTCGGGGCCCGCCAGCCGCCAGCGGATCACCTGGGGGTCGAAGACGTTCCACTCCTCGGTGGGCCGCACGGTGACCCCGACGCGGCGCCGGGACTCCACCAGCCGCATCGACTCCAGTACGCGGACGGCCTCCCGCACCACGGTCCGCGAAACGTCGAAGCGCTGTTCGAGCTCGTCCGTGCGCAGCACCGTCCCGGGCGGATACTCGCCCGACGCGATGGCGGGGCCGAGCGTCGCCAGCAGCTTCGCGTGCAGTCCCCGCTCCTGGCCCGTCATGCGTCTGCGTCTCCCCGTGTCCGGTTCGCTTCACTGCGTGGAGGCAAGCCTACGGGGCGACCCCGTGCCGCTTTTATGTATGACATTTGGGTGACGGGCTCTTGAATAAGTCATACATGTGGCCGGAGTATGGTCCGGCAGCCATCGGACCACCCGGCTCGGCGGCCGGCCGCCGGCACCGCCAACCGGCACCGCCAACCGGTACCGGAACCTGCCTGCACCGGAAACCAGCAGAGACAGCGAGGTAGTGATGCCCACCCCCCACGTCGTGGTCGTCATGGGTGTGTCCGGCACGGGCAAGACGACCGTCGGCCGGCTTCTGGCGGACGAACTCGGGGTTCCGTACGCCGAGGCCGACGACTTCCACCCGCCGGCCAACATCGAGAAGATGCGCGCCGGCGTCCCCCTCGACGACCGGGACCGCGAACCCTGGCTGGACGCCATCGGCGCCTGGGCGCACGGCCGGCTCGGCAAGGGCGGGGTCGTCAGCTGCTCCGCTCTCAAGCGGGCTTACCGCGACCGGCTGCGCGCCGCCGCGCCCGGTCTGTTCTTCCTCCACCTCGCGGGCGACCGCGACCTGATCGCGCAGCGGCTCGAACAGCGGCGAGGCCACTTCATGCCCGGGGCCCTGCTGGACTCCCAGTTCGCCACGCTGGAACCGCTGCGGGGGGATGAGCGGGGCGTCACGCTCTCCGTCACGGCCACGCCGGAGGAGATCACCACCCGCGTGGCGGCGGCCCTCCGTGCCCTCCCCGCCGCATCCCGTTCCGCCGCCCTCCCCACGGAGAAACCGGAGAATCCAATGGAGCGTTCTCATGGAAGCGATTGACCCGGCCTACGGCACCGCCACTCTGCTGCTCATAGCGGCGGGAGCCGTCGCCCTGCTGCTGTTCCTGATCATGAAGGTGAAGCTGCACGCCTTCGTGTCGCTCGTCCTGGTGAGCCTGCTGACGGCCCTGGTCGCCGGCTTCCCGCTCGCGGACGTCCCCGCCGCCATGATGTTCGGCTTCTCCAGCACGCTGGGCTCGGTGGCCCTGCTCGTCGCCTTCGGCGTGATGCTCGGGCGGCTGATGGAGGTCACCGGCGGCGCGCAGGTGCTGGCCGACAGCCTGATCGGCCGGTTCGGGGAGAAACGGGCCCCGCTGGCCCTCGGCATCGCCGCACTGCTCTTCGGGTTTCCGATCTTCTTCGACGCCGGCCTGGTCGTGTTCCTGCCGATCATCCTGACCGTGGCCCGGCGCTTCGGCGGCTCCCTGCTGCTGTACGCGCTCCCCGCCGCGGGAGCCTTCGCCGCCATGCACGCGATCGTCCCGCCGCACCCCGGTCCGGTCGCCGCGGCCGAGGCCCTGGGCGGCAGTGTCGGCGTCAGCCTGCTGGTCGGTATTCCGGTCGCTGTCGCGTCCTGGTACGTCGGTGTGCTGCTCGTTTCCCGCCGTCTCGGCGCGCGTATCGACGTCTCCGTCCCCGTCGCGCTCTTCGGCGAGGTCAACGGTGGGCGAGGGGCGGCTGGACGGGACGGGGAGGGGGAGGCCGCGGGAGACGGTGCCGGCCCCGCGGCCGGCGAGGCGCGGCTCGACCGCCGCCCGCCGTCCTTCCGTACCGTTCTGCTGCTCCTGCTGGTGCCGCTCGTCCTGATCTCCTTCGACACCGTCCTCGACACCCTCACCGTGTCCGGTGTGCTGGAGGAGGGCCAGAGCTGGGCCGCGTTCCTCAGCCTCCTCGGCAACACCCCGGTGGCCCTGCTGATCACCGTGCTTGCGGCGATCGCCGTCCTGGGACGGCCGCGGGCCCGGATGACCGAGGTCACCAAGATCCTCGACGACGCCCTCGGACCGATCTGCTCCATCATCCTGATCACCGGCGCCGGCGGGATGTTCGGCGGCGTCCTGCGGCTCAGCGGCATCGGGGACGCCCTGAGCGGCTCCCTCGCCGATCTCGGTATCTCGCTGATCGTTCAGGCGTTCGTCATCGCCACGCTGCTGCGGGTCGCGCAGGGTTCGGCGACGGTCGCCCTGACCACCACCGCCGGACTCATCGCCGGCGCCGTCGCGGACGCGGGCCTGGGGGACTTCCAGATCGCGCTGATCGTCGTCGCCATCGCGGCGGGCGCGACCGTGCTGTCGCATGTGAACGACTCCGGCTTCTGGCTGGTCAGCCGGTTCTTCGGGATGGACGAGAAGACCACGCTGAAGACCTGGACGGTGATGGAGACCACGCTCGGGCTCACCGCCTTCGTGATCGCGCTGAGCTTCTGGATGGTCGTCTGACGGATGCTCCGGTCAACCGGCCGGGACGACCGGGAGCGACCGGGGCGGCCGGCGCCGACGAGCCGGTGACCACCGCCGCGGCTTCCGCCGCCTCCGGCGCACCAGCCACCCCGGGGCGCGGGCTCTCGATGGACGCCCCGCGCCCCGGGGCCCCGGCCGTAATCCCTTCGACAGGTCCGTGTCCGTTTCGGCAGGCTTCCGTCATGGACCCGCACGAGGTGCACCACTGGCCGCTGTACGGCCTGCGCATCACCACACCCCGCCTCGAACTGCGCGTGCCGGGCATCGCGCTTCTGGACGAACTGGCCGCCGTCGCGGCGGACGAGGTGCACGATCCGGCGGAGATGCCGTTCTCGTTCCCGTGGACCGATGTGGCTCCCGAGGAGCGAGGCAGAGCCACCTTCCAGCATGTACTGGGCACCATCGCGGAGTGGAGCCCCCGGAAGTGGACCCTGAGCCTCGCGGTGCTGTGCGAAGGCCGAGTCGTCGGCCGGCAGGACATGACGACCGGCGACTACGCCGTGACCCGCGAGGGGGAGACCGGCTCCTGGCTGGGCCTGGCCCACCAGGGGAAGGGCATCGGTACCAAAATGCGCGCCGCCGTGCTGCACCTGGCCTTCGGGGAGCTGGGTGCGCGCGCCATGACCACGGGAGCCATGACGGACAATCCGCGGTCGCTCGCGGTCTCCCGGAAGTGCGGCTACCGCCCCGACGGCGAGACGGTGGTGGCGGTACGGGGTGCGGCCCGGACCGTGCTCCGGATGCGTCTGGACCGCGCCGGCTGGAAGGCCCATCGCACCGTTCCGGTGGAGGTCCACGGGGTGGGGGCCTGCCGTGGGCTCTTCGGCATTTCCCGGGGGTGACGGCGCTTCCCCGGCTGAAGCGAGCGGGGTACGGTCCGGTGGCCGGAGGCGAAATGAGACGGAGCGTCTTGCCTCTAAGCCGTGTTCACGCGTACGGTGTTCCATGGCGAGACGGCGCGTCTCGCTTCATTGATGCCGGAGCCGCTGCATGCCCAATCCCCACACCCTCGCCACTCCCGCCACTCCCGCCACGGCAGAGACCACTCCCACCGGCTCATCCGCGGAACGGGCAGGGGCCGGCCGTGTCTGGTTCATCACCGGAGCGAGCCGCGGTCTCGGCCGTGCCTTCACCGAAGCGGCGCTCGACGCCGGTGACCGCGTGGTCGCCGTGGCCCGTACCGTCGCCCCGCTCGAACCGCTCCTCGCCGCTCACGGAGACCGTCTGTTCGTCCTTCCCCTGGACGTCACAGACCGCGAGGCCGTCTTTGAGACCGTCCGCAAGGCGGTGCGGCACTTCGGCCGTCTCGATGTCGTCGTCAACAACGCCGGGTTCCTCGCCATGGGCATGATCGAGGAGTTCGGCGAGGTCGAGGCGCGCGCCCAGATGGACACGAACTTCTTCGGTGCCCTCTGGACCTGCCAAGCGGTGCTGCCCGCCCTGCGCGCCCAGGGCTCCGGGCGCGTCGTGCAGATCTCCAGCATCGGCGCCGTCGGCGGATTCGCGCTCACCGGGATGTACAGCGCAAGCAAGTTCGCCCTGGAAGGGATGAGCGAGGCGCTGGCCGCGGAGGCGGCCGGCTTCGGTGTGAAGGTCACCATCGTCGAGCCCGGAGGCTACTGGACGGATCTCTACACCACGGGACTGGCCGCCACCGAACCGATGGAGGCCTACGCGCCGCTCCGCGCCGAACTGGAGAAGCGCTTCGCGGAGGAATCCGTGGACAGCCCACCGCGCCTCGCCGCCGAAGCAGTGATGAAACTCGTGGACAGCGCGGACCCGCCCTTGCGGCTGCTGCTCGGCAGTTCCTGCTACGACGCGGCCCTCGACCTCACCCGGGGGAAGATGAACACCTGGGCGGCCTGGGAGGAGACCAGCCGAGCCGCCGAACAGGCCACCGGGGCCCCCGAGGGATACGGGCCCGGACAGGGCGGGTAGGGGCAGCGCGGACGGGGCCGGGGTGGACGGGGGTGCGCCCAGGGGGAGCGCGGACGGGGCCGGGGTGGACGGGGCCGGCGCGGACGGGGTCGGGGCGATGTACCGTCACGGCAGGGTGAGGACGCGGGGGCCGTCCTCCGTGACGGCGACGGTGTGCTCGACATGGGCAGCCCGGCTACCGTCCGCGGTGAACAAGGTCCAGCCGTCCGGGCCGGTCCGGTAGTCGTCGCCCCCACCTGCCATGAACATCGGCTCGATGGCGAGCGTCAGGCCGTGGCGCAGGGGGAAACCGCGCCCGGGGCGCCCGCGGTTGGGGAGGTGCGGGTCCTCGTGCATGCGCCGGCCGATGCCGTGCCCGCCGAAGTCCCGGGGCATTCCGCAGCGGGCCGCCAGGGCGGCGGACTGGATCGCGTGCGAGATATCACCGAGACGCCGACCGGCCACGGCGGTGGCGATGGCCGCGGCGAGAGCCTCCTCGGTGGCTCCGATCAGATCCAGATCGGCCGGGCGGGGCGTGCCGACGGTGAAGCTGACGGCGGCGTCCCCGGTCCACCCGTCCAGTTCCGCACCGCAGTCGACGCTGACCAGGTCGCCGTCGCGGAGCCGATAGCCGGTCGGGATTCCGTGGACGACGGCATCGTTGACGGAGGTGCAGATCACCGCCGGAAACGGGGTGGGTGCGAACGACGGCCGATAGCCGAGAAAGGGCGAGCGTGCCCCGGCCTCGGCCAGTACGGCGCGGGCCGCTCCGTCAAGCTCGCGCAGTGAGACCCCGACGGCTGCCGCCTCCCGGGCGGCCGCGAGCGCGTGGGCCACGACGCGCCCGGCCTCCCGCATCGCTTCCAGGGCCCTGTCGGTCTTGATCTCCACCATGTCCTGCGGCACCTCTCCCATTCCGTCACCGGGCGGCCGGGCGGCCGGGCGGCCGGGCGGCCGGGCGGCCGGGCGGCCGGGCGGTCCCTCGGTCGTCGGGGCGCGGTATCCGGCGCACTCCAATTCTTATACCGGTATTAGTATCACGACATGGTGAGAACTCCTCTGACCCCGTGGGAATGGCAGCGCGGTGAACGATTCGGCGCCTTGCTGCGCCGGGCCCGTGGGGACCGCAGCATGGTGGAGGTCGCCGCAGCGGCCGGAGTGTCGGCCGAGACGCTGCGCAAGATCGAAACCGGCCGGGCCCCGACACCCGCCTTCTTCACGGTGGCAGCACTGGCCGGAGTGCTGGGCCTGTCCCTGGACGAACTGGCAGCCGCCTGCGCACAGGACGCGGGCACGGACCTGGAGAAGGTGTCCGCATGACACAGCAGAGTGAAGGTGTGGTCGTCTACTGGCGGCCCGGTTGCCCGTTCTGCATGAAGCTGCGGCTGCGCCTGCGATTCACGCGGCTGCGGTACAGCGAGGTGAACATCTGGCGGGACAAGGAAGCTGCGGCCTTCGTCCGGTCGGTGGCGAACGGGAACGAGGTCGTGCCAACGGTGACCGTGGCGGGCCATCCGATGGTGAACCCGTCGAAGCGGCAGCTCATGGCGGCCGTCGAGACATACGCCCCGCACTTGCTGGCCTAGAGGTCTCGGAGCCGTGAAGCAGCGCGGTGTCTCGAGTCCGGCAAGAGGGCGAGGCTGAACCGGGCTGAGGGATCCAGGGTGAGGGCTCCGGGCTGAGGGTTCCCGGCTGAGGGAACCGGGACGCTGGGTGAGGGGTGCGGGGCCGCCTGCCAGGGCAAGGCGGCTGACACAGGCGGCAAGGCGGGACAGCCCTCTGAGCCACGGGCACTCCGCCGGGGCGCCGCCTGGTCGTTCCCTGGTGTCGCCGGCTTCCCCGGGCCTCGCCGGTCGTCCCCGAGACCCGTATGCGCTGAGCCACCGGGGCGCCGGGCGGCGGTGTCGCGGGGCGCCTGCCGAACGGACTGCACGGACTTTGCTGTGGTGGCGAAAGGCCGTTGTGGGTTGTCCGTTGAGTTGTGGTGGGGGTTGGGGCGCCGGGTGGGCGGCGCGGTGGTGGTGGCGGGTGGGGTGCGGGCTGTCCGTGGTTGTCGTGGTGGGGGTTACGGCATCCGGGTCGGGGGTTGGCCCGGGGTCGGTCGTCTATCCGGGGCCGTGCGTGCCCGGGGTCGGCTGGAAAGGCGTTGGCGTGGCTGAGGCCGGTGGGTGGTTGCGGGAGGCACACGCGCGCCGGGGTTCTTCGGCGTTCCCGCCGTCGTGGCGGGCTGTCGGTGGTACCGGCCGGGGCGGGCGGCCGTACGGGGCGGCCGTGGTGCGCGCTCGTGGTGCCGGTCTTGCGGGGCGGCCGTGGTGGGTGGTCGTGCGGGGCGGCCGTGGGGCGCGCTCGTACGAGGCGGCTGCGGTGCAGTCGTCTGCCGCTGGTATCGGGGGCCGGGGGGCGGAACTGCCGGCGGCGGTGGGGCTGGTGCGGTGATACGGCCGGCGGCTCCTGGGCAGTGACGGGGTTCCGGTCCCGGGGGAGGGGAGTACTCGGCCGGGGTTGAGGCTCTTCGGCGACCCCGCCGGCGTAGCGGTTGCGGGCAGCGATCACCGCGACGGAGGGGGCTTGGGCTTCCCCGGGTTTCGGCTGCTGCCGACAGTGTGGTTGGCGAGTTGCTGAGCAAGGTGGCCGGCTGGGTGGCGCGTCTCCGACGGGTGGGTGCGAGCGGTTCAGCCAATTGCCGAAGGCCGACTGGCGGATGCTGCCGGCTACCGGTCGCCGGTCGCTGACTGGCGGGGATACCGGTTGCCAGTCGCTGGTGGCCGCCTGCCGCGTGTACGCCAGCGTGTGCTGCTTGCTGCTTGCTGCTTTCTGCTTGCCGGTTGGAGGGCTGGCGGGTGCGGGTTGTTATCTGCAGATTTCCGAAAGGCATGGGTGGGGGCCCCTGCGCCTGGTGGCGGAGGGGTTGTCCCGGCGGTTGGTGCCGGGCTGCCCGGCTGCGGCATGGGCGCCTGTGTCAGGTGGTGGGGGTGTGGGGTGGGGTGGTGTAGGTGTGGCCGGTGGGTGCGGTCCAGTGGACCTCGCCGGTGTCGGGGTCGCGTGCCGCTTGCCATCGGGTGCGGTGTTTCAGTAGGTGGTGGCGTCGGCACAGGGGGATGAGGTTGCCGGGCTCGGTGGCTCCGCCCGCCGCCGGGTTGTGGTGGTTGAAGGGCTGGATGTGGTCCAGGTCGC
>NZ_JAGPXX010000015.1 GCF_018070345.1 Streptomyces sp. F63
GCGGCAGCGCGCCGACTTCCACCACAAGACCGCCCGCGCGCTCATCACCGACCACGACGTGATCGCGCACGAGCGGCTGAACACATCGGGCATGACCCGCACCCCCAAGCCCAAGCCCGACCCCGACCGCGAACGGCAGAAGGCCACTCCGGACACCTGGATGTACCCGCCCCAGGAGGGCTGGACCTACGAGCAGGTGAAGGACCTCGACCTTCCCTTCGACTGGGACTTGGTGGACGGAAACATCGTGGTACGCGGAATGACGAGCTGGTGGCACAACCGGGTCCGTGACCGGAGCTACCACCGGCTGGAGAGCCTCGTTCAAGAGCCCTTCACCGTGGCCACCGATCAGTGTGTCCTCGTGGACGATTACAACCCGGCGAAACCCGATGTGGTGGTTTTCGACGAGCGGGATCTTGATCTCTTCTCCCTGGAATGTGTGCCGGCCGAGAAGGTCTCACTGGTGGTCGAGGTGGTGTCCCCGGGCTCCCGGCAGGACGACCGGGTGCGGAAACCGGCGATGTTCGCCCAGGTGAAGGTGCCGTATTACTGGCGGGTGGAACGTGGCGAGGACGGTCTTCCAGAGGTGCACGAGCTGTGGCTCCACCGTGACCTGGGCACATCCATCCCGGCTCCCACGTATCCCACCCACACCGGCAAGCTGAGCACGGACTTCCCTTTTCCGGTCTCGATCGACTTGGCGGGTCTGGTCGGGCGCTGAGCGAGGGCACCGGCCCCCGCCGCGCCGTCCCCGGCCGGGACCGGACACAATGGAGCGGTGACCCGAGCCTCCCTGGACAAGCAGCCGCACGAAGTCGCCGCCATGTTCGACGACGTGGCGCCCAAGTACGACCTCACGAACGACGTGCTGTCGCTGGGCCAGGCCCGGCTCTGGCGCAAGGCCGTGGTGCGGGCCGTGGACGCCCGCCCCGGTGAGCGGGTGCTCGACCTGGCCGCCGGCACCGGCACCTCCTCCCAGCCCTTCGCCGCCGCCGGCGCGTACGTCGTCCCGTGCGACTTCTCCCTCGGCATGCTCCGCGAGGGCCGCACGCGGCAGCCGCATCTGCCGTTCACTGCGGGGGACGCGACGAAGCTGCCCTTCGCCGACGGGGTCTTCGACGCCGTGACGATCTCCTTCGGCCTGCGGAACGTCCAGGACACCGACGCCGCCCTGGCTGAACTGCTGCGGGTGACGAAGCCCGGCGGCCGCGTGGTGATCTGCGAGTTCAGCCACCCCGTCCTGGCCCCGCTGCGCACCGTCTACACCGAGTACCTGATGCGGGCCCTGCCGCCCATCGCGACCACGGTCTGCAGCAACCCCGACGCGTACGTCTACCTCGCCGAGTCGATCCGCGCCTGGCCCGACCAGCCGGCGCTGGCCGCCCGGCTGCAGAAGGCCGGCTGGTCGAAGGTGGCCTGGCGCAACCTGACCGGCGGCATCGTGGCCCTCCACCGGGGCGTCCGGGCCTGAACGGCGCGGCCGTGGGCCGGTGACCGGTGGACGGTGGCCGGGCGGACGTCCGGGGTCCGGGCTCGGGGGACGAGGGGCGCGGGGTGGCCGTGGTGGACGGCGAAGCGGCGGATCATCGGCGCCGTGCGAGCAGTGCAGGCCCCCGGCTCATCCCCTGGCCTCGGTGGCTCCCTCGCCGCCGTCCCGTCGCAGCAGCCGGTCGAGGGCCTCGGCCGTGGCCGTGGCCGCCAGGGGGTACGGCTGGAGGACGAGGTCGGCGCCCGCCCCGTCGAGCAGTTCGGCGTCGTGCCCGGAGCGGGCGGTGAGCACCACGCTGCCCTCGTAGCCGAGCTGCCGCAGGCCCTGGACGAGGGCTTTTCCCTCCTCCGGAAGGGGCACGGTGCTGATCACGCAGCGGGCCCGGGCCAGGGGCAGGGATTCGAGGAGGTGCATGTCCTCCACGCAGCCGAACATGGCGTCGACGCCCTCCCGGTCGTTGCGGGCGACGCGGTGGGGGTCGAAGTCCAGGGCGAGGACGCGGTGTCCGGCCCGGCCGAGCCGGTCGGCGAGGGCCCCGCCGAAGCGGCCCAGGCCGTAGAGGACCACGTCGGCCTCCCGCTCGTTCCCTTCGAGGTCCCGTTTCCTGGCCTCCGTCCGTTCCAGTACGGACAGCCGGCGCTCCAGGCGTGCGTAGATCTGCTGGGAGTAGAGGATCAGGTAGGTGGATACGCCGATGGTGACGAGGCCGACGACGGTGATGAGGCTGACCGTGGCCCCGGTGAGATGGCCGAGGCTGAGACCGAGGGCCGCGAGGATGAGGGAGAACTCGGAGATCTGCGCCCCGGCCAGCCCGGCCAGGAACCCCACCCGTACCGGATAGCGCATGGCTGTCACGATCAGGATGACGATCAGCGGGTTGCCCACGAGGACGAAGACGGAGAAGACCGCCGCGCGGGCGAGCTGCTGGGAGGCGTCGTCGAACTGCAGGAGCGCGCCCAGTTCGAGGAAGAAGAACAGCAGCAGGAAGTCCCGCAGGCTGACGAGCCGGGCGCCGAGCGCGTCCCGGTAGGGGGTGCCGGCGAGGGAGACGCCCGCGAGGAACGCCCCGACCTCGGTGCCGAAGCCCAGCCAGTTGCTCACCGTGGCCACCAGGGCGGCGTAGGCCACGCCGAACAGGACGAGCAGTTCCGGGGAGCGGGCCACCTGGCGCACCAGCCGCGGCAGCACCCAGCGCATCAGCAGGGCCGCGCCGGCCAGCAGTCCCAGGCCCTTGGCGAAGACCAGGGCGATGTGCACGGGCAGGCTGCCGTCGGCCTCGCGGCCGAACGCGGTCAGCACGATCATCACCAGGATCACGACGATGTCCTGGACGATGAGGAAGCCGACCGCGATGCGCCCGTGGAGCTGCTCCAGTTCCCGTTTGTCGGACAGCAGCTTCACGATGATGATCGTGGACGAGAAGGTCAGGGCCACCGCCACATACAGGGCCGTCACCGTGTCCATGCCGAGCCCGAGGGCGATCAGAAAGCCGATGACCGAGGTGAACAGCACCTGGCCGAGACCGGTGGCCACGGCGATGGGTCCGGTGGCCCGGATCAGGTTCAGATCCAGTCGCAGCCCCACGAGGAACAGCAGGATCGCGATCCCCATGCGCGCCAGCAGATCGATCGTGCCGTCCGCCTCCACCCAGCCGAGGCCGGTCGGGCCGACCAGGATGCCCACGCCGATGAATCCGACGATCAGCGGCTGGCGCAGGCGTACGGCCAGCAGCCCGACGGCCGCGGAGACCGCCAGGACGACGGCGATCAGGGCGAATCCGCTCGGACTCATGGCCCCGTCCGTTCAGGGCGGGACGCGGAGGTGATCCGCCCTGAACGCGGTGAGGTTCCCGCGAAGGGACGGGTCAGAGGCCGCCGGCACGTGGCGGAGCCGAGCCACCCCCAGCCGGACCACCTCGCAAACCCCGCAAAAGCCGCTTTTCGCATGCCTCAGGCTACACATCGGGGGTGCTGCCCTCGCCGCTTTCCGGGCCCACGGGTCCACCGCCGGTCCGGCGCTCCGCCGGCGCCGGGCCGGCGT
This sequence comes from Streptomyces sp. F63, assembly GCF_018070345.1. Taxonomy (GTDB): domain Bacteria; phylum Actinomycetota; class Actinomycetes; order Streptomycetales; family Streptomycetaceae; genus Streptomyces. The sequence continues at coordinate 3,530 of NZ_JAGPXX010000015.1, forward strand.
CAGCCCCCGATCGGCAGTCCCTGCGGCTCCTTGATGCGCTTCATCACGATCTGGGAGTTGACCTCCGTCACCCCCGGCAGGGCCGTGATCTTCTCGATCCAGAGCCGTTCGTACGTCTCGATGTCCGCGACCGCGATGCGCAGCAGGCAGCCCGGGCTGCCGAAGAGGCGGTAGGCCTCGACCACGTCGGGGAGGTCCTGCAGGGCGTCCTCGAAGGCCTCCACCGTCTCGCGGTCGCGGCGGACCTCCACGGAGACGAGCACTTCGAAGCCCCGGCCGACGGCCGCGGGGTCCAGCAGGGCGCGGTAGCCGCGGATGGCCCCGTCCTGTTCGAGCTGGCGGACCCGGCGCAGGCAGGGGGAGGGGGAGAGGCCGACCCGTTGGGCCAGTTCCTGGTTGGTGAGCCGGCCGTCCTTCTGGAGTTCGCGCAAGATGCTGTGGTCGATGGCGTCCATGGCGTCATTATCTGCTAAATCAAGGCGCGTAGATCACAGGAGTTGGCAACTTATTCTGGGCAAAACTGGCTATTCTTGCTGGTAGGGCGAGGTTACTCGTCCGTATGGGTCTTCTCCGGGCAGGGGCTCGGGCCGCCCACGGGTTCCGTCCCAGGATCCCGGAGCGCGCCGGGCCGTCCGCCCGGGTGCTCTTCCTTCAGTGTTCTTCTCCGGATTCCGGACGGGCGAGGGGGCAGTATGCGACGTGTCGTCGTGGTCACCACGGGCGGGACGATAGCCAGCCGCTGGCAGGGCAAGGGATACGCGGCGGACGCGGCCGGGCAGGACGTGCTCGCCGCCGCCGATCTCCCCGAGGACGTGACCACCGAAGTCGTCGATCTCTTCACGGTCAACAGCCCCCGGCTGACCACCGCGCACCAGATCACCCTGCTGCGCGCGGTCCACGAGGTGCTGGAGGACCCGGGCGTCGACGGGGTCGTCGTCACCCACGGCACCGACACCCTGGAGGAGTCCGCCTTCCTCCTCGACCTGCACCACGCCGACCGCCGCCCCGTCGTCTTCACCGGCGCCCAGCGCCCGCTGGAGGACGCCGAGGGCGACGCCGCCGGCAATCTCTACGACGCGCTGCTGACCGCATCCTCCGTCGAGGACCTGGGCACCCTGGCCGTCTTCGCCGGACGGATCCACGCCGCCCGCGGCACGATCAAGACCCACACCACCGCCCCCGACGCCTTCCACGACCCGTCCTGCGACGCGGTCGGCAAGGTCGGCTGGGGCCGGGTCACCGTACGGCGCCGCCCCGAGCGCACGGAGGCGCTGCCGCTGCCGCCCGTCGAGACGCCCCTGCCGCGCGTCGACATGGTCATGCACCACGCCGACGCCGACCCGCTGCTCTTCGACGCGGCCGTGGAGGCCGGCGCCCGGGGCATCGTGCTCGTCGCCACCGGCGCGGGCAACGCCACCCCGGCGTTCACCGAAGCGGTCACGCGAGCCGTCGGGCGGGGGGTGCTGGTCGCCCTCACGACCCGCGTCCCGGCGGGCCCCGTCACCCCCATCTACACGGGCGGCGGGGCCGTGGACCTGATCGAGGCCGGCGCGGTGCCCACCGGCTCCCTGCGCGCCGGCCAGTCGCGCATGGCCGTCCTGGCCGCCCTGATGTCCTCCACGGACACGGCGGAGCGGACGGCCACCCTGCGCCGGATCGCCGACCCGAGCGAGGCCCCGGTCCCGGCCTGACAGGACCGGACACCGCCCGCGGCAGCCCCGGTTCCGCCCGGAACCGGGGCTCCGGCCCGCACGGCCGTCCGGCCGTACGGAGTCCCGGGGTCGTCCGGCCGTACGGAGTCCCGGCCGCCCCGCGGCCGTCCCGCTGCCGGTGACCGACCCGGCCGAGCGCCGTCCGCCCCCCTGCATAGACTTGGGCCGTTCCCCCGCAGGCCGCCCCGACGAGGGCCTGCGCTCCGCCTCTCGCCGGGAGTGCCGACGTGACCGACACCGACCTCAACGAGCGCAGCGCCGATGTCATCGTCGTCGGTGCCGGACCCGCCGGCTCGGCGACCGCCTACCACCTGGCGAAGTCGGGGCTGGACGTCCTGCTGCTGGAGAAGACGGCCTTCCCCCGCGAGAAGGTCTGCGGTGACGGTCTGACGCCGCGCGCCACCAAGCAGCTGGTCGCCATGGGGATCGACATCTCCGAGGAGGCCGGCTGGCTGCGCAACAAGGGCCTGCGGATCATCGGCGGCGGGGTCCGGCTGGAGCTGGACTGGCCGGAGCTGGCCTCGTTCCCGGACTACGGACTGGTCCGCAAGCGCGACGACTTCGACGAGCAGCTCGCCCGCGCCGCCCAGAAGGCCGGGGCCCGGCTGCACGAGCGCTGCAACGTCGGCGCTCCGATCCTCGATCCCCGCACCGGCCGCGTCACCGGCGTGGAGGCGAAGCTCGGCGAGGAGAAGACGCCCGTCACCTTCCACGCCCCCGTCGTGGTGGCCGCCGACGGCAACTCCACCCGGCTGTCGGTGGCGATGGGCCTGCACCGGCGCGAGGACCGGCCGATGGGCGTGGCCGTCCGCACGTACTTCACCTCCCCGCGCCACGACGACGACTACCTGGAGTCCTGGCTGGAGCTGTGGGACCGGCGCGGCCCGCAGGACCGGCTGCTGCCCGGCTACGGCTGGATCTTCGGCATGGGCGACGGCACCTCCAACGTCGGCCTGGGCATCCTCAACAGCAGCTCGGCCTTCAAGGAGCTGGACTGGCGCGAGGTGCTCAAGGCCTGGTGCGCGTCGATGCCCGAGGACTGGGGCTATGTCCCGGAGAACATGACCACCCCGATCCGCGGCGCCGCGCTGCCGATGGCCTTCAACCGGCAACCGCACTACCACCGCGGGCTGCTGCTGGTCGGTGACGCGGGCGGCCTGGTCAACCCCTTCAACGGCGAAGGCATCGCGTACGCCATGGAGTCCGGGCAGATCGCGGCCGAGGTGATCGTCCAGGCGCACGCCCGGCAGACCCCGGCCCAGCGGGAACTGGCCCTCCAGCGCTACCCGAAGATCCTCAAGGACACCTACGGCGGCTACTACTCCCTGGGCCGCGCCTTCGTGAAGCTGATCGGCAACCCGAAGGTCATGAAGGTCGCGACCGAACGCGGCCTGACCCATCCGCTGCTGATGCGCTTCACCCTCAAGATGCTGGCCAATCTCACCGACCCGACGGGCGGCGACGCGATGGACCGCATCATCAACGGCCTCAGCAAGGTGGCCCCGCGGGCCTGACGGGCACGGGTGGACGCGACGGCCTTCTATATAGCAGATTAAAATCTGCTATATAAGGGAGGCCTCATGTCCAAGCTGCTGGTCGAGGTGGATGACGACGCGCTCGCCGAAGCCGCCGAGATACTGGGAACGGCGACGAAGAAGGACACGGTGAACACCGCTCTGCTGGAGGTCGCCCGGTTCCGCAAGCGTGCGAAGGCGCTTGCCGAGCTCCGGGACATGGGCGCCCGGGGCGACTTCGACATCCTGCTCGACAAGAGGAACTATCGCGGGTGAGTTCGCCTCCCTACCTGATCGACACGTCGGCGGCCGCCCGGTTGCTGCTCAGCGACGAACACGACGGCCGCTGGGGCGAGGCACTCACTTGCGGGCTGATCGCTCTGTGTGACATCACGGAACTCGAACTGCTCCACTCGGCCCGCTCGGGGCCGGACAGGGAGAACAAGCAGGAGCGGCTGCGGTGGCTGTTCGGCTGGGCTCCCGTGCCCGACGGCATACTGCAACGGGCCCGGGAGACCCAGCAGCTCCTCACCGACCATGGCGAACACCGGTCGGCCGGTCCCGTGGACCTCATGGTCGCGGCGGTGGCCGAACTCTCGGGTATGACCCTTCTCCATCACGACCGTGACTTCGAGACCGTCGCCCGGCACACCGGCCAGCCCACCTGTTGGCTGGCTGACCCGGACTCGGCCAAGTAGCGCCTTTCCCGGGCGGCCGGACGCGCCGAGGGCCGTCATCCCCGAGCGGGATGACGGCCCTCGGCGCGTGCGTCGCGTGCCGGGCGGGCCCGGGTGCTCCGGGCGGAGCCCCGGAGGGCCGGCCGGGGGTGGGGAAGCGTCAGAGGACGCGGACGGCGCCCGTCGGCGGGTCCCAGTCGAGGGTGCGCTCGACGACGCCCGTGCTGGAGTTCTGCGCGCCGACGTACTTGCCGTCGCCGATGTAGACGGCCACGTGGTACGCGCTGCCGGCGCTGCCCCAGTAGAGGATGTCACCCGGCTGGAGATTGCTCAGCGACACCGGGGTGCCCGCCGTCGACTGGTCCTGGGAGACACGCGGCAGGGAGACGCCCACGGTGCGGAACGCGGCGGTGGTGAGGCCCGAGCAGTCGTACGCGGAGGGGCCGACGGCGCCGCTGACGTACGCCTTGCCGACCTGCGCCTTGACGAAGTTCACCACGGTGGCGGCGCTGCCCGTGGCGGAGGAGCCGGCCTGCGAGGCGGTGGACGCGGCGGCGGTGCTGAGCTTGGTGCGCTCCTGGGAGCGGTCGGAGCGCTCGGCGGCGGCTTCACGGGCGGCTTCGGCGCGCTCCGCGGCGGCCTTCGCCTTGGCCTTGCGCTCGGCCTCGGCCTTCCGCTCGGCCTCGGCGCGCGCCTGCTTCGCGGCCTTCTGCTCGGCCGCGGCGAGGGCTTCCCGCTCGCTTGCGATCTCCAGTTCCAGGGCCGCCTGCTGGGTGGCGGCGGTGGACATCGCGGCGTCCGCCGCGAACGAGGCGCTGATGGTGGGCATCTCCGCCGTCTGAGCGGCGGGTGCGGCGTTGGCGGAGGAGGCCGCCGCCGTCACGGCGATGGTGCTGAGGACGCCACCGGCAACTCCGGAGCGCAGCGTTCTGGTGGAGACGTTGCGCCGGGGTTTCCGGTGGCTGGGTATGTGAGCGGTATGGGCCATGGGGTCCTGGCTATCAAAGAATTGTCGCCGCGATCAACAGAAGTGTGATGAGCCACAGTTGACGCGTACGCGACGGCATTAAGCGGAATTCGATCTTCGATAGCCGTTACCGGGCTGTGATAGCGCATTCACAAACCTGTCATGAGCTAGCCCTTTCAAAGATTCGCCCGTTTTGTCCCGGACCTAGCACTCCCTCCGCGTACGGATCAACCATCGAATCCGTTCACGGGGGGCGGGGTGGGAAAGCTCACGTATTCCGGCTCCCCGGACGTCCGCCGGCGGGGCCGGCCGCCCGCGCCCGTCTCCGCCGGGCCGGAACGGGCTTCGCGCCGCCTCCGCGGAGCGGCCGCCGCGACCCCGGTGCCGCCCCGGCCGGTGTACGTGAATCCGTGCACGTGCCAACGATCTTGGGGTGCGGTCGGGCGGGCCGCTCCTCCGGCGGTCGCCGCGGGTGGCGTCTATCACTTGCCGCCGTCCAGCGCCAATTTGTCTTCGGGGGGCAGTTCTTGATAGTGCAAGTACCGCTCTGACCTGCGAGGATTGAGGGGCTCCTTGCGTTGTGTCGCCGTATGACAGCACAGCGTCCACGGTGTTGCGGCGTTCCGTTTTCCCGTCCGCGGGCCGGGTGGTGGAGATCACAAAGCCCGAGGTGACCCCCGTGTCGCAGCTCACAGAGCCCCGGGCATAAGATGCCATCGGCCTGGGCTTGTGAACTGCCTCACATAATCACGATCTTCGTGGGGCGGCCACGGTGCGGCCGTCCCTCCGCCCGGGGCGGAGGGAGCAGCAGTCACCGTCGACTGGAAGGAGCGAGCAGCGTGAACGCCTATGCACCCATCCTCGTGCTCGGCGCCCTCGGTGCAGGCTTCGCGATCTTCTCCGTGGTCATGGCGTCGATCGTCGGCCCGAAGCGCTACAACCGGGCCAAACTCGAGGCGTACGAATGCGGGATCGAGCCCACGCCGCAGCCGGCCGGCGGCGGGCGGTTCCCGATCAAGTACTACCTGACGGCGATGCTCTTCATCATTTTCGATATCGAGATCGTCTTCCTTTACCCCTGGGCCGTCTCCTTCGACATGCTCGGGATTTTCGGACTGGTCGAGATGCTCCTCTTCGTGCTCACCGTCTTCGTCGCCTACGCCTACGTCTGGCGCCGCGGCGGACTGGACTGGGACTAGAGGACCGGAGGAGAAGCCATGGGTATCGAAGAGAAACTTCCGAGCGGCTTTCTGCTGACGACGGTCGAGCAGGCCGCGGGCTGGGTCCGCAAGTCGTCGCTGTTCCCGGCCACGTTCGGACTCGCCTGCTGCGCCATCGAGATGATGACCACCGGAGCCGGCCGCTACGACCTCGCCCGCTTCGGCATGGAGGTCTTCCGCGGCTCGCCGCGGCAGGCGGACCTGATGATCGTGGCCGGCCGGGTGAGCCAGAAGATGGCCCCGGTGCTGCGCCAGGTCTACGACCAGATGCCCAACCCCAAGTGGGTCATCTCCATGGGTGTCTGCGCCTCCAGCGGCGGCATGTTCAACAACTACGCGATCGTGCAGGGCGTCGACCACATCGTCCCCGTCGACATCTATCTGCCCGGCTGCCCGCCCCGTCCCGAGATGCTGCTCGACGCCATCCTCAAGCTGCACGAGAAGGTCCAGGGCTCCAAGCTCGGCGTCAACCGCGAGCGGGCCGCCCGCGAGGCGGAGGAAGCGGCGCTCAAGGCGCTCCCGACGATCGAGATGAAGGGGCTGCTGAGGTGAGCGAGAAGAACGGGAACGAGAGCGCGCCCACCGGCCGCGAGGCCGGAGCGAGCGGGGTCAACCCCGACCAGGACCTGAACACCCAGAACCTGCCCGGCAACCGCGGGGACCGCGGCGAGGCCATCGGCGTCCGCCGCGGCATGTTCGGCGCCGACGGCCCCGGCGACACCTCCGGCTACGGCGGGCTGGTCCGCACCGTGCGGCTGCCCGGCCCGGCCGTCCGGCCGTACGGCGGCTGGTTCGACGAGGTCGCGGACGAACTGGAGGGCGCCCTGGACGAGCAGGGCCTGCTCCCGGAGAACGCCATCGAGAAGACGGTCGTCGACCGGAACGAACTGACCTTCCACATCGCCCGCGAGCACCTGCCCCGGGTGGCCCGCACCCTCCGCGACGACCCGGCGCTCCGCTTCGAGATGTGCACGGGCGTCAGCGGCGTCCACTATCCGGGTGACAAGGGCCGCGAGCTGCACGCCGTCTACCACCTGCGCTCGATCACCCACAACCGGGTGATCAGGCTGGAGGTGAGCGTCCCGGACGGCGACCCGCACATCCCCTCGATCGTCGAGGTCTACCCGACCAACGACTGGCACGAGCGCGAGACCTACGACTTCTTCGGGCTGGTCTTCGACGGCCACCCGGCGCTGACCCGGATCATGATGCCGGACGACTGGCAGGGCCACCCGCAGCGCAAGGACTACCCGCTCGGCGGCATCCCCGTCGAGTACAAGGGCGCCCAGATCCCGGCCCCCGACCAGCGGAGGTCGTACCACTGATGCCGCGCATCCCCGGGGGGCGACCGGCCCCCGTAACGCACCAGCAGCCGCCGGCCGCGGCCCCCACGGGGCCCGGCGCGCCGGCCACGACCACGCGGGGAGGGACCCGATGACGACCTCGCACGCGCAGGAGCGCGACACCACCGAGGGCAAGGTCTACACCGTCACCGGCGGTGACTGGGACGAGGTGGCCCAGGCCGCGGCCCAGGCGGACGACGAGCGCATCATCGTCAACATGGGCCCGCAGCACCCGTCCACGCACGGCGTGCTCCGGCTCATCCTGGAGATCGACGGCGAGACGGTCACCGAGGCCCGCTGCGGCATCGGCTATCTGCACACCGGCATCGAGAAGAACCTCGAATACCGGACCTGGACGCAGGGCACCACCTTCGTCACCCGCATGGACTACCTCACGCCGTTCTTCAACGAGACGGCGTACTGCCTGGCCGTGGAGAAGCTGCTCGGCATCGAGGCGGACGTCCCGGACCGGGCGAACGTCATCCGCGTGATGATGATGGAGCTCAACCGGATCTCCTCCCACCTGGTGGCCCTCGCCACCGGCGGCATGGAGCTCGGCGCCACCACGATCATGATCTACGGCTTCCGCGACCGCGAACTGGTCCTGGACCTCTTCGAGCTGATCACCGGCCTGCGGATGAACCACGCGTACATCCGCCCCGGCGGCCTCGCCCAGGACCTGCCCGCCGGGACCGTCGACGCCGTCCGCGCGTTCATCAAGCAGATGCGGAAGAACCTTCCGGAGTACGACGCCCTGGCCACCGGCAACCCGATCTTCAAGGCGCGCCTCCAGGGCATCGGCCACCTCGACCTGACCGGCTGCATGTCGCTCGGCGTCACCGGCCCGGTCCTCCGCTCCACCGGCCTCCCGCACGACCTGCGCAAGGCCGACCCCTACTGCGGCTACGAGACCTACGACTTCGAGGTGGCGACCGCCGACACCGCCGACTCCTACGGCCGGTTCCTCATCCGGCTGGAGGAGATGCGGCAGAGCCTGAAGATCGTCGAGCAGTGCCTGGACCGGCTGGAGCCCGGCCCGGTGATGGTCGCCGACAAGAAGATCGCCTGGCCGGCGCAGCTCGCGCTCGGCCCGGACGGACTCGGCAACTCCCTGGACCACATCAAGAAGATCATGGGGACCTCCATGGAGGCTCTCATCCACCACTTCAAGCTGGTCACCGAGGGCTTCCGGGTCCCGCCGGGCGAGGCGTACGCGGCGGTGGAGTCCCCGAAGGGCGAGCTGGGCGTGCACGCCGTCAGCGACGGCGGCACCCGCCCGTACCGGGTCCACTTCCGGGACCCCTCCTTCACCAACCTGCAGGCCGTGGCGGCGATGTGCGAGGGCGGCCAGGTCGCCGACGTCATCGTCGCCGTCGCATCCCTCGACCCCGTGATGGGAGGCGTGGACCGGTGACCACACCAGCCAACCGCGAGGTGGCGCTCGGCATCCCCGAGATGCCCGCCCCCGACTACCCCGCCGAGGTCCGCACCCGGCTGGAGACGGACGCGAAGGAGGTGATCTCCCGCTACCCGGACAGCCGTTCCGCGCTGCTGCCGCTGCTGCACCTCGTGCAGTCCGAGGAGGGGTACGTCACCCGCACCGGCGTCAAGTTCTGCGCCGAGATGCTCGGGCTGACCACGGCGGAGGTCACCGCCGTCGCGACCTTCTACACGATGTACCGGCGCAAGCCCTCCGGCGACTACCAGGTCGGCGTCTGCACCAACACGCTCTGCGCGGTCATGGGCGGCGACCAGATCTTCGACGAGCTCAAGGAGCACCTGGCCGTCGGCAACCAGGAGACCACCGAGGACGGCAAGGTCACCCTGGAGCACATCGAGTGCAACGCGGCCTGCGACTACGCGCCCGTCGTGATGGTCAACTGGGAGTTCTTCGACAACCAGACACCGGAGAGCGCCAAGGCGCTCGTCGACGACCTGCGGGCCGGCCGCGAGGTCGCCCCCACCCGCGGGGCCAAGCTCTGCGACTTCAAGGCGACCTCCCGCATCCTGGCCGGCTTCCCCGACGAGCGGCCCGGCGCGGTCGCCGAGAGCGGCGGCGCCGGACCGGCCTCGCTGGCCGGGCTCCGGCTGGCCAAGGGCGAGCCGGAACCGGGCGCCGTCGGCCCGTCCCACGGCGCGGCCCCCACGGGCCGGGAGCGGGACACCCACCCCAGCTCCCACGACGCCCCGCAGAAGACCGCCGCGTCCGACCCGGCCCACCCGGCCGGACCGGTGAGCGAGGAGGGCGAGCGATGACCGCGTCCGACCGCACCGGCGGCAACAGCGACGGCAACGGGAACGGGAACGGAGCCGGGATGGGCCACGAGAAACTCCTCTCCCCGGTGCTCTCCGCCTTCTGGGACGAGCCCGAGTCCTGGACGCTGGAGACCTACCGCCGCCACGACGGCTACCAGGGGCTGCGCAAGGCCCTCGCCATGGACCCCGACGACGTCATCGCCTACGTCAAGGAGGCCGGCCTCCGCGGCCGCGGCGGCGCCGGCTTCCCCACCGGCATGAAGTGGCAGTTCATCCCGCAGGGCGACGGCAAGCCGCACTACCTCGTCGTCAACGCCGACGAGTCGGAGCCCGGCACCTGCAAGGACATCCCGCTCCTCTTCGCCAATCCGCACTCCCTCATCGAGGGCATCGTGATCGCCTGCCATGCGATCCGCTCCAGCCACGCCTTCATCTATCTGCGCGGCGAGACGGTCCCCGTCCTGCGCCGGCTGCACGAGGCGGTGCGCGAGGCGTACGCGGCGGGCATCCTCGGCCCCGACGCCCTCGGCAGCGGCAAGAACCTCGACATCACCGTGCACGCCGGCGCCGGCGCGTACATCTGCGGCGAGGAGACGGCGCTGCTGGACTCCCTGGAGGGCCGCCGCGGCCAGCCCCGGCTGCGGCCGCCGTTCCCCGCGGTCGCCGGCCTCTACGCCTGCCCCACCGTGGTGAACAACGTCGAGTCCATCGCCTCCGTGCCCGCGATCTTCGCCCGCGGCAAGGAGTGGTTCCGCTCGATGGGCAGCGAGAAGTCCCCGGGCTTCACGCTCTACTCGCTGTCCGGGCACGTGGCCCGCCCCGGTCAGTACGAGGCCCCGCTCGGCATCACCCTGCGCCAGCTCCTCGACATGAGCGGCGGGATGCGCCCCGGGCACCGGCTGAAGTTCTGGACCCCCGGCGGCTCCTCCACCCCGCTCCTCACCGACGAGCACCTCGACGTCCCCCTCGACTACGAGGGCGTCGGCGCCGCCGGCTCCATGCTCGGCACCAAGGCGCTCCAGTGCTTCGACGAGACCACCTGCGTGGTCCGCGCCGTCACCCGCTGGACCGAGTTCTACGCCCACGAGTCCTGCGGCAAGTGCACCCCCTGCCGCGAGGGCACGTACTGGCTCGTCCAGCTCATGCGGGACATCGAGGCCGGCAAGGGGAAGATGTCCGACCTCGACAAGCTGAACGACATCGCCGACAACATCAACGGCAAGGCGTTCTGCGCTCTCGGGGACGGTGCCGCCAGCCCGATCTTCTCCTCGCTGCAGTACTTCCGCGCGGAGTACGAGCAGCACATCACCGGCCGGGGCTGCCCCTTCGACCCGGCCCGGTCCACCCTCTGGGCCGACGGGCCCACGACCTCTCACCTGGAGGTGAACGCATGACCGTCACCGCCGCAGCGTCCAACAGCGGCTCCGCCGCGGGGTCCTCCGGGAGCGGTGAGGCGGCCGTGCCGCCGGAGGACCTCGTCACGCTCACCATCGACGGCATCACGACCAGCGTCCGCAAGGGAACGCTCGTCATCCGCGCCGCCGAGGAACTGGGCATCGAGATCCCGCGGTTCTGCGACCACCCCCTCCTCGATCCGGTCGGTGCCTGCCGCCAGTGCCTGGTCGAGGTCGAGGGCCAGCGCAAGCCCATGGCCTCCTGCACGATCACGTGTACGGACGGAATGGTGGTGAGGACTCAACTCACCTCGCCCGTGGCCGAGAAGAGCCAGCGCGGGATGATGGAGTTCCTCCTCATCAACCACCCGCTGGACTGCCCGGTCTGCGACAAGGGCGGCGAGTGCCCGCTGCAGAACCAGGCGATGAGCACCGGCCAGGCCGACACCCGCTTCGACGGGCAGAAGCGGACGTACGACAAGCCCGTCCCGATCTCCACCCAGGTGCTGCTGGACCGCGAGCGCTGCGTGCTCTGCGCCCGCTGCACCCGTTTCTCCAAGGAGATCGCCGGCGACCCGATGATCGAGCTGCTGGAGCGCGGCGCGCTGCAGCAGATCGGCACCGGTGAGGACGTCCCGTTCCAGTCGTACTTCTCCGGCAACACCATCCAGATCTGCCCGGTCGGCGCGCTCACCTCCGCCGCGTACCGGTTCCGCTCCCGCCCCTTCGACCTGGTCTCCTCACCGAGCGTCTGCGAGCACTGCGCGGGCGGCTGCGCGACCCGCACCGACCACCGGCGCGGCAAGGTCATGCGGCGCCTCGCGGGCCACGACCCGGAGGTCAACGAGGAGTGGCTGTGCGACAAGGGCCGCTTCGCCTTCCGCTACGCCCAGCGGCCGGAGCGGCTCACCACCCCGCTGGTGCGCAGCGCCGAGAGCGGTGAACTGGAGCCGGCGAGCTGGCCGGCGGCCCTGGAGGCGGCGGCCCGCGGGCTCTCCGCCGCCCGCGGCCGCACCGGTGTGCTGACCGGCGGCCGTGTCACGGCCGAGGACGCCTACGCCTACGCCAAGTTCGCGCGGATCGCCCTCGACACCAACGACATCGACTTCCGCGCCCGGGTCCACAGCGCCGAGGAGGCCGACTTCCTGGCCTCCCGGGTCGCCGGACGCGGCACGGACCTCGACGGCACGGGTGTCACGTACACCGCGCTGGAGAAGGCGCCCGCCGTCCTGCTGGCGGGCTTCGAGTCCGAGGAGGAGGCCCCCGGCGTCTTCCTGCGGCTCCGCAAGGCCATGCGCAAGCACGGCCAGAAGACCTTCTCCCTCGCGCCCTGGGCCACCCCGGGCCTGGTCAAGGCCGGCGGTGTCCTGCTGCCGGCCGCGCCGGGCACCGAGGCGGAGTGGCTGGACGCCCTCGCCGGGCGGATCGGCCTGGACGCGGACGGCGAGGCCGCCGCCGACGCGCTGCGCGCCGAGGGCGCCGTCATCGTCGTCGGTGAACGGCTGGCCGCCTCCCCCGGCGCGCTGTCGGCGGCCGTACGGGCGGCGACCGCCACCGGGGCCCGGCTGGTGTGGATTCCGCGCCGGGCGGGGGAGCGGGGCGCGATCGAGGCCGGCGCCCTGCCCGGGCTGCTGCCCGGCGGCCGCCCGGCCACGGACCCGCGCGCCCGCGAGGAGACCGCGGCCGCCTGGGGCGTCTCCGCCGCGGAACTGCCGCACCGCCTCGGCCGGGACACCGGCGAGATGATCGAGGCGGCGGCCACCGGCGAACTGGCCGCGCTGATCGTCGGCGGCGTGGAGGTCGCGGACCTCCCGGACCCGGCGCGGGCGCGGCGGGCCCTGGACGAGGTGGGCTTCCTGGTCAGCCTGGAGCTGCGGCCCTCGGAGGTCACGGAACGGGCCGATGTGGTCCTGCCGGTCGCCGCCGTCGCCGAGAAGGCCGGCACCTTCCTCAACTGGGAGGGCCGGGCCCGCATGTTCGAGGCGGCCATCAAGCCCGACCAGATGACCCGCCGTCACGTCGTCTCCGACAGCCGCGTGCTGCACATGCTGGCGGACGCCCTCGCCGATCTCCGTGCCGGTGACGGCGAGCGCGGCGCCGAGCGGTCCGCCGCCCGGCTGGCCCTGCCCGATCTGCTCGCCGTCCGCCGGGAGATGGACCGGCTCGGCGGCTGGGCCGGCGCCGTGCCCGCCGGGCCCGGCGACTCCGACTACGGCGGCCCGGCGGGCGGCACCGCCCGGTCCGCGGCCCGCCCGTCCGCGGGCGAGGCCGTCCTCGCCGGCCACCGGCTCCTGCTCGACCAGGGCGTCCTGCAGGTCGGCGACGAGGCACTGGCCGGTACCCGGCACGAAGCGGTCGCCCGGCTCTCCGCGGCCACGGCCGCCGAGGCCGGGATCGCCGGGGGCGAGCCGCTGCGGGTCTCCGGCCCGGCCGGCTCGGTCGAACTGCCGCTGCGGATCACCGAGATGCCCGACCGCGTCGTCTGGCTGCCGCTGAACTCCGTCGGCGGCGGCGTCCTGTCCGACACCGGGGCCCGCCCCGGGGAGCTCGTCCGGCTCTCCGCGGCCGGCGCCGCGGCGGGCACCGAAGCCGAGGAGGTGCGCTCATGAGTTCCGCCCCGCTGTGGGCCGAGGCAGCGGAGCCCGGCCGGGCCCTGCACCTCGCGGCCGAGGACCTGTCGGTGTTCGGCGGCGACCCCTGGTGGCTCGTCGCGATCAAGGCGGTGTTCTGCTTCGCGTTCGTGCTGCTGACCGTGCTGTTCTCCATCGTGTGGGAGCGCAAGGTCGTCGCCTGGATGCAGTTGCGCATCGGCCCCAACCGGCACGGCCCCTGGGGGCTGCTGCAGTCGCTCGCCGACGGCGCCAAGCTGATGTTCAAGGAAGACATCATCGTCAAGCGGGCCGACAAGCTCGTCTACGTCCTGGCACCGATCGTCGCGGCGGTCCCCGCCTTCATGGCGATCGCGGTGATCCCGTTCGGCCCGCCCGGCAACGAGGTGTCGATCTTCGGGGAGCGCACCGCGCTGCAGCTCACCGACCTGCCGATCGCCGTGCTGTACATCCTGGCGGTCGCCTCCGTCGGCATCTACGGCATCGTGCTCGCCGGCTGGTCCTCCGGCTCGACGTACCCGCTGCTCGGCGGCATGCGCTCGGTCGCCCAGGTGATCTCCTACGAGATCGCGATGGGCCTGTCCTTCGCGGCTGTCTTCCTCTACTCCGGCTCGATGTCCACCTCGGCCATCGTGGACGCGCAGGAGGACCGCTGGTTCGCGATCCTGCTGCCGGTGTCCTTCCTCATCTACATGGTGTCGATGGTCGGTGAGGTCAACCGGGCGCCGTTCGACATGCCCGAGTCCGAGGGCGACCTCGTCGGCGGCTTCAACACCGAGTACTCGTCGATCAAGTTCGCGATGTTCATGCTCGCCGAGTACATCAACATGGTCACCGTCTCGGCGGTGGCGGTCACCCTCTTCCTCGGCGGCTGGCGCGCCCCCTGGCCGGTCAGCACCTTCTGGGAGGGCGCGAACCACGGCTGGTGGCCGATGCTCTGGTTCGTCATCAAGGTCAACCTCCTGCTGTTCGGCTTCATCTGGCTGCGCGGCACCCTCCCCCGGGTCCGCTACGACCAGCTGATGAAGCTCGGCTGGAAGGTCCTCATCCCGGTCGCGATGGTCTGGCTGATGATGGTCGCCACCGTCCGGGCCCTGCGGAACGAGAACTACGACTTCCAGGAGATCGCGTTCTACGTGATCGGCGCCGTGCTCGTCGTCCTGCTGCTGTCCTTCGTCGCGGACCTCTTCCGCGGCAGGCAGGAGCAGCCGGACGGCACCGGCGCGGACGGCGCGGGCGGCGGGGGCGAGTTCGACCCGATGGCAGGCGGCTACCCCGTGCCGCCGATGCCGGGGCAGACCCTGCCCCCGGTTCCGCGCCGGCGTCCCCGTCACGAGCAGCCGCCCGTGACCGTCGCCGCCGGTTCCGACGCGACGACCAACGGAGAGGAGGCCGACAATGCCCGATAACCCCGTGGCCGGCTTCGGCGTGACCTTCAAGGCCATGTTCAAGAAGCGGCTGACCGAGCAGTACCCGGAGGAGAAGAAGCCGACGGCGCCCCGGTTCCACGGCCGGCACCAGCTCAACCGGCACCCGGACGGGCTGGAGAAGTGCGTCGGCTGCGAACTCTGCGCCTGGGCCTGCCCCGCCGACGCCATCTACGTCGAGGGGGCCGACAACACCGACGAGGAGCGCTACTCGCCGGGCGAGCGCTACGGCCGCGTCTACCAGATCAACTATCTGCGCTGCATCCTCTGCGGCCTCTGCGTCGAGGCGTGCCCCACCCGGGCACTCACCATGACCAACGAGTACGAACTCGCCGACCGCACCCGCGAATCGCTCATCTACACCAAGGAGGAGCTGCTCGCGGGGCTGAAGGAGGGCATGGTCGACTCGCCGCACGCGATCTTCCCGGGGATGACCGAGCAGGACTACTACCGGGGCCTGGTCACCGAGGCCGCCCCCGGGACCGTCCGGCAGCCGGCCGTCTCCAAGGGCGAGATGCCGCAGGACGCGGCCTCCGACTTCGGCCCGGGCGAGCCCGCCTCGGAGAAGGTGGTCGAACGATGAACACGTTCGCCGCCTACACCACCTCCACCGGGGAGGCCGTCCAGTTCTGGGTCCTGGGCACCGTGGCCGTCCTCGGGGCGCTCGGCACGATCCTGCTGCGCCGGGCGATCCACTCCGCGCTCTGCCTCGCCGGAACCATGATCATCCTCGCGGTGTTCTATCTGGCCAACGGCGCCTACTTCCTGGGCGTCGTCCAGATCGTCGTCTACACCGGCGCGATCATGATGCTGTTCCTGTTCGTGGTGATGCTCGTCGGTGTCACCGCCGCCGACTCGCTCAAGGAGACCCTGAAGGGCCAGCGCTGGCTGGCCGCCCTCACCGGCCTCGGCTTCGGCATCCTGCTGATCGCCGGCATCGGCAACGCCTCGCTGACCACCTTCGCCGGACTCGGGGCGGCCAACTCCGGCGGGAACGTCCAGGGGCTGGCGGAGACCATCTTCACCCAGTACGTCTTCGCCTTCGAGATCACCGGCGCCCTGCTGATCACCGCCGCCGTCGGCGCCATGGTCCTCACCCACCGCGAGCGCACCGAGCGCATGCCCAGCCAGCGCGAACTCGCCCAGCGCCGGGTCCGCGAGGGGAAGCACGTCCCGCCGCTGCCCGCGCCCGGCGTGTACGCCCGGCACAACGCCGTGGACATCCCCGGCCTGCTGCCCGACGGCACGCCCTCGGAGCTCACCGTCAACCCGACGCTGCGCGCCCGCGGCCAGATCCGGGACGTGTCCGGTACCGCGCTGGCCGATCTGGCCGCCCTGGAGCAGCGCTCCGAGGTGCGGCTGGAACGCCGGGACGCCACATCCGAGGAGGCCGGCAAGTGAACCCGGTGAACTACGTCTATCTCGCAGCGCTGCTGTTCACCATCGGCGCCGCCGGAGTGCTCCTCCGGCGCAACGCGATCGTCGTGTTCATGTGCGTGGAGCTGATGCTCAACGCGAGCAACCTGACGCTGGTCGCCTTCTCCCGGATGCACGGCAACCTCGACGGGCAGATCATCGCCTTCTTCACGATGGTCGTCGCCGCCGCGGAGGTCGTGGTGGGTCTGGCGATCATCGTGATGCTCTTCCGTACCCGCCACTCGGCCTCGGTCGATGACGCCTCTCTGATGAAGCTGTAAGGGGTCGAAGAAGTGGAGAACCTCATCGGATTGCTCGTCGCGGCGCCGCTGCTCGGCGCGGCCGTGCTGCTCAGCGGCGGCCGGCGGCTGGACCGCGCCGGGCACTGGATCGGCACGGCGCTCGCGGTGGCCTCCTTCGTCGTCGGCGCGGTGCTCTTCGCCGACATGCTGGGCCGGGACGGCGAGGACCGTGCCCTGCACCAGAGCCTGTTCAGCTGGGTGCCTGTGGAGGGCTTCCAGGCGGATGTCGCCTTCCAGCTGGACCAGCTGTCGATGACCTTCGTGCTGCTGATCACCGGTGTGGGTTCGCTGATCCACATCTATTCGATCGGCTACATGGAGCACGACGAGCGGCGCCGCCGATTCTTCGGCTATCTCAACCTGTTCCTGGCGGCGATGCTGCTGCTGGTCCTGGCCGACAACTACCTGCTGCTGTACGCGGGCTGGGAGGGCGTCGGCCTGGCGTCCTACCTGCTGATCGGCTTCTGGCAGCACAAGCCCAGCGCGGCCACCGCCGCGAAGAAGGCGTTCATCGTCAACCGCGTCGGCGACGTCGGCCTGTCGATCGCCATCATGCTGATGTTCACGACCTTCGGCACCTTCGCCTTCGAGCCGGTGCTGGCCTCGGCGGGCGAGACCTCCGAGGGCATGCTGACGGCCATCGGCCTGATGCTGCTGCTGGCCGCCTGCGGCAAGTCGGCCCAGGTGCCGCTGCAGTCCTGGCTGGGTGACGCGATGGAGGGCCCGACCCCGGTCTCGGCCCTCATCCACGCCGCCACCATGGTCACCGCCGGCGTCTACCTCATCGTCCGCTCCGGCGCCATCTTCAACGGCTCGCCGGACGCGCAGCTCGTCGTCGCCATCGTCGGCGCCGTCACGCTGCTGTTCGGTGCGATCGTCGGTAGCGCGAAGGACGACATCAAGAAGGCACTGGCCGGCTCGACGATGTCGCAGATCGGCTACATGGTGCTGGCCGCCGGGCTCGGGCCCATCGGCTACGTCTTCGCGATCATGCACCTGGTCACCCACGGCTTCTTCAAGGCCGGGCTCTTCCTCGGCGCCGGTTCGGTCATGCACGGCATGAACGACGAGGTCGACATGCGGAAGTACGGGGCCTTGCGGAAGTACATGCCGGTCACCTTCGTCACCTTCGGCCTCGGCTATCTGGCGATCATCGGCTTCCCCGGCCTGTCCGGCTTCTGGTCCAAGGACAAGATCATCGAGGCGGCCTTCGCCAAGGGCGGCACCGAGGGCTGGATCCTGGGCGGCGTCGCCCTGCTGGGCGCCGCGATCACCGCGTACTACATGACCCGGGTCATGCTGCTCACCTTCTTCGGCGAGAAGCGCTGGGCCCCGACGCCCTCCCCGGCCGCGCCGGACGTGGAACCCGCCGCGGAGACGGCCGGCGACCACACGATGCCGCACCCGCACGAGTCGCCCAGGTCCATGACGATCCCCATGATCGTGCTGGCCTTCGGATCGGTCTTCGCGGGCGGGCTGTTCAGCTGGAACAGCTCCTTCCTGCACTGGCTGGAGCCGGTCACCGGACACGACCACGGCCACTCCCCGCTGAGCGCGGCGGCCGTGACCGGCGCGACCGTCGCCGTCCTGCTGCTCGGTGTGCTCGTGGCCTGGCTGCAGTACGGCCGCAAGCCCGTGCCCGCCACGGCGCCGCGCGGCTCGCTGCTCACCCGGGCCGCCCGCCGCGATCTGCTCCAGGACGACTTCAACCACGTCGTGCTGGTCAAGCCCGGCGAGTATCTGACCCGGGGTCTGGTCTACGTCGACAACAAGGGCGTGGACGGGGTCGTCAACGGCACCGCGGCGGCGGTCGGCGGGCTCTCCGGCCGGATGCGGCGGATGCAGAACGGCTTCGTCCGCTCCTACGCGGTCTCGATGTTCGGCGGTACGGCGGTCCTGATCGCCGCGACCCTGCTGATGAGGGCGGTCTGATCATGTCTTCTGTTGTCAACGACGGCTTCCCGCTGCTGACGGCCACGGCCGTGCTGCCGGCACTGGGAGCGATCGCGACCGCGGCGGTGCCCGCCGCGAAGCGCGCCGCCGCCAAGTGGACGGCGCTGCTCTTCTCGCTGGGCACCCTGGTGCTGGCGGGCGTGGTGCTGGCCCGCTTCGACCCGGGCGGCGACCGCTACCAACTGGCCGAGTCCCGGGCCTGGATCGCCGACTTCGGCGTCCGCTACGAGCTGGGCGTGGACGGCATCGGCGCCGCCCTCATCGGGCTCACCGCGCTGCTGATGCCCTTCATCATCCTCGCCTCCTGGCGCGACGCCGACCCGGCGGCCGAGGGGAACGGCGACCGGCCCGGCCGGCGCTGGCGGCCGGTGCAGGGCTTCTTCGCGCTGCTCCTGATGATCGAGGCGATGGTGGTCATCTCCTTCGCCGCGACCGACGTCTTCCTCTTCTACATCTTCTTCGAGGCCATGCTCATCCCGATGTACTTCCTCATCGGGGGCTTCGGGGACCGGGCGCACGCCCTGAGCGACGAGGACGCGGCCAAGCAGCGCACCTACGCCGCCGTCAAGTTCCTGCTCTACAACCTGGCGGGCGGCCTGATCATGCTCGCCGCGGTCGTCGGGCTGTACGCCGTGACGGCCGACCAGCTCGGCGAGGGCACCTTCTCGCTCCAGCAGATCACCGAGGCCCGCGCCTCCGGCGAGCTGACCATGGCGACCACCACCGAGCGGCTGCTCTTCCTCGGCTTCTTCTTCGCCTTCGCGGTGAAGGCGCCGCTGTGGCCGCTGCACACCTGGCTGCCCAACGCCATGGGCGAGTCGACGGCCCCCGTCGCCGTGCTGATCACCGCGGTGATGGACAAGGTCGGCACCTTCGCGATGCTCCGCTTCTGCCTCGGGCTCTTCCCGGAGGCCAGCGAGTGGGCGACGCCGGTGGTGCTGGTGCTGGCCCTGGTCAGCATCGTCTACGGGGCGCTGCTGGCGGTCGGCCAGCGGGACATCAAGCGGCTGATCGCCTATGCCTCGGTGTCCCACTTCGGCTTCATCATCCTGGGCATCTTCGCCATGACGAGCCAGGGCCAGAGCGGGGCGACCCTCTACATGGTCTTCCACGGGATCTCGACGGCGGTGCTCATGCTCGTCGCCGGCTTCCTCATCTCGCGGCGCGGCTCGCGGCTCATCGCCGACTTCGGCGGGGTCCAGAAGGTGGCCCCGGTGCTGGCCGGCACCTTCCTGATCGGCGGTCTGGCCACGCTGTCGCTGCCCGGACTCGCCCCGTTCGTCAGCGAGTTCCTGGTGCTGGTCGGCACCTTCAGCCGGTATCCGGTGATCGGGATCATCGCCACCATCGGCATCGTCCTGGCCGCGCTCTACGTCCTGGTGCTGTACCAGCGCACCATGACCGGGCCGGTCAAGGAGGGGGTGCTGAAGATGCCCGATCTGCGGCTGCGGGAGCTGGTGGTCGTGACGCCGCTGATCGCTCTGCTGATCTTCCTCGGTGTCTTCCCCAAGCCGCTGACGGACATCGTCAACCCGGCTGTCGAGCACACCATGTCGGATGTCCGGAAGACGGATCCCCGGCCCGACGTCGACATTCCGTCACCTGATGTGGAGGCCGCGAAGTGAGCCCCATGGCATCCGTCCACAGCCTGTGGGCGATCTCGGCCGAGGCGCCGTTGAAGATCGATGCCCCGGAGATCGAGTACGTCCAGCTCGCCCCGGTGCTGATCGTGCTGGTCGCGGCGGTCGGCGGAATCCTCATCGAGGCGTTCCTCCCGCGCCGGGCCCGCTACTACGCCCAGTTCGGGCTGACCTCGGCCGGCCTGGCCGCGGCCTTCGCCTCCGTCATCGGTCTGGCGGCGGGCGGACACGGCACGGACAAGGCCCAGGTCGCGGCGATGGGGGCCCTGGCGGTCGACGGTCCGGCGCTCTTCCTCCAGGGCACCGTGCTGCTGGTGGCCCTCGTCTCCGTCCTCACCTTCGCGGAGCGGCGGCTGGACCCGGCGGCGCACGGCAAGCGGGTGGACTCCTTCGCGGCGCAGGCCGCCGCCACCCCCGGCGGCACGGCAGAACAGGCCGCGGTGAAGGCCGGGTTCACCACCACCGAGGTCTTCCCGATCCTGCTGTTCGCGGTCACCGGCATGCTGGTCTTCCCGGCGGCCAACGACCTGCTGACGCTGTTCGTGGCCCTGGAAGTCCTCTCGCTGCCGCTGTACGTGCTGTGCGCGCTGGCCCGCCGGCAGCGGCTGCTGTCGCAGGAGGCGGCGGTCAAGTACTTCCTGCTCGGCGCCTTCTCCTCGGCGTTCCTCCTCTTCGGCATCGCGCTGCTGTACGGCTACGCGGGCACCGTCACCTACGGCGGCATCGCCCAGGTGATCTCCGGCGACCTCCAGCAGGTGGAGCCCGCCGTGGCCGCCACCATGGGCAATGACGCGCTGCTGCTGATCGGTGCCGCGCTGGTGCTGATGGGCCTGCTGTTCAAGGTCGGCGCCGTCCCGTTCCACATGTGGACCCCGGACGTCTACCAGGGCGCCCCGACCCCGGTCACCGGTTTCATGGCGGCGGCGACCAAGGTCGCGGCCTTCGGCGCGCTGCTGCGGATCCTGTACGTGGTGCTGCCGGGGCTGCGCTGGGACTGGCGGCCGGTGATGTGGGGCGTCGTCATCGTGACGATGGCCGTGGGCGCGATCGTCGCGGTCACCCAGACCGATGTGAAGCGGCTGTTGGCGTACTCGTCGATCGCCCACGCCGGGTTCATCCTGGCCGGTGTCGTGGCCACCACTCCGTCCGGCATCTCCTCGGTCCTCTTCTACCTGCTGGCCTATTCCTTCGTCACGGTCGGCGCCTTCGCCGTGGTGACGCTCGTCCGCGACGCGGGCGGCGAGGCCACGCACCTGTCGAAGTGGGTCGGGCTGGGCCGGCGGTCGCCCCTGGTCGCGGCCGTGTTCGGGCTTTTCCTGCTGGCCTTCGCGGGCATCCCGCTGACCTCGGGGTTCGCGGGCAAGTTCGCGGTCTTCAAGGCGGCGGCGGAGGGCGGCGCGGGGGCGCTGGTCGTGGTCGGTGTGGTCGCGTCGGCCATCGCCGCGTTCTTCTACATCCGCGTCATCGTCCTGATGTTCTTCAACGAGCCGCAGGCCGGCGGTCCGACGGTCGCCGTGCCCAGCGCGCTGACCTCGGCGGCCATCGCGGTCGGTGTCGTCGTCACGCTCGTGCTCGGCATCGCGCCGCAGTACTTCCTGGACCTGGCCGGCCAGGCGGGCGTCTTCGTGCGCTGACACGGCGCGGCCGGCAGGCGCCGCACCCCCGGTACGGCGGTGGGCCGCCGCCCCTGGCAGCAGGGGCGGCGGCCCGTCGCCGTGTCCGGCGGCGGAGTGTGATATCCGATCCGGCGGCGCGGGCCCTGCGGGAAACCGGCACGGACGACGCCGTCGACGCGGTCGTCGCGGCGACCGCTGTCGTCCACCGGGCACCCGTCGTGACCGTCGACGAGGGCGGCATCCGGAGTCTGCTGGAGGCGCCGGACGCCTTCGAGCACCCGGTCGTGGTGGTCTGACCGCTGCGCCGCGCGGGCCCCGCCCGCCCGCTTCCGGGGCCGGGCGGGCCGGGAAGCGGGCGGGCGTCAGGCGGGGACGATGCGGCCGGTGACCTCGCCGAGGCCGATGCGGGAGTTCTCGGGGCCGGGGGCCCAGGCGGTGAGGGTGACCTCGTCGCCGTCCTCCAGGTAGGTGCGCTTGCCGCCGGGCAGGTCGAGCGGGTCGCGGCCGTTCCAGGTGAGCTCCAGCAGGGAGCCCCGCTGGTGCGGCTCCGGGCCGCTGACCGTGCCGGAGGCATAGAGGTCCCCGGTGCGCAGGGAGGCGCCGTTCACCGTGAGGTGGGCCAGCTGCTGGGCGGCCGTCCAGTACATGCCGGAGAACGGCGGCTCGGCGACGGTGTGGCCGTTCACGGCCACCGTGATGCGGAGGTCGAAGCCGCCGGGCTCGGTCCCCGCCGTGTCGTCGAGGTACGGCAGCGGCCGGGGATCGCGCGGGGGCGGCGCGACGCGGGCCGCGTCCAGAGCCTCCAGCGGGGTGATCCAGGCCGAGACGGAGGTGGCGAAGGACTTGCCGAGGAACGGCCCGAGGGGGCGGTACTCCCAGGACTGGATGTCCCGGGCGGACCAGTCGTTGAGCAGGCAGACGCCGAAGACGTGCTCGCGGAAGGCGGAGAGCGGCACCCGCTCGCCCAGCCGTGACGGTACGCCGACCACGAAGCCGGCCTCGGCCTCGATGTCGAGGCGCTGCGTGGGGCCGAAGACGGGCTTGTCCCCCGCCGCGCGCTGGCCGTTCGGGCGGACGACCGGAGTGCCGGAGACCACGACGGTGCCCGCCCGGCCGTGGTAACCGATCGGCAGGTGCTTCCAGTTGGGCGTCAGCGCGGGCCCCTCCGGCCGGAAGATCCGGCCGACGTTGGCGGCGTGGTGCTCGCTGGAGTAGAAGTCGGCGTAGTCGGCGACCTCGAAGGGGAGGTGGAGCGTCACCTCGGTGAGCGGGTGCAGGAACGGCTCGATGGCGGGGTAGCCGATCCAGGTGGCCACGCTGGCCCGGACGGCCCGCCAGGTGGGGCGTCCGGCGGCCATCAGCGGATTGAGGGTGGGATGGGCCAGCACGTCGGCGTGCGGGGAGCCGAGGGCGGTGGCGGCCGTGTGCACGTCCAGGACGCGGTCGCCGTAGCGGACGCCGATGCGCCTGCGGCCGGGCTCGTCGGGGGTGCTGAAGACGCCGTAGGGCAGGTTGTGCGCACCGTAGAGATCGTCGCGGTCGTTCACCGCGGGTCTCGCGAGATCGAACGGATCCTGCTGGGGCATGGACTCTGCCTCGCCTTCATGTCGCCTGGATCGTGCTCGGCCTCAGATTACGGGGCCGGGGGGCGGGCGCGCCGGGCTCGGGGGCTGATCGGGGGCCGGGCCGATGCGGTCGCAGTCGGAGGGGATCGGCTGTGAAGTGAGCGGAAACAAGGCGTAGAAAGTGTGATGTCCGGAAAAGCCTTGCTGCCGCCGGACATACCGGAGTGGTTTTCCCGGCGGATCACGAACAGCGGGGGCCGCCGGCCGCTGTGGCCGAGGCGGCGGGGAGTGGCGAGCCGGCCTGCGGCGGCCCTTCACCGGCCGCACGGCGGGCCGGGAGGAGCCGGAGCGGCTGGCGGGCCAACTCCTGGGCGTGGGCCGGGAGATCGGCCGCCCAGCGCTCTTGGTGCCCACCGGCGAGGAGGTGGCGGTCCTCATCGCGGAGCACGCCGGGGCGCTCGCGGAGCACTTCGTCTTCCCCCGGGCGGACCCGGGGCTGCCGCGCCGGCCGGCCGGCCAACGGGCCCGCGCGAACTCTGCGCCGAGCACGGGGTGCCATTGCCCGCCGCCGCCTTCCCCGGCTCGTACGCCGGCATCGAGGAGTTCGCGGCCACGGCGCGTATCGCGGGGATCTGGCCGCGACGGACTTCCTCGGGCCCGGGCTGCGCGCCGGACCGGCGGCCGGCCGGGGTGCTCCCGGACCGCGCGGGCTACCGCTCCTCGCTCCCCGGCCTCTGCTTCACCGGACTGCTGCCGGCCGCGTTCTCGTACGGGCCGGTGACGCGCTTCGTCCGCGGTACGGCGTGGGCCTCCCCGCGGCCGGCGAAGGCGGTGGCCGCCGACTGCTGGTGACGGCCCCGGCCGTGGGCGTCCCGGCCCCCGTGGACCGGGCGGGGCCTCCCGGCCGCCGGGCCGGAGCGGAGCGAGCGATTCCATCCGGCGTGACCAAGAACACACCGGACGCCGTCCGGCGCGGCGGAGTGCCGGGAGCCGCTGCGGGAAGACGCTTCCGGCGGTCTCTCCCGGCGAACGGGCGCCCGCAGTGATCGTCGGGCGACCGGATACGCTGCGCGTGATGGTGATGGCCGTGACAGCGATACATCGACATTCCGCGGGTCGTGCGTGAGCCGCGGAGTCGTCCGCAGACAGGAGAACCCCTCGTGACCGTCGTCGGGCCCTTCGGGCTGAGCGTGCGGGACCAGGCTCTGGAAGCCGATGTCCAGGCCGGGCTGGCGGCTGTCGAGGAGGGCCTGCTGGAGGCCACGAAAAGCGACGTGCCCTTCATCACCGAGGCCGCGCAGCACCTCGTCCGCGCCGGGGGCAAGCGGTTCCGCCCGCTGCTGGTGACGCTCGCCGCGCAGTTCGGCGATCCGCACGCGCCGGGCGTCGTGCCGTCCGCCGTCGTCGTCGAGCTGACGCATCTCGCCACCCTCTACCACGACGACGTCATGGACGAGGCGGATGTGCGCCGGGGCGTCCCCAGCGCCAACGCCAACTGGGACAACTCGGTGGCCGTCCTCACCGGCGACTTCCTCTTCGCCCGCGCCTCGCACCTGCTGGCCGACCTCGGCCCGGAGGCCGTCCGCATCCAGGCCGGGGCGTTCGAGCGGCTGGTCACCGGACAGATCCTGGAGACCGCGGGACCGGGCGCCGGGCGTGATCCGATCGCCCACTACCTCGACGTGATCGCCGGCAAGACCGGCTCGCTGATCGCCGTCGCCGGCCGTTTCGGAGCCATGATGGCGGGCGCCGGCGAGCCGGTGGTGGACATCCTCACCCAGTACGGCGAGCGGCTCGGCACGGCCTTCCAGCTCGCGGACGACGTCCTCGACATCGCCAGCGACAGCAGCGAGTCGGGCAAGACCCCGGGCACGGACCTCCGCGAGGGCATCCCCACCCTGCCGGTGCTGCATCTGCGGGCGGCGGCCGAGCGGCACGGCCGCCCGGAGGACCGCGAGCTGTGCGCGATGCTGGACGGTGACCTCACGGACGACGCGGTGGTGACCGAGGCCCTGCGGCGGCTGCGCGAGCACCCCGCACTGGAGCAGGCGCGGCAGGACACGGTGCGCTACGCAGAGGAGGCCCGCGCCACCCTCGCCCCGCTGCCGGACGTCCCGGCGAAGGCGGCGCTGGAGAGCCTGTGCGACGCGGTGGTGCACCGGGCGGGCTGACGCCGCGAGCGGGGCGGTGCGCCCCCGAGCCCCCGCGTCGTCCCCGGAGTCCGGGACGGAGCGGTCCGCCCGGGGCGGTCCGGGCGGAGCCCCCGTGCACCCCTACGGGTGGCTGCGCCATCGGCGGTACGGAGCGCGACGGCCGGGGGAGGAGTCTCCTCCCCTGGGACTACGCGAAGTTGATGCCGCCGGTTGACGCCCCGCGCCGTGCGTTTTGGTGTGATGGGCATACGAACGCGGCGGGCTCGGGAGACAATGGACCGGGTGGGCAGCGCCCCGTCCGATGCCGGGAAGTCCGGGCGGCGGGGTCTTGCGAAGGTGTACGCGAACCGCCGCCGACCACGGAGGTAGGCACATGCCAGGAAAGCGACCGACGCAGGTCACCGACGAATGGGACGGCGAGGGCGCCCCGGCGGCGCCGGCGCGCGGACTGGCGCGCTGGGGGGTGCCGGTCGCGGTGGCGGGAGTGGCGGTGGCGGGCATCGGTCTCGTACCGGCCCTCGCCAGCTCGGGCAGCCCCGATCTGCCGGAGATCACCGCCGCCGAACTGATCGAGCGCATGGCCGGGTCGGACACCGAGCAGCTGTCCGGCACCGTCAGGATCACCACGGATCTCGGTCTCCCCGCGCTTCCCGGAATGAGCGCCGGGGGCGGCGGTCTCGGCGGGCCGGGGTCCGGCGACGGCGGTGACGGAGCCGACGGGGACCGGGGGCCCGCGGGCCCGGGAAGCGGGGGTGACGAGCAGGGCTCGCCCGCCGATCCGCAGGCGAAGCTGATGGAGCTGGCGTCCGGCTCGCACACGCTGCGGGTCGCGGCCGACGGCCCCGGCAGGCAGCGGCTGTCGGTCATGGGCGAGGCGGACGAGTACAGCGTCATCCGCAACGGCGAGGACCTGTGGGCGTACGACTCGGCCAGCAACTCCGCGTACCACGCGACGCTTCCGGAGCACGACGCCGGCCGGCACGCCGAGCACCACGGGCAGGGCGGGGACGGCGAGAAGGGGCGGGACGGCGGGCACGGTCTGCCGGAGGGCCTGGCGGACGCCACCCCCCGGGAACTCGCCGAGCACGCCCTGAAGGCCGTCGACGAGACGACGAAGGTCACCGTGGACGGCACCGCCAAGGTCGCCGGGCGCGACGCCTACCAGCTCGTGATCGCGCCGAAGGCCGGGGAGTCCACGGTCGAGGCGGTCCGCGTCTCGGTGGACGCGGAGAACGGCGTGCCGCTCAAGTTCACGCTGACGCCCAGGAGCGGCGGCAAGGCCGTGATCGACGTGGGCTTCACGTCCGTCGACTTCGGCAAGCCGGCGGCGGAGACCTTCGCGTTCAAGCCGCCGAAGGGCGCGAAGGTCACCGAGGAGGACCTGAGCGAGCGCGCCGGGGAGCATGCCGGGCACCGGGGGGACGGCGAGCGCGGGGCCCATGGCGGGCACGGTGCCCCGGCGGAGACGGGCCGGCACGGTCCCGCCGGGCTGAACGTCCTCGGCGAGGGCTGGGCGAGCGTCGCGCAGCTCCAGGCCCCGGCCGGGAAGCGCGGACCCGGCGGCGAGGAGCTTCCCGCCGAGGCGCAGCAACTGCTCGACAGCTTCGGCGAGCGGGTCCGCGGCGACTTCGGCACCGGCCGGGTCTTCAGCACCCGGCTGGTCAACGTCCTGCTGACGGACGACGGCGGGGTCTACGCGGGCGCGGTCGACCAGGCCACGCTGGTGAAGGCCGCCGAGAAGGCCGAAAAGGCGGAGTAGGGAGCAGGACGGCACGGCCCCCGGCACCGCCGGCGCCGCCCGCCCGGGTTCCGGGCGGGCAGCGCGCCGTCCGGCCGGGTACGGGACGACGGGCCGGGGCCGCCGGTACCGTACGCCTCCCTTGCCGTACGCCCCCGGCCCGTGCGCCGGACGCAGCCGCACCCGCGGCCGGACAGGAGAACGATGAAGCAGCCGCCCGCCGCCCGGAGCGAAACCGGAACGGGAACCGGCGACGACGCCGGGAACGCGTCCGGGACGGGGAACGGATCCGGCGCCTCCGAGCCCACCGCCGGATCCACCGCCGAGCCCACCGCCGGGTTCCTCGCCGGGTCCACCGCCGGGCCCGGGAACGAGAGCGCCGCCGGAGCGGTAGCCGGTCGCGCCGACCGGGTGGCCGCCACCCGAGCCGCCGCCGGGCACGGCCCCGGCGTTCCCCGTGACTCCGGGGCTCCCGGTACCGGATCCGCACCCGCACCCGGTTCCGTCCCCGCGGCCACCGGAGCCGCAAGCAGCGCCGCCGGAACCACCACCGGAACCACCACCGGAACCACCACCGGAGCCGCTGCCCACGCCACCCCCGAGGGCGCGAGCGGAGCGGCCGGCGGGAGCGTCATCGTGACGCGCGGTCTCACCAAGCGGTTCCGCGGCGGGCAGTTGGCCGTCGACGGACTCGACCTCACCGTGCCCGCCGGCTCGGTCTTCGGCTTCCTCGGGCCGAACGGCTCCGGGAAGACCACCACCATCCGGATGCTTCTGGGCCTGATCCGGCCCACCTCCGGCAGCGCCCGCGTGCTCGGCGCGCCCGTGCCCGGCGCCGAGCGCCGGGTGCTGCCGCAGGTCGGCGCGCTGATCGAGGGCCCGGCCCTCTACGGCTTCCTCTCCGGCCGGGACAACCTCCGGCGGCTGGACGCCGCCGACCCGGACGCCGATCCCCGTACCCGCGACGCCCGGATCGCCGCGGCCCTGGAGCGGGTGGGGCTGGCCGCCGCCGGGAGCAAGAAGGCACGGGCCTACTCCCTCGGTATGAAGCAGCGCCTCGGCCTGGCCTCGGCGCTGCTGCGGCCGCGCCGGCTGCTCGTCCTCGACGAGCCGACCAATGGCCTGGACCCGCAGGGCATGCGGGAGATCCGGGCGCTGGTGCGGGAGGTGGCGGAGGACGGCACCACGGTGTTCCTCTCCTCCCATCTCCTGGACGAGATCGAGCAGGTGTGCACCCATGCCGCGGTGATGGCCCGGGGCCGGCTGGTGGTGCAGGGCCCGGTGGCCGACCTGGCGGCCGGGGCGCGCGGCCGGCTGTCCGTCACCACACCGGACACGGCGGACGCCGTCCGGGTGCTGAAGGAGCACGGGGTGGCGAACCTGGTGGTGGCGGGCGGCAGGGTGACGGGCGAGCCACCGTCCGGATCGCCGCCCCGGCCGCGGAACGGCGCACCCGGTCCGGCCGGGGCGCTCGACCTCGCCGATCTCAACGCCGCGCTCGTCCGGGGCGGGGTACGGGTCCGGGGCTTCGGGCTCGAACGGGCGTCGCTGGAGGACGCGTTCGTGGCACTGACCGGGGAGGGATTCGATGTCGCGGGCTGACGGCGCGGGCCGGGACGGGGGAAGCGGGCGGACGGAACGAGCCGGCCGTACCGGAGGGCCCGGGCCCGCCGGCACGGCGGGGACCGGCACGGCGGGGACCGGCACGGCGGGGACCGGCACGGCGGGGACCGGCACGGCGGGGACCGGCACGGCGGGGACCGGCACGGCGGGGACCGGCACGGCGGGGACCGGCACGGCGGGCACCGGCACGGCGGCGCGGGCCGGCGGCGGCCCCGGGGCCCCGGGGGCGTCCCGCGCCCGCATGCCGTCCCCGCCCCCGGCGCCCGGGCCCGCCCCGTCCGCCGGGCCCGCCCCGTTCCCGGAGCCGTCCCCCGAGCCGTCTCCCGAGCCGGCCGCGGAGGCCGGAGCGCGGCGCCGGTCCGGTCCGGGCGCGCTGTGGGCCCTCGGCCTCTTCCGCAGTGAGCTGGTGACGGTCTTCCGCCGTTGGCGGACGCTCGCCCTGCTCGGGGTGCTGGCCGCCGTGCCGCTGCTGATCGGGATCGCGGTGCGGATCGAGACCGGTGACGGCGGTCCGGGCGGCGGTGGTCACGGCGGGGGAGGCCCGGCCTTCCTCACGCAGATCACCAACAACGGCCTCTTCCTCGTCTTCGCCGCCCTGGCGGCCACGCTTCCGCTGTTCCTCCCGATGGCCGTCGGCGTCGTCGCGGGGGACGCGATCGCGGGGGAGGCGAGCGCGGGCACGCTGCGCTACCTGCTGGTGGCACCGGCCGGCCGGACCCGGCTGCTGCTCGCCAAGTTCACCGCCGTCCTGGCCTTCTGCCTGGTGGCGACGGTGACGGTGGCCGTCTCGGCGCTCGCGGTGGGTGCCCTGCTGTTCCCGCTCGGCGAGGTCACGCTGATCTCCGGGACGACCATCACCCTCGGTGAGGGACTGCTGCGGGCGCTGGCCGTGGCGGTCGCCGTCGCGGTCTCCCTGACGGGGTTCGCGGCGCTGGGCCTGTGCGTCTCCACCCTCACCAACAGCGGGATCGCGGCGATGGCGGCCACGGTGGGCCTGCTGATCACCGTCCAGATCGTCAACACCATCCCGCAGCTCGACGTGGTGCACCCCTATCTCTTCCCGCACTACTGGCTGAGCTTCGCGGATCTGCTCCGCGCCCCCGTCCACTGGGAGGAGCTGCTGCGGAACCTGGGACTTCAGACCCTGTACGCGGCGGTCTGCGGCTCCGTAGCGTGGGCGCGCTTCTCCAACCGGGACATCACGGTGTAGCGGCCCGGGAGCCGTCCGCCGGTTCCGGGTGGCGGGGCGATGGGGCGGGTGACGTGCCGGCCCCTTATACCCCCTGCGGTATTTGCCAACCCCACCGCGGGTGGTTTACGCTCCTGGACATGGATACCCATAGGGGTATCGGAAGGAGGTTCTGGACTTGTCCCCCCATTCCACGGAGCCCACAGGCTCCGCTCACCACCGTGTGGTCATCGTCGGCGGCGGTACGGCCGGCATCAGCGTCGCCGCCCGGCTCCGTCGCGCGGGCGTCGGTGACATCGCCGTGCTCGACCCCTCCGGTACCCACTGGTATCAGCCGCTCTGGACGCTCGTCGGCGGCGGGCAGGCTCCACTGGAGACCTCCCGGCGCTCCGAGGAGTCCCTGATCCCGGACGGCGTGCGCTGGATCCGCGAGGCGGCCGCGGCGGTCGACCCGGACGCCCGCACGGTGTCCCTCGCCGGCGGTGGCCTGGTCGGCTACGACTACCTGGTCATGGCCCCCGGTCTGCAGCTCGACTGGGACAAGATCCCGGGCCTCGCCGAGGCCATCGGGCACGACGGCGTGACCAGCAACTACTCGCCCGAGTACGCCCCCTACACCTGGGAGCTCATCAAGGGCATGCGCTCCGGCACCGCGGTCTTCAGCCACCCCGCCACCCCGCTCAAGTGCGGTGGTGCTCCGCAGAAGATCGCGTACCTGGCCGCCGACTACTGGCGGAAGCAGGGTGTCCTGGACAAGATCCGCATGGTCTTCGTGCTTCCCGACCCCAAGCTCTTCAAGGTCCCGGTGTGGACCAAGGCGCTGGAGAAGGTCGTCGAGCGCTACGGCATCGAGGTCCGGTACGAGTCCGAGGTGACCGCCGTGGACGGCGCGCGCCGCGAGCTGACGATCACCGACAAGAAGACCGGCACCGAGGAGACCCTCGGCTACGACCTGGCGCACCTGGTCCCGCCGCAGAGCGCCCCGGACTGGGTGAAGAAGAGCCCGCTCGCCGACGGCCCGTACGGCTTCGTCAAGGCGGACAAGCACACCCTGCGCAACCCGGACCACCCGGAGATCTTCGCGCTCGGCGATGTGGCGAACCTGCCCACGTCCAAGACCGGCGCGGCCGTGCGCAAGCAGTCCCCCGTGGTGGTCGCCCACATGGTCGCCGCCATGAAGGGCGCCGAGGCCGGCAAGAAGTACGACGGCTACACGTCGTGCCCGCTGGTGACCGCGCGCGACAAGATGCTGCTGGCCGAGTTCGACTACGACCTCAAGCCGGCGAAGAGCTTCCCGGGCGTCAACACCTTCAAGGAACGCCGCGACATGTGGGTGTTCAAGCGCTACGTCCTGCCGGCCGTGTACTGGCGCGGCATGATGACCGGCCGCGTCTGACCGCGGCCGCGGTCCGGGTGCCGGCGTCCGGGGTCTCCCCGGTCCGCCGGTCCGGCTTGCTTGATCCGTTCCGATGGGCTCGATCCGCTCGGCCTGTTGTGGCCGCCTGGCCTGTTTTGCCTGCTTGACCTGCTGTTTTCTGATGTTCTGCATGACCGGGCGCAGATGGGGGAAATATACCCGGCCCGGTATCGCTTACCTTCTTATATACCCCCCCAGGTATCCGAGAGTCCGAGAGATCCCGACACGGAGGCTCCGTATGTTCTTCGCCCAGTACTACCTCGACTGCCTCTCCCAGGCCTCGTACATGATCGCTGACGAGACCACCGGCAAGGCCGTCGTCGTCGACCCCCGCCGCGACGTCTCCGAGTACGTGGCCGACGCCAAGGACCGCGGTCTCACCATCGTGGGCGTCATCAACACCCACTTCCACGCCGACTTCATCGCCGGCCACCTGGAGCTCGCCGACCGCACCGGCGCCTGGATCGGCTACGGGCAGCGCGCGGAGACCGAGTACGAGAGCCGCAAGCTGACCGACGGCGAGCGCATCAGCCTCGGTGACGTGACCCTGGAGATCATGGAGACCCCGGGCCACACCCCGGAGTCCGTCAGCGTCCTGGTCTACGAGCACGCCGACGACGAGGTCGCCTACGGCGTCCTCACCGGTGACGCGCTCTTCATCGGCGACGTCGGCCGTCCGGACCTGCTCGCCTCCATCGGCGTCACCGCCGACGAGCTCGGCCGGATGCTCTACGACAGCGTCCACAACAAGCTGATGGCCCTCCCGGACGAGGTGCGGGTCTTCCCCGCCCACGGCGCCGGCTCCGCCTGCGGCAAGAACCTTTCCACCGCGCGGCAGTCCACCATCGGCGAGCAGCGCGCGACCAACTACGCCTGCGCCCCGATGGACGAGGACCAGTTCCTGGCCGTGGTCACGGCGGGCCAGCCCTCCGCCCCCGGCTACTTCGTCTACGACGCGATCCTCAACCGCAAGGCGCACGACCTGTTCGACCCGTCCACCACGGCGCCCTCCCTCTCCACCGAGGAGTTCCTGGCCCGCCGGGACGCGGGGGCCGTGATCGTCGACGGCCGCGACCCGCAGGAGTTCGCCGCGGGCCACCTGCGCGGCTCCGTCAACGTTCCCGCCGACGGCCGCTTCGCCGAGCAGACCGGCTCGGTCGTCGCCCCGGACGCGGAGATCATCGTCGTGGCCCCGGAGGACCGCGAGGAGGAGCTCGTCACCCGCCTCGCCCGGATCGGCTTCGACCACGTGGCCGGTTACCTGCGCGACCCGGAGGGCGTCTTCCCCGGCCTGGCCGCGGAGATGACCCAGGCCAGCCGGGTCACCGCGGACGAGCTCCGCAAGGTGCTCGCCTCCGAGCAGCCCCCGGTGGTCGTGGACGTGCGCGGCGGCGGAGAGCGCGAGGAGGGCCACATCGAGGGCTCCCTGCACATCCCGCTGGCGGAGCTGTCCAAGCGCCGTGACGAGATCCCGGCGGACCGCCCGGTCGTCGTCCACTGCGCGGGCGGCCACCGCTCCTCCATCGGTGCCAGCCTGCTGCGGCACGCCGGCATGGAGGACGTCTCCGACCTGCTCGGCGGCTACGGCGCCTGGCTGCTGCTGCCCGAGCCC
This sequence comes from Streptomyces sp. F63, assembly GCF_018070345.1. Classification (GTDB taxonomy): domain Bacteria; phylum Actinomycetota; class Actinomycetes; order Streptomycetales; family Streptomycetaceae; genus Streptomyces. The sequence continues at coordinate 36,873 of NZ_JAGPXX010000015.1, forward strand.
GCGGCCCGTTCCTGACCCGGGCCCCCAGCGCGGTCCGTGCCCGTCCCCCCGGGGCGCGGACCGTACCGGGTACCGGTGGCGGAGAGGTCCTGCCCTGATGACTCCGCCACCGGAGCCCACCGGCTCGCAAAGCCCCCTGTTACCGGCGAGCCGCCCGCGGGCACCCGGCCCTCCGGGGCCGGGTGCCCGCTCCCGGAAGACCTCCGGAGCCGAAACCACCGGTCAGTACCCCAATGACCCCGGTGCATCCCCAGTGCATCCAGACCCCGAAACAGTGAGGATCCAGTCATGAGCCCCAACTCCACGGGCGACACCACCACCGCGAAGCTCGGTCCGGGCGCCCTGCAGGCGCTGATCCGGGGCGGCGGAGGCCCCCGCCTGCTGGATGTTCGGACTCCGGGCGAGTTCCAGAGCGTCCACATCCCCGGTTCCTACAACGTTCCCCTCGACACGCTCAAGGAGCACCGCCAGGAGCTGCTGTCGCACCTGGACGAGGACGTCGTGCTGATCTGCCGCTCCGGCGGCCGCGCGGCCCAGGCCGAGCAGGCGCTGGCCGAGGCCGGCCTGCCCAACCTGCGGGTGCTCGACGGCGGCATGGTCGCCTGGGAGACCTCCGGCGGCGACGTCGCCCGCGGAGCCGACCGCTGGGACCTGGAGCGCCAGGTCCGGCTGGTCGCCGGCTCCATCGTCCTCATCAGCGGCATCGCCGGGATCTTCCTCCCGGGCTGGCACCTGGTCGGCACCTTCGTCGGCGCGGGCCTGACCTTCGCGGCGCTCAGCAACACCTGCGCCATGGGCATGATGCTCTCCAAGCTCCCCTACAACCGCGGCCCCAAGACGGACCTCAAGACCGTCATCCAGTCCCTGAGGGGTGACCGCGCGTGATAGCACTCGTCATTGCGGGATCGCTGCTCATCGGGATCAGCCTCGGCATCCTCGGTGGCGGCGGTTCCATCCTCACCGTCCCGATCCTCATCTACCTGGCCGGCATGGAGGCGAAGGCGGCCATCGCCACCTCGCTGCTGGTCGTCGGCGTCACCTCGCTCGCCGGCCTCGTGTCGCACGCCCGTGCGGGCCGGGTCCGCTGGCGCACCGGACTGCTGTTCGGCGTGGCGGGCATGACCGGTGCCTACGCGGGCGGCCGGCTGGCCGAGTTCATCCCGGGCACCGTGCTGCTCATCGCGTTCGCCCTGATGATGCTCGCGACGGCCGTCGCCATGCTCAAGGGCCGCAAGAAGGAGCTCAAGAGCAAGCACGACGAGATGCCGATCCTGCACGTCCTGGTGGACGGTGTGGTCGTCGGCCTGGTCACCGGGCTCGTCGGCGCCGGCGGCGGCTTCCTCATCGTCCCGGCCCTGGCCCTGCTGGGCGGGCTCCCGATGGGCGTCGCCGTGGGCACCTCGCTGCTGGTGATCTCCATGAAGTCCTTCGCCGGACTGGCGGGCTACCTCTCCAGCGTGCAGATCGACTGGGGCCTGGCGGGCATCGTCACCGCCACGGCCGTGGTCGGCAGCCTGATCGGCGGACGGCTCGCGGGCCGCATCCCGCAGGACACGCTCCGCAAGGGCTTCGGCTGGTTCGTGGTCGTCATGGGCGTCTTCGTCCTCGGCCAGCAGCTCAGCGCGGACCTCCGGGAGACGCTGCTGACCAGCCCGATCACCTGGGCCGCGGTCGCCGTCCTCGCGGCGTTCCTGATCTTCGGCCTGCGGCGCAAGAGCTGCGCCGCCGGTACCGCCGGCCAGGACGGCCCCGGCTGCCCGGCGGAGCGCGACATCGCCGCCCGGGAGGACGCGAAGGCCGCCCGGAGCGACGCCGACGCCGAGGCCGGACGGCACGAGCGGGAGCAGGCCGGCAGCACCGGCTCGGCCCGGACCTGACGCCCTCCGGCCCGGTCACCCGGGCGCAAGGCCCGGTCGCCGGAGCGCGGAAGGGCCGCCCGCAGCACGGCACAGCCCGCGGTGGCACGGTACGCACCGTGCCACCGCGGGCCTCGTGTGTGCCGGGACACCCGCCCGTACCGGCGGTCTCCCGGCCACCGGTACGGGCGGACGCGGGCCGCGCGTACGAGCGGGCGCCGGAGCCCGGCAGGGCGGCCCCGTGCCGCCGGTGCCGCCGGTGAGGCCGGCGCCCGCCCCGCTCAGAAGGTGAGCTTCCAGCTGTCGATGTAGCCGGTGTCCTGGCTGTACACGTCCCGGACCCGCAGCGTCCAGGTGCCGTTCGCCGTCTCGGCCGAGGCGTCGGCCGTGTAGGTCGTGATCACGTTGTCGGCGCTGTCCCAGCCGGAGTCCTTCAGCCGGTAGGCGGTGCCGTCCGGGGCCAGCAGATCGATCACCAGATCGCCCCGGTAGCTGTGCTTGATGTCGACCCCGACCCTGAGCGCCGCCGGGGCGCTTCCCGTGCGGCCGGTCACCTCGATGGCGGAGACCGCCTCGGAGGTGCCGTCGGGGATGGTGACGTCGGCGGTGTTCTCGTAGACGCCGGAGGGGTCCGTGCCGCCGCCGTCCGCGCCGAGGGTCCAGACGGCGTGGGCGAGGGCGTCGCTGTTGCGGTCCAGGGCGGTGTCGTTGACGTTCGCCATGGTGTCGCAGGACGAGTGGTAGCAGTTGTCGAACGACTGCCCGGCCGTGCCGCCCCACTTCTGGGCCTGCGCCGAGGTCTTGGTGCGGCTCGCGCCGGTGAACAGACCGCCGACCGGGATGCCGTAGTTCTTGAACGAGGCGTGGTCGGAACGGCCGTCGCCCTCGGTCTCGATCTCCGTCGGCACCCCCTTGGCGGCGAAGAAGTCCTTGAAGACCGTCTCGATGGCCGGATCGTCGTCGTAGACGAAGTAGCCCGGGTTCGGCGAGGCGATCATGTCGAAGTTGAGGTAGCCGCCGATCGCGGACCGCTGGGCGCTCGTCAGATTGCGCACGTAGTGGTTGGAGCCGACCAGGCCCAGCTCCTCGGCGCCCCACCAGCCGAAGCGCAGATGCCGGTCCGGCTGGTGGCCCTCGCGCGCCACGGTGAGCGCGGTCTCCAGGACGGCCGCCGAACCGGAGCCGTTGTCGTTCATCCCGGCACCGCTGCTGACGGAGTCGAGGTGGGCCCCGGCCATGAGGACGTTGCCGGTGTCGCCGCCGGGCCAGTCGGCGATGAGGTTGTAGCCGGTGGATCCGTTCGAGGTGAACTGCTGGACGGTGGTGGTGTATCCGGCGGCGTCGAGCTTCGCCTTGAGGTGGTCGACGGCGGCCTTGTAGCCCGGACGGCCGTGGGCGCGGTTGCCCCCGTTGGCGGAGGCTATCGACTCCAGGTCGGTCAGGTGCGCCTTGACGGCGGAGAGCGAGATGTCCGGGGCCGCGGCGGCGGACGCCCGGGGCGCGGACTCCGCAGCGGAGGCGGCCGACGCGACGGAGGCCACGGTGGTCCGTCGGAGGCGGGGACGCTGTCTTCGGGCGGGGCGGTGCTCGGCGTGCGGATGAGTGAGGCGCATGGGGGCTCCGTTTCCGGACGGGAGTGCGGACGGTTGGGTGACGGACCGCGCGGGCCGCTCCGCGCTGGGTGGGCGCGGGACGGGAGGTTCACCGAACGTTCGATTGACGTGAGCATGATGGTCGACTCCGTGCCGCCATCCCGTCAAGACGCAATCCGGACCCGAGTGTTCGGAGATCGGACGCTCACCGGACGTTCGCCAGCGCCGGTACGGGTGCCGTGCCGGCTTCCGGGGCGGGTACGGCGGGTACGGCGGTCCCGGGCGGAGCCGGGCGGGGGGCTGGGGTTCGGCGGGCGCGGCGGAGCCGGGCGGGCGGACCGGCATCCCTGAGCGGGGCACCCCCGCGCGCCTGGAGCACGAGCTGGAAATGGGCGAAGATGCGCGAGGAGCCGCAGGAACGAGGCGCCCCTCGGACACCGGGGGACGCGGCCCTCCGGCCGCGCTCCGGCCGCGCTCCGGTCGTGGCCGTGACCCGGCCGCCGGAACGGCGCGGGGAGCCGGCCGGGCCGCGCCCCGCCCACCGCCCGCAGGAGGAACCGCCGCACATGAGCACCGTCCCCCGGGAGGAACCGCCCTGGGAGGGAGCGCCCCGCGAGAGGGCCGCGGGGAGGCCCGCCGCATGACCGACGGCCTCTTCCCGCCCGCCCGCCGGGAGATCGCGCCCGGCGCCGTCCACGTCCCCGGCTGGCTGGACCCGGACACCCGGCGCCGCCTGGTCGCCGCCTGCCGTGCGTGGGCCCGCGGACCGGTGCCGATCCGGCACACCCGGCTGCCGCGCGGCGGAGTCATGTCCGTGCAGACGGTCTGCCTGGGGTGGCACTGGTCCCCGTACCGCTACACCCGTACCGCCGTGGACGCCGGCGGCGGCCGGGTGGCCGCAATGCCGGACTGGCTGGCGGAGCTGGGCCGCCGCGCCGTGGCGGACGCCTACGGGGACCCGGCGGCCGGAGCCGCGTACGCCCCCGACACCGCGCTGGTCAACTTCTACGACGCCACGGCCCGCATGGGCATGCACCAGGACAAGGACGAACGCTCCGCCGCCCCGGTCGTCTCGCTCTCCCTCGGCGACACCTGCGTCTTCCGCTTCGGCACCACGGAGACCCGCACCAGGCCGTACACCGATCTCGAACTGGCCTCCGGCGATCTGTTCGTCTTCGGCGGCCCCTCCCGCTTCGCGTACCACGCCGTCCCGAAGACCCTGCCGGGCACTGCCGACCCGGCCCTCGGCCTCACCGGCCGCCTCAACATCACCCTCCGCGAGACCGGCCTGCCGGGGGACTGAGCGGGCGGCGGGCGTCAAGCCGTCGTGGCACGCGCTCACCGTCCGGGCGTTCCCTGCGGCTTCGCCCTCGCTGATGTGTCCGGAAGCCGAGACCCGGCGGGGTACAGACCTGCATGGGATGCTGTTGCCGAGACACGCGAGGAGGCGGTGATGACGACGATGAGCGTCATGAAGCACAAGTGCGTGGACGACCACGAAGGTCCCTGGACCGTGGAAGAAGTCCTCGCCCTCCCCGAACACCCGGCACGCGCCCGCTATGAGTTGGTGGACGGTGTCCTGATGATGTCCCCCGCGCCCAGCTGGGCGCACCAGATCGCGTCCAAGCGCCTCGCACGCCGTATCGATGACGCCATCTCGGTGGCCGGGGCCCCCTTCCTCCTGGCCGAGGCGTTCAACGTGATCGGTGAGTCCCGGCTGTTCATCCCCGACATCGTGGTCGTGGACAGGTCGGCCGTCCGGCGGGACACCGTCGCGGTCCCCCTGGAGGCCGTGCTGCTGCTGGCGGAGATCGTCTCGCCGCACAACCGGGCGGCCGACCGCATTCTCAAGCCCGCGCTCTACGCCCAGGCCAAGGTGCCCGCCTACTGGCGGATCGAGCTCGAACCGGAGCCGGCCGTGCTGGTGCACGAGCTCTCCGGGGACACCTACCGCGAGGTCCAGCGGGTCACGGGCAAGCAGACCGTCGAGGTCGGTGGGGCGTTCCCGGTGGACCTGGACGTCACGGCGCTGCTGGACGACCTGGACGACTGAGGGCAGGGCCCGGGGCGCCCCCGCCCCGGCGCGCGGAGCCCACCCGTCCCTGCGGCGTCCTCCGGGGTGACGCGGGCCCCCGGCCGTCCCAGACTGGACCGTATGGACCATCTCGAACAGCTCTACCGGCACTGGCTGCAGGATCTCTGGGGCGGCGACTTCGATCTGGCGCCCGAGATCCTGACCCCCGGCTTCACCGGCCACTGGCCCGACCGCGACGTGCACGGCCCGGACGGCGCCGTCGACGCGATCCGCGAGTCCCACGCCCTCTTCGGCGACATCAACACCACCCTCGACCTCGGCCCGGTCATCGACCGCGACCGGCTCGCCGCCCGCTGGACCTTCCACGGCACCTACCGGGGCGGAATCCCCGGCGCCACCGCCCCGCCCGGCACCCGGATCAGCTTCACCGGCCACGACATCTTCCGTGCCGAGGGGCGCCGCTTCGCCGAGTACTGGGTGGTCTCCGACGTGCTCGGCATGATGACCCGCCTCGGCGCGCTCGGCGGCTGACAGGGCCGGACGGACCTGAGGGGCCCTGAGCGGGGCCTGCCCCGAGCCGGGGCCTGGACGGGACCGTGACGGGACCTGGGCGGGGCCCGAGGGGTCCGGGCTCGTAACCGCCGCAGGCATCCGGCCGGCATCCCGCCCGTCGTCCGTTCGCGTCCCGCCCGCCGCCTTCCGCGCCCCGGCCCGCCGCCCGGGTCTCAGGAGCCCCCGGGCCCCTGGGCCTGCGCGCGGGCGGCGGCCGTCCCGGCCCGCGCGACGGGGCCCGCCGGCGGAAGCCCCGTACGGGGGTGCTCCGCGCCGCCGGGCGCGCTGCCGGGCCCGGTGTCCGTCCCGGCCCTCGCCGCCGCGTCCGCCGCGGCTTCCGCCTCCGCCGCTGCCTTCTCCGCCGCCGCGACGCCCGCCCGGCGCAGGTCGCCCCGGGTCCGGTGCGCGGTGCGGAGCGCGTCCCAGGTCAGCACCGACAGCGCCAGCCAGACCAGGGAGAAGCCGGCCCAGCGCTCCGGCGGCATCTCCTCGTGGAAGACGGCGACGCCCAGGAGGAACTGGGCGGTGGGCGTCAGATACTGCAGCAGGCCGATCGTGGACAGCGGCAGCCGGACGGCGGCGCCGCCGAAGCAGACCAGCGGGAGCGCGGTGACCGCGCCGGCGCTGACCAGGAGCAGGGCGTGCCCGGTGCCGCCGGAGGTGAAGGTGCTCTCGCCGCGCGAGCCCAGGAAGAGCAGGAAGCCCAGGGCCGGCAGGAACTGCAGCGAGGTCTCGGCGGCCAGGGACTCCAGGCCGTCCAGGCCCACGTGCTTCTTGACCAGGCCGTAGAGAGCGAAGGAGAGAGCCAGGGAGAGGGCGATCCAGGGCAGTTCGCCGTAGCCGATGGTGAGGACGAGCACCGCGCCGGCGCCGATACCGACGGCCGCCCACTGCGCCGGCCGCAGCCGCTCGCGCAGCAGCAGGACCCCGAAGGCGATGCTGACCAGGGGGTTGATGAAGTAGCCGAGGGCGGCCTCGACGACGTGGCCGGAGTTGACGCTCCAGATGTACAGGCCCCAGTTGGCCGATATGGCGGTGGCGGCCAGGGCGATCAGCCCGATCCGCCGGGGCTGCCGCAGCAGCGGCCGCAGCCAGGACCAGCGGCGCAGCACCAGCAGCACGAGCCCCACGACGACGAGGGACCACACCATGCGGTGGGCCAGGATCTCCACCGCGTCGGCCGGTTCCAGCAGCGGCCAGTAGAGCGGGAAGAGGCCCCAGATCCCGTAGGCGGCGAACCCGTAGGCCAGCCCGGTCCGGTGCTCGCTCATCGGCTTCAAGGGGTTCCTCCAGGGGCGGCGCGGCGACGGCAACGACGGTAACGCCGCCAGGGGGGCCGTGTCATGTCCGTATCGCTCCATGGTCATGACGGGAGGGTGGCCGGAGTGCGGCGGCGAGCGCCACCGGAGCGCGGCGGAGGCCCGGCGCGGGCACGGGTGCGGGCATCGGTAAGGGCCGCTGCCCAGGAGCAGCGGCCCTTACCGCGGAGCCCTTACCGCGCGGAGCCCTTGGGGGCGGGCGGGTCAGCCCGCGACCGTCCAGGTGTCGTTGCCGTGCAGGAGGGCGGAGAGGTCCCCCTTGCCGTGCCGCTCGACGGCGGCCTCCAGCTGGTCGGCCATGAGGGTGTCGTAGACCGGGCGCTCGACGCTGCGGAGCACGCCGATGGGCGTGTGGTGCAGGGTGTCCGCGTCGGCCAGCCGGGAGAGGGCGAAGGCCGTGGTCGGGGACGTGGCGTGGGCGTCGTGGACGAGGACCGCGGCGGCGTTCTCCGCCGTCACGTCGACGACCAGCAGGTCGCCGGTGGCCTGGTCGCGGACGACGCCCTTGGAGCCGAGGCCGTCGCCGCCGTCCTCCTCGCTCCACGGGGTGCCGAAGCGGATCGGCCGGCCGTGTTCGAGGCGGATGACGGCTTCCTGCGCCTGCTGCTTGCCCTTCAGCACCTCGAAGGCGCCGTCGTTGAAGATGTTGCAGTTCTGGTAGATCTCCACCAGCGCGGTGCCCGGGTGGGCCGCGGCCTGGCGCAGCACCTCGGTGAGGTGCTTGCGGTCGGAGTCGACCGTGCGGGCGACGAAGGACGCCTCGGCGCCGATCGCGAGCGACACCGGGTTGAAGGGCGCGTCCAGCGAGCCCATCGGCGTGGATTTCGTGATCTTGCCGAGCTCGGAGGTCGGGCTGTACTGGCCCTTGGTCAGCCCGTAGATCCGGTTGTTGAACAGCAGGATCTTGAGGTTGACGTTGCGGCGCAGCGCGTGGATGAGGTGGTTGCCGCCGATGGAGAGCGCGTCGCCGTCGCCGGTGACGACCCAGACGGACAGGTCGCGCCGGGAGGAGGCGAGACCGGTCGCGATCGCGGGGGCGCGGCCGTGGATCGAGTGCATCCCGTAGGTGTTCATGTAGTACGGGAAGCGGGAGGAGCAGCCGATGCCGGAGACGAAGACGATGTTCTCCCTGGCCAGCCCCAGCTCGGGCATGAAGCCCTGCACGGCGGCCAGCACGGCGTAGTCACCGCAGCCGGGGCACCAGCGGACCTCCTGGTCCGACTTGAAGTCCTTCATCGACTGCGGCGCCTCGGCGCGGGGCACCAGGGAGAGCGCCTCGAACGGCGCGGCGGACCCGCCGTTCGGCGCCCCCGCGGTCGTCCCCTCCGCCACTGTCTCAGTCATCGATGGCCTCCTTGACCACGCCGGCGAGCTGCTCGGCCTTGAACGGCATCCCGTTGACCTGGTTGTACGAGCGGGCGTCGACCAGGTACTTCGCCCGCAGCAGGGCGGCGAGCTGGCCGAGGTTCATCTCGGGTACGACCACCTTGTCGTACCGCCGCAGCACCTCGCCCAGGTTCCGCGGGAAGGGGTTGAGGTGGCGCAGATGGGCCTGGGCGACCGGGCGGCCCTCCGCGCGGACGCGGCGCACCGCGGCCGTGACGGGCCCGTAGGTCGAGCCCCAGCCCAGGACCAGCGTCTTCGCCTCGCCGGACGGGTCGTCGACCGTGAGGTCCGGGACCTCGATGCCGTCGACCTTGGCCTGGCGGGTGCGGACCATGAAGTCGTGGTTGGCCGGGTCGTAGGAGATGTTGCCCGTGCCGTCCTGCTTCTCGATGCCGCCGATGCGGTGTTCCAGGCCGGGGGTGCCGGGGACGGCCCAGGGGCGCGCGAGGGTGTGCGGGTCGCGCTTGTAGGGCCAGTACACCTCGGTGCCGTCGGCGAGTTCGTGGTTCGGGCCGGAGGCGAAGCGGACGGTGAGATCCGGCAGATCCTCGACCTCGGGGATGCGCCAGGGCTCGGAGCCGTTGGCGAGGTAGCCGTCGGAGAGCAGGAAGACCGGGGTGCGGTAGGCGAGCGCGATCCGGGCGGCGTCGAGGGCGGCGTCGAAGCAGTCCGCCGGGGTCGCCGGGGCGACGACCGGCACCGGGGCCTCGCCGTTGCGGCCGTACATCGCCTGCAGCAGGTCGGCCTGCTCGGTCTTGGTGGGCAGGCCGGTGGAGGGGCCGCCGCGCTGGATGTCGACGACCAGCAGCGGCAGTTCCAGGGAGACCGCGAGGCCGATGGTCTCGGACTTGAGCGCCACACCGGGGCCGGAGGTGGTGGTCACCGCCAGCGCCCCGCCGAAGGCCGCGCCGAGCGCCGCGCCGATGGCGGCGATCTCGTCCTCGGCCTGGAAGGTGCGCACACCGAAGTTCTTGTGCTTGGACAGCTCGTGCAGGATGTCCGAGGCCGGGGTGATCGGGTACGAGCCCAGGTAGAGCGGGAGGTCCGCCTGCTGAGACGCGGCGATCAGCCCGTAGGACAGCGCGAGGTTGCCGGAGATGTTGCGGTACGTGCCGGCGGGGAACGCGGCGGCGGCCGGGGCCACCTCGTAGGACACCGCGAAGTCCTCGGTGGTCTCGCCGAAGTTCCAGCCCGCCCGGAACGCCGTGACGTTCGCCTCGGCGAGCTCCGGCTTCTTGGCGAACTTGCTGCGCAGGAAGCGCTCGGTGCCCTCGGTCGGCCGGTGGTACATCCACGACAGCAGGCCGAGCGCGAACATGTTCTTGGAGCGGCCGGCGTCCTTGCGGGAGAGGTCGTAGCCCTTCAGGGCCTCGACGGTCAGTGTGGTCAGCGGTACCGGGTGGACCCGGTACGCCGCCAGGGAGCCGTCCTCCAGCGGGCTCGTGGCGTAGCCGACCTTGGCCATGGCGCGCTTCGTGAACTCGTCGGTGTTGACGATGATCTCCGCGCCGTGCGGCACGTCGGCGAGGTTGGCCTTGAGCGCGGCCGGGTTCATCGCCACCAGGACGTTCGGCGCGTCGCCCGGGGTGAGGATGTCGTGATCGGCGAAGTGCAGCTGGAAGCTGGAGACGCCGGGCAGGGTGCCGGCGGGGGCGCGGATCTCGGCGGGGAAGTTGGGCAGCGTGGAGAGGTCGTTGCCGAAGGAGGCGGTCTCCGAGGTGAAACGGTCCCCCGTCAGCTGCATGCCGTCGCCCGAGTCGCCCGCGAAGCGGATGATCACGCGGTCGAGACGGCGGACTTCCTTGCCCGGCGTGCCGGGCGCGCCGGACGTGCCGGGCGCGTGGTCCCCGGCGGCTGCCCCGCCGTCCTGCTCGGCTGGGCTACTGACCTGGCTGGTCACTGAACTGGACCTCCCTTGAGGCGGCGACTCCGGGATCCGGACACGTCGGCCGGCCGTCCCGCTGGCCACTCTACGTGGGTAAGGGTGACCTTCCCTGGATAGTTCATATGGTGGACTTGATTATGAGACGGACATGAAAGGTCAGTACTGGTCATTTCCGCCATTCCCCCGTGCCTTTCCGGGCTTTCTCCGGTGGCGCCCATGGCCGGTTCCTCCGTCCTTCCGCTGTCGTCCGTCCCGTTTCGCCCCTCTCCGGCTCCGGGGCCGCGGTGTGCCCGAACCGGCCCCGGCCAGTGGGCGTACCGACGGTAACCCGTCGCCGGGGCGCGGTGAACCGTTTCGCCGCCCGCCTGGCCCATGGTCCAACACCACGGTGACCGGCTCTCTTCCACCCCGGTCGCAGCCCGTGCGGGCGTGCCGGGCGGGCCCGCCCCGCCCGGCACGGCCGTGCCCCCGGAGCCCGTCGGCCCGGACCCGGCGGGACCCGGCGGGACCCGGCGGGACCCGGCGGGACCGCCGGGGACGGTCTCCGGGGGCGTACCGGGAGCCCGCCCGGCCCCTCCGGGAGGGCCGCGGCAGCCCGGCCGGGCGGCGGTCAGGACCTCAGATAGGTGAGTACCGCCAGCACCCGGCGGTGATCCCCGTCACTCGGCGAGAGGCCGAGTTTCAGGAAGATGTTGCTCACATGCTTCTCGATCGCGCCGTCGCTCACCACCAGCTGCCGTGCGATGGCCGAATTCGTCCGTCCTTCCGCCATCAGCCCCAGCACCTCGCGCTCGCGCGGGGTGAGGTGCGCCAGCACGTCCTGTTTGCGGCTGCGGCCCAGCAACTGGGCAACGACCTCCGGGTCCAGGGCGGTGCCGCCCCCGGCGACCCGCACCACCGCGTCGATGAACTCCCGCACCTCGGCGACCCGGTCCTTGAGCAGATAGCCCACACCCCGGCTGCTCGCCGCCAGCAGTTCGGTCGCGTACTGCTCCTCCACGTACTGCGACAGCACCAGCACGCCCAGCCCCGGATGGTCGCGGCGGAGTGACACCGCCGCCCGCACCCCCTCGTCGGTGTGGGTCGGCGGCATCCGCACATCGGCGACCACCACGTCCGGCAGCGACCCCCCGGCCGCCAGCTCCCCGACGACCTTGAGCAGGGCCTCCGCGTCGCCCACCCCCGCGACGACCTCGTGGCCCCGGTCGGTGAGCAGCCGGGTCAGGCCCTCCCGGAGCAGGACCGAGTCCTCGGCGATCACCACGCGCACCCCGGTGTTCTCCTGCTCCCGCGCCCATGCCGCGCTGTCCGTGTCATTCACGTTGTGGTCCCCCAACTCCGCGATCCCCCGACGGCCGGCACCAGCATCCCAGTTCCCGGACGCGGGCGCGCGCCCGCCGCCCCGCGAACGCGGAGCGGCAGGGAGCGAGGGGGCGCGGGTCCCCGGCCCGGGGGGCATCGGCCCCGCGGGGCCCGCCGCCGTGCTGCCCCGGTCAGCCCCGCCAGGGTAGTTCGGCCGTGACCGAGGTGGGTCCGCCCGGTGGTGAGTCGAGGGCGAGGAGTCCGTCGACCGCGTGGAGTCGTTCGGTGAGTCCGGTGAGGCCGGTGCCGTTGTCGGGGTGTGCGCCGCCGGTGCCGTCGTCGGTGACGTGGAGCATGAGGCGGTCGCCGGTTTGCCAGATGTCGAGGGTGGCGTGGTGGGCGTGGCTGTGTTTGCTGATGTTCTGGAGGAGTTCGGAGGCGGTGAAGTAGGCGATGCCTTCGATGGCGGGTGCGGGGCGGTGGGGGAGGTCGGTGGTGACGGTGACGGGGACGGTGCAGCGGGCGGCGAGGTGGGAGAGGGCGGGGCCGAGTCCGCGGTCGGTGAGGATGGCGGGGTGGATGCCGCGGGCGAGGTCGCGGAGTTCGCGGAGGGCGGTTTTCACTTCGCCGTGGGCTTCGTCGACCATTTTGGCGGCGGCCTCGGGGTCTTCGGGGAGTTTCTCCCTGGCGAGGCCGAGGTCCATGGCGAGGGCGACGAGGCGGGCCTGTGCTCCGTCGTGCAGGTCGCGTTCGATGCGGCGGAGGTCCGCGGCGGCCGTGTCGGCGACCGCCCCCCGGCCCGACTCCAGCTCCGAGACCCGGGTGGCCAGCCGCGAGGGCCCCAGCAGACCACTGATCAGGGCCCGGTCCACCATCGTCAGCCCGCGGAACACCCACGGCGTCACCAGGACGACCAGCAGGCCGGCCGCGCCGGTCAGGAGGATTTCGAACGGGCTGTCGAGGTACAGGGTGTTGCCGCGCCCGTCGCCGTACAGCTGGATCCCCGACTGCCCGGCGCTGTCCGGCAGGAACCGGTACCAGACGGGGTAGAGCAGCAGCGCCCAGCCGTACGCCCACAGGAAGACCGCGACGGAGAAGGCGAAGACCGCCCACGGGAAGTGCACCAGGGCGTAGAGCAGATGCCGCCAGGACACACCGCTCCTGAGGAGGGCCCCCGCCCACGCGAACGGCCCCGGCTTCTCCGGCCGCACCGGCGCCGGGGCGGCGACGTCCAGATCCAGCAGCAGCCGTGCCCGGCCGCGCTCCGCCGCGCCCAGCGCGCGGCAGCCCGCGAGGGCGGCCGCGAGCACGGGGATGCCGAGAAAGGTGACGAGCAGCCCCAGGGCCGTGGCCGTCATGGACACCGCGAAGACGAACGCCACGGCCGCCATCGGCAGCCCCAGCAGCAGATGAAGGAACTCCCGCCAGGTCCGGCCCTCCAGCGGAGCGCGCAGCACCGCCGGCAGCCGCCTGCGGACACGGGTCTCCGGTGCGTCGAACGCGCTGGCCATGGTGTCGTCCGTCCGTTCTGCCGTGGTGGCCGCGGGCCCGTGCCGCGCGGTCCACCGGATGGGGTGCTTCCATGCTGCGGCGGCGGGGACCGGCGGGGCCATGGAGCGCGTCGGCGTCTCCCGGGTGGGGTTTTCCCCACCGGCGGGGGAAGGCGGGCCCGGCCGATCGGGGAGGAGGGCCGTCGCCGCGGCCGGCCGGGCCGGGCGCGCTCAGTCCGCCGGCCGGTCGCGCCAGGGTAGTTCGGCCGTGACCGAGGTGGGTCCGCCCGGGGGTGAGTCGAGGGCGAGGAGTCCGTCGACCGCGTGGAGTCGTTCCGTGAGTCCGGTGAGGCCGGTGCCGTTGTCGGGGTGTGCGCCGCCGGTGCCGTCGTCGGTGACGTGGAGCATGAGGCGGTCGCCGGTTTGCCAGATGTCGAGGGTGGCGTGGTGGGCGTGGCTGTGTTTGCTGATGTTCTGGAGGAGTTCGGAGGCGGTGAAGTAGGCGATGCCTTCGATGGCGGGTGCGGGGCGGTGGGGGAGGTCGGTGGTGACGGTGACGGGGACGGTGCAGCGGGCGGCGAGGTGGGAGAGGGCGGGGCCGAGTCCGCGGTCGGTGAGGATGGCGGGGTGGATGCCGCGGGCGAGGTCGCGGAGTTCGCGGAGGGCGGTTTTCACTTCGCCGTGGGCTTCGTCGACCATTTTGGCGGCGGCCTCGGGGTCTTCGGGGAGTTTCTCCCTGGCGAGGCCGAGGTCCATGGCGAGGGCGACGAGGCGGGCCTGTGCTCCGTCGTGCAGGTCGCGTTCGATGCGGCGGAGGTCCGCGGCGGCCGTGTCGGCGACCGCCCCCCGGCCCGACTCCAGCTCGGCGATGCGCCGCTCCAGTTCGTCCGAGGGCGACAGCAGCCCCCGCACCATCGCGCGGTCGCCGTGCGTCAGCGCCCGCGCCGTCCAGCCCAGCACGGGCCAGGCGACGACGAGCGAGACCAGGGTGAGGGTGAAGGTGAGTACCCCCCACGGCAGCCTGATCAGCGAGTACAGCACGGTGCGCCAGCCCACCGGATCCTTCAGCCCGGCCCACAGCCAGGGGAGGAAACCGCCGTGCGCACGGCCCCGGATGGGGCTCGGCTCCTCGACCGGCAGGGACAGCAGCACCCGCGCGCGGGCCCGCTCCAGCTTCCCGAACTGGCGTGCTCCCAGCAGTCCGAGGGCCAGGATCGGCAGACCGACCACCGTCAGGGAGAGCAGCGCGCCCGCGTACAGCCACACCGACACATAGGTGAACCCGGCGAGGCCCAGCGGCAGATTGGCGAGCAGGTGCGCGATCTCCCGCCAGGTCTGCGCGCCGTACGCGAAACCGGGCGACGGGAGCCCGGTGCCCTCACCCCGGTCCGTCCCGTCCGTACGTCCTCCCCGGTGCCCGGGACGGCCGGCTGCGCGGGGCGGGGAGCTCTCGGTCATGCGCTCACCCTGCCGGAGGCGGACCGGCCCGCGCCATGGGGAACCCGGGGGTGCCGGGGTGGGGACAACCCCACCGTTCCCCCGCCGGGTGCGGTACGGGCTGCTCACACGCGGGCGGGCAGGCCCTAGACTCCCTGCGTACAGATCGTCGGACGGACGGCCGGTGGGGCGCCCGTGCGATCGTCGTGAAGAGAGTGTGGACGGCGGCTGGACGGCGCGGGAACGGCGTCCGGGCGACGTGGAGAGAACGCAGCCGAGGAGCGAGGGGCGGACGTGCTGGAGCCGACCGTACGCACGGCACCTGTCCAGTTGGCGGCGGATTACTTCGAGGGCTACGCGGTCGTCGGCGTGCTCGCCGCGGCGGGGGTGCTCTTCGTCGTCGTGGCCTTCACGGCCGGACGGTTGCTCCGGCCGGTGGTGCCGACACCCGAGAAACTGCTGACCTACGAGTGCGGGGTCGACCCCGTGGGCGAGGGCTGGGCGCACACCCAGGTCCGCTACTACGTCTACGCCTTCCTGTATGTGATCTTCGCGGTGGACTCGATCTTCCTGTTCCCGTGGGCGACGGTCTTCGCCGCACCGGGCTTCGGCGGCGTCACGCTGGTCGAGATGTTCGTCTTCCTCGGCTTCCTCGCCGTCGGCCTGCTGTACGCCTGGAAGAAGGGCGTCCTGGAGTGGACGTGACGAACACGGACGGCGCGGACGGCGCGGACGGAAGCGGCAGCGGCGGCCCGGAGTTCCTGCCCGAGCCGCGCCGCCTCGGCGTGCTCTCGCGGCTCGCGCCGGAGCCGATGAAGGTCGTCCTCAACTGGGGCCGCCGCTACAGCCTCTGGGTCTTCAACTTCGGACTCGCCTGCTGCGCGATCGAGTTCATCGCCGCCTCGATGGCCCGGCACGACTTCATCCGGCTCGGCGTGATCCCCTTCGCGCCCGGCCCGCGCCAGGCCGACCTGATGATCGTCTCCGGCACGGTCACGGACAAGATGGCGCCCGCCGTCCGCCGGTTGTACGAACAGATGCCCGAGCCGAAGTACGTCATCTCCTTCGGCGCCTGCTCCAACTGCGGCGGCCCGTACTGGGACTCGTACGCGGTGACGAAGGGCGTGGACCAGATCATCCCGGTCGACGTCTACGTCCCGGGCTGCCCGCCCCGGCCGGAGGCGCTGCTCCAGGGCATCCTCAAGCTCCAGGAGAAGATCGCGCGGGAATCGCTGGGCGAGCGGTACGGCCCCGGGGCGGCATCCGCCACCGGACGCCGCCCCACGGCGGCCCAGCTCCGCAGCGGGCCGGTCGAGGGGCCGGCGGCCCCCGTGGCGGACGGTACGGACTCCGGCGCGCGAGCCGCGGCCGAGCCCACCCCGGCGGCAGCGGCGGCGGAGAGGGCCGCCGGGGAACCGCGCTCCGGGGGCGGCACGGCCGGCGACACCGCTCCGGCCGAGCCGCCCGCCGATCGCCCGTCCGCCGACCGCCCGTCCGCCGGGACCCCCGCGAGCGAGGGGCCGGCGGCCGGGCCCGGGCGTCCCGGCGGCACGCCGAAGCCGCCGACCGCTCCCGAGGAGGACGGCCGATGACCGAGCCGAACCGGCCCGAGGCACCAGGCGGGCCAGGCGGGCCAGGCGGGGCGGATGCGGCGGGCGGCACCCCCGGGCAGCCGCCCGTCGGCTGGCTGCCCGGGGCCGCCGACGAACTCTTCGGCGCCGGGGCCACGGCCGTGGACGCGTACGACCTGCTCACCGTCGACGTGCCCGCCGCCTCCTGGCTGCTCGCCCTGGAGATCGCCCGGGACGCGCTCCGCTGCACGTACTTCGACTGGCTGAGCGCCGTGGACGAGCCCGGCACCGGTTTCCGGGTCGCCGCCCACCTCGTCGCCCTGCCCGACACCGCCTCCGGCGCCGGCGTGCGACGGCTGCTCCTGCGGACGACCGTCCCGCACGACGCCGCCGAACTGCCCACCGCCACCGGCGTGTACGCGGGCGCGGCCTGGCACGAGCGCGAGACGCACGAAATGTTCGGCATCGTCTTCACCGGCCATCCCGGTCTGGAGAAGCTGCTGCTTCCCGAGAACTTCGAGGGGCATCCGCTGCGCAAGGACTTCGTGCTCGCGGCCCGGGTCGCCAAGGCGTGGCCGGGCGCCAAGGAACCGGGGGAGTCCGGGCACGGCGGGCCCAAGCGGCGGCAGATGCTGCCGCCGGGGGTGCCGGACCCGAACGAATGGGGCCCGCTGAAGGGCCAGTTGCCGCCGGCTCCCGCCCGCGCCGCCCGTGGCGCGCGGGCCGCGGGGGCGGCGGGCCGGACCGGTGCGGCGGGCGCGGGCGCTCCCTCCGGCGCCCCGGGCACGGCCGAGCGCAGGCCGCGCCGCGCCCGCAGCGCGAGCGCGGGCTCCGCGAGCCAGCGGGCGGCCGAGCGGGAGGGAACTCCCGCGGCCGAGCGGACGGGAACTCCCCCGGACGGCGCGGCGGCCCCGCCCGCGACCGGAACGGGTGAGCCCGCCCGGCACACCGGCACGCCGGAGAGCGGCCCGCACGACAGCGGCCCGCGCGCCACCGGACGCGCGGCCGGGAAGCGCCCGGCGGGGGAGTCCGCCGGGCGGAAGCCGGCGCCGCGCTCCCCCGACGCGCCCTGGCTCAACCCCGGCCCGGGTCCCGCGGAGCCGCAGCCGCCGGCCGGCGAGGGCACGGCCGGCGGCGCTGCGGCCGGCGGTGCGGCAGCCGGAGGCGAGGGCGCCTCCGGGGCGGCCACGGAAACCGGGAAGACGGCCGGTTCCACGGCGGCGGACCCCGGCAGCGCTGGGACCCCGAATTCCGGCGAGGGACCCGGCCGGAGCCCCGAAGACGGGTCCGGCCGTGAACCCGGGCGCGGGGAGTCCGGCCCCGGGGAGCCCGACCCCGGCGCGCACGGGCGGGATCCCGGCCGGACACGCCGTCCCGGCCCCGGCCCGGACGCCGGTTCCCACTCCGCGGGAGGCGACTCGTGACCGACGTGCTCGACGTCGTATGGCGGCTGCTCGCGGTCTTCGTGGCGTTCCTCGTGCTGCCGCTCGTGGTCGGCCAGACCGAACACAAGGTCATGGCCCATATGCAGGGCCGGCTCGGCCCGATGTACGCGGGCGGCTTCCACGGCTGGGCCCAACTGGTCGCGGACGGCGTGAAGTTCGCGCAGAAGGAGGACATCGTCCCGGCGGGCGCCGACCGCCGCGTCTTCCGGCTCGCGCCCGCCGTCGCGCTGCTGCCGTATCTGCTGGTGCTGGTCGCCGTCCCGGTCGGACCGGGCGACGCCGTCGGCCAGTCCCTGGACGCGGGGATCTTCTTCGTGCTGGCGGTGCTGGGTGTCGGCGTGCTCGGCTCGCTGATGGGCGGCTGGGCGTCGGCGAACAAGTTCTCGCTGCTCGGCGGGCTCCGCACGGCCGCCCAACTGCTGGCGTACGAGCTGCCGATGCTGCTGGCCGCCGCCTCGGTGGCGATGGCCGCCGGAACGGTGTCGCTCACCGGCATCGTGGACGGCTTCCAGTGGTGGTGGGTGCCCTGGCAGATCGTCGGGGCGCTGGTGTTCTTCACGGCCGGACTCGCGGAACTCCAGCGGCCGCCGTTCGACATGCCGGTCGCCGACTCCGAGATCATCTTCGGCGCGTACACCGAGTACACGGGTCTGCGCTTCGCGCTGTTCCTGCTCGCCGAGTACGCGGGCATCGTCGTGCTCTGCGCGCTGACGACCGTCCTTTTCCTCGGCGGCTGGCACGGACCGTTCGCGGCCGACGGGCTCGGCTGGGTCTGGACCCTGCTCAAGACGGGGCTGCTCGCCTTCGTCGTCATCTGGCTGCGGGTCAGCTATCCGAGACTCCGCGAGGACCAGTTGCAGAAGCTCGCCTGGACCGTGCTCATCCCGCTCGCGCTCGCCCAGATCGCGCTCACCGGTGTCGTCAAGGTGGTGATTTCCTGATGTCCCCCATGCCGGGCAGCGGCCTCGCCAAAGGGCTGGCCGTGACGCTGCGGACGATGACGCGGCGCGCGCACACCGCCCGTTACCCGGACGTGCAGCCCGAACTGCCGCCGCGCTCACGCGGTGTGATCGGGCTGTTCGAGGAGAACTGCACGGTCTGCATGCTCTGCGCCCGGGAGTGCCCGGACTGGTGCATCTACATCGACTCCCACAAGGAGACGGTTCCCCCGGCCGCTCCGGGCGGGCGCGAACGCAGCCGCAATGTGCTGGACCGGTTCGCCATCGACTTCGCGCTGTGCATGTACTGC
This sequence comes from Streptomyces sp. F63, assembly GCF_018070345.1. Classification (GTDB taxonomy): domain Bacteria; phylum Actinomycetota; class Actinomycetes; order Streptomycetales; family Streptomycetaceae; genus Streptomyces. Next base: position 55,992 of record NZ_JAGPXX010000015.1, read on the forward strand.
GGCATCTGCATCGAGGTCTGCCCCTTCGACGCGCTCTTCTGGTCACCGGAGTTCGAGTACGCCGAGACCGACATCCTCGACCTCACCCATGAGCGCGACAAGCTGCGCGAGTGGATGTGGACGGTGCCCGCCCCGCCCGCGCTCGACGCGGCGGCCGAGGAGCCGAAGGAGGTCGTGGCGGCGCGCAGGACGGCCGACAAGATCGCAGCGGCAGGGGAGACGGCCGGCGGAGCGGCGTCCGGCGGAGCGGCGTCCGGCCGGGCACCCGCCGGCGGTGACGTTTCCGCGCCCGGCGGCGAGCCGGAACAGCGGCCGGGCCGGCGGCGGGAGAGCGGCGCATGACCGGGACCGGTCCCGCGGCCCTCGCCGCCGAGGCCCTGGCCGCCTCCGCGCAGACCCGGGGCTTTCTCTCACCGTCCGGTGTGGAGATCGCCTTCCTGCTGGTCGGCCTGGTCACCCTGGGCGCGGCCGTCGTCACCGTCACCACCCGGCAGCTGGTGCACGCCGCGCTCTGGCTGGTGGTGGCGCTCGGCGGGCTGGCCGTCGAGTACCTGCTGCTGACGGCCGAGTTCATCGCCTGGGTACAGGTGCTGATCTACGTCGGCTCGGTGGTGGTCCTGCTGCTCTTCGGGCTGATGCTGACCCGGGCCCCCATCGGCCGCTCCCCGGACGCGGATTCGGGCAACCGCCCGGTCGCCCTGGCGGTGGCGTCGGTGGCCGCGGTGACCCTGGTCTGGGTGGTCGCCGACGCCTTCCGCACCACCTGGATCGACCTCGGCGGGCCCGCGCGGGGCAGCACGGAGGCCTCCGGCAGGATGCTGTTCAGCCACTGGGTGCTGCCGTTCGAAGCGCTGTCCGTGCTGCTGCTCGCCGCCCTCGTCGGAGCGATCGTCCTGTCCCGCCGCAACGGCGGCGCGGCCGGCTCGCCGGCCGCTTCCGGCACCCCCGGCGCTTCCGCCCCGGCGCGGGAGGGGCCCGCCGGCGCCTCGTCCCCCGGCCGGGGCGGTGAGGGAGACCACGCCGGTCACGGCGGCAGCGCCCCCGACGGCACCGGCACCGTCCGGAACGGCGACCCGGACGACAAGGAGCAGGGCTGATGCATCTCGCCTATCCCGCCGTGCTGGCCGCTCTCCTCTTCTGCACCGGCCTCTACGGCGTCCTCGCCCGGCGCAACGCGATCCTCGTCCTGATGTCGGTCGAGCTGATGCTCAACGCCGTCAACCTCAACCTGGTCGCCTTCGACGTCTGGCTCCGTGACACCCTGCACGCCGGGCAGGCGCTGACCCTCTTCACCATCACCATCGCCGCCGCCGAGATCGGCATCGGCCTCGCCATCGTCCTCCTCGTCCACCGGGGCCGCGGCAACTCGGACATCGACCGGCTCCGGGACACCGCCGAACCCGGCGGGCCCGGCCCGGACACCGGCCCCGGCGGGACCACGGCCGCGCGGGCGGACGGCACCCAGCAGGCACCGGAACAGAAGGCAGAGGCCGCCGCGTGACGACCACGACCCTCGCCGTCCTCGTCCCCCTCCTGCCGTTCTTCGGCGCCGTGGCGATCCTGCTCTTCGGCCGGCGGGCCCCCGGCTTCATACAGCCACTCGCCGTGCTGCCGACCCTCGCCTCCGCGGTCCTGGCCGCGGTCACCGCCGTCCGCCAGGGCGGCGGCGAGCCCCTGGACGCCGGGATCCGGCTGACGGCCACCGGCTCCGTCCCCATCGATCTCGCCCTGCGCCTGGACGGGTTCGCGGTGCTGGTGGCCGTGCTCGTCGGCACCGTCGCCACCTGCGTGCAGCTCTACTCGACCGGCTATCTCCGGGACGACCCCCGCTACACCTCCTACGCCGCCCTCGTCTCCCTCTTCACCGCCGCCATGCTGCTGGTCGTCTACTCCGGCGACCTGATGGTGCTGCTGGTCGGCTGGGAAGTCATGGGCATCTGCTCGTACTTCCTCGTCGGCCACTACTGGGAGACGGAGGCCGCCCGCGCCGCCTCCCTCAAGGCGTTCCTCGTCACCAAGCTCGGTGACGTCCCCTTCCTGATCGGCCTGTTCGCACTCGCCGACGAGGCCGGCACCTTCCGCATCAGCGGCGTCCTCACCGCCGCCTCCTCCGGTGACGGGCTCGCCCACCCGACGCTGATCGCCCTGCTGCTGCTCGCCGGCGTGGCGGGCAAGTCCGCGCAGTTCCCCCTGCACACCTGGCTGCCCGACGCGATGGCCGGCCCGACGCCGGTCTCCGCGCTGATCCACGCGGCGACGATGGTCGCCGCCGGCGTCTACTTCGTCGCCCGGCTGCTGCCCGTCTTCGCCTCCTCCGCCGCCGCGCTGGTCGTCCTCGGGCTGATGGCCGCCGTGACGATGGCCGGCTCCGCGCTCGCCGCGCTCGCCCAGGACGACATCAAACGCGTCCTCGCCTACTCCACCCTCGGACAGCTCGGCTACATGACCGGGGCCCTGGCCGTCGGCGAGCGCGGTGCCGCCGTCTTCCACCTCCTCACCCACGGCGCCTTCAAGGCCCTCCTCTTCCTCGGCGCGGGCGTGCTCATCCACGTCGCCGGGACCAACTCGCTCGCCGCCATGTCCCGCATGCCGGAGCTTCGCCGGCGTGCGCCCGACGCCTTCTGGACGATGACCGTGGCGCTGCTCGCCCTGGCCGCCGTCCCGCCGTTCAGCGGCTTCTTCTCCAAGGAGGCCGTACTCGGCGCCGCCGAGCACGCCGCCCTCGGTGAGGCCCCGGGCATCCCGGCCGCCGCGGGCTGGACCGTGCTCGCCGCCGGACTGCTCACCGCCCTCCTCACCGCCGCCTACGCCACCCGCCTCTGGCTGCTCATGGGCGTCCCCGGCGCCCGCGCGTCCGCCGCCGCGACCGGCACCGGCGGGGGCGCGGAGCCGGGCCCGGCCGACGCCGCCGCCGACGCCGCCGACGCCGCCCGCGACGGCGCGCGGCCCGGGAAAGCCGCCGTCCCCGCGGCCGAGGCGGGCGCGGGGACGGGAGCGCCGGCCACCGCGGCCGTGGACTCCCTCCCCGGCCGGGAGCCCGCGCCGGCCGACGCCCCGGGCCCCGCGCCCGGCACCCCGCACCACACCCGCACCCCGGTCGTCATGAACGCCGTGCTCTGGGTGCTGTTCCTCCCCGCCGCCGGGCTCGGCGCCGCCGTGGGGTGGCTGCCCCACTGGTTCGACGGCGACTCGCTCGCCCCGACCCTGGTCACCTCCGTCCTCGGTACCGGTCTCGCCCTCGTCGGCATCCTCCTCACCTACGCCACCTGGCGGCACACCACAGCCCTGGCCCGCCCGGCGCGCCCCTTCGCGGTGGCGGCCGTGCCCGCGCACCCGGGCACCCCGGAGCCCGCACGCTCCGAGGCGGAGGCCATCGCCACTCACGAACCGGCCTACGGGGACATCGCCTCCGCCCCCGACCCGGCCGACCCCGGACGGCTCCTCCTCGGCCCGCTGCACCGCCACGCCGCCGCCGGCTTCCACCTCGACCGGCTCTATTCCACGGCCTTCGTCCTGCCCGTCCGCGCCGCCGCGCGACTGGTGGCCTTCCTCGACCGCGAGGTCGTCGACACCTGGGTCCGCGCTGCCGCCGCCGGACCCGGCCTCGTGGGCGCGGCCGTCCGCCGCGCCCAGACCGGCAATGTGCAGACCTATCTGGGCGCCCTCCTCGCGGGCTCCGTCGTCCTGGCCGTAACCGCCGTCCTCGTCGCCACCGGAACCGGAGCGTGACCCGTGAGTGGCCTGCTCAATGACACCGTGATGCGGTACCTCCTCGTCGCGATCGTCCTCCTCCCCCTGCTGGGTTCCGCCGCCGCCCTGCTCCCCGCGCCCCCCGGTCTCAGGGGCCGGGGCCCCGAACAGGCCGTACTCCGCCACGGCGTCACCGTCACCGGCGCCGTCCTGCTGCTGTCCGTCGCCCTGGCCGTGGGCTTCGACCGCGACGACCCCGCCCGCATGCAGGCCACCACGGACGTCGGCTGGATCCCCGCCCTGGACACCCGGATCCACCTCGGCGTCGACGGCGTCTCGCTCCCCCTTCTCGTGCTGACCGCGCTGCTGACCTTCCTGTGCGCGGTCCACGCCTATTACCGCGGACCCGGCGGGTCCGGGTCCGGTCCTGCGGCCCCCTCAGCAACCTCCGCCCCCTCAGCCCCCTCCGCCCGGGGATATGTCGCGCTGCTCCTCCTCCTGGAGGGCGGCACCCTCGCCACCTTCGCCGTCCTCGACCTCCTCCTCTTCTTCCTGGCCTTCGAGACCGTCCTGATCCCGATGTACTTCCTCATCGCCCGCTGGGGCGGCGAGGGCCGGGAGCGGGCGGCCTGGAAGTTCATCCTCTACACGCTGCTCGGCTCCGTCGTGATGCTGCTCGGCCTCCTCCTCCTCGGACTCCGCGGCGGCACGTTCGACATGGTGGCACTCGCCACTGACAACGGGTCGTCGATCGGTCACACCACGCAACTGATCGCCGTGCTCGCCATCGGCGCCGGCCTGGCCGTGAAGACCCCGATGTGGCCGTTCCACAGCTGGCTCCCCGACGCCCACACCGCCGCCCCCACCACCGGGTCCGTCCTCCTCGCCGGTGTCCTGCTGAAGATGGGCACCTACGGCTTCGTCCGCATCGCGCTGCCCATCGCCCCCGACGGCATGCTGACCCTCGCCCCGTATCTGGCCGCCTTCGCCGTCGCCGGCATCGTCTACGGGTCCCTCGCCTGCCTGGCCCTGGCCCGCAGCGGCGCGGGCGGCGATCTGAAACGCCTGATCGCCTACTCCTCCGTGGGCCACATGGGCTTCGTGCTGCTCGGCATCGCCACCCTCACCCCCACCGGCGTCAACGGCGCCCTCTTCGCCAACGTCGCCCACGGCCTCATCACCGGCCTCCTCTTCTTCCTCGTCGGCGCGGTCAAGGAGCGCTACGGCACCGCCGACCTGGACCGGCTCGCCGGCGTCTCCGGGGGCGCTCTCTACGGCCGCGCCCCCCGGCTCGGCGGACTGCTCGCCTTCGCCGCCGTCGCCTCACTCGGCCTCCCCGGGCTCGCCGGCTTCTGGGGCGAGATGCTGACTCTCTTCGGGGCCTTCCGGCCCGCCGAGGGTCTGAGCCGGCCCGCCTTCCTCGTCTTCATGTCGGTGGCCGCCTTCGGGACCCTGCTCACCGCCGCGTACCTGCTCGTCGTCGTCCGCCGCGTCTGCATGGGCGACGGTCCCGACGGCGGCGAGGCCGCACCGGCCGTGTTCACCGACGTCCGGGGCCCCGAGTTCGCGGCCTGGACCCCGCTCGTCGTCCTCACCGTCCTCGCCGGCCTCTGGCCCGCGGCCCTCCTCGGTCTGACCGATCCGGCCGTGCAGACGCTCCTGACCGGAGGCAGCCGATGACCTCCCTCGTCCAGTCCGTCGACTGGCTCGCGATCGCCCCGCCCGCCATCGCCGCCGCGGCCGCCCTGGTGGTGCTCGTCGCCGACCTCTTCCTGCCAGAGCGCCGCAAGCCGCTGCTCGGCGCCCTCGCGCTCGCGGGCCTCGTCCTCGCGGCCCTGGCCCTGCTGCCGCTGCTCGGCGGCGGCCGGCGCACCTTCTGCCTCACCGCCGCGCCCGACACGTGCAGCTACGCGGCCGATCCGTTCGCGCTCTCCCTCCAGTTCCTGGTGCTCGGCGGGGCGCTGCTGACGGCCCTGCTCTCCGTGCACACCGTCCGGGACCTCGGTCTTCCCGCCGGCGAGTACTGGTTCCTGCTGCTCGCCTCCGCCGCCGGCGCCGCCCTGCTCCCCGCCTCCCGCGATCTGGCCACCCTGGTCGTCGCCCTGGAGGTCGCCTCGCTGCCCGCCTTCGCCCTCGTCGGCCTGAGGCGCGGCAACCGGCTCTCCTCCGAGGCGGCGCTCAAGTTCTTCCTGTCGTCCGTGGTTGCCACCGCCGTCATGCTGCTCGGCGTGAGCTTCGTCTACGCGGCCACCGGCTCGATGCACCTCTCGCGGGTGGCGGAGGGACTCGGCACGGTGCCCGCGCGGCTGTCCACCCTCGCCACCGCGGGCGTCGCCCTCACCCTCGTCGGCTTCGCGTTCAAGACGGCCGCCGCGCCCTTCCACTTCTGGGTGCCCGACACCTATGTCGGCGCGCCGGTGCCCATCGCGGGCTATCTGTCGGTGGTCGGCAAGGCGGCGGGGTTCTCCGGCCTGATCCTGGTGACCGCCCTGGCGTTCCCCTCGTACGCGGAGATCTGGGGCCCGGTGGTCGCCGTGCTCGCCGCGCTCACCATGACGGCCGGCAACGCCGCCGCGCTGCGCCAGCGCCCCGACCGCCCGCACAGCGCCGTCCGCCTGCTGGCCTGGTCGTCCGTCGGCCAGGCCGGCTACCTGCTGGTGCCGATCGCCGCCGCCGCGTACACGGACGACCCGAACGGCGCCATCGGCACCACCGTCGCCTACGCCCTGATGTACGCGGTGGTCAACCTCGGTGCCTTCGGCGTCACCGCCCTGGTCGTCCGCACGCGACCGGAGGGCCGGATCAGCGACTTCCGGGGCCTGTGGAGCGCCCGCCCGGCGGCCGCGCTCGCCCTCGGCTTCTTCCTGCTCGCGCTCGCCGGGCTGCCGCCGGGGATCATCGGGCTCTTCGCCAAGGTGGCGGTCTTCGCGACGGCGGTCGAGGCCGGACTCGGCTGGCTCGCGGCCGTCATGGCCGTGAACGTCGTGATCGCGCTCTCCTACTACCTCCGCTGGACGGCGGTCCTCTTCCGAGGGCCGGCCCGCGAACCGGCCGCGGCCGCCCCGCGGACAGCGACCGCACCGGCCGGGGCCGCGCGGGCCGCCACCGCACCGCCCACCGCCCCTCCCCGGCCGCCGGGGGCCCCGGCTCCCCTGACCGCCGCCATCGGCCTCGCCGCCGTCCTGGGCGTCGCTCTCTCCGGCGCTCCGCAGCTCGTCCTGCGCTTCGCCACCGCCGCCCTGCTGTGACCTGATCACGGCCGTCCCCGGCGCGGACGGGCCCGCCGGGCGCGGCCGGCCGGCACCCCGCCCGCTGCCCGGAGCACCAGGGCGTACGCCCGGGCGCGGTCTCCGCGCTCATGGGCCGGCAGGCCGCGGCCACGGGCGGCCGCGCGCCCGCGCCCGGCCCGGCGGCATCCCGCGCACCCCGCGGCCACCTGGGAACTCACCGTTCCCGTCCCGCGTTGACCGGGAAGAGGAAGGGGCCACTCGAAGGTGGAGCACAGAGCGGCAAGTTCCCCACCCCAGCACCAGGAGGGCGTACCGTGCACCGCCGGCACAACGGGCTGAAGACCGCCGTACTCCTCGGCGCACTCTCGGCACTGATCATCGTGATCGGTGGCCTCTTCGGCCGTACGGGCCTCCTCGTCGCGGTGTTCGTGGCGCTCGGCACCAACGCCTACGCGTACTGGAACAGCGACAAGCTCGCCCTGCGCGCGATGCGGGCCCGCCCCGTGAGCGAGTTCGAGGCCCCGCAGCTGTACCGCATCGTCCGTGAGCTCTCCACCGCCGCCCGGCAGCCCATGCCGCGGCTCTACATCTCCCCGACGCAGGCGCCGAACGCCTTCGCGACCGGCCGCAATCCGCGCCATGCGGCCGTCTGCTGCACCGACGGCATTCTGCGCATCCTCACCGAGCGCGAGCTGCGCGGCGTCCTCGGCCATGAGCTGAGCCATGTCCACAACCGCGACATCCTGATCTCCTCGGTCGCCGGCGCCCTCGCCTCCGTCGTGATGTTCCTGGTGAACTTCGCCTGGCTGATCCCCTTCGGCCGCACCGACGACGACGAGGGCCCCGGGCTCTTCGGCTTCCTGCTGATCATGCTGCTCGGCCCGCTCGCGGCCTCGCTCATCCAGCTCGCGGTCAGCAGGTCCCGGGAGTACGAGGCCGACGCGTCCGGCGCCGGGATGACCGGTGACCCGCTGGCCCTGGCCAGCGCCCTCCGCAAGCTCGACGCCGGGTCGAAGCAGTTGCCGCTGCCCCCCGAGCCGCGCCTGGAGACAGCGAGCCACATGATGATCGTCAACCCCTTCCGCCCGGGCACGGTGTCGAAACTCTTCTCGACCCACCCGCCGATGGCGGAGCGCGTTGCCCGGCTGGAGCGCATGGCGGGCGGCCGCTGAGGGAACGCCCGCCCGCGCCGGGAGACGGGAGCCCGGAGCCCGGCCCGGGAACCGGGGTCCGCAGCACCCCGGTGCGCGGGCGGGCCCGGCGCACCGGCCTCCTCCCGCGGCACCGGCCTCCTCCCGCGGCACCGGCCGGGCCGGTGAACCGGGCCCGGGCAGGCCCCGGTGTCCCCGTCCTGCCCCCGGGGCCGTGCCAGGGAGCTCCCCGGGGCCCGGATCTCGCCAGGGCCTCACAGACCATCGGCGCCAACCTCACCGAGATCACCGGGAAACTGCGCAAGGCCGGTTCGGCGGGCACCCGGTACGCGGGTATGACGTACTACAACCCGTTCCTGGCCGCCTGGCCGCTCGGCGAGTCCGGGCAGCGGACGGCCAGGACCTCGGCGGCCGTCGTCAAGGCGGGCAACGAGGCCCACCTCTGGCAGGCTGGAGGAGTGAAGACACTTCTGAACCTGATCTGGCTTGTGTTCTCCGGATTCTGGCTGGCCCTCGGCTATGTGCTCGCCGGGCTCATCTGCTTCGTCCTGATCGTCACGATCCCGTTCGGCATCGCGTCGTTCCGGATCGCGGGCTACGCCCTGTGGCCGTTCGGCAAGACGACCGTCGAGCGGCGCGACGCGGGCGCGGGCTCACTGATCGGCAACGTCGTCTGGATCATCTTCGCGGGCTGGTGGCTCGCTCTCGGGCACATCGTCACCGGCCTTGCCCTCTGCGTGACGATCATCGGAATTCCGCTGGGCATCGCCAACTTCAAGCTGATCCCGATCTCCCTGATGCCGCTCGGCCGCGAGATCGTCCCGACGGACCGTCCGTTCGCCACCCGCTGAGGCCGCGGCCGTCGAAGCGGTGGCGCGCGGTCGCCCACCGGATCCGCCCACCGGCCCCGCCCACCGGCTCCGCCCACCGGCTCCGCCCACCGGATCCGGCCCACGGGGCGGCTCAGCTCCCGGAGGAACCCGCGACCGGGGTCCCCGGACGTCCCGGGGAACCGGCGGGGCCGGCAGAACCGGCGGGGCCCCCGCCCCCCGCCGCCTGAAGGAGCTGCGGCGAGACCGCGAATCCGTGCCGAACGTACGCGGGGACGGCCCGGGGGCTGGAGTGCACCGTCACCCGCTCCAGCCCCGACTCCCGCGCCAGTTCCCGCACGGCGTCGATGAGCAGCCCGCCCAGCCCGGCGCCCCGCTCCGCCGGGACGACGTACACGCACTGCACATCGCCCGACGCCCGTTCCAACGCCCGCGGGCTCGGTACCCGTCGTACGACCGCCAGCCACGCCATCCCGATGACCTCCGCGCCGCGCAGCATCACCACACAGCGGTGCGACGCCGCGTTCTCCCGCGCCCAGGCGGCGAAGTGCCGCAGGAATTCCTCGCGCGTGGTGACGGGCGTTCCCCCGTTCTCCAGCACCCACTGCCACCGCAGCGCGGCGACGGCCGCCAACTCGTCCTCCCCGGCGGCCCGGAGGACGACGCCGGGAGGGCCGTCCGCCGTTGCCTCCGGGACACCGCTCGCCGCGAGGCCGGGAGCACCGCCCTCGTGGCCGTCGGGAAGGGCCTGCGCGCCGTCACCCGGGATGCCGTCCATGGCCCCATTCTGGTGGACCGGCGGAGCCCGTCCACCAGCCCCCGCCCCCGCGTCCCCACCGGCACGGCACACCGGAGCACCCGCACCCCGGGGGCGGCGGGCCAGGGTCCCGACAAGGGTTTTCCCCGTATCGGGCCCGCCGCCCCGAACCTACGCTCGAAGAACCGGTCACCACCTCCCCCTCTGTGGCGACCCGGTCCGGCTGGTCCCCCGCGCTCCGCGATCCCGTCTCCACCCCAACTCCCCATCCGGGACACGGGATCGCGGCCCGTGGAACACGATGCGGCGACGCAACGGCGCGCGAAGGCGGTGGACGTGTCATGCGGTCGACAGTGCACGGCGGAGAAACCGCCGGACGACCGGGAGCCCCCGTGGGACGCTCGGATCTCCTCGACCGGCTGCACGGCACCCTGCGCACCCACGGCCGCGCCGTGCTCACCGGCGCGCCGGGAGCCGGCCGCTCGGCGGTCCTGGACGCGGTCGCGGCGACCGCCGAGTCGCGCGGCGAGACCGTGCTCCGCCTGGTCCCGGGCGAACGCGACCGGAGCGTGCCCGGCGCCGCCGCCACCGAACTGCTCGCCGCCATCCCGACCGCGGCACTCGCCCCGCTGCCCGGGATGTCCTTCCGCTCGCTCCCCGGCAGCCTGCCCACCGCCGGCACCGGCCTCCGCTCCGGCGGCGGTACGCGACCGGGCACCGCCGGAGCCGGCTTCCCCCGCGCCACCGTCCGCGGCGGCGGCCGGAGCACCGGTGGTGCCCGTGCCGCCGGAGGCCGCCGCGCCGCGGGTGCGTCCACCGGCCGGGCCCGCAGGGGCGGCCCGCTCGGTGCCGCACCCGCCGCCTCGGTACCCGCGCTCCTCCGCAGACTGGCGGGGGAGTGGCCGGTGCTTCTCGTCATCGACGACGCCCAGTGGCTGGACGAGGAGAGCGTGCTGCTGCTGCGCTCCGTCCTGCACCCGGGCGCCGGAACCGTCCCGGCGGAGCTGCGCCTGCTGATCGCCGAGCGCATCGTGCCCGGCGAACCGCGCGAACCCGTGGCCCTCGCCCTCTGCGGCGCCACGCCCCGGGACACCATCACCCTGCCGCCGCTCGACACGGCGGCGACCGCCGAACTCCTCGCCCGCCACGGGGTGCCGCCCCGGCTCAGGGACGCGGTGCACCGCGCCTCCGGCGGCAATCCCGGCCGTGCCCTGTCCGTGGCTCGCGCCCTGGCAGCCGTCGCATCCCCGGAACTCGCCGCCGGCTGACACGGCACGACGCCCCGGACACCGCAACGCACAACGAGAAACGCACAACGAGGGCAGTGCGTCGGACGGCGATTCCGACGTACTGCCCTCGCTGTGTCGCAGCAGGCCGCGCGGACGCGGACCTCAGGCCACCGGCCTCACCGGTAGTTCACGAACTGCACCGCGAAGTCCAGGTCCGCGCCCTTGATGAGCTGCTGCACCGCCTGCAGGTCGTCCCGGCTCTTGGACGACACCCGCAGCTCGTCGCCCTGCACCTGTGCCTTGACGCCCTTCGGGCCCTCGTCGCGGATCATCTTCGCGACCTTCTTCGCGTTCTCCTGGGAGATGCCCTCCTGGATGCTCGCGAAGATCTTGTACTCCTTGCCGGAGAGCTGCGGCTCCCCGGCGTCCAGTGCCTTGAGGGAGATCCCGCGCTTGACCAGCTTGGACTGGAAGACGTCCAGGATCGCGTTGACCCGGTCCTCCGAGTTCGCCTGCATCAGGATCTTGTCGCCCGACCACTCGATCGACGCGCCGACGTTCCTGAAGTCGTAGCGCTGCGAGATCTCCTTGGAGGCCTGGTTGAGAGCGTTGTCGACCTCCTGCCGCTCGACCTTCGAGACGATGTCGAAACTGGAGTCGGCCATCGTGAGTTGGCTCCTCATCCGTAGATCATCCGTTATTGCGGCACCATCCCGGCCCGCGGCGCCCAGCCTAGCCATCCGACTCATGATCCAACCGCGATCAACCGGGTGGCGGACCACCCCGGTTCATCGGGTATGGTTTACGACGTTGCCACCGAGCACCGCCACCGAGCGGGACGGCGGCGGCACTTCCCAGGCGGTGTGCCCGAGCGGCCAAAGGGAGCAGACTGTAAATCTGCCGGCTCAGCCTTCCCAGGTTCGAATCCTGGCGCCGCCACAGGAAACGAAAAGGCCCCTGACCTGCGTTCAGCAGATCAGGGGCCTTCTTCGTGCCCCGTCCGGTCCTCACTTCTCTCCGTTCGTCTCCGTTCAGCCCGCCCCGGCGGCCTTCACCGCCTCCGCCACCGGGACCGTGCCGCTGATCAGCTCCAGCGTCCGGCCGATGGTGCCCGGCTCGTCCAGCAGCGCGGCCAGCACCGCCGCCACGTCGTCCCGCGGCACCGCGTCGCGCCCGGTGCTTTCGGCGAGCGTGACCAGCCCCGTCCCCGGATCGTCGGTGAGCCGGCCCGGCCGCAGGATCGTCCAGTCCAGTCCGGTGCGGGCCCGTACGGCGGCGTCCGCCGCGCCCTTCGCCCGGAGGTAGGCGGCGAAGACCGGGTCGGTGCCCGGGGGCGGCTCGCTGTCGGCCCCCATCGACGAGACGACGAGGAAGCGCCGCACCCCGGCCCGTTCGGCCGCCGCGGCGAAGAGCTCCGCGGCCGCCCGGTCCACGGTGTCCTTCCGGGCGGTGCCGCTGCCCGGTCCGGCGCCCGCCGCGAAGACCGCCGCGTCGGCGCCCTGCAGATGGGCCGCGACTTCCTCGGTGATGGCCGACTCCAGGTCGCACAGCACGGGTTCGGCTCCCGCTTCCCGCAGGTCGTCCCCCTGCTCGCGACGGCGGATGAGGCCCGCGACCTCGTCACCGCGCCCGGCGAGCAACCGCTCCAGCCGCAGTGCGATCTGACCGTGTCCTCCAGCGATGACAATGCGCATGGTTCCGACCGTACGCCGAGGGCGTGAGCCGCAGACAGAGGGCGCGCTGGTCACACAGGCGCCACCGAAGTCCTCTCCACGCCCCTCGGATGACTGCACGCCGGCTGCCGCACCGCACCGCCCCGCGCCCTCCCGCCCCGGCCCTCCGACGGCCACGTGTCCCGGCGCACGGCCGTCCGTCAGGGAGTGTCGCTCCGCGGCCCCTGCCGCGCCTGGCGGGGCAGGTCGAGCGAGGCCACCGTGTCCGAGCCGCAATACTCGCGCACCGCGCTGGTACGGGTCACGATCCGCCCCTCGTGCACCACGATCCGGCTGTACGCCAGCGACAGCGCCCCGGCCACGCTCTCCCCCCGTACCGCCAGCAACTCCGCCGGGAAGCCGGCCTCCAGCCGTACCGGCCGCAGCCCCATGACGGCCCGGGCGCGGTCGCTGACCGCCGCGTAGGCCGCCTCCGGGCTCTCCCCGCCCTGCGCGGCCAGCAGATACGCGGCCTCCAGCGGATCGCCGCGCCCCACGGGGTTGGCCGCGTCCCGCAGCGCCCCGCTGCCCGCGGCCACCCGCACCCCGGCCGCCCGCAGCAACCGCACCGGGGCGGCAGCGGGAGCCGGTGGTCCCGGGGGCACCGCTCCGTCGCACTCCATGGCCGCGCACCCGCCTTGCGGCAGCAGGACGACGGAGACGCCCGCTGCCGCGAGCCGGTCGGCCGCCCGGCGCGCGTCCGGCCGGGGAAGCAGTGAGAGCCCCGCGCACGGTCCGATGGTCACCCCGGGCCGCAGCCCGCCGGCCATCGCCGCCAGCCGCGCCAGTCGCGCCGGGTCGTCACCCTCCGTGTGGAGGTCGACGGGGCAGCCGTGCTCGGCCGCCACCCCGAGCACGGCCTCGACATGGCCGGAGGGGTCCGGATCGAGATCCGGGCAGCCGCCGACGACCGCCGCGCCCATTTTGACCGCGTCCCGCAGTATCGCCAGCCCGTCCGCGCCCGCCGCCCCCGTCAGCACGCGCGGTACGGCGACCGTCGTCAGATCGGTCAGCCCGTCCAGCGCCCGCCGCGCCTGGAGGGCTCCCTCCAGGGCCCGCAGCCCGTGTACTCCGCCGACGCGGACGTGTGCCCGGAGGGCGGTGGCGCCGTGCCCCAGCTGGAGCAGGGCCGCCTCGGTGGTGCGGCGCTGCACGTCGTCTGCGCTGCAGGGGGCGGGGCCGTCCCCGTCGGCGGTGAGTGCGGTGTCGGTGTGGGCGTGCGGCTCGGCCGGCGCGGGGAGCAGGAGATAGCCGCTGAGGTCGATCCGGGCGGCATCCCCCGCGCGGCTCCCGGCGTGCTCTCCCGTACCGGGGAAGCGGGTGAGGCTCCCGGCCGTGCCGACCGCCTCGATGCACCCTCCGCTGAGCCGGACGTCCACGGTGCGGCCGTCGGGGAGCCGGGCGCCGGACAGGACGAGCGCGGACGGCTCGGGAGCGCCCTGGCTGCCGGAGGGCTGCGGTCGGCGGCTGTCGGGCATCGCGCTCCTGCGGGCTTCTGCGGGCGGTTCCGTCCGGGTTCCGGGGTAAAGGTCACGAAGCGTGAGGCGAGCCTAGGCGGCCTCCGCGGCGGCCACGAGCAGGAGCGGAATAGTCGTACCGGTGAGGTCGCCGGGGCGCGGGGGAGGGGGCGGCCGGGCGGTGAGCGGCAGGGGCGGGCGGGGCCGATACGGATTTCACCTTCGGCCGGTCAGCGTGTAATGTCTTCATCGCTCGCCCCAATAGCTCAGTCGGCAGAGCGTCTCCATGGTAAGGAGAAGGTCTACGGTTCGATTCCGTATTGGGGCTCTGGTGTGGGAACAATCCGTCCTGGCGGCGGGTTGTCCGACATCGAAGCGGTGTAGCTCAGTCGGTAGAGCAAGCGGCTCATAATCGCTGTGTCACCGGTTCAAGTCCGGTCACCGCTACGAACAGTAGCCGATTGCAGGCTCAGTCCTTCGATCGGCTACTCTTTCTGCGTTCATCCACTGTTCGTCCAAGGAGCACTCACGTGGCTGCCACCGACGTCCGCCCGAAGATCACGCTGGCCTGCGTGGAGTGCAAGGAGCGGAACTACATCACCAAGAAGAACCGGCGCAACAACCCGGACCGACTGGAGATGAAGAAGCACTGCCCGCGCTGCAACGCGCACACCGCGCACCGCGAGACGCGATAACAACAGGCTCGTCCATGAGGCCGCCCCCGCCGGGGGCGGCCTCATGGCGTTGCCGGGGTCCCGTGAACCCGCTGGTCGACGGGGCCCGCAGGGTCTGCCGGCGGTGGCCCGGAGGGGTATCGGACGACCGGGCCAACGGTCTGCCGGATGACCACGGCCGGGGCGACCGGGGCCATCTGGTAGACCGATCAGCATCAGCCCCGAGCAGGAGGTGCCGAGCAGATGGCGCTCGACCAGTCCTTCGTCGGCCGGGCGTACCCGCCCACCGCGCCGTACGAAGTCGGACGCGAGAAGATCCGGGAGTTCGCCGAGGCCGTCGGTGACCCGCATCCGGCCTACACCGACCCGGAGGCGGCCCGGGCACTCGGTCACCCGGATGTGATCGCCCCGCCGACCTTCGTGTTCTCGCTCACGTACAGGGCGGCCGGGCAGGTGATCGACGACCCGCAGCTCGGCCTCGACTACAGCCGGGTGGTCCACCGCGACCAGCGGTTCGTCTACAGCCGCCCGGTGCGCGCCGGCGACCGGCTCGCGGTCACCACCACCATCGACGAGGTCAAGACCCTCGCGGGCAACGACATCCTCGACATCCGCGGCGATGTCCACGACGCCGCCGGCGAGCATGTGGTCACCGCCCACACCGTGATCGTTTCCCGCGCTCCGGAGGAGAACTGACATGGCCGCCGCCCTCTCCTACGACGACGTCGAGCCCGGGACCGAACTGCCGCCCCGGAGCTTCCCGGTGGACCGCGCCGGCCTCGTCCGCTACGCGGGCGCGTCCGGCGACTTCAACCCGATCCACTGGAACGAGCGCTTCGCGAAGAGCGTCGGGCTGGAGGACGTCATCGCGCACGGCATGTTCACCATGGCCGAGGCGATCCGCGTCGTCACCGACTGGGCGGGCGACCCGGCGGCGGTGGTGGAGTACGGGGTCCGCTTCACCAAGCCGGTGGTGGTACCGGACGACGACAAGGGCGCCGTGATCGAGGTCTCGGCGAAGGTCGCCGCGAAGCTGGGCGAGGACACCCGCAGGGTCCGGGTCGACCTGACGGCGACGAGCGCGGGCCAGAAGGTCCTGGGCATGTCCCGCGCGGTGGTCCAGCTGAGCTGACCGGAGCCGGACGGGAACGACGACCCGGCCACCACCCCACCCCACCCCGGCCCCGCCCCGCCCGCCCGTTCCTCCGCTCCGGGGAAACGGGCGGGCGGGAGGGAGAACACCCGCGCGAAGCGCGGTGAACCGGCGCCGCGCCCGGCACGCGACGAGCACCCGGCTCGGAACCGCCCCCGCCCCGGTTGGGCACGCCCGCGCCGGAGGCGGCCCCGCCCGGGCCGGGCACGGCCGCGCCGGAGGCGGCCCCGTACGCTGTGACCGTGCAGGTACTCCACGACGCCCCGCTGGCCCCGCTCACCACCTTCCGCCTCGGCGGCCCGGCCAACCGCCTGGTCACCGCGGTGACGGACGAAGAGGTGGTCGCGGCCGTCCGCGAAGCCGACGCCGCGGGCACCCCGCTCCTCCTCATCGGCGGCGGCAGCAACCTCGTCATCTCCGACAAGGGATTCGACGGCACGGCCCTGCGCATCGCCACCCGCGGCTTCGAGCTCGACGGCACCCGGCTCGAACTGGCTGCCGGGGAGAACTGGTCCGACGCCGTGGCCCGCACCGTCGACGCGGGCCTTGCCGGGGTCGAGTGCCTCGCCGGCATCCCGGGCTCCGCCGGGGCGACGCCCATCCAGAACGTCGGGGCCTACGGGCAGGAGGTGGCCACCACGCTCACCGAGGTGGTGGCCTACGACCGGCTGTCCGGCGAGACGGTGACCATCCCCGGCGCGGAGTGCGGCTTCTCCTACCGCCACAGCCGTTTCAAGTCCGACCCCGACCGCCATGTCGTCCTGCGCGTGCGCTTCGAACTGGAGGACGCGGGCGGTCTGTCGGCGCCCCTGAAGTACGCCGAGACGGCCCGTGTCCTGGGAGTCGAGCCGGGCGAGCGTGTCCCGGCCTCCGCCGCCCGGGAGACCGTCCTCGGACTCCGTGCCGGCAAGGGCATGGTGCTGGACCCGGAGGATCACGACACCTGGTCCGCGGGCTCCTTCTTCACCAACCCCGTTCTGGACGCCGACGAGCACGCCGCCTTCCTGGCGCGCGTCGCCGACCGCCTCGGTCCCGGCGCCGAGCCTCCCGCGTATCCGGCGGGGAAGGGGCGGGTCAAGACCTCGGCTGCCTGGCTGATCGACAAGGCCGGTTTCACGAAGGGCTACGGCACCGGCCCGGCCCGTATCTCCGGCAAGCACACCCTGGCGCTCACCAACCGCGGTGAGGCCACGACCGAGGACCTCCTCGCCCTGGCCCGGGAGGTCCGCGACGGTGTACGCGACGCCTTCGGGGTGACCCTGGTCAACGAACCGGTGACGGTGGGCGTCAGCCTCTAGCGCATTCGCGCGGATGCTGCTGCGCCGGCGCCCGCGGGCCGCCGCGGCACCGTACGAACGCCGCCCGGCCCCCGGGATAGGACGGCACCGTACGAACGCCGCGCGGCCTCCGGGAGCGGACGGACCGGGCGGCGGTGCCCCGCCCTGCGCGGCCGCTTCCGGCTCGCCACCCGTTCCGCCGCTTCCCCTGCGCGGCCGCTTCCCCTACTCGGCCGCGAGCCAGTCGTCGATGCCGCGGAGCATCCGCTTCCGCACGTCCTCCGGGGCCCTGGACGCCCGCACGGACTGCCGCGCCAGTTCGGCCAGCTCCGCATCGGTGAACCCCTGCACCGACCGGACGAGCTCGTACTGGTCCGCCAGTCGCGACCCGAACAGCAGCGGGTCGTCCGCTCCCAGCGCCACCGGCACCCCCGCGTCGAACAGCTTCCGCAGGGGCACGTCCTCCGGCTTCTCGTAGACGCCCAGCGCCACGTTGGACGCCGGGCAGACCTCGCAGGCCACGCCCCGTTCGGCCAGCCGCTCCAGCAGCCGCGGGTCCTCCGCGGCCCGCACCCCGTGGCCCACCCGGTCGGCGTGCAGATCGTCCAGGCAGTCCCGTACGCTGCCGGGCCCCGACAGCTCGCCCCCGTGCGGGGCGGCGATCAGCCCGCCGGCCCGGGCGATGGCGAACGCCCGGTCGAAGTCCCGCGCGAATCCCCGCCGTTCGTCGTTCGACAGCCCGAAGCCGATCACCCCGCGGTCCGCGTAGCGCACGGCCAGCCGAGCCAGGGTGCGCGCGTCCAGCGGGTGCTTCACCCGGTTCGCCGCCACGAGCACCCGCATCCCGACGCCCGTCTCCCGCGACGCCGCGTCCACCGCGTCCAGGATGATCTCCATGGCGGGGATGAGCCCGCCGAGGCGCGGCGCGTACGAGGTGGGGTCGACCTGGATCTCCAGCCAGCCGGAACCGTCCCGCGCGTCCTCCTGCGCGGCCTCGCGCACCAGCCGCTGGATGTCCTCGGCGGTCCGCAGGCACGACCGGGCGATGTCGTAGAGCCGCTGGAACCGGAACCAGCCCCGCTCGTCCGTCGCCCGCAGCTTCGGGGGCTCGCCGCCGCTCAGCGCCTCCGGCAGGTGCACACCGTGTTTGTCGGCGAGTTCGAGCAGCGTGGTGGGCCGCATCGAGCCGGTGAAGTGCAGATGCAGATGGGCCTTCGGCAGCAGCCGGACATCGCGTGTGACAGTGCGGGGGAGCGGGGGATTCCCGTGGTGGTGCGGCGACATCCCAAAATCCTGCCGTATGACCCGCCCGCCACGGTAGGGATTCCGGAATCCGCCTCTCCGAACGCTTCCGCGTGCCGCCGGCCGACTCGCGTGCGACTGCGGACCGGCCGCCCCCCGATCACGTCCCGCGGGCCGATCACCCGGCCGACGCGCCAGCCGGTCATGGCGTACGTCTCGGCCACGCCGTTCACGACCACGCACCTGTCCCGCAGCTCCGGCACCACCACGGGCGTCGACGTGAACCGGGCGTCGCCGTACACGAGGTGTTCGCGGATCTCGTCCGTCATCACCCACAGGCCGTCCCGGCCGCCCAGCGGCCGATCGCCTCCACCTCCGCCCGGCCGTGGACGGCTCCGGTCGGGTTCGAGGGTGAGACGAACAGCAGCATCCTGGTGTTCCCGGCGCGCGCCGCCTCCAGCCGCTCCACGGTGACCCGGTAGCCGGTGGTCTCGTCCGCGATGACCGGCACCGACACCCCGCCGGCCAGCCGGATCGGCTCCGGACAGGTGGTCCGGTACGGGGCGGGGACGATGACCTCGTCGCCCGGATCGAGCAGCGTGGCGAACGCCTCGTGGACCGCCTGCTGGCCGCCGTTGGTGACGAGCACCTGCGAGGCCTCGATCTCGTAGCCGGAATCGCGCCGGGTCCTCTCGGCGATGGCGGCCCCGAGCTCGGGCAGGCCGCCGGCCGGGGGGACCGGTGGCACCGGCGAGAGTCGCGGACTCGGAGATCGCGGCGATACGGGCGGACACCCGCCGGCCGGTCCGGGGCGGTGCGGTGCGGACGGAACGCCCGTCTCGGGAGGGGCGGGCGGTCGTTGGGGGAACGGCCGGGCCGGTCCCGTGCGGGCCCCGGGCCGGTACCTGTTCGACGCCCGGCCGCAGAACACGTACACTCACTGGGCGTTGGCCCTCACGGCCGTTCCGGTCACGCCCACTCCATGGGGCGCGCCGGATGCGGTAGGTTGAGGGGGACAAAGGGTCGTAGCTCAATTGGTAGAGCACTGGTCTCCAAAACCAGCGGTTGGGGGTTCAAGTCCCTCCGGCCCTGCTACACGCATCTTCGCCAGGATGTGTGCGCAGGTACGTACGACAACGCACCGCCGTGCGGCTCCACCGGGCGCGGCACGGCCACGACCCGGATTCAGGTGAGGACGAGTGACGGACGCCCTGGGCTCCATCGACACGCCTGAGAGCGGTCGGTCCGACGAGGCGGATGAGCAGAAGAAGGTCCGGCGCGGCGGCAAGCGCGGCAAGAAGGGTCCTCTGGGCCGGCTCGCGCTCTTCTACCGGCAGATCGTGGCCGAGCTGCGGAAGGTCGTCTGGCCCACCCGCAACCAGCTCACGACCTACACCACCGTGGTGATCATCTTCGTCGTCATCATGATTGCCCTGGTGACTGTGATTGACTTTGGATTCGCCGAGGCCGTCAAGTACGTCTTCGGCTGATCCCGCGTCGGCGCCGCTCTCGGCGCCCCACGACGCATGTTCAACCCCTTGAAGCCAGGAAGAAGCAGCCACCGTGTCTGACCCGAACCTGAACGACGCCATCGAGCCCGACGAGGGCGAAGAGGCTGCGGCGACGGCCGAGGCGGCCCAGGCTGCACCGGACACGGTCGGCGACGGCACCGAGAGCACCGGACCGGCCGCGGAGCCGGCGGAGCCGGCCGTGGCCGAGACCGCGGAGCCGGCCGAGTCCGCCGAGGGCGTGGCCGAGGCAGCGGAAGGCGCGGAGGACGAGGCGTCCGCCGAGCCCGCCGTGGCCGAGGAGCCCCAGGCCGACCCGGTCGAAGAGCTCCGCCGCGAGCTGCGCGCCCTCCCCGGCGAGTGGTACGTGATCCACACGTACGCCGGTTACGAGAAGCGCGTGAAGGCCAACCTGGAGCAGCGCGCCGTCTCGCTGAACGTCGAGGAGTTCATCTACCAGGCCGAGGTCCCCGAGGAAGAGATCGTCCAGATCAAGAACGGGGAGCGGAAGAACGTCCGCCAGAACAAGCTCCCCGGCTATGTGCTGGTGCGCATGGATCTGACGAACGAGTCCTGGGGCGTCGTCCGGAACACCCCGGGTGTCACCGGCTTCGTGGGGAACGCCTACGACCCGTACCCGCTGACGCTGGACGAGATCGTCAAGATGCTCGCCCCGGAGGCCGAGGAGAAGGCCGCCAAGGCCGCGGCCGAGGAGGCGGGTGTCCCGGTGCCCAGCCGCAAGGTCGAGGTTCAGGTGCTGGACTTCGAGGTCGGCGACTCGGTCACCGTCACCGACGGCCCGTTCGCCACCCTGCAGGCCACCATCAACGAGATCAACGCCGACTCGAAGAAGGTCAAGGGCCTGGTCGAGATCTTCGGCCGCGAGACCCCGGTCGAGCTGAGTTTCGACCAGATCCAGAAGAACTGAGTGTTCTAGCTCACGAAAGAGCCCCTGACCAGCGGTTTCCGTTGGGCAGGGGCTCTCTCGCGTGCTGGAGGCCGTCACCGGGCCGTGGGCCGCCCCCAGGCTTTGCGATAGACCGCATCGACAGCCTTGCGGGTACGGGTCTCACTGGCAGGCATCAGGTGCGTGTACGTCCGCAGCGTGAAGCCCGCGTCAGCGTGGCCGAGGTAGGCGCTCACGGCCTTGATGCTCTCGCCCGCGTCCAGGAGCACCGAGGCGTAGAAGTGCCGTAGCGCGTGCATCCCATCTTCACGGGCTTCCTTGTACCGCTCCCCGGGCCCCGGCTCAGGGATCACCCCGGCTGCAACGAGCGCGCGTTTCCAGACGTGCCGGTTGAAGTCGGTCCGCCGAAGCGCACCCAGCTCAGCGCCCGTGAAGTAGAGCAGCTTGGTCACAGGCGGACCGTCCGGCCGCAACCACGGCAAGGTGATCTCCACTGGAGGGAAGGCAGTCACGTGCTCGGCCAGGGCACGGGCGACCGAATCGGGGAGAGGCACGTCACGGAGCTTGCCGTTCTTCGGCGGCGCGAAGAGCAGATGCCCGTTCACCAACTTGATCTGCTGAGTGACGTGCAGCCTGCCCGCCAAGGGATCAACGTCGTCCACGGGCAAACCGAAGATCTCCCCCTGTCGCAGCCCGCATCCGGCGCCGACGTCGATCATTGCCCGGAAGCGGTCGGGCAGGCCCTCACGGACAGCGAAGACCCGATCAGCCGACCAGGGCGTCACCCGCCCGGGCGAAGGCTTCGGAGGCCGGACCGAGCCCGCCCGGCACGGGTTGCGGGCCAGGTAGCCGTCATCGACCGCGGCCGACAGGACCGCCGAGACGTTCCCGAAGATCACACGGCGGTACGAGCTGGCAGCCCCGGTGTCTTCCAGTAGGCGGACCCATGCACGCAGGTGCGACGGCTGGAAGGACGAGAGCGGCCGGTTCCCCAGGTGGGGGAAGGCGTGCAGCCGTAACCGGCTCTCGACCGCCACGCGAGTACTCGGGTCTGTCGTCTGAGAGGCCAGCCAGTCCGTGGCGTACTGCTGAAATGTGATCTTCCCGGCCTTCGGGTCGATGTACTGGCCGCGCGACATGTCGGCTTCGATGTGGGCCAGCCACTGCTCAGCGTGGCGTTTCTGCCGGTCGGGGAAGCTCTTGGACTTCTCCGAGCCGTCCGGGCCGATGTATCGGGCGCGGTAGCGCAGGCCGGAGCCGTGCCGGTCGGTCTTGACCTTGACGGGCTTGCCGTCCGGGCCGGGTTCGGTCTTGTACCAGCGGTCTTGTATGTGCCCGGCCATCAGGCAGCTCCTTCCATCTGGGACTCGACCCAGGCCCGTACGTCTTCGGGGTCGAAGCGCAGGTGCCGGCCAACCCGGAAGCCGCGGGGACCGGTGCGCTTGCGGCGCCACTGGTACACGGTTTCGACGGGCACCCCGAGCAGGTCCGCGAGGTCGATGGGGGTCAGGTAGCGGGTGGGAAGCTGTCGGCGCACGGTCACCACTCCCCGTCGTCGTCCAGGCCGGGCAGGTCTGCCAGGGCTTCGCGGGCGGTTTCGCGGTTGGTGCGGATGTCCCGGGCGATAGTGGAGGCGAGCCAGGATTCGCCGGGGGTGTGGCCGTGTCCGGCGTAGGTCCAGTGCGCGAGGACCAGCGTGGAGCCCTCCAGGTCGTCCGGGTCCGGGAGGCCGCGAGCGGCGCGTTCCTGCCGGGCGCGGTAGTCGGCCCGGACCTGGCGGAGCGCGCCGAGGGTGGTGGAGTAGCGGCGGGACTTGGTGGAGAAGTGGCCCCGGAAGCCGAGCATGTGGGCCCAGGCCCAGAGCTTGCGGTCCGGGTAGGCCGCATCCAGGTCGGCGCAGGCTTCGATCAGGCGGCGGGTGTGGGCGGGCAGGTCGGCCAGCCGGTCCAGCTCGCGCAGCTCTCCGATCCGGCGGTCCACGGTGCCGGTGGTCTCGGCCGCTTTGGTGGCGTACTTGGCCACGTAGGCCGCCACCGCCTGCTCGGTCAGCTCCTGGCCGTCGTCCGTGCCGATGGGGCGTACGTCCACCTGATCGCCCCAGCGCAGGACCCGGGCGGGGAAGTCACCGGCGGCCGGGACCGGGACGCAGACCCGCCGGGCGGCAGCCTGGATCGCCTCGGACAGCAGCTCGACCCGGGCCCAGGCGGGCGGGACGTCTCCGGGACCGTCGGGGCCGTCGAGGCGCACGATGGCGTGGAAGTGGACCGCGCCGCGCTTCTGGAACTCGGCGACCTTGCCGAAGGAGACCCGGCACACCTCCCTCAATGCGGATTGGGAGAGCCCGGCACGGGCAGCGATCTCCCGGCGCAGGTAGATCGTGAAGCGGCGCCACAGATCCCCGGCATGGTTGTTCCACAGCACGGCATGCGCGTAGTCGTAGCGCTCCGCGTCCAGGGGCGTGCCGAGTTCGGGAGCTCCCTCCGGATGGACGGCACCGCAGCGGCAGCGGCCGGAGGCGGGACGGTTGTGGACCGGGCCGAAGGACGGGGCGGTCAGGGTGGCGAACACCTTCGGGTGCGCCCGCACCGTGGGAGCGACGCCTTTCCCGGGGTCGCCGACCAGGCCCGCGCGGATCAGGTGGAAGGTGTCCCCGGCGTAGGTCCAGGCGCAGGAGGGACAGCGCGAGGCCCGGCGGTTACCGCAGGCGACCCGCAGCCGACCACCCGGCTCGGCATCGGTGCTGTAGGAGTACAGGACATCCCCGGTCCGCGCGTCACGGGTGACCGTGGAGCCTTGCAGGTGGATGGGGTCCGAGCAGCCACCGGTGCGGCGGATCTGTTCCTGCCAGCGGTCGAAGCCGGGCGAGTTCGCCACCCGGAGCAGGTCGGCCAGGGGCACGGGGTCAACGCCGCAAGCGGCCGCAGCACCGGCCACGGCCGCAGGGGCGACGGACTGGGCCGTCATGCGACCACCGCCCGCAGCCGGGGAGCGCGGACCGGGGTGGCGGTGGCGAAGAGGTGATCCAGGGCGGTCAGGTAGCCAGAGGTCAGCGGGGCCGGGCCGAGGCGGCGCAGGTGCATGACCGGGGAGAGGACCGGGGCCATGCCATCCACCGGAGTGGTGACGATCAAGTCATCATCGGCCCGGACCACATCAGCGTGCAGTCCTCCGTGCTCGGCCAGCCGGATACCGGGCACCGACAGCAGCGAGGGGAAGACGTCCGCCACCGTTGCCGGAGATCCGGAGGCCGGTCCGACCAGGCGCACCCGGACACCGGCGGCGGCCTTGTCGGCGAGCAGGCCGGGCAGGTCCCACACCGCGTCCGCCAGGAACAGCGGGTTCGCCACCGCCATGTCGATGGTGCCGACCGCATCGGCCAGCAGCGAGCGCCACAGGTCCAGCGGGACCACGCTCCGCGTCGGGTAGCAGGTCACCAGCTCATCCCGGGGCGTGGCCACCGACCGGCGACGTTCATCCAGACGCGGCCACAGGTGGTAGGCGTCCGCGTGCAGGATCTTCGCAGCGGCGTGCGCGTTCCTCGCGTGCGGAGTGCGATCCGAGGTGATCCACCGCTCCACCGACTTGGGATCGATGCGGAGCCGGTCGGCGAGGCCCTCGATCGTCACGTTCGCGGCGACCATGGCGCCACGAAGCCGTTCGTTACATGTCTGGGAGTGCGTCGCAGTCAGCGTCGCGGGCATGATGGAAGCTCCCTTCGAGGGACACGAGGGGCGACGCGTCTGCTTGGCGGTAGGGCGTCGCCCCTTCTTGCGTGGGAGTTCTACCTCCCTAGGGAGATATTCCCCGATCCTCCCTAGGGATGTCAACGGGCTTATCCGGGTCTCGTGCGGCCGCGCACCGGGGGGTGTGCACAGGGGGGGTGCGCTAGGGTGGGAAGAGAAACCACCCTAGGGAGCACGGAGAGTGGAGCATGCCCGAGACTGCGCGGCAGATCGCCGACGATCTCCGGGCGCTGATCGAGTCCGGTGAGCTGACACCGGGTGATCGACTGCCCGGTGAACCGTCGCTCGTACGCAAGTACGGCGTAGCCAAGATGACCGCGAACCAGGCCCTCAAGATCCTTGTGAGCGAAGGACTCGCCGTCGCTCGCCCAGGCTCCGGGACCTACGTTCGACAGTTCCGTCCGATCCGGCGTGTGGCGAATGATCGCTTGGCTAAGTCGCGGTGGGCTGCTGGACAATCCATCTGGTCTGCGGACGTGGCCCAGCGGCCTCTGGTGGCCGACGTGCAGGTCTACGAGACCGAGGCACCTCACCAGGTGAGCCGTTGCCTGAACATGGAACCCGGCGCCCCGGTGATCGTTCGAAGCCGCAAGTTCGTGGTGGAAGACCGTCCGGTTCAGATGGCTACGTCATACCTTCCGGCCGAACTGGTACGGGGGACTGCCATCGCTCAGGAGAACACCGGCCCGGGTGGAAGCTACGCCCGTCTTGCCGAACTCGGAGCCGAACCAGTGCGGTTCAGTGAAGAACTGCGCGCCCGCATGCCCAGCGAGGACGAGCGGACCGCTCTGGGATTGGCCCCAGGTACGCCCGTAGTTGAGATCTGCCGTATCGCCTACACGGCTGAGGACCGACCGGTCGAAGTGAATCAGATGTTGCTGGACGCCGGTTCCTACGTCCTTGAGTACCGCCTGAGCAGCTGAGCCCAGCAAGTCGGTTACAGGTTTCTCTACCTCATCAAGGCCCGCGCACGGCGCGGGCGCGCGCCGCCTCTGCGGCGCGGCCTGCCTCCTGTCTTCGCCCCGGCTGGCCGCGCCCGGCGGCGCGCTACGTGCAACGGGCCCGAGGAAAAGGCCGGCGGGGCCGGTCGGCTCCGCAGCTTTAGGCACCTCCCCGGTCCGGGTCCCGCGTCGAGCAAGACCAGGGGGCCACTCGGTCACATTGCGGGCAGGGGTGAAGCCTGCCCGAGTTGCTGGCAAGCGTACGGCCCCCTGATCATGCTCGACCCCAGACCGGGCAGGCCACCGCCCAAACCTGCTCCACCGACCTCACGCGGTCCCTACGCTGTCGCTATGACTCACTCAGGTATAGATCAGACGCCTTGCGACCATTCAGCCGGATTCGACAAGGAGCGGTACCTAGGCGCCCAGACAGGCGACTACGTCTGTAGAGCCTGCGGCCAGGACTTCTCACCGGCTGCGCGCGAAGCGATCTTGAAGGCGAGACGCGATCAAGAAGGCTAGACAGACGGGCCGTCCGTGGGCCGTCCAAGGAGAACCGGCGTTGACAGACCATGACAGCCAATCAGCGCGCCAATGCAGGTCAGAAGGGCGTGGCGAGGGAGAATCCCACGTGAGAGACTTCTCGTATCACTTCCAGAAGAACTAGGAACCGGGCGCCCGCCCCTCCGGGGCCGCGCCCGAGACAGCTTCCGAACAGGTCGGACGGCTCTCCGGACATCCCGTGCGCGGGAGCACGGGGACCGTCTGACCTGCTCGGTTTTTGGCCGCACTGTCCTACCCGCTATCGTGGTGCGGTATGCCTCCGTCCGGATGACCGGACCGGGGCGGAAACCTCTCACTAGGACCCGGAGAGAGCAATGCCTCCCAAGAAGAAGAAGGTCACGGGGCTGATCAAGCTCCAGATCCAGGCCGGCGCCGCCAACCCGGCCCCGCCGGTCGGCCCGGCGCTGGGCCAGCACGGCGTCAACATCATGGAGTTCTGCAAGGCCTACAACGCCGCGACCGAGTCGCAGCGCGGCATGGTCGTGCCGGTGGAGATCACGGTCTACGAGGACCGCTCCTTCACCTTCGTGACGAAGACCCCGCCGGCCGCGAAGCTGATCCTCAAGGCCGCGGGCGTGGACAAGGGCTCCGGCGAGCCGCACGTCAAGAAGGTCGCGAAGATCACCCGCGACCAGGTGCGTGAGATCGCCACCACCAAGATGCCCGACCTGAACGCCAACGACCTGGACGCCGCCGAGAAGATCATCGCCGGCACCGCCCGCTCCATGGGCGTCACGGTCGAGGGCTGACGCCCGTCCCGGTCGAGGGCCCCCTCGCACCGTCACCGTGGAAGGGCCGGCGCGGCCCGCACCACGACTCCCAAGAACCCGAGGAGCAGCAGTGAAGCGCAGCAAGTCCCTCCGCGCTGCGGACGCCAAGATCGAGACGGGCAAGCTCTACGCCCCGCTCGAGGCCGTCCGTCTGGCCAAGGAGACCTCTCCCACCAAGTTCGACGCGACCGTCGAGGTCGCCATGCGCCTGGGTGTCGACCCGCGCAAGGCGGACCAGATGGTGCGCGGCACCGTGAACCTTCCGCACGGCACCGGCAAGACCGCCCGGGTCCTGGTCTTCGCGACCGGTGAGCGTGCAGCGGCCGCGGAGGCCGCGGGCGCCGACATCGTCGGCTCCGACGAACTGATCGACGAGGTCTCCAAGGGCCGTCTGGACTTCGACGCCGTCGTCGCCACCCCGGACCTCATGGGCAAGGTCGGCCGCCTGGGCCGCGTGCTCGGTCCCCGTGGCCTGATGCCGAACCCGAAGACCGGCACCGTGACCCCGGACGTGGCCAAGGCCGTGACCGAGATCAAGGGCGGCAAGATCGAGTTCCGCGTCGACAAGCACGCGAACCTCCACTTCATCATCGGCAAGCTCTCCTTCGACGAGAAGCAGCTGGTGGAGAACTACGGCGCCGCGCTGGAGGAGATCACCCGCCTCAAGCCGTCCGCCGCCAAGGGCCGCTACATCAAGAAGGCGACTCTGAGCACCACGATGGGCCCCGGCATCCAGCTGGACGCCAACCGCACCCGCAACCTCCTTGAGGAGGAGGCCGCCGTCTGACCGACGACGGCAGCGGCACGCTGTGACCGACGGGCCCCGCACCTCATTCTGAGGCGCGGGGCCTGTCGTATGTCCGTTCGCTGTGTCAGCGGACTGCGCTACCGTGCAGGCGCAACCAGACAGAAGTGAGGGGCGGGGAAATGAACAAGTCCGTGTGGAAGCGCCTGGGCGCCGCTGCGGCGTCCGTGGCGGTGCTCGCCGGTGTGGCGGGCTGTGGGGGCGACGAGAAGACCTCCGGTGCGCCGGAGAAGGCCGCAGGGGAGCAGAAGACGATCCTGTCGCCGGCCGAGGCCATCACCGCGGCCTTTGAGAAGACCGCGGAGGCGAAGTCGGCGAAGGTCCGGATGACCATGTCGATGCCCGACTCCGCGGAGGGCGGCGGCGAGATGGAGATGTCCGGGGTCATGGGCTGGGACCCGATGGTCATGGATATGACCATGAGCGGTTCCGCGCTGGCGAACGGGGGCGGCGCGAAGGGCGGCCCGAAGTCCATGCGCATGATGTGGCTGGACAACGTCATGTACATGGACATGGGTGCCGAGGCCGGCGCGGAGATGGACGGCAAGCGCTGGATGAAGATGGACATCGCCGCGATGGCGGAGGCTTCCGGGGACGAGGCGCTCAGCAAGCAGATGACCGGCGGCCTGGAGGAGATGAACCAGGATCCCGCCCAGCAGATGGCGATGCTGCTCGAGTCCCCCAACCTGAAGGACCTCGGCGAGGAGAAGGTCGAGGGCATGCAGACCCGGCACTACAAGGGCACGCTCTCGGTCAAGGAGATGATGGAGGCCAACGAGTCGCTCAAGCTGCTGGACGCGAAGGAGCGCAAGGAGCTCATCGCCAATCTGGAGAAGAGCGGGATCACGGGCTACGACACCGAGGTCTGGGTCAACGAGGACAACTACCCGGTGAAGATGGACATCGGCATGGACAGCCCGGAGGGCACGGTGAACATATCGGCCGTCTACTCCGATTACGGGGCGAAGGCGGATGTGACGGCACCGCCGGCGGCCGAGACCTTCGACTTCACCGAGATGATGGAGGAGCTGGCGGCCGGAGCCTGATCGGCCGGTGCGCCGTCCCGGCCCGGCCGCCCGGGCCGGCGCCGTTCCGATTTGCCTGCACACGGGCCGTCCGCGTACGCTGCTGCGGTAGCCAAAGACCGCTGGTCGTTGCCGTGCGCTCCCGAGTGCGCGGTGGCCGAAGGATCCGCTTCCGCGGACGGCCCGTGCAGGTGAATGAGGAGAGACTCCCCCGGAGCCCTTGGGGCTTCCGTGGTCGAGCCACGCCCCGTGCGCCTGCACCGGGGCGTTTCGTTCTTGTTGAGCCCCCTTCTTCGCGTGCCCGATGCGGGCGGTCCGGCGACGTGTGCGGCTGATCGTGAGGTCAGTCGAGGATCATCACCCGGAAGGAGGCCGAGGCTCATGGCGAGGCCCGACAAGGTCGATGCCGTCGAGGAGATGAAGGACAAGTTCCAGAACTCCAACGCGGCCGTTGTGACCGCGTACACCGGTCTCACCGTGGCTCAGCTCAAGGAGCTGCGCCGTTCGCTCGGTGAGAACGCTCAGTACCGTGTGGTGAAGAACACGCTGACCAAGATCGCGGCTAACGAAGCCGGGATCACGACGATCGACGACCTGTTCGCGGGTTCGTCGGCCGTGGCCTTCGTGACCGGTGACCCGGTCGCGGCGGCGAAGGGTCTCCGTGACTTCGCCAAGGACAACCCCAGTCTCGTCATCAAGGGCGGTGTCCTTGACGGCAAGGCGCTGTCCGCCGACGAGTTCAAGAAGCTTGCGGACCTCGAGTCCCGCGAGGTGCTGCTCGCCAAGCTGGCCGGTGGCATGAAGGCGTCCATGGCCAAGGCCGCGGCGACCTTCCAGGCCCCGCTCTCGAAGTTCGTCCGCACCGCGGACGCGCTGCGCAGCAAGGTCGAGCAGGGCGGTGCCGGTACGCCGGCTCCCGCCGAGGCCGAGTCCGCCGAATAAGCGGACGCGGTCGCAGCGGGCCCGTGAAGTAACGCCGCCAGGCGCACGCCCGCCGAAATGTAGATCCGGCACCTGCCGAATGAGTGGAAGGACGCCATCATGGCGAAGCTGTCCCAGGAAGACCTGCTCGAGCAGTTCAGCGAGATGACCCTCATCGAGCTCTCCGAGTTCGTGAAGGCCTTCGAGGAGAAGTTCGACGTCGAGGCCGCCGCCCCGGTCGCCGTCGCCGCTGCCGGCGGTGCCGCCGGTGGTGCCGCCGCCGAGGCCCCCGAGGAGAAGGACGAGTTCGACGTCATCCTCACCGGCGCCGGCGACAAGAAGATCCAGGTCATCAAGGTCGTGCGTGAGCTGACCTCCCTGGGTCTCAAGGAGGCCAAGGACCTCGTCGACGGCACCCCGAAGCCGGTCCTCGAGAAGGTCAACAAGGAGCAGGCCGACAAGGCCGCCGAGTCCCTCAAGGGCGCCGGCGCCTCCGTCGAGGTCAAGTGACCCCTGCGGCCTGAAGCCGGGCGCCTCCGTGAGGCCGTCCGCTCCGGTGCCGCATCCGAGGGCGGCCACCCGCACGGGTGGCCGCCCTCGGGCGTTCTCCGGGGCCGGTGTGGCGGGCGTCCTTGCCCTGCCGGGCCCGGCAGGTATGGTGATCACCGCTGCTCCGGCGGTGCCTCCGGAACGATCTTCGCGAGGCGGGGGCCTTGACGTACGGCACCGCGGCACGCGATTCTCTCCACGCGCCGCGACATCGATCCCGGGTTCGATGCATGGATCGCGTACGAAGTGGGAAACCTTGCCGCAGGCGTTGGACAGCGTGAGGAACAACGAAGTGCGGCCCCTTTTCCGAGGGGGCGGCCGTCACTTCCCGGAGGGAGAGAGTGGTACTGCGCCGGTCTCCGGAAATCTGCTCTGGACATCAGTGTGCCTTGTGGCTACACTGACCCTTTGCGCTGCCTGTTAGCTGCCCTCTGCCCGTCACCAGGGGCATGACCCGTTCTCGAAAGCTGCTGAAGACTCCCCGGACCAGGGATCTGACCTGGGACGTCTTCTCCGCGCACGGAACGGGGCCGGTACGCGCGTAGTGAGTCCGAGCCCTCGGAAGGACCCCCTCTTGGCCGCCTCGCGCAACGCCTCGACCGCCAATACGAACAACGGCGCCAGCACCGCCCCGCTGCGCATCTCCTTTGCAAAGATCCAGGAGCCTCTTGAGGTTCCCAACCTCCTTGCGCTGCAAACCGAGAGCTTCGACTGGCTGCTCGGCAACGCCGCTTGGAAGGCCCGGGTCGAGTCGGCCCTGGAGAGTGGGCAGGACGTCCCCACGAAGTCCGGTCTGGAGGAGATCTTCGAAGAGATCTCCCCGATCGAGGACTTCTCCGGGTCGATGTCGCTGACCTTCCGCGACCACCGCTTCGAGCCGCCGAAGAACTCCCTCGAGGAGTGCAAGGAACGCGACTTCACGTACGCCGCGCCGCTCTTCGTCACCGCCGAGTTCACGAACAACGAGACCGGCGAGATCAAGTCCCAGACGGTCTTCATGGGCGACTTCCCGCTCATGACCGACAAGGGCACCTTCTGCATCAACGGCACCGAGCGTGTCGTCGTCTCGCAGCTGGTCCGCTCGCCGGGTGTCTACTTCGACAGCTCGATCGACAAGACCTCCGACAAGGACATCTTCTCCGCCAAGATCATCCCGTCCCGGGGTGCCTGGCTGGAGATGGAGATCGACAAGCGCGACATGGTCGGTGTCCGTATCGACCGCAAGCGGAAGCAGTCCGTCACCGTCCTGCTCAAGGCGCTCGGCTGGACCACCGAGCAGATCCTGGAGGAGTTCGGCGAGTACGAGTCCATGCGCGCCACCCTGGAGAAGGACCACACCCAGGGTCAGGACGACGCGCTGCTCGACATCTACCGCAAGCTGCGTCCGGGTGAGCCCCCCACGCGCGAGGCCGCGCAGACCCTGCTGGAGAACCTCTACTTCAACCCGAAGCGCTACGACCTCGCCAAGGTCGGCCGCTACAAGGTGAACAAGAAGCTCGGCGGGGAGGAGCCGCTGGACGCCGGCGTGCTCACCACCGCCGACATCATCGCCACCATCAAGTACCTGGTGAAGCTGCACGCGGGCGAGACCGAGTCGGTCAGCGCCGAGGGCCAGGAGATCGTCGTCGAGACCGACGACATCGACCACTTCGGCAACCGCCGCCTGCGCAACGTCGGCGAGCTCATCCAGAACCAGGTCCGCACCGGCCTGGCCCGGATGGAGCGCGTTGTCCGCGAGCGGATGACCACCCAGGACGTCGAGGCGATCACGCCGCAGACCCTGATCAACATCCGGCCGGTCGTCGCCTCCATCAAGGAGTTCTTCGGCACCAGCCAGCTGTCCCAGTTCATGGACCAGACCAACCCCATCTCGGGGCTGACCCACAAGCGCCGCCTGTCGGCGCTGGGCCCGGGCGGTCTGAGCCGTGAGCGGGCCGGCTTCGAGGTCCGTGACGTCCACCCCTCGCACTACGGCCGCATGTGCCCGATCGAGACGCCCGAGGGTCCGAACATCGGTCTGATCGGCTCGCTGGCCTCGTACGGCCGGGTCAACGCGTTCGGCTTCGTCGAGACCCCGTACCGCCGGGTCACCGACGGTGTCGTCACCGACCACGTGGACTACCTCACGGCCGACGAGGAGGACCGCTTCGTCATCGCGCAGGCCAACGCCCCGCTGACGGACGACTTCCACTTCGCCGAGGGCCGGGTCCTGGTCCGCCGCCGCGGCGGTGAGGTCGACTACGTCCCCGGGACCGAGGTCGACTACATGGACGTCTCGCCGCGCCAGATGGTGTCGGTCGCGACCGCCATGATCCCGTTCCTGGAGCACGACGACGCCAACCGCGCGCTCATGGGCTCGAACATGATGCGCCAGGCCGTGCCGCTGCTGAAGGCCGAGGCGCCGCTGGTCGGCACCGGCATGGAGTACCGCTGCGCGGTTGACGCCGGTGACGTCATCAAGGCGGAGAAGGACGGTGTGGTCCAGGAGGTCTCCGCGGACTACATCACCGTCGCCAACGACGACGGCACCTACACCACCTACCGGGTGGCCAAGTTCTCCCGCTCCAACCAGGGCACCTCCTTCAACCAGAAGGTCGTCGTGGACGAGGGCGCCCGGGTGGTCGAGGGACAGGTCCTCGCCGACGGCCCCTCCACCGAGCAGGGCGAGATGGCCCTCGGCAAGAACCTCCTCGTGGCGTTCATGCCGTGGGAGGGCTACAACTACGAGGACGCGATCATCCTCAGCCAGCGTCTGGTGCAGGACGACGTCCTCTCCTCGATCCACATCGAGGAGCACGAGGTCGATGCCCGTGACACCAAGCTGGGCCCCGAGGAGATCACCCGGGACATCCCGAACGTCTCCGAGGAAGTCCTCGCCGACCTCGACGAGCGCGGCATCATCCGTATCGGTGCCGAGGTCGTCGCGGGCGACATCCTGGTCGGCAAGGTCACGCCCAAGGGCGAGACCGAGCTGACCCCGGAGGAGCGGCTGCTCCGCGCGATCTTCGGTGAGAAGGCGCGCGAGGTCCGTGACACCTCGCTGAAGGTGCCGCACGGCGAGACCGGCAAGGTCATCGGCGTCCGCGTCTTCGACCGCGAGGAGGGCGACGAGCTGCCGCCCGGCGTCAACCAGCTCGTCCGCGTCTACGTCGCCCAGAAGCGCAAGATCACCGACGGTGACAAGCTCGCCGGCCGTCACGGCAACAAGGGCGTCATCTCCAAGATCCTGCCGGTCGAGGACATGCCGTTCCTGGAGGACGGCACCCCCGTCGACATCATCCTCAACCCGCTCGGCGTCCCGTCCCGGATGAACCCGGGACAGGTGCTGGAGATCCACCTCGGCTGGCTCGCCAGCCAGGGCTGGAAGGTCGAGGGCGACGAGGAGTGGATGCAGCGCCTCAAGGCCATCGGCGCCGACGAGGTGGCGCCGCGCACCAACGTCGCCACCCCGGTGTTCGACGGCGCCCGCGAGGACGAGATCGCCGGCCTCTTCGAGGCCACGATCCCCAACCGCGACGGCGACCGCATGGTGCAGGGCTCCGGCAAGGCGCGGCTGTTCGACGGACGCTCCGGCGAGCCGTTCCCGGACCCGATCTCGATCGGGTACATGTACATCCTCAAGCTCCACCACCTGGTCGACGACAAGCTGCACGCCCGGTCGACCGGTCCGTACTCGATGATCACCCAGCAGCCGCTGGGTGGTAAGGCCCAGTTCGGTGGCCAGCGCTTCGGTGAGATGGAGGTGTGGGCGCTGGAGGCGTACGGCGCCGCTTACGCTCTCCAGGAGCTGCTGACCATCAAGTCCGACGACGTCACCGGCCGCGTGAAGGTCTACGAGGCCATCGTCAAGGGCGAGAACATCCCCGAGCCCGGCATTCCCGAGTCCTTCAAGGTGCTCATCAAGGAAATGCAGTCGCTCTGCCTCAACGTGGAGGTGCTGTCCTCGGACGGCATGTCCATCGAGATGCGTGACACCGACGAGGACGTCTTCCGCGCCGCGGAGGAGCTCGGCATCGACCTGTCCCGGCGCGAGCCGAGCAGCGTCGAAGAGGTCTGACGGCCGGGCCGGGACCCGCCGCCCCAGGTGGCGGGCCCGGCCGGCCCGGACCGTCCAGACCATGATGAAGACACAGCCGCAGCCGGCAGGCGCCCCCCTCGGCAGCGGCGACAAACCCCGAAAGAGGGATTGACGACAAAGTGCTCGACGTCAACTTCTTCGACGAGCTGCGGATCGGCCTGGCCACCGCCGACGACATCCGTCAGTGGTCGCACGGCGAGGTCAAGAAGCCGGAGACCATCAACTACCGCACCCTCAAGCCCGAAAAGGACGGACTCTTCTGCGAGAAGATCTTCGGTCCGACCCGGGACTGGGAGTGCTACTGCGGAAAGTACAAGCGCGTCCGCTTCAAGGGCATCATCTGCGAGCGCTGCGGCGTCGAGGTCACGCGCGCCAAGGTGCGCCGTGAGCGGATGGGCCACATCGAGCTGGCCGCTCCCGTCACCCACATCTGGTACTTCAAGGGCGTTCCGTCGCGGCTGGGCTACCTGCTCGACCTCGCCCCGAAGGACCTGGAGAAGGTCATCTACTTCGCCGCGTACATGATCACGTACGTGGACGAGGAGCGCCGCACCCGCGATCTGCCCTCGCTGGAGGCCCATGTCTCCGTCGAGCGCCAGCAGGTCGAGCAGCGCCGCGACGCCGACCTCGAGGCGCGTGCCAAGAAGCTCGAGACCGACCTGGCCGAGCTGGAGGCCGAGGGCGCCAAGGCGGACGTCCGCCGCAAGGTGCGCGAGGGCGCCGAGCGCGAGATGAAGCAGCTCCGGGACCGCGCCCAGCGCGAGATCGACCGTCTCGACGAGGTGTGGAACCGCTTCAAGAACCTCAAGGTCCAGGACCTGGAGGGCGACGAGCTGCTCTACCGCGAGCTGCGCGACCGCTTCGGCACCTACTTCGACGGCTCGATGGGCGCCGCCGCGCTGCAGAAGCGCCTGGAGACCTTCGACCTCGACGAGGAGGCCGAGCGCCTCCGCGAGATCATCCGGACCGGCAAGGGCCAGAAGAAGACCCGGGCGCTCAAGCGCCTCAAGGTCGTCTCCGCCTTCCTGCAGACCCGCAACAGCCCCAAGGGCATGGTGCTGGACTGCGTCCCGGTGATCCCGCCGGACCTGCGTCCGATGGTGCAGCTGGACGGTGGCCGCTTCGCGACCTCCGACCTGAACGACCTGTACCGCCGGGTGATCAACCGGAACAACCGCCTCAAGCGGCTTCTCGACCTCGGCGCGCCCGAGATCATCGTCAACAACGAGAAGCGGATGCTGCAGGAGGCCGTCGACGCGCTCTTCGACAACGGCCGCCGCGGCCGCCCCGTCACGGGCCCCGGCAACCGTCCGCTGAAGTCGCTGTCCGACATGCTCAAGGGCAAGCAGGGCCGGTTCCGCCAGAACCTGCTCGGCAAGCGCGTCGACTACTCGGCCCGTTCCGTGATCGTCGTCGGCCCGCAGCTCAAGCTGCACCAGTGCGGTCTGCCGAAGGCCATGGCGCTGGAGCTCTTCAAGCCGTTCGTGATGAAGCGCCTGGTGGACCTCAACCACGCGCAGAACATCAAGTCGGCGAAGCGCATGGTCGAGCGCGGCCGCACGGTCGTGTACGACGTGCTCGAAGAGGTCATCGCCGAGCACCCGGTGCTGCTGAACCGTGCGCCGACGCTGCACCGCCTCGGTATCCAGGCCTTCGAGCCGCAGCTGGTCGAGGGCAAGGCCATCCAGATCCACCCGCTCGTCTGCACCGCGTTCAACGCGGACTTCGACGGTGACCAGATGGCCGTGCACCTGCCGCTCTCCGCGGAGGCGCAGGCCGAGGCCCGCATCCTGATGCTGTCCTCGAACAACATCCTCAAGCCCGCCGACGGCCGTCCGGTGACGATGCCGACCCAGGACATGGTGCTGGGTCTGTTCTTCCTCACCACCGAGCCCGAGGAGCGCGAGGTCAAGGGCGAGGGACGGTCGTTCGCGTCCACCGCCGAGGCGATCATGGCGTTCGACGCCGGGGAGCTCTCGCTCCAGGCGAAGATCGACATCCGTTTCAAGGCCGGCACGGTCCCGCCGCGCGGCTGGACCCCGCCGGCCGACCAGGCCACCGAGGGCGGTGAGGACTGGCAGATCGGTGACGGCTTCCGGCTCCGCACCACCCTGGGCCGGGCGCTCTTCAACGAGCTGCTGCCCGAGGACTACCCGTTCGTCGACCACGTCGTGGGCAAGAAGCAGGTCTCCGAGATCGTCAACGACCTCGCGGAGCGCTACCCCAAGGTGACGGTCGCGGCGACCCTCGACAACCTGAAGGCGGCCGGCTACCACTGGGCCACCCGCTCCGGTGTCACCGTCTCGATCTCCGACATCGTGGTCCCCGAGGCCAAGAAGGAGATCATCCGGGGCTACGAGGCGCAGGACGAGAAGGTCCAGAAGCAGTACGAGCGCGGTCTGATCACCAAGGACGAGCGCACCCAGGAGCTCATCGCGATCTGGACCAAGGCGACGAACGAGGTCGCCGAGGCCATGAACGTGAACTTCCCGAAGACCAACCCCATCTTCATGATGGTCGACTCGGGTGCTCGCGGAAACATGATGCAGATGCGTCAGATCGCCGGTATGCGCGGTCTGGTGTCCAACGCGAAGAACGAGACCATCCCGCGGCCGATCAAGGCGTCCTTCCGCGAGGGTCTCTCCGTGCTGGAGTACTTCATCTCCACGCACGGTGCCCGTAAGGGTCTCGCGGACACCGCCCTGCGTACCGCCGACTCCGGTTACCTCACCCGTCGTCTGGTGGACGTCTCGCAGGACGTCATCATCCGTGAGGAGGACTGCGGCACCGAGCGCGGTCTCAAGCTGCGGATCGCGGTCAAGGGCACCGACGGCACGCTGCGCAAGGCGGACGACGTCGAGTCCAGCGTGTACGCGCGGATGCTCGCCGAGGACGTCGTCGTGGACGGCAAGGTCATCGCGCCGGCCAACGTCGACCTGGGCGATGTGCTCATCGACCAGCTCGTCGCGCACGGCGTGGAGACGGTCAAGACCCGCTCCGTCCTCACCTGTGAGTCGGCGGTCGGCACCTGCGCCTACTGCTACGGCCGCTCCCTGGCCACCGGCAAGCTGGTGGACATCGGCGAGGCCGTCGGCATCATCGCGGCCCAGTCGATCGGTGAGCCCGGCACCCAGCTGACGATGCGTACCTTCCACACCGGTGGTGTGGCCGGTGACGACATCACGCAGGGTCTGCCCCGTGTCGTCGAGCTCTTCGAGGCCCGTACCCCCAAGGGTGTGGCCCCGATCAGCGAGGCGGCCGGCCGGGTCCGCATCGAGGAGACCGAGAAGACGAAGAAGATCGTCGTCACCCCGGACGACGGCTCCGACGAGACGGCCTACGCCATCTCCAAGCGGGCCCGTCTGCTGGTGGGCGAGGGCGACCACGTCGAGGTCGGCCAGCCGCTGACCGTGGGTGCCACCAACCCGCACGACGTGCTGCGCATCCTCGGGCAGCGTGCCGTCCAGGTCCACCTGGTCGGCGAGGTGCAGAAGGTCTACAACTCGCAGGGTGTGTCGATCCACGACAAGCACATCGAGATCATCATCCGGCAGATGCTGCGCCGCGTGACGATCATCGAGTCCGGCGACGCGGAGCTGCTGCCGGGCGAGCTGGTGGAGCGCACGCGCTTCGAGGGCGAGAACCGCCGTGTGGTGCAGGAGGGCGGCCACCCGGCCTCCGGCCGTCCGCAGCTGATGGGTATCACCAAGGCCTCGCTCGCCACCGAGTCCTGGCTGTCGGCGGCGTCCTTCCAGGAGACGACCAGGGTCCTCACCGACGCGGCGATCAACGCCAAGTCGGACTCCCTGATCGGCCTCAAGGAGAACGTCATCATCGGTAAGCTCATCCCGGCCGGTACGGGCCTGTCCCGCTACCGCAACATCCGGGTGGAGCCCACCGAGGAGGCGAAGGCCGCGATGTACTCGGCCGTCGGCTACGACGACATCGACTACTCGCCCTTCGGCACCGGCTCCGGCCAGGCGGTCCCGCTGGAGGACTACGACTACGGTCCGTACAACCAGTAGGCCCGGGCCTGCGTCTTCCAGGGCGGCCACTCCCCGCGGAGTGGCCGCCCTGCGGCGTTTCCGGGAGCCCGGGGGAGCGAAGGCCCTCCACCGGAACTCCCCGGTCCCGCCCTGCGTCGGGGATGATGAGGGGGAGACGCGAGACGGGGAGGTTCTGCGGTGACATTCGAACCGTGGCAGGGGGGCAAGCCCCCGCAGCACATGCAGCCCACTCAGCCCGTGCACCTTCCGCAGATGTCGGTGATGCGCGCCTCGGACGCGGACCGGGAGCGCGCGGTGGACGTGCTCAAGGCCGGTTTCGCCGAGGGCCGGCTCTCCCAGGGGGAGTACGAGCAGCGCATCGGCCGGGCCTACCAGGCGCAGACGCACGGCCAGTTGCAGGCCATCGTCGCCGACCTGCCCCAGGGGCCGGTGCCCCAGAGCTTCCCCGCGCACCCGGCGCAGTTCGCGGTCCCGCACACGTTCCTGCCCGCCCCGCCCATGCCCACCCGGACGAACGGCAGCGCCACCGGCGCCCTGGTCTGCGGCATTCTCTCCCCGATGACCTGGGGCCTGACGGCCATCCCCGCCGTGATCCTGGGCCACAAGGCGCGGGCCGAGATCCGCAGGACGGGAGAGGGCGGCGAGGGCTTCGCCACAGCGGGGATCGTCATCGGCTGGCTGTCGATAGCGTTCGGTCTGTTCTTCGTGCTGCTGGTGGTGGCGGCCGCGGCTTGACCGCACGGGCACGGCGCAGCGCCTCCGCGCGGTGGCTCACCGCGGCCCCGGCTGCCAGCCGATGGAGATCACGGGATGCGCGGACGGGGTGATCCAGCGCAGGATCCGGTCCATCGTCCGGTACGGCACCGAGACGCAGCCGCCCGTCGGCCCGGGGCCGTTGACGTGCAGGAAGATTCCCGCCCCGCGTCCGGGTACGGCCGGCCACCGGTTGAAGTCGATGACCAGCGCCTTGGCGTACTGGACGGGGTAGTCCACCAGGTGCTCGCTGGCGTGGGGGCCCTGCGTCGTGAGGGGGTAGTCCATCTCCTCCGGAGTGCGCATCTGGTTGTAGTACTTCGACCGGGTGTCCTCCACCCACCAGTGCCGGTCGTCGACGCGGGTGTAGGGCATGGCGGTCCGGCTGGGTTCGAGACCGAAGCCCTCGGTCAGGGTGTAGGTCCCGGACGGGGTGGTCGAGGTGTCCTGTTTCCGCGCGGCGCCGTCGACCACGCCGTTCCCGCCGACACGGCCCCTGCCGGTGGAGAAAGCCGGTCTCCAGGTGCCGTCCTCCTTGTCCCAGGCGGTGACGGTGGCGTACGTGCCCAGGGCGCTCACCGTGATCAGCTGGGTGCTGCGCCCTCTCACCACGGAGGCCGGCAGGGCGCGTGCCGGAGCGCCACCGGGCTCCGCGGCCGGCAGCTCCGGTACGGCGGGTCCGCCGCCGTTCCCCGGGGCAGCGGCCCGGGGGCGGGTGTGCGGGGCCTGCGCCGAGGCCGGAACCGCCGCTCCGCCGAGCGTGGCGAGGGCGAGGAGGGAGCCGGCCGCGGCGAGCACGGCACCGGTGGGACGGAAGAGAGGTGGGGGGAACGGCATGGGCTGCTTCCTCTGCGCTGCCCGGCCGGACGCGCCGGCCGGTTGTCGGATACGGGTCGGGAGGGGGAGGGGTGGGACGCGGCTCCGGCCGCGGTGCCGGCGGGCGGGCGCGCCGGGCGGCTTCCGCGTTCCGGCCCAGCCTCCCCCGGAGTGCCCGGCCCCGCACGGCGCGGAGACGGTGCCGGCGGTCCGGGGAACGCGGCGGGGGCCCGGCCGCGGAGCCCCGCGGGCATCGGTTCCCGGGGCGGCGCGGGAACCGGCGGAGACCGGGGAGACGAAGGCCCGGGGCCGGATTCACTCCCCTGTCCGTCGCTCCACTGCCCGCGCGGACTTGTTTTGACCGGAGCCCATGCGGTAGGTACGCTCTGACCTTGTGCCTGGGGTGTCCCTGGGCTCCCGTGCGCGCATTTCGTCCCGTCTTCGGCGGGGGAAACGCCTCCCGTCCGGGGGCCGGAGGCCGTTACGGTCCGCGACACCGACATCTGTGTCCTGACTGCCCCGCAGGAAGTCCGCAGCTTCGACACACCCGACCGCGTGGGTCGGGGAAGTGGTCGGGAATCCGTACAAAATCCCAGGTTAGCTTTAACGAGACTGGCACACAGAAACCGGAGAAACGGTGCCTACGATCCAGCAGCTGGTCCGCAAGGGCCGGCAGGACAAGGTCGAGAAGAACAAGACGCCCGCGCTCGAGGGTTCCCCTCAGCGGCGCGGCGTCTGCACGCGTGTGTTCACCACCACCCCGAAGAAGCCGAACTCGGCCCTGCGTAAGGTCGCACGTGTGCGTCTCACCAGCGGCATCGAGGT
This sequence comes from Streptomyces sp. F63, assembly GCF_018070345.1. Taxonomy (GTDB): domain Bacteria; phylum Actinomycetota; class Actinomycetes; order Streptomycetales; family Streptomycetaceae; genus Streptomyces. The sequence goes on from NZ_JAGPXX010000015.1 coordinate 96,606, forward strand.
CACCGCTTACATCCCGGGTGAGGGACACAACCTGCAGGAGCACTCCATCGTGCTCGTGCGTGGTGGCCGTGTGAAGGACCTGCCGGGTGTTCGCTACAAGATCATCCGCGGCTCTCTCGACACCCAGGGTGTCAAGAACCGCAAGCAGGCCCGCAGCCGCTACGGCGCCAAGAAGGAGAAGTAAGCATGCCTCGTAAGGGCCCCGCCCCGAAGCGCCCGGTCATCATCGACCCGGTCTACGGTTCTCCTCTGGTGACGTCGCTGATCAACAAGGTGCTGCTGAACGGCAAGCGCTCCACCGCCGAGCGCATCGTCTACGGCGCCATGGAGGGCCTCCGCGAGAAGACCGGCAACGACCCGGTCATCACGCTGAAGCGCGCTCTGGAGAACATCAAGCCGACCCTTGAGGTCAAGTCCCGCCGTGTCGGTGGCGCCACCTACCAGGTGCCGGTCGAGGTCAAGCCCGGCCGCGCGTCCACCCTCGCGCTGCGCTGGCTCGTCGGCTACTCCCGCGCCCGCCGGGAGAAGACCATGACCGAGCGGCTCATGAACGAGCTCCTGGACGCCAGCAACGGTCTGGGCGCCTCCGTGAAGCGCCGCGAGGACACCCACAAGATGGCCGAGTCCAACAAGGCCTTCGCGCACTACCGCTGGTAGTCGCTACCCCCATCGAGACCGAGAGAAGACTGAGCCATATGGCCACCACTTCACTTGACCTGGCCAGGGTCCGCAACATCGGGATCATGGCCCACATCGACGCGGGCAAGACGACCACCACCGAGCGGATCCTGTTCTACACCGGTGTGAGCTACAAGATCGGTGAGGTCCACGAGGGCGCTGCCACGATGGACTGGATGGAGCAGGAGCAGGAGCGCGGCATCACCATCACGTCCGCCGCGACGACCTGCCACTGGCCCCTGAACGACGTCGATCACACCATCAACATCATCGACACCCCGGGCCACGTCGACTTCACCGTCGAGGTGGAGCGTTCGCTCCGCGTCCTCGACGGCGCGGTCACGGTGTTCGACGGTGTCGCGGGTGTGGAGCCGCAGTCCGAGACGGTGTGGCGGCAGGCGGACCGTTACGGCGTTCCGCGCATCTGCTTCGTCAACAAGCTCGACCGCACCGGCGCTGAGTTCCACCGCTGCGTCGACATGATCGTGGACCGCCTGGGCGCGGTGCCGCTGGTCATGCAGCTCCCGATCGGTGCCGAGGCGGACTTCAAGGGCGTCGTCGACCTCGTGGCGATGAAGGCCCTGGTCTGGTCCGCCGAGGCGACCAAGGGCGAGATGTACGACGTCGTCGACATCCCGGACACCCACACCGAGGCTGCCGAGGAATGGCGCGGCAAGCTGCTGGAGACCATCGCCGAGCACGACGAAGAGATGATGGAGATGTACCTGGAGGGCCAGGAGCCCACCCAGGAGCAGCTCATCGCCGCCATCCGCCGTGCCACGATCGCCTCCACGCACTCGGAGAACGAGGGGCAGCCGACCTTCACCCCGGTGTTCTGCGGTACCGCGTTCAAGAACAAGGGTGTTCAGCCCCTGCTCGACGCGGTCGTGCGCTACCTGCCGTCCCCCCTGGACGTCGAGGCCATCGAGGGCACCGACGTGAAGGACCCGGAGACGGTCATCAAGCGCAAGCCCAGCGAGGAGGAGCCGTTCGCCGGTCTCGCCTTCAAGATCATGAGCGACCCCCACCTGGGCAAGCTCACCTATGTCCGGGTGTACTCCGGCCGCATGGAGGCGGGCACCGCGGTGCTCAACTCCGTGAAGGGCAAGAAGGAGCGCATCGGCAAGATCTACCGCATGCACGCGAACAAGCGTGAGGAGATCTCGGGCGTGGGCGCCGGCGACATCGTCGCCGTCATGGGCCTGAAGCAGACCACCACCGGTGAGACGCTCTGCGACGAGAAGAACCCGGTGATCCTGGAGTCCATGGACTTCCCGGCCCCGGTCATCGAGGTCGCGATCGAGCCCAAGTCCAAGGGTGACCAGGAGAAGCTGGGTGTCGCCATCCAGCGGCTCTCGGACGAGGACCCCTCCTTCCAGGTCCACTCGGACGAGGAGACCGGCCAGACCATCATCGGCGGCATGGGCGAACTGCACCTCGAGGTGCTGGTCGACCGCATGAAGCGCGAGTTCAGGGTCGAGGCCAACGTCGGCAAGCCGCAGGTCGCCTACCGCGAGACGATTCGCAAGATGGTCGAGAAGGTCGACTACACGCACAAGAAGCAGACCGGCGGTACCGGCCAGTTCGCCAAGGTGCAGATCTCGATCGAGCCCCTGGAGGCCACGGACGGCTCGGCCTACGAGTTCGTCAACAAGGTCACCGGTGGCCGCATCCCCAAGGAGTACATCCCCTCGGTGGACGCGGGCTGTCAGGAGGCCATGCAGTTCGGCATCCTGGCCGGCTACGAGATGGTGGGCGTCCGCGTCACCCTGCTCGACGGTGCCTTCCACGACGTGGACTCCTCGGAGCTCGCGTTCAAGATCGCCGGTTCCCAGGCGTTCAAGGAGGCCGCCCGCAAGGCGTCCCCCGTGCTGCTGGAGCCGATGATGGCCGTGGAGGTCACCACCCCCGAGGACTACATGGGTGATGTGATCGGCGACCTCAACTCGCGTCGTGGCCAGGTGCAGGCGATGGACGAGCGCAGCGGCGCCCGTGTCGTCAAGGCGCTGGTCCCGCTGTCGGAGATGTTCGGCTACGTCGGTGACCTCCGCAGCAAGACCTCCGGTCGCGCGAGCTACTCCATGCAGTTCGACTCCTACGGCGAGGTTCCGCGGAACGTCTCCGAGGAGATCATCGCGAAGGCCAAGGGCGAGTAGCACTAGGCTGCTCAGCTATTAGGCTGGAGCACACAAGGCTGCGGGAATCTCCGCCGCGGGCCGTCATGGTCCGCGGCGGGGGCCCCGGCAGTCTGCCCCCAAGCGAATACGGCCAAGGGCATCCCCTCGGGGTCCTGGTCGGTTCGGAAAGACCACCTGAACCCATCCGCAAAGTGTGGATGGAGTACAGCACCAGTCCACAGGAGGACCCCAGTGGCGAAGGCGAAGTTCGAGCGGACTAAGCCGCACGTCAACATCGGCACCATCGGTCACATCGACCACGGTAAGACGACGCTCACCGCGGCGATTACCAAGGTGCTGCACGACGCGTACCCGGACCTGAACGAGGCCTCGGCCTTCGACCAGATCGACAAGGCGCCGGAAGAGCGCCAGCGCGGTATCACCATCTCCATCGCGCACGTCGAGTACCAGACCGAGTCGCGTCACTACGCCCACGTTGACTGCCCGGGTCACGCGGACTACATCAAGAACATGATCACCGGTGCGGCGCAGATGGACGGCGCCATCCTCGTGGTCGCCGCCACCGACGGCCCGATGCCGCAGACCAAGGAGCACGTGCTCCTGGCCCGCCAGGTCGGCGTGCCGTACATCGTCGTCGCCCTGAACAAGGCCGACATGGTGGACGACGAGGAGATCATGGAGCTCGTCGAGCTCGAGGTCCGTGAGCTGCTCTCCGAGTACGAGTTCCCGGGCGACGACCTCCCCGTCGTGCGCGTCTCGGCGCTGAAGGCGCTCGAGGGCGACAAGGAGTGGGGCGAGTCCGTCCTCAAGCTCATGCAGGCCGTCGACGAGGCGATCCCGGAGCCGGAGCGCGACACCGACAAGCCGTTCCTGATGCCGATCGAGGACGTCTTCACCATCACCGGCCGCGGCACGGTCGTCACCGGCCGCATCGAGCGTGGTGTCCTCAAGGTCAACGAGAACGTCGACATCATCGGCATCAAGCCGGAGAAGACCAGCACCACGGTCACCGGCATCGAGATGTTCCGCAAGCTGCTCGACGAGGGTCAGGCCGGTGAGAACGTCGGTCTGCTCCTCCGTGGCATCAAGCGCGAGGACGTCGAGCGCGGCCAGGTCATCATCAAGCCGGGCTCGGTCACCCCGCACACGGAGTTCGAGGCGCAGGCGTACATCCTGTCGAAGGACGAGGGTGGCCGTCACACCCCCTTCTTCAACAACTACCGCCCGCAGTTCTACTTCCGTACCACGGACGTGACCGGCGTCGTGACCCTCCCCGAGGGCACCGAGATGGTCATGCCGGGCGACAACACCTCCATGTCCGTCCAGCTGATCCAGCCGGTCGCCATGGAGGAGGGCCTCAAGTTCGCCATCCGCGAGGGTGGCCGGACCGTCGGCGCCGGCCAGGTCACCAAGATCGTCAAGTGACCCCGGTCGCCGTCTAGGCACCGCCGGCCCCGGCCGGCACGCGAGGGCCCGTACGACTCCGGTCGTACGGGCCCTTCGCGCTGCCCGCTGTACCGTGCGCGGTCAGTGAACAGCCGGGCAGGCGGAATCCCCCACACCGCGGTCCCGATGCCCTCCAACGGCCCAGGTGCGGTGCGGCTCTCCGCGGTATGTATGGCTCATGGCCGACAGGACGCCTTCTCCGAGAACGGAGCGTTTTCCTTGCAGCGAGCCGCACAGCTCTCACCTCGGGCCCTGGAGTCCATCTCGACTCCCGAGCGGGTGGAGACGCACCTGGGCACTCTGGACTTCCCGCTGGGCATGCCCACCGAGGAGACCGCCGACCGCCTCTACGACCATCTGGACCGGCTGGACGGCATCCGCGCGTTCCTCGACGCCTACTCCGGCGTCAGTGTGTGGGCGGCGCGCAAGGGCTTCCTGGCGACGGGGGCCAAGGACCACGACGTCCTGCTCTTCCCGGAGTTCATGGACCCCGGGGCGCTGGTGCTGACCGGGAACGCGGACACCGTCTACTTCCTGACCTTCCTCGACCTGACCGAGGGGCCCGTGGTGGTGGAGATGCCGCCCCTCACCCTCAGCTTCGTCAATGACCTGTGGTTCCGCTGGGTCGCCGATCCCGGCCTGCCCGGACCGGATCGCGGAACCGGGGGCACCTACCTCTTCGTACCGCCCGGCTATGCGGGCCCGCTTCCGGAAGGCGGGTTCTTCAGGCACCGGGTCCGCACCACGCGGCTCATCCTGGCCGGCCGGGCGTTCCTTGAGGACGGCGATCCGAAGCCGGCGGTCGAGCGCATCAAGGAGCGGTTGCGTATCCACCGCTACGTGCCGGGCCTGTACGGAACGAGCGTGGGGGAGATCGTGACCGGGGGCACCGCCCCGCCGCTGCCGTGGACCGCGGAGACGTGGACCGCCGCTCTGCGCAGGCCCGGTCCACCGCGCTTCGTCGTGGCATCCGGGCTGCCCCTCAACACGGTTCCGCCCGCGGACGTGACGTACTTCGATCTCGCCAACGAGCTGGTCCAGGACCAGCCGGCCGAGTCGTTCGATCCGGAGATCGCCGGTCCGCTGGCCGCGGTCGGGATCGTCAAGGGCGAGCCCTTCCGGCCGGACGCGCGGATGCGGAGGCTCCTCACCGAGGCGGCCGCGGTGGGCAACGCCACGGCCCGCACCCTTGCCAGCCGTCCGCGTCCCGAGGAAGGAGCGCACTTCTACGGCCCGTCCTCGCAGTGGGTCAACGGTCTGCTCGCGTCCGGCCACGACTTCATGACCCCGCCCGCGGACATCACCGACAAGGGCGTCGAGCCCCGTCCGAGCAGCGGTGCCCGGAAGCTGAACCTGCGGTCCTGGTGGTGGTACCTGGCCGTGGGCATCAGTCCGACGTTCGCCACGAGGCTGACGGGAGTGGGCTCGCAGTACCTGTTCTCGTTCGCGGACCGGGAGGGCCGGGCACTCGACGGCGGCAGACACCACCGCCTGGTGCTTCCGCCGGCTATCCCCGCCGCCCGGTTCTGGTCGGTCACCGTTTACGACAACCAGACGCGGTCGATGATCGACACGCCGCAGCGGTTCCCACGGGCCGGCAGCCAGGACTACCCCACCCCGGCGGCGGTCGCCGCCGCCGACGGCACGACCACGGTGCACTTCGGGCCCGTCCGCCCGGACGGCGTGCCGGAGGGCAACTGGATCCGGACCGTGCCGGCCCGGGGGTGGTTCGTGGTCCTGCGGCTCTACAGCCCACTGCGGCCGTTCTTCGACAAGACCTGGCGGCCGGGCGAGGTCGAGGCGGTGGACTGACCTCCCTGCCCGGCCCCTTTGGCGGTCGTCGCCGCAGGCCGGACGGCGGCCGGCGTGCGGAACGACTGGAACGCAGTGCTCACCACACGACCTCTTTCGGGAGGAACGCGGTGGTACAGGTGCACGACGCCCCCAGCCCGGGCACTCCGGCCGACACCCTCACGTCGATCCGCAGTCCGGACCGGCTGGAGACGGTCTTCGGCACGATGGACTTCTTCGACGGCATGCCCCTGCCCGACACGGTGACCCGCAGCTATGACGCGCTCGATCTGCTGCGCGGGATCGAGGTGTTCCTGAACTGTGTGCCCGGTGCCTCGATGGTGGCCATGCGACGCGGCCTGCGTGCCATCGGCATCGACTCCCACACGATCGGCTGCCTGGTCCCGCGGTGCACTTCGGCCCCGCTGGTGCTCACCGCCAACACGGAGACGACGTACGGGATGACGTGCCTGGCACTCGCCCAGGACGGACCCACGTGATCGAGGCGCCGGGGAACCCGCTGTGCTTCGTCAACGACCTCTGGCAGCGCCATGTCACCGACATGGGCATCGCCGGACCCGACAGGGGAGAGGGCGGCAAGTACCTCTTCCTGCCCCCGGGCCACGGCGGTGACCTTCCCGAGGGATACGTCGTCGTGCGGCCGCCGACCTTCTCCTCCTGGGTGCTGCGGGCGCTCAGCGGTACGGAGGGCCTGCTCCAGGCGCGGAGCTATCCGCTCTCGGCCGCGGCGGCCGTCGGGACGGGATCCCAGTACGTCTACACGGCGGAGGACTCCACCGGCGTGCTGCTCGACGGCGCACGCGGCTACACGCTCACTCTTCCGGGCGGCATCCCGGCGAAGAACTTCTGGTCCGTCACCGCCTGCGCCCCCCCCGGACCCGGTCCCTGCTGCGCACCGATGACCCCCAGCCGAGTGTGAACAGCCTCTCGGACGGCGTGCGGGCCGAGGCCGGCGGGGACACGGTCCTCCACTTCGGCCCCACCGCCCCGCGGGGCAGGGAGGCGACCGGGATCCGGACGGTGCCCGGCAAGGGGTGGTTCGTCGTGCTGCGGCTCTACGGCCCGCTCGAAAGCTGGTTCGACCAGAGCTGGCGTCCGGGCGAGATCGAACCGGTGTGAGGAAGCCGGCCGCGGGTGAGGTGATCGGCCGGCTTCCGTCCTGCGGCGTCGCAGGGACGCGGAGCCCGTTCCCGGGCCCGGGCGTCGTCGTGCTGCGTGGGGGAACAGACGTCATGGAGCACTCCTTGCCGTGCCGCTGGGGCTTCGGGCACGGCAAGGAGTGTCCGCCGGGGGAGCTACCGCCGCTTCCCACCGGTCCGGTCGGGTCAGGTGGTGTGTGCCGGATCAGGTGCCGCAGGCGTGCCCGTTGAGGGTGAAGGCGGTCGGTGCGGGGCCGTCCTGGGTGCGGCTGCCGTTGAAGCCGATGGTGGTCGAGGCGCCCGCTGCGATTTTCGCGTTCCAGCCGAGGTTCTGCGCGGTGACCGTTGTGCCTCGTTGCTTCCACTGGGCGGCCCAGCCCTGGTCGACGCGCTGTCCGCCCGTGAAGTCCCAGCTCAGCAGCCAGCCGTCGATGGGCTCGTCACCGGTATTGATGATCTTCACATTGGCCGTGAAACGGCCGGGCCAGTGGTCGGCCACGGTGTAGTCCACCCTGCACTGCTGCGCGGGTCCGGCCATGGTGCGCACAGTGGCGCCGGGTGAGGCCGGTGAGAGGTTGCCGGCGGCGTCACGGGCCTTGACGGCGAAGGTGTACGCGGTGTCGGGCTGCAGTGAGGTGATGGTCTGCGAGGTGCCGGTTGTGGCGGCGACCTTGACGGGTGTGTCGCCGTCGAGCCGATACACGTCGTAGCCGGTGACGCCGGTGTTGTCGGTGGCCGCCGGCCAGCTGAGGGTGACGCGGTCCGCGGTGATGTCCGAAGCGGTGGGTTCGCCCGGCGCGGTGGGCGCTTCGGTGTCCTCACCGCCACTGTCGCCCGGGGGCAGGACGAGGTGGGTGATGGAGTCGGCGGGGAAGCCGGCCGTGAACGCGCCGGCCGTAACGGTCTGGTCGTTCTCGCGGAGAATGCCGTCCAGGTGTCCGGCACTGTAGCGGTGGACCTCGGCCGTGCCGCTGCCGGCGCCGTTGATCTCGACCGAGCTGGTGAGGTCTGTTCCGCTCTTGTTGATCACCACAACGGTCAGGGCGTCGTCGGAGGCGCGCCGGGCCGCGTAGACGGCGAGCTTGCCCTGGTCCTCACTGACCGCGGGGAGGGAGGTCTCCCCGAACGCGCCGCCTTTGCCGTCGTAGTTGCGGTAGACGCGGAAGGCGTGCGCGACCGGTTCGTTGCTTTCCGGCGCGGTCCACAGCGAGGCCAGGTCCATGTCCTCCCGGCCGAAGATGCCCAGGACGTCGGCCTGGGCCAGGGCGCCGTTGATGTGCCCGTAGGCTCCCCAGCTGTACTCGGTCATGGCGAGCTTGGTGCCGGGATAGTGGTCGTCGACCAGCTTCCGCATCCGGGGGATCATCTGGACCGGGCGGTTGATCCAGCTCTCGTCCACGTAAGTGGGGTCCCACAGCTGCCGCGTGGAGCGCAGCCGGCGTTCCTGGGTGGCGGCGTCGCCGGCCTCCTTGCTGTGCACTCCCGACTGCTGGGGGTACAGGTGGATGTCGAAGTAGTCCAGGATGCGGGTGCCGTGCTCCCTCTCATAGGCGCGCATCCGGTCCAGGTACCACGGGCCCAGGTCCTGGCCGCCGTGTGCTGCCCGGTCGGGCGGGTCGCTCCAGCAGCCCGTCCGGCCGCAGACGTCCTGGTCGAGTCCCGAGTAGAAGATGGAGTTCAGTCCCCAGCCAACGGGCCCCAGTGTCTTGGCTGCGGGATCGGCAGCCTTGACGGCTGCCGCGTACCGGTAGGTGAGGTCGCGCAGTTCGTCGTACCCCAGCCCTTTGCGGCGGACGTCGCGGTGCGTGGAGTGCCACAGGTCGGGCTCGTTGTCCAGGTTGTAGAACCGCACCCCTTCACCGGCCGCGCCGCCGTAGCGGCTCTTGAGGTGGTTGATCCAGTCGGTCACGTACTGCGGACCGACTTCGACGCTGGTGTCGGCGGGGTCGTTGTCGGTGATGGGCGTGCCGTCCGGTGTCTTGCCGTTGCCGCAGTCCGGCGACCAGGGGTCGGTGGACTGCTGCGGCCCGTACTTCTGCACGCTGAAGCCGCAGGCCCTGGACCGGTCCTTGGCGACCTGGCCGAGCAGGGGCACGGTCAGGATCGTCTGAGTGCCCGTCGCCCGGTTCTGCTCGACGAAGCGGTCGGTCTCGGATCCGTTCGGCAGGCTGCCGGGGTCGGGGTTGTCGTTGGGGATGTTCTCGAAGTACCAGTCCGAGGCCCGGTTGGTGGTGTCGTTGCGGAAGTTGTACCGGGTGGTGTGGTTGCCGCCCCAGCGGTGGACCGGCAGCCGCAGGTCGGAGGCCAGGTCCTTGTCGGCGAAGTTCATCCCGTAGATGTACGGGCTGATGGAGTGCCCGGCGGCGGTCGCGTCGACAGTCAGGGCCGGGCCGACCGCGGCGGCCGCCGTCGCGGGCAGGGGCACGCCCGTGGCGATGACCCCGGCCATCGCCACGGGGATTAAGGCGGTTCTGAGACGCATGAGGTCCCTCTCGTACGGCTGGAGTGGAAGCGCTTTCATCGTCGAATGCCCATCGAACTGTCATGGCTTGGTCACTTGGTGTCAAGAGCGTGGGCAAGCGCTTTCACGATTGCGGTGGTCAGCTCCGGTGGGCCTGCGCGGCGGGCGGCCGGGTCCGCGGGCGGCGCCGGTCAGCCGCCGAGCGTCCCCGGTGTCGCCTGCTCCGCCCAGATGACCTTGCCGTCCCTGGTGTAGCGCGTGCCCCAGCGCGCGGCGAACTGGGCCACGAGGAAGAGGCCCCGTCCGCCCTCGTCCGTGCCGGCCGCGTAGCGCAGATGCGGCGAGGTGCTGCTGTGGTCGGAGACCTCGAAGGTGAGCGAACGGTCGCGGATCAGCCGCACCTTGATGGGCCCCGTGGCGTGGCGCATGGCGTTGGTGATCAGTTCGCTGCAGATCAGCTCCGTGGTGTACACGAGGTCCTCCAGCTCCCACTCCATGAGCCGGGCGGACACGGCAGCGCGTACGCGGCGAACGGCGGCAGGCTCGCACTCCACGTCCCACTCGGCGACCTGCCCCGGCCCCAGCAGCCGCGTACGGGCGACGAGCAGCGCGATGTCGTCGCTCCGGGACTCCGGGAGCAGGGCGTCGAGCACGGCGTCGCAGGTCTCCTCGGGCGAACGGTCCGCGTGCGCCAGCGTTTCGCGGAGCAACTGGAGCCCGGTGTCGACGTCCAGGTCGCGGCGCTCGACGAGGCCGTCGGTGAACAGGACGAGCCTGCTGCCCTCGGGCAGACGCAACTCGGCGCCTTCGAAGGGCTGTCCGCCGATGCCGAGGGGAAGGCAGGACGGCAGGTCCAGGAACTCCACCGTCCCGTCGGGGTGTACGAGCGCGGGCGCAAGGTGGCCGGCGCTGGCGATGGCACAGTTGCCGGACACGGAGTCGTAGACCGCGTACAGGCAGGTGGCACCGGTGACGGTGGTCTTGTCGCCGGCCGCGATCGTGTCCTGGTCGATAAGGGAGACCAACTCGTCGAGGTGGCTGAGGAGCTCGTCGGGCGGCAGGTCCAGGGGGGTGGAGAAGTTGTGCACGGCGGTGCGCAGCTGCCCCATGGTGGCCGCGGCATGCAGTCCGTGCCCGACGATGTCGCCCATGACCAGCGCCACCCTGGCGCCCGGCAGCGGGATGACGTCGAACCAGTCGCCGCCGACTGCCTGCGCGGGGAGGTAACGGGAAGCGACTTCGACGGCGTTCTGTTCGGGCAGCGCGCGGGGCAGCAGTCTCCGCTGCAGCGCCACGGCCAAGCCGTGCTCGCGGGTGTAGCGGCGTGCGTTGTCGAGGGACACGGCGGCTCGGGTGGCCAGTTCGGCCGCGAGGGACAGATCGTCCTGATCGAAGGGCTCGGGCTTCTCGGAGCGCCAGAAGTGGACGACGCCCAGCAGCACGCCGCGGGCGGACAGCGGCGCCGTGATGAGCGAATGGATCCCGTAGCCGATGATGCGGGAGCCCCGCGCGGGGTCCACCTCCTGCCAACGCGTGGCATCACGCAGACGGGGCACCAGGACCGCCTGCCCGCTCTCGACGCTGCGGGCCTGTGGCGAGGACGGCCCGAAGGTGATCAGGTCACCGACGGCGAAGAAGGGAGCGTCGTCCCGGATACCGCTGACGGCCGCGCGCTGCATCCGCTTGCTGCCGGTGCTTATGCCGTTCATCCCCGGTTCCTCATTGCGCAGCACGGACTCGGCCAGGTCGACGGCGACGTAGTCGGCGAAGCGCGGAACGGCGACCTGCGTCAGCTCTTCGGCTGTACGGGTCACATCGAGGGTGGTGCCGATGCCGCCGGTCGCGTCGTAGAGCAACTTCAGCCGCCACCGGACCAGCTCGACCCGCTGCGACGCCTCGCCGATCATCTCCATCACTTCATCGGTGCCGACCTCCTCCTCTCCGGCCACCGCGGCGACCGCAAGCCGTGCGGACGCGGCGCCTACCGAACCGACGAGCTGGGCTTCCGCGTGATGGACCAGCTCCGGCGGCGCTTCGGCGGCCGGTGAGCCGGGCTTCCTCCCGGGGTAGGAGCGCAACGCCCGCTGGGCGCCCTCCCGTCCGAGGAAGCGCTCCAGCAGGCTCTGCAGTTCGCCGACCGTGGCACGGACCTGCCAGCGCCGCTCCCTGACCGGCTCTTCGAGAACGTCGACGAACTGCACCGCCTGCGCCCGCTCGGCAGCGTCCGGTCGGTCCGCGAGGGAGACTGCGACATAGCCGCCGAAGTTCAGCAGTGCGCTCCAGAACATCGCATGGCTGATCGGGTCCATCCCCGCCAGGCCGAACAGCTGCTGTGGCCGGAGCAGCCCAAGGCCGAGCGGGCCCTCCCGCAAGAAGGAAGCAGACAGCAAACCGGCATCGGCGAAGGTCGGCAGCACCAGGGTGTACGCCCACACGGCGAACCCCGCCACCAGGCCGACCAGCACGCCCCGGCGGGTTCCACCCTTCCAGAACAGGCCGCCCAGGATGGCGGGCGCGAACTGTGCCACAGCCGCGAACGACACCAGGCCGATCGACACCAATGCCGTCTGCTCGCCCGCAACCCGGAAGTACGCGTACCCGAGCAGCAGGATCAGCACGATGGTCGCCCGGCGGATGCCCAGCACCAGCCCGGCGAGGTTGCCCCGGTGCGCCAGCCGGGATGTGCCGCGCAGCAGCAGCGGCATCACGAGTGAGTTCGACACCATGGTGCTGAGTGCGGTCGTCTCGACGATGACCATGCTGGTGGCCGCGCTGAGGCCGCCGATGAAGACGAGCAGGGCGAGTGCCTCCTGGCCTCCGGCCATCGGCAGGGTCAGCACATAGGTGTCGGCGTCGACGGTCTGTCCGAACCGCAGAAGGCCGCCGGCTGCGATCGGCAGCACGAAGATGCTGATCGCGAGCAGGTACAGCGGGAACAGCCACATCGCCCGCCTGAGGTGGTTCTCGTCGACGTTCTCGACAACGCTGATCTGCCACTGCCGGGGCAGCAGCACGATCGCCAGCATGGACAGCACCGTGAGCCAGACCCACATGCCGTAGCCGGTCTGCTCGCGCAGCGTGAACAGCGTGGTGAGGCCGGCGTCCGCGGCCCGGGAGAACAGGTCGTGGAACCCCCCGAACATCCAGAAGACCACAAAGATCCCGGCCGAGAGGAACGCCACGAGCTTGACCACGGACTCGAACGCGATGGCAGCGACCATGCCCTCATGGCGTTCGGTGGCGTCCAGATGACGGGTGCCGAAGACGATGGTGAACGCGGCGAGCACCAGCGCTGCGTACAACCCGGTGTCCTGAAAGAGCGGGACAGGGCCAGGATCGGACGTGACCACGGGGTGCCGCCGAATGACCGTAAAGGTGAGGGAGACCGCCTTGAGCTGCAGCGAGATGTAGGGAACAACTCCCACCACAGCGATGATCGTCACCAGACAGCCCAGTGCGGTGCTCTTGCCGTAGCGGGCGGAGACGAAGTCGGCCAGCGAGGTGACCCGGTGCCGGTGGCTTGTCCGGATGATCCTGCGCAGCACCAGCCAGCCCAGCGCGAGCATGAGCGTCGGCCCCAGGTAGATCGGCAGGAAGCCGACTCCGGCCCTGGCGGCCCAGCCCACGCTGCCGTAGTACGTCCACGAGGTGGCGTACACGCCGAAGGACAGCGCGTAGAGCGTGGGATTGTTGATGATGCTCCGACCGGAATCCGCCCGCCGGTCACCGTAGAAGGCCACAGCGAAGAGCAGGCCCAGATATCCGGCCGAAACTGCGACGATGAACCAGGTCTGGAGCACGGCCTACCTCGATCTGTGGCCGATCACGGCGACCAGACCGATCACGATCGCCCAGACGAGAAAGAGGTAAGCCGCGAGAACGGGGACGCCCAGGACCTGGCCCATGTGATCGAACCGCGCCAAGAACGGCGGAATGATCAGCACGAACCCCAACGCCGCTACAGCCGTCAGGCGCAGACCGAGCTGCTCGTCGTCTCGCGACTCCCCCATGAGCTGCCTCCGCGTCCTCGATGTCACGCTGTGCAACGTACCCTCGAATTTGCGCAATGTCACACTACGGAGTCGATCGGTGCCGTGGCGTGAAGCGCGCTCTGCTCGGCTCAACACGGCACCGAGGCGCCTGTCACCTCGCCGAACCGCCACACCCACTGTCTGCTGTGCGTGAAGGACGGCCGGCCGTCCCCGGCACGCCCACGGAAGATCCGCCATCTTGACGTCGATGGTCATGGGCCGGTGCAGCGTTATGCGCGGTGAGCTGGAGGAGTGCGCCGTCATCGCACCGGCCACTCGTCGGTGTGAGCCCTCGAACACCTGCCGGCAGCTGACTGGGCATACGGAACGATGTAGCCTCCGGTGAACGCCCTTGACCTGCCGAAGCAGGCAGGGAGCAGACGAATCGGGAGTTTCTTCGTGCTTCGGACCATGTTCAAGTCCAAGATCCACCGTGCCACCGTGACCCAGGCCGACCTGCACTATGTCGGCTCCGTCACCGTCGACGCCGATCTGCTGGACGCCGCGGACCTGCTGCCCGGCGAACTGGTGCACATCGTGGACATCACCAATGGCGCCCGGCTGGAGACCTACGTCATCGAGGGCGAGCGGGGCTCCGGGGTCATCGGCATCAACGGCGCCGCCGCCCATCTGGTGCATCCCGGCGATCTGGTCATCCTGATCAGCTATGCCCAGGTCGAGGACGCCGAGGCACGGGCGCTGAAGCCCCGCGTGGTGCACGTCGACGCGGACAACCGGATCGTCGAACTCGGCAGCGACGCCTCCGCGCCCGTCCCGGGCAGCGAGCAGCGGCGCAGCCCGCAGGCGGTCCCGGTCGGCTGACGGATGCGGAACCGGGCGGACGCGTGCCGAGCAGGAACGGCCCGGCCCGCCCGCCCACCGCACGCGGGCGGGCGGGCCGGAGGCCGCCTCATTCCTCGGCGAAGATCTCCTCGGCATGGTCGGCGGTGACCGCCCGGCTCAGCCAGTGACGGAGGATCTCGGGGTCGGCGCAGCCGGTGATGCGCTCGCGCGCGTCGCCGGAGACGGGGAGCCCGCGGGTTTCGAGGATCATGAGGATGTCCTCCGCCCGGCCCTCCGCCCGGCCTTCCGCCCGGCCTTCCTCGCGCAGCTTCTGAGACGTCTCCGAACGGAAGAAGGAGAGGTCGATGGCCATGAGGTCCCTCCAGATCTGAGCGCCCGGGCTCTTGCCCAGGCCGAGTTCGGTGAGCTCCCTGAAGATCGTCGCTGTCTCGGCGTCGAGGGTCTTCAGCGCGGTAGCCAGCGATTTCAGCATGGTATCCGCACAGGGATGCTTACCGTGGGTGATGGCGGCGAACGTGGCGAGCGGAACGTCGCGGGCCGCTGTCGACGAGTCCGTGATGAGTGGGACGTTGTGCGGCCCGAGAACGAGCGGCCGGATGGTGAGGGTGCGCCACTGCGGCGGGCCGATGTGGAGCGGTGCCGATGCCCAGCGAGCGGTCGATTCTTCCTGGCAGACCACCAGCAGCACGGGCGGCATGCGGTATTTGGCGTACAGATGGGACAGGTAGTAGGCCCAGCTGCCGTGTTTGTCCGGGTCCTTTCTGCCCTGGGCCTCCACGGCGAGCAGGTAGCTGTCGCCGTGAGCCGTGTCGACGCGCAGGAGTGTGTCGAGCCGCCGTTCCAGCGGCTTGATCTCGGTGAGATCGGTGGGGAGCAGAGAGACCGCGACGGGATCGGTGAAAGGAATGCCGAGTCTGTCGAAGGTCCGGGCGAAGATGCCGGGGTCTTCCTGGAAGATCCGGTGCATCGCCTCGTGCGATGAGCTGACCATGCGGTGGACGGTAGGTCCGGCCGGTGAGCTTCTTCCGGGTATGGGTATGGTGTTCGCACGAAGGTGTGATTCGAACCGTCTTGTTCTTGACGGAAGCGCTCTGCGGACGGCTTCGCGGAAGCAGGGTGCGGCGGAGGGTTCCGGGGCCGTTTCGCGGGGTACGATCCCCGGTTCCCAATTGGCTACGGGCCTGCCCCGTGTGGCACACTGTCCAGGTTGCTCGGTTGAGTGCCGATGCTGCGCGCCTCCCGCCGGGAGGACTGGAAGCGAGTCCCGCAGTACTCGTCGCCTCTCATCAGGGGCGGAAGTACGGGAATCTTCCGGGAAGCGTCAGCGGGGTACCGGCCAGGCGCCCGGTGGGTGTCTTCCCCCGGCTCGCGGTCTTCGGTCCGCACCCCTCAGCAGGGAAATCCTTCGGGAAATCCGTACTGGCGGGAGTGCGACACGCCCGACCGCGTGGGTCGGAGAGAGACGCTCACCCGCCGGGTCCCAGAGCGTTACGAGAGACAGGACTACGAAGTAGCCATGGCGGGACAGAAGATCCGCATCCGGCTCAAGGCCTACGACCACGAGGTCATCGACACTTCGGCGAAGAAGATCGTCGAGACGGTGACGCGCACTGGTGCGTCGGTCGCGGGCCCGGTGCCGCTGCCCACAGAGAAGAACGTGTACTGCGTCATCAAGTCGCCGCACAAGTACAAGGACTCGCGCGAGCACTTCGAGATGCGCACGCACAAGCGCCTCATCGACATCCTCGACCCCACGCCGAAGACCGTCGACTCGCTCATGCGTCTCGACCTGCCGGCGGGCGTCGACATCGAGATCAAGCTCTGAGGTGACGCGCGAGATGGCTAAGCAGATCAAGGGCGTCCTGGGCGAGAAGCTCGGCATGACGCAGGTGTGGGACGAGAACAACCGCGTCGTCCCGGTCACCGTCGTCAAGGCCGGCCCCTGCGTCGTGACCCAGGTCCGTACCGCTGACTCCGACGGCTACGACGCCGTCCAGATCGCCTTCGGCGAGATCGACCCGCGCAAGGTGAACAAGCCCCTCAAGGGCCACTTCGCCAAGGCCGACGTCACCCCGCGCCGCCACCTGGTGGAGCTGCGTACCACCGACGCCGGTGAGTACACGCTCGGCCAGGAGGTCACCGCCGAGGTGTTCGAGTCCGGTGTCAAGGTCGACGTGACCGGCACCAGCAAGGGCAAGGGCACCGCCGGTGTCATGAAGCGCCACGGCTTCGCCGGCCTCGGCGCCGGCCACGGCACCCAGCGCAAGCACCGCTCGCCGGGCTCCATCGGCGGCTGCGCCACGCCGGGCCGCGTGTTCAAGGGCCTGCGCATGGCCGGCCGCATGGGCAACGAGCGGGTCACCACCCAGAACCTGACCGTCCATGCCGTTGACGCGGAGAAGGGCCTGCTCCTGATCAAGGGAGCGGTTCCTGGTCCGAACGGCGGCCTCGTCCTGGTCCGTACCGCGGCCAAGGGGGCCTGAGGTAACGATGAGCACCATTGACATCCTTTCGCCGGCAGGCGACAAGGCCGGGACCGTCGAGCTCCCCGCGGAGATCTTCGACGCGCAGGTCAGCATTCCGCTGATCCACCAGGTCGTCGTCGCCCAGCTGGCCGCTGCCCGCCAGGGCACGCACAAGACCAAGACCCGTGGCGAGGTCCGCGGCGGCGGCAAGAAGCCGTACCGCCAGAAGGGCACCGGCCGCGCCCGTCAGGGCTCGACCCGCGCGCCGCAGTTCGCCGGCGGTGGCGTCGTGCACGGTCCCGTGCCGCGCGACTACTCGCAGCGGACCCCGAAGAAGATGAAGGCCGCCGCGCTCCGCGGTGCCCTCTCGGACCGGGCGCGCCACGGCCGCATCCACGTCGTCACCGGCGTGGTCGAGGGCGAGGTCTCCACCAAGGCCGCGAAGACCCTGCTGGGCAAGGTCAGTGAGCGCAAGAACGTGCTCCTGGTCGCCGAGCGGTCCGACGAGGCCGCGTGGCTCTCCGCCCGCAACCTGCCCCAGGTGCACCTCCTGGAGCCGGGCCAGCTGAACACGTACGACGTGCTCGTCTCCGACGACGTGGTCTTCACGCAGGCCGCCTACGAGCGTTTCGTGGCGGGTCCCGCCGCGGCCGCCAAGGCTGTCGCCTCCGAGGCTGAGCTCGAAGGGAGCAACGCCTGATGAGCGAGGCAACGGCAACCGCGGTCACCAGCAAGACCTTCACGGACCACCGTGACATCCTGGTCAAGCCGGTGGTCTCGGAGAAGAGCTACGCGCTGCTGGACGAGAACAAGTACACGTTCATCGTCGACCCGCGCGCCAACAAGACCCAGATCAAGCAGGCCGTCGAGGCGGTCTTCTCGGTCAAGGTCACCGGGGTCAACACGATCAACCGCCAGGGCAAGCGCAAGCGCACCCGCACCGGTTACGGCAAGCGCAAGGACACCAAGCGCGCCATCGTGACCCTCGCCGAGGGCGACCGTATCGACATCTTCGGCGGCCCGGTCTCCTAAGGGAGTCCGAGTCGTCCGGAATCGGACGAGGACTGAGAAATGGGTATCCGCAAGTACAAGCCGACGACCCCGGGCCGTCGTGGCTCCAGCGTCGCCGACTTCGTCGAGATCACGCGGTCCACGCCGGAGAAGTCGCTGGTCCGCCCCCTGCACAGCAAGGGCGGCCGTAACAACGCCGGTCGTGTGACCGTTCGCCACCAGGGCGGTGGCCACAAGCGCGCCTACCGCGTGATCGACTTCCGTCGTCACGACAAGGACGGCGTGCCGGCCAAGGTCGCGCACATCGAGTACGACCCCAACCGCACCGCGCGCATCGCGCTGCTGCACTACGCGGACGGCGAGAAGCGCTACATCCTCGCCCCGCGCGGACTGCAGCAGGGCGACCGGATCGAGAACGGGCCGGGCGCGGACATCAAGCCGGGCAACAACCTGGCGCTGCGCAACATCCCGGTCGGTACCACGCTGCACGCCATCGAGCTGCGGCCCGGCGGCGGCGCCAAGTTCGCCCGCTCCGCGGGCGCCTCGGTGCAGCTGCTGGCGAAGGAGGGCACCATGGCCCACCTCCGCATGCCGTCCGGTGAGATCCGCCTGGTCGACGTCCGCTGCCGCGCCACGGTCGGCGAGGTCGGCAACGCCGAGCAGTCGAACATCAACTGGGGCAAGGCCGGCCGCATGCGCTGGAAGGGCGTCCGCCCGACCGTCCGCGGTGTCGTGATGAACCCCGTCGACCACCCGCACGGTGGTGGTGAGGGCAAGACCTCCGGTGGTCGCCACCCGGTCTCGCCGTGGGGTCAGAAGGAGGGCCGTACGCGCTCGCCGAAGAAGGCCAGCAACAAGTACATCGTCCGCCGCCGCAAGACGAACAAGAAGCGCTAGGAGCGGGTTCAGATGCCGCGCAGTCTCAAGAAGGGGCCCTTCGTCGACGACCACCTGATCAAGAAGGTGGACGGACAGAACGACGCGGGGACCAAGAACGTCATCAAGACCTGGTCCCGCCGCTCCATGATCGTCCCGGCCATGCTGGGCCACACGATCGCGGTGCACGACGGCCGCAAGCACGTCCCGGTGTTCATCACCGAGTCGATGGTCGGCCACAAGCTCGGCGAGTTCGCGCCGACCCGCACCTTCCGCGGCCACGTCAAGGACGACCGCAAGTCGAAGCGTCGTTGACGGGCGGGGTGTGAAGACCATGACAGACACCGAAGGGACAACCATGGAAGCCAGGGCCCAGGCGCGGTACATCCGCGTCACGCCCATGAAGGCCCGCCGCGTGGTGGACCTCATCCGTGGCATGGATGCCACGGAGGCTCAGGCGGTCCTGCGTTTCGCCCCGCAGGCCGCGAGCGTGCCGGTGGCCAAGGTGCTCGACAGCGCCATCGCCAATGCCGCGCACAACTACGACCACACCGACGCCGGCAGCCTCTTCATCTCCGAGGCGTACGTCGACGAGGGCCCGACCCTGAAGCGGTTCCGGCCGCGCGCCCAGGGCCGCGCCTACCGGATCCGCAAGCGGACCAGCCACATCACCGTGGTCGTCAGCAGCAAGGAAGGAACCCGGTAATGGGCCAGAAGGTTAACCCGCACGGGTTCCGGCTCGGCATCACCACGGACTTCAAGTCCCGCTGGTACGCCGACAAGCTGTACAAGGACTACGTCAAGGAAGACGTCGCCATCCGCCGGATGATGACGAAGGGCATGGAGCGCGCCGGTATCTCCAAGGTGGAGATCGAGCGCACCCGTGACCGCGTCCGCGTCGACATCCACACCGCCCGGCCGGGCATCGTCATCGGCCGCCGCGGCGCGGAGGCCGACCGCATCCGCGGCGAGCTGGAGAAGCTCACCGGCAAGCAGGTGCAGCTGAACATCCTCGAGGTCAAGAACCCCGAGACGGATGCCCAGCTGGTCGCGCAGGCCGTCGCCGAGCAGCTCTCCTCCCGCGTCTCCTTCCGTCGCGCCATGCGCAAGAGCATGCAGTCGACGATGAAGGCCGGCGCCAAGGGCATCAAGATCCAGTGCGGTGGCCGCCTCGGCGGCGCCGAGATGTCCCGCTCGGAGTTCTACCGCGAGGGCCGGGTGCCCCTGCACACCCTCCGCGCGAACGTCGACTACGGCTTCTTCGAGGCCAAGACCACCTTCGGCCGCATCGGCGTGAAGGTGTGGATCTACAAGGGCGACGTCAAGAACATCGCCGAGGTTCGGGCCGAGAACGCCGCCGCCCGTGCCGGTAACCGCCCCGCTCGCGGTGGCGGCGACCGGCCGTCGCGTGGCGGTGGCCGTGGTGGCGAGCGCGGTGGCCGCGGTCGTAAGCCCCAGCAGCAGTCGGCTCCGGCCGCCGAGGCCAAGGCCGAGGCTCCCGCTGCCGCCGCCGCTGAGCCGAGCGCTGCCGGAAAGGAGAGCTGACCCATGCTGATCCCTCGTAGGGTCAAGCACCGCAAGCAGCACCACCCCAAGCGCAGTGGTATGGCCAAGGGTGGTACGGAGCTGGCGTTCGGCGAGTACGGCATCCAGGCCGTGACCCCGGCCTATGTGACCAACCGGCAGATCGAGTCCGCTCGTATCGCCATGACCCGTCACATCAAGCGTGGCGGCAAGGTCTGGATCAACATCTACCCGGACCGCCCGCTCACCAAGAAGCCCGCCGAGACCCGCATGGGTTCCGGTAAGGGTTCCCCCGAGTGGTGGGTCGCGAACGTCAAGCCCGGCCGGGTGATGTTCGAGCTGTCCTTCCCGAACGAAAAGGTTGCCAAGGAGGCGCTGACCCGCGCCGCCCACAAGCTTCCGATGAAGTGCCGGATCGTCCGGCGCGAGGCAGGTGAGTCGTGATGGCGGCCGGTACCAAGGCGACCGAGCTGCGTGAGCTGGACGACGAGGAACTCGTTGCGAAGCTTCGCGAGGCCAAGGAGGAGCTGTTCAACCTCCGCTTCCAGGCGGCGACCGGACAGCTCGAGAACCACGGCCGGCTGAAGGCCGTCCGCAAGGACATCGCCCGCATCTACACCCTGATGCGTGAGCGCGAGCTCGGCATCGAGACGGTGGAGAGCGCCTGATGAGCGAGACGAATGTGACTGAGAACAAGAGCGAGCGCGGCTTCCGCAAGACCCGTGAGGGCCTCGTGGTCAGCGACAAGATGGACAAGACCGTCGTCGTCGCCGTCGAGGACCGCGTGAAGCACGCGCTGTACGGCAAGGTCGTCCGCCGTACCAACAAGCTCAAGGCGCACGACGAGCAGAACGCTGCCGGTGTCGGCGACCGCGTCCTCCTGATGGAGACCCGGCCGCTGTCCGCCACCAAGCGCTGGCGCATCGTCGAGATCCTCGAGAAGGCCAAGTAGGCCATTCCCGCTCGGGAATGCCTCGTCATACACCCTGAGGTCTCTCCTCAGGACAGTTCCGCCAGGCTCGGCGGGGGCTCCCACGGAGCCCCCGCCGGGAACCGGCAGACGATCAGGAGATAGACGTGATCCAGCAGGAGTCGCGACTGCGGGTCGCCGACAACACGGGGGCGAAGGAAATCCTTTGCATCCGTGTTCTCGGTGGCTCCGGTCGACGCTACGCGGGCATCGGTGACGTCATCGTCGCCACCGTGAAGGACGCGATTCCCGGCGGCAACGTGAAGAAGGGTGACGTCATCAAGGCGGTCATCGTTCGCACGGTGAAGGAGCGCCGCCGCGCCGACGGCTCGTACATCCGCTTCGACGAGAACGCGGCCGTCATCCTCAAGAACGACGGTGACCCCCGCGGCACCCGCATCTTCGGCCCGGTGGGCCGGGAGCTGCGCGAGAAGAAGTTCATGAAGATCATCTCGCTCGCGCCGGAGGTGCTGTAACCGATGAAGATCAAGAAGGGCGACCTGGTCCAGGTCATCACCGGTAAGGACAAGGGCAAGCAGGGCAAGGTCATCCAGGCCTTCCCCCGCGAGGACCGCGTCCTGGTCGAGGGTGTCAACCGGGTCAAGAAGCACACCAAGGCCGGCCAGACCGCCCGCGGTTCGAAGACCGGCGGCATCGTCACGACCGAGGCCCCGATCCACGTGAGCAATGTTCAGCTCGTGGTGGAGAAGGACGGCAAGAAGGTCGTCACGCGTGTCGGCTACCGCTTCGACGACGAAGGCAACAAGATCCGCGTTGCCAAGCGGACCGGTGAGGACATCTGATGAGTGCCACCACAGTGACCCCGCGCCTGAAGCAGCGCTACCGCGAGGAGATCACGGGCAAGCTGCGTGAGGAGTTCTCCTACGAGAACGTCATGCAGATCCCGGGCCTCACCAAGATCGTGGTCAACATGGGTGTGGGCGACGCCGCCCGCGACTCCAAGCTGATCGAGGGCGCCATCCGCGACCTCGCCACGATCACCGGCCAGAAGCCGTCGGTCACCAAGGCCCGCAAGTCCATCGCGCAGTTCAAGCTGCGCGAGGGCCAGCCGATCGGTGCCCACGTCACCCTCCGCGGTGACCGCATGTGGGAGTTCCTGGACCGGCTGCTGTCGCTCGCGCTGCCGCGCATCCGCGACTTCCGCGGTCTGTCGCCGAAGCAGTTCGACGGCCGGGGCAACTACACCTTCGGTCTCACGGAGCAGGTCATGTTCCACGAGATCGACCAGGACAAGATCGACCGGGTCCGGGGCATGGACATCACCGTGGTCACCACGGCGACCAACGACGACGAGGGCCGTGCCCTGCTGCGTCACCTCGGCTTCCCGTTCAAGGAGAACTGACCGTGGCGAAGAAGGCTCTGATCGCTAAGGCCGCCCGCAAGCCGAAGTTCGGTGTGCGCGCGTACACCCGCTGCCAGCGCTGTGGCCGGCCGCACTCCGTCTACCGCAAGTTCGGCCTCTGCCGTGTGTGCCTCCGTGAGATGGCGCACCGCGGCGAGCTGCCGGGCGTCACCAAGAGCTCCTGGTAATCCCTCCCGCCGCCCGGCCCGCCCCGCCGCGGGCGGCCGCCGGGCGACGGGACGCAGGGACCAGCCAGGACTCTCGGTAAGCACGTGGCCGGCGAGGGCCCGGCCCGGACCACTCCACGGTTCCCGTAGAGTGGAAGGGTTGGGCGTTCGCCGTCCATGGCCGTCCGCGGGCACAGCCCGCTATGACACTTACTACGCCGTAGGTCCCCGCGCCGCACCCGTCCCGGAACACACCCCGGGGAGAGGGATGGCGCAGATAGGAAACCCCGGCGAGAGAGGCCGAAGGCCATCATGACCATGACCGATCCGATCGCAGACATGCTCACTCGTCTGCGAAACGCCAACTCGGCTTATCACGACACCGTCGTGATGCCGCACAGCAAGATCAAGTCGCACATCGCGGAGATCCTCCAGCAGGAGGGCTTCATCACCGGCTGGAAGACCGAGGACGCCGAGGTGGGCAAGAACCTCGTCCTCGAGCTGAAGTTCGGCCCCAACCGCGAGCGCTCGATCGCCGGCATCAAGCGGATTTCGAAGCCGGGCCTGCGGGTCTACGCAAAGTCCACCAATCTGCCGAAGGTGCTCGGCGGCCTGGGCGTGGCGATCATCTCCACGTCCCACGGGCTGCTCACCGGCCAGCAGGCGCAGAAGAAGGGCGTGGGTGGGGAAGTCCTCGCCTACGTCTGGTAGTCGGGAAGGAGGAACTGCAATGTCGCGCATCGGCAAGCTCCCCATCCCGGTTCCCGCCGGCGTGGACGTCACCATCGATGGCCGGACGGTCGCCGTGAAGGGCCCCAAGGGCACCCTCTCGCACACCGTCGCCGCGCCCATCGAGGTCAGCAAGGGTGAGGACGGTGTCATCACCGTCAGCCGCCCCAATGACGAGCGTCAGAACAAGGCCCTGCACGGCCTGTCCCGCACGCTGGTGGCGAACATGATCACCGGGGTGACCCAGGGATACAGCAAGAAGCTCGAAATCAGCGGTGTCGGTTACCGTGTCCAGGCGAAGGGCTCCAACCTGGAGTTCGCGCTGGGCTACAGCCACCCCATCCTGATCGAGGCCCCGGAGGGCATCACCTTCACGGTGGAGTCCCCGACCAAGCTGAGTGTCGAGGGCATCGACAAGCAGAAGGTCGGCGAGGTCGCGGCCAACATCCGCAAGCTGCGGAAGCCCGACCCGTACAAGGCCAAGGGCGTGAAGTACGCCGGCGAGGTCATCCGGCGCAAGGTCGGAAAGGCTGGTAAGTAAGCCATGGCATTCGGCGTGAAGATCGCCAAGGGCGACGCCCGCAAGCGCGCCGCCATCAAGCGTCGCCACATCCGCGTCCGCAAGCGGATCTCCGGTACCCCGGAGCGTCCCCGCCTGGTCGTGACGCGTTCCAACCGCCACATGACCGCCCAGGTCATCGACGACATCGCGGGCCACACGCTGGCCTCGGCGTCGACGCTGGACGAGTCCATCCGCGGGAACGAGGGCGACAAGAGCTCCCAGGCTCAGAAGGTCGGCGCCCTGGTGGCCGAGCGGGCCAAGGCCGCCGGCATCGAGGCCGTCGTGTTCGACCGCGGTGGCAACCAGTACGCCGGGCGGATCGCCGCTCTGGCCGACGCCGCCCGCGAGGCCGGGCTCAAGTTCTGAGCACGGTTCCGTAGCAGCGGACGTAAACGAGAGAGGTAAATCCAATGGCTGGACCCCAGCGCCGCGGTGGCGGCGCCGGTGGCGGCGAGCGGCGGGACCGTAAGGGCCGGGACGGCGGCGCTGCCGCCGAGAAGACCGCGTACGTTGAGCGCGTTGTCGCGATCAACCGTGTTGCCAAGGTTGTGAAGGGTGGTCGTCGCTTCAGCTTCACCGCGCTGGTCGTGGTGGGCGACGGTGACGGCACCGTGGGCGTCGGATACGGCAAGGCCAAGGAGGTGCCGGCCGCCATCGCCAAGGGTGTGGAGGAGGCCAAGAAGCACTTCTTCAAGGTCCCCCGGATCCAGGGCACCATCCCGCACCCGATCCAGGGCGAGAAGGCCGCGGGCGTCGTCCTGCTGAAGCCTGCTTCCCCCGGTACCGGTGTGATCGCGGGTGGCCCGGTGCGCGCCGTGCTGGAGTGCGCGGGCATCCACGACGTGCTCAGCAAGTCGCTGGGCTCGTCGAACCCGATCAACATCGTGCACGCCACGGTGTCGGCTCTCCGGGGGCTGCAGCGCCCGGAGGAGATCGCCGCCCGCCGCGGACTGCCCCTGGAGGACGTCGCCCCCGCGGCTCTGCTGCGGGCGCGTGCGGGAGCGGGTGCGTGATGGCCCGTCTCAAGATCACGCAGAAGAAGTCCTACATCGGCAGCAAGCAGAACCACCGCGACACCCTTCGTTCGCTCGGTCTGAAGCGGGTGAACGACGTGGTCGTCAAGGAGGACCGTCCCGAGATCCGCGGCATGGCGCAGACCGTGCGGCACCTCGTCACGGTTGAGGAGGTCGACTGACATGGCGGACGAGAAGCCGCTGAAGGTCCACAACCTCCGGCCCGCCCCGGGCGCCAAGACCGCCAAGACCCGTGTGGGCCGTGGCGAGGCGTCCAAGGGTAAGACCGCTGGTCGTGGCACCAAGGGTACGAAGGCCCGCTACCAGGTTCCGGAGCGCTTCGAGGGCGGGCAGATGCCCCTCCACATGCGTC
Organism: Streptomyces sp. F63; assembly: GCF_018070345.1. Classification (GTDB taxonomy): domain Bacteria; phylum Actinomycetota; class Actinomycetes; order Streptomycetales; family Streptomycetaceae; genus Streptomyces. Next base: position 122,168 of record NZ_JAGPXX010000015.1, read on the forward strand.
TTCCGAAGCTGAAGGGCTTCAAGAACCCGTTCCGCACCGAGTACCAGGTCGTGAACCTGGACAAGCTGGCCGCGCTCTACCCGCAGGGCGGCGAGGTCACGGTGGCCGATCTGGTCGCCAAGGGCGCGGTTCGCAAGAACCAGCTCGTGAAGGTGCTCGGCACCGGCGAGGTCTCCGTGGCGCTGCAGGTGACGGTCGACGCCGTCTCCGGCTCCGCCAAGGAGAAGATCACCGCCGCCGGTGGCTCCGTGACCGAACTCGTCTGAGTTCGCCGGGCCGCTTGAACGGACCAACCGGGGATGCCCTAACGGGGCATCCCCGGTTGGTCGTTCCGCCCGGGGCACGTCCGCCGGTAAGGTGGCGTCCGTTACTGTCCGCGTGGCGTGTGCCTCCGCGGCTATTGACTGCTTTGTATCCGTCGACCCTCAAGACCGTCACCTCTCGCGCCTGGCGCGGGGGGCGCAGGAGGCACCGTGCTCACCGCGTTCGCCCGGGCGTTCAAGACGCCCGACCTGCGCAAGAAGCTGCTGTTCACGTTGGGCATCATCGTGCTCTTCCGACTCGGGGCCCATATTCCGGTCCCCGGGGTCAGCTACGTCAACGTCAACTACTGCATGGATGCGGCGAAGGGCCAGGGCGGGGATCTCTTCGGCCTGGTCAACATGTTCAGCGGCGGCGCGCTGCTGCAGCTGACGATCTTCGCGCTCGGCATCATGCCGTACATCACGGCCAGCATCATTCTGCAGCTGCTCGTGGTGGTGATCCCGCGGCTCGAGGCCCTGAAGAAGGAGGGCCAGAGCGGCCAGGCGAAGATCACGCAGTACACCCGTTACCTGACCGTGGCGCTCGGTGTGCTGCAGGGTACGGGCCTGGTGGCCACCGCCCGCAGCGGCTCGCTCTTCCCGGGCTGTGACCGGGCTTCCGAGATCATCCCGGATCAGTCGATCTTCACGACCGCCGTCATGGTCATCACCATGACCGCCGGCACCGCCCTGGTGATGTGGCTCGGCGAGCTCATCACGGACCGTGGCATCGGCAACGGCATGTCGATCCTGATGTTCATCGCGATCGCCGCCGGCTTCACCGGTTCGCTGTGGCAGATCAAGCTGTCGGGCAAGATCGTGGACGGCTGGGTCGAGTTCGGCGCCGTGATCCTGGTGGGCCTGGCGATGGTCGCCCTGGTGGTCTTCGTCGAGCAGGCCCAGCGGCGCATTCCGGTGCAGTACGCGAAGCGCATGATCGGCCGCAGGTCCTACGGCGGTACGTCCACGTACATTCCGTTGAAGGTGAACCAGGCGGGTGTGATTCCCGTCATCTTCGCGGCCTCGCTGCTCTACATTCCGGCCCTGCTGGTCCAGTTCAGCAACTCGACTGCCGGCTGGGCGACTTGGATTCAGGCGAATCTGGTCTCGCCCGACAGCGCGATGTACATCATCACCTACTTTGTGATGATTATCTTCTTCGCGTTCTTCTATGTGGCGATCACCTTCAACCCCGAAGAAGTCGCCGACAACATGAAGAAGTATGGTGGCTTCATCCCGGGCATCCGGGCTGGACGTCCGACCGCTGAGTACTTGAGCTATGTGCTCAACCGCATCACGTGGCCGGGCTCGCTGTACCTGGGCTTGATCGCATTGGTGCCAACGGTGGCACTGGTTCTGTTCAACGCCGATCAGAACTTCCCCTTCGGCGGAACGAGCATCCTCATCATCGTGGGTGTCGGTCTGGAGACGGTGAAGCAGATCGAGAGCCAGCTTCAGCAGCGTAACTACGAAGGGTTCCTCCGCTGATGCGAATCGTCCTCGTCGGGCCGCCTGGCGCCGGAAAGGGTACGCAAGCCGCGTACCTGGCCAAGAATCTCTCCATTCCGCACATCTCCACCGGTGATCTCTTCCGCGCCAACATCAGCCAGGGCACGCCCCTCGGCAAGCAGGCGCAGGAGTTCATGAAGGCCGGGGAGCTCGTCCCCGACGAGGTGACCGTCGGGATGGCGAGGGACCGGATGAGCCAGGCGGACGCCGCCGGGGGCTTTCTGCTGGACGGCTTCCCGCGCAATATCGACCAGGCCAAGGCGCTCGACGAGATCCTCGCCGCGGAGGGCACCGCCCTCGACGGGGTGCTGGACCTGGAGGTCCCCGAGGCCGAGGTCGTGAAGCGGATCGCCGGCCGGCGGACCTGCCGCAGCGACAGCTCGCACACCTACCACGTCGAGTACAAGAAGCCGAAGACCGACGGCGTCTGCGACGAGTGCGGCGGCGAGCTCTACCAGCGCGAGGACGACCGCGAGGAGACCGTCCGCAAGCGGCTGGAGGTCTACCACCGGGAAACCGAGCCGATCATCGACTACTACCGGGCGCAGGGCCTGGTGGTCACGATCTCGGCGCTCGGCAAGGTCGCCGAGGTGACCGAACGGGCGATGGCCGCGCTCAGCCGGGAAGCGGTCTGAGAGCAGAGAAGTACGGTACGGCCGCGAAGCCCCTCGGGGCATCGCGGCCGTACCGTTGTTGTGTACGCACGGAACGGGCGGTGCCCGGATCCGGTGAGGACGGAAGGCGGAAGGCGCCCCCATGGTGGAGATCAAGACTCCGGAGCAGATCGCGAAGATGCGCGAGGCCGGGCTGGTCGTCGCGCGCATCCATGAGGCGTGCCGGGCGGCGGCGGTTCCGGGGGCGACGACCGGGGACCTCGACGACATCGCCCGCAAGGTGCTGGCCGAGCACGGCGCCAAGTCCAACTTCCTCGGTTACGGCGGCTTCCCGGCGACCATCTGCACCTCGGTCAACGACGTGGTGGTGCACGGCATCCCGGACACCGCGACCGTGCTGCGCGACGGCGACATCATCTCCATCGACGCCGGTGCGGTGGTCGGCGGCTGGCACGGCGACGCGGCCCTGACCGTGTTCGTCGGCACCGGCCACGCCCCGGAACTGCTGGAGCTCAGCCGGGTCACCGAGGAGTCGATGTGGGCCGGCATCGCCGCGGTGAGGCAGGGCAACCGCCTGGTGGACATCTCCAAGGCGATTGAGGGGTACATCCGCCGCCAGCCCCGCCCGTCCGGCGGCAAGTACGGGATCATCCAGGACTACGGCGGCCACGGCATCGGCTCGCAGATGCACATGGACCCGCATCTGCTGAACTACGTCGACCGCAAGCGCGGCCGCGGTCCGCGTCTGGTGCCCGGCTTCTGCATCGCGATCGAGCCGATGGTGAGCCTCGGCACCCCCCGGACGCACGTCCTTCCGGACGAGTGGACGGTGAAGACCGACGACGGCAGCTGGAGCAGCCACTGGGAGCACTCGGTGGCCCTCACCGAGGAGGGCCCGCTGGTGCTCACCGCATTCGACGGCGGCCGGGCCAAGCTGGCGGAGTACGGCATCGCGACGGCCCCGGACCCCTGCGGCGGATCCTGAGCCACGGGTGGGAGCGGGCCGGAACGGGGCCGGCCCGGAAGATCCGCGGCGGCGCGGAGGCATAAGGATCTCCGCAGGGGGGAAGCTAGATTAGTCTTTCCGGTTGCCGTCGCGTAGACTGACACGTCGGATCACGCCTGTCCTCGGGCATGCCGTGAGCCGATCAAGGTAGCCGATTCGAAAGGCGAAGCGTGGCCAAGAAGCAAGGTGCCATCGAGATTGAGGGCACCGTGATCGAGTCTCTGCCGAACGCGATGTTCAAGGTGGAGCTCCAGAACGGTCACAAGGTCCTCGCGCACATCAGCGGCAAGATGCGGATGCACTACATCCGCATCCTTCCCGACGACCGGGTCGTGGTGGAGCTCTCTCCCTACGACCTGACGCGCGGCCGGATCGTCTACCGCTACAAGTAGATCTCGTGATCGTTCCGCCCTCGGGCGGCGCGGTCGCACGACCCGGAGAACCTCACATCCCATGAAGGTCAAGCCGAGCGTCAAGAAGATCTGCGACAAGTGCAAGGTGATCCGCCGTCACGGCCGGGTCATGGTCATCTGTGACAACCTGCGCCACAAGCAGCGCCAGGGCTGACACGACCGCACTGAAGCAGTTCGCGCGACGCACCACAGACAGAACCGCAGTCATCCGCCCCTCGCGCAGGGGCGACACCCCCGGCGGAGGCCGGGGACCCGGTGGCCGAGCCGCCGGGAGAGATGCTGTGGAAGACCTCCGATGCAATCAGGAGCCAATCGATGGCACGCCTTTCCGGCGTTGACCTCCCGCGCGAGAAGCGCGTCGAGGTCGCCCTCACCTACGTTTTCGGTATCGGGCGCTCCCTGGCCCAGCAGACGCTGGCCGCCACGGGCGTGAACCCGGACACCCGTGTCCGGGACCTGGCCGAAGAGGATCTGATCAAGATCCGCGAGTACGTGGACGCCAACCTCAGGACCGAGGGTGACCTCCGCCGCGAGATCCAGGCCGACATCCGCCGCAAGGTCGAGATCGGCAGCTACCAGGGTCTGCGTCACCGCCGCGGTCTGCCCGTGCGCGGTCAGCGCACGAGCACCAACGCCCGCACCCGCAAGGGCCCGCGTCGCGCGATCGCCGGCAAGAAGAAGCCGGGCAAGAAGTAGTCCGCTCCGGACGCCAGTGCGGTCCTCGGGACACGTCCCGAGTGCCCGCTGTCACCGCGGTCCGGCAGGTAGGACCGACCACCTCCACAGGAGTTTCTGAGTATGCCTCCGAAGAGCCGTACGGCCGGCGCCAAGAAGGTGCGCCGCAAGGAGAAGAAGAACGTCGCCCACGGGCACGCTCACATCAAGAGCACGTTCAACAACACGATCGTCTCGATCACCGACCCCACGGGCAACGTGATCTCCTGGGCCTCGGCCGGCCACGTCGGCTTCAAGGGCTCGCGCAAGTCGACCCCGTTCGCCGCGCAGATGGCCGCCGAGTCGGCCGCGCGCCGCGCGCAGGAGCACGGCATGCGCAAGGTTGACGTCTTCGTCAAGGGTCCCGGCTCCGGCCGTGAGACCGCGATCCGCTCCCTCCAGGCCACCGGCCTGGAGGTCGGCTCGATCCAGGACGTGACCCCCACCCCGCACAACGGATGCCGGCCGCCCAAGCGCCGTCGCGTCTGAGCCGGCTGAAGTAGGAGACAGACAAACAATGGCGCGTTACACCGGGGCCGACTGCAAGCGATGCCGTCGGGAGAAGCAGAAGCTCTTCCTCAAGGGGAGCAAGTGCGAGAGCGCGAAGTGCCCGATCGAGATCCGTCCTTACCCCCCGGGTGAGCACGGTCGCGGGCGCACCAAGGACAGCGAGTACCTGCTGCAGAAGCGTGAGAAGCAGAAGGCCGCTCGCATCTACGGTGTCCTTGAGAAGCAGTTCCGTGGTTACTTCGAGGAAGCCAACCGCAAGCAGGGCAAGACCGGCGAGAACCTGCTGCGCATCCTCGAGACGCGGCTGGACAACGTGGTGTACCGCGCGGGCTTCGCCAAGTCCCGCGACCACGCCCGCCAGCTGGTCAAGCACGGCCACATCACCATCAACGGCCGCAAGAACGACATCCCGTCGGCTCGTGTGTCCGTGAACGACATCATCGAGGTCCGCAAGTCCTCGCTGGAGCTGACGCCGTTCGTCGTCGCTCGGGCGGAGGCCGGCGAGAAGACGGTTCCGGCGTGGCTGGAGGCCATCCCGTCGAAGATGCGGATCCTCGTGCACAGCCTGCCCGAGCGCCAGGTGATCGACACCCAGGTGCAGGAGCAGCTGATCGTCGAGCTCTACTCGAAGTAATCCGGGTGAGCCGGCTGCTCCTGCGGCTTCCCACCGGGCGGCGCCACGCGTGCTGCCCGGGGTACGGGGATCACTCCCCGGGGATCGCAGCATCGACACCCAGGTGCAGGAGCGGCTGATCGTCGAGCTCTACTCCACGTAAGGGCTCGTAACAGCTGAGGGGCGGGCGGCCGAAGCGGGGCAATCCCGCGGCGGCCGCCCGTATCCTTGGCACTGTCCGGCATCAAATAGCGGGTGCCGAAGACTGAAGGAGTACATCCATGCTGATCGCTCAGCGCCCCTCGTTGACCGAAGAGGTCGTCGACGAATACCGCTCCCGGTTCGTGATCGAGCCGCTGGAGCCGGGCTTCGGCTACACCCTCGGCAATTCCCTCCGTCGCACGCTGCTCTCCTCGATTCCCGGTGCCGCCGTCACCAGCATCCGGATCGACGGGGTCCTGCACGAGTTCACCACCGTGCCGGGCGTCAAGGAGGACGTCACCGACCTCATCCTCAACATCAAGCAGCTCGTCGTCTCCTCCGAGCACGACGAGCCCGTGGTGATGTACCTGCGCAAGCAGGGCCCCGGGCTGGTCACGGCGGCGGACATCGCGCCGCCGGCCGGTGTCGAGGTGCACAACCCGGACCTCGTCCTCGCCACGCTGAACGGCAAGGGCAAGCTGGAGATGGAGCTGACCGTCGAGCGCGGCCGCGGCTACGTCTCCGCCGTGCAGAACAAGCAGCTGGGCCAGGAGATCGGCCGGATCCCGGTGGACTCCATCTACAGCCCGGTGCTCAAGGTCACGTACAAGGTCGAGGCGACCCGTGTCGAGCAGCGGACCGACTTCGACAAGCTGATCGTCGACGTCGAGACCAAGCAGGCCATGCGTCCGCGCGACGCCATGGCGTCGGCCGGCAAGACCCTGGTCGAGCTGTTCGGTCTGGCCCGTGAGCTCAACATCGACGCCGAGGGCATCGACATGGGCCCGTCCCCGACGGACGCAGCCCTGGCCGCCGATCTGGCGCTGCCGATCGAGGAGCTGGAGCTCACGGTCCGGTCGTACAACTGCCTCAAGCGCGAGGGCATCCACTCCGTGGGTGAGCTCGTGGCGCGGAGCGAGGCCGACCTGCTGGACATCCGCAACTTCGGTGCCAAGTCGATCGACGAGGTCAAGGCGAAGCTGGCCGGCATGGGGCTGGCCCTCAAGGACAGCCCGCCCGGATTCGACCCGACCGCCGCCGCGGACGCCTTCGGGGCGGACGACGACGCGGACGCGGGCTTCGTGGAGACCGAGCAGTACTGAGTCCGCCTCCGGCGGGGCGGCAGGTGCGGCACTCCGGTGCCCACGGTTCCGCCCCGCCGGGCGGTCGAAGCCTGGCAGCAGACTTCCGGGAACCGCCGGTTCCCGGGCTCCGGCGGGCACGAGCCCGTTCGGACACTGACACCGGTACCTGATACGGCCGGTGCAGAAACTGAGGAGAGATCCATGCCGAAGCCCACCAAGGGTGCCCGTCTGGGCGGCAGCGCCGCGCACGAGCGGCTGATGCTGGCGAACCTCGCCACCGCGCTCTTCGAGCACGGCCGCATCACCACCACCGAGGCCAAGGCCCGCCGGCTGCGCCCGGTGGCCGAGCGTCTGATCACCAAGGCGAAGAAGGGCGACCTTCACAACCGCCGTCAGGTGCTTCAGACGATCCGCGACAAGGGTGTCGTCCACACCCTCTTCACGGAGATCGGTCCCCGGTACGAGAACCGTCCGGGTGGCTACACCCGGATCACGAAGATCGGTAGCCGCCGCGGTGACAACGCCTCGATGGCCGTCATCGAGCTGGTCGAGGCGCTGACCGTGCAGCAGACCGCCGTCGGTGAGGCCGAGGCCGCCACCAAGCGTTCCGCCAAGGAAGCCGCCGGCGACCAGGCTGCCGCGGACCTCAAGAAGGACCAGGGCGAGGCGGCTGCCGCCGAGGCCGAGGCTCCGGCGGCCGAGGCCGAGGCCGCGGAGACCGGCGAGGAGAAGAAGGACGCCTGAGCCAGGCACCGCCTTCCGCTTCACGCCCGGCTGCCGCTGCCGGTTGTACGGACGGGCCCGCTCCAGTTCTCTGGGGCGGGCCCGTTCCGCGTCTGGTGAGAGGATCTTCGGATGAGTGACGACGTAGAGCCGGGGCAGGTTCGGGTGCGGCTGGACCTCTCCTATGACGGGAAGGACTTCTCGGGCTGGGCGCGGCAGCGCGGGCGGCGCACGGTGCAGGGGGAGCTGGAGGACGCGCTGCGCGTGGTGATGCGGCTGCCGTATCCGGTGGAGCTGACCGTGGCGGGCCGTACGGACGCCGGGGTGCACGCGCGGGGCCAGGTCGCCCACGTCGATCTGGCGGAGGAGGTCTGGGCCGAGCACGGCGAGAAGCTGCTGCGCCGGCTCGCGGGGCGGCTGCCGCACGATGTGCGGGTCCGGCGGGTCGGTGTGGCGCCGCCGCACTTCAACGCCCGTTTCTCGGCGATCTGGCGGCGTTACGCGTACCGGGTCGGCGACCACCGCGGGGGTGTGGACCCGCTGCGGCGCGGTCATGTGCTGTGGCACGACCGGCCGGTGGATGTCGACCTGATGAACGAGGCCGCGGCGAAGCTGCTCGGAGAGCACGACTTCGCCGCGTACTGCAAGAAGCGCGAGGGTGCGACCACCATCCGAACGCTGCTCGACCTGCGCTGGGAGCGGCCCGCCCCCGGCGAGGAGGACGCGGGTCTGGCGGTGGCGACCGTGCGTGCGGACGCCTTCTGCCACAACATGGTGCGCGCGCTGGTGGGGTCCATGCTGCTGGTCGGTGACGGGCACCGTCCGGTGGGCTTCCCCGCCGAGGTGCTGGCGGGGCGGGTGCGCCACTCGGCCGTCAACGTCGTACGGCCGCACGGGCTGACCCTGGAGGAGGTCGGCTACCCGGCGGACGACCAGCTCGCCGCGCGGAACCGCGCGGCCCGCAACAAGCGGACGCTTCCGGGCGGCGGGAACGGCGGCGGGAACGGCGGCGGGGCCCCGCCGGAGTCCTGAGGCGGGAGTTCCGAGGCGGGAGTTCCGAGGGGCGGGCGGGGTGCCGGGCTTTCCGCGGGAGTACCGACGGGTTGGCCGCGCGGGGGCGGCCGGTCCGGGGCGCACGGTCCGGCGCCCATGCCCGGAACCGCCGGCTCACCGTGCCGGGGCCGCCCGGTGCCGGGGTTCTCCGCCGGGGCTGCGATGAGTTTCCCCGCCCGGGTCGGTCGGTAAGGGTGAACACTCTCGCTCTCCAGGAGGCTTTTCATGATCACTCACGGCTTCACCACATGCCTGTGGTTCGACGGCAGGGCCGAGGAGGCCGCCCGGTTCTACACCTCCGTCTTCGAGGACGGCCGGATCGGGAAGGTCAGCCGCTACACCGAGGCCGGTCCCGGGCCGGCCGGCTCGGTGGTCACCGTCGACTTCGAAATCAACGGCCAGAAGTTCGTCGCGCTCAACGGCGGACCGGAGTTCAGCTTCACCGAGGCCGTCTCGTTCCAGATCCACTGCGAGAGCCAGGACGAGGTGGACCACTACTGGGCCCGGCTCACCGAGGACGGCGGGGAGGAGGGCCCCTGCGGCTGGCTCAAGGACAGGTTCGGGCTGTCCTGGCAGGTCGTCCCCACCGTGCTCCTCGACATGGTCTCCGACCCGGACCCGGAGAAGGCCAAGCGCGCGACAGAGGCGATGCTGGGCATGAAGAAGCTGGACGTCGCGGGGCTCCGCAGAGCGTACGAAGGCGCATAGCGGTGCGGGAGACCGGCTGCGGCCGCGGCGCCGTGGCGCCGCGCCCCTGCCCGTGCCGCCGGACGGGGGATTTTCGCGTCAGGCGTGCGGGGAGGCCGGGGGCCACGGGCCGTCCGACAGGCCGTACGCGGAACTCAGCCAGGAGCTGAGCTGGGTGCGGGAGCGGATGCCGAGCTTGCGGTAGATCCGGGTCAGCGAGGCCTCGATGGTCTTGACGCTGAGGAACATCCGCGCCGCCACCTCCTGATTGGTGGCCCCTTCACCGACGAGGACGGCGATGCGTTCCTCGGAGTCCGTGAGCACGGCGAACGCGGCGGTCCCGGTGCCGGTGCCGTGGCCGGCCGCCACGCCCGCCTCACGGACCGGCGCGGCCGTGCCGCCGACGGGGACGCCCGTCGCGGGCACGCCGAGCGCCGTGCCGCCGCCCGCGCCCGCCCGGCCGGGCTCCGCCACCGTGCCGTCGACCTGCGCCAGCAGCCGGCTCGCCTGCTCCGTCCACGGCTTCGCGCCGTGACGGGTGAAGAGGGCCAGCGCCTCGCCGGCGGCCGTACGGGCCGCGGCGGTGCGGCGCCGCCGGCGTTCGATACCGGCGCGGACCAGCAGGCAGTGGCCGCGTTCCAGCGGCTGGCCCAGTGCCTCGAAGCGGCGCGCGGCCCCGTCGAGCAGCCGTACGGCCGCGTCGGGGTGCCCCTGTGCGGAGAGGAGCGCGGCCTCGGCGCGGTCCAGTTGCGCCATGACGCCGGCACCGGGCGGAAGGGACCCGGGCGTCTCCCGTGCTCCGGCCGGCCCGGGCGCGCCGGGTGCCGTGGTCGCCGCGGGGTCCGGGCCGTGCTGCGTACGGGGTGGCGCCGTGCCGCCCCGGGCCCCGTCCTCCGGGCGGGCGGGGCCGCCCGTGCCGCCCGTGCCGCCCGTGCCGTCCCGGCTGTCCCCGCCGTCCTGCCGCCCGCCGAGCTCCCCGGCGATCGCCTCTCGCGCCGCGGCGATGATCTCCGCCGCCTCCCCGTGGCGTCCGAGGGCCGTCAGCCCGGCCGCCAGGTCGCCGTGCCAGCGGAGCACCAGAGGCGCCGACACGCCCTGTTCGCGCTCCAGGTCGCGGATGCGGAGCAGGGCCTCGACGCCGCGCCGGACGTCCCCGGTGCGCAGCCGGGCCTGGCCCAGCACGTGCAGGTGCCGTCCCAGGAAGATGGAGTCGCGTTCCTGTTCGGAAGCGCGCACACCGCGTTCCGCGTAGGCGACGGCCCGCTGGACGCTGCCGCCCGCCAGTTCCGCGACGGCGGCGTTGTACCAGGCGGGGCCGGGACTGAGCGCGGCGTCCTCGGCGATGCGGACCGCGCGGTCGGCGAAGTGCAGCGCGTCCGCGCACCGGCCGAGCCGGGCCGAGACCTCGGAGAGGCTCCGCAGCACCTCCATGACCTCCTCGCCGTGGCCGCGTTCGGTGAGGGCCAGCATGCGCAGCAGGTCCTGCCGGGCCTCCTCCAGCCGGTCGTCGAAGACGGCGAAGCGGGCGGCGTGGAAGCGCGGCGCCATGTGCAGTCGGCCGTCGACGGCGGGCTGTGGCAGGGCCAGGGCGGCGTCCATGAGCGCCCGGTGGTCGGGGCGGCTCATGACGCGGGCGGCGACGGCCCGGATGCAGAGCGCCATGGCCTCGGTGTCGGTGTCCCCGGTGGCGCGGGCGAGGTCGGCGGCCCGCCCGGCCTCCTCCGAGCCGGGGCCGGGACGGCCGTCCACCAGTGCGGCCCACGAGAGCCGCAGCCGGAGCGGCGCCAGCAGGGACGGGTCGTCGCCCGCGTCGACGAGGGCGGCGGCGAACACCTCGTCGCGTTCGGCGAGCGCCTGCCCGGACAGGTCGATCAGCGCCAGCCGGACCCGTACCCGCTGGCCGCGGTGCGCGTCCGCGGCGAGTACGGCGTCGGCCGCGCGGTGCACGATGCCGGGGAGGCCCGCCGCCGCGCCGACCTCCGCGGCGGCCACCAGCCACTCCAGGCGCTCGGCCTCGAACTCGTACGGCGTGCGGTCGGCGGCCAGCAGGTACAGCTCGGCGGCCAGCCGGTGCGAGCCCTGGCGGCGGGCCGCCTCGGCCGCCGTCACCAGGGAGCGGGCCACCTCGGCGTCGGGGTCGGCCGAGGCGAGGGCGCGGTGCCGGACGCGGCCCGCCGCGTCGGTGACGACCCGGGCGAGCGCGGTGTGCGTGGCGGCCCGGTGCGCGGCGGACGCGGACTCCGCCAGGACGGTGCCGACCGCCGGCGGAGTGAACCGCAGCGTGCCGCTCTCGTCGACGAGCAGCCCGGCCTCGACGGCGCGCCGGATGTCCCGCTCGGCGTCCGCGCGGCCCGCCCGCAGCAGCAGTTCGGCGGTGGGATGCGCGGCGAGCGCGGCGACCAGCAGCGTTTCCCGGGTCCGGGACGGCAGCGCGGCGACCCGCTCGCTGATGAGGGCGTGCACATGGCGGGGGAGCGGGACGGGACGGCCGTGCCGGGGGAGGCGGTCGGTGAACGCCCCGCCCAGTGCCAGGGCCAGATACGGGTTGCCGCCGGATTCGGCGTGCACGGTGTTCGCGACCCGGGCCGGCAGGCCGTACTGGTCCAGGAGTTCCGCCAGCTCGTCCGGTGCGAGCGGGGGGACGGTGATCTCGGTGGTCCCGGGCGGCACGGGCCAGGGGGCCGGACGCACCCGGCCGTGCCCCGGGGCCGGGCCCGTGCCCGCACCGGGGGCCGGATCGGGGACGGGATCGGGGGTGGGACCGCCGGGCGGGGCGGCGTCCACGGCCCGCTCCGGCCGCTGTCCGGCCAGCAGGGTGCGGACCGCGCCGCCGGTCAGCCGGCGCGCCGCGTAGGCGAGGGTGTCGGCGGAAGCCGTGTCCAGCCACTCCGCGTCGTCCAGCAGCAGCAGCACCGGTCCCGCCTCCGCGCAGCGGGCGAGCAGCGTCTGCCACGCGAGCCGGCAGGCGAACTGCGCACGGCTCCCCGTGACGGCGGGACGGTCGCGCAGCAGCACCCCGTCCATGGCGGCGCGCTGCGGGCCCGGCAGCGCGTCCAGCCATGCGGCGGGCACCTGGCTCAGCAGCTCGGCGAGGGCCGCGTACGGGATCCAGCGCTCGGTCTCTGCACCGGCGGCGCGCAGCACCAGTTCGCCGCGCGCGGCGGCGGCCGCGCCGGCGGCTTCCAGCAGGGCGGTCTTGCCGATGCCGCTCGGGCCGGTCAGGACGACGCTGCCGCCCGCGGCGATGCGGGATTCCACTGAGGCGAGGAGGGCCGCCCGGCCCACCAGGCGGGGAGCGGACCGGAAGGCGGCTGCGGCCGGAGCGGCCGGGATGCCTGCGATGGTGTCCTCCCGGCTCGGAGCGGGACGGGACGGGGTGTTTCGGGATGACGCGCCGACCTTAACCAGCCCGGTGCGCGAGCGGCAATGGCCCGGCCGCTTTTGCCGGGAAGCCGGCCGTACCGGATCGGGCCTGATCGGACCGGTCGCGGCCGGTACGGGGAAGCGAGGAGGGACGGGACGCGGGGCGAGGGGCGGGTGAGCCGGGGGACCGGGTGGTGGAGGAGTTCCGGCCGCGGGCCACGGGCCGGGACCGGGGGAGCCGGCGGACGGCCGGACGGAATCGGGCGGCCGGAGGGAGCCGGCGGGAACCGCGGGGCCGGATCGTTCGGAGCCGGCGCGGGCCGAGCGCGGGCGCGCGCCCGGGCGCGCGCCCGGGCCCGGGGAGTCCCGGCCCGCCATGGGGAGGGGACGGGCTCGTCCGGAACGGTGGATCCGGGCCCGTCCGGACCGCCGGTTCGGAGGGCCGCCCGGAACCCGCCGCTCCGGGCCGTCCGGAGCGCCGGCCCGGACCGCCGGGCACCGCAGGCCGCCCCGGACCGCCGCTCCGGGCCGCCGGCCTGAAGCGCCGGCCGGAGCCGCCCGTGCGCCGGTCAGCCGGCCTGGGCCGTGGCCGCCTTCGCCGCCTGGGCCTCGCCCCGGTTGACGATGCTGTTGAACGTGTAGTCGGCGACGTCCTTGCCGGCTTGCCGAGCCCGGGTGTCGGCCGTGGTGACGTCCTTGCCAGAGGTGTAGCCGGCGACGGTGAAGTAGGCGTAGCGGCCGATGGAGTTGGCCGTCAGCCGGCAGGCGGTGGCGCGGCAGAAGACGGGCACCCCGTCGCCGGGCAGCGACCGGATGTTGCCGCTCGCGTCCTCCTTGGCCTTCGCCGCCTGGGCCTCGGTGCCGAAGACGGCGACGCCGACGGTGACCGCGACGCCGTCCCGCTCGTACGTGGCGCGGATGACCTGGTCGCAGCCGTTTTCCGTGAGCGCGGGGGCCAACCGGCCGGAGGCGGCGGAAGCGCAGTTGGTGACGGAGTCGGTGGCGCCCTTGCCGTAGGCCCGGCTGGCCATGGTCATCCGGGTGTCCGGGAACAGCGTGGTCGCGGTGAGCGGTGCCGTGTCCTTGTCGGCGTCCGAGATGAAGTCGCGCGGGTCCGGCGGAGGTGGTGGACTGACCTCCGAGAACGACGGTTCGGGCTGCTGTGGCTCGCTGGGCAGCGTCTCCGGTGCGGGAAGACCCTGCTGTCTGCCCTCGGCGTTGCCCCCGTTGACGACACCGAGGGCCACGATGGTGCCGACAATGGCCGTGGCGGCGGCCCCACCGCCGATCAGCAGCAGCTTGCGGCGGCGGTTGCGGGCGGCGGTCCGGTCCGCCATGGCGCCCCAGTCGGGCGTCGAAGAATCGAAGGAACCCCCGGGCCCCGAAAAGTCCCTGTGCCCAAAGCTCATGCGCTGCATCCTAAACCGGTTGGTGCACGCGGTGCCGTCTTGTGGCAACGCCCGCGTCGGGCGTGGGGAAGTGGCGCACGCCGGTTTTCCCTGCCGGACGGCGGACTTCTGCTGGTCGACGCCTCTTTCCGGGTCCGTGAGGGCCGGCCGGTGGCATGCGCCGGGGCCGGCGGCGCGGGGCAGGACGACTCGACGGAAACCGACCGGCGGTCAAGTCGAGCCGCGTGGCGGTCCGCTGACGATCAGGGGCGGCCCGGGGACGGTGCCGCGGTTCGCCGGCTCGGTGCGGAACGAGCGTGCGGTGCGCGGCCTGTCGCGTGCCCGTCGGCATCCGCACGGCGGCGCGGGCGGGTGAGGAGGCGGAGCACGCCGTCATGACGGCGGTCGACGAGCTGGCGCGGCCCGCCGACGCGCAGGCGCTCCGTGCCCGGGCGGCGAGCGGAGATCCGCGGCCACGGGGCCGGGACCCGCGGGCGTTCCCGCCCGAGCGCCGGGGCCGGGCTCTTCGGGCCGCGTCCTCCCGCGCGGCCGTCCTCCCGCGGCCGTCCGTCCGCGCGGCCGGTCACCCGCGCGGCCGGTCACCCGCCGTGGGGCTCGGCCGGGGCCGGCCCGGCCGGCGTCTTCCGGCGGCGGCCCGCGGGAATGGCCCCGAGGGCGCGGCCGTTCACCGGCCTCCGGCTCTCGGCCTCGGCCTCGCCCCCGCCCCCGCCCGTGCCCGGTCTCCGCACCCGCGCCCCCACCACCGTGCCGGCGCTCGCCGCGACGACGCAGCCGAGCGCCAGCCACTGCACCGCGGCCAGGTGTTCGGAGAGCAGGACCGCCCCCGCGAGCCCCGCGCACACCGGTTCGAGGCTCTGCAGCACCCCCACCGTTCGGGGCGGGATGTGGCGCAGCGCGGCCAGCTCCAGCGAGTACGGCAGCGCGGTGGCGAAGACGGCGACCAGCGCGCCGATGGCCAGGGTCCGCGCCTCCAGCAGCGCGGTCCCGCTCTCGGCCGCGCCGAACGGCACGGTGAGCACCGCCGACCAGGCGACGGCCAGGGCCAGGGGCGCGCCGTCGGCGGACCGGGCCCCGGCCCGCCTGCTGAGCAGCAGGTAACCGGCCATGGAGGCGCCCGACGCCAGGGCGAGCAGCACCCCGGGCAGCGGGGACCGCCCCTCGCCGGGCAGGTGGAAGAGCCAGACGCCGAGCCCCGCCAGGACGGCCGGCGCGAGGTCGGCCGTCCGGCGCGAGGACAGCAGCGCCAGCGTGACCGGGCCGATGAGCTGCAGGGCCGAGGCCGTCCCGAGCGGCAGGTACCGCAGCGCGGGATAGACGAGGTTCATGCCGGCGACGGCCGTGCCGAGGCCCAGGACCAGGAGCGCGTCCGCCCGGGTGCGCGGCAGCGCGGGCCGGTGGAGGAGCAGGAGCAGCAGGGCGGCCAGCCCGAGCCGCAGGGCCACGACCCCCATCGGGCCCACCGAGCCGAACAGCTGCTTCCCCGCGGCCAGACCGAAGTGGACGCTGAGCATGCTGCCCAGCACCAGCAGGGGGGCGGTGGACTCCCTCATCCCCCAAGGCTCCGGCGCCCCAACTGTGCACGTCCATCGAACGGTTTGGCTCGAATTCCTTTAGCATTTGCTGCATGGTCGATTTACGGAGGCTCCGCGTCCTGCGCGCGCTGGCCGAGCACGGCACGGTCACGGAGACCGCGGCGGTGCTCCACCTCACCCCTTCCGCCGTCTCCCAGCAGCTGCGGCAGCTCGCCCGGGAGCTCGGTGTCGAACTGCTCCGGCCCGAGGGACGCGGTGTACGGCTCACACCGTCCGCGCGGATCCTGCTGCGGCACGCCGAGACGCTGCACACCCAGTGGGAGGCGGCCCGGGCCGAACTCGCCGCCGGGGAAGAGGAGATCGCCGGCGTCCTCCGGGTCTGCGGGGTCTCCTCGGCCCTCGCGGCGCTCGCCGCCCCGGCCGTCACGGCGCTGTGCGCCGCGCATCCGGGGCTGGCCGCCGAGGTGCGGGAGGAGGAGAGCGGTGACTGCTTCCGGCTGCTGCTCACCGGTGAGACCGATCTGGTGCTCGTGCTGCCCGGGCCCGCGGTGCCGCCGGTGCCCGACTCCCGGTTCGAGCAGTTCCCGCTGCTGGACGACCGCCAGGACCTGCTGGTGCCGGAGGGCCACCGGCTGGCCCGGCCCGGCGGGGTGGCGCTGGCCGAGGCGGCGGCCGAGCCGTGGATCGTCAAGCGGCACGACAACGACACCTTCGGACTGCTGTCCGCGGCCTGTGCCGCCGCCGGTTTCACACCGCGGGTGGCGCACCAGGCCAAGGAGTGGTTCGCGGTGTCCGCGCTGGTGGCCGAGGGACTGGGGGTGTGCCTGCTGCCCCGGCTGGTGCCACTGCCGGCCCCGCACGCGGTGGTCCGGGTCCCGCTGACCGGGGAGCCGGTCCCGTACCGGCGGATCCTCGCGGGGACGCGGCGGGGCGGGGCGGGGCATCCGGCCGTCGCCGCCGGGCTCGACGCGCTCCGCGGGGCCGCGGCGGCGCGGACGGGTGCGGCCCCGGCCGGGGGGCGGGAGGCGTTTTGACCGGCGCGGGGGCAGGCCGGTATTCTGCGGGTTCGTTATGCGTATTGGCTTGCTCTATCTCACGTGAGGGGGCCTTACGCCGGTCCACCGGACCGAACACCAGCGGCAGGCACGGGCTGCGTCACCCGTGGCGCCAGGGCTGTCGTGATCGTCCGGGTGACCTTGTCAGGACCTTTCCCCACGGCCCTCGCGGGCGGGGGGAGACCCCATCACTGCAGAAGCGAAGGCTAACGACCGTGCGTACGTACAGCCCCAAGCCCGGCGACGTCCAGCGTCAGTGGTACGTCATCGACGCCACCGACGTGGTTCTCGGACGCCTGGCCTCCCAGGCCGCCACCATCCTGCGTGGCAAGCACAAGCCGGTGTACGCGCCGCACGTTGACGCTGGTGACTTCGTCATCATCATCAACGCCGACAAGGTGCACCTCTCCGGCAACAAGCGGACCCAGAAGCTGGCCTACCGCCACTCCGGCTACCCGGGTGGTCTGCGGTCCGTCCGCTACGACGACCTGCTGCGGAACAACCCCGAGAAGGCCGTGGAGAAGGCCATCCGGGGCATGATCCCGAAGAACTCGCTGGGCCGCCAGGTCCTCTCGAAGCTGAAGGTCTACGCCGGCTCCGAGCACCCGCACGCCGCCCAGCAGCCGGTTCCGTTCGAGATCACCCAGGTCGCGCAGTAGTCCGGCCACCCCCAACAGAAGAGAATCTGAGGAGAATCGTGGCCGAGACCACCGCAGAAGCCCCCGTCGTCGACGTCGAGGAGACCCCCGGCGTCGAGGAGTACACCAGCGAGTCCCTCGCGTCCCGCTTCGGCGACCCGCAGCCGGCCGCCGGCCTGGGCCGCCGCAAGAACGCGATCGCCCGCGTCCGCATCGTGCCGGGCAGCGGCAAGTGGAAGATCAACGGTCGCACCCTTGAGGACTACTTCCCCAACAAGGTGCACCAGCAGGAGGTCAACGAGCCCTTCAAGGTGCTCGAGCTCGACGACCGCTACGACGTCATCGCCCGCATCAGCGGCGGCGGCATCTCCGGCCAGGCCGGTGCGCTGCGGCTCGGTGTCGCCCGCGCCCTGAACGAGGCGGACGTGGACAACAACCGCGGTCCCCTGAAGAAGGCCGGCTTCCTGAGCCGCGACGACCGCGCGGTCGAGCGGAAGAAGGCGGGTCTCAAGAAGGCCCGCAAGGCGCCGCAGTACAGCAAGCGCTGATCGCCCGCCCCACCGTACGACTCGCCCCGGCGGCACACACCGTGCCCGCCGGGGCGTTCGTCATATGGTCGGCCACAGCGTATACAGGCAGCAGGACACCCCGGGCCGGGCAAGCCCCCGGCAGCGCACGGCAGCTGTGCGGCACACAGACGGAGGACAGCAGTGGGACGACTCTTCGGCACGGACGGTGTGCGCGGCGTCGCCAACGCGGATCTGACGGCGGAGCTCGCGCTCGGCCTGTCGGTCGCGGCGGCGCACGTGCTCGCCGAGGCGGGTACGTTCGAGGGCCATCGCCCGACGGCCGTGGTGGGACGTGATCCGCGCGCGTCCGGGGAGTTCCTGGAGTCGGCCGTCGTGGCCGGCCTGGCCAGTGCCGGCGTGGACGTCCTGCGCGTTGGTGTGCTGCCCACCCCCGCGGTGGCGTACCTCACCGGCGCGCTGGGTGCCGACCTCGGCGTGATGCTCTCGGCGAGCCACAACCCGATGCCGGACAACGGCATCAAGTTCTTCGCCCGCGGCGGCCACAAACTCGCCGACGAGCTGGAGGACCGCATCGAGGCCCTCTACACCTCCCACGGCGCCGGCGAGCCCTGGGACCGGCCGACCGGCGCCGGAGTCGGCCGGGTCCGCACCTACGACGAGGGCTTCGACAACTACGTCGCGCACCTCATCGGTGTCCTCCCGAACCGCCTGGACGGTCTCAAGGTCGTCCTCGACGAGGCCAACGGCGCGGCCGCCCGGGTCTCCCCGGAGGCCTTCGCGCGGGCCGGTGCCGAGGTGGTCACCATCGCCGCCGACCCCGACGGGCTCAACATCAACGACGGCTGCGGCTCCACCCACCTCGACCTGGTCCGGGCCGCCGTCCTGGAGCACGGCGCGGACCTCGGCATCGCCCACGACGGCGACGCCGACCGCTGCCTCGCCGTCGACGCCGAGGGCAACGAGGTGGACGGCGACCAGATCCTCGCCGTCCTCGCGCTCGGCCTGCGGGAACAGGGCCGGCTGCGGAAGAACACCGTGGTGGCCACCGTGATGTCGAACCTCGGGTTCAAGCTCGCCATGGAGCGCGAGGGCATCGAGCTGGTGCAGACCGCCGTCGGCGACCGGTACGTCCTGGAGGAGATGAAGAAGGAGGGCTTCGCCCTCGGCGGCGAGCAGTCCGGCCACGTCATCATCCTCGACCACGCGACCACCGGTGACGGCACGCTGACCGGCCTGATGCTGGCCGCCCGGATCACCGCCACCGGCCACGGGCTGCGCGAGCTGGCCTCCGTCATGGAGCGGCTGCCGCAGGTCCTGGTGAACGTGCCCGACGTGGACAAGTCCCGGGTGGACTCCAGTGCCGAGCTGGCCGCGGCCGTCGCCGACGCGGAGCGGGAGCTGGGCGCCACCGGGCGGGTGCTGCTCCGCCCCTCGGGAACGGAGCCGCTCGTCCGTGTGATGGTGGAGGCACCCGACACCGAGCAGGCCCGCTCGGTCGCCGCCCGGCTGGCCGACGCGGTGAAGTCCGCCCTCGGCTAGCCGGCGCCCGGGACAGTCCGCGCCGGGCGCCCGGCGCGGACCTACCGGCCGGTGGCCCCCGCGGCCCGCTGCTCCGCCAGGGCCCGCTCACGCCGCTTGGTCCGCTCCAGCAGTGTCTTCTGGACGAGCAGGGTGAGCGCGCCCGCGGAGATGATGCCGATCAGGTTGAGCGCGAGCTGCCGGCCGGAGCCGCGCAGCTCCTGCAGGTCGCCGTAGGCCAGTGCGGCGGCCGCGTTGGCCGCCGCCGGGACCGTCGTCACGGAGATCGCCACGCCGATCAGCGCACCCGACTTCTCCGAGGTCAGGGAGAGCGTTCCGGCGATGCCCGCGAGCAGCGCCACCACGAACGAGAGGTGGCCGGGCTGCCAGACGAACTCGGTGAGCCCGTTCTTCCGGGCCAGCATGTCCGGGGTGAACAGCCCGGCCGCGTCCAGCACCAGGGTGAAGAGCGTGGTGACCGCCATGGCGACCGCGAATCCCGTGAGCAGCGCGGTGAGCGAGCGCCCGGCCTCGCGCAGGCGTCCCAGCACCAGCCCGGTGCTCACCCCCGACAGCGGCCCGAACTCGGGGCCGACCGCCATGGCGCCCACGATCAGGATGGCGTTGTCCAGCATCACGCCGCAGGCCGCGATCATCACCGCGACCGTCATGAACGCCAGATAGGTGACCGAGACGGTGGACTCCTCGTGGGTGGCCTCCGAGAGTTCCTCCCACAGCACCGCGTCCGCCGGCTCGCCCGGGGCCTCCCGCTCCGCCCGCTCGGCCCGTTGCGACAGGGAGACGGCGATGTCCTGGAGCACGATCGAGCCGTCCTCGGCGAGGCGCAGCTCCCGCAGTTCGTCCGTGAGTTCGTCGGCCGCCTCGCGCGCCACGTCGCAGAGCACCAGGTCCCCGGCGGGGTCCCGTCCGGCCCCCGGGAGGACCACCAGGTTCGCGGTGCCCACCGCCCGCCGCAGCAGCGCCGTGACCGCGTCGGTGCGGTCGGCGGGGCAGATGATCCGGAGCTGCAGCATGGGCGCAGATTACGCGGCCCCGGTCACAGCTTGCGCAGGTTCAGCCGTCGGGCCGGGGAGCCTCAGCGTGGGCTGTCGGCGGCGCGGTCCGCCCGGCATGTGACGTCCTTCTCGCTCCGGCCCAGCGGGATGCCGACCAAGTCGCTGTCGTCACCGCAGTGGATGTTCTGTTCACCCGTCTGTGCGGTGGTGGTCTGCGGGCCGAGCGCGGTGCCGCCATCCGCCGTGGCCCGAGGGCCGTGGCCGGGCGCGCCGGCAGCCGGGGAGCGCTCCTCGGCCAGGCAGGTGGTCCTTTCACGGACACGGCTCAGGACGTTGACGGTCACCATGTCGGCGGAGTTGCCGCAGTTGAGGTTTTGCCGGCCGCTCTGCGCGGTGGTGAACTGCGAGCCCAGCGCGGTCCCCCCGGCAGCGGTCGCGGGGGTGGCGGTCCCGTCGTCTTCCCGGGAAGGGCTGTGGGTTGCCGCACCGGACCCCTCCGGGCGTCCCGTGCGGTCCCGGGACTCGCAAACGATCTCTTCCTCGACGGTGGCCAGGACGTTGACGGTCACCATGTCGGCGGAGTTGCCGCAGTTGAGGTTTTGCCGGCCGCTCTGCGCGGTGGTGAACTGCGAGCCCAGCGCGGTCTCCCCGGCGGCGGTCGCGGGGGTGGCGGTCCCG
>NZ_JAGPXX010000081.1 GCF_018070345.1 Streptomyces sp. F63
TCTACGTCCACCTCGCCAACGGTCTCTACGTCAACACGCTCGCGAACCGGCTTGTGCTGCACTTCTGGCCCAGCCCGCCACCTGGTTACGGCGCACGATCCCCCTCCACTACGTCCGCCGGCGGGGTCCGCCCATGAGTATCGCCATCGCCTCTCCGAGACCGGTCCGCGAAGCCCCATCGCTGTAACCTGCGAAAGACCAGGCGCGAAGACAGCCTCGATCGAGGCGGCCATCGCCCAAGCGTGCGACAAGATCGCGCCGCTCTGGCCGCTCAAGCATTTCGTCGCGGTGAACCCATTCCTCGGCTTCAGTGACCAGAGCTTCGCTGCGACCTGCGCTACGCTTCGCCGGGTTGCCGGAGTCGATATGCTGATGCCGCGCGCCTTCTACCGCCAGGCGCTGGCGGCGGGGACCATCGAGGAGCACGACCTGGAGG
>NZ_JAGPXX010000016.1 GCF_018070345.1 Streptomyces sp. F63
CCCCGCTGCCAGCTGGCAGCGGGGACACGGCGCTTATAGCACGACGCCAATGGAGCGGACGCTTCAGGTCATGTGGTTGTCCAGGGGGGCCACGGTCATGTGGTTGTCCAGGGGAGCCACACCGCAGGTCATGTGGTTGTCACAGGCGGAGTAGTTGCCACTCGCCATAGCCGGAGTGGCGGCGCCGCCCACCGCTGCTGCAGTGATGGCGAGAGTGGCCAGCGTACGCCTCACGCGAATTATGTGACTCCTCGTGTTTTCAGTGTGGGGCTGTCGAGTCAGGAGTGATGGTAGTGCCATTTGTGCATTCGCCCTGCTGACTGGCTGGAATTGGTCAACGGATGTCTGGTTCTGGTGGCGGTAACGCGAGGCTCTCTGAGACGACGCCGATCCACAGGGGGCGCACGTTGGCTACCGCGTTTTTGAGGTCGCTGATACGCATGCGCCGAGGGCCGAACCGTGACGGCTCGGCCCTCGGCACGCTCACGGAACCCGGACTACCGGATGGGGGGCACCGTGGAGTGGTTGTCCTGTGGGGTCGCTGTGCCACCCGTCGTGTGGTTGTCGGCGGCCGCCGGCGCCGCCGCTGCGAGTGCCAGGGCCGCTGCCGCTGCGCAGGCCATGAGCAGCCTCTTCGTGCGTGTCATTCCTTCTCCTTCATCGGGGTGGCAACGCGGTTTTGCCCCCACGGGGGACCAGGTTGATGGAAATACTCCGACCTTGGCTGAATTCTGCCGAAGCATGACCAAAGAGGCGGTCTCTTTAGAAAGGTGGCCGGACATGCGACGGCCGCGGCGGCTCCCCTCCGCGCCGCCGCGGCCGTTCCCCCGGGTCCCCCGATCCCCCGTCGGTATCGTCTAGTCCTTCTCGTCACCCGTGGCGTGGTTGTCCTGGGTGGTGAGGTCGCCCCCCGTCGCGTGGTTGTCCTGCGGGGTGAGGTCACCGCCGCCCGTGGCGTGGTTGTCCAGCGGCTTCAGGTCGCCCGACTTCTTCTTCGGCGTCTTCTCGACGGTCATGGCAGATACTCCGTTCGTCTGTAGCCAGGGGCCGAATGACCCGTCCGGCAACTCCCCCGACGGTTGCCGGACGGGTCCTCAGGGCCGCTCACCCCGCTGTCGGGGTGGGGCTACCTGGCCGGACCGCCTGCCCCCCGTTGCGGCGATCCGGCATGACTCAAGCATCGCCGGAGCCGATGAACGATCGATAAACGTTCGCTGCAACCGTCGCCGCAACCCTTGCCGCAGCTCTCCGGCCCATGGTCGCGCGGGCCTCCGGGCCCCGGTTACGCGGCCGGGGCGAGCGGCTGGAGAAGTCGGCGCACCTCGGTGGCTTCCGGAGAACCGAGCCGCTCGTACACCCCCAGGGCCTCCTGCCAGCAGACCCGCGCGCGGTCGAGCTGCCCGATGCCGTTCAGGGCCCGCCCGAGCAGCGTCAGGGCGTTGGCCCTGCGCCACTCGCCGCCTACACCGCGGAGCACCGCGAGCGCCTGTTCGGCGAGGCTGGCCGCGTGTCCCGGCTTCCCAGCCGCCAACTGGAGCTCTGCGAGGCGGAAGTGGGTCATGCCCTCCCACAAGCGCTGGCGGCTGGTGCGGAAGATGGTCAGCGCCTCGGTCAGCTCCCTGTGGGCCTGCTCGAACCGGTCGGCCCTTGTCAGGGCGAGGCCGAGGGCGTACTTGCCGTTGGCCAGCCGCATGGCCACGCCCTGTCGGCGGTAGATGGACACGGCCCGTTCGGCGAGCGCCACGGCGCTGTCGACGCGGCCGGTGTTGAGGTGGGTCCGGGACAGGTTGCTGAGCGCGCTGGCCGCAGAGGTCTCGTTGCCGTCGGCGAGGAACGCGTCCAGCGCCTGCTGGAGGTAGGATTCCGCGTCCTCGTGGCGGTTCTCGTAGATCGCGATGATCGCGCGGTCGTTGGGCGCGTAGCCAGCGGACACCGGGTCGCCCACGAGGCTTCCGGTCTCCATGGCGTTCCTGGCCTGCTCCTCGGCCTCGGCGAAGCGGCCCGCCAGGCTGTACATGTTGGTCAGCGCGGTGCTCGCCCGCGCCTCCGCCTGCCGGTCGCCGGTGGCCCGCGCCGCGTCGCGCAGGGCCACGGTCGCCTGTTCGTAGGCGCGGGAGTCCGCACCCGACTCGGCGAGGTCCTTGGCCAGCATGAGGAGGTCCACGGCGCGCCGCAGTGCGGCCTCGCCCGTGGACTGGTGCGCGCACGCGAGCAGGCAGCGGGCCTCGGAGAACAGCCATTCGAGGGCCGTGTCGCGGTCGGCGAACGTCAGACCGCGGTGAGCAGTGGGTGCCGCGTGGGCGAGGATACGGTCGCCCGGCCGCTCCAGCGCGTACATCTCGGCCGCCGTCGCCAGGTAGAAGTCCAGCAGGCGCGACAGCGCCGCCTCGCGCTCCGTCGGCGGGTGCTCGTCCCGTTCGGCGCAGGCACGCGCGTAGAGCCGGACGAGGTCGTGGAAGCGGTAGCGGCCGGGGGCGGCGGATTCGAGCAGCGAGGTGTCGACCAGGGACTCCAGCAGCTCCTCCGTCTCGTACGGGTCGAGGTCGAGCATCGCGGCGGCCGCCGCCAGGGAGATGTCCGGGCCGTCGGCCAGGCCCAGCAGGCGGAAGGCGCGGGCCTGCTGGGGTTCCAGCTGGCTGTAGCCGAGTTCGAAGGTGGCCTTGACGGCCAGGTCGCCGGCCTGGAGCTCGTCGAGGCGGCGCCGTTCGTCGCCCAGCTTCGCGGCGAGGACGGAGACCGTCCAGGTGCGGCGGGAGGCGAGGCGGGAGGCGGCGATGCGGATGGCGAGCGGCAGGAAGCCGCAGGCGGCGACCACGTCGAGGGCCGCTTCCCGCTCGGCCGCGACCCGCTCCACCCCGACGATCTTCGTGAAGAGCTGGAGGGCCTCCTCCGGACTCATCACGTCCAGGTCCACCAGGTGCGCCCCGGCCAGGTCCACCATCCGTACCCGGCTGGTGATCAGCGCGGCGCAGCCCTCGGTGCCGGGCAGCAGCGGCCGGATCTGGGCGGCGTCGCGGGCGTTGTCCAGCAGGACGAGCACCCGGCGGCCGTCCAGCACCGAGCGGTACAGCGCGGAGCGCTCGTCGAGGGACTTCGGGATGGCGGAGTCGGAGCAGCCCAGGGAGCGCAGGAAGGAGCCGAGGACGGCCTCGGGCTCGGCCGGGCGCGGGCCCGCGCCCTGCAGGTCCACGTAGAGCTGGCCGTCGGGGAAGCGCTCGCGGGCGGTGTGGGCGACGTGCACGGCGAGGGTCGTCTTGCCGACGCCGCCGATGCCCGCGACGGCGGAGACCGCCATGATCCGGCCCTCGGCGGTGGCGAGTTGTTCGCCCAGCTCGCCGACGAAACCGGCCCGGCCGGTGAAGTCCGGTACGGAGGCGGGCAGTTGCGCCGGGCGGACCACGGCGTGCGGGGAGGGGCCGCCCGGCTCGCCGGTGTCGCACGGCGCGGGCGCGTCCAGCTGGCCGTCGGCCTCCAGGATGCCCTGGTGCAGCTCCTGGAGCTCACCGGTCGGGTCCACGCCCAGCTCCTCGGCGAGCAGCCTGCGCGTGTCGGCGTAGACGGCGAGCGCCTCGGCCTGCCGGCCGCTGCGGTAGAGGGCCAGCATCAGCTGGGCGCGCAGCCGCTCGCGCAACGGCTGCTCGGCGGTGAGGGCGGTCAGCTCGGAGACGACCTCGGCGTGCCGGCCGGCCTCCAGGTCCAGTTCGATGCGGGACTCGGTGAGCTGGAGCCGCCACTCCCCGAGGCGGCTGCGCTGCCCCTCGGCGTAGGGGCCGGGCAGGCCGGCCAGCGGCTCGCCGTCCCACAGGTCGAGGGCGGCGGCCAGCAGGTCGCGGGCGGAGCCGCGGTCGCCGTTGTGCCGGGCCTTGTCGGCCTTCTGGGCGTACTCCTCGGCGACTGTCAGGTCGAGCCCGCCGGGGGCGACCCGGATCGCGTAACCGCCGGACTCGCTCACGAGGGTGGCTCCGGCGTCCGGCCCGAAGGACTTGCGCAGCCGGGAGGCGTAGGTGCGCAGGGCGGCGAGCGCCGCGTCCGGCGGCTCCTCGCCCCACAGGGCGTCGACCAGTTCGGCGGCGGTGGCGGTGCGGCCGCGGCGCAGCAGCAGGGCGGCGAGCAGGGCGCGTTGCTGGGGGGAGCCGGGGGGCAGCTGCTCCTCCCCGCGCCACGCCCGTACGGGACCGAGCACCGTGAAGCGCAGGGTGCCCGTTCCGCTGTCACCGTCCATCGCTGCCCCCTGCTGTCAGAGTTGTCCCGCGCACAGGTCAGTTTGCCTTGCTCGTGACTCCGGCGTCAGTAGAGGCGTCAGGTCTCCACAAGGCCCGTACAGCAACCGTGAGTTCGTATACCTGACGCATGGTCGGCCCAGCCTGTCACGAGCGGTGGCCGGTCCGTGGCCCGGGGTGAGATGACGCCATGCGAACAGCGGTAGTTGAACTTCCGGTTAACCACCACTCTGGTGGAGGGGGGCACCCGGGCGCCACCCCGCCGATTCGGCCACACCGGTGCCCGCCGGGCCGTTCCGGTACGGGCCGGGGAATCGACATCCGGCGTCCGGTGGAGTGGGATGGCGTCATGACGGAGACGGCGGATACGGCGGATACGGCGGAGACCGGACGGCGCAGGCGCGCCGGATACGACGGAACGGGCCCCGGGTCGATCACCCCGGACGGCTGCGCGGTGGAGCTCTACGAACGGCTGCCGGTGGGGGACGAACCGGACGTCATCGCGCGTCTGGTGCCCGCCGGGGCCCACATCCTCGAACTGGGCTGCGGTACCGGTCGGGTGACGCACGCGTTGCTGGACCGCGGATTCACGGTCACGGCCGTCGACGAGTCACCCGAGATGCTGGAACGGGTGCGGGGCGCGCGCACGGTCTGCTCCCCGATCGAGGAACTGGACCTCGGGACCCGGTTCGGTGTGGTGATGCTCGCCTCGTTCCTGGTCCACGCCGGGGATCCGGAGGTGCGGCAGGGGCTGCTGCGCGCCTGCCGCCGCCATGTCGCGGAGGACGGGGTGGTGCTGATCCAGCGGGAGCCGGAGGACGCGCACACGCGGGTGCCCCGGGAGCGGCGGGTCGCCGGAGGGGGCGTCATCCGTGTCGTCTCGGCCGAGCCGGCCGGCCCCGGCGTGAACGCGATCCGATGCGAGTACGACTTCCCCGGCGCGCGGTGGACCCAGACGTTCTTGTCCCGCCCGCTGACGCCGCGGGAGTTCGAGGCGGCGCTCGCCGGGGCGGGGCTGGCCGTGGAGTCGTACGCGACGGAGGACGGCACCTGGGTCCGGGCGGTGCCGGCCCGCGCGCCGCGGCACTCCTGACCGGCCTGACCGGCCTGACCGGCCTGACCGGCGGGGCCTCGCGGCGGCCGGGAGACACCGGCCGGGAGGAAGGGGCCGGGACACCGACCGGGAGGAAGGGGACCGGAGCGACGGCTCCGGGCCGGAGGGTCCGCGCCCGAACCGCCGGGTCGGGGGCGGCGGTCCGGGCCCGGGTCAGCGGCCCGCGCCGACGAGCTTCCGCAGCGCCTGCGTGTTCGGGGCCTTCCGCGCGCCGCCGTTGCGCCCGCCGCCGTGGCCGTTGCGCGACAGCAGCGGCGACGGCTTGAACGGGCGCGCCGAGCGGGAGGACAGCGACGGCAGGGACGGCAGCGCGGAGCGGGACGGCAGCGACGGCAGCGACGGCCGGGACGGCAGGGCCGACCGGGACGAGCGGGACGGCAGGGACGAGCGGGACGGCAGGGACGAGCGGGACGGCAGGGACGAGCGGGAGAGCCGGGACGAGCGGGAGAGCCGGGACGAGAGCGGCCCGCGTCCGCGTCCGCCGCGCAGCGCCCCGGCGCGGCGGGAGCCCTGCTTCAGTCGGCCCTTCAGGCCGCCGGCCGTGCCGCTCAGCGTGCCGGCCGCGGCGGAGGCGGTGCGGGAGGCGGTGCGGGAGGCCGTGCCGGCCGTGGCGGAGGCGGTGCGGGAGGCGGTCGTGGACACCGCCTTCGAGGCGGCCTTCACCTGCGGCTTCACCGTGGCGGTCGTACCGCGCACCGCCTTGGAGGCCCCGGCGGACGTGGCCTTGGCCTGGGACTTCACCGGCGCGGTGGCGGCGTGCAGCGCCTTCCCGGCGCCCTTGGAGGCGCCCTTGGCGCGGGCCTTGACCGGCAGCGCCGGGGCCGTGCGCCGGACGCGTGGCCGCTTGCCGGCGGCCATGGCGGTGCGGCGGACCAGGTTCATCTCCCGGCGGGCGGTGTGGGCGGCGTGCTGCGCGCGCCAGTTCAGCGAGGGCCGGCTGCCGATGTCGGCCGCGGCGGCCAGCAGCCCGCCGAGCAGCGACGCGTTCTTCAGGAAGTCCATCCGCTGCCGGGTCCTCTCCTCGGGATCCTCGGCTTCCCAGAAGCGGTGGCCCGCCAGCGTCGTCGGCACCAGGCTGCCGGCGAGGGCCAGCGCGGACAGCCGGGGGAACTTGCCGAGCCCCAGCAGGGTCCCCGCCGCGATGTGGACGGCGCTGTTGATCCTTACGGCTTGCTCGGTGTTCTCCAGGGGGAGGTCGACGCGTTCGCTGATCGGTCCGACCACGGTCTCGGCGGCCGGGACCACGGCTTCGGGATTGCGCAGCGTGTTGATGCCGCTGTAGACGAAATAGGAGGCCAACAAGGGGCGGGCGATCCATCGCAGAGCACTCATGCGCTACCCGGTGCCCGCCACCGGCCGCGTCATGCACATTAATGCTCCACTTGGACGAACGCGGCGCAACGCGGACGGACCGGAAGCGGGCGGGGTGGTCCCGCTCACTCCCGGCCGAGGAAGACCGGGTTGGTCATGGCCGCCATCGGGCCCGGCAGCCCGGAGGCGCCGCCGTCCGACGCGGGATGCCGCACCTCCGCCCGTACGTAGGCCGCGTACCGGGGAGTGGTCCGCCACTCGGCGCTGCCGGTGCCCGCTGCGGGCAGCGCCGTGGCGTACAACTGCCCCTGGTCGGTGATGAGCCGCACCGAGCAGCCGGGGGCGCCCGAGACCTCCAGCCGGGCGGTCACCTCCGCGTCCGGGGCGGCGCGCAGCCGTTCCCCGATGCCCGCGCGCCGTCCGCGGCCGTCGGTCACGGAGAAGGACAGACCGACCTCCGAGGACTCCGCGATCCAGCAGCGGCCCGCCCGGATGCCGGCCAGGACCGCCTCCCGCGACAGGTCCTCGGCCAGCACCACGGTCTGCGGCAGGCCGACGTCCTGGCCCTCGCGGTGGGCGTCGCTGTTGCCGATGGCGGGGAGCCAGCCGGGACCGGCCGGCCCGGGGCGCCGGCCCGGCCGCGTGTCGTGCCCCGGGCGCCGGAACGGGTCCTGGGCCGCGGCGGCGAGGGCGCTGTCCCACGCGGCGACCGACACCTCGTCGTCCGGGGTGAACGGGCCGTTCCACACCTCCAGCGCGTCCGCCTCTGCCGGTCCGAACTTCCAGCCGCAGCCGACGCAGACGGCATGCGGATGCGCGGGGACCACCAGGCCGCCCGCCCGCCGGATCCGCGCGGCGTGCCGGCCGAAGGCGTTGTCGCGTGCCCGGTAGCGCCAGTCGACGAACGTGCCCGGGTCGATGCCGAGGGCCAGGACGTGGCCGTTGCGGGTGGTGACCTCCTCACCGGTCATGATCAGCAGATCGTCACCCCACAGGCCCTCCCACGCGGCATGGCCGGCGTGGGTGTTGTGCTCGGTGGTCGTGATGAAGTCCAGCCCGGCGGACCGCGCGGCGGCGGCCACCTCGGCCGGGGTGCGCCGGCCGTCGGAGTACACGGTGTGCAGATGGCAGTCGCCGCGGTACCAGGCACGCCCGCGCCCCTTCGCCCGCGGCGGCGGGTACACCGGCTGCGGTGTCTCGCCCGCCGGGCCGGGCCGCAGCGTGACGGTGAGCTCGTACTCCAGGCCCTGCGGAGCGACGGTGTACGGGGCGAGCACCACCTGCCAGGTGCCGGGTCGCACCGGGCCCGGCAGATAGCCCGGGGTGGCCCGTTCCGCGCTGATCGCGAACTCCGTGCGGAAGCCGCCCGACCAGCCCCGGAAACCGCGGCCGCCGGGTGCGGTGCCGCGCTCGTCGAAGATGCCGATGTCGAGGGCGTTGCCGGGGGTCCCGGCGGGCACGGACGGCTTGTCGTAGCGGTAGGAGACGGCGAGTTCGCGGATGCCCGCGGGGACCTCCACCGGAACGTAGACGTAGTCCGGCGCACCGGGCTCCAGCCGGCCCCGGACCGTTCTCGTCTCCGTACCGTCCCGGCCCGTGATGTCCCCCGGCGCTGCGGCCGTACCGGCGGTGCCCGCGCCGCCGGGGCCCGCGGCCGCCGAGGCGGGGGATCCCGCGGCCGTCGCGGTCAGAGCGGCCGCGGCCCCCGTCGCGGCGGACGCCCGCAGCAGCCCGCGCCGTCCCAGCGCCTCGGTGTGCACGTTCCGGTCCTTCAACGCGGCCCCCAGGGAGTGTCGGTGGGTGTGGGTGTGGGTGCGGGTGTGGGTGCGGGTGCAAGTGCGAGCGCTTTCACGGCCTGGTGTGCCGGTGCGATGCGGTGGACGAACGGGTGGTGTCCGGTGCGGCCGACCGTCGGGCGGCCGGCAGTCGAGTGGCTGAGCGGTCGAGTCGCTGAGCGGCTGAGCGGTCGGGTGGTCGGGTGGTCGGGTGGTCGAGCGGCTGAGCGGTCGAGCGGCCGGGCGCTGAACGCCTGTGCGCCGAGCGGCGGTGCGTGGTGCCGTGAACGACTGGGCCGGACCGGCGGCGCGCGGCGCCGGGCCGGGAGCGGCCGCCCGTCCCGGGCGCGGTTCCGGAACGTCCCGGTCGTCGGCCCCGGATTTTGCACCCGTCCCCGACGCCACGACCCCGACCCTGGTATTGAGCCGTGAACAAGCGCTGAACGGAAGGCCGGTGGCCGATTTCCCGCGAATGAGGTCATGGTGGTCCTGGTCCCGTGGCTCCGCCCGTGCCCGTGCCGGCCCTGTCGCGGACCGCCCGCGCTGCCGGTGTCCGTGCCGGTGTCCGTGCCCGTGCTGCGCCCCGGCTTGGTCCGGATCGCCGGTGCTGCCCGCGCTGTCGGTGCCTGTGCCTGTTCTCGTGCCAGGCGCCGTCCCGGATTGCCCGCGCTGCCGGTGTCCGTGCCCGTGTTGCGCCCCGGTCCTGGCCGGATCGCCGGTGCTGCCTGTGCCCGTGCTCTGCCCCGGCCCGCGCTCTGCCCCGGCCCGCGCCGCCCGAGCCCGCGCCGCCCGAGCCCGAACCCGTGCCGTCCGCGTCCGCGCCTGTGCTCGTGCCCGGGCCCGCGCCGCCCGAGCCCGAGCCAGCGCCTTCCGCGTCCGTGCTCGCGCCCGCGCCCGAGCCCGAGCCCGAGCCCGGGCCCGCGCCTGTGCTCGTGCCCGGGCCCGCGCTCCTCTCGGCCCGCGCCGCGGGCGGCTTTCCTCCCGCCTGCCGGGCCGACGGCTCCCCTCCCGTCCTCCGGGCCGGGCCGCCCCGCCCCTCCGGGTCCGCCCGTGGTCCGCATACGCTCGGGTGATGACCACGAGCGAGCACGGCACCGAGACACCCGGAGCGGAGGCCGCTCCCACCGCCAACGCCATGCGGCGGGCCCTCAGGCGGGCCCGCGACGGCGTGGCCCTCGACACCGCCGAGGCAGCCGTCCTGCTGCGGGCCCGCGGCGCCGACCTGGCCGACCTGGCCGCCTCGGCCGCCCGCGTCCGGGACGCCGGGCTGGCCGCGGTCGGCCGCCCCGGCGTCATCACCTACTCCCGCAAGGTCTTCATCCCGCTCACCCGCCTCTGCCGCGACCGGTGCCACTACTGCACTTTCGCCACGGTCCCCGGCAGGCTGCGCCGCGCCGGGGAGGGCATGTTCCTCTCCCCGGACGAGGTGCTGGACATCGCCCGCCGCGGCGCCGGACTCGGCTGCAAGGAAGCCCTGTTCACACTCGGCGACCGCCCGGAGGACCGCTGGCCCGAGGCCCGCGCGTGGCTGGAGGCGCACGGCTACGACGACACGCTGTCGTACGTCCGCGCCATGGCGGTCCGCGTCCTGGAGGAGACCGGCCTCCTCCCGCACCTCAACCCGGGCGTGCTGTCCTGGACGGACCTTCAGCGGCTCAAGCCCGTCGCCCCGTCCATGGGGATGATGCTGGAGACGACGGCCACCCGCCTCTGGTCCGAGCCCGGCGGCCCGCACCACGGCTCGCCCGACAAGGAACCGGCGGTGCGGCTGCGGGTGCTGGAGGACGCGGGCCGCTCCAACGTGCCCTTCACCACCGGCGTCCTCATCGGCATCGGGGAGACGTACGAGGAGCGCGCCGAGTCGCTGTTCGCGCTGCGCCGCACGGCCCGCGCCCACCACGGCATCCAGGAGGTCATCGTCCAGAACTTCCGCGCCAAGCCGGACACGGCGATGCGCGGCATGCCCGACGCGGAGCTGGAGGAGCTGGCCGCGGCCGTCGCCGTGGCCCGGCACGTCCTCGGCCCCTCGGCCCGGATCCAGGCCCCGCCGAACCTCGTGGACGCCGAGTACGCCCTGCTGATCGGCGCGGGCATCGACGACTGGGGCGGGGTCTCCCCGCTCACCCCCGACCACGTCAACCCGGAGCGCCCCTGGCCGCACCTCGACGAGCTGGCCGCGCGCACCGCCGACGCCGGGTTCGAACTCCGCGAACGCCTCACCGTCTACCCGGAGTTCATCCGGCGCGGCGAGCCCTGGCTCGACCCGCGCCTGCTGCCGCACGTCACCGCGCTCGCCGACCCGGAGACCGGCCTGGCCCGCGAGGGCGTCACGCCGTCCGGCCTGCCCTGGCAGGAGCCGGACGAGCCGTTCACCGCCACCGGCCGCACCGATCTGCACCGCACCATCGACACCGAGGGCCGCACCACGGACCGCCGCGCGGACTTCGACGCGGTGTACGGCGACTGGGGCGCGCTGCGCGAGGCGGCCGCCCCGGGCATGGCCCCGTCCCGCATCGACGCCGACGTGCGCTCCGCGCTGGCCACCGCCGCCGATGACCCGACCCGGCTCACCGACGCCGAGGCGCTGGCCCTGCTGCACGCGGACGGGCCCGCCCTGGACGCCCTCTGCTCCGTCGCCGACGACCTGCGCCGCTCCGTCGTCGGCGACGAGGTGACGTACATCGTCACCCGCAACATCAACTTCACCAACGTCTGCTACACCGGCTGCCGTTTCTGCGCCTTCGCGCAGCGCCGCACCGACGCCGACGCGTACACCCTCTCCCTGGAGCAGGTCGCCGACCGGGCCGCGCAGGCCTGGGACGTGGGCGCCGTCGAGGTCTGCATGCAGGGCGGCATCCACCCGGACCTGCCCGGCACGGCCTACTTCGACATCGCCCGTGCCGTGAAGGACCGGGTGCCGGGGATGCACGTCCACGCCTTCTCGCCGATGGAGATCGTCAACGGCGCCTCCCGGACCGGTATGCCGGTCCGGGAGTGGCTGACGGCCGCGAAGGAGGCCGGGCTCGACTCGGTCCCCGGCACCGCCGCGGAGATCCTCGACGACGAGGTCCGCTGGGTGCTCACCAAGGGCAAACTGCCCGCCGCCACCTGGGTCGAGGTGATCGGCACGGCGCACGAGCTGGGCCTCCGCTCCTCCTCCACGATGATGTACGGGCATGTGGACCAGCCCCGCCACTGGCTCGGCCATCTGCGGCTGCTCGCCGGGATGCAGCGGGAGGCGCTGGAGAAGGGGGTGGCGGGCTTCACCGAGTTCGTCACCCTGCCGTTCATCCACACCAACGCCCCGGTCTATCTCGCCGGCATCGCCCGGCCCGGGCCCACCGTGCGCGACAACCGGGCCGTCACCGCCATGGCGAGGCTGCTGCTCCACCCGCACATCCCCAACATCCAGACGAGCTGGGTGAAGCTCGGCGCGGAGGGCGCCGCCGAGATGCTGCGCTCCGGCGCCAACGACCTCGGCGGCACGCTGATGGAGGAGACCATCTCCCGGATGGCGGGCTCCTCCTACGGCTCGTACCGCTCGGTGCGCGAGCTGACGGCCATCGCCGAGGCCGCCGGCCGGCCGGCCCGTCCCCGCACCACCACCTACGGCGAGGTGCCGGCGGAGCGGCGGGCCGCGGCCGACGCCTCCGACGGGCATCTGCCGGAGCTGCTGCCGGTCCTCGGCGACTGAGCGGCCGGGGGCGGGGCCCCGGCCGCGGCGGTGTGACGGCCGCGGCGGTGTGACGAGCGGGACGGAAGGTGCACGGGTGACGATGGTTGACGCGCGTTGCGGACCTCCGGGCGGGCGCGCCGCGGCCGCCCCCGGGAACCGCATCCGGCCCGGCCGGAGGTGTGGACCAGTCCACTACAGTGCTGCGCGCCGAAGAGATGGCGGGGGGACCGCGCGCCGGCGGCGCGTACATCGTCGGGAGGAAACGCTGTGACCGCAGTGCGCACGGCCGTCTGGGGCCGCGCCGAACAACAGGACTTCCGGAGCCGGGTGCGGGGCTGCCTCCTCGGGGGCGCCATCGGCGACGCGCTCGGAGCGGGGGTCTCCGGCGACTCGCTCCCGGACATCCGCACTGCTCACGGCCAGCAGGGCCTGACGGACCTCGTCCCGGTGCACGGGCGGCGCGGCGCGGTCACCGACGAGACGCAGATGACGCTCTTCACCGTCGACGGGCTGATACGGGCCCAGGTCCGGCGGGACACCGGGGCCTGGCACCCGCCGACCGACCTCCACCGGGCCTACCGGCGCTGGGCGGCCACCCAGCACGAGTGGGGCCCGGACGAACGCCGGACGGAGGACGGCTGGCTGGCCCGGGAGGAGTGGCTCTACACCCGCCGCGACCCCGACCGGGCCAGTCTCCTCGGGCTCGCCGACGACCGGATGGGCACCCTCGACCAGCCGAAGAACCCGGAGGACAAAGGCTGCGGCGCGCTGGCCCGCTCGGCGCCGTTCGGGCTGCTGGTCGGCTGGGAGCCGCAGCTCGTCTTCCAGCTCGCGGTGGAGTGCGGGGCACAGACGCACGGCCATCCGACGGGCTATCTGGCCGCCGGGGCGTTCGCGGTCGTCGTGCACGGGCTGGGGCGCGGCGACAGCCTCGACCGGGCCGTGCAGCAGGCCATGGTGCAGATCGCCTCCCGGCCGGGCCACGAGGAGACGACGGCGGCGCTCAAGGCGGCCCTCGGCGCCGTGCGGCAGGGACTGCCGTCGGCGGCGCGCGTCGAGTCGCTGGGCGAGGGCCGCACGGCGGACGAGGCACTGGCGATCGGCCTCTACTGCGCCCTGGTCGCGGAGGACGTCCGGCACGGGCTGCTGCTCGCCGTGAACCACGGCGGCCTCTCCGACGCCACCGGCTCCGTCTGCGGCAGCCTCCTCGGGGTGCTGCACGGCGAGACGGCCCTGCCGCCGGGCTGGCTGGCCGAGGTGGAGGGGCGGCAGACGATCCTGGAACTGGCGGACGACTTCGCGATGGAGATGACGCAGGGCCCGGCCCTGCACGGGCCGGCGGTCTCCTCCCCGGGCTGGCTGGCCCGCTACCCGCGGGCGTAGCACCGGGCGCGCCCGCGGCGCGGCGCGGGACGGGCGCGTGCGCAGGCGCGGATGCCTGGCGCGGCGGGGAGGGCGGTGCAAGGGAGGGCGGTGCAAGGGAGGCGGTGCGGGGAAGGCGGCCGAGCCCCCTCGGCCGGGACGGCGGGCGCAGTCGAGAGGGCTCAGCTCAGGTGATGCGTGATGCGTGGTGCGTGGTGCGTGGTGCGTGGTGCGTGCGGTGCCCGGTGGGTGTGTTCCCCCGTGGGAGGCGACGGCGCGGCCACCGCGTGGGGTGGTCAGCCCAGGCCGGCCGTTCGGTGGCCGAGGCCCGTGACGAACACCTGCCAGGAGACCTCGGGGAAACTCAGGGACGGGCGGGTGACGTCCTTGGAGTCCCGGACGGCGACGGCTCCGGGTACCCGGGCGGCGACCTCGACGCAGTTGCCGTTGCCCGAGCGGGACGACTTCCGCCAGGCGCCGTCGAGGCCCTGGACGCGGGGGGTTTCGGGGGTGAAGGATGGTACAGCCATGATTGCTCCGATGGCTTCGCGGGTTGATGTGACGCCCGCGGCACCCGGGCCGTGCGGCACCGGGAGACGGGGGCGTGAGCGACGCTACGGGCTCACCCCACCCCGTCCGGAAGCCCCATCACCCGATCGAATGGCATATGCGGTGATCCTGCCGGCCGCCGGACCAGGGCGTGTACCCTGTCTCGGCCTCGCAGCCCCGAAGTCATCCGCATGTTGACGGGATGTCATCCGGCGGACACCCGGGCCGACTACGGCTGGAGACGGTACTCCCACGGCCCCGTCCGGCCTCCCCGCCCGCCCGGCCTCCCCCTCCGCCGGCCGTCTCCTCACCGCCCGGCCGCCCGCCGCTCAGCCCGCGTACTCCTTGGCCACTCGGGACATGAGCTGCCGGGTGCGCTCCGGATGGTGGGCCTGGGCCCGCAGGTGCTCGTACATCACGCTGTAGTGCTGCACCTCCGCGTGCTTCTCCAGGTAGAGGTCGCTGGTGACGCCCTCCAGGTAGACCACGCTGGAGTCCGCCGCGTCCGCGAACTCCAGGAGGGAGAAGGTGCCGACCATGCCCGGGTGCGCACCCACCGAGTACGGGAGCACCTGCACCGTCACGTGCGGGCGGTGGCTCAGCTCGATCAGCTGCTCCAGTTGTTCCCGCATGATGCGCGGGCTCCCGACGACCCGGCGCAGCGCCGACTCGTCCACCACGGCCCAGAAGCGCAGCGGCGAGACGGGGTCGTGGATGCGCTCCTGCCGCTTCATCCGGACCTCGACCCGCTTGGCCTTGTCGGCCGGGGCCGCCTCCGGCTCCATGCCCTCGATGACGGCCTCGGCGTACTCGCGGGTCTGGAGCAGCCCGGGCACGAGCAGCGACTCGTAGTTGCGGACGGACGCCGCGTCCGTCTCCAGGCCGATGTAGACGCTGTACGGAATGTCGCCGAAGGCGTGCCACCAGCCCTGCTGCCGCGACTCCTTGGCCATCTGCATCAGGGAGTCGACGACGCGCTGGTCCTCGACCTCGTAGACCCGGCAGAGATCGCGCACATCGCGCTGGCTGATGCTGCGGCGGCCGTTCTCCAGCCTGCTGATCTTGGACTGGGACACCAGCAGCCGCTCCGCGACGGCCTCCGCCGTCATGCCCTTGAGCTCGCGGAGCCGGCGCAGCTCCTGGCCCAACCGGCGACGCCTGACCGTGGGATTGACATGAGACGCCACGAGGCCGCACCTCCGACTCGAAACCGCTGGATTCCAGCAGCCTGCCACTGCGGACCGCGGCGGCGCTGGGAAACGGCGACAGAGGGTCGCCCTCCGTACACTTCGGGCGATGGCCGCGCCGCCGCGCGGGCGAACATGCCGGGACAACACACCGCATACACCGCGCGCGGGCGGGGGCCGGTGCCACTGCGGGCCTCCGGCCCACCGCCCGCGCGCGTCCGCCGGTTTCCGGACCGGCTCGTGGGGACGGCGGCCCGGTCGGTGGGTGTGAACTGTCCGGATTCGAGGGTGGTCGGGGTGTCGGGTGCCAAGCTGTCGTGCTGCTCGGCGCGCCGGTAGTGGCCGGTGGCGCCGCCGCCGATGCGGGCGGGGGCCGTGGGCCGGTGACGCACCGGGTGCGGGGCCCGGCTCTAGCGAGCCGCGGCGCGCGCCATGCTCCCGCGCCGGGCCTGCGGTGGCACGCCCGCCGGATCGCCCGGTCCTCCCCGGGCCGACGGCGATCGCCGCGGCTGCACGGCCACGCCGTTCTGCACGTCCATCACGGCGTGGGCCACGAGCCCGCCCATCGGGTCGTGCCGGATCAGATCCCGCAGCCTGGAGCGGCAGGACCTGCCCTCGTTGCCCGGGTAGAGGTGCTTGCCGAGCCCCACCGCGTGGGCGAGCGCGGCCAGCGCCGCGGTCCGCGGGTCCGGCGGTACGCCGGTGCGGATCGCGTTGTCGAGCCGGTTCCTGATGTCCCGGCTGATGGCCGTCTCCGTCGCCTGGTAGCGAGTCGTCGGCAGTACCCCGCACATCTGTCCGGCCACGGCATGCACCATGCCGCACCGCTCCAGATGCGTGAGATACGTCTGGCGCAGCCCCAGCCGGGGCCCGCCGATCCAGTGGACGGCGCGCACCGGGCTGCCGCGACGGCGCAGCAGTTCGAGCGCGGAGTCCAGTGTCGGATCTCCTGTCGGCCGTGGCAGCACCACGGCGATACGATCCCCGTCAGGGGCTATCCGTCCTGCCAGAGCCAGCTCCACTAGCTGCGCCCCGGCAAGACCGAGGTCGAGCGACTGCGGCTGCGCCGTGGTTCCCGTGGCCGGGTCCAAGGCCAGCAGCAGAAGCTCCTCCGGAATTGTTCTGCGGCTCCTGCCCATCCATGCCTCCCCGCGTGGATGTCTGACAGGGTGACCCCTCTCACAATGGTCTGTCGAGAGTGCCTGGGGACTTTGTGAGGGAACCGTTAGGTATGTCGTCCTCGTCTAGCCACTGGGCGGGCGCCGGCCGGGGGCGGAAACCGGACTCCGGCGATCCGAAGGCCGGAGCGGAGGGTTCCGGGCTGGACACTGGTGGCGCGGATCAGCAGTGGCGCGCGGTGCCGTCGGATCATACGGGGTCCCCGCGGCACGTTGGGCAGCAGTACGTATGGAGGAGGCACGGTGGCGGGCGAGTCCCCCGGTAGGTCGGAGCAGCGGAAGTCATCGGGGGGGACCGCGGAAGCGGAAGCGGAAGCCGGGAGCGACCCGCGGATCGCCGTCTTCGGAACCTCGTCGGACGACGGGAAGACGGATGACGGGAAGACGGGCGGCGGGAAGACGGGCGAGCCCGGCGGGGACCGTGCGGACGGCCCTGACGGCGGTGACGCGGAGCCCGGAGACGGGACGCCGGAGAACACGGCGCCGAAGGGTGGAGCGGACGACTCGGGCGAGACACGCGGCGCGGTGACGGAGGAGGCCCCGGCCGGGGACACCGCGGCGAAGGGGGCCACGGCGAGGGAGGCGGCCCCGGCGGACGGCGGGCCGGGAGACGGCGAGACGGGAGACGGCGAGACGGAGAACGCCACCTCCGGGAACGGTGCCGCATCCGGGACCGGCGAAGCCGGCATCCCTGGGGCCGGGGGCGAGCAGAAGGCGGCGGGGCTGGGCGACGCGCGGCTGCGGGACGCGGTCGCGGCCTGGGTCGCCACGAGCGAGGCCGAGCGGCGCCCCTCGGAGCCCGCTGCGCAGCCCGCCTCGGGGAGCGCCTCGGGAAGCGGGGACACCGGCGCTTCCGCCGGGCCGGGCGCCGGCACGCCTGGGGAGGACGTGACGAGGGAGGACGTGACGGGGGAGGACGTGACGGGGGAGGACGCGACGGGGGAAGACGGGGCCGGGGAAGACGGGGCCGTGGAGGACGCGGCCGGGCGCGCGGATCTGGTGACGGCGGCCTTCGGCGGCCTGCGCGCCGCGCGTACCGAGTCCTCGGAACGCGGTGGGTCCGCCCGCACCGGCGCCTCGACCGGAAGCGGTGAAGACCGGGGAACCGTGGTCTTCGGCCGCCCCCTCCCGGGCGACGAGGAGAGCGAGCCGGCGGAGCCGCCCGGGCAGTCCGCCGCCGCAGAGCCGTCCGGGTCGTCGACCGGGAAGGACGAGGACAAGGGTGCCGAGGAGGCGGAGGCGGAGGCGGTGGACCCCGGGAAGGAGCCCACCCCGGAAGAGGCCCCCCGGCACCGGAACCAGACCGGGCCACTTGCGAAAGCGAACGCGGAGGGCGGCGACTCCGCGAGGGCGGACGAGCCGGCTCGGGACACCGGGTCCGCGTCGCCTGCTGCGGCGGGCTCGAAGCCCGGCGAGAGCGGCGAGCGAGGGGGGAGCGCCGGGAGCGGAGCGGACGCCGACCGCGCCGGCGGGGACAGTGGTGCCGCCGGCGCCCCGGCGGGCGGTGCTGGCGCCCAGGGCAAGCCCGTGGATCAGCCGACGGCGGTCTTCCGGGTGCGGCAGCCCGGCAAGCCGGGGGACTCCGAACCGGCTGCCGGGACCGGCGGGAAGGAAGCGGAAAGCACCCGCGACAGCAAGTCGGCCCCCGGCGCGACGGGCGCGAAGAAGACGCCGCAGGCCGCGGAAGCGGAGTCGGCCGGGACGGCCGGAAAACAGCCGGAAGTCAGGGAGCCGGGCGGTGGCAAGCCCGGCACCGCGAAGCCCGGCACCGCGAAGCCCGGCACCGCGAAGCCCGGCACCGCGAAGCCCGGCACGGGCGCATCGGAGGCAGGAGCGCCGGACGCCGGGGGACCGGAGCCCGCGAGGGCGGGGGCCGGCGGGCCCGAGGCCGGGAAGGAGACCGCCGGGAAGTCCGGGACGGGGAAGTCCGGGCCCGGGAGGGCGGACGCCGGCAAGCACGGACCCGGCGAGCCCGGAACGGGGAAGCCGGGTGCTGCCGGACCGGCCGCCGGGCGGACCAGCACGTTCGTACCGCTGCAGTCCTCCGAGACCGCGCCCCGCACGCCCGCGCCGTCCAAGACACCGGCCTCCGGGCCCTCCTGGGCCGCGGGCCCGGAGGCCGCCCGCGCGGACTCCGCGAGCGGCGCCGGAGGCTCGGTCGCCCCGTCACCGGCCGGGGAGTCCGAGGTCGAGCGGACCAAGCAGCAGCCGCTGCCCCCGCTCGACCTGCTCGCCCAGCTCACCAACACCCCGCCGCCGCCCGAGACTCCGCTGCGCACCCTGGTGCGCCGGGTGAAGATCTGGACGCCGCTGGTCGTACTCCTCCTGATCGTGTTCGCGATCGCACAGTCCCTTCGTCCTCTGCCGGAGCCCGAGCTGCGGCTGACGGCGGCGGCGGAGTACGCCTTCAAGGGGGAGAAGCCGTCGCTGCCGTGGCCGGACGAGGGCCAGGCCTATGTGGAGATCGACGGGCTCGGCAGCCTCGGCTCCTCCGGCGCGGAGAAGCCCGTCCCGATCGCCAGCGTCGCCAAGGTGATGACCGCGTACGTGTTCCTGCGCGAGTACCCGGTGAAGAAGGGCGACGAGGGCGTGAGGATGAAGGTCGACGCCCGGGCCGTGGAGGAGTACGAGAGGGGCAGGGCCGACAGCGAGTCCGTGGTGCGGCTGACGGAGGGGCAGATGCTCTCCGAGTACGAGGCGCTGGAAGCCCTCATGCTGCCCTCCGCGAACAACGTGGCCCGGCTGATGGCCCGCTGGTACGAGAAGGAGAACGGCGGGGATTTCGTCGCCGCGATGAACGACGCCGCCAAGGACCTCGGCATGAAGAACACCACCTTCACCGACCCCAGCGGTCTGGAGAAGACGACGGTGAGCACCGCCAAGGACCTGGTAAAGCTGGGCAAGGCGGCGATGGCGGTCCCGGTCTTCAAGGAGATCTCCGCGAAGCCGTACTACATCGACAGCAACGACGACAAGCAGCTCAACTACAACCGCCTGATCCCCTACACGGGCATCGGCATCAAGACCGGCACGAGCACCGCGGCGGGCGGCAATCTGCTCTTCGCGGCGGAGCAGCCCATCGCGGGGACGAAGCAGCTGATCGTCGGCGCGGCACTGGGCCAGTACAAGGTGCCCGCCATCGACTCGGTGACGGAGGTCAGCAAGCAGCTGATCGAATCCGCGCAGGCGGTGCTCACGGACGCCAAGGTCGTCGAGAAGGGCCAGGTCGTCGGCCATGTCGACGACGGTCTGGGCGGGACGACGCCGGTGGTCGCCACCGAGGACGTCACGGCGGTCGGCTGGCCGGGCCTGACGGTGGACCTCGCTCTCAACGACGGCGGGGAGACCGTCCCGCACGAGGCGGAGGCGGGCACCGAGGTGGGACTGCTGACGGTCGGCAGCGGGCCCGGTCAGGTCAAGGTCCCCGTGGCGCTGGAGAAGGCCAAGGAGGAGCCGGGCTTCGGCAGCAAGCTGACCCGGATCCTCTGAGCGGAGGAGGGCCGCCCGGACCGGCCCGCCCGGTCCGGACGGCCCCGCCTGCCCCGGGGCGCCCCGCTTTGCCACGGGCCGTCCCGGGGCGTGCGGGAGTCGCGGCCCGGCTGACGGTGCCCGGCCCGGCTGACGGTGCCCGGCCCGCCGGACCTGCTCCCGCACCCCCGGTCACGCTTCGGCGGAACAGCCCGGCAGGGAACTCCGGGAGGCCATGGAGGGCGGCTCACACCGGGACGGGTCCGCACCGCGAGGACAACCGTGCCCGACCCGCCCCCGGACCGTGACGCGCAGCCCCGTGCCCCGGCACCTGTCGCGCCCCGCCGCGCCCGCGGGGACCGGGGCGGGGGCGTGCTCCGGACCGCGGCCGAGGGCCGCCGTGCCGCCGCCGGTCGCTGCCGCCCCGCCGCCGGTCGCCGCCGCGGCTACAGCCGCTTCGCGCTGCGGAGCGTCTTCGCGTAGTAGCCGTTGCCGTCCAGCCGCGAGGTGCCGCCCTTGTCGCCGATGGTCGGGCCGTTGACCTCCTCACGGCTCGACAGGAAGATCTTGTGGCCGTCGGTGTCGTGGCCCAGGTAGATCCCCACGTGGTCGAGGCGTTCCTTCGTCCGCGCGTCCAGTTTGAAGAAGACCAGGTCGCCGGGTTGCAGCACGTCGATCGAGGCGGGCCGCTCGAACGGGGCCTTCCCCTTCAGCTCGATGATGTCCGCGCCGAGGTCCGAGCGGGCCATGCCGTTGGCCGTGCGGGGCAGGCCGTCGCCGGACTGGTCACTGGCCCGCAGCGGATAGCGGGCGCGGTAGCCGAAGACCGTGCGGATGAAGCCGGAGCAGTCCATCGAGCGGCTGCGCATGCTCTCGGGCTGCAGGGTGGTGCCGTCCCGGAAGGTGTACGGGATGCCCAGGTAGTCGTAGAAGTCGGACTGTTCCAGCCGCAGGTCGGCGCCCTCCGAGCCCTCGGGGTTGATCGGGCCGAAGTCGGCGTCACCGGCGTAGGCGACGCCCTCGTCGTCCTTCTTCACCGGGGCCTGGTCGACGTACTGGAAGCCGTAGGCGAAGAGGTCGTCCTCCTCGCTGCCGAAGTACTCCTTGAACCACTCCTTGAACCACCGTTCCTTCTCGGCGCCCTTCGTCCAGACCTCCGGCATCAGCCGGACCCAGTTCTCGGTGACGACCCGGGACTTGGTGTTGGCCGGTTCGGTGAAGGTGCGGCTGGGGCCGGTGAGGGTGGCCGTGCGGGCGCCGTCGGTGAAGGTCGCCAGCACCTGGCCGTTCTCCCCGCGCAGCACCGAGCGGTCCGGGCTCTTCAGCCGCTCCCACCGCTGCTCGCCGAGGTTCGCGCTGCCGGAGGACTTGAGGTCGGGGGTGTCGGTGACGGCCTGCACGGCGGGCGCCTTGGCCTGCTGCTCCTGGCGGAGTTCGACGGTGAGGTAGGCGCTGCCGGCGAGCAGGGCGATCACCGTGGTGGCGTGCAGGATCTTGCCGCGGGTCTTCTTCTGGGCACTCATGGGACGGTCGGCTCCGTTGGGGTCAGGCGGACGGCATGACGCCGAGCAGGATTCCGGCGGTGAGGACGACATAGGCCAGGAGCGTCACCGAGCCGGTGGCCAGGACGGTCGCTCCCTTGGGCTGGCGGACGAGCTGGTACGCGATGAGGCCGGGGACGATGAACCCGAGCGTCTGGTTGGCGTACATCAGCGGGAACTCGATGGACAGCACGATCATCACGGTGGCCTGGAGGAGGACACCGGTCAGGACGACGGCGGAGAAGAGCCGCTTGCCGTAGAGGATCACGTGCCGCTGGAGCAGCAGGGTGCAGACGTAGGTCAGCACGGTGACGCCGACGACCATGGCCGCCCGCTGGAGGTCTTCGACGAGGGTGAGCGCCAGCCAGCCGGGGGTGATCATGCCGCCGGGGGACAGATTGGTGGTCAGGTAGCAGACCAGCGAGAACATCAGACCCAGGGCGATGCCGATGGCGGCGATCTCCGGGGTGAGGACGGCGGGGATCAACGGGGCTCTCCTGGGCTCTGCCACGGACCGGACTGCGGGGACTGTGAGGACTGCGGGGACTGCGGGGACTGTGAGGACTGCGGGGACCGCGGTGCGGAGGGGCCACGCCCTCCGGGCCGCTCGGGACCCCCGGGCCGCTCCGGCCCCTCGGGCGGATCGGACTGCGGGGGCGCGGGCCGGCGGCGGGGCTCGAAGAGCCCGCGCACCCGGAGCGGCATGGTCTCCTGGTGCCGCCCCGGCGGCAGTTCCTGCCGCTCACCCGCCTCGCGGGGCGGCGCCCCCCGCCGGACCGCCGGGCCGGGGC
This sequence comes from Streptomyces sp. F63, assembly GCF_018070345.1. Lineage (GTDB taxonomy): Bacteria > Actinomycetota > Actinomycetes > Streptomycetales > Streptomycetaceae > Streptomyces. The sequence goes on from NZ_JAGPXX010000016.1 coordinate 22,173, forward strand.
CGTTGGGGAACGGCGCCGGCTCCGGCTGCGGGCGGTTCAGATAGCGGGCCTCGTACGCCTCCGGGTACGGGGCGAACGGGTCGATGTGCGGGGCGTACGGTTCCGCGCCGGCCGGGAAGCCGGCCCCGGCACCGGCCGGCACCGCGGCCGGCTCGCGCCCGGTTCCGTGTCCCTCGGGCCCGGCGCCGCCGGTGCCCTCGGAGCCGTCGCCGGTGCCGGCAGCGGCCGCCGTGCCGTCCGGCGTCCCGGCGCCGTCCGGCTCCTCGTCGGCCGGCAGTTCCGCGAGGTGTTCCAGCAGCACTTCGCCCTGGCCGTGGATGTTGCCGATGGCGACCAGCGAGGAGTCGGGACCGAGCCGGTCCAGCAGTGCGCGCATGAACTCCTCGGGGTCGCGGCGGTCACCGCCGAGGTCGACCGCGCGGGGCCGCCACTCGGCGGGCATGGCGTCCAGGGCGCTCTTGGTCGGATGGCCGATGAGGAAGACGGTCTCCGGGGCCAGCTCGGGGATGATCTCGCCCATCTGGCCGTTGCGCTCGACCCGGTCGGGACGGCAGTTGATCACCACGTTGAGCGGCCGGTGGATGGCGCCCAGGTCCAGCAGCTGGTTGATGTTCATCAGCGTCGACTCGGGGTCGTTGGCCGCGAAGACGTTCGCGAACCGCAGCCGCTTGGCACCCGCACCCGCACCCGCACCCGCACCCGCCCCCGCACCGGCCCCCGCACCGGCACCGGCCGCCCCGGCGCCCGTGCCCGGCCGCTCGGCCGCTTCCGCGCCGCCGGGCACCAGGTACCGCTCGACGGAGAGCACGCCCGGGTCCGGCGGCGCCTCGTACATGCCGCGCAGCGCCGTCTCCCGGTCCACGCCGAGCAGGCCGGCCACGGTCAGGGCGATGGCGACGTTCTCCTTGAAGGTGAACCAGCTGAAGCCGCGCAGTTCCTCGTCGGTCACCGACTCCGGGTCGGCGTAGATCAGTTCACAGTCCCGGGCGTCCGCCTCCTCCTGGAGGATGGCGAACCGTTCCTTCTCGGCGGTCACGCAGATCCCGCCCTCCGGCATGGACCGGCTCAGGGAGCGGGCCACGTCGTCGAGGGTGGGTCCCATCTCGGCGAGGTGGTCCTCGCGGACGTTGCACAGCACGCCGATGGTGGAGCGGATCAGCTTCGACTGGTTGATCTCCTGCAGCGCCGGCATGACCGCCATGCACTCCATGACCAGGGCGTCCGGGTGGTACGAGGCGGCGCGCCGCACGATGCCGATCTGCTCCACGACGTTCGCGATGCCGAACTTCCGGTAGACCGGTTCCTCGGTGGCGTCGGGGTGGATGAAGCGGGCCGCGGTGCCGGTGGTCTTGGCGACCGTGACGAGCCCGCCGCCGCGCAGCGCGCCCGCGCACAGCCGGGTGATGGAGCTCTTGCCGCGGATGCCGTTGACGAGCACCCGGGACGGTATGTGGTCCAGGCCGGCGAAGTGCCGCCGCTGCTCGATGACGCCCGCGACGAGCAGGATGACGCAGCACACCACCAGAACGGTGTAGAGGAAGAGCACGGTGGTCAGTTCCTTCCGGCGAGGGGGGTCGCGTCCCGCTTGCGCTGCTGCGTCTGCCGCTGCAGTTCCTGCCGGATCAGCTCCAGGCTGCGGGTGACGGCGCCGACCTCGTCGTGGTTGCGCGGGTAGAGAACGGTGCGGCGGTCGCCGTCGGCGAGCGCCTCGGCCCGGTCGGCCAGTTCGCGCAGCGGACGGACGACCACGATGTGCAGCCAGCCGAGACAGGCGGCGGTCGCGGTGAGGCCGAGGAGGCCGGCCAGCACGGTGCGGTTCTGCAGGCTGTACTCGGGGATGTCGAGTCCGGCGGCCGGCTGCCAGCTCACCACCGTCCAGCCGAGCGGCTTCGCGGGGCCGCCGCCGACGAACGGCGCGGCGGCGGCGATCTGGACGCCCTCGTCGCGGTAGAGCACGCTGCTGGGCCGGGGGCTGAGCCCGACCTTCTGGTTGGCGCCGGCCACCAGCGAGGACAGCTTCTTGTCCGGCAGTTCCTGGAAGGCGCGGTAGCCGCTGTTGGCCGCGATCACCCGCTGCTTCTCGTCGATCAGCCGGACCTGGCCGAGGCCGGGCTGCTTGAGCAGCGAGTTGAGGAAGCCGATCCGGAACTCGCCGACGACGGCGGCGCCGTCGCGGCCCGGCACCTCGGCGTAGGCGCTGATGACCGGCACCTTGCCGGAGTCGTCGCGCAGGACGATCTGCTCGGTGCCCGGGCCCTTCCCGGCCGGGTGCCGGGGGTCCTCGCCGGCGCGGGCGAGGATCTCGCCGTCGGCGGAGAGGACGTACAGCGACTCGTAGCGCAGGTGCTCTTTCCGCGTCCGGTCGAGGACGGCGGTCATGTCGCCGGGGGACGTCTGGTCGCCGATGAGGGAGGCCACCGAGGTCAGGTCGGCGTGCCCCTCGTTGAGCGCCCGGCGGACCCGGTCGGTGAGGGTGTCGGTCCGTTCCCGCTGGTCGTTGACGAGCTGCTGGGGTACGACGACGGTGGCCTCGGCCCGGTTGAGGACCAGCGCGAGCGGGGCGCACCAGGCGAGGAGCAGCACGGCGGAGACGGTGAGCAGGGCGCGGCTGCCGACCCTCCGGCCCCGCCGGACGGGAGCGGCGGAGCCGTCCCCGGCGGAGCCGTCCCCGTCCGCGGAGCCGTCCGGGTCGCCGGTGCCGCCGAGGAGCTGCTGCCGCAGCCGTTCCAGGGCCTCGCCGATGCGCCGGGTCTCGCCGAAGCGCGGTGCGCCGACCGGGCGGCGCAGGTCGCCGCGGGTGAGGCGGCGGCTCTCCAGGAAGAGCTGGAGCAGCGGGCGCTGCACCGTGCCGTAGAGGAGCCCCACGGCCAGGGCGCCGATGACGAGCAGGGAGCCGGCGGCGAGCAGGCCGAAGATCGAGTTGGTGGTGCGGGTGGTGTCCTCGGTTACGTGGAGCAGGGCCACCACGGTCAGTCCGAGACCGGTGGCCGCGGTCTGGCCGCCGGCTTCCGGTGCGGCGAGCGTCGCGTAGCCGGCCAGGGCGCGTTCGCCGCCGGCCTCGTCGCCGAGGAGGCTGCCGCTCACCCCGAGGAAGCCGCCCGACCCCGGCTCCTTGGCCTTCACCGGGTGCTGCGCGGCCTTCTTCGCGGCGGTCCGGCTGAAGCCCCGCAGTTCCTTCCGTGACCGCTCGGCGTCCTCCTTGACCTCGTCGGAGAGGATCTGCTCGTCGGCCAGGATGCCGTCGCTGCTGAGGATCTCCCCGGTCGAGTCGACCACGGCGATGGCACGGAACTTGCCGAGGCTGACTCCGGGGAACTTCAGGCTGCTGGAGGCGATGAGCAGCTGCTGGGGCCGGTCCTCCCAGGACAGCACGGAGAGGATCAGCAGCCGTGTCTCGCCGTTCTCCAGGCGGACCATGCGCGGGTCGAGCCCGCCCTCCTCGGACAGCTTGCCGCGGTCGATCGCGGTGAGCGGCAGCGTCTCGCCGCGGGCGGCGAGGAGCTTCCCCGACTTGATCTCGAGAACGGCGGTGCCCCGCCACTTCTGGTAGACGCTGCCGATCTTGTCGAGGACGGCGTCGGCCGAGACGGGCTTGCCCGCGTTGAACAGCGCGGTCGTCCGGTTGAGGTCGGTGATGCTCTCGTCCAGGGAGGCGCGCAGTGCGATGGCGCCGTCCTCGGCGACGTGCTGCTGCGAGGTCATCACCGCCTCGGAGACCGGATCGTTGCCGACCCGGCCGAGGTGGAAGGCGGTGAGGGCCGCCAGCGAGAGCAGCAGCGCGGCCAGGGCCGCGATGGGAGGCCGGATGCCGCCCAGCAGTGACATATCGGCCCTGCGGCGGACTTTGTGCCGCGGCGTCGTGCGGGGGGCGACCACCGAGCGCTCCTTCTTCAACAACTGCTGCATGTACGGCGTGGGACGGGGTAGTTGGGGGGCAGACAGGCGTGTTGCGCCTGCTGCGACGGGCGGAGTGCGCGACACGGACCGCGGCGCGTGAGGTGCACGGCGGCCGTGTGACGTACGGGGATCGTGTTGCGGCTGGGAGCCGTAACCAGTGATGCATGACCGATGGCCCGGTCGAATGGTTGTACGCAGGTGGCGGGATGTGAGGCAGATCCCTCGACCGCCCCGGCCGGTCCGGCACTGCCGGCCCGGCAGCGTCGGACCGGCCACGTCAGTCCGGCAGCGGCGGTCCGGCTTCGGTCCAGCAGCTTCGGTCCGGAGGCTTCGGTCCGGAGGTATCAGTCCGGCAGCCCCCGCAGCGGCTCCAGGCCGTCCTGGACCCCGCCCCGGTTGAGCAGCGTGCCCTCGGTGCGTTCGAAGGCCAGCCGGTAACGGGAGCGCTGCTCCCCGGTGAGGTCCCGGTCCTCCCGCAGGGCTGCCGCGACATCCACCAGACGGTGGTCCCCCACGGGTTCCACCGCGTCCGCCGCCGTGGTGATGTCCGCGTCCTCCGGGTCCGGCGGGATGTCGACGAAGGTGGGCACGTAGCGCGCCCGCACGTCCCACGCGCCGCCGCGCTCGGTGAACTCGAACCAGCCGATCACGCCCTCCTCGGAGAGGCCGCTGGGCACCTCGTGCCGGGCCAGCTGATTGCCGAGGCCGTAGGCGATCCAGGTGCCGTCCACCTTCTCCATCGGCTGCACCACATGGGCGTGGTGCCCGATGACGAGATCGATGCCCGTCTTCTCGGCGATCCGGCGGGCCATCCTGAGCTGGAATCCGTTCGGGGCCTGCTGGTGCTCGCGGCCCCAGTGGATGCTGAGGATCACCACGTCGGCCCCGGCGTCGCGGGCCGCGCGCTCGGCGGCGGCGACGCGCTTGAAGGAGGTCTGGTTGACGAGCCAGGGGGTGTCCTCCGGAACCTCGCGTCCGTTGAACCCGCCGGCGAACGAGAGCTGCGCGACCTTGACGCCCTTGACGTCCATGATCAGCGGAGTCTCCCCCTCCTTGCGGTTCCGGGCGGAGCCGGTGTGCTTCAGGCCCGCCGCGTCGAGGACGTCCAGGGTCCGCTTCACCCCGGCGGGGCCGTGGTCGAGGGTGTGGTTGGAGGCGGTGGAGCAGGTGTCGTACCCGGCGTCCTCGACCGCGGTGGCGATCTGGGGCGGGACGAGGAAGTCCGGGTAGCTCTGGAAGGGGCCCCCGGGCTCGCCGAGAACCGGCTCCATGTGGCAGATGGCCAGATCCGCCTTGCTGATCACCGGCTTCACCCCGGCCATGAGCAGGCCGAAGTCCAGCCCTTCCGTTCCTTCGCCCGTCTCCTGGGCGTCCTTCCGGGCCTGCTCCGTCAGCTCCGGGTGGATGAGGATGTCCCCCGCCGCGGCGACGGTGAAGGACCGGGCGCCCGCCGCGGCGCCGTCGTCCGGGCTGCCGGGGGCTCCGCAGCCCGCGAGGGCGGTCGCGCAACAGACGAGGGCGGCTAGCCCAGCGGTACGGGGACGGAGGGAACGTTTCATCACCCGGGTATTCTCATCCCGATATGAGGGCACCCACGTCCCGGCAGATAACAATTGCCATAACAATGCTCCTCGCAAGCGCCCCGGCGGCGGTCCTGACGGCCTTCGCCGGCCACGCGGTGGTGTCGCAGATCACATCTCCCGCTGATCCGGGGCCAGTTGGGCCCGGCCGGGCCGGGGGCCCCGCGGGACGGGAAGACGGGCGGGACGCCACCGTCGATCTGGAGCGGCACATCACCGGCTTCGTGTCCCGGTTCGGCGGGAACGGCGGCTACCACCCGCCGGACCGCGCGGAACGCCGGACCGTCGCGGACGGCCTCCGTCTCCTGCTCGACGGCCGCCGGGAGGACGCGGCGCGGCGGCTCGCGGCGGCGGGCTACGGCGTGCGCACGCTCACCGACCGTGCCACGGGGCGCAGATACGCGGAGATCGCCGACCTGGCCGAACCGGCGGACGGGAGTCCGGCCGGCGAGGACTCCGCCGGCGGGAGTCCCGCCGGCCGCGGATGGGGCCGGGTCTACGTCGATCTGGGCGGTGGGGACCGGGCCGGTGCCGAGCCGGGCGGTGGTGGTCCGGGCGGCGACGGGACCGCCCGCTGGTCCGTACAGGTGCCGCACCCCGCCGCCGACCGCGGGACCGAGCGGCTCGGCGCCGCCGTGCTGCGCGGCACCCCGGGCGGTGTGCTGGTCGTCGCGGGCGCGCACCGCGAGGCGGGCAGGGGTGACGCCGCCGACGTGGCGCACCGCCGGGACACCGTCTTCCACGCGGTCTGCGCGGAACTGGCCTCCCGGGGTGTCCCCGGCGTCCAACTGCACGGATTCGCGGACGACTCCGTACCCGGGTACGACGCGGTGGTGTCCACCGGCCGGGGCGACGACGGCCGCGAGGAGGCCCGAACCCTGGCCCGCGGGCTCCGCCGGAACGGCCTGGAGGTGTGCCGGGCCTGGGCCCGCCGCTGCGAGCTGGCCGGCCGCGGCAACGAGCAGGGGAAGCGGTTCGCCGCCGAGGGCGTGCCGTTCCTGCACGTCGAACTCGCCCACGCCGTCCGCTCGGACGGCGAGCGGGCCCGGCGGGCGGTCGGGGCGCTGACGGAGATCACGGGGTGACGGGGAGGGCGGGGAGGGCGGGTGCCGGGTGCCGCACCCGGGCCGTCCGCTCCGCCGTCAGGCGTCGAAGCGGTGGCGGGCGGCTTCGATGTGGCCCAGGTACCGGTGGGTCCAGTCACACATGCCGTCGACCGTCTTCCGCAGGGCCGTGCCCGCCTCGGTGAGGGCGTACTCGACCCGCGGCGGCACGGTGGGGTGCACCGTCCGCCCGACCAGGCCGTTGCGCTCCAGCATGCGCAGGTTCTGGGTGAGCATCTTGTGGCTGATGCCCTCGATCTCGTTCCGCAGTTCGCTGAAGCGCAGCGTGCGCTCCCCGAGGATCTCGATGATCAGCAGCGCCCATTTGTTGGCGACGTCCGAGAAGATCTCCCGCGCCAGGGAGTCCGCGCGCAGCAGATCCGCTTCGTCCACCGGATCCGCCGAGCCCTTGAGCTGCTTGGTCACCATCAGGTTCCCCAGTCACCGAAAAGTGCGTTCTTCCACGTCAGCGGACACTCTCCTACGGTTCCCGAGTAACCACAAGAGAGCGACTGTCCCGTGGTGCCGAGGAAGCGGCGCGCCCACGGACGGGACGAGAAGGAGACGGACCGATGGCCATCACCCTGGTGAACCCTCCCGGACTGCCGGAGATCGACGTGTACCGGCAGGTGTCGGTCGCTACGGGATCGAAGCTGGTCTTCGTCGCCGGGCAGGTCGCCTGGAACGCCGGGGGAGACCTCGCCGCCCAGGTCGAGGAGAGCTACCTCAGCGTCGGCACGGCCCTGGCCGGGGTCGGCGCGACCTTTGACGACGTGGCGAAACTGACCGTCTACGTCGTCGACTGGACCCCCGACAAGATGCCCCTGCTCCTGGAGGGCATCTCCCGGGCGACCGCGAAGCTGGGGGTCACCGCGGCCCCACCGGCCTCGCTGCTGGGCGTCGCGGCCCTGGACGTACCCGAACACCTGGTCGAGATCGAAGCCACCGCGGTCCTCGACTGAGCGGAAGCGGCACCGCACCGGCGGCGCCCCGGCGCCCCGGCGGGGACGGGGCGCCGGGGCGGGAAGGCCGTCGGGTGCCGCGCCCCGGATCGCCTCCGCCCCCAGCTCTCCGGCTCAGTCCTCAGTCCTCAGCCGGAGCCCGAGCCCGAGCCGGATCCCGCACCACGCCCCGCCGGGCCGGCGGCGAGCCGGGCCCCCAGGCCGGCCGGGAGGTCCGCCGCATGGACGACGCCCAGCCGCTGCGTCGCCCGGGTCAGCGCCACATACAGATCGCTCACCGCGAACTCCGCCGGTTCCACCACGACCACCGCGTCGAACTCCAGCCCCTTCGCCTGCCGCGGACCGAGCACCACCACCGGCCGGGTCAGATCCGGCCGGGGCCCGGCGGACGCCTCCGGCAGCGCGGCGGCCAGCGGCTCCACCAGCTCCCCGGGCGCGATCACCGCGAGCCGCCCCTGCCCCGCCTCGTCACCGAGCTCTGCCGCCTCCCGGGCCACGGCCGCCGCGACCGCGTCGGCCAGCTCCTTCTCCTCCGGCACCCGGTGCGCCCATGGCGCGCTGTCCGTCGTACGGATCGACCGCGGCGGTTCGAACGACGGGTCGACGGCCCGCAGCACCCCGGCCGCGACATCCATGATCTGGCTCGGCGTGCGGTAGTTGACGCCCAGCCGGACGTGCTCCCACCGCTCGCCCACATACGGTCGCAGGATCCGTTCCCAGGAGCCGCAGCTCCCCGGCTCGGCGGTCTGGGCCGGGTCGCCGACCAGCGTCATGGAGCGGGTCGGGCAGCGGCGCATCAGCAGCCGCCACGCCATCGGTGACAGCTCCTGCGCCTCGTCCACGATGATGTGCCCGAACGCCCAGGTGCGGTCCGCCGCCGCCCGTTCGGCCGCGCTGCGGTGGTCCGCCTCCTCGGCGCGGTCGGCCAGCCGTTCGGCGTCGATCAGATCGTGCGCGGCCAGCACCTCCGACTCCTCGTCGTCGCGGTCCTCGAACTCCTGCGTCCGGGAGCCGTACGACAGGTCCAGCACGCCCTGCGCGTAGGCGACGCGCTCCTGCCGTTCGGCCTCGGCGCGGGCGCGGGCCGCCGCGTCGTCCTCGCCGAGCAGTTCGGCGGCCTCGTCCAGGAGCGGGATGTCGGCCGTGGTCCACTCGCCGCCGGTGCGCCGGATCGCCTCGGCGTCGGCCTCCGGCAGATGGACGGGGCCGGCCAGGAAGCCGGCGACCAGCTCCTGCGGCGTCAGCAGCGGCCACAACGCGTCGATCGCCGCCTGCACTTCACTGCTCGCGGCGACGGAGATGCCGAGCTGGGCGATGTCGTCCGGGCCGAGGAAGTTCGGGCCGCCGTACGGGTCGGCGCCGATGCGGTCGGCGAGCTGGGCCGTCAGCTCGTCGATGACGCGGAACGCGAAGTGCGGCCGGGCGAGGTTGTGCGGCAGCTTCGTCTCCCGGGCCTGGTGGCGGGCGAGGGTCACGATGTCGGCGTCCAGCAGCAGGTCGCCGTCCTCGGTGCCGATGACGGTCCCGGGCTCCGGCAGCCGCTGCTGGTCCCGTACGTAGCGCGCGAGGACGTCGGCCATCTCGGCCCGGCCCTTGACCTCGGCGGCCTCGGGGGTGTCCGTCGCCGTGGCGGTGACACCGGGGAACAGCTCACCGGGCGAGGCCATCAGCACGCCCGTCTCGCCGAGCGAGGGCAGCACCTCGCCGATGTAGCCGAGGAACGCCGGGTTCGGCCCGACGATCAGCACGGCGCGGCGGGCCAGCAACTCCCGCTGGGCGTAGAGGAGATACGCGGCGCGGTGCAGCGCCACGACGGTCTTGCCCGTGCCGGGCCCGCCCTCCACCACCAGCACGCCCTGGTGCGGGGCGCGGATGATCCGGTCCTGCTCGGCCTGGATGGTCTGCACGATGTCGTGCATCCGGCCGGTGCGGGCGGCGTCGAGGGAGGCGAGGAGTACGGCGTCGGCGTCGCTGCCCTCGTAGCCGGTGCGCTCGCTGTCGCCGAGGTCGAGGATCTCGTCGTGGAGGGCGGTGACCTGCTGCCCCTCGGTGGTGATGTGGCGACGACGGCGCAGCCCCATCGGGGTGTGCCCGGTGGCGAGATAGAACGGCCGTGCCACGTCGGCCCGCCAGTCGATGACGAGCGGGGTGCGTTCGGCGTCGTCGCGGCGGATGCCGATCCGGCCGATGTGGTGGTCCCGGCCGTCCCGGAACACCAGCCGCCCGAAGCACAGCCCGCGCTCACCGGCGTTGAACGCGGCCAGCAGCCCGGACTGTTCGGCCACCAGGACGTCCCGCTCCAGCCGCGCCTGGAACGTGCCGCCGCCCGCCTCCCCGGCGGGAGCCATGGCCGAACGCAGCGCGTCCTCGGCCTGCTCCCGCAGCTCCTCGAGCCGCGCGTACAGCACATCCATGAATTCCTGCTCGCGAATCAATTCCGCGTTTGACAATGCAACTCCCGCCCCGATATGATGACTCCATAAAGATTCTCCGTGCAGCCGTGCGATTCTCGTGATTCTGGACACGGAAACCTCTAATATACGCAAACAAATACCCTGGACGTCAATGACGCCCGGGGTATTTGTTTGTTTTGGTGCGGCTAGCGGTGCGGTGGGTTTCCGAGCCCACGCCGGGCTCGAGGGTGAGGGCCCGGTCCGGAACCGGCGGGTCGGGGTCACGGTCGGGGCGGGGCAGCCAGACGGTGCGCGCCGGGCCGGCTACCCAGGGATCCCGAGGCTCCTCAGATAGGTCAGGCGCGCGTTTATCGCTGCCGCGAAATGGAGCCAGTCAAGGCTCTCGACCGGCTCCACAGGTCTGGGGCTTCCGGCCGAGGACGTCACGTAGCAGACGGCGTCGTAGAGCCCTTCGTCGAGGAGACGGCGGCAGAAGACTCCGAAACGGTCCTGGTACGAGGTGCCGTGCCAGATGTCGTTCACCGGCAGCGCGCCCTGCGCGATCCTGACGGGAGCGCTGCACCTCTCGCCGTCCTGCATGATGAAGAAGTAGCCGAGCCAGGGCTCCACCTCCGGACACATTTCCGCAAGGGCGCGCCGCAGATCGACGGCGCTCCCGAGGGCCTCCTCGACTCTGTTGTTGTAGTTGTTGCCGTAGGAGGGGCCGCCCAGCGCCTTGAGTTCGAAGGCGGCGACGAGGATGCCCTCATGGACGACCACGACGTCCCACTGCTTCTGCGGCCTGTAGTAGCCCGGCAGTTCGAGGCCTTGAGATCTGGTGACGCGGATGCTCTCCGGTGGGTACCCGGCGTTGAGGAAGAAGGTGGACAGCAGGACGGCGATGCTGTCGAAGTGCTTACCGCTTCGCACGGATCCTGCGCGGCCCCGCCGGGTCCGCCGCGCCGGGCGCGGTCCCGGCGCCCTGGGCATCCCGGATCGCGGATTGCTCCTCCTGTAACCGCTTCGCGCCCCAGTAGGCGGCAACAGCGTCTTCGAACTCCTGGCGGGTGACCGTCATCGGCCGACCTCTCCCCCTACTCGTTCTCTTCGTCCTACTCGGGCAGTTCAGCGAGCCCGTACACGCGCAGCGCGGCCTTGGTGGCGGCCGCCGGGTCTCGGCGGTCGAAGGCTTCCGCGAGCGCGGCTCTGTCCCGTTCGCTGATCGCGTCCGGGGCGGGAACGCGGATCTTGCGCAGGTACTGGGCCTGGAAGCGGAGCGTCCCGCCGCGCATTCTGACCGCGTAAGCCTCCACAAAGGCCTGCGCCACCTTGGAGAGCAGCAGGCCACCGAGGACACGCATGTCCCAGGTCTCCGAGACGACGAAGTACAGGTTGTGATGCGGATACAGCCCGCCTTCATCCAGCACCGGATGGATGGCCAGCTTCATATCCGGGAACAACAGCTTGGCCCGGCGGGTGAGGCGGGAGTCGACCTTGTCGAACGTCTTGTACCAGCGATCGGGCTGCTTGACCGCCACGTACCGCTTCCGCAGCACATCACCGTGCTTGCCGAAGTACGCAGCGAGCCGCGGATAGGCGTCGAGGTCGACCAAGTCGCCGTCCGCGCTCCACGGATTGACCAGGTACGTGCCACCCCAGTTGACATGCCCGCTCGTGGTGTCCCGGACCATGGCCATCGGCAGCAGCCGGTCGGGTTCGACGGCGTCGGTGTCCCGGGTGATGAACACCTTGTCCGCACCGGTGGCGATTCCGATTCCGACACGCGTACCCGTACGGGCGTCCTCAAGCAGCGCGAAGCGCTCGGTGAGGTCCTCCAGCATCGCCAGCCGGGCCGGGGAGGCCGCCGGCCAGGAATCCTCCCCCGGGAACCACTGTGGCAGCCGCGCGGCCTGAAAGGCTTCGGCGGCCACTTGCTCGCCGGATCCGGAACGGCACCAAGCGGCGAAATCCCGGGCATGTGCCGGGCCAAAGGCGCGGGTCGTGTCGGCGACGACAGCCGGCCCCTGGGCGCGGCTGGAGATGAGTGTGATGGCGGGATAGGCGGAGACCTGCTCGTCGAAGACGTCCACGTCGTGCAGGGACAGCACCAGGTCCATGCTGAACCTGCGGGTCACCAGGCGGCGCAGCGCACGGCCGTACTGGTTGCGCATCCAGCGGTCCGCGCAGATGAAGCCGAGTCGGCCACCGGGGGCGAGGCTGCGCAATGCGGTCTCGTAGAAGCCGATGTAGGTGTCCGCCCGGCCGCTCATGGTGGGACAGGCGTCACGGTAGGCGGCCATTCGGTCGTCCGGGACGGCCTCGAGCCGGATGTAGGGCGGGTTACCGACGACGTAGTCGGTGGGGTGACCCGCGTCGGGATGCAGCAAGTAGTCACCCTGCCGCACCCATGTGGTGGCGATCAGCTCCACGTCGGCCGAGGACCACCCCGCGTCGTGCAGCGTCCGCGTGATCACGGACCGGCTTTCCTCGACATTGCGGCTCAGGAGGTCGAAGGCGCGGACCGCTTCGGCTCCGTCGCTGAGGGGACGTCCGTGGGCGCGGCAGGAAGCGCTGACGCGTTCTGCGATGACGCCGAGGAAGGCACCGCCACCGCAGGCAGGCTCCACGAGCCGCACAGCGCAAAGGTCCTTGTCCGGTGTGTAGCCGATGAGGTCGAGAATCAGCTCGACCACCCAGCCGCGGGTGAACACCTCACCGTGCTCCACGGCCTCCTGCAGAGACTTGGGGAGCGCGAGATCATCGATGTCGAAGAGCGCGAGGGTTGCCACGTCTGGACACTATCGCCCCGGGCCCGGTGGACCGAGATTTGTCCACAGAGGGTGTTCTGCTGATCACACAAAGGCCGTCCGCGCTTGATGCGTGGCCCAGAGGTGGACCGCGAGTGGCCTGAGGGGAGCTGTGCCGCCGGTCACCACTGCCCGGGAGGTGGCGGCTCTGGCGCAACGCCGAGAGCCGCCCTCTCCGGGCCGACTAGTTGCTCTCGGGCGACGACCCTCAGTGCCGACTAGCGAAGCGGACGAAGCCCTCCCAAGCGGACAAGGGCACGACAAGGCGCGGACCCTGGGCGTTCTTGGAGTCGCGCACCAGGATGGAGCCAGGTATGGCGGCGACCTCGACACAGGCGGGGCCGTCGTTGCTGCTGTGGCTGCTCTTGAACCACTGCGGCGCGGATCCGTCTCCGACTGGGAGCTTGAGGGTCATGTCTCTCCAAGTAGTTTCTCGATGAAGGCCATGGACTCGCGTGGTGTCAGGGCCTGGGCTCGGATGATCCCGTACCTCATCTCAAGGATCTGAACCTCTTTGGGGTCTGCGACAGTCGGCTGGACAGTTGTCCCTCCCAGTGCCCCAGAGTCTTACCCCCCCTTGAGTTTCAGGAGCTGCAGCTCGCCACCCATGCCCGCGTGCTCCTCGCGGTCCATTGGCATCACCTGGATGTCGACGTGGCGCAACTGCCCGATTTCCAGCAAGTGTTCGAGCTGGCGGCGCAGCACCATTCTGCCCCCAAGCGGGCGGCGAAGTGTCGCCTCTTCCTGGACGAAGCTGAAGATCGGTGCGGGCTGAAGATCGAAGACACCCTGGCGGGCCAGCCGAGCGGTCACCTGCCGCTCGATCATCTCGTCGGAAAGGATGGGGCGCCGCATGGCGAACAGCGCCCGGGCGTACTCCTCGGTTTGAAGCAGGCCGTGCATGTTGTGATCGCTGTAGGCCCCGATCTCGACCGCCTCTGCCTCCAGGCGCGCCAAGTCCCGAACCTTCTTTGGGTAGCGCGCTTCCGCCACGTCCTTCGCCATCGCGGCGATCTTGCCGCCGGCTTCCAGCACCTGGTCGGCGTTCTTGAGGAACTCCGGCTGCGGTACGCGGCGGGCGCGTTCCACCGAGGACACCAGATCCTCGCCGTATCCGATGGCCTTGCCCAGCTCCGACTGCTTGAGGCCCGCCGCCTCCCGCCCGTCGCGCCGGAACGAGCCTCGCCGGACGCCGAGTCCGGCCGCGGTCTGCTCCTCGTCAAAGCCCTGGCGGACCGCTGGGGGGTTACCACGGGGCCGGCGCCCCAGAAGAGCGTCTGGGCCGAACTCGGCCTCGGCGTAGCGGACTTCGGCGAAAATCGGTGTACGGGCGCTGCCCGGTGTTCCTAGGGTTCCGCCCGGAGCACCGGCAGCCGGGGAGGCGCCGCACGGCGTCGGAGGGGATCGCGGCTGCCCGGTCCACGGAGGCGGCCGCGGAGAGAGAGCCGGTCAGTCCGACACGACAGGAGCGCACTTCATGAGCACCCACAACACCGGCATCCTTCAGGTCTCCGATGCCGTCACCCTCCACTACGAGAAGCGCGGCAGCGGGCCGGTGCTGCTGCTGATCCCCGGCGGGGCCGCCGACGCCGGTCTGTACGCGGGAACGGCCGGTGACCTGGCGGCCGCCGGCTACACCGTCGTCGCGTACGACCCGCGCGGCCTCTCCCGCAGCACGCTCGACGGACCGCTCACCGACCAGCGGGTGGCGGAGTGGGCCGATGACGCGCACGCGCTCCTCGAACGGCACTCCCCGGACGAACCGGCGTACGTCTTCGGCAGCAGCTCGGGCGCCATCGTCGCCCTCGATCTGCTGGCGCGGTACCCGGAGCGGCTGCGCCGGGTCGTCGCGCACGAACCGCCGCTGCTGGAGGTGCTGGAGGACCCCGCGCCGTACCGGGCGCTCTTCGCCGAGGTGCGCGACGTGTTCCGGAAGGAGGGAGCCGGCGCGGCGATGACGCGCTTCGCCGAAGGGCTGGGCGGACAACGGGAGGAAGCGGAGGCGGCGACCGAACTGGCGCCCGAGATACGGGATATGGCGCCCCGGATGCACGCCAACCTCCCCGTTTTCCTGGAGCACATGCTGTACCCGTTCGCGACGACCCCGCCGGACGTCGAGGCATTGCGCCGTGCCGCCGAACGGCTGGTTCTGGCGGTCGGCCGTGACTCACGCGAGCAGATACCGCTGTCCGGGCCGGCGACGCGGCTGGCGCGGCTGCTCGGCACGGACGTCGCGGAGTTCCCGGGCGGGCACCTCGGCATCACCGAGCATCCGCGGGAGTTCGCTCAGCGCCTCCTGGCGGTGCTCGGCTGACAGCCGTAGGAGCTTCCTTCGTTGTCGCCGGGGCCCCGGTGTCCGCCCGCCTGCTGTGGCGGCCCGGCTTCACGCCACTCGTCCTCGAGGATGCTGAACATCTCGGAGTCCCGCCAACCGTCCCGGATCAGCGCCGTGTGACGATGCCGTCCCTCCCATGTCATGCCCAGCTTGGCGAGAACCCGTGCCGATCCGAGGTTCCGCGGGTCACAGGTGGCATGGATGCGGTGAAGTCCCTGACCCGCGAACCCCTGCGCGAGCAGTCCCCGCCCGATCGCCGTTCCGACGCCCTGCGCCCAGAACCGCGGATGCAGGGCAAAGGTGATCTCACCTTGACGCTGCCTTCGGCTCCGGACGTGGAGCTCGCCCATGCCGACCACGGTGCCTTCAACCCGTGCCGTATATGCGAACCGTTGCTGAGGTGAGTGCGCCCAGGCGTCGACGGCGGTCGCCACGAACGCGCGCGTCTGCTCTTCGGTGTTCGGTCCCCAGGCCTGGAAGCGGCAGACCTGCGGGAGGGAAGCCCAGGAGTGGACGGCTCGCCAGTCTGCGAACTCGATCCTGTGCAAGGTCACCGAAGGCCGGGCCATGAGCCGATCATGCCAGATACAGGCGTGTCGGCTCCCGGGGCAGCGCAGCGCAGGACTCCGAACGCAAGCGGCCGAAGCGCAGCCCGGCAGTCGCTCAGGGGGACGTGGCTCAGGCGGACGCGACTCAGCGGGCGGCCGGTGCAGCGGACACACTGGCGGCATGCTGCGCCTGCGCGTTCTCACCGACCCGGACCGTGACTGGCCGCTGTGGCGGGAGGTCCGTCTCGCCGCGCTGACCGATGCGCCACACGCGTTCAAGGCCCGGCTCGCGGACTGGGACCGGGGCGGCGAGGAGCGGTGGCGTGCGCGGCTCGGGACACCGGGTGCGTACAACGTCGTCGCGCTGCTGGACGACCGGGCCGTGGGAGTGGCCGGCGGACTCCCGGGTGACGGTGGCGGGCGCACCTGGGAGCTGCGTTCCGTGTGGGTCGGCCCCGAGGCGCGCGGCCGGGGCGTCGCGGACCGGCTGCTGGCGGCGGTCGAGCGGCAGGCCCGGCGGGCGGGCGCCACGCAACTGAAGCTGGCCGTGGTGCCCGGCAATGACGCGGCCGTCGAGCTCTACCGGCGGCACGGCTTCGTCGCCACGGGAGAGCGGGGAGACATCCTGCCCGACGGAGGGGCCCGGGAACAGGTGATGGCCAAGACGCTGCGCTGACACGGCGGTTGTGACGGAGCGCTCCGCCGGTGGCTGTACAGCCCGGACGGCGGGCGACGAGCTGAGGGCTGCGATCGCGGTGCCGTCCGCCGATGTTGGGTCAAGAACCGCCGCCTGCCGCGTCCGCGCGATGGTGGCCGTCTGCGGCGAGCCGTTCCGTTCGCCGACCGTGAGACCGCGGAGTCTCCACAGCCCGTACCGGCGGTGCCACCGCCCCCACCGCCCACTTGAGCAGACCCGCAGCAGTACCGGGGAGTTCGGCGCGGCTATCTGCGGAAGACCGTGATCGAGTGGCCGACCTGCCCGACCGGCCTGCTGCTGTCGACCAGTGCCGCCAGCCCGCCTTCCGCCTTCGCGAGCGAGGAGTTCGAGACGACGAGCACGCCGCGCACCCGGTCCGGCGGCACCTTGCGCGGATCGGACGCCTCGATCCCGTAGTGGGACGGGACTCCGCTGCCCTTGTAGACGAGCCAGATCCGCTCGCCCCGGTACCGCTTCCGCAGGTGGTCGGCGAGGAGCCGCAGATCCTGGCCCCAGTCGACGTTCGAGTCGTGCAGATGGCGGTGGGTGTTCGACGGCCCGCCGAACGCCTCGTTCGCGTACGGCAGGTAGTACGGGAACGTCCGCAGCGAGCTGACCGCGACGGACAGGAGCAACAGCCCGGCCGTCCCGGCACCGGCCCGCCGCCACGGTCCGGTGCGGCGGAGGAAGGGTGCACGGGTGGCACCGGCGGCACTGGCGGCACCGGCCGACCAGGCCGCGCGGACCGTACCGGCCGACCAGACCGTACTGACCGCACCGGCCGCCGCGACCGCCAGCAGCATCGGCAGGAAGACGGCGTACCGGACGCCGAGGTCGCGGTCCCCGCTCATGGCCGCGAGCAGCAGCACGGCCGCCGGGACCAGCACGTACGGGGCCGCGGGCCGCAGCCGGGGGACAGTCACCATCGCCGGCGCCCCGGCCGCCCACAGCGCGAGCGCGCCGAGGGGCGTCTTCACCAGCAGCGCGGCCGGCAGGTAGTACCAGAGCGAACCGCTGTAGTGCCGCCCGAACAGGTAGCCCTCCCACCCCGCCCTCTCGAAGGCGAACTGGAGGAGCATCCCGTCCCGGAAGGGCTCGGGGAAGGGCAGCAGTCCGACCAGGCGCCCGCGCAGCCCGTGCGCGTCCGGCACGCTGTCGGGCGTCGTCCACCGCAACTGCGGATCGACGGCCAGGTAGGACGCCCATACGACGGCCACGCAGGCCAGGGCCAGGACGCCCGTCGCCAAGGCGGCCGGTCCGAACAGCCGGGCGGCGCGGGGGAGATGGGGGAGGCGGGAGCCCTCGGAGGCGGCGGAGCGCCCGGAGGCGGCGGAGTCCCGGGAGGCAGCCGGACCGCCCGGGCCGTCCCGGTCCCCGCGCGGCCGCCCCGAGGAGTGGTGGACGACGGCCGACAGGGCGGCCAGGGGCAGCAGCACCGGCACGGCCACCAGCATGCTCATCTTCGTCGCCACGGCCGCGCCGAGCGCCGCACCGGCGAGCGGGAGGCCGAGCAGCGGCCGTCGCCGGGCCCGCCACAGCAGCCACACAGCCGTCAGCAGGAAACCGGCCGCCGGGACGTCGAGCGTGGCCAGCGAGCCGTGGGCGATGACGTCGGGGGAGAACGTGTACAGGATCAGCGCCGCCAATCCGCCCACCGCACCGGCCAGATCGCGGGCGAAGACGAAGACGACAACACCGAACAGCAGGGTCAGTGCGATCACCGGAAGCCGCGCCAGCAGCATCAGCCGCCCCGGGTCGTTGCCCGACTCGTAGAGGAGACGCCGCCCGAGTTCCGTCTGACTGCCGTCGAATCCCGGTTCGAGGCGGGCGTCGGCGAAGGCCGTTCCGGTCGCGATGAGCAGTTTGCCCAGCGGCGGATGCTCGGGGTTGAACCGCAGGCTGTGCTCGCGCCGGTAGACCTCGGCCGTGCCGACGTACACGGGTTCGTCGATGGTCGGCGTCTGCCGTACGGCCGTCGTGACCATGGCGACCGCCATCTGTGCGAGCAGCGCGGTCACGAGGAGCGCGAGGACCCACCGGCGGTGCCGCCGCAGCCACGCCTCAACGCGCCCGCGGGGGCCGGGCGCTTCCCTGCCCGGCGCCGGGACGGCCGCCGGATGCCCGCCGGCGACTTCCCCCACCGGCTCGCCCGCGGGCCCGTCCGCGGCCCCGGACCGCCCTTCGCTCTCCGCCGGGCCGAGAACCGGTCCCTGCCCCGGCGTCATCGGCCGCTCGGCGAGCCGGGCCCTCCGACCGTGCCGCCGGACCGTCTACGTGTCCCGGGCCGGGCCGTGGGCCGGGGAGCGGGACCGACTCCCGGGCGGTGGTGAAGGCGATGCCAAGCGGTCATGACCCCACCCTCGCAAGCAACTCCCGCCCTCGCAGCCACTTCCGCGCACGGCGCGGACGGGGGACGGCGACAGGGCCGCACGAGGAGGGAAGCCGCCCGGCCGCCCGGGCGGGAAGGGCTCACCGCGGAACGCTGTGCTCCCCCGGCCGTTGAGTCGGCAGAACACCCTGGTCGGCCAGCTTCGTCACCGCATCCGTGTGCTCGCGGATCAGGTAGTCCATGGCGTGCTGGCTCGTCGACTCGTACTCCAACTGCTCGCGGTAGAAGCGCAGCCGTTCCTCGCAGTCCTGGATCACCTCGCCCCAGGTACGGACCCAGACCCGGTACGAGGGCTGGTCGACAGCGCAGCCGGGTGCGCGTCCGCGCTGGTGGGCCATCTGCCGGAGGTTGTCGTCCACAGTGTTCCCGATCAGCCAGAAATCCCAGGTGACGCGGGTGTCGCGGAACCGGTCATCGCCCATCACCGCTTGGGCGTAGCCGCTGATCTGCCCCAGCTCGGCCATGCCGAGGAGCACGCTCGGCCGCTTGAGTTCGACCACGAGATGGTGGCGCTCCCCCTGCCGCTGCCGGCTCGCGCGGGACAGCATGAGGTCGACGATGCCCTTCCGGCCGTCCGCGCGGAGCACCGGTTCGCACGACGGGGCCTCCCTGCCGAGCAGGTGGCAGTGGCGCCGGAGGACTTCGTTCAGGCTGCGGTCACTGACATGCAGCCCGTACTCCTCGCCGAACACCCAGCACTCGTTCTCGAGGATGCGGTGGAGTTCCGTGCGCTCCTTGACGCGACCCTTGGCCTCGGGGTCGAAGACGAGATGCTCGAGCGCCGCCAGGAAGTCGAGCCTCCCCGAGGCTTTGGTGGACGCCTTGATGAGAGAGGTGAGGGGCGTGCGGTCCAGGAGACGGGAGAGTTCCTCCTGCTCCTGCTGGGTCAGGGAGAAGACGTCCTCGACGATCCTGAGCACATCGCCCGGCTCATGGGTCAGGACGGACCGCAAGAAGGCCAGCGTCATCCTGCGTGTCCGCTTGTACTGGGGGAGATGGCGGACCACTGTCGTCGCCACGGCGTCGAAGGTCTCCCGCTCGGCGCGCTCCCGGTTGTCGGCCGGCTCCCCCTTGTAGGGATAGATGCCGTCCGTGCGCCATTCGCTCACGAGTTCGCGCCGGCGTTCGTCGGCCCGGTCGCGGAAGTGGGCCCGCATCCGTTGCCGCGCGGCCGCCACCACCTCGGCCGTGGCGCCGTCCGGCAGCCAGTCGGCGAAGGTGAGGTCCCCCGCTTGGTCGTCCTCGAACCCCGGCCAGGAGAGGTAGGCCGTGAAATGGAAGCCGGGGGCTTGGATCTCGGGTTTGAGCTGGGCCACGGACATGCCGCGGCCGTCGCACAGGATGAGGGCGCGGGAGACGGGGCGTGCCCACTCGATCAGCTTGAGCTGGGCCGGTCCGTAGGCGCTGCCCGTCCCGGCCGGCACGTCGTAGGCCGCGACATGGACCTGCTCCGAGGACGGGTCGAGTCGCCGGCCGTCGTACTCGATGTGGATGTCCGGGTAGGCCTCCAGGTGCAGGGCGAACGCGGCGGTGAGCGTGGACATCGCCGTGCTGTCGGTCAGTTTGTGCAGCTCCTCGCCGCCGAATGCCTCGAAGACGGTTCCCGTCGAGCCCTCCGTCGGCTCGGGGTCACTGACGTCGAACTCGTCCATGGAGGTGCGGCCGGATTCGATGACCACACGCTGCCGCCCCTGTGGGCCGTCGCTCACGCTGGTCCACCGCACCTCGCTGCCCAGGGCGAAGGCGCGGACCCGGCCGCGGCCGTTCTTACCGTGCAGCCTGCGCTTCTTCAACGGGCTGACCTGGGCGTGCCTCTTCCACGACACGCCGATGTGGCGGAAGCGGGCGTCGCAGTGCTCGGCGGCGATGCCCGTGCCGTCGTCGGCGACGGTCACCCGGGCCACGCCCCCCAGTTCGTTGCGCTCCAGTTCGACGGCGACATGCTCGGCGTCGGCGTCCAGAGCGTTCCAGATCAACTCCTCCACGGCACCCACGGGATTGCGCAGCCGCGCGAGTTCCGCGACGTGATCCCGGCCGATCGTCAGCCGCAGCTTCACCATCGATGCGTGCCCTTCCCCGTGGTCCCGTGTCCGTGCGGGCGGGAAGGCCGGTGCGTGGGTCTTCTCCCCCCACGGGTTACAACTCGGATGTTCGGAACAAGTCACTGGGAGTTTCCGTACGGTGTGGTCTCAGATGCGCAGTTCGGCCGGGAAGCCCGTCCACCGCAGTTCTGGTGGCAGGTGCCCCGTGTCGTTGTAGAGGAGCACGGAGGCCGGGCGGCCCGGGGCGTGACGGATCACCGTGAGGGCGGCGTTGGCGTGGTTGAGTCCGATCCAGCGCCAGTCGGGGGCGTCGAGGGCGGCGCGGACCAGCCAGCTGATCAGGAAGGTGTGCGTGACGACCAGTTCGTGGCGCGGCTCGGCACCGTCCACCGGCCCGGTGAACCGCCGAAGGGCTTCGCGGGCCAGGGCCGGTCCGTTCTCCCGCTCCTCCGCCGGGAATCCGGAGAGTCGGTCGAGCAGGAGATCCGCGGAGTCCGGCGGCAGTTCCTCGCGGCGCGGTACGTGGGGCACGTAATCGCCGGCCGGCTCACAGCGATGCACGGGAACGCCGTCCACCTGTGCGGCGATCAGCCGGGCGGTCTGCGCCGCGCGGGGCAGCGGGCCGTGGTGGATCACCGAGACTGGGCAGCTCCGCAGCCGCTTGCCGAGAGCCGTCGCCTGGCGGCGGCCGTTCTCGGTCAGGGTGCTCTCGTCCGGGGACGCCTCGCCGTGCCGGGTCAGCCAGAGGTAGCGATCAGCCGCCATGTCGCTCTCCTGGTGGATGGTGATGATCTCGCCTTGACGGGATGGACGCGGCCCTCGTCGCCCCGGTTGCGGTTCGGGAGCGGAATAACGCTCCGCCGCTCCCTCCCCGGTTCCGTCGGCAGGGAGGGAGCGGCGGCTCGGTCAGGTGTACGGCTGCGGGGTTCGCTCCGTTCGGCCGGACGCCGACCGCTCCGGGGTCACGGCCGCTCGCCGACCTCCGCGTGCGCCGTGTGGTCGAGGGACCAGCGGTGTTCGGTCTCCCAGCGGGAGCCCCTGCGGCGCTCGGTCACGACCTCGGCGCTCGCTCGCTCGCTGTTCGTACAGGTGGCCGTCGCGCCGTCCGGGTCGGTGTACGAGAGGGCGACGCAGTCGGCCGGGTCCTGGCGGATCTCCACGCGGATCCGGCGGCGGCCCGCCCGGCCGGTCACCGACCAGTCCGGCAGACCGATACCGGCCGTGAAGCGCGGTGCCGCCAGCAGCGGATCGCGCGGCCAGTCCCGGCCGCCGACGCGGAGTTGCAGCAGGGGGAGGGGCGGGAGCCGCCGCATGCCGGGGCGGCGGGCCACGGCCGCCACGATCTCCAGCACGTCGCCGCCGCCCAGATCGGCGTGGAGCCAGGCCCACCGCTTCGCGTTGCCGTGCCCGGCGATCCGGGCCACTCCGCCATGCGCCCCCGCCAACTCCAGCTTTTCGCCGTCGACTTCCACCTCGCCGTAGAAGCGGGCGTCCGGCGTGGGCACGATCTGCGCGGCCGGCAGCAGCCCCGTCCGCCACGCCCAGCGCGGGAACGTGTACAGCGGCGCGCCGCCGCCCTCCACCACGCCCAGCCGCCAGCGGATGCTGCCCGCGGCCCCCGCCAGCAGACTGCTGGAGGCATGGACCTCCGGGGAGGTGTAGTACGGGGCGATGCGGTCCGCCACCGGCAGGGTGGCCCCGGGCGACTCCGGGCCGAAGCGCTCCGTCAGCGGCGGGCGGCCGTCCGCCGGGAAGACGGAGATCCAGCCGTGCGGGCGCGCCGGTCCGCCGTCCGCCGGGGCGACCACCTCGTGGTGGATCCAGATGCCCGTTCCGGTGCGCGGGTCGGTCAGGGTGGCGTACCAGACCTCCAGGCGGCCGGGCTTGCCGGTGAGCCGGGGGCGGTAGAGCCGCTCCAGTGCCTCGCGGTGCGCCGTCGTGCCCGTGCCTGTGCCCGCGCCTGTGCCCGCGCCCCGCCCCGTACCCGTGCCGTCCGTCATCGTCCGCTCCCCTGCAGTGTCCTGATCGCCGCGTTCCGCGCCGCCGTCTCGCCGTGTGGGGACGGCGCCCCGTACCGTACGTCGACCCCGGACTCCGCCGCCCGTTCCACGATGAACGGGCAGGCACGTTCGGCCAGGGCCGCGACCGTCAGTGACGGGTTGACGCACAGCGAGGTCGGGACGGCGGAGGCGTCCGTCACGAACAGGCCCGGATGGCCACGGAGTTCGTTCCGGTCGTCCAGGGCGGAGCTGGCCGGGTCGTCGCCGATGCGGCAGGACGACAGGGGATGCGCGCTGACCGACCCGGCGAACTCGCTCCACGGCCGCACCCGCGCCAGCCCGTCCTTCTCCAGCACGGCCCGCGCCTCCTCGTCCGCCTCGGCCCAGCCGCGCCGGGTGTTGGCGTTCGGCCGGTACCGCAGCGTGGAGAGGCTCAGCGAGGAGGCGAGGCGGACGGCGGCGCCGGTGGGCGGCGGCGGTCCGAACACGCCTTCGTTGTCGTCCTCCGTCATCGCCAGGACGGACAGCCAGGAGCGCCAGCGCGCCCGCAGTGCCTTCTTCTCCACCCCGAACCAGCTCGTCGCCGGGTCGTCCGTGGCCTGTGCCAGGACGTTCGTGATGCCCGGGAAGTAGATCTGCTGGAGTGAGAAGCGGCTGAACTCCGGGGCGTCCGGGTCGAGCCGGTCGTAGGACATCGAGCCGATCGGCTTGCCGACGGGGAAGCCCTCGTACGGCACGCCCGGCGACCGCTCCAGCCCCAGCAGGTCGCGCACCTTCGTCTCGTCGACGTCCGCGATGGACACGCGGTCGCCGTTGCCGGAGAAGTGGCGTCCCACCGCGCGCGGCATGGAGCCCAGCAGGGCGGCCGAGCGCTGGAGGATCACCGGGGTGGCCATGGCACCGGCCGCGACCACCACGATCTTCGCCTCGATGAGGCCCGCGCCGGCCGGGACCCGGTAGTCGGTTTCGTCCAGCACGCTGTACGCGACCTGGTAGCGGTAGCCGGGTGTGACGGCGGGGCCGATGGTCTGCACCTCGTGCAGCGGGCGCACCTCCGCCCCGGCCGCCCTGGCCGCGGGCAGGTAGTTGAGCAGCATGGAGCGTTTGGCGTCGAAGCGGCAGCCGTTCAGCATCCAGTTGCAGTTGGTGCAGGTGCCGAGGTCGACGGCGAGCGGGACGGGGTTGCAGGTGCGCCCGGCGCGGTCGCAGGCGGACGCGAACAGCCCCCCGGGATACGGCACGTCGTCCCAGCTCTGCCGGGCGACGGGGATGGCCTCCTCGACCCGGTCGTACCAGGGGTCGAGGGCGCCGCGGGTCAGCGCCGCGGGCCACAGGCGGTGGCCGAGGCCGCCGCGGCGTTCGAAGACGAAGCCGGGGGCGCGGAGCGAGGCGGCGAAGTAGACGACGCTGGAGCCGCCGACGGCGTTGCCGGCGACGACGGTGATGCCGTCGCCCTGCACGAGGTCGACAGCGCGCGTGTAGCCGCCCATCCGCAGGTCGTGGGCGAAGTCCTGGGCGCTCAGTTCGGGCCCGCGTTCGAGGACGGTCACCTTCGCCCCGCCCGCCGCCAGATGGTAGGCGGGGATGGCGCCGCCGAAGCCGCTGCCGATGACGAGGACGTCGGTGCGTTCGATGACGGTCGTCATGCGGGGTGGCCTCCGGACGTGGTGCGCGGGTGGGTGCGGGCGAGTTCGCGGCCGTAGCCGAACTCGGGGAAGCGCCAGAGGCCGTCGGCGTCCGGGGGCGGGAAGGCGGCCCAGGTCAGGCCGGGGTGGCGCTGGGCGAGGGCGTCGGTGGTGTGGAGGTGGGCCGCCGTGTCGAACGCGAGGGAGGAGAAGAGGGCCAGCAGGACCCAGAGCTTCTGGTCCACGGCGCCCGGCTTGAGCAGCTTCGCGGCGAGGGCGGTGCGGTCGCGGAAGCCCAGTCCGGCGAAGGCGGAGCCGAGGACGGGCAGCAGGACCCGTCCTCTGGCCAGCGCGTAGGTGACGGCCTGGGTGTCGAGCAGTTCGGCGAGGACCGGCAGCAGCGGCGCCAGCCCCAGCTCGGGGAGGCACAGCAGTTCGACGGTTCCGGCCTGGACGGCACCGGGCCCGGCGGCGGCACCCGCGATGGCGCGGTCGCCGGAGTGGCGCTTCTCGCCGGGAACCATGGTGTCGGCGAACGCCTCCAGGGCGGTCCGCCACGCGCTGAGGTCCGGGACGGCGGCGGGCGCGGCGGCCGAGGCCCGCGCGGGCACGGCGAGCGCACCGGCCTGCAGCGCGGCGACGGCACCGGCCAGGCCGAGGACGAGCTGCCGCCGGGTGGGGCGCCTGCGGTGCGGGACCGCGTCCGGGACCGCGTCCGGGACCGCGTCCGGGGTTGTGCCCAGCAGGGCGGTCGGCCCGGTGGTGCGCGGTGGTCCAGGGGTGCGGCCCGGCGTGGCGCCCGGAGCAGCGGTTGGTGTCGCTCCGGGGAGGCGGCCGTGTGGCGGGCCCGGCACGGCAGTCGGTGCGGCATCCGGCGTCGCTCCAGGGGCGCGGCCCGGTCCGCCCGGCGCACCGCCCGCCCCGGTGCCCCGGGCCGGCCCCGGAGAGGCTTCTCGTGTCGCGTCCGGCGAGCGGCCCGGCCGAGGCGGCATCCGCGTGCTCACCGGGTCCGCCACGAGCAGGACAGGCTCAGCGGCAGTTCGACCTTGACGCCGAGGGTCGCCCGCCGCAAGGCGTCGGCGAGCGCGGGGTCGTACGGACGGAGGGCGTCGGCCGCCTCCTCGCCCGTGGCCGGTATTCCGGCGATCTTGATGTTGCGGGCCTTGAGCGCGGCCTCGCCCGTCGACTGGTCGAACCAGTAGCTGCCGTCCCAGCCGACGAGGGCGGGGCCGCCGGGGTGGGTCTGGACGCTCCAGTGGTCCAACTGCCAGTAGCGGCAGGCGGGGATGGCGAGGGCGAAGCGGGCGGGCTCGGCGAGCAGGAAGCGCAGGGCGCCGCCGTTGCTGAGGGTGATGTCGCGCTTGGCGTACTCGACGCAGACGGGATCGGTGCCGATCAGGTCGAGCGGCGGGGTCTCGCCCTCGCCGTACCGGTGGAAGACGCATGCGTCACCGAAGGCCGGGTCGGTGTAGCCGCCGATGCCGAGGGTGACGGTTCCGCCCGTGGCGCCGGCGGAACCGGCGGCGTCGGCGTACTCGTACCCGGTGCCGTATCCGGCGCCGGTGGCGGTGATCTCGGCGGCGCCGGTGACTCCGGCGATTTCAGCGGCTGCGGCGGGCGTGGCGGGGAGCGCGGCGAGGAACAGTGCGGCGCTCAGCCCGGCCACGGCGGCGCGCAGGCGCACGGGGGAGACGACGCGATGCGGCGTGGGCACGGCAGGGACCTACTTCCCGTCGGGACGTTCGAGGAAAGGGAGAGCGGGGATTTTCCGCCACCGGTGGCGCGTTACCGATGGTTACGTGAGTGTGCATCCTGATGTCCCGGTGCCTGCCGCGCAACCCCTCCGCGATCCCCTCCACAAACCCCACCCGACACCCGACCATCAGTGGCGTGCGCAGGTCGGCGGCGTGCGCGGGCCGCGTCCCCGGCTCGCGGCGGTGCAGGGGGATGTGCGCCGGGCGTGCCGGGCGATACGGAACCGGCGCCGAACGCGTACCGGGAACCTCCCTTGTCCGGCCGCGTGCCGGGTGCCGGTCGCTCTGTCGCAGCCTGCTGACATGATCGTCCGACCAGTGCGGACGGGAGGAGCGGGTATGGACCTGACGGTGGACGAGGTGGCACGGCAGATCGCGGCGGAGATCGTCGCCCGGGCGCCGGAGGGCTGGACGGAGTGCGTGCTGCGGGGGCACGGGAGCCGGACGAGCGTCGGCCTGTCCGGCGGCGGGTACGTGGTGCCGAGCCGTCCGGGCTCCTTCTTCGAGAAGCCGTTCCCGTACCAGGGCCTCGGCTCCCTGGCGTCCCGGTTCCGTGACACCCATGGCTGGGAGGCCGTCGTCCTGGAGCTGACCTGCCGCCCGTCGGGCGCCTTCGAGCTGGTGGTGTTCCGGGACACGCTGCGGCCCGGGGGCGGCCCCGAGGACGGTTGGACACTGACCATCGACCCCGGCTTCCAGCCGCCCGAACCGGGCGCGGCCGACCGTGCGGAACCGTCCGAACTGCGCCCGGCCGGCGACCCCGCGGAGGCGGTCGAGCGGCTGCGGGCCGTCCTCCGGCAGCACGCCGAACACTCCGGTGAGGAACCGGAGATGCCGGCGCCCGTCACCGAGGACCGGCTCGCCGCCGCCGAGCGCCACCTCGGCCGGCCGCTGCCCGCGGACCTGCGGGCGCTCTACCTGGAGGCGGACGGGGACGGCGGGAGCGAGGCGCTGGACGGATACTGCTGGCTGCCGCTCGACAGGGCCCTGGCCGAGCGCGACGGCTATGTCGGAGTGCCGACCTGGTTCGGCTGGGAGCTCGGCTGGCGCCAGATGATCTTCGACGCCGACCCGCCGGACACCGTGCGCCGTTGCTCGGGGCATCCGGGCTGGCTTCCCTTCGCCACCTGGTTCGACGGCAACTTCCTCGCCGTGGACCTCGCGCCTGCCGCGGACGGCCGCCCCGGACAGGTGATCGAGGTCGGCCGCGACTTCGACGACGGCCCGCGCTATGTCGCTTCCTCGGTCACCGCCTGGCTCGGCCGGGCTCTGGGCCGGCCCGATCCGCACGCCCCGCAGGAGTCCGGGGACGGCCCTCACCAGCTGGTGGTCTCAGCCCTGGACGAGCGGCTTGCGCCAGGTGTCCAGGCGATCCATCTCAATGACGCCCCGTCGCCCGTCGACCTCGGACCGCTCTCCGCCACCCCGCGCCTGCGGCGTCTGCACCTCAACCGATGCGCCACCACCGACCTGTCACCCGTGGCGGTACTCCCCGTCGAGGACCTGGCCGTCGACCTCGCTTCCGGGGCCGGCCTCACCCCGCTCGCGGGCCACCGGCACCTCACCTCGCTCGCCGTCGGTTCCGAGACCCCGGTCGACCTCGCTCCGCTGCGCACCCTGCCCGCGCTGCGCTCCCTCGACCTCTCCCGCTGCCCCATGCCGGACTTGGCGTTGCCGGCCGATCTCCCCGGCCTGCGCTACCTCGCCCTCTCCGGCGCCCAGTGGTCGGCCCTGATCGCCGCCGGCCGCCTGCCCGCCCACCTTGCCGCCGCTCGCCTGGCCGGAGCCCCGCCCCTCACCGCCGCCCTCGATCTGCTCGCGGCCCTCGGCGTCGACACCTCCACCGCCCACCGCCTCTCCGGCACCGTCGAGGACGCCTCCTGACGCTGTGACCGCATTACTTCACCGAGGTGGCGCCGGCGCGCAGCCGGCCGGCCGGCTGCCGTGAGGCGTTCAACGCAACCACACCGTCCGGACCCGGGAGCCGGTGTCGGGACCGGCCGCCGAGCTGCAGGTGAGGCCGGCCGCGAAGGCCGGACTGCCACGGTGCGGAGCGTGCGCATGGGCGTGATTCCTTCCGGTGGACTCTGTGGAGATGGTGCGGTGGTTCACCCGGTGAGACCGGCTGCGGAAAGGGGATGTGCAGCGCCGGAATGCCGGTCGGTATTCGAACAGCGATGCTTGTCAAGGAAGTTGACGGCGCCCCGGGGCGGCGCGTGCGGCGTCACGATCCGGAAGCGGTCGTGCCAACTGTGAAACAGCGTGACCGTCCGTGCGGGAACGGCAGCTCACGGCTGCTAGCTTGACGTGCTCTTGGCAGACCAACGGGAGGAAACACACGTGCGCACGTCAGCGCGTCACATGGGCGTGGCCGCCGCCGCCATAGCGGCCGCCCTGCTGCTCACCGGCTGCGGAAACGGCAGCGACGGAGGCAAGGACGACAGCAAGTCCGGCCTCACGAGCGGGTCCACGGCCGGCCGGGAAGACGGCTCCACAGGGGACGGCACCGCGGCCGGAGGGGCCCCGGCGGCCGGGGAAGTCTCCGGGACCTACGTCGCCAAGCTCGACACCAGCGAGCCGATCGTCCTCTCCATCACCGGCAACAAGGCCGTCCTCGCCGGCCCGCACGCGTGCAGCGGCGACTACACGCGCGACCTGCTGATGCTGGAGTGCCCGGACGGGAACACCGACCGCACCATGGGCGCCGTCACCGTGTCCGACGGCGGCAAGACCCTCAAGGTCGACTGGGACACCCTCTCCGACGCCGAGGACGACACCTTCACCAAGGCCGCCTCCCCCGAGGACCTGCCGAAGGGCCTGCCCACGGAGCTGCCCACGGAGCTCCCGGGCACCGACGGCTGACGGGCGACCGGTGCCGGTCCGGGCCCGGCCACGCCGCCGCGCCCGGACCCCGCACACCGCGCGGGCCTCCCGCCACCGGCCGGGAGGTCCGCGCGGCGGCGTCACCACGGGCGGCCGGCCCGGGCGGGCCGCGGCGCTCAGGGGTGCATGCGCGCGCCCTTGAGCACCTTGTCGACCGCGTTGCGCGGCCCGTGCACGGCGAGGCCCACCAGATCCAGCCGGCTCCGCGGCACGGCCCGCACCGCGGCGCGGTTGTCGCGGTCATTGCCGGTGGCGAAGAGGTCCGCGGTGAACACCGCCCGGGGCAGCGAGCGGGACAGGACGCGGCCGTGCGCGGCGGCCAGCACCTCCTTCGTCCCCTCGAACACCAGGACGGGCTGACGGAACATGGGCAGGTAGGGCGTGCCGTCGGCGTCGGCGTACGGTTCGCCGATCACCTCGGGAAGCTCCGAGCCCAGACCGCTGACCAGGAACGCGGTGACGTTCAGCCGCTGCCAGGACTCCAGGTCCCCGCGCAGGAGGACGGCGATCTTGGTGTCGAACCGCACGGGGGCGTTCTCGGTGTTCTCGTTCGTCATGCCGTGAGACTGCCAACCGCCCCGGCGCGGCTTCTTGTACGTTCTTGGCATGGTGGCACGCCAGGAGGTCTCCGCGTGGCGACCGCGGGTACCGGGGGTCGCGGAGGTCCTCCACGCCCGCTTCACCGGGCACGCGTACCCGATGCACGTCCACGACGTGTGGACCCTGCTGATCGTCGACGACGGCGCCGTCCGCTACGACCTGAACCGCCGCGAGCACGGCACCCCGCACGACACGGTGTCCCTGCTCCCGCCGCAGGTGCCGCACAACGGCTCCTCCGCCACCGCCCGTGGCTTCCGCAAGCGGGTGCTCTACCTGGACCTGACCCAACTGGACGAGGACTTCATCGACCCCGCGGCGGACAGCCCCGACATCGCCGACCCCCTGCTGCGCCGGCGTGTCGGGCAACTGCACACGGCCCTGGCCCGGCGCGGCGACGAGCTGGAGGCGGAGAGCCGCCTCGCGCTGATCGGCGAACGCCTGCGCGGCCACCTGCGGCAGCCCCGGCCGGCCGCCGACCCGCGGGCAACCGGCCGCGGTGTGGCCGGCGACCTGCGGGAACTCCTCGACGAACGGCTGCCCCACGGGCTCACCCTGGACGAGGCGGCGAAGCTGCTGCACGCCCACCCGACGCACCTGGTCCGGGCGTTCACCACCGCGTTCGGCATCGCCCCGCACCAGTACCTGACGGCCCGCCGGGTCGAGTGCGCGCGGCGTATGCTCCTCGACGGCCGCCCGCCCGCGGAGGCGGCGGCCGCGTCCGGCTTCTGCGACCAGCCCCATCTGACCCGCCACTTCAAACGGTTCCTGGGCACGACCCCGGGGCGCTACGCCCGCAGCTCCGGCAGCCTCGCCGGCCGGGCTCTCGGCCTGCCGGACGGTCTGATACGAGCCGGCACGCGGACGTCCGCGACCCCCGGAAGCAGGCCCACGGAGTGCTGACGGCTCCCCGGCCGCGGTCCGCCGAACCGCACCTCACGGGCAGGCGCCCGCCCCCGCGAACGCACCGGCCCCGACCCGGCCCTGCGGGCGCCGGGGAATATCCCGGGCCCCGCAACGCACCCGGGGTGCGCCGGATTCACCGCTCCGGCGAACGGATCGGGCTCGCGCCCCGTACTTGTAGCCGATCGGGGGGCGCGTTCCGCCCGGGCTCGCGGTAGCTTCGCGGGGTGGCGCAGACGGGCCGTGAGAACCGCGGCCGCAGGGGGATGGGGGCAGATGTGGTGTCGGTGAGTGAAGCGGTACGGAGAGACGGCGTGCCTCCGGCGGACGCGGCGCGCTGGGCCACGGGGGCGTTCGTCATCGCCAACGTGGCGATCGTCGAGGCGCTGTTCCTCGGCGCCGCTCCGGGCAAGAACGGGGTGCTCACGGTCGCCAAGTTCTTCGGCGTGCACGCGGCCCTGCTGATGTTCCTCCAACTGCTGCTCGTGGCCCGGCTGCCGTGGCTGGACCGGCGCATCGGGATGGACCGCCTCACGGTGTGGCACCGCTGGACCGGCTTCTCCCTGCTGTGGACCGTCGTCACCCACGCCGTGCTGGTGGTGCTGGGCTACGCGCGGCTCGACGACGCGTCCATGGGGAAGACGTTCCTCGCCCTGGGCGGGGTGCCGGCCTCCCTGCTCGGCATGCTCGCCGCGGCCGTCATCGTCGCGATCGGCGTGATCTCCACCCGGCCCCTGCGGCGGCGGCTGCGGTACGAGGTCTGGCACGGTCTGCACCTGCTGCTCTACGTCGCCCTCGGCCTGTCGTTCGCCCACCAGCTGCTGGAGACCAAGACGTTCACGTCCTCCCCGGTCGCGACGGCCTACTGGTGGACCCTGTGGCTGTTCGCCTTCGGCGCCCTGCTGGCCGGGCGGGTCGCCCTGCCCCTGTGGCGCAACGCCTACCACCGCTTCCGCGTCGCGGCCGTGGTACCGGAGTCGGAGAACGTGGTCTCCGTGTACGTCACCGGCCGGCACCTCGGCAAACTCCCCGCCCGCGCGGGGCAGTTCTGCATCTGGCGGTTCCCCGGGCACGAGCACTGGTGGACGGCCAACCCCTTCTCCCTGTCGGCGGCGCCCACCGGGGAAGGGCTGCGCCTCACGGCGAAGGCGGCGGGCAGCACCAGCGCCGGCCTGCGGAACGTCCCCGTCGGCAGCCGCGCCTTCGTCGAGGGACCGTACGGGGCGTTCACCTCGCTGCACCGCACCCGGCCAGGCGCCCTGCTGATCGCCGGCGGTGTGGGGATCACGCCCGTGCGGGCGATGCTGGAGGAGCGGACGGCCGGCGACGACGTCGTCGTGCTGTACCGCGTCCGCAGCGAGGACGACGCCGTGCTGCTGGACGAGGTGCGCGAGCTGGTCGGACTCCGGGGCGGACGGCTGCACCTGCTCACCGGCAGGACCGGCGAGCACGGCGAGCACGGCGAGCCGCCGTTCGGCCCGGGCCGCCTGCGCCGGCTGGTCCCCGACATCACCGGACGCGACGTGTACGTCTGCGGCCCGCCCGCCATGACCGCGGCCGCCCTCGCGGGCCTGAAAGACCTGCGGGTCCCCGCGCGGCAGGTGCACGCCGAGCGCTTCGGCCTGGCCTGACCCGGAAAGGCCGGACGTCCGGTGGAGCCGCGCGGAAGCCGCCCGAGTGTCTCCTCGCCGGGTGGCCCCGGCCCGGCGGGACGGCTGCGCGGGGGTACTCGCGGCCGGTCGGGCCGCGGCAGGGGGCCACGGCGCGCGGGGAGTACCGCCGCGCCCCCTGACGACGTCCCTCGCCCGGCCGCGCGTCCCGTTCGGGACGGAGCCGGGCGAGGGCGGCAGCCGGAACGGCTGAGGGCGGGCGAGGACGGCCGGACAGACGGCCCCGTCCGGGACGGGCAGCGGGGAGGCGCAGCCGGAGGGCGCGACCCGGACGGTCACTGTCCGGCGCACCGCTTCGGGTAGCCGGGCCAGGAACGGGGCGTCGTCGAGGAAATCAGGGGCTTGGGGGGAGCCGTAGCGGTGCAGACACCGGGCCGCCAGGTCCCGTGCCGCCGCTGCTTCGGCCGCCCCGAGACGGTGGCTGTGGACGCGGGGTACCGGGTTCGGCGCGACGGGCGGCTGGGGCTCCGCGAGAACGGCTGCTGACATGCTGGTCCTCTTCTCTCTTCCGTTTTTCTCGTCCGTCTTCCGGTGGGCGGGTTCCGTCAGTTCGCAGGGGCTGCCTGTGCGGTGTCCGCATGCTGTTCGGGGCTGTCGTCCGCCGCCCGGGGCAGGGCGGCCAGCCGGTGCCGGACGGTGAAGGCGATGACAGCTCCCGCGCCGGCCACCAGAGCCGCGGTGAGGAAGGCCGCGCGTGTCTCGTGGGCGTGCACCTGGAGTCCGGCGAGCTGGGACCCGAGGGCCCCGCCCGCGATGTTGGCGGTCATCACCCACGTGAACGCCTCGGCGAGCGTTCCCCGAGGGGCGGCACGGCCGATCAGGTCGTATTCGACGGCCGTCACCGGAGCGATCACCGTGCCGCCGATCAGCAGGGCGACCGCCATCGACCAGAAGTCCCAGGCGAGGGCCGGCAGCGCGGTGAGCACGGCGAAGACGGCCACGCCGCGGGACAGGAGCTGTTCGGTCGGCAGGGCCGGCTTGCGCCGGCCGAACCAGATGCCGCCGAGAGCCCCGCCGACGCCCCAGGCGGCGAAGAGGAGCCCCACCGCGCCGGGGTCGCCCCGGCCGGCGGCGAAGGCGGGGAGGGCCAGGTTGAACACCCCGCCGGCCACGGCGCACACGGTGAGAACGGCCATGAGGGACAGGAGTTCCGGCGAGCGCAGAGGCCCCAGCAGACTGCGCTGCCCGGCCTGCGACCGCCACTGCCGGGAGGCGCCGGTCATGGCCAGGCCGAGTGCGCCGGCGGCCCCCATGAGGCCGCCGATGACGACAACGGTGCCCGGTGAACTGACCAGCAGCAGGGCACTCATCAGCAGCGGGCCGCCGATGACGAAGACCTCCCCGAGGATGGCTTCCAGGGAGAACGCGGCGGTGCGCAGGCTTCCCTGGTGAGCGTCTCGGCCTCGGTCAGGTGAGCGGCGATGTAGCGCCGTGCGGCCTGGGATTCGAGGCCGGGGCGGGCGGCGGTCAGGATGCGCAGGGCGGGCCGGGAGCCGGTGTCGGCCAGCCGGTCGACGAAGCGGGGGAGGAACATTCCGTTGGTGATGAGGGACATCCGCATGCCGTGCTCGGTGCCGAGCCGCACCAGCTCGACCACGTCGCGGTGCATCAGGGGCTCACCGCCGGTGAACCGGACGTAACCCACCCCGGCGCGCACGGCCTCGGGGAGTAGTTCGGCGAAGTCCTGCACGGTGAACCGGTAGGTGTCCCGGGAGAGCGCGAACTCGCACATGAAACAGTCGGCGTTGCATGCTTCGAGGATGCGGACGAACAAATAGCGGCGACGATCCCGCACGTCTTTCAGCCTTTCGCTGGGAGCTTGGAAGAGCGGGCGACGGACAGCACCGCGTCTGCAATCTGTGCCGCGCCTCCGGTACCGATGAGACGGACCAGCGCGGTCCACTGCTTGCGCCGGTCGCCCACCTCCGTCAGACAGCCGAGGACCCGGTCGGCCAGTTCGGCGCGGACGGTCTCCGGAGCCGCGGCCGCGCGGGCGATGCCTTGGTAGATCAACTCCAGGGCCGCGTCCTCGCCCGGTGACCCGCCGCTGTTCCCGGGGTTGTCGGCCGGGGCGGTGAGGCGGGTGTCGAGGACGTCCTGGGCACGGAACACCTTCTCGGGCCGGTCCGCGGTGGACGCTCCGGTCACCTGCGCGTAGGAGGAGGCGTTCAGGATCTGGCTGATGTTCTGCGGCGGCAGGCAGACCACCGGGATGCCGCGGGCACTGCACTCGAGCAACGTGGTGAGTCCGGGCGAGGCGAGCAGCACGTCGGCCTCGCCGGCCGCGTCGAGAAAGGCGCGGTGTCCCAACGCGCCGTAGTGCAGCCGGACGTCGTCGCCGACCGCGCGGGGCAGGTCCGGCAGCAGGCCACGGGGCAGGTTGCCGCACAGCGTGATGTCCCGTGCGCCCCAGTGGACCAGGGCGCGCAGGGCTGCCGGCACGACCACGGAGACGTAGTCGGACGGGTCGTGCCGGCAGCGGGGAGAGCAGACCGCCGAGGCTCACCACGGCGGAGCGCTCACCGGGCGCACGGAGCGCGGGCCGCGGGCGGGCCGGAGCCGCAGGACGACCGCCTCGACCCAGCGCAGGTTGTCCACCTGGGCCATGACCGGCCAGGCAGGGGCCGGAAGGCTCAGGCAGAGCTGCGCGCAGGAGGCGGAGGCCCGCAGCGGCAGACTGGCGGTGTCGTCCCGCGTCCAGAGGAAGGGCAGGCTGTCCACGAACACCACCGGGCAGCCGATGGCTTCGAGCGCGGTGGCGAAGGAGCGGTCCAGAACGCACACGGCCGCGTCGACGTGCTCCCGGCGGACGAGAGCGGCGAGCGCCTCGCTGTCGCCGGTGTCCACGTCGTACCAGTCGTCGACGCCGTGGCCGCGTACGACGTCACGGCCCAGCCGGGACCCGGGGCCCACGAAGCGCACCCGCTCCCCGAGCAGCCGGCGCAGCGCGTCGACGATCGCGCCGAGTTTGCCGGCGCGCGGTGGTCGCCCTCATAGAACGGGCCGAGGCTGTCATCGAAGAGGGTCCGAAGGAAGTCCCGGTCCTGTTCCGTCGCCGGCAGGGCACGTGAGTGACCCACACCTGGGGACTGGGAACCGAGGACCGGGGTGTGCACCAGAGCTGTCGCCGAGTGATCACCTGTGCCGGGTCGCTGGTTGCCGAGTCGACTTGACGCCGCTGGGCTTCGAGGGAAGGGGATCAACCGTCCCGAGCGGCGACATGAGGCCGCCCGGAAAGATCCTTGCCAGGGAAGCTAGATCAGGCGCGCAGAACTTGTCAACGAATGAAAGATTGATTGCCAGTTCTGGCAAGTCACTCTAGGGTTCCCCTGTCGCCGTACGGGGAGCCGGGCTTCCCGTACGGCACTCAATCGACGGACGCGCCGCACCTCCGGGTGCGCAAGGGGGTTATCGATCATGTTCAAGGCCACGATTCAGCGGGCGGGCGCGGTGCTGATGCTTTCGGCTCTGCTCATCGGCGCGGCGGCCGGGGCCGGGTCGGCGGACGTCCGGGCGATAGCGGCGGCCGGGGCCGGCACGGTCCCCGCGTCCCCGTCCGGCATCGACTGGCCCGCCGCCTCCCTCTCCGGGTCCGCCATCGACTGGCCGTAGGCCGGCCGCCTCGCCGGGGCGCACCCGGCGGGAACCTGCACGGGCATACTTCTTGCCTAATTATTGCCATCATTGCTACGCGATTTGACAAGCGAGTAATCCGGGGAGAAGTATGGGTTCTGCTTGCTGGAGGCACTGCACAGGACGGTAGAGATGCTTGAACAACCGGCGTTCGGCCAGCGGCTGCGCTCGCTCCGCTTGGCGTGCGGCCTCTCGCAGGCCGAACTGGCCGCGGGTGGCTTGTCCACGGCGTATTTGTCACGCCTCGAGTCGGGGGCCCGGCGGC
Source organism: Streptomyces sp. F63 (assembly GCF_018070345.1). Classification (GTDB taxonomy): domain Bacteria; phylum Actinomycetota; class Actinomycetes; order Streptomycetales; family Streptomycetaceae; genus Streptomyces. The sequence continues at coordinate 58,256 of NZ_JAGPXX010000016.1, forward strand.
CGACCGACAAGGTGATCGAGCACCTCACGCAACGGCTCAATGTGCCGGTCAGTGCCTTCCAGGGCGAAGCCGCCACGGAGGTGTCACAGCTCGGCCAGGCACTTGCCTGGGCGAGCTCCTCCGACAACCGGGACCGGGCCCTGCACCTTCTGGAGGAGGCCACTCAGGCACCGACCGGCGACCTCGGACTGCGGTGGATGGCCCTGTGGAGCATGGTCCAGCTCTATGCGGACGAAGGCCGCAGACAGGAGGAGCTGAAGACGGCCGGGGAGCTCGTCACGCTCAGCAGGGCCATGGAGATGCCCGATCTGCGGGTCCGCGCGCTCGCCCAGCACGCCAAGGCGCTGCGGTCGTGCGGAGACATGGCCCAGGCCCGCATGGCGGCCGAGGAGGCGCTGGCCATCGCGACCGAACACGCCCTGCCGGCCGCCGACATCGCCCGGGCGCTGCTCGTGCTCGTCTCGGCGGAGGCGGAGTCCGGATTACTGGCCGACGCGCGGAAGCACGCGGACGAGATGGAGGCGCTGGCCGGCGAGCTGCACCGGACGCTGCTGACCGAGGTGCTGTGGGCGGCGGCCAACGTCCATATGCGGCAGAGCGACTTCGCCGGCGCGGAACGGCTCCTTGAGCGGGCTCTCCAGGAACTGGACAGCCGCGACGACCTCGTCCTGTGGATGCGTCTGCGGCTGGCCGCTGCTTCTCTCTACCTGCAGATGACACCACGCAAGCTCGATGCGGCGGAGCAGCGGCTGGGGGAGGCGGAGCAGGCCCTGAACCTGGTGGGAACCCAGCTCCACCAGCAGGAACTGGTCCTGCTCAAGGCCTTCCTGGCCCTCAACCGCAGGGACATCGACCAGGCGGACGCCCTGTGCCGGCAGCTGACGGACGACTCGTTGTTCACGTTCCGCGACCGGATCCGGCTCAAGCTGCTGGCCAATCAGATCCTCATCGCGAGGGGCGAGAAGGACCGCGGCGTGCGCAACGTGGAGGAACTCGCGCAGCAGACCCAGGACTCCTCCAACGTCTATCTCACCTCGGAGATCTGGCGGACCCTCGCGGAAACCCTCTCCTGGGCCACCCGGACCACCGACGGGGCGTGACGGCCGGCCTCCTGCAAGCACATGGCGCCCCGCATCCACTCACCGCGACGAGGAGTCAGAACAGCATGCTGTCCCTCACCGGCGAAGCGATCACGACGGCCACCCCCTGGTTCACCGTCACGGAGCAGGCCGCTTACGCCGATGCGGTCGAGGACTTCCTCACCACCGGCTCCCCCTCCGGCGTGCCGGTCTGGACAGGCGAGCGGACCGACCTGGCGGAGTCGGTGCAGCGGTCCGCGAGCCTCTACGACGGCGTCGCACGGCCGGCGCCGTACCGGCACGGTGTGCTGCTGAGCGCCGACGCCCTTCCCGACGGGCTCATCGCCCTGCTGCGTCCCCTGGCGGCCCGCTGGCACGAGGAGCACGAGCTGACCGGGGAGTTCGCCGGCCGGGCGGGTTCGCTGCTCGTCGTCGGGCTGTACCGGCACCTGACGCTGGATCCCGTGCGCGACATCGTGCTGAGCGCCCACCGGTCCGGTCGGACCGACGTCGCGTTCCTGACCGGGCGGGACGCACCCTCGCTGGCCTGGTTCACGGCCAAGCAGTACGCCGTCCCGGCTTCCGGGGTCACGGCCACCGGGCTTTTCAGCGCCAGCGACCGGCCGGCGCCGCAGGGTCCGGTCGACGTCTTCGATGAACGCCGGCTGGAGCGCGAGGACATCCGCGCCACAGTGCTGGAGACCCAGTGGAAGCGCGTGCTCTTCCAGGGACACGGCAAGGACGACTCGCTGAACCTGGCCGACTTCACCCTCTGCGGGCGCAGCGACGCCGCTCCCCGGGTCCCCGGCCTCCTCGGTCCGGCCTGTGCCTACGCGGACATCTGCTACAAGCCCAAGGACAAGCTGATCCCCCTGCACCGCGTGCGTGCCGTGGAGATGGTGCTCGGCTCGTGCAACAGCGCCCCTCTGGCCGATGCGGCGCTCTACGACCCCAAGTACCAGCTCATGCTCGACGCGGTCGACGGGACGGCGCAGGACATCGTCGCCGCTCTGACGGTGCACGACTCCGGCAGGCCCGAGAACGCGGCATGGATGGACGGGATCCTCGCCGACGCCTCGTCGACGGACCTGCTCAACTCCAGCATCCGGACCATCCAGCCGTACCCGGCGTTCCTGCGCTTCGGCCTGGACGACCGGCGGCACCGGGAGACCCCGCCACCGCCCCCGCAGACGCCCGACCCGCTGCTGCTGACGGTGTCCGCCCGCCTCACGGCATACCTGGCGGGCAGCCTCCTGCCACAGAGCAACCCGCTGCACACCCGGCTGTCCAAGATGGCGAGGAAGGCGGAGCAGTGGGTCGTCCGGCAGGCGCCTGCCGCACACGGCTCCGAGAAGATCATGCAGGCACTCACCGCCGACCTGCAGTCGCTGGACCATGCCATCGCCCAACAGCTGTCCCGGGACCCGAACAACGAACTGGCGGACTACCCCGCGTACTTCGGCGACCGGAGCGTCCTCGACGAGAGCACGGTGGAGACCGTTCGCTGCCAGTGCGGCCGTCCGGCCCAGCGGTTCCTCAAACGGGCCCTGGTGCCGACCGCGCTCGACACGGAATGCGTGGTGTGCGTCCGCTGCGGGGACGTCGCCTTCCGGGTGCCGGAGTCACCGCGGGTATGGATCGAAGCGGCCGACGAGGTGGCGACCGGAGGCACCCTGGACGTGCGGGTCCGGGTCCGGGGCACCCGCCGCGGGCCCGTGCGGGTGGGGGTGTTCGTTCCCCGCTACCTTCAGTGCACGATCGCGCCCGCCCACCGGAGGATCCGTACATCGCCGGACCGCGAGCAGGACGGAGAGTTCTCGCTGACCCTGTCTCCCGACACCCCCGCTCAAGCCTATTATCTCACCGCCTATGCGGTTCAGGACCTCGGCCTGTCCACCACCCGGCGGCACTTCGGCGTCGTCCCCGCCCGCGGCTGACCAGGGACACCCGCACCAGCAGCAGCGCGAACAAGCACGAGCACGCACGAGCACGCACGGAACTCGCTCGTCTCGGCGAGACCCGCCGACAAGAGGAATGGATGACCATGGGGCATCTGGAGGCCGCACACATCGACTACTACCTCCCCGACGGCCGGAGGCTCCTCGGAGAGGTGTCGTTCCGGGTCGGCGAAGGCCGGGTCGTCGCGCTGGTGGGGCCCAACGGAGCAGGGAAGACCACGCTGCTCCGCATCCTGTCCGGCGAACTGCAGCCACACGGCGGAGCCGTGACCGTGAGCGGCGGACTGGGAGTCATGCCCCAGTTCGTGGGCTCCGTCCGAGACGACCGGACGGTCCGCGACCTGCTCGTGTCCGTCGCCCCGCCGCCGATCCGTACCGCGGCGGCCGCGCTCGACGCCGCCGAACACCTGATGATGACGGTCGACGACGAGAACGCCCAGATGCGGTACGCCCAAGCCCTCAGCGACTGGGCCGAGGTCCAGGGATACGAAGCCGAGACCCTGTGGGACGTCTGCACCACAGCCGCGCTCGGGGTGCCCTACGAAAAGGCCCAGTGGAGGCTCGTGCAGACCCTGAGCGGCGGAGAGCAGAAGCGGCTGGTGCTCGAAGCACTGCTGCGCGGGCCCGACGAGGTCCTGCTGCTCGACGAACCCGACAACTACCTCGACGTACCGGGCAAGCGCTGGCTGGAAGAGCGGTTGCGCGAAACACGCAAGACCGTGCTGTTCGTATCGCACGACCGGGAACTGCTCGCGCGAGCGGCGGAGAAGATCATCAGTGTGGAGCCCGGGCCCAGCGGCTCCGACGTATGGGTGCACGGCGACGGATTCGGCACGTACCACGAGGCACGCCAGGACCGCTTCGCCCGCTACGAGGAGCTGAAGCGGCGCTGGGAGGAACAGCACGCCAAGCTCCGGCGCCTGGTGCTCGACATGCAGCAGTACGCCTCCCGGAGCGACGACATGGCGTCGCGGTACAAGGCGGCCAAGACACGGCTCCGCAAGTTCGAGGAGGCGGGACCGCCCCCCGAGCCGCCGCGCAAGCAGGAGATCCGCATGCGGCTCGGCGGCGGACGCACGGGAATGCGGGCGTTCACCCTGCAGGACCTCGAACTGACGGGCCTGATGAAACCGTTCTCGCTGGAGATCTTCTACGGGGAGCGGGTGGCCGTGCTCGGCTCGAACGGGTCCGGCAAGTCGCACTTCCTGCGGCTGCTGGCGGGCGAGGACGTCACCCACACCGGCGCATGGAAGCCGGGCGCCCGCGTCGTACCGGGCCACTTCGCGCAGACGCACGCCCACCCCGAGCTGAACGGACGGACGCTGGCCGACATCCTGTGGCAGGAGCACGCGAAGGACCGGGGAGGCGCCATGTCGGTGCTGCGCCGCTACGAGCTGCAGCGCCAGGCCGACCAGCACTTCGACAGGCTGTCCGGCGGCCAGCAGGCACGCTTCCAGATCCTTCTGCTGGAACTGGCCGGCGCCACGGCCCTGCTGCTGGACGAGCCCACGGACAACCTGGACCTCGAATCCGCCGAGGCACTCCAGGAGGGACTTGAGGCGTTCGACGGCGTGGTGCTGGCGGTGACCCACGACCGCTGGTTCGCCCGCTCCTTCGACCGCTACCTGGTCTTCGGCTCGGACGGCGTGGTCAGGGAGAGCGCGGAACCCGTCTGGGACGAACGCCGGGTGGAACGCGTCCGCTGAACAGCCACTGAGAGAGCGGCATCCGGATCCGCCGGATCGACGGATGCCGAACGCCCCGGACCGTGATCGGCCCGGGGCGCTTCCGCTGGTGCCCCCGGCAGGAACCGGCAACCTGCTCAACCGGGTTCGGGAGTTCCGTCCGCGAGCGACGGACAGGCCAGGAAGTGGCCGGAATTCGCCGCCGGCGAGGTTTGCCGAACTGCGTCTCGAGGACGGGGGACGTCCACCACCGTCCCCGTTGGATACCGCCCATCAAAAGGCTGTTCGGCACTTATGGTTGACGGCCGTCAGCCCACGGCTGCAGCCACAGGTGTGGTGTACTCAGCTCTTGTGATGAACGTTGGGGAATGACGACTGTTCCACTTCACGCACATGCGCAACCTGCGTGACATCCTCGTCGAGAAGCAGTTGGTCTCGGACACCGCCATGCAGAGCCGAGGGGGCGTGCTGAGAGAGTGCGGAGACAAGGCGGTCAAAGCCGAACGGCGGTCGCGGCAGGTCACTGTTCCGCCCTACGGTTGTCCAGCCGACTACGTCCCGTTCTACTTCGCCCCGCGCTCTCCCATGCTCTACGTCATCAGCCGGGGCGGCGTAGTCACCTACCGGGACGGGCAGTCCCCGCTTGTCTACCTGGTTACGTCCGTCGACGGCGTCATGGAGTCCCACAGACCCTACGTGTTCAGCGACGGCAACTGCGCAAGTGAGATCACCAGGCACTACACCGACCTCAGCATGATGCCGAGCGTCGTCGACTGGGAGATCATGGCTGCACCGTACTGGGCGAACACAGCCGACGACGGCGATCGCATGCGCCGGCGCATGGCCGAGCTCCTGGTGCACGGGCATGTGCCCGTGACCGCGTTGCACGAGGCGGCAGTCTACGATCACGATCACGCTCAGCAAGTACGACACCTGCTGAGGGAGACAGGGGCGGAGCTTCCGGTGAGTGTCAGACGCGAGTGGTACTACTGATCTGGCGGTTACGAACAGCCCCAAGGAAGGGCAGCAATGATCACGCGTGGCGCCGGCAACCTGCTTCTGGCAGATGTCGATGCCCTTGTTAACACGGTCAATACCGTGGGCGTCATGGGCAAGGGCATCGCCTTGCAGTTCAAGCGGGCATATCCGGAGAACTTCAAGGATTACAAGGCGTCCTGCGATCGTGGCGACGTCATGGTCGGTCGGATGCACGTGCACGAGGTCGGGCAAGTGGGCGGCCCACGGTTCGTCATCAATTTCCCAACGAAGCGCCACTGGCGTGCGCCGTCACGGATCGAAGACATTGCCTCAGGGCTTGTGGCACTGCGTGACGAAATCGTTGAGCGCGGGATTAAGTCCATCGCGGTACCGCCCCTCGGGTGTGGGAACGGCGGTCTTTCCTGGCGGGAAGTCGAGCCAATGATCCGCCGAACTCTGGGAACCATTCCCGGGGTCGAAGTTCGCGTGTACGAGCCATCTGGAGCGCCAAGCGCATCATCGATGCCGAATGCCACCCGGGCGCCCGAAATGACGCGTGAACGCGCAGCTTTTCTTGCCGCACTCAATCGGTATATTAGAAGCGGAATTTCGCGTGGCCTCGCTTTTGAACAACGCGTTTCCCTTCTTGAGGCGCACAAAGTTGCGTACCTTCTGCAGAAGCTGCACCTGCCCTTGGGGCTTCGCTTCGAGAAGGGCATCTACGGCCCGTATTCGCGGCCCCTTGACAGGGCGGTGTCTGCGATGGAGGGGCATTTCATCACAGGATTTGGGGACGGTACCAGCGGAGCCCAGGCAGTTCTGGAGCTCAATAAGGAATCGGTCAACGAAGCTGAACAATTCCTGAAGAGGTACCCAGAGTTCGAAGAAACCGCTGCTAGGTTCGAAGCTCTGACAGCAGGTTTTGAAGACGCGTTCGGCATGGAGCTGCTGAGCACCGTTCTTTACGCTGCCGAAGAAATCGTGACATCTCCGCCAAACCCCGAATCGGTAACGGCGTGCATCAAGGCATGGAACCACCGGAAGGAACGCCTCTTCACGGAAGCCCACGTCCACACTGCGTGGCAACGCCTGTCCGAGGCAGGCCTTGTGTAAGTGTGACATCGACCGCGGTGGGACCCCGCGCTCTGGGCGATCTCGGAACCCCTTGCGCGCGAGCGGCCGGAACGCGGTCAGGGCTGCCTCGCCGGGCCGGCACAGCGCGTGATCGTGTTCCGGTAAGCAGCACCTGTCGCTTCTGCCTCAAGCGCTGCCGTCGGCGGCGGGGCGTTTTGCTGGTCCAAGAAGATAGCAAGGTTCACGATCAGGCCATTGGCTTCAGAGTGGAACTCGGTCGGCTACAAGTGTCACCACCTGCCCCGGGTGCAGCTTGGAGTAGGCAACCCGACAACTCTTGACCTGCGCAACCTCAGGAAACAATTGTTGTTGTACTGCTCACGAACCCTGCCGATGCCCAATTGTCCTACATTCATAAATGGCCGATTCTGGACGTCAGGCGCAACTGATGCCCTCGGGGGATTGGAAAACGGGAGAGGAAGCGGGCGGGTACTCGACATGAGACACCGGTGTTGACCGTGCCTGACCCCGCACGTGGCACGCTGCTGTACTCCCATGGGCCTCCACCACGCTGCCAGTGCGTCGACGAGAGCAACTCACGATGGCCGTCACATGCTGATGTGCCTGAGCCCTCAGCTTGGGCATCACCGGGGCTCGGAGGCCACGAGCTGCCTCCCGGAAGCTGCGAGCTTGGGAATCACCGGTGGGTTCGGGGCGGACAGCCCCGCTGACCTGTGCACATGCCCGTCCACGTTGCTCCGGGCATGGACACGAGGTGACCGCTACTGCTCGGGGTTCACCGCCCCTTCTGTCACGCATCTGGCACGGACCTTCACCCAGTCGAGGCTCTGGGGCCTCAGCCACAGAAAGTCAGCCACGACGGCGGGTGCGCCGACTGACCAGGCGCGCGTATGCCTCGCGGTACCGACCACCGGGCTCAGCCACGGTGCTCGGTTGTGACCGTGACCACCGCGGGGTAGCAGATTCAGGCCAGTCCTCGACCACCGCATGAGGAGCGATGTGAGGCGAGTCGCGGCCTGACCTGCGACATGCCGACTTCGGCGGACGCACGCCGACCGCGCTGTCGGAGACCGCAGTCCCCCGTGACTCCCCGCCCGATCTGGCGCGGTTGTGGCACGGGGAACTTCTGATCCGTAGCTCAACAGAGATCGATCAGGCTCGCGGCACATTCACGCAGGGGCACGGCTTCCACTTCGTCGGCACGTCGGCCGGCGGGAACCTCAGGATGGGCGCCCCCTGGTACCCACGGCGAAAGAGTTCGCACTCTTCGGTGGCGTGGTAGCAGTCGCTTGTTTCCGTGGTGATGACCTCAACCGGGGGATCGAACACCCACGTGCCGGGACGTGCGTACTGGCCGTACCAGGTGCGGAGACCCGCTGCGATCCCCCCGTCCTTTGCTCCCCGCTTGGTGAGCGTGTTCACCCCACACGCCTCGGCGAACTCGTAGACATCGAAGTTGGGATCTGAGTGCCCGAGCGTCTGGGCGACCACCCACATGACGTTGGTGCGGACGCGGCCAGTCTCCTTCTCGGAGAGGACCTGCTCGGTGCGCTTGGAGTCTGAGTCGCTGGCGCGACTGTGGCCCGCCCGGTCGATCCGGTAGGGGGCATCCGACCAGTCATGTTGGGCGATCTCGGCAGCGAATTCCTGCGCAAGGCGGCTAAGAGCCATGTCGTCCTCCGATAGGACGTGTACGACGCCGTCCCCCGACGGGACAGCCTCAACGAGAGTACACCTACCATCCGATATGAGGCCTTTACGTCCGTGAGAGGAAGCGCCCACCGCCCCTGGACTCAGGAGCCGAAGAAGTGGCGGGCCGGGTCTTTGACCTGCAGTCCTCCGACTGATCAACGCTGTGACCTGCGGCGAACCCGTCGATGGTTGTCAGCGTTGGCCGTCGTTGAGCACCCTTCTACGGCCCCACGACGGCCCCGCCCCTCTCTGTCAGCCTTGGGTGAGACGTTCCGCTTCGGCGGGTTGGCCTGAGAGGGCACGACAGGAGAACCACCGCCTCATGACCAGCACCAAGCCCGCCGGATCCGACCCGGCTCCCAGGCCGAAGCGCCGCTCCTTCAGCCCGGAGTACAAACTGCGGATCGTCGCCGAGTGCGACGCCGCGCCCAGGAACGAGAAGGGTGCGGTCCTGCGCCGCGAACGGCTCTACCACTCGCACGTCAAGGAATGGCGGGCCGCGCGGGACGCCGGCGCCCTGGAAAACCTGGTCGACCGCCGGACCGGCCCGGCCCGTGCGAAGAAGTCCGCCACGGAGGTGGAGAACGAGAAGCTGCGGCAGCAGGTGGCACGGCTGGAGAAGGGCCTGGCCCGGAACAAGGCCGCACTCGAAGTGATGGGAAAAGCTTCCGCGCTCTTGGAAATGATCTCCGAGAGCGCGGACTGAAGCCTGCCGCCGACCCTGTCGTGGCCGAGGCGTTCACCGGCGTTGAGGCTCAGCTGGGCATCACGGCCGCCTGTCGGCTCACCGGGCGCTCTCGGGCCACCCACTACCGCCGGCTGCGGCCGATACCACCGCGCAGAGCACGTGTCCGGCAGGTGCAGCCGTCGGCCCTGACGGCCGAAGAGCGTGCTGCGGTACTGGGGTTGATGAACAGCGAGGAGTACGCCGAGCCGGCTCCCGCGCAGATCTGGGCCCGTGAGCTGGATGCCGGGCGCTATCACTGCTCTGTCTCGACGATGTACCGGATCCTGCGTGAGCAGGGGCAGTCCGGCGAGCGCCGACGGCAGGCGACCCATCCCGCCAAAGGCGGTGCCCGAGCTGGTCGCCACCGCGCCGTCGCAAGTGTTCACCTGGGACATCACCAAGGCGGCCGGACCGCTCAAGGGCGTCTGGTATCACGCCTACGTGATCATCGACATCTTCAGCCGGTACATCGTCGGCCACACCGTCGAGCGGGCCGAATCGGCCGAACGGGCCCAGGAGTTGATCCGCGAGACCATCACCCGCAACGGCATCGTGCCCGAGACCGTGCACGCCGACCGCGGCACCTCGATGACGAGCAAGAAGGTCTCCGAGCTGCTGATCGACCTGGGTGTGACGCGGTCGCACTCGAGGCCGAAGGTCTCCAACGACAACCCCTACAGCGAGGCCCAGTTCAAGACCACGAAGTACATGTCGGACTATCCCGAACGGTTCGACTCGCTGGCTCACGCCCGCGAATGGTCCGACGCGTTCATCACGTACTACAACCATGAGCACCGGCACTCGGGGATCGGCTGGCACACACCTGCCTCCGTCCACTTCGGGACCGCCGAGGAGGTCCGCGATTCATGCGCGGTCACCCTCGCCGAGGCATACGCCCGCCACCCCGAACGCTTCGGCCGCCGCCCCCGACCACCCGAGATACCCAAGACGGCCTGGATCAACGACCCGGCCAAGCGCCGCGAACCCACACCACAAACCTCATAGCGTCACGACCGTCTCACTGGACTTGAAATCTTCCGCCTTTCATGCGAGATCGACATGATGCCCGGGTGACAGGATGCGGAAGCCGGTCGTCTGGATGTCGGCGTAGTGGCCGAAGCAGCCGTCGGGGGTCTCGAGGGAATCGAGCACGCCCGACCCTCCTCGTCGCTCCACTCGCAGGCGGTCGCGGTCACCAGGGGCGGAACTCCACGGGCTCCGTCTGTGATGGCAGACCGTCGACGCTTGCCGGGGCTTAAGGAAAACCTTAAGGTTGGCCCTGGTGTCGAAGGGAGTCGTCTTGAGCTGGGCGATCAAGGTCACCGGTGAGTACGCCGAGTGGTTCAGGCTTCTGATCAAGGAAGATCTGAGTTCGGCCTCCCAGGTCGCGCAGGCTGTGGCTGCCTTGCGCGAGGCGGGGCCGACCCTGGGGCGCCCCCTCGTGGACCGGTTGAAGGGCTCGGGGCTGCATCACTTGAAGGAACTGAGGCCGGGATCGGGCGGGCGCTCTGAAATCCGGATCATCTTCGCCTTCGATCCGACCCGCTCGGCCCTGCTGCTCCTGGGCGGTGACAAGGCCGGAAACTGGGATCGCTGGTACCGCGACAACATTCCGCTGGCCGAGCAGCTCTACCACGACTACGTCGGCGACGAGGACTGAAGGAGTGGCCATGCCCAAGAAAGCCGCGCAGGACTGGGAAGCCCTGGAGCAGGAGCTGTACGACGCCGGTGTGGAGCCCGCCGAGGTGGAGGCAGGGTCTCGCCGGCTTCTCGCCGAGGCACGTGGCCACCAGCTCGCCGAGGCACGCAAGCAGTCGGGGTTGACCCAGCGGGATGTGGCGACCCGAATGGGAGTCAGCGTCGCCCGGATTTCCCAGATCGAACACGGTGAGGGCGCCACCTTGGACGTCATCGCCCGCTACGTGGAGGCGCTCGGTGGGAGGCTGGATCTGGTCGCGGACTTCGGCGACCACACCCTGCGCATGCCGGCCAGTGGCAACCAGGGCAGTGCGGCGGCGTAGTCGCCTCCGGGCGGTGGCTCCGGTGAGGCCATGAGCGCCCGGAGTCGGGACGGCCGGGGTTTTCCCTGGCTGTCCCCGCTCTGACCCGTACCGGGCTGGGTCAGGAGCCCGGCGCCTGGACACGGCAAAAGGCCAGCCTGGGAGCAAACCACTCCTGAGCTGGCCTTTTTCGCTGTGCCCCCGGCAGGATTCGAACCTGCGACACCCGCTTTAGGAGAGCGGTGCTCTATCCCCTGAGCTACGGAGGCGGGGCTGTGGTTGCGGGCCCGGTGAGGGGCTTCGCCGCCGCGGTCAGTGTAGCGGGTGGAGATCCGGAGACCACCGGGTTGGTGCCTTCGCGCATTCCGGGCGGTTCACCGCGGTGGTCCCCGGCCGGGGCCGTGCGGCGGGCCCCGTCCGCGGTGCTGGTGACGGCGATGGGAGGCCGTGGGTTTGTCACAGGCCCGGGGCGCCCCACAGGGGGAACCAGCGGCCCAGGTCCTCCTCGACGCGGAGGTCGTCCTTGACCGCCGCCTTGATCTGGAGCTCCAGCGGGTTGTCGCGCTTCTCGCCGGGGAGGGGCGCGAAGGGGTAGAAGGTGCCGCGTTTGTAGAGGTACACCAGCGCGAGCGGCCGCTGTTCGGCGTTGCGGAAGGTGACGAGGGAGCAGAGCAGTTGGGGGCCGAAGCCACTGTCCTGCAGGGCGGTGTTCACCGCGTGCAGATCGTTGACCAGGGCGGGGAGTTCCTCCGGGGCGCGGCGGGAGAGCAGCCAGGAGTAGCCGAAGTCGTCCCGGATCAACTCCACGGGTACGCCGTCGCGTTCGGAGTCCGCGTCCAGCAGGGCCCGGACCTCCTGCCGGACCTGGCTGAACGCGCCGCCCTCGATGGTGGCGAAGCAGACCGAGCCCGCTCCGGTCGGGGTGAAGCCGGCGGCGGCCTGCAGGGTGATCGCCGCTGAGGGGAGGCCGAAGAGCTGGTCGAGGTCGGGGCGGACGGGCTTGCTCCGGCCGAGCAGCGCGTTCCAGAAGCCCGGCAGGCCCCGGCCCCGGCCCCGGCCGCGACCCCAGTCCTCGTCCCGGCCCCGGTCCGTCCCTGTGGTGTTCCGGCTTCTTCTCATCGTGTGCCGGCTCCTTTCCGGCGCGACTCCGGGCCGCCGTTCTTCCCGTTCCGTGCGAGGGGGAGGAGCGGCTGCGCGGGATCTCTGTCCTCCTGGCTCTTCGCCGTTCGCCCTGGAGTCGCCGTTCGCCCTGGGTTCGCCGTTCTCTCCGGGGTCGCCGTCCTCCCGGTCTCCGCCGTCCTCCCAGGGGCTGCCGTCCTCCCTGCCTTCTTCGTCCTTCTGGGATTCGCTGTGCTCCCGGGGCCTGCCGTCCTCCCGGCCTTTGCCGTCCCCCTGTGGTTCTCCGTTCTCCCCGGGTTCGCCGTCCTTCCGGAGTTCACGGCCGTCCCCCGCCTCACGGCCGGCCGTCGCCCAGCCGGGCGGCGATCTCCGCGAGTGCCTCCAGGCGGCGTTCCAGGGTGGGGTGGGTGGAGAACATCGCTGCCATCGCCGTACCCGGCCGCAGAGCCGGGGTGAAGAAGAACGCGTTGAAGGCCTGGGCGGTGCGCAGGTCCCGGGTGGGGATGCGGGCCACGTCGCCGCTGACCTTCGTCAGTGCCGAGGCCAGGGCGGACGGCTTGCCCGTGAGCATGGCCGCGGCCCGGTCGGCGGCGAGTTCACGGTACCGGGACAGGGCGCGGATCAGCAGGAAGCTGAGGGCGTAGACGAGCGCGGAGACCCCCATGACCATGGCCAGTACCGCTGCCGTGTTCTGGTCGCGCCGGCCGCCGAACATCTGCGAGTAGAAGGCGAACCGGACGACGAGCCCGGCCAGCACCCCCAGGAACGAGGCGATGGTGATCACCGCCACGTCCCGGTGCGCCACATGCGACAGCTCGTGCGCCAGGACCCCTTCGAGTTCCTCGGTCTCCAGGCGCCGCAGCAGTCCGGTGGTCACGCAGACGACGGCGTGGTCGGCGTTCCGGCCGGTGGCGAAGGCGTTGGGCAGGTCCATGCCGGAGACGGCGACCCGTGGTTTGGGCATGTCCGCGGTGGCGCACAGCCGGTCGACAGCCCCGTGCAGGTGCGGATGCTGCTCCGGGGTGACGAGGTGGCCGCGCATCGCGTAGAGGGCGATCCGGTCGGAGAACCAGTACTGGGCGCCCAGCAGCCCGGCCGCGATGACGATCACCAGGACGAGGGATTCCAGCAGCACGATCAGCGCGGCGACGAATCCCACGTACACCAGCCCGAGCAGGAACATCGTGAGCGCCATGCGGGCGGTCAGCCCGCGGTCGGGCTCGAAACGGCTGCGCATCGCCATCACCCCGGGATGAGGCCCTCGTCGGTGAGCAGGTTCCGCACCTGGGGCAGGCTCGTGTCCTCGTCGGGAAGGACCAGGTCCGAGACGGTGATCATCTCGTCCGGCAGCCGGGTGCCGAGCTCGCGCACCGTGCCCACCAGAGCCGACAGGGCGGCGGCGAAGGCTGCCGCGTCGTCCGCCCGCACGGTCGACTGCAGCGTCGCGTCGAGGCGGTTGAGGCGGTCGAGGTGCTCCTCGGCGATCTCGTACTGGCCGTCGCCCAGAATGCGCGTGATCATCATGTCCCCTCCTGGTCCGGCGGACGCGTGCCCTCCCGGCTTGCGCCGCCTTCGCCGGTGTTCCGGACCTGCCGGTCCTCTTCCGGTGCTGCCCGATCTCCGCCACGCTCCCGGGCTTCCTCCGCCGGGCTGCCGCTCCCGGCCGCCGCCGGACCGCCGACCGCCGCCGGACCCGCGGACGGGGCGATCCGCGCCTTCATCCGGGCCAGTTCAATCTCCACGTCCTGGTCGGCCGTCACGGCGTCGAGCTCGGCCCGCAGGTCGTCGCGGCCGGCCGGCAGCGTGGCGTCCTCCAGTGCTCCGGACGCCATCAGCTCGTCCAGGGCCGCGGACCGCGCCTGCAACTGCTCGGTCCTGTCCCGGGCCCGCTCCACGGCCAGTCCGACATCGCCCATCTCCTCGCCGATGCCGGTGACCGCCTCGCTGATGCGGGTCTGGGCCTCCGCGGCCGTGTAACGGGCCTTGATCGTCTCCTTGCCGGCGCGGAAGGTTTCCGTCTTGGCCTGGAGACGCCGCGCGGCCAGGGCCAGCTTCTCCTCCTGGGCCCCCAGCGACTCCTGCTGCTCCCGCAGCTCCGTGATCCGCGAGGCGGCGGCCGTGCGGCGGTCGAGGGCTTCGCGGGCCAGGTCCTCGCGCCCGGCGGCGAGTGCCTGCTCCGCCTGGTCCCCCAGGTTCTCGGACGACTGCCGCAACCGGTCCGCCTGCTGCTCGACGCGCTTGCGGGCGGCCGCCACGTCGGTCAGGCCGCGCCGCACCTTCCGCAGCAGTTCGAGCTGCTGCTGGTACGAGTAGTCCAGGGTTTCGCGGGGATCCTCGGCCCGGTCCAGGGCTTTGTTCGCCTTTACCTGGAACAGACCGGCGACGCGTTGGGCGATGCTGGGCACGGCGGTCGCCCTCCTCTCCGTTTCCGGGTTTCCGAGTGTCCGGGTCGTGCCGGCGAAAACCCTCCGGGCGGTGCCGGGGTCCGGTCGTTCGCGGGGGAGCCGTGGTGCGGCCGGGCGTCACCTCTCCAGGCTCCCTCCCGCCGTGGGCGCGCGACAGGGCCGACGGGCCCGTCCGCGGGGCCGGGTGGTACCCGCTCCGGGTAGCCGTGCGCCGCACACCCGGAGCCCGGAGGAGCCGGAGGAGCAGCGGGACGAGGCGCTGCTGCCGGGCTCCGACACCCTCACCATCGCGGTCATCGACCATCCCTCCCGGTCACCGGTCGGTGCGCGGTCGCCCGGCACATTCAGCGGCTGGACGAGATCGCCATCGGCCTGGCCGAGCCGCTGGGTGTACGTGTGGAGGGAGCCGGGGCAGCGGCTCGCGGGGCGGCGTAGCGCGCCGGGGGAGCAGCCGAGGAGGGGCCGGGGCCCGGGCAGGAGGGCGGAGAAGCGGAGGAGGGGTCAGGGTCTCGTCACGGTGATCCGGTGGGTGCCATCGGGCTCCCGGCCGGTGACCTCGACGGTGATGCCCGCCCTCGGATCCCGGTAGCTTTCGCCGACGCCGAAGGGTGCGTCGGTCAGCTCCGCGGTGACATTGGGCAGCCGGGTGCAGCCGCCGCTGCCGGGTGTGCTGTCCCGCACCTCGACGGGGCCCTGGCCGGTCTCCACCCGGGTGTCGACCCAGTAGACCAGCACTCCGGGCTTGCACACCGCCTCGTCGTTGCCGGAGCGGGTGCGGACCTCGATGGCGTAGCCGGTGCTGTCGGTGACCGGTGCGTACACCAGCCTGGTCTGCCCGGCCTGCTGGGCCTGCCCCTCCTGCCCTGCCTGCCCGTCCTGCCCGGTCCGTCCTGCCGGTTCGGTCCGCCCCTGCCCGCCGTCCTGCCCGTCCTGCCCGTCCTCCTGGTCCGGGGACACGGCCTGCTCGTACGGGTCGGCCGGGACGTTTCCCCCGGTGTCCCGCTTCCCGAGTGGCCGGATCGTGTGGTGGCTGAGCCCGCTGCCGCCGGCGCATTCGACGTGCCGGTCCTCGTCCAGCCAGCCGAGCTTGCGCTTGTGCCAGCCGAGGAAGTCGTTACCCGGTCCCCAGTCCTCCGACATGAGGTCCCAGTGGCCGGCCTTGCTGCCGCCGTCGGCGTCGGTGTAGAGGTCGGGCAGGCCCAACGAGTGGGCGTTCTCGTGCGGCAGTACCCGGTAGGCGTTGGCCGCGGCGCCCGGTGAACCGTCGTTCTGGCGGCTGTAGATGAACGAGATGCGGTTGAGGGGCACGCCGTCGGCACGGGGGGCGTCGGCCACGCCGGTGAAGCTGACGGAGAGCACGGTTTCCGCGGCGGGGGGCCCCGCGTTGGGGGTGACCAGCACGTTGATCAGGTCGTAGCGGGCGAAGTCGATCCGGTCGCCGGCGGTCTCCGCGAGATCCTCGATGAGCCTCCGGTAGCCCGGTTCGTAGCCGGCTCCGCGTTCGATGCCGTAGGCGGAGAACGGGCGCGGCATCCGCAGCCAGCCTTTGACGGGGGTTTCCGCGCGGTAGTCGAGGGCGCCGTAGGAACTGGTCTCGTACCAGTCGGCGGTCGCCGGGAAGAACTCGGCGAAGCGCTCGCGGGCGTCGCCCTCGCCCCGGACGTCCGGGAAGTCGATCATCAGGGTCAGGGCACGGAGCATGCCGGTGCTGGGGGCGTGCCCCGGCGGGGTGGGGATGCCCTCGGACATCTGTATGCCCTCGGCGTGGCCCGGAACGCAGCTGGCGCCGGCCCGCGCCAGCGACGGGGCGCCCGGACCGGGGTGGGTGACGGGGACGGCGGTCGGCGCTGCCGCCATGGATATGGAGACGGAGGTGAGGGCGAGCGCGGCCGTCTTCAGCCGGGGCCGGGACCGGGGCCGGGACCGGGACCGGGGATGGCACCGGGACCAAGGGGCCGACGCGGAGGGAGGAGAGGCGTACGGGGAGGCGGACGAGGACGAGGACAGCGACGAGGACGGCGACGAGGACGGCGGCGGATACGCGAGCGGGGAGAGCCGGCGCGAGGGATGTGCGCCCCTCGCTCGCACGCGGACCGTGCGCGGGCCTCTGCGCGGGCCTGTGCCGTGGTCCGGGCCGGCGTGCTCGTCCGGGTGGGTGCCGTCCGTACCGTCCGGGTGGGGGACGTCCTGCTGCATACGGCCGCCTTCGTGATCGGGGCGGCCGTCCTGCGCCCCGGCCGCTCTCTGGTGTGATCACCGTGCGCCGAATGACCGTACGGGCGCGCGCGGTGAGCGGCCGAACGTGGGGAAACGGTGCTCCGATCGGGGGCCGGGGGAGAAGGCGGGGTTTCCGGACCGGGCGCCTGCCCGCATGAGTGACGGGCATCACAGCACCCCGCGAAATAACCGGGGACCCGCTCCCCGTTCTGACAAGTGTCCGAGCGAACCGGGGAGAGCCTCCCCGGTTCCGGCCCAGGACACCGAAGGCCGGGAACGAAGGCCGGGGGACCGGGGGCCGAGCAGCGAGAAGAGCGGGAAGACCGGAAGGAGCGTCTTCGTGAACCACGTCGTCGCCACGCCGGTATGCCAGTGGGAACCGCGGCTGCGGTCCGACGCCCTGCGCAACAGGGAACGGATCGTCGCGGCGGCCCGGGAGATGTTCGTGGAACACGGACCGGAGATCCCGCTCGACGAGGTCGCCCGCCGCGCCGGCGTCGGCAACGCGACGCTCTACCGGCACTTCGCCGACCGGGGCGAGCTGGTCCGCCGCGTCAGTCTCCACGTCACCCACCGCGTCGCCGACGAAGCGGTCGCCGCACTCGCGGAGGAGGCCGACGGCTTCGAGGCCCTCAGCCGCTTCGTCCACGCGGCCGTCGCCGAGCGGATCGGTGCCCTGTGCCCGCTGCTCGCGGGGGCCACGCGGGAGGACGCGGAGCAGGCGGCGGCGCGCGAACGGCTGCGGCTGGCGGTCGAAGCGCTGATGGAGAACGCCAGAAGTTCCGGCCGGCTGCGGACCGACGTCGAGATCGGCGATCTCCTGGTGGTCCTCACCCAGCTCACCCGTCCGCTGCCGTCCAGCGGCTGCCTGGACTTCGACCGTTACGTCCACCGGCATCTGCAGCTCTTCCTGGACGGTCTCCGCACCCCTGCCCGTTCCGAACTTCCCGGCTCCGCCGCCACCTTGGAGGACCTCCGGCAGACATCCTGACGCCTCGGCGAGCGGAGGCCGGCCACCCGGCCGCCCCGGCCACCTGATCACCCGGCCGGCAGACCGTTCACGACCGGCCCACCGGCCCACCGGCCCACCGGCAGCACACAGCACCGGACCACACCGACAGACCCGCGGAATCCCACGGATCCGGGATTGCGCCTTCCCGAGGACGCCCGCCGGCCCCACCCGGCGCCGTGCCCGCGTCCGTTCACGCCCGGAAGCGTGCGCTCCGCCCGGAGTGCCGTGACGCCTCCGGCGCGCGCTCGGCCTCCCCCCACATGCCCTGCCACACCTCCCGGCGGCAGAAGTTCCGTTCCGGCACTTCGCCACGTCGCCGGGCGATCACGTCGCCATGCGGCACTGCACTTCGTCACCACTCTTCACTTCCGTACCGACAGGGGGGACCCATCGTGCCCGACATCGAACAGCGGCAGGCGCCCGATCCACGGCGCTGGAAAGCGCTGGTGTTCATCGCGCTCGCCCAGCTCATGGTGGTGCTCGACGCCACCATCGTGAACATCGCCCTGCCCTCCGCCCAGGCGGACCTGGGCATCTCCGACGGCAACCGGCAGTGGGTCATCACCGCCTACGCCCTCGCCTTCGGCGGACTGCTGCTCTTCGGCGGCCGGGTCGCCGACCTCTGGGGCCGCCGGCGCACCTTCGTCATCGGTCTCGTCGGCTTCGCGGTGGCCTCGGCGCTCGGCGGCGCCGCCGTCAACACCGCGATGATGCTCGGCGCCCGTGCCCTCCAGGGCGTCTTCGGCGCGCTGCTCGCCCCGGCCGCGCTCTCCCTGCTGGCGGTGACCTTCACCGAGGCGCGGGAGCGGGCCAAGGCGTTCGGTATCTACGGCGCCATCGCGGGTGGTGGCGGCGCCATCGGCCTGATCCTCGGCGGACTGCTCACCGAGTACCTGGACTGGCGCTGGACTTTCTACGTCAACATCCCGTTCGCGGTCGTCGCCGCCGCGGGCGCGCTCCTCGTCATCGGGGAGCCGGACGAGGGCCGCAACCCGTCCCGGCTGGACGTGCCCGGGGTCCTCCTGGCGACCTCCGGCCTGGTCGCGCTGGTCTACGGATTCACCCGCGCCGAGGCCGACGGCTGGAGCGCCGGGCCGACGGTCGCCCTGCTCACCGCGGCAGGCGTCCTCCTCACGGCCTTCGCCGTCGTCGAGTCCCGGGTGCGCAACCCGCTGCTGCCGCTGCGCGTGGTGACGGAACGGAACCGGGGTGGCGTCTATCTGTCGCTGGGCCTGGCGATCATCGGCATGTTCGGGCTGTTCCTCTTCCTGACCTACTACCTCCAGGTCGTGAAGGGCTACGGTCCCGTCACCACCGGCCTGGCGTTCCTGCCGATGGTCGCGGGCATGATCACGGGTTCCACCCAGATCGGCGCCCGGCTGATGAACCGGGTCCGGCCGCGGCTGCTGATGGCCCCGGGCTTCCTGGTCGCCGCGCTCGGCCTGCTGATCCTGACCCGGATCGACATCGGGACCCCGTACGCGACCGTGATCCTGCCCGGGCTGGTGCTGATGGGTCTCGGCATGGGTACGGCCTTCATGCCGGCCATGAGCCTGTCCACCCACGGGGTGCAGCCGCAGGACTCCGGCGTCGCCTCCGCCATGGTCAACACCTCGCAGCAGGTCGGCGGCGCGATCGGCACCGCGCTGCTGAACACCATCGCGGCCGGCGCCACCACGGCGTACCTCACCTCGCACGCGGCCGGTACCGGACCGGCCGCCGGATCCGCCGGCGGGACCGTCGAAGCGCTGCGGCTCCAGGCGATGGTGCACGGTTTCACCACGGCGATCTGGTGGGCGGTGGCGATCCTGGCGCTGGCCGCGGCGGTGGCGTTCACGCTGGTCAACGCCGGACGGCAGGGCCCCGTGGCGGTCTCCGGGCCCCCCGGGGGCGGGCAGGACGGCCGGGAGCAGGAGCAGGAGGAGGGGGATCGGGGCGACGAGATCACCGTCCCCGTTCTCGCCCACTGACCGGCGCGAGCCGGGACGTGACGGTACGGAGCGCCGGCGGGCACTGAACCGCGGCCGTCTCCGTCCACCGGCCGAAAGGACCTCGCTTCGGGGGGAGCGGGGTCCTTTCCGCTGTGCCGTGACGGTTGCCGCCGTGCCGTTGCGGCTCCCCGCCGCCGTCACCGCCGCCGTGCTCGCCGGGGCGCGGGCGGCGGCTGGTCGGGGCGCCGGGTCGGTCTCAGCGGAGCCAGGGCAGATCGGCGTCCGCGCGGTCCGGCTGGAGCCCTTCGGCGACCACCCGGCAGATCTCACCGAGCTGTCCGACCTGCTGAGCGCTGAGACGGTCGAACAGGGCGGCCCGTACGGCCGCGACGTGTCCCGGTGCCGCGCGTTCCAGCACGGCCTTCCCCTGCTCCGTGAGGACGGCGAACTGCCCGCGCTTGTCGGAGGGGCAACTCTCCCGGCGCACCCAGCCGTTGCCCTCCAGCCGGGCCACGGCATGCGACAGACGGGAGCGGGTGATCTTCGAGTTGCGGGCGAGTTCGGTCATCCGCATCCGCCGTTCCGGCGCCGCGGAGAGTTCGGCCAGCAGACCGTAGTAGACGTGCGGCATGCCCGCGTCGCGCTGCAACTGGCGGTCGAGATGGTCGTCCAGCAGAGCGGTCGCGTGCAGATACGCCTGCCAGGTGCGCTGTTCTTCGTCGCTGAGCCGGCGGGACTCACCGCCGGGTGCCGTCGTCATGCGTCCACCGTACAGAAACTTGAAAATTAAATGAAAGGCCGCCCGGTGCCGCCGAGAGCCTTTGCGTCGGTCGCGGCGTGGTCGACGGCTTCTGGACGGCGCCCGGCGAAACGATCGGTGCGGTTCGGCCCCTGAACCGGAAAGGCCACCACCACCACCGCCGGCTGCCGGCCGCCGGACCGGCCGCCGAGCCGGGGGTCCTAGGCGGCACCCCCGGTGCCGAGCCGCCGCTCGAACCAGGCGACGTCCCAGTACCGGCCGAACTTCCGGCCCGCCTCGTGGAACGTGCCGACCCGGTTGAAGCCGAAGCGCTCGTGCAGCCGCACCGAAGCGGCGTTGGGCAGGGTGACCCCGGCGTAGGCGCGGCGGAGATCCTCGCCCTCCAGGACCCGGAACAGCTCCGTGTAGAGGCGGGTTCCGACGCCGCGGCCACCGGCGCCGGGCGCGCAGTAGACGGTCACCTCGGCGGAGGTGGCATAAGCCGGCTTCGGACGGAACGGGCTGCTGGTGGCGTAACCGAGAATCCGGCCCCCGTTGTTGCCGGGCCCGCCCTCCACGGCAACCAAAAGGCGGTGCGGGCCGTCCTGAGGGTGGGAGAGCAGCCACGGGCGGCGTTGTCCGGCCGTGAAGGGCTCGGTGTCGAACGTGATGGGCGTCTCACGGACGTAGTGGTTGTAGAGGTCCGTCAGCTCCTGGAGATCCTGCTCCCCACCCGCTCTGACCTGGAGTTCTGTACACCGGCTCGCCATTGCTCCCCCAGCTGTGGCCGGACAGGGTACTGCATGATCGGGAAAACCGGCGGTCGGCATGGGAATTCTGTCCGGATTCCAGTCGTTGTTTCCATCGGAACGGGCACCCGGTTGGGTGTACGTCCGCCACAGACCGCGACCTACTCATCGTAAGGGAGCACGCATGGCAACCCGTGCCGTCGCCCGTCGTCAGCCTGCCGCCTCCGGTGCGGACGACCGGGCCAGCAGTGTTCGCGCCGTAGGCGAGATCGCCGATCGCGACCTGGTCGGCATGTACCTCGACGAGATCGCGCGCACGCCCCTGCTCGACGCCGCCAAGGAGGTCGAGCTCTCCCAGGCCATCGAGGCGGGAGTCTACGCCCGGCAGATCCTCGACGGAGACGCCGGTGCGGACGGCGGAACCGCCGGGCCCGAGGTCAACGCCGCCGGGGCGAGCCGCGAGGAACTGGAGGCGATCGCCGCCGAGGGCGAGCGCGCCAAGGATGTCTTCATCCGCTCCAACCTCCGGCTCGTCGTTGCCGTGGCGCGCCGCTACCCGCGCAGCGGGCTCCCCCTGCTCGACCTCATCCAGGAGGGCAACGCCGGCCTGGTGCGGGCGGTCGAGAAGTTCGACTACACCAAGGGCTTCAAGTTCTCCACGTATGCCACGTGGTGGATCCGCCAGGCCATCACCCGCTCCATCGCGGACCAGTCCCGGACCATCCGGCTGCCGGTCCACCTGGTCGAGGAACTGGGACGTATCCGGCGCGTGCAGCGGGAGTTCAACCGCGAACACGGACGTGAGCCGGACCACTCCGAGATCGCCAAGGAACTGGGCGCCAAGGCCGACCGGATCACGGATGTGCTCGACTGGGCCCGCGACCCCGTGAGCCTCAACATGTCCGTGGATGATGAGGGCGAGACCCAGTTCGGCGACCTCCTGGAGGACACCTCCGCGGCCTCGCCCGAGCAGTCCGTGATGATCATGCTCCGCCGTGAAGGGCTGGACGACCTGATCGGCCAGCTCGACGACCGCACCGCGTCGATCATCAAGATGCGGTACGGCATGGACGACGGCAAGGAGCGCACGCTCACGGAAGTCGGCAGGCAGCACGGCCTCACCCGCGAGCGGATCCGGCAGATCGAGAAGCACGCCCTGCTGGAACTCAAGAAGATGGCCCGCGACACGGGCTTCGACGCGGCGGCCTGACGGCTGCCCCGCGGCGGGAACGGCCCGCTCCGCCGCTCTTCGCGCAGAGCCCCGGCGCCCCCCGGCGACCGGGGCTCCGCGCATGCCGCCCGGGGCCCCGGCGTGCCCGGGGGCCCTGATCGCCGGCTGCCGGCACACCGCGGGGCCCCCGTCGCTTCGTATGCCCGTTCCAGCCCGAGTGGGCCCGAGTGTGTTTACTTCCCTCTGTGCTGGCCGTATTCTGCCGACGAAACCACACAGTCGGGCATGGGACGGACGTCAGCCATCATGTACGCACCGGAGCGTCAGCAGGAGATCCTGCGGCTCGCCCGCGAGAAGGGCCGAGTCGATGTCCCCTCTCTCGCCGAGGAGTTCCAGGTCACCGCGGAAACCGTCCGCCGCGACCTGAAGGCGCTCGACCGGGCGGGGCTGCTGCGCCGGGTGCACGGCGGGGCCATTCCGGCCGGGCATCTCGACTTCGAGCCGGGCCTCGCCGAGCGCGACACCGTGGCGGCAGCCGAGAAGGACCGCATCGTGCGGGCCGCCCTCGCCGAGCTGCCTGCCGAGGGCAGCGTCATTCTCGACGCCGGCACCACCACCGCCCGCCTCGCCGCCGCCATCCCCCACGACTCCCCGCTCACCGTCGTCACCCACGCGCTGCCGATCGCCACCCGGCTCGCCGACCACCCGGGTACCGCTCTCCACCTCGTCGGCGGACGGGTGCGGCATCGCACCCGCGCCGCCGTCGACGCCTGGGCCCTGCGTGCCTACGGGGAGGTCACGGCGGATGTGCTCTTCCTCGCCACCAACGGCTTCTCCCCGGAGGGCGGTCTCACCACCCCCGATCTCGCCGAAGCGGCGGTCAAGCGGGCGGCGATCGCGGCCGCCCGGCGCGTGGTGCTGCTCGCCGACTCGGGGAAATACGGCCAGGAGCACTTCGCCCGCTTCGGAGACCTCTCCGACGCCGATCTGCTCGTCACCGACACGGGCCTCGACCCCGCGACCGCGCTCGCCATCGAGCGGCGCGGCACGGAGGTGATCCGCGCATGAGCCCCGCGGCCACCCACTGCCGGACGAGCACGCAGCCTCCCAACGCACCTCCCCGGCACGGCTGTTCGCTGCCCCTCCCCGGTACCGCCCCAGGTGGCCGCCTCCCCTCGGCGGGCTTCCCCCCGGCGGGCCTCCCCATGGACGGCCTCCCCACGGGCACCCTCTCCGCAGCGGGCCCTCCTGGACGCACCCGCGCACGGCCCGGCCTTCCCCCGCGGGCGGACCGCCCATGATCCTCACCGTCACCCCCAACCCCAGCCTGGACCGGACCTATGAGGTGCCCGCCCTGGTCCGCGGGGCGGTGCTGCGCGCCACCACCGACCGGACGGACCCGGGTGGCAAGGGCGTCAACGTCTCCCGTGCCATCGCCGCCGCCGGAGGCCGCACCGTGGCCGTCATGCCCCTCGGCGGTCCCGCCGGAGCCCTGGTCGCGGCCCTGCTCCGGGACGAGGGCATCCCGGTGGCGGAGGTGCCCGTCTCCGGCCGGACCCGCTCCAACATCTCCGTCGTGGAGTCCGACTCCACCCTCACCAAGATCAACGCCACGGGGCCGGAGCTCTCCGCCGCCGAAGCGGAAGCGCTGCTGGAGAAGGTCCGCGAGCATGCATCCGGCGCCTCGTGGATCGCCTGCTGCGGCAGTCTCCCCCGTGGACTGCCGCCCCAGTGGTACGCCGACCTGGTCGACCGGGCCCATGGAGCCGGCGCCCGCATCGCCCTCGACACCTCCGGCCCCGCGCTGACCGCCGCGCTCACCGCCCGGCCCGACGTGGTCAAACCGAACGCCGCGGAACTGGCCGAGGCCGTGGAGCGGCCCCTCGCCAGCATCGGTGACGTGGTGGAGGCGGCGCGGGAACTGCGCGACCGGGGAGCCCGCACGGTCCTGGCCAGTCTGGGCGCCGACGGGCAACTGCTGGTCGACAGCTCCGGGGCCCGCTACGGCACCGCCCGGGCCGTCACCGTGCGCAGCAACGTGGGAGCCGGTGACGCCTCGCTGGCCGGCTTCCTCGGCGCGGGCGGGGAGGGGCCCGCGGCTCTGGCGGCGGCCCTCGCCCACGGCGCGGCGGCCGTCGGACTGCCCGGCAGCGTCATGCCGTCCCCCGCCGACCTCGACCTTTCCGCGGTCGTGACGACCGCGGACCCGCCCCTCGGCCATCCGCTGACGGAACCCGCGGCCCCCTGAACCACCCCCCGTCCCCCAGCCGCCCCCGGCGGTGCGTGAGCAATGGAGCGCGAGATGAGTGAGCTGATCACCGAAGAACTGGTCGACCTCGGACTGCCCGCCGCCTCCGGGGCGGAGGCGGCGCGGGAACTCGCCGAGCGGATGGCTGCCGCCGGGCGCATCACCGATCTCGACGGCTTCCTTGCCGACGTCGCAGCCCGCGAGGAACAGATGCCGACCGGACTGGAGGGCGGCATCGGCATACCGCACTGCCGCAGCGCCCATGTCACCGAACCCACCCTGGCGTTCGGACGCAGCGCAGCGGGTGTCGACTTCGGCGCTCCCGACGGACCCGCCGACCTGATCTTCCTGATCGCCGCACCGGCCGGCGGTGACGCCGACCATCTGTCGATCCTCTCCACACTGGCCCGGCGCCTGATGGACGCGTCCTTCACCGAAGCCCTCCGTGCGGCCGCGGACCCGGCCGGGGCCGCGGCCCTGATCCGCGGTGAACGGCCGGTTCCGGCCGCCGGAGCCGCTCCGGCGGCCGAGTCGGCCCCCGCCCCGGCCGCCCCGGCCGCCCCGGCCGCCCCGGCCGGCACCGGACCGGCAGCCGCCCGGCGGGACGAGACCGGAAGCGCCGCCGAGGCGCCCCACGAGGCCGTACCCGGGCAGGGCAGGGAGCGCGGCAGCGAACCGCCCGACCCGTCCGAACCGTCCGGGCAGTCCGGTCCCGCGGCGGGCACCCCACCCGACGCACGGCCCTTCCGCATCGTCGCCGTCACCTCCTGCCCGACCGGCATCGCCCACACCTACATGGCGGCCGAGGCGCTGCACCAGGCCGGCAGGGACGCCGGGGTGGAACTGGTGACGGAGACGCAGGGCTCCGCCGGGTTCCGCAGACTGGACCCGGCTGTGATCAACGCCGCCGACGCCGTGATCTTCGCCCACGATGTGGAGATACGGGAGAAGACCCGGTTCGCGGGGAAACCGACCGTCGACACCGGCGTGAAGGCCGCGATCAGCCGCCCCGCCGAACTGGTCGCCGAGGCCCGGGCCAAGGCCCGGCGCGGCGAGACCACGGCCCCGGCCGTACCCGGTGCGGCAACGCCCGGTGACGCCGGCGGGGGAAGCCGGGAAGAAGGAGCCGGCTCGCAGCTGCGCCGCTATCTGATGAGCGGTGTCAGCTACATGGTGCCGTTCGTCGCCGCCGGCGGACTCCTCATCGCCCTCTCCTTCGCGCTCGGCGGCTACGACATCACCGAGGCGAAGCCGGTCACCGAGCACTTCGTCTGGACGGAGGCGGTCAGCTGGGCCGCTCTGCTCCACCAGATCGGCGGCGCCGCCTTCGGCTTCCTCGTGCCCGTCCTGGCCGGATACATCGCCTACGGCATGGCCGACCGGCCGGGACTCGTCCCCGGCTTCGTCGGCGGAGCCGTCGCCGTCACCGTCGAAGCCGGTTTCCTCGGCGGTCTGGTCGCCGGCCTGATCGCGGGCACGGTGGTCCGGGGCATCCAGCGGATCGGGATTCCGGCGGCCCTGCGCGGCATCATGCCGGTGCTGGCGATTCCCCTGCTCGGTTCCGCTGCCGTCGGCTTCCTCATGTTCGTGGTGATCGGTGAGCCCGTCGCCGCGCTCCAGCGCGGACTCACCGGGTGGCTCGGCGACCTCTCCGGCTCCCATGCCGTCATCCTGGGAGCCGTGCTCGGTCTCATGATGTGCTTCGACCTCGGTGGACCGCTCAACAAGGTCGCGTACACCTTCGCCGTGGGCGGTCTCGCCGACGCGAACAGCGGGAGCCTCAAGGTCATGGCCGCGGTGATGGCGGCCGGTATGGTCCCGCCGCTGGCGATGGCGCTCGCCACGATCCTCCGGGCGAGGCTCTTCACCACCGCGGAACGCGAGAACGGCAAAGCGGCCTGGGTTCTGGGCGCCTCCTTCATCACGGAGGGCGCGATCCCGTTCGCCGCGGCGGACCCGCTGCGCGTCATCCCCTCCGTGATGGCGGGCGGCGCGGTCACCGGTGCGCTCTCCATGGCGTTCGGCGCCACCCTGCGAGCACCGCACGGCGGGGTCTTCGTGGTTCCCCTGATCAGTGGGCCGCTGCTCTATCTGGTGGCCGTCGCCGCCGGTACGGCTTCCGCGGCCGCTCTGGTCGTCCTGCTCAAGGAGATACGGGGCCGGACTCCGCGCCGGGCGGACGGCCCGGAGCACACCGCACCGGGCGGCGAGGCGCAGCGGGCCGAGGCCGCCGCGCGCTGAGCCGAGGACCGGAACGAGAAACGCGAGGAGCCGGGGACGGAGGGCGCGGAGCCGGGGAGCGCGGGGGACGGGAAACGGACATAGCCGTACTCTGGACACATGAACACCCCCGCACCCGGTTCCGCGCCCCGCGACCCGGCCGACTCCCTTGTGTTCGACGATCCGCTCGCGCAGCCGTCGGCCGATGACACCGACAGCGGCTGGGGTGAGCGGCCGGCGAGCGGCGGCAGCGCCGCCGACCTCGCCCGGTTCCTGGACGAGAAGCCGCCGCACCACATCTGACCCCGCCCCCGGACCCGCCGGCCCCACCGTTCCGGATGCGCGGGGGCGCCCGCGAGTGCCGGTTACTCCCGGCCGGGAACCGGTGAACCCGAGCCGCCCCGCTGGGCGACCAACTCGTCGCGGATCTCCCGCAGCAGCACGATCTCGGCGGCCTCCGCCTGGGCCTGCTTCTCCTCCACGGCCTTCTGCCGGGCTGCCTTGCGGGCGAGGAACTTCGCCATCGGCAGCACCATGAGGAAGTAGACGACCGCCGCGGTGATCAGGAAGCTCAGCGTGGCGCTGAGCACGGTGCCCCACATGATCGGGATGCCCCGGATGACCTCGCCCGACGCCTGATCGGTCTTGCAGGGGCCGTCGAGACAGGAGCGGTACCGTTCGAGGTCCTTGGTGCCGAAGGCTCCCACCACGGGATTGATGAGTCCCTTCACCACCGAGTTGACCACGTTGGTGAAGGCGGTACCGATAACGACCGCCACCGCGAGGTCGATGACGTTCCCCCGCATGAGGAAGGCCTTGAAGCCCTCCCACACGCTCTGCTTGTCCTCGCTCAAGGAGCGTCTTTCCCTTCGGTGAGTCGGAAACCGATGTTCCTGTTCCGGGGCGGTGCGACGGCAATGGTGGACGGAGCGGGCACGCCCTGTCCAGCGGGGAACTCATCGCTCGGCGAGCGTGCCGACGACGGGCACCGAGAGCACCGCGGCTGCCAGCGTCAGGGCGACCGGCCGGCTCCGCCGCACGGCGCTCCGCGCCCACCACCGGCCGCCGCCGAGCCGCAGCGGTCCGAACTGCGGCACATGCCGGGGCGGGGGAACCGGCCGAGGCGGCCCGACCGGCACCGTGCCGCTCCATTCCCGGCCGCCCCCGCTCCACGGGCGCCCGTCCCCGCGCCCGCACCCGTTCCTTCCCCCGTGTTCCCGCCCGCGGTCGGCAGGGGAGAGGGGTGGGCCGCCCGTGCTCCAGCCCGCCGCCCGGCCGCCGCCCGCCCGGGCGGCGCCGGACTGCCGGGCCCGGCCGCGCGGCCGGGCACTGGCGTCCGGACCCGCGGGGGGCGGAGCCGCGGGGTCCGGAGCCGCGGGACACGGCCGTTCGGACCGGTGGCGCGGCCCGGTCGGCGGGGGCAACAGCCAGGTGTCCCGGCCGAGCCCGGGCGGCGCGGCGGGCTGTTCCCCGTGTGTGGGGTGCGCGGTGGGCTGCGCGGGCACGGAGGCGTGCCGGACCGGGGCAAGGGCTCCGGACAGGGCGAGGCGCTCGGGGCTGCCGGTGTACTCGGACATGAGGGTCACCACCTGCGGTGTGAGGGCCGGTCTCGTTTCCGCCCTCACGATGCACGGGTTTCGCTCCCGCCGCCGGAGCCTGTGGACAACCGACGGGTTGTGGACAACCCGCTCACCCACAGGAGCCCCACCGGTGGCGAGGAGGCAGCCCCGCCACCTGTTCAGGCACCCGGCCTCCGGGCCTCCGACGCCAAGTGCCCGGCGCCTCGCCGCCCGACCCGTGCCGGATCCCGGTAAGCCGGGCACGGCGAACCGAGGGCCGGGAGCGAGGGCCGGGAGCGAGGCGCCACGCGAACCGCGCACGGCGGACCATCCGGACCCGAAACCCGAAACCCGAAACCCGAAGCCCGAAACCCGAAGCCCGAAACCCGAAGCCCGAGCCCGCCGGACGCCGACCCGTGCACCCCGCGAGCCCCTGCCCGTGAGCAAGGCAAGCCGTCAGGGCAGCTTGATTCCCGTGTCCAGGCCGTCCAGAGCCGTCGTGCAGAGGCAGTCCCGCGCGGCGGTCTCCGGCAGTGCCTCGACGGCGTGGAAGATCAGCGGCCGCAGTCGTCCGATGTTCTCGGCGAACACCTTCATGACCTCCGTGTGGGAGACGCCCTCGCCCGTCTCGGCACCGGCGTCCAGATCGGTGACCAGCGCGATCGACGTGTAGCAGAGGCCCAGTTCGCGGGCGAGTACGGCTTCGGGGTGCCCCGTCATGCCGACCACGGACCACCCCTGCGCCGCGTGCCAGCGCGATTCGGCGCGTGTGGAGAAGCGGGGCCCCTCGACGACCACGAGCGTTCCGCCGTCGACGGGTTCCCACTCCCGCTCGCGCGCCGCCGCCATGGCCGCCCGCCGTCCGGCCGGGCAGTAGGGGTCCGCGAAGGTGACGTGGACGACGTTGGGCACCGAGCCGTCCGGCAGGGGCTCGCCGTCGAAGTAGGTCTGGATCCGGGACTTCGTCCGGTCCACGAGCTGATCCGGCACGAGGAGCGTGCCGGGGCCGAACTCCTCGCGCAGCCCGCCCACCGCGCACGGGGCCAGCACCTGGCGGACACCCGCCGCGCGCAGGGCCCAGAGGTTGGCCCGGTAGTTGATGCGGTTCGGCGGCAGGTGGTGCTTGCGGCCGTGCCGGGGCAGGAAGGCCACGCTCCGGCCGGCTATCTCGCCGAGGAACAGGGAATCGCTCGGGGCGCCGTAGGGGGTGTCGACCGTGACCTCGGTCACGTCGTCGAGGAAGGAGTAGAACCCCGATCCGCCGATGACCCCGATCTCCGCCAGGGGGCCGGCGCTGTCCGCGTGTGTGCTGCTGGTCTCCGCCATGCCGATACCTTAAGGGCGCGCGGCAACGCCGGTCCGCCGTCCTCCGGCAGGAAGACGGTGACCGGCGTGGACACGGATGGAGAGCAGCGGTTGCCGGGCGGGCGGCAGGCGAACGCCGAGCGGATGCCGGGCCGGCGCCGGCCGGCCCCGGACAGACGCCAAGCGGCCTCAAGCGGCTCTCGAACGGGCCTCAGGCGGCTCTCGCAGGGGCCTCAGGCGGCCGACGAGCCGGCCGAGCTGCCGGAGCCGGACGACGGCGCCGCCGAGGAGGAGGCCGAACCCGACGAGGAGCCGGACGACGAGCCGGAGCCCGCGGACGCCGAGCCGCTGTCGCTCTTGGCCTTCGGCGACGAGGAAGCGCTGCTGGACGACGAAGCGCCCCGGCTGTCGGTCCGGTAGAAGCCGGACCCCTTGAAGACGACACCGACCGCGGAGAACACCTTGCGCAGGCGCCCCTCGCACGCGGGGCACTCGGTGAGCGCCTCGTCGGTGAACTTCTGCACCGCTTCGAGGCCCTCGCCGCATGCGGTGCACTGGTACTGGTAGGTCGGCACTTGCTCCTCCTGGCACTCTCACTCATTGAGTGCTAACGACGATCCATAGTGCAGCATTCCGTGGTCTCAGTCCACTGCGGCGGCCCGACGGTGATCCACCCCACGTGCCGCCACCCGCACCGGCACGGCCGGTTCGAGCCGGGTCCGCAGCGCCACCGCGACCAGCAGGGCGAGCCCCGTCCCGGCCAGCGGCACGGTGAATCCGGCGTTCGCGCCGAAGACGTCGGCGAGCCGTCCGGAGGCCGTGGCCGCCAGGGCCTGCCCCAGCGCCACGGCCCCGGTCAGCCAGGTGAACGCCTCCGTCCGCACGGCTGCCGGAACGAGCGACTCCACCAGGGTGTAACCGGTGACCAGCGCCGGGGCGATGCTCAGTCCGACCAGCAGCCCGAGCGCGCCCACGGCGGCGGCCGAGTCCACGGCCCACAGCGGCGACGTCACCAGGGCGAGGGCCGTGTACGCGATGAGGAGCCGGCGGTGGGCCGGCCGCCGCCAGACGATGGCACCGGAGACGGCCCCCGCCAGCATGTTGCCCCCAGCGAAGACGCCGTACAGGGCCCCGTTGAGGCCCGGGTGGCCGATGGCCTCGGTGAAGGCCGTGAGGGAGACCTGCATCCCCCCGAACACGGACCCGATCCCGAGGAACAGCACGGCCAGCACCCGCACGCCCGGCACCGACAGCGCGGACGCGGAACGCTCTCCGCGCCCTCCCGCTCCGGCCCCCGGTCCGGAAGCCACGCCGACCGTCCCCGTCCCCGTCCCCGGTGTCCCCGCCCCGGGCTCCGCCGTCCCCGCTCCCGCGCCGCGCTGTCCGGCACCCCGTCGTGCAGACGGCTGTGTGCGCCGCTGCGCCGCGAAGAGCAGACCGCCGAGGAACGTCAGGGCACCCTCGGCGAGCAGGCCCGCGGCCGGGTGGACACCGATGCACAGGGCTGTCGCCAGCACCGGACCGATGACGAAGGTCAGCTCGTCCGTCACGGACTCGAACGCCGCAGCGGTCGACAGCAGCGGCGACGGCTCTCCGCGTCCGCCGCCGGGTCCGCCGCCGCGCTCGCCGCCGCTCAGCAGGGCGGCCCACCGTGCCCGCACCATCGGCCCCACCTGCGGCACCGAGGCGCCCGCCGGGACGGCGGCCGCGAACAGGGCCCACAGGGGCGCCTCCAGCAGCGCCAGAGCCGTCAGCAGGGCCACTGCGGCGGTGTGGACCAGCACGCCCGGGACGAGCACCGCGGCCTGTCCCCAGCGGTCGGCGAGCCTGCCGCTCTGCGGCGCGAACAGTGCCATGGAGACGCCTGTGGCCGCCGCCACCGCTCCCGCCGTGCCGTACGAGCCGGTGGTGTGTTCGACCAGCAGCACGATGCTCAGCGTCAGCATCGCGAACGGCTGCCGGGCCGCGAAGCCGGGGAGCAGGAACGTCCATGCGCCGGGAGTGCGCAGCAGCGAGCCGTAACCGGGACGGCGCCCGCTGGAACTCTTGGTGACCGTGGCTGCCACGGCCGTACCTTTCTGCCGCCTGGTAGCGCATCCGCGGCGCGTGGCCGCCGGGTGCGCCGAGAGCTGTCCTCTTGCGCCGAACCGGGGTAGATACCGGGTCCGCATCCCAGGAGGACGGGATGTCAGGGGACCGAGGCCGCCGTACGGTCGCGCCAGCTCTGCGTCAGGCAGGGTGGTGTGTCGGTTGCCCGGTCATCCTACCGTCCGGTCCGCCGGGCGTGCCGGACGTCAGTACGAGGGCGGGAACGGGGGCGGGGGCCGGGACCCGGGGGGACGAGGCCCGCCCGGCACGGCCACCGGCCGGTCGGAGCCCTTCTCCGGCCCAGCCGCCGGCCCAGCCGCCGGGTCGTCCGCCGGCCACCCCGGCCACGACGGCGGGCAGGAGCCGAGCCGGGGGCCGAGCCCAACACCATGCCCGGGGCCCAACGCCCGGTGTGACCACAGCCCCGGCAGCGAACCGCGTACGCACGCCACGCACACCCGCCGCCGGGCGGCGCCCCCGCCCGCCCCGCCGCCGAGCGGTGCCCGCGTCCGCCGCGCCCCGCCCTCAGCCCGTTCCCGCCTCCGTGCCCAGCCACCCCGCGAGCTTGCCGCCCCGGGCCACCGCCCGGAGCCGTTTCTCCGCGGCGTCCCGTACCGGGTCGGTGGCCACGACCAGGAGTTCGTCCCCGCGGCGCAGCATGGTCGTCGGGCCCGGGACGAAGCTCCGGCCGTCGCGGACGACGAGGGTGACCGCCGCCCCCGGCGGCAGCCGCAGCTCGCCGACCTCCACGCCGTGCATCCGGGAGTTCTCGGCGACGGTGGTCGACAGCAGATGCCCGCGCAGCCGCTCCAGCGGTGCCGATTCGATGCCGAGGTCGGCCGCGGCCTCGGGGTCCCGGAGCCGCAGCCGCCGGGCGACCCAGGGCAGCGTCGGGCCCTGCACCAGGGTGTAGACGATCACCAGCAGGAAGACGATGTTGAACAGCCGTCCGCTTCCCGGCACTCCGGCCACCATCGGGATGGTGGCGAAGACGATCGGCACGGCGCCGCGCAGCCCGGCCCACGAGAGCAGGGCCTGGTCGCGCCACGGCATCCGGAAGGGCAGGCAGCTGAGCAGCACGGACAGCGGCCGGGCCACGAAGGTCAGCACCAGCCCGACGATCACCGCCGGCCAGATGTCGTCCACCAGTTCGTGCGGGGTGACCAGCAGGCCCAGCAGGATGAACATGCCGATCTGCGCCAGCCAGCCGAGCCCGTCCGCGAAGCCGCGGGTCGCCGGTGCGTGCGGCAGTCCGGCGTTCCCCAGGACCAGTGAGGCGAGGTAGACGGCGAGGAAGCCGCTGCCGTGCGCCAGGGCGCCGGCCGCGTAGGCGGTGACGGCGATCGCCATCACGGCGATCGGGTAGAGACCGGAGGCGGGCAGGGCGACGTGCCGCAGGGCGAGCGCGCCGAGCCAGCCGACCGCGAGGCCGATCGCCGCGCCGATGGCCAGTTCGAGGACGATCTTTCCGATCAGCAGGTACCAGGCGTCGATCGGGCCGGCGGTGGCGAAGGCGACGACCAGGATGACGACGGGGGCGTCGTTGAAGCCGGACTCCGCCTCCAGCGCGCCGGTCAGCCGGGACGGCAGCGGCACCCTGCGCAGGACGGAGAAGACGGCCGCGGCGTCGGTGGAGGACACCACCGCGCCGATGATGAGCGACTGCCGCCAGTCCAGGCCGACGAGGTAGTGCGCACCGGCTGCGGTGATCCCCACGCTGGCGGCGACGCCCAGGGTGGACAGTGCGGCACCCACCGGCAGCGCCGGTCTGATCTCATGCCACGCGGTACCGAGACCGCCCTCCGCGAGGATGACGACGAGGGCGGCGTAGCCGATCACCTGGGTCAGCTCGGGATCGCTGAAGTCGATACCGAGCCCGTCGGTGCCGATCGCGACGCCGATACCGAGGTAGACGAGCAGGCTGGGAAGCCCGGACCGCGAGGAGATCCGTACCGCCGCCACCGCGACGAGCAGGACGACGGAGCCGAGCAGCATGAGCTCATTCAGCTGATGGATAGTCAGGGGCCTGGACCCTTCCGTGAGGTATGGGGTGGTTCGTCCCCAGCGGCCGACCGGAACTTCATTGCCTTACCTAATATTTTACGGGTTCTTGACGCCTCCGTGAGCCGTACCGCCGGACTTGACTCCGTGTAGGGGCGACCGCGTGCCTGCGCCTACAGTTGCTCCAGCACTCCCAGGACCACCCTGCCCCGCGAAGGACAGCGATGCCCGCCAACACAAACGGCCCTTCCGGCAAGAAGAAGAGGGGCCGCGCGCGGCTCCTCGTGATCGCGATCGTGCTGGCCCTCGTGGCGGGTGTCGGCTACGGCGCGTTCTGGAGCGTGAGCACCGTCCGCGCGTCCTTCCCCGAGACCACCGGATCGATCCGCCTCAAGGGCCTCTCCGGGCCGGTCGAGGTGAAGCGGGACGGCCACGGCATCCCGCAGATCTACGCCAGCAGCGACGAGGACCTCTTCCGCGCGCAGGGTTATGTGCAGGCCCAGGACCGCTTCTGGGAGATGGACGTCCGGCGTCATCTCACCGCCGGCCGGCTCTCCGAGATGTTCGGCGCGAGCCAGGTCGAGACCGACGCCTTCCTGCGCACCCTCGGCTGGCGCCAGGTCGCGGAGAAGGAGTACGAGACGAAGCTCTCGTCGCGGACCAAGAAGTACCTCCGGGCGTACGCCGACGGCGTCAACGCCTACCTCGCCGAGCACGAGGGCGCCGAGCTCTCCGTCGAGTACGCGGCCCTCGGCTTCACCAACGACTACAAGCCCGAGGCCTGGGACCCGGTGGACTCGGTCGCCTGGCTGAAGGCCATGGCCTGGGACCTGCGCGGCAACATGCAGGACGAGATCGACCGCTCCCTGATGACGACGAGGCTCAGCGAGAAGCAGATAGACCAGCTGTACCCGGAGTACCCCGCGGGCCGGAACAAGCCCATCGTGCGCGACGGCGCGGTCGGCGAACTGACCGACACCTTCGACCCGGAGGCGACCGCCACGGAGACCGGCACGGGCAGCGGCGCAGGCGCAGGCGCCGGCGGAACCGGCACCGGCACCGGCACGGGTACGGGTGTTCCCGGGGCAGGCACGGGCACCGGCGGCACCGGCGGC
The DNA here is from genome assembly GCF_018070345.1 of Streptomyces sp. F63. GTDB lineage: Bacteria > Actinomycetota > Actinomycetes > Streptomycetales > Streptomycetaceae > Streptomyces. The sequence continues at coordinate 93,349 of NZ_JAGPXX010000016.1, forward strand.
ACCGGCGGCACCGGCACCGGCGGCCTCCAGTCCCAGCTCGGCGCCCTCTCCAGGACCCTGGAGGAGGTACCCGCCCTCCTCGGCCCCAACGGCGACGGCATCGGCTCCAACTCCTGGGTGGTCTCCGGGAAGCACACCACCACCGGCAAACCCCTCCTCGCCAACGACCCGCACCTGGCACCACAGATGCCGTCCCTCTGGTACCAGATGGGCCTGCACTGCCGTTCCGTGAGCGACACGTGCCGCTACGACGTCGCGGGCTTCACCTTCTCCGGCATGCCCGGCGTGATCATCGGCCACAACCAGAAGGTCTCCTGGGGCTTCACCAACCTGGGCGCCGACGTCACGGACCTCTACCTGGAGAAGATCACCGCGGACGGCTACCTCTACGACGGCGAGCAGAAGCCGTTCACCACCCGCAAGGAGACCATCAAGGTCGCGGGCGGCGCCGACCGCCGGATCACCGTCCGCAGCACCGGCAACGGCCCGATCGTCTCCGACCGCAGCGACGAGCTGGACGACGTCGGCAGAACCGCGCCCGTCACCACCGGTTCGCCCGACCGCGCCAGCGGCTACGCCGTCTCCCTCCGCTGGACCGCCCTCACCCCGGGCCGCACCATGGACGCCGTCTTCGCCCTCAACGAGGCCGCCGACTTCGACCAGTTCCGCAAGGCCGCCCGGCTCTTCGACGTCCCCGCGCAGAACCTCCTCTACGCCGACACCGACGGCCACATCGGCTACCAGGCGCCGGGCCGCATACCCGTCCGCGGCAAGGGCGACGGCCGCTACCCGGCTCCGGGCTGGGACCCGGAGTACCGGTGGACCGGCTACGTCCCCCAGTCCGCGCTCCCCTGGGAGAAGGACCCCGCCCGCGGCTACATCGTCACCGCCAACCAGGCCGTCGTCGACCCGGAGAAGTACCCCTACCTCCTCACCGAGGACTGGGGCTACGGAGCGCGCAGCCAGCGGCTCGACAACCTGATCCAGTCGAAGATCAAGGACGGCGGCAAGATCTCGACCAAGGACATGCAGACCATGCAGACGGACGACAGCAGCGAGATCGCCAAGCTGCTGACGCCCTACCTGCTCAAGATCGACGTCGAGGACCCCTACATCCGCGAGGCGCAGAAGCTGCTGGAGGGCTGGGACTACACCCAGGACTCCGACTCCGCGGCCGCCGCCTACTTCAACGGCGTCTGGCGCAACACCCTCAAGCTGGCCTTCGGCCACAAGCTGCCCAAGGAACTGCGGGTCACCGGCGAATGCCTGCGCGTGCCGCCCGCCGACGACTCCGGCCCGCTGGAGGACCTGGACGGCGACTCCCTGGTCCGCGAGTGCGGCGAGCGGGCGCGGGACGCGGCCCAGCCGGACGGCGGCGACCGCTGGTTCGAGGTGGTCCGCTCCATCCTGGAGGACGAGGACAACGACTGGTGGAAGACGAGCACCCGCCCCGACTCCGGTGACGGCGACCGCGACAAGCTGCTGAAGCAGGCCATGACGGACGCCCGCTGGGAGCTGACCGCCAAGCTCGGCAAGGACATCGACAGCTGGAGCTGGGGCCGGCTGCACCAGCTGACGCTGCGCAACCAGACGCTGGGCATCAAGGGCCCCGCCGTGCTCCGCTGGGCCCTCAACCGCGGCCCGTGGAACCTCGGCGGCGGCGAGGCCGCCGTCAACGCGACGGGCTGGAACGCGGCCGGCGGCTACGGCGTCGTCTGGGTGCCGTCGATGCGGATGATCGTCAACCTCGCGGACCTCGACAAGTCGAAGTGGGTCAACCTCTCCGGAGCGTCGGGGCACGCCTACAACACGCACTACAGCGACCAGACGTCCAAGTGGGCCAAGGGCGAGCTGCTGCCCTGGGTGTTCGGCAGCAAGAGCGTCGAGAAGGCGACCGAGGACAAGCTGGCGCTCATCCCCTGAGCCCGCCGCGGCTCCCGCTCACGGGACCCGCACCGTCCACCGGCGGCCCCGGTGCACCGTGTTCGCGCGGAGCACCGGGGCCGCGGCGCGCCCGGCGGGGTCAGGGCCCGAAGCGGCGCACCCCCGTGGGGGTCACGGCCGCCTGGACGGGCCGGTCGTGCGCCTCGGCGGGCACGTCCTCCAGCACCTCGCCCTCGTACACCAGCACGATCAGGGCCGGGTCCGCCCCGGCCTCCGCCAGCCGCTCCAGCACCCGGTCGTACGAACCGCCGCCGCGTCCCAGCCGCAGTCCCCGGCCGTCCACCGCGAGCCCCGGCAGCAGCAGCGCGTCGGCCTCCAGCACGGCCCGCAGGCCCAGCGGTTCGTCCGCCGGCTCCCGCAGCACCATCCGGCCCGCCCGGCCGGCCGCCACGAGCCGCTCCGGCCCCTCGTACGGGGCCCAGTCGAGGTCGTCGTCGTCCCGCAGAACGGGCAGCAGCACCCGCACCCCCCGTGCCCGCAGCGCGTCCAGCAGCGGCCCTGTCGCGGGCTCCCGCCCCACCGACACATAGGCGCAGACGGTATGGGCGGATGCGAGCTCGGGGAGTGCCAGGGCGTGCAGCGCGAACGCGGCTCCGGCCGCCGAGACGTCATCTTCCGTCAACCGCGACCTCATCCGGCCGAGGCCGTGGCGCAACCGGGCCTTGCGAGACTTCGGGGTGGTCATCTGAGCCGGGAATCCTCTCGTATGCGGCCACACTTACCGGATCATCACGTTCCGCTCATACGTACCGGTTATGGTTCTCCGCATGACTGCATCGCGTACCCGGATCAGCAAGGCTGTCATTCCCGCAGCAGGACTCGGAACCCGCTTCCTCCCGGCCACCAAGGCCACCCCCAAGGAGATGCTGCCGGTCGTCGACAAGCCCGCGATCCAGTATGTGGTCGAGGAGGCCGTCACCGCCGGTCTCCCCGATGTCCTCATGGTCACCGGGCGCAACAAGCGCCCGCTGGAGGACCACTTCGACCGCAACTACGAGCTGGAGGAGATGCTCCGCCACAAGGGCGACGGCGACCGTCTCTCCCGCGTGCAGGAGTCCAGCGACCTGGCCACCATGCACTACGTCCGCCAGGGCGACCCCCGTGGCCTCGGCCACGCCGTGCTGTGCGCGGCACCCCACGTCGGGGAGCAGCCCTTCGCCGTCCTCCTCGGCGACGACCTCATCGACCCCCGGGACCCGTTGCTGACCCGCATGATCGAGGCGCAGGAGCGGTACGGAGGCAGTGTCGTGGCCCTGCTGGAGGTCGACCCGGACCAGGTCCACCTCTACGGCTGCGCGGTGATCGAGCCCACCGGGGACGACGACATCCACCGGGTCACCGGCCTCGTCGAGAAGCCCAGCCGCGAGGAGGCGCCCAGCAACTACGCGATCATCGGCCGCTACGTCCTCGACGCCGCCGTCTTCGACGTCCTGCGGAAGACGCAGCCCGGACGCGGCGGTGAGATCCAGCTCACCGACGCCCTCCAGACCCTGGCCCAGAACCCGGACCTGGGCGGCCCGGTGCACGGAGTCCTCTTCAAGGGCCGCCGTTACGACACCGGCGACCGTGCCGACTACCTCCGCTCCATTGTCAGACTGGCATGCGAACGTGAGGATCTGGGACCGGACTTCCGGGACTGGCTTCGGAGGTACGTCGCGGAGGAGATGTAGCACCTTGAGCACCGCTGAGCAGGCCGCAGAGCCGGGGCACACCGCCCCGGCCGCCGTCCCGTCGCCGGCCCCGGACCACGGGAGCGGGCCCGGCGGGGCCGGAGCCGGAGCCCCGCCCCGCGTGTGGAGCGTCGACGAGCATCTGGCCGACATCCTCCGGCACATCCGGCCGCTCGAACCACTGGAGCTCCAACTGCTCGACGCGCAGGGCTGCGTCCTCGTCGAGGACGTCACCGCCGCCGTGGCCCTGCCGCCGTTCGACAACAGCTCCATGGACGGATACGCCGTCCGCAGCGCCGACGTCGCCGACGCGACCGGGGAATCCCCGGCGGTGCTCACCGTCATCGGCGACATCGCGGCCGGCAGCGGCCGGCTGCCCACCATCCGGCCCGGCGAGGCGGCCCGCATCATGACGGGCGCCCCCCTGCCGCCCGGCGCGGACACGGTGGTGCCCGTGGAGTGGACGGACGGCGGCTCGGGCGGCGGCCCGGCCACCGCCATGACGGCCCACAGTGCCGCGCCCGAGGGCGCCGCCGGCGACGTCCGCGTGTACCGCCCCGCGGAGGCCGGAGCCCACATCCGCTCCCGCGGCGGCGACGTCTCCGCCGGAGCCCCGGTGCTGTCCGCCGGCACGCTCATCGGCCCGGCGCAGATCGGGCTGCTGGCCGCCATCGGCCGCGCCACCGTCCGGGTCCGTCCCAGGCCGCGGGTGGTCGTCATGTCCACCGGCAGCGAACTCGTTCCCCCCGGTGCGCCGCTGGGCCCCGGACAGATCCACGACTCCAACAGCTTCGCGCTCACCGCCGCCGCACGGGACGCGGGAGCCATCGCCTACCGCGTCACCGCCGTCGCCGACGACGCGGCCTCCCTGCGCTCCGCCGTCGAGGACCAGTTGCTCCGTGCCGACCTCGTCGTCACCAGCGGCGGCGTCAGCGTCGGCGCCTACGACGTCGTGAAGGAGGCCTTCTCCGGCAGCGCCCCCGCCACCGGAGACCGGCCGGCGGAGCCGGGCGCGGCGTCCGGCGCGGAACCGGCCCCCGGCGGCCCGGCCCCGGGCGGCTCCGGCGAGACGGACAAGACGGACAAGACGGGCGAGACCGGAGAGACGGCGGAAGGCGACGGCACCCCCGCGGCGGCGGCACCCCCCGGACCCGGCCGCGTCGACTTCCGCAAGCTCGCCATGCAGCCCGGCAAACCGCAGGGCTTCGGCCGCATCGGCCCCGACCGCACCCCCCTGCTGGCCCTCCCCGGCAACCCCGTCAGCGCGTACGTCTCCTTCGAGCTCTTCGTGCGCCCCGCGATCCGCGCTCTCATGGGCTTCGCTCCGGACGGGCGCGAGACGGTCCGCGCGATCTGCCCCGACGGCATCGCTTCTTCCCCCGGGGGCAAGCGGCAGTTCCTCCGCGGCCGTTACGCGGACGGCCTCGTCACCCCGGTCGGCGGCCCCGGCTCCCATCTGGTCAAGGCGCTCGCCGACGCCGACGCCCTGATCGTCGTCCCGGAGGACACCACGTCGGTTCCGCCCGGCGGCGAGGTGGAGGCCATCCTGCTGCGCTGAACCGGAGGAGCCCCGGTACGGTTGCTGCCCTGGAAGGACCGGACCGGGAGAACGATGAGCAGCGCCCAGCAGCACCTCACCCACCTCGATGCCCGGGGCGCCGCCCGCATGGTCGACGTCTCCGCGAAGGACGTCACCGCGCGTGCGGCCCGCGCGAGCGGCCGTGTGCTCGTCTCCCCGCGCGTCGTCGAACTGCTGCGCGGGGAGGGCGTTCCCAAGGGGGACGCCCTCGCCACCGCGCGCATCGCGGGGATCATGGGGGCCAAGCGCACCCCCGACCTCGTCCCGCTCTGCCACCCGCTGGCCGTCTCCGGGGTGAAGGTCGAACTCTCCGTGGCCGACGACGCCGTGGAGATCCTGGCGACCGTGAAGACCACCGACCGCACCGGCGTCGAAATGGAGGCCCTGACCGCCGTCACCGTCGCCGCACTGACGGTGGTGGACATGGTGAAGGCCGTCGACAAGGCCGCGGTCATCACGGACGTGCGGGTCGAGGAGAAGAGCGGCGGCACGTCCGGCGACTGGTCGCGCCCGGCCGGGGAGGGCACCGCATGAGCGGCTACCGTGCCCTGGCCGTCACCGTCTCGAACCGCGCCTCCGCGGGCGTCTACGCCGACAAGGGCGGCCCGCTGCTGGCCGAGGGCCTGACCGCGATGGGCTTCGCCACCGACGGACCGCGCGTCGTCCCCGATGGCGAACCGGTCGAAGCAGCCCTGCGGGAGGCCGTCGCCGCCGGGTACGACGTGGTGCTCACCACCGGCGGCACCGGTATCTCGCCGACCGACCGCACACCCGAGATGACCCGCCGGGTCCTCGACCGGGAGATCCCCGGGATCCCCGAGGCCCTGCGCGCCGAAGGGCTGGCGAAGGTGCCCACCGCCGCGCTCTCCCGTGGCCTGGCCGGAACCGCCGGCGGCACGCTGATCGTCAACCTGCCGGGCTCCACCGGCGGGGTCCGGGACGGTCTCGCCGTCCTCGGCCGGCTGCTGGTGCACGCCGTCGACCAGCTCCGCGGTGGCGACCACCCCCGCCCCGCCCCCGGCGGGGGCGGCGGGACGCCCCCCGACGGCGGCACGGTTCCCCGGGCCCACCGATGACTCCCCTCTGGCCGGCGGTCCTGACCGACGGCGACGTCACCCTCCGCCCCATCCGGATGCGCGACCAGCGGGACTGGCGCGAGGTCAACCGCCGCAACCGCGACTGGCTGCGGCCCTGGGAGGCGACCATCCCGCCGCCCGTGGCGGGTGGCCCGTCGGCGCAGCGCCCGACCTACCGCCAGATGGTGCGGCATCTGCGCTCCGAGGCCAACGCGGCCCGGATGCTGCCCTTCGTCATCGAGTACCGGGGGCGGCTGGCCGGGCAGTTGACGGTCGCGGGAATGTCCTGGGGCTCCATGTGCTCCGGCCATATCGGTTACTGGGTGGACCAGGAGGTCGCCGGGCGCGGGGTCACCCCGACGGCTGTGGCGCTCGCCGTCGACCACTGCTTCCGCACGGTCGGCCTGCACCGCATCGAGGTGTGCATCCGGCCCGAGAACGGGCCGAGCCGCCGTGTCGTCGAAAAGCTGGGATTCCGTGAGGAAGGGCTGCGTCCGCGCTATCTCCACATCGACGGGGACTGGCGCGACCACCTGGTCTTCGCCCTCACCGCGGAGGAGGTGCCGGAAGGGCTGCTGAACCGCTGGCACCGGGTCCGGCCCGGAACGGCCCACAAATAAGAAATGTGTTCGATATTAAGCGGCGATAAAGCGCATTCTCCGTCAGCTCGACCAGGCAATCGGAAAAAAAGTTCGAGTTATCAGCCAGATCGTGCGACACACCGTGGCAATTGGCGGATGGCCTGCTGAAAACCCCTCTACCGTGTGAGGCGTGAGCAGCAGCGGCCTCATCTACGCAGTCATTGTCGGGGCCTGGGCCGCCTACCTGGTGCCGATGTGGCTCCGTAGGCAGGACGAACTCAACGAGGCTCGTCCTACGGAACGCTTCTCCACCGCCATCCGGCTGCTGTCCGGACGGGCCGGTATGGAGCGCCGTTACGCCAAGGACCTGGAGGAGCGCCACTCCGGCGAAGCGGACGACTACGTCGGCCCCGCCGATCCGGAAGCGCCCGCCGCCGACCCGGAAGCGCCGACCGACACGGTCGACGTCCGGGCCTTCGCCATGTCCGCGGCCATGCCGGTTCCCGAGTCGCTGCGCGCCGACGGCGACCCCGCGCCGCCCGCGGCGGACCACGCGTCCGCCGGGCCGGACGGCCGCCGCGCCGTCTCCGTCGCCGAACGGGCCCGCCGCTCCAAGGTTCTGGCGCGCCGCCGCCGCACCACCATGGTGCTGTTCCTCGCCTTCGCGCTCGGCGCGGTCGTCGCGGCGGTCGGCGGGCTCGCCTTCCTGTGGGCCCCCGCAGTCCCGGCCGTGCTGCTCAGCTCGTACATCGTTCATCTGCGGGCGCAGGAGCGGCGCCGCTTCGCCTTCACCATGGACCGGCGGCGCGCCGAAGCCGCCGCCCAGCGGCTGCGCGAGCGCGGCCCGCGCGGTCCCGGGCAGCCGGCACGCCCCGCGGCCGCGGACGGCGAGGCGGCCGGCGAGGAGACCGGCCCGGAGCCGGCTCCCGAGCCCGCTCCGGCGTCCCCCCATGCGGCGGGCCGCCGCGCGCTCGTCGAGCAGACCGACCACGCCGAATGGGTCGACCAGCAGCGCGAGCGGGTCCGGCCGGACGGGGAGAGCTGGGAGCCGGTCCCGGTGCCGCTGCCCACCTACGTCACGGCGCCGGTCGCTCCCCGTGCCACCGGCGGCGTGGACCTCGACGCCCCCGACGCGTGGAGTTCGGCCCGCTCCAGCGCGGCCGAACCGGCCGCCGAGCCGCCCGCCGAGCCCGGGCCGGAGCCGGGGCCCGCCGCGCGCGAGAGCCGCCGGGAGCGCGGCCCCCGCCGCTCCCGGGACCGGGGCCGCACCCCGCTCTTCGACCAGTACGCGGACGAGGACCGGCCGCGCGCCGCCAACGAGTGATCCCGGGGCCGGGGCGGAGTCCGGTGCCTGCCCGCCCGGGCCCGCCGACGGCCACGGTGACCAGCACGGCAACGGATTTCCGAGCTGCCCCGCCGGGATGCTAGAGTTCCTCACGTCGCAAGGGCCTGTGGCGCAGTCTGGTAGCGCACCTCGTTCGCATCGAGGGGGTCTGGGGTTCAAATCCCCACAGGTCCACAGACACAGACAGTGCGAACATCGCACGGCACAGCGGTGAGAACCCCTGCAGGAGAGATCCGGCAGGGGTTCTTTCGTGCTGTGCGGCGGCGCGGTGCGCCTGCCGCCCGCGAGCTGCCGGCCGAGGCGTCCCCCCGGATCGCGCGGGGTCCCGGCGCCGGGTCCTCGGGGCCGCCGAGGGACTGCCCGGGTGCCTGCGGAGGGTCTGCCCGGGCAGGTGGGCGCCGTCTCCGGGCCCAACCGTCCGGGCGGAGAGCGGCGGCGGGTTTCGTCAAGAGCGTTGACATACCTAGGGCCTGGGCTTACGTTCCCGTCAATCGAAGCGCTTCGACGATTTCTTCGAATCGCTTCGACGGCGGGTGAACCATCCACGCCACCCGTTCCCAGCTCTGATCCCCTCTCCCGGAGGAAGCGGATGTTGACGGCACGAAAGCGCGGGGCGGGCCTGCTGGCAGCCGCCCTCGCGGGAGCCCTGACCCTGGCGCTGAGCGGCTGCGGCACCTCGGACGGTACGGCCGCGGGCGACGGAAAGACCCTCAGGCTCTGGCACTACGAGGGCCCGGACAGCGCCATGGGCCGGGCCTGGGCCGCAGCGATCGAGGAGTTCGAGAAGACCCACCCGGGCGTGAAGGTCGAGTTCGAGGAGAAGGGCTTCGAACAGATCCAGAAGACCGCCCCGATGATCCTCAACTCCGACGACGCCCCGGACCTCATGGAGTACAACAAGGGCAATGCCACGGCCGGGCTGCTCTCCCGCCAGGGGCTGCTGACCGACCTCAGCTCCGAGGCCACCGAGCGGGGCTGGGACAAGCAGCTCAGCGACAGTGTCGAGACCACCAGCCGGTACGACGCGGACGGCGTGATGGGCTCCGGCACGTGGTATGGCGTTCCCAACTACGCCGAATACACCATGGCGTACTACAACAAGGACCTCTTCGCGAAGCACGGCGTCGAGGTCCCCGCCACCTTCGCCGAACTCACCGAGGCACTCGCCGCGTTCAAGGCCAAGGGCGTCACCCCGCTGGCCAACGCCGGCGCCGAGTACATAGCCCACCAGTACGTCTACCAGCTCGCCCTCTCCCGGGCCGACCGCTCCTGGGTGGACGCCTACGAGCTCTACCGGGGCCGGACCGACTTCCACGACACGGCCTGGACGCGGGCCGCCGAGACCTTCGCCGACTGGGTGAAGAAGGGCTACATCGCCAAGACCTCCAGCGGCACCAAGGCCGAGGACGCGGGCGTCGCCTTCATCTCCGGCACGTACCCCATCCTCTTCTCCGGCAGCTGGTGGTTCGGCCGCTTCCAGAGCGAGATCGACACCTTCGACTGGGGCACCTTCCTGTGGCCCGGCTCGGACCTCACCCTGGGCTCCGGCGGCAACCTCTGGGTCGTCCCCAAGGGTGCGAAGAACAAGGAACTCGCCTACGACTTCATCGACATCACGATGACGAAGAAGATCCAGAACCTGCTCGGCAACAAGGGCGGCGTCCCCGTCGCCGCCGACCCCTCCGCCATCACCGACCCGCAGTCGAAGACCCTCATCGAGAACTTCAACACGCTCTCCGAGAACGACGGCCTGGCCTTCTACCCGGACTGGCCCGTCCCCGGCTTCTACGACGTCCTCGTCTCCGAGACGCAGAAGCTGATCACCGGCAGCGCCAGCCCCGACCAGTACCTGGACGCCCTGCAGAAGGCGTACGACGCGGGCGCGCCGAAGCGGTGAGCACCGTCGCCAAGCGGCCCGCGGCCCGCCGGGGAGGAGCGCCCCGGCGGGCCCGCGGCGGCCACCACCGCCCCGGCCGCCGGGACTCCTACGTCCTCTTCCTGCTCCCCGGCACCCTCGCCTTCCTCGCCGTCGTCGTCGTCCCGTTCGCCCTGAACACCGGCATCAGCTTCACCGACTGGCGGGGCGTGGGCACGCCCGGCTGGACCGGCCTGGACAACTACCGGCAGCTCGCCGGGGACTCGGCTTTCTGGGAGTCGTTCCGGCACAGCGTCGCCATGGTCGTCGCGATGGCCGTCCTCCCGACCGCCCTCGGCCTGGTCCTGGCGGCCGCGCTCTTCGACTACATCGCCCAGCACTTCGGCTCCCGCTGGGCGGCCGTCCTGCGGGCCTGCTTCTACCTCCCGCAGGTGCTGCCGATCGCCGTCGCCGGCATCGTCTGGTCCTGGATCCTCGCGCCCGGGGACGGCTCCCTCAACGAGCTGCTGCGGGCCGTGGGCCTCGGCTCCCTCCGGCAGGACTGGCTGGGCGATCCCGACCTGGCGCTCTACGGCGTGATGGCGGTGATGGTCTGGGTGCAGCTCGGCTTCCCGCTGGTCGTGTTCATGGCGGGGCTGCAGCGCGTCGACCCCGGGCTGTACGAGGCGGCCGAACTGGACGGAGCGGGCTGGTGGCGCCGGTTCTGGCATATCACCCTGCCGCAGATCCGCCCGGAGATCCACGTCGTCCTGGTGTGGTGCACCATCGCCGCGCTGAAGGTCTTCGGCGCCGTGTACGTCCTGACCAAGGGCGGCCCGGGCGGCGCCACCAATGTCCCCTCCTACTTCTCCTTCCAGAACTTCTTCGAGAAGACACAGGTGGGGTACGGCTCGGCGGTGTCCACCGTGCTCACCGCTCTCATCCTGGCGCTGGCCCTGCTCGGGCTGCGCCTCCAGACCAGGGCGGAGGACGAAGCCCGGTGACCGCCACAGCCATCCGCCGTTACCCCGTGCTCGTCGCGCTGTGCGCCGGTGCCGCGTTCATGGTGCTGCCGTTCGTCATCGTGGCGCTCAACGCCGTCAAATCGCCCGCGGAGTACAGCGCCGGGGGACCGCTCAGCCTTCCCGAGGGGCTCTACCTGGACGGGTTGGCGGACTTCTGGCAGCGCGTCGACTTCGGCCGGAAACTTCTCAACTCCGTACTGATCAGCGGGTCGGTGGCGGTCGGCGCCGTGGTGCTGTCGGTCCTGAACGCCTACGCGATCGGCATCGGACGGATCAAGGGCCGGCCCTATGTGCTGGCCTTCTTCGTGCTGGCCAACATGCTGCCGCAGGAGGCGCTGGTCTACCCGGTCTACTACCTGTCGAAGCAGGTGGGTCTCTACGACACCAGGCTCAGCGTGATCATCGTCTTCACGGTGATCCAGGCCGCCTTCGGAACGTATCTGCTCGCCTCTGTCCTGGGCTCCTTCCCCCGGGAGGTCGTCGAGGCGGCGAGGATCGACGGGGCGAACAAGTGGCAGGTGCTGTGGCGCGTCGTCGTCCCCGTCAGCCGTCCCACGCTCGGCGTGCTGCTGGTCTTCTTCTTCATCTGGACCTGGAACGAGTTCCTGCTGCCGCTGGTCATGCTGATCTCCAACGACAACCAGACGGTCTCGGTCGCCCTCGGGGTACTCCAGGGGCAGCGGCTGATGGACGCCACGATGACCAACGCGGCCGCGCTGCTGGGCGTCCTCCCGGCGATCGTCTTCTTCCTCCTCTTCCAGCGGACCCTGACCCGCGGCATCGCCGTGGGCGCGGTCAAGTGACCGGGTTTCCGCTGTGGCCCCCCACCACGTGAGCCGAAAGGGCTGACGCATGAAGTTCACCGACGGCTACTGGCTGATGCGCGAGGGCGTGACCGGGTCCTACCCCGTCGAAGTCCTCGACGTCACCACGGGCCCGGGCACGCTGGAGATCCACGCGCCCACCCGTCCGATCCGCCACCGCGGCGACCTCCTCAAAGGCCCCGTCGTCACGATCACCTGCACCTCCCCCATGCCCGGCGTGATCGGCGTCCGCCTCACCCACTTCGCGGGCGGCACGGACACCGGACCGCACTTCCCGCTCTCCCCGCAGGAGGGCTTCCTGCCCGAGGTCGCGTACGACGGGGAGGAAGCCGTCCTCACCTCCGGCGGCCTGTCGCTGGCCGTCGGCCGCAAGGGCCCCTGGTCGCTGGACTTCCGGGCCGGCGGGCGGACGCTGACCAGCAGCGGCGTCAAGGGCATGGGCATCATGGAGACCGGCGACGGCGGCCACTACCTCCGCGAGCAACTCGACCTGCGGGTCGGGACCAGCGTCTACGGGCTCGGCGAGCGCTTCGGCCCGCTGGTGAAGAACGGCCAGGCCGTCGACATCTGGAACGCCGACGGCGGCACCTCCAGCGAGCAGTCCTACAAGAACGTGCCGTTCTACCTCACCGACGCCGGCTACGGCGTCTTCGTCGACCACCCGGGCCGGGTCTCCTTCGAGGTCGGCTCCGAGGCGGTCTCCCGGGTCCAGTTCAGCGTCGAGGGCCAGGAACTGCAGTATTACGTCATCCACGGGCCCACCCCGAAGGAGATCCTCCGCAGGTACACCGCCCTCACCGGGCGTCCCGCCCTGCCGCCCGCCTGGTCCTTCGGACTCTGGCTGTCAACCTCCTTCACCACCGACTACGACGAGGCGACCGTCACCTCCTTCGTCGACGGCATGGCCGAACGCGGGCTCCCGCTCTCCGTCTTCCACTTCGACTGCTTCTGGATGCGCGAGTTCCACTGGTGCGACTTCGAGTGGGACTGCCGGGTCTTCCCCGATCCCGAGGGGATGCTGCGCCGGCTGAGGGAACGCGGGCTGCGGATCTCCGTCTGGATCAACCCGTACATCGCGCAGCGCTCGCCGCTCTTCGCCGAGGGCCGCGACCGCGGCCACCTGCTGCGCAGACCGGACGGCGGCGTCTGGCAGTGGGACCTGTGGCAACCGGGCATGGCCCTGGTGGACTTCACCAACCCCGCGGCCCGCGCCTGGTATGCCGGCAAGCTGAAGCGGCTGCTCGACATGGGCGTGGACTGCTTCAAGACCGACTTCGGGGAGCGGATACCCACCGATGTCGTCTACGCGGACGGCTCCGACCCCGAGCGGATGCACAACTACTACACCCAGCTCTACAACGAGACGGTCTTCGACCTGCTGCGCCGCGAGCGCGGCGAGGGAGAGGCCGTCGTCTTCGCCCGCTCGGCGACCGCCGGCGGCCAGCGCCTCCCCGTGCACTGGGGCGGCGACTGCGAGTCCACCTACGCGTCCATGGCCGAGTCGCTGCGCGGCGGGCTGTCGCTGGGGCTCTCCGGCTTCGGCTACTGGTCGCACGACATCGGCGGCTTCGAGGGCACCCCGGACGCCGCGCTGTTCAAGCGGTGGATCGCCTTCGGGCTGCTCTCCTCGCACAGCCGGCTGCACGGCTCGTCCTCCTACCGCGTGCCGTGGCTGTTCGACGAGGAGGCCGTGGACGTCCTGCGCGTCTTCACCCGGCTCAAGCTGCGGCTGATGCCGTACCTGGCCGAAGTGGCCCGGCAGGCCCACACCGAGGGCGTGCCGATGATGCGGGCCATGGCGCTGGAGTTCCCGGACGACCCGGCCTGCGCACACCTGGAACGGCAGTACATGCTCGGCCCCGACCTGCTCGTCGCTCCGGTCTTCTCGGACGGCGGCGAGGTCGCGTACTACGTGCCCGAGGGGACCTGGACCCATCTCCTGTCCGGTGAGCGGGTCACCGGGCCCCGGTGGGTGCGGGAGACCCACGGCTTCCTCAGCGCGCCGGTCCTCGTCCGGCCCGGCGCCGTGCTCCCGCTCGGTTCGGTGGACGACCGGCCCGACTACGACTGGGCGGACGGGGTCACGCTCCGGGCGTACGGGCTGGCGGACGGCGCCGAGGTGACGGTGCGGGTGCCGCCGGGCGCCGAGTACACCGTGCGGCGGGAGGGCGAGGCGGTGCGGGTCACCGCGCGCGGCACCGGGGGAAGACCCTGGCATCTGGAAGCCGACGGCTCCGGGGAGGATGTCCGGCATGGTCAAGATCACTGACGTGGCCCGGCACGCCGGGGTCTCGCCCAGCACCGTCAGCTACGCGCTCAACGGCAAACGGCCCATATCGGAGGAGACCCGCCGCCGGATCGAGGCCAGCATCCGGGAACTCGGCTACCACCCGCACGCGGGGGCCCGCGCCCTCGCCGGTGCCCGCTCCCGTGCCCTCGCCCTGGTGATGCCGCTGCGCAGCGGTGTCCATCTGCCGGTCGTCACCCAGTTCGCCATGTCGGTCGTCACCGCGGCGCGCCGCCACGACCACGACGTGCTGCTGCTCACCGGGGAGGAGGGCGAGGACGGGCTGCGGCGGGTCGCGGACAGCGCGCGCGCCGACGGGTTCGTCGTCATGGACGTACAACTGAACGACCGCAGACTGCCGTTACTGCGCACTCTGCGGCGGCCTTCGGTGCTCATCGGCTTCCCCGCCGAACCGGCGGGACTGACCTGCGTCGACCTCGACTTCCGGGCCGTCGGCGAGACCTGCGTCGAACACCTGGCCCTGCTCGGTCACCGCCGCGTCGCGCTGCTCGGCTCACCGCCGGAGGTCTACGAACGGGGCACCGGTTTCGCGCGGCGCGTCGCGGAGGGGTTCACGGCGGCCGCGGAGCGGAACGGGCTCGCCGCCGCGGTGCACCCCGGCGGGACCGATCCGGCCGCCGCACCCGCCCTGGTGCGGCGGCTGCTCGGGACGGACCCGCCACCCACCGGCGTGGTGGTCCACAACGAGGCCGTGCTGGGCCCGCTGACCGACGCACTCCGCGCCGAGGGCCTGCGCGTGCCGGAGGACCTGTCGGTGGTGGCCGTCTGCCCCGACGACCAGGCGGAGCGCGCCCCCGTCCCGCTCACCTCGGTCGCCATCCCGGCCGCCGAACTCGGCACGCGGGCCGTGGACCTGCTGATCCGGCAACTCGACGGGGAGCCGGTCCCGGAGGCCACACTGCTGCCGCCGCGGCTGACGGTCCGGTCGAGCACGGGACCTCGCGCCTAGTGCCGGGGCCGGGGCCGGGGCCGGGAAGGCTTGCCGGAAAGCTCGCGGCGTCCGGTGCGGCGCGTCGCCAGGCGGAGTGCCGCACCGGTACTGGGGGTACGCGGGCGGTACGGCAACGCGGCGCGCGGGGTACCCCCGGCCGGGCGCTGGGGGAGTGCCGGGCCGGCGCCGCGTGCCGGTGAACCCCGCCGGTCACGGCACCGGCCCCGGCCGGGCCCGAACACGCGCACCGGCCCCGGCCGGGCCCGAACACCCCGGGCACCGGCCCGGGCGCGCGCCGCCGTCCGCCCGGAAGACCGGCCGGGGCGGACGGCCGGTCCGGACGGGACGGCCCGGTCAGACCGCCGGGTCGGACGGGCCGGGGGGCTGGTTGCCGCCGGCCTGCTGCTGCGCGGCCTGCTGCTCGGAGACGGACTGGTGCACCTTCTCCATGTCCAGGTCGCGGGCCTGGCCGATGATGTCCTCCAGAGCGGGCTCGGGCAGGGCCCCGGGCTGGGCGTACACCGCGACGTTCTCCCGGACGACCATCAGGGTCGGGATGGACTGGATGTTGAAGGCCGCGGCGAGCTCGGGCTGGGCCTCCGTGTCGACCTTGGCGAAGACCAGGTCCGAGTGGCGGTTGGCCGCCTTCTCGTACACGGGTGCGAAAGTGCGGCAGGGGCCGCACCAGGAGGCCCAGAAGTCGATCAGGACGAAGTCGTTGGCGGAGACGACCTCGTCGAAGTTCTCCTTGGTCAGCTCGACCGTGCTCATATGTCCTACCTGCTTCCAGAGATGTCTTCTGTTCGGTCCTGCCGGAACCCTTGCCGGCTGCTGTGTCCGGGGAACGGGGCTTCCGGAGATCAGGGGGAGCCTGTCCGGATCCCGCCGGTTCATGTGGCCGATTTCCCGGAGCGTGGTGAGGACGGCCGGAAAGGGCACCCGGGAGGTCCACGAGTACCCGGATACGGAGAGGTGGAACAGGAATGACACGAACGCCGGACGAGAGCGCGGCGGGGCCGACGAAGCCGGCGGGGCCGACGGAGCCGCCGGAGACCGGGGAGGAGCAGGAGCGGCAGGCACCGCCCGGCGGGCCCCGCCCCCGCCCGGCCCCGCCGGGGGCCGGCGCGCCCAGTCCCCGGGCACCGCGCGAACAGGCGTACGACGTGATCGTGCTCGGCGGGGGCGCGGTCGGCGAGAACGCCGCCCGGAGCGTCCGCGCCGCCGGACTCTCCGTCGCGGTCGTCGAGAGCGAACTGCTCGGCGGTGACTGCTCGTACTGGGCCTGCATGCCCAGCAAGGCGCTGCTGCGGCCGGTGTCCGCGCTCGCCGCGGCGCACGCCGTCGCCGGCGTGCGGGAGGCGGTGACCGGGCCGCTCGCCCCGGAGCCCGTACTGGACCGGCGGGACGCGTTCGTGTCGCACTGGGAAGACGGCGGGCAGGTGGACTGGCTGCTGTCCGAGGGGGCCGTACTCGTCCGGGGGCACGGGCGGCTCGACGGGACGCGGCGCGTGGTCGTCCGCCCGGCGGAGGGGGCCGAGCACATCCTGACGGCTCGGCACGCGGTGGTGGTGGCCACGGGCAGCCGGCCCCGCCTGCCGGATCTGCCGGGGCTGCCCGGCGCGCGGCCGTGGACCAGCCGGGAGGCCACCAGTTCCCGGGAGATCCCGGAGCGGCTGGCCGTGGTGGGCGGCGGTGCGGTCGCCGTGGAGATGGCCTGTGCCTGGCAGGCGCTCGGCTCGGCCGTCACGATGTTCGTCCGCGGCGGGGGGCTGCTGCAGCGCATGGAGCCCTTCGCGGGCGAGTTGGTGGCCGAGGGGCTGGCGGCGGCCGGGGTGGAGATCCGTACCGGCGCGAGCGTGACCGAGGTGCGGCGGGCGTCCGCGGACAGCACGGTCACGCTGGTGCTGGACGGTGTCGGGGAGAGCGAGGCCGACGAGGTGCTGTTCGCCACCGGGCGGGAGCCACGCACGGACGGCATCGGGCTGGAGACGGTCGGCCTGCGGCCCGGGTCGTGGCTGGAGACCGACGATTCCTGCCGGGTCGGCGGGGTGGAGGAGGGCTGGCTGTACGCGGTCGGTGACGTCAACCGGCGTGCGCTCCTCACTCACCAGGGCAAGTACCAGGCCCGGATCGCGGGCGCGGCGATCGCGGCCCGCGCCCTGGGCGGCGAGGACGGCGGACAGGAGGGCGTGCGCTGGGGCCCCCACACGGCGACGGCGGACTCGGCGGCGGTACCGCAGGTGGTGTTCGGGGAGCCGGAGGCCGCCTCCGTGGGGCTGACCGCCGCGGAGGCCGGGCGCCGGGGGTACCGGGTCCGGGCCGTGGACCACGACCTGGGAGCCGTCGCCGGCGCCGGCCTGTACGCCGACCATTACCGCGGCCGGGCCCGGATGGTCGTCGACGCGGACCGCGACGTGCTGCTCGGGGCGACCTTCGTGGGACCGGGCGTGGCCGAACTGCTGCACTCGGCGACGGTGGCGGTGGCCGGGGAGGTGCCGCTCGGCCGGCTGTGGCACGCGGTCCCGGCGTTCCCGACGATGAGCGAGGTCTGGCTGCGGCTGCTGGAGACCTACCGGCACGGCACGACGGCGCGGCCGTGACGCGGCCGTCCCCCGGCTACCCGTTCCCGACCGCCGCGGGCCCCGCTCCGGCCGGGTGGCCGAGCGCGACGGCCCGGCCGGGGGCCGGGGTGCCGGCGGACACGGTGAGCGGCTTGGCGAAGCAGCGGCTGTCCGGCTCGCGGCGGTAGAGGCCGAACTTCGCGGTCGGCAGATAGCCGCAGGAGGTGTAGAGCGCGATCGCCTCCGGCTGCTTGGTGCCCGTCTCCAGCACCATGCGGATCCGCTTCGCCTCCCGGGCGCTCTCCTCCAGCGCGGCCAGCAGCCGCCGGGCGAGACCGCGGCCGCGCGCCTCGGGGACCACGTACATCCGCTTCAGCTCGGCGTCGCCGTCCTCGTACCCCTCGTGGTTGCGCTCCTGCGCGCGCCAGCCGCCGGTGGCCAGCGGGGTGCCGTCCGGGTCGTACGCGACGAGGTACAGGCCGTTCGGCGGGTCGAACTGGGCCGGGTCCATCTCCGTGAGGTCCGGATCGCCGTAGCGCTCGGTGTACTCCAGCTGGACGCGGTCGTTCAGCTTTCGGGCATCGGGATGGTCATAACGCACGGTACGGAGCTGCATGGGCGACATCGTACGGATGTCCCGGGCGGCCGGGGAGCGGAGTCCGCGTCCCGGTATCGTGCGCTGGTGCTCACTGTGACCAGCGTGAATGTGAACGGGCTCCGTGCCGCCGCCAGGAAGGGCTGCGTGGAGTGGCTGGCGGGGACCGCCGCCGACGTGATCTGCCTCCAGGAGGTGCGGGCCGAGCCGGCGCAGCTCCCGGACGCCGTCCGGGAACCGGAGGGCTGGCACAGCGTCCACGCGCCCGCCGCAGCCAAGGGCCGCGCCGGCGTCTCCCTCTACACGCGCCGGCCCCCCGAGGCGGTGCGGATCGGCTTCGGCTCGGCGGAGTTCGACACCGCCGGCCGGTACGCGGAGATCGACCTGCCCGGCATCACGGTCGCCAGCCTGTACCTCCCCTCCGGCGAGGTGGGCACCGAGCGGCAGGCGGAGAAGGAACGGTTCATGGCCGAGTTCCTGCCGTACCTGGCCGGGCTGCGGGAGCGAGCGGCGGCCGGCGGGCGCGAGGTGCTCGTCTGCGGCGACTGGAACATCGCCCACCGGGAGGCCGACCTCAAGAACTGGCGCGCCAACCGGCGGAACGCCGGCTTCCTCCCGGAGGAGCGCGCCTGGCTCACCCGGGTCTACGAGGAGGCCGGCTACGCCGATGTGGTGCGGGAACTGCATCCGGGCGTGGACGGGCCGTACTCCTGGTGGTCGTACCGGGGGCGGGCCTTCGACAACGACAGCGGCTGGCGGATTGACGCAATCTACAGTTCGCCTGGCCTGGCGGCCCGTGCCGTGAAGGCGTACGTGGAGAAGGCAGCTAGCCACGCTGAACGCTGGTCAGACCACGCGCCGGTAACGGCAGTCTTTGACTGGCGCTGGGGTGAGACGCTGGGCCGGTAGCGCTGAGCGGAAAGCCTGGAAGCGTCCCACCACCAGGGGTCAGGCCGTAGGAGCTGAGTTCCAGAGAGTCTTTCTTACTCCGGGACGGAAGATCAGTAACTACTCAGTCCCTTCGTCTCCTCCGCCGCCGACTCAGAGCACGTAGCTCCCCGCACCCAGGACCGTGCGGAGGCGGCCTTCCTGCCTCAGCGCCACGACGGCCTTCTGAATCGTGGACTGGGTAACGTCGTACTCCGCTGCCAGTGTGACCGTGCCCGGGAAGCGCTCGCCAGACTTCCACTCGCCAGCGTCCAGGCGGCGGCGTAGATCCCCGGCAACCTGAGGCCAGACAGGGACGGAGCGGTCGAGATCCATACCTTCAGCGTCCGCGTGAATGCGGACATGTGCTACCGCGATACCGCGTAAGCGCGTAAGGTTCGCGGACGAAGGACCCCGGCAGCCGCTGACACGGCCCCGGGGCATGGCCGAACGCTGACAAGGAGCGAACGACAATGCGAACGATACTGGCTGGACTCCTGGCCGTCTGCATGCCCGCCAGGGGCAAGCACAGGGCCGACACGGCCCCCGTCCCCGCCTGTCCGCCGATGACTGCCCCGAAGCCCTCGCGTGCCTGGGAAGTCGTGATCGAAGCTGACGCGCTGCCGATCGTGCCCCGGTACCTGGTCGCGTTCGAGGAGAAGCAGGCACGGCAGCGGGACGAACGGACCACATGCGCGGGGGTGGCCGCGTGAGTGAGGCAGCCGAGCGCGGGACGCGCCTCCGTCGCCTGCCGTGGAGCAACGACGCCGATAGGCCTTCGTTCGTGGAGTCCGGAGACAGCTTCCTGAACCGGCTGGCGGACACCCTCGAAGGCCAGATGATCGAGACAGCCCAGGATGACGCCGACAAGGCCCGTGATCTGGTCGCTGACCCGGACGCTACGGCGGAAGAGATGCGTAAGGCACTGGGCTACCTGGCTGGTTCGCTCCGGGACGCGGCCCTGGTGGCAACGCTCCGGGGTGAGCGACTGAACATCGACAGCGCCCCGGCAGGCGAGAGCCACCCGGCGGATGAGCCGCTCTACGGCGAGCGCGCCAGGGCTGTCGGCCAGGCGCTCCGCATGATGCGGCCAGGGCGCGGCCAGTAGCGGACACGGCCCCGGACACGACAAGAGCCCTGACCGGCCAACCCAGTACGGGAAGGTGGTCAGGGCTCAGTCATGTCCGGACGGAGACAGGCTCCCCGGACAGGGTGGCGGCCATGTCTTCCAGGGTGCGGACAGCGACGGACGCAGGCACCGGACACAGGCGGACACAGCGACGGCCAGCCGGACACAGACGAGACAGCGGCCAGGAGACTGCCGGACACGGTGACCGGACGGCGGCCAGGTACGGACACAGCAGCGGCCAGGAGAGTTGGACCAGGAGGAGGCGGCCGGCAAGGGGGGGCAGGCCCTCTGACCTGGGAAGACTCCTCCGCTGTCCGCACACGTTGGCAGGCTGTCCGGCCAGAGTTGACAACCGGCGGACACTGTGCATCGGCTGGGGGCCTTCGTGCGTCACGGTCAGTTACTTGACCGGGTCTCTGAACCGGGCGCAGGGGACAGAGCCCTCCATGGCGTTGCCGGTTTCAACAGGGACGGGGGTCTACCCCCGGGGCCCTGACCTGCGGTTATGTGGCTCACAAGCCTCTGACCTGCGACGATGTCGACAGTCACAGCCAGTGATGGTCGGCGGTGTCCGGCTGGTCCTCCTCCACGGCCACGACCATGCCCGTTGCCAGCCAGGCGGCTGCCGCGTCGTCAGGGATCTCGATCTCATCGCCCATCGCGTAGTCCTGGCCGCCCAGAGCCAGGTAGTGGCCCAGCCCTACACGGACTCTCACCGGCTGGTCCTCCGCTGGCGCTCCATGTGGTGAACCAGGCAGCGGGCCAGGCCCCCGGTCTGAACCTGACAGCGCGGATGCCGACAGGACACATCGACTGGCCGGGGCCTGATGCTGGCAGGCATGTCCGCTGGCGTCGGCTGAGCATCGTGCATGGGTACCTCCTCAGGGCAGCGCCAGGGGGCCCAGCGTCAGGCAGTCAACTACTGGGCCCCACAGGCGAGTTGGACAGGTCAGGCAGCGTCGGCGTCAAGGACAGTGACCATGCCCTGGCGCTCCAGGTACAGCGCGTGGGAGCGCTTCATGTCCATGACCCCGCCGGAGTTGTGGGCCCGGACGCGGACCATCGGATCGTCCTGGTGGACAGGCTCCCCGGTCTCGCCGTAGAGGTCCCGCACGCCGATGGCTTCGAAGCTGGCTTCGATGGCCTGAACCTCCGGCATGCCGGGCCGGTGCGGGACCTGGTACACGTCGCGCGGTTCCATGCCTGCCGCGTCGCGGGGCGAAGCCTGGGTAGCACCAGTGAAGTCGGAGAACACGCCCAGCTCCCAGTTGACGGCGGTCGAGCGGGCGGCCAGGACAGCGCCATAGGTCTGCCGTGCTTCATCGGCCTTCCGCTGGGCCGCCAGGTACGCGTCCTTGGCCTTTGCCAGCTCCTGGCCGATGGCCCGCGCAATGGTCGGCATCTCACGCCGGACAGCGTCGCGCAGCTTCGAGTCAGCAGCGCGGACCTTGGCCGCCAGGTCCTCCACGATGGCGATGGCACGCGGCCGGTCCTGCTCGGCCTTGCCCAGCGCGGACGACAGCTCGAACGGGTCCCCACCATCGGCCACGGCCTGTCGCGCGGCAGCACGGTCAGCAGCGGTGGCCTGCTCACGCCAGTCAGGGGCCAGGAGGTGAAGGTACTTGTCCTCCGCATCGACCCACGCGCTGTAGGCGTCATCGCGGTCCTTCAGCAGAGCGCGAACGGGGCGCGGCAGGAAGCGAGCGTCGGGGACGCCGGTCAGGGTCAGGTAACTGTCGTACTGGTCAGACATGGGTCAGGCTCCTTGGTTCAGGTGTGGTATGGGGGTGGCGCTGGTCAGCGGCCGAGGATGCGATCAACGCGCTCAGTGGCGTCAGGCGCGGACCGGAGGGCAGCACGGATGCGCCGGTTCAGGTCAGGGTCCTTGGCCAGCGGCTTGACAGGGGCGGGGGCCTGGGCCGGGGTCTGGGCCTTCGGCTGACGGTTGCGGCGACGGGCAGGCATAGCGGGACTCCTAAGGGTCTGGACGGCCTCTGTACGGCCGTTCTCACCCCGCAAGCCCTCCGGGCCGGTGAGGGCCAGGAAGGCGGGCAGAGGGGCCGTCAGCGACGCTTCAGCCGGACGTCCAGGACGAAGGTCTCCGAGTCCTCGCGGCGCAGTTTGAAGCCTGCCGCGGAAGCCAGACGGCGGACGGAACTGGTCGGGATTCCCCGGGAAGCGGCGGGCGTGTTGCGCATGGCACGGCGAATGGCGCGGGTCAGGTCCCCCACGCTGGTCTCACTGCCCTGGTCCAGCTCGATCACATCGGGCAGGAACTCAGCGAAGGCTTCAGCGAAGGACCGGTCCGTGTCGGTCAGCCTGGACGGGTTGTGGGGGTGGAGCTGAACAGCGGCAGGGTTGGTGACAGGGTCGGTCACGGCAGGGCCTCCAGGGGCGCTCAGGAACGGCCCAGTGCGGCCGCTCTCACGGCCCAGGCCCTCCGGGCCAGCGGTGGCCAGGAAGGCGTCAGAGGCGAGCCAGGCGCGCTCGGAGACACGGCCAGGGCCAGCCGGCCGAACCGGCATCTGGCGCGGAACGGACACGTACGTGAACTGGAAGACGTACCGAACCAGGGGAAGACGTACGCGACGTCCCAGGCCGGAGTCAGTCGACGTCGACAGGCACGCCAGCCAGACGGTCAGCGGCAGCGCGGAACGTCTCACGTTCGGAGGCACAGGCAGCGGCCAAGGCAGCGTCAGCCAGGGCGGCCAGGGCGATGCGCAGGGCAGAGGACAGGGTCACGCGAAGACCTCCCGGAAGTACCGGCGGAACGGGTTCGGGTCGGGCTCAGCCGCGCGGAAGGCCGCATAGGCAGCGGTCGCAGCGGACGCGATCCGGGCCACGTCGTCCGGGTCGTCTGCCAGGGCTTCGGCCTCCAGCTCAGCGTCCGAGACGACAGCAGCGGTAACGGCAGGGTCGGCCAGGTCGGGAGTCGGTCCGTACCAGTCCAGGAGACTGGCGAAGACCTCATGGGCAGCAGCAGGAGCGTTCAAGGGAAGACCTCCGGGGGAGTCAGGGGGAGGGACGGCAGGAGCAGCGGAGGAGGACCGGAACAACCGGAACAGGGGTTCATGGCCGATCAGCCACGTAATCCGATACGTAGCCAAACGACCACGGAAGCCTGTTCCGGTTGTTCCGGTCGGGGCCGTTACTGGATGGCGTCCGGAAACGCCTCCGCCGCGCCCTCCGCTGCCTCCGCCGGTTGGGAACCGTCCACCCATCGCAGGCCGGTCAACAGACGGGCCTTCGCTGTCTTCTGGCCCTGGATCTGCCACCGCTTCGTGCTGATCGGGGAACGGGGCCGGTCGGCCTTCCCGCTGCGGAACCAGGCGTGCTGTTCAGCGCGGGACCAGAACGTGTCAGCCGTCCACTGCCGCTGTCCGTTCCGGCGGGCCCAGGCCGTGAACTGGTCGAAGACCTGGGCGGTCGGCACGGCGCACCCCTCGGCTGGCTCCAGGAACTCATCCAGGAACGCCACAGCCTTGTTGCTGCCGTGGCGCCAGGTCTCCGTATCAGCGCGGACAGTCTCCGGCATGTCCGGCAGGACCCGGCCCGCCGCGTACCAGGCCATGGCGCCAGCGACCAGCCAAGCCAGGACAGCTTCGTGCTGGCCGTCGTTCCCGCTGCGGAGCCTGTCCCGAAGCGTCGGGTCCTTCGGCCGGTCGGGGTCCCTGCCGTCGTACGTGAACGGGAACTTGACCAGGGCCAGGCGGCGCCATGTGCCGTGGTCAACAGCGTCGATGCGGACTTCGAAGTTCGTCGTCACGAACAGGCTGTGTGTCGCCGTCCATGAGACGTTGTCCTGGCCGATGTGCCGGGCGATCATGCCGTCCGTACCGGCGGCCTTCTTCAGCCGAACCGCGTTCAGGTAGTCGCCCTCCGGCAGTTCTTCGATGTACGCGAAGCGGGCCCCCTTCAGAGTCATCAGCTCTGTCGGGTGGTCGTTCTGGGAACCAAGCAGGACCTTGTCAGGGACCGTGGTTGCGTACCCGCTGACGTCAGCCTTCCCCAGCGCTCCGATGATGCCGTCCAGGACGGTCGTCTTACCGTTGGCGCCTCCGCCGAACAGGAACGGGACGACGTCATCGCTGGCAGCGTGGCCGGTCGCAGCCTGGCCGAAGCGGACCCGCATCCAGTCGGCCACGTCATCGGGCAGGGCCGTCAGGGCCGCGTCCCAGTCGGCATGCTGGGCGTTGGGCACGTACGACGTCGGGCTGATCTTCGTGAACATCAGCGCCGGGTCGTGTGGGCTCAGTTCACCCGTGCGGAGATCCAGTACGCCGTTCGCCACGTTCAGCAGGTCGTGGTGCGTGTCGAAGTCTTCGTATCGGACGTACAGGACCTCCCGCGCGCCGGTCATCAGCGTCTACTCGGAGCCCAGGCGCGCGGCCAGGTCCGTTTCTGCCAGGGAGCCTTCACGCCACAGGGGCGCGTCTGCCTCCGCTGCCGTGTCCAGGGCTGCCAAGACGTCGCCGTATGGGCAGTCGCAGAACAGGTCCACGTACAGGGCGCCCGTGCTGTCATCGCGGTACATGGCGTCCGGGGTCTGGCAGACAGGGCAGGTGGCGTAGATACCGGCGTCGATGATGCTCACGCGGCCACCTCCGCCGGGTCAGTGATGACGTACGCGCCCTGGTTCCCGTCTCGGCAGTGGCTGACGCGCGCACCGAAGCGGCCCGGCTGGTCGCCATCGCCTCCGCCGTGCGTGTGGAGCTTGGTGCACCAGGGGCAGCGGACCATCAGGAGCCAGGTCCCATCCCAGGAGCGGGCAACACTGGGGGTCACGGTCGGGATGTCGTTCGAGTTCTGGTCCACGGGGGGGACCTCCGTTCAGTCGGTTCGGGTGGTCTGGCCTCCGGGTCCGGTCGGTCGGCGGCCACCGGCCAACCGCTGCCCCGGCTGGGTTGCCTGGCGTGCGACTGACCGGCGGCCTGTGACCACTCCGAACCATTGGAGGTCGGCGGCTTGACCCGGCCGCCTGCGGGAGTCTGGAAACGAAGACAGGCCCCCGCCGGAGACCCAGCAGCGAGAGGACGCCAATCCACGCTGCGAGCCGACCCGGCGAGGGCCTGTGTTGCTGGCTATGAAGCCGCCAGCGGGCTGTCTGAACCGTCAGCGCAGGAGAGTTGGCGTCCTACTGCGTGACTGGGTAGTGGGCCTCTGGGGCCGTGTCTGAGGGAGCGTCCCAGGGCCGTGCGGGGCGGACTGAGGAGTGACCGCACGGCACTGGAACGCACAACGGCCCCGCCCAGCGGTTTCGACTCCCGATGCGACGCGGGAGGAACCAGCCAGGCAGGGCCGAAGACTGAGGAGCGGCGCCGGTGGTCGCATGCGCCGGAGACTGGTGAACCAGCCTCACTACTAGACAGGCCAGGACATGACCTGTTCCGCAGGAAGCCGCCGCAGCGGCCCCGTACCTAGAGACAGGCCAGGACATGACCCGCCCGGCGGAAGGCCCTGTGCGGCCGCCAGTCCCAGCCGGCCCAGACCGCGTCACAGGCCCTCACGCAGCACGAAGGCCCCCAGCCGAAGCCAGGGGCCCTCAGTCGGCGGCCCTGTCTCTCAGAACAGGGCCGCCGCGTCTTCCTCCGCTGCGATCTCCTCCAGGCGCGCGGCCTGCGGGTCGTCATGTGCGCCGATGGCGAAGGACAGCCGGGACAGGTCCGGGCCTGCCAGCCGCTCAGCGCCTCCGCCGGTGCGGCCCTTCGTCACGGTCACCCTGGCCCCCGCGTCCAGGAGGAGCTGGCGGCGGCCAGCCGTGTCATGCCGGGCCCAGAAGCTGGCGTACGTCTCGCCGGTCGGCACGATCTCCGTCTGGGCCTCCGTCCTGGGTGTCGCTTCCAGGGCCTCCGCCCGCCGCTCCAGGGTCGCCACTTCCTCCTGCCAGATCATCCGGCCGGTGCGTGACTTGCGCGTCTCCTTGTCGGCGTACAGCGCGCGCAACTCCGCTTCTACTTCCCGCAGTTCGGGGGTTGGGTCGTAGCCCTTGCGGGTCACGACCTTCATGATCTGGGTGTCCCCGATACGGGCCAGGAACTCCGCTTCGGCGTACTGCTCCAGCCAGTCAGCGCGCATGCCAGCCGCAGACGTGCACCGTGCGCCACGGGCTGACGCGCGGCAGATGTAGTCAGCGCCCCCGATCCTGTCGGCGCGGTACATGTTCCCGCCGCAGGATGAGCACTTCGCTACGCCCAGGAGCAGGGCCTTCGTGTCCCGGCGGGTACGGCTCTTCTGCGGCTTGCGAACGTCTAGGCACTCCTGAAGGGTGTCGAACTCCTCACGGGACAGGATGGGTTCCCCGATCAGTACCGGCCGACCGTCGCTGTCCCGGACAGGCTTCCTGTTGTGAATTCGGTAGCCCATCAGCGCGGGGGAACGGAGGATCTTCGACAGGGCACCGGCAGTCCAGCGGAACCGGTTGTGACGCTGGCCGTTCCTGACGCCGCCAGTCTGGCGGCCAGCCTTCGCGGCCTGGTAGTCACGCGGGACCAGCACACCAGCATCGTTCAGGGCCAGCGCTATGGAGGTAAGCGCCTGGCCGTTCAAGACGTCCCGGATGATGCCGGACAGGATCTTCACGGCCTCTGGCTCCGGCGCCAGCTTGTAGCCAGGGCCGTCAGGGTTGGGGATCTTCTCGTAGCCGAACGGGACCAGGCCGCCGCTGTATCGGCCCTGGGAGCGGAGGGCAGCCTGGGCGCCGGTCACGCGCTCCCGGATGGCCGTGGACTCCATCTGAGCGGAGAAGGCCAGAAGGGTCGTGATCAGTTCGCTGACGGGCGACACGGTCCGCATGTCCAGGTCCATCGGAGCGCCGCCGGGACCCTCAGCGAAGACCAGCAGCTTCCCGTGCGCCTTCGCCCAGCGGCCCAGTTCAGCCATGTCCGACATGGAGCGGACGGCACGGTCCATGCGCCACCAGATGATCATGTCGAAATCATCGGGGCGCTGAAGCCAGGCCCCCAGCTCCGGCCGGTCGAACGGTGTCGTCTTCGTGGCGCTGACGTCCAGGTCCTCCGCCTCCCCGACGATGACAGCGCCACGGCGTGCGGCTTCGTTCGAGTTGGCTGCCCGCTGCCTGGCGGGGGACGTCGTCTCATCCGTGCGGACCGACAGTCGAATGGCGCTGAGTGCGCGGAGTTGTGTCATGGCGCAGAGCGTAGTGGAGTCTGAATCGACCGGGTGGCGCATCGATCTCCATGTGGCGACGCGGCGGCTGGCCGGGCGCGCCCTCAAGGCCGAGGTCGAACGGGCGGCGAGCCACGACCTGCGCTGGTCGGACCACGCGCCGGTGACGGTCACGTATGACGTCCCGGGGTCCCGGGAAGGGTGACCCGGCGGATCGGTGCGGCCGCACGTCAACAGGGGACGCCCGTTCTTCCACCGGAAGAGGCCGGTGGGGAGGGGCGGTTACAGGTGTTCTTTCCTACCCTGGGCGGATCGCCGCGGCCACGCGAGGTCGTTCCGGCCCGGCGGGAAGGGAAGGAGAGCCATGCCCCGCAAGAAGCTCACTGCCAGGCGGCACACTCTCGGTCACCGAGTCCGTTACGCGCTGCGCCACCCGGCCCGGGTGCCCCGGTACGCGGTCCGGGCGGGCCGGGACGCCTGGCTGCGCCTCCGCTCGCCCGACCACATCGCGTACTACCGCGCGGTGATGCGCTCGGACACGGCCGCCAGTCCGGACGCCGCCGTCGGCAGCCGCACCCACGAGCGCTGGCTGGCGCTGGGGGCGATGCAGTTCGACTACCTGGCAGCGCACGGTCTGCGGCCCGAGCACCGGATGCTGGAGATCGGCTGCGGGAATCTGCGGGGTGGCTGGCGTTTCATCGACCACCTGGACCCCGGCCACTACTACGGCATCGACATCTCCCCGGACATCCTCTTCGCCGCCCAGGACACCCTTGTCCGCTGCGGGCTGCGCGAGAAGCTGCCGACACTGACGCCGGTGCGCGATCTGACCTTCTCCTTCCTGCCCGACGCGCACTTCGACGTGGTGCACGCGCACAGCGTGTTCTCGCACTCCCCGCTGTCCGTGATCGAGGAGTGCTTCGCGCATGTCGGGCGGATCCTGGCTCCCGGCGGCTGGTTCGACTTCACGTTCGACCGCACGGAGGCGGAGGAACACCACGTCCTGCACGAGGACTTCTACTACCGGACCGGGACACTGACCGCCTTGGCGGAGAAGCACGGCCTGGCGGCCCGGTTCATGGACGACTGGGAGGAGCTGCCGCACGGGCAGTCGAAGATCCGGGTCACACATGGTTCCGCGGCGGCGGGGGCTCCGCTGGCGGTGGAGGGCCCGGCCGCGGCCGGGCGCTCCGGCGGGACGGAGGACGCCGGGCGGTCCGCGGCGTCCGGCACCTCCGAGACGCCGGGGCCGTCCGGCGGGCCCGATGACGGGGAGGCGCTGAGCGGGGCCGCCCCGGCCTGATCCCGGTGGGCGTTACGGGGTGCCCGGCGCGTCCGCGCCGCCCGGCCGGTCCTTTCCGCCCGGCCCGCCGGTGCCGTCCGGTCCGGGCGTGCGGGCTGTGCGCCAGTCCTCCAGTTCGGCCTTGATCCGGCGTTCCATCGCCATCGCGAGCTCCGCGTCCACGACGACCTTCGCGATGGGCCGCAGCCGTTCCACGGTCCCGGTGATCCGCCCCACCTCGGCTGTGCTGAGCGGCCGTGCGGTGTCGGTGTCGGTGCCGGTGCCGGTGCCGGTGTGGTCGAGGAGGCCGGAGAGGACGTGGGTGCGGAAGAGGCCGGTGAACACCTCGGCGAGCGCTTCGGCGTGTCCCCGTACCTCCCGGGCGGCGGCGAGGACGGACGCGAGCGGCACCCCCTCGTCGACGAGTGCGCTGGAGGCCTCCAGCAGGCGGCGGCTGACGTGCACCACCTCGTCGCCGTCCAGGGCGACATAGCCCAGGTCCAGGGTGGCCTGGAGGTTCTCGGTGGTGACGTCGTCCTCGAAGTGGTCGGCCAGTTCCTCCGGGGAGAGCCGGACCGGGGTCTCCTCGGACCAGGGGACGCTCAATCCGCCCTCCAGGCACAGCAGTTCGCGCACGTCCCGGCCGCTCTCGAAGGCCGCGAGCAGATCGGCGATGCCGCCCAGGGTGTGGCCGCGGTCGAGCAGGGCGGCGATGGTCCGCAGCCGTGCCAGGTGGTGCTCGTTGTACCAGGCGATACGGCCCTCGCGGCGCGGTGGCGGCAGCAGCCTGCGCTCGCGGTAGAAGCGCAGGGTGCGGACGGGCACGCCGGCCTCGGCGGCCAGTTCCTCCATGCGGTATTCGCGGGGTGAGCCCTCCCCGCGGGTGTCTCCGGCGCGGCCGCCCTGCCCGGGGCCGCCCGTCCCTTCCGCCCCGTTCAACTGCTCCGCCCCGCTCGCCCCCTCCGGTTCCCTGTCCGCTTCCGCCGTCCGGCCGGGCCCGGTCTTCCGGGCCCGCTCCGCGGCGCTCTGCGCTTCCTCATTCGCCACACCGGAAGCCTAAGGGCTGTCCCGTGGTCCCCGGCGGGCGCGCGGCGCGGGCTGGTGCTGTGGCGGGGAGGGTTTGCCGGGAAGCTCGCGGCGTCCGGTGCGGTGCACCGTCAGGCGGAGTGCCGCCGGCGTGCTGGAAGTACGCGGGTGGTGCGGCAGCTGGTGCAACCGCCGGTAACTTCTTTTCGCCCACCCCCTACCCACCGGTACGTTCCTGCTCTACTCTCCAAACCGTGCCAGTGATTGCTGGCGCGATTGCCCGGTGATGGACAGCGGTTCTGGAGGCCGAGTATGGCGGAGCGGATACAGGAGCACGGGCCTCAGCACGTACGAGTGGCGGTGATCGGCTCCGGGTTCGGCGGGCTCGGAGCCGCCGTCCGGCTCCGCCGCGCGGGAGTCACCGACTTCACCGTGCTGGAGCGGTCGGACTCGGTCGGCGGTACCTGGCGGGACAACAGCTACCCCGGCTGCGCCTGCGACGTCCCCTCCCACCTCTACTCCTTCTCCTTCGCGCCCAACCCCGACTGGCCCCGCAACTTCTCCGGCCAGCCGCACATCCGCGCCTACCTGGAACGGGTCACCGACACCTTCGGCCTGCGTCCCCACATCCGCTTCAACAGCGAGGTGCTGAGCGCCCGCTGGAACACCGAGCGGCTGCACTGGGAGATCGGGACGGCGAGCGGGCCGCTCACCGCCGATGTCGTCATCTCGGCGACCGGGCCGCTCTCCGATCCCCGCGTTCCGGACGTCCCCGGCCTGGACACCTTCCCCGGCAGGGTCTTCCACTCCGCGCAGTGGGACCACACCTACGACATCCGCGGCAAGCGGGTCGCGATGATCGGCACCGGCGCCTCCGCCATCCAGATCGTGCCGGCCATCCAGCCGGACGTGGAGCGGCTCACCCTCTTCCAGCGGACGCCGCCGTGGGTCATGCAGCGCATGGACCGCAGGATCAGCGGCATCGAACGCCGGCTGCACAGCCTGCTGCCGGTCACCGCCACCCTCCGCCGCGGACTGCTGTGGAGCGTCCGCGAGCTCCAGGTCCAGGCGTTCACCAAGCGGCCCCAGCAGCTCGGCCTGGTCGAGAAGCTCGCCAAGGCCCATATGCACAAGGCGATCAAGGACAAGGAGCTGCGGGCCAAGCTCACCCCGGACTACCGGATCGGCTGCAAGCGCATCCTGCTGTCGAACACCTACTATCCGGCGCTGGCCCAGCCCAATGTCGACCTCGTCGCCTCCGGCCTCCAGGAGGTCCGCGGCTCGACCCTCGTCGCCGCCGACGGGACCGAGTCCGAGGCGGACGCGATCGTCTTCGGTACCGGCTTCCGCGTCACCGACATGCCGATCGCCGAACGGGTCACCGGCGCCGGCGGCCGCACCCTCGCCGAGGAGTGGAAGGGCGGGATGGCGGCCCTCCGGGGCAGCAGCGTCCCCGGCTTCCCCAACTTCCTGATGATCATCGGGCCCAACACCGGCCTCGGCAACAGCTCGATGATCCTCATGATCGAGTCCCAGCTGAACTACGCCATGGACCACATCCGCCGACTCGACGCCCTCGGCGGCAGCGCCGCCCTGGACGCCCGCCCCGAGGCCACCGACGCCTGGACCGAGAAGGTGCAGCAGCGGATGAAGCGCACCGTCTGGAACACCGGCGGCTGCACCAGCTGGTACCTCGACGCGCGCGGCAACAACACCACCGTCTGGCCCGGCACCACCGGTGAGTTCCGCAAGGCCACCCGGCGCCTGGACCCCGCCGAG
The DNA here is from genome assembly GCF_018070345.1 of Streptomyces sp. F63. Taxonomy (GTDB): domain Bacteria; phylum Actinomycetota; class Actinomycetes; order Streptomycetales; family Streptomycetaceae; genus Streptomyces. Next base: position 124,911 of record NZ_JAGPXX010000016.1, read on the forward strand.
TACGAGGTGCTGCGCGCCCCCGCCCGTACCGGGCCCGGGCCCCGCCCGGCCCCCGCAACCGCCGCGGCTGCCGCCGCACCCACCGCCGCCACCCCCACCGCACCCACCACCCAGCCCCCAGGGGAGACCGCCGCATGAGCCGTACCACCCAGAGCCCCGGCGGACGGTACGCACCGCTCGCCGCCGTCCGCGAGCTGACCGTCACCTCCGCCGACGGCTCCCGCGTCCACACCGAGATCCACGGCCCCGAGAAGGCGCCGGCCGTCGTCCTCGTGCACGGCTGGACCTGCTCCACCGCCTTCTGGTCCGCGGTCGTCCGCGAACTCGCCGCCGATCACCGCGTGATCGCCTACGACCAGCGCGGCCACGGCCGCAGTCCGGTCCCCGGCCCCGGCGGCTACAGCACCACCGCCCTCGCCGACGACCTGGAGGCCGTGCTCGCCGCCACCCTCGCCCCCGGGGAACGCGCCGTCATAGCCGGGCACTCCATGGGCGGCATGACGGTGATGGCCGCCGCCGGCCGGCCGTTCCTCACCGAACGCGCCGCCGCCGCCCTGCTGTGCAACACCGGAAGCTCCCGGCTCGTCGCCGAGTCCGTCGTGCTGCCGCTGCGCGCCGGCCGGATACGGACGGCGATCCAGCGCGCGGTGCTGGCCTCCAGTGCCCCCCTCGGCCCGGTCAACGGAATGTCCCGCAAGATCCTTCAGTACGCCACCATGGGCCCCCGCGCCACCCGGGAGCAGGTGCAGGCCTGCGCCGAGATCGTGCACGCCTGCCCGCGCAAGGTCCGGGCCGGCTGGGCCACCGAGGTCCTCGCGATCCTGGACCTGGACGCGGGCCTCGGCGGGCTCACCATGCCGACCGCCGTCATCACCGGCAGCGCGGACCGGCTCACCCCGCCCGTCCTGTCACAGCGGATCATCGACGCCCTGCCGAACAGCGCCGGCCTCACCACCCTCGACGGCAAGGGCCACATGACACCGATCGAGGCACCCGACGAGGTCGGTTCCGTGATCCGCGGGCTGGTCCGGGACCACCTCCCGGGCCACAGCGCACCGGGCGGCGGACCCGCCACCGGAGAACTCGTCGGGGAGGAATCGGCATGAGCGGCGGACGGGGCAAGCGGAAGCTCGCGGGACAGGTCGTCGTCGTCACGGGCGCCGCGCGCGGCGTCGGTGAACTGCTGGCCCGCAAACTCGCGGCCCGCGGCGCCAAGGTCGCCCTGCTCGGGCTGGAGCCGGAACGGCTCGCGAAGGTGTCGGACGACATCCCGGGCGAAACCGGCCACTGGCACGTCGACGTGACCGACTTCGAGGCGATGGACCGGGTGGCCCGGGAGGTCGGGGAACGGTTCGGGCGGATCGACGCCGTCGTCGCCAACGCCGGTGTGGCGGCCGGCGGGCCGTTCACGGACTCCGACGCCGTCTCCTGGAACCGGGTGATCCAGGTCAACCTGATGGGCAGCGCCACCACCGCGCGCGCCTTCCTGCCCGCTCTGACGGAGAACCGCGGCTATCTGCTCCAGATCGCCTCGCTCGCCGCCATCACCCCGGCCCCCATGATGTCGGCGTACTGCGCGTCCAAGTCCGGTGTCGAGGCCTTCGCCCACTGCCTGCGGGCCGAAGCCGGCTACAAGGGCGTCAAGGTCGGGGTGGGCTACCTCAGCTGGACCGACACCGACATGGTGCGTGGCGCCGACGAGGACGAGGTGATGCGGGAGCTGCGCTCCCGGCTGCCCTGGCCGACCAACCGCACCTACCCCCTGGAGCCGGCCGTCGACCGGATCGTGGCCGGCATCGAACGCCGCTCGGCCCACGTCTACGCCCAGTGGTGGCTGCGCGGCATGCAGTCCATCCGCGGCTACCTCCCGGGCCTCATCGGAACGGTCGGGCAGCGCGAGATGCGCCGCGCGGAGCCCAGGCTGAGCACGGCGGGCGTGACCCGGGGGCTCGTCGGCGCCGGCGGTGCCGCGGACGAACTGGCCCGCGGGGAACGCGCGGGGTAGCGGACGGCGGGATCGGCGGGACGGCGGGACGCCGGAACCGGTGCGGCCGGCCGCACCGGCACCCGCCCATGAACGGGGGCGCACTCGGGCGGGGGTGCGCCCCCTCCGCGGAGGCGGCGGCCATCCCTCCCGGAGGGGGGCGCCCCGCCGTGTGCCGCGTCTCAGATGCCCATGTCCTCCACATCGCTCATGTCCGCCCGTCCCGTTCTGGCCACCTGCTCCTCCCGGGCCTCCTTCGCCCGCCGGGCCTGCCGGGCCTTCTCCTGCGCGTTGCCGCTCCGGGTGCCCCCGCCGAACTCCTGGAGTTTGTTGCGCTCCCGGGGGGTCTCCTCCCGCCCCTCCTTTCCTTCTTCCCGTCCGCCGTCCGGTCCCCGTTCTCCCGGCCGCCCCGGTTCCCGGCCGCTCCGCCGGCCCGGCCGTCCGCGCCGGTCCCGCGGCTCGTCCCGTGCTTCCTCGCGGCGAGGTTTCCGTGCCGCCTCGCGCGCCTTCTCCTGGAACTCGTCCCGGACACCCATCCTCGGTTCTCCCTTCCCTCACCCTCACCGTCGTCGGCCCGTCGGTCGGTCCGTCCCCGCGCCCGTACCTACCCCGTCCGTCCCCGCGCGCGGTGGCAGTGGCGGGCGGGCGCGGCCGGGGATGTCCGAGTGGTCCGGCGGGCTCGCCGGCGGTTGCTGCTCCAGCAGTTCGAGGGCGAGGTGCACGGCGTCGTCGAACTGCTTGTGGCGGCCTTCCGCCCAGTCGAGTGGGGTGCGGTCCACTTCGATGTCCGGTTCCACGCCGTGGTTCTCGACGCCCCAGCCGTAGCCCTCGAACCATGCCGCGTTCATGGGCACGGTGATGACGGTGCCGTCCACGAGGCGGTGCCGGCCGGTCATCCCGACCACACCGCCCCAGGTGCGCAGGCCCACCACCGGTCCCAGGCCGAGCAGTTTGAAGGCGGCGGTGATCATGTCGCCGTCGGAGGAGGTCATCTCGTCCGCGAGGGCGACGATCGGCCCGCGCGGGGCGTTCGAGGCGTACGAGATCGGCTGGGCGTCCCGGGTGAGATCCCAGCCGAGGATCGTGCGGGTCAGCTTCTCGACGACCAGTTCGCTGATGTTGCCGCCCGCGTTGCCCCGGACGTCCACGATGAGGGCCGGCCGGGCCATCTCCATCCGCAGGTCCCGGTTGAACTGGGCCCACCCGGAGCCGCCCATGTCGGGGATGTGCAGATAGCCGCAGCGGCCGCCGCTCAACTCGTGGACCACCGCCCGGCGTTTGGCCACCCAGTCCTGGTAGCGCAGTGGCCGCTCGTCGATGAGCGGCACGATGGCGACCCGCCGGGAGGGGCCGGGTGGTGTCTCCGGGGCTTCCTCCGTCTCCTGTGTCTCCTCCGTCTCCTCCGTCTCCTGCGCATCCCCGGCCGCTCCGCCGCGCGTGCCCGCCTCCGGCTGCACGGCCGTCTCCCCGTTCCCGCTCCGCTCGGTGGCCGGTGGCGCGAAGGTGAGCTCGACGGTGGTGCCCCCCGCCGCCGCCAGCAGCGGGTACGGCCCCGTCACCGGGTCCACCGGCCGGCCGTCGACCTGTGTGAGCACCGAGCCCTCCAGCACTCCGGAGCCGGCGAGGGGCGAGCGGGCCCGGGAGTCCGAGGACTCGCCGGGCAGGATCCTGCCCACCACCCAGCGGCCGTCCGGGGTGCGGTGGAAGTCGGCGCCGAGCAGGCCGATCGCGCGCTGGTAGTGCGGCGGGCCCTCGTTGCGCCGGGCGGGGGCCACATAGGCGTGCGACGTGCCCAGCTCGCCCATGACCTCCCGCAGGAGGTCGGCGAACTCGTCGGGGGAGGCGACCCGTTCCACCAGCGGGCGGTACTGCTCCAGCACCGCGTCCCAGTCGATGCCGCACATCCCCGGATCCCAGAAGTACGACCGGACGATCCGGCCCGCCTCCGCGTACGCCTGCCGCCACTCGGCCTCGGGGTCCGCCTCGTGCATGATCCGGCGGAGGTCGAGATGGACGGTGGTGTCCGGGTCGGGCAGGTCGTTCGACGGCACGGCGCGCAGATCGCCCTCGTCGTTGATCACCAGCCGGGTGCCGTCCCCGCTGACCTCGAAGGAGTCCAGGTGGACGGCGAGTTCGGTGCGCTTGGCCTTCGCCAGGTCGAAGTGTTCGAGCGTCGGGCGCCCGGTCATGTCGGCCGGGTTGGCGAAGGTCTCGCCGAGCGCCCCGGAGATGGGCCACCGCAGCCACACCAGTCCGCCGCCCGCCACCGGCCGCAGCGAGGAGTACTTGGAGGCGGCGACGGGGAAGGGTGTCACCCGGCTCGCCAGCCCGTTCACCTCGACGAAGACCGAGCCGTCGCCCTCCGTGTCCTCCGCGTCCAGCCCGCCGGCCGCCGTCCGCCCCTCCGCCGACAGGGCGAAGGGGGAGGGGGTGGAGGACGCCAGCGGCAGCAGGTAGGGGCGGCAGCCGAGCGGGAACGACAGATCGCCGGTGTGCACGTCGTACACCGGGTCGAAGCCGCGCCAGGAGAGGAAGGCCAGGTAGCGGCCGTCGCGGGTGAAGACCGGCTGCTCGTCCTCGAAGCGGCCGTCGGTGACGTCGAGGATCAGCCGGTCGACGAGCCGGGCCAGCTTGATCTGCCGCAGTGAGCGGCCGATGCCCGGGTGTGACCAGGTGATCCAGTCCGAGTCGGGGGAGAAGGCCAGGTCGCGCACGGGGCCGTTGACCGACTGGATCAGTTCCACGGTCTCCCCCCGGCCCTCCGGCAGCGCGTCGGCGATCAGCAGCCGGCCGTCGTGCGTGGCGATGGCCAGGAGCTCGCCGTCGGGGGAGGAGACCAGTTCGTGCACCCGCCCGATCCGGCCGCTCGCGATCCGCCGGCTGTCGCGTCCGCCGCTGGCCCGGGGCAGGTGGGCGATCTCGATGGCGTCCTCGCCCTCGGCGTCCGTCACGTACGCCACGCGTCCGGTGGCGCCGAGGATCTCCGGCATCCGGATGCGCACCCCGGGCACGTCGGTGATCGTCCGGGCCGGACCGTCCCGGTGGGTCAGCCAGTACAGGCTGCCGCGGACGCAGACGGCGCTGGCCCGGCCGGTGCTGTCGACGGAGAGGGACTGGACGTTCGCGGCGGCGGGCACCTGGTAGCGGCGGCGGCCGGCGCGCGGTGCGCCCAGACGCACCGGCAGCTTCCGCGGGACGCCGTCCGGGCCGAAGTCCTCGGCCAGCCAGAGGTCCCCCGCGCACTGGTAGACCACCCGGGATCCGTCGGTGGAGGCGTGGCGGGCGTAGAAGTCGGCGTGGTCGGTGTGGCGGCGCAGGTCGGAGCCGTCGGGCCGGCAGGAGTAGAGGTTGCCGGTCCCCTCGTGGTCGGAGAGGAAGGCGATCCGGTCACCGACGAACATGGGGCAGTCCAGATGGCCGTCGAGGCCGGGCAGCAGCCGCTCGCCGTCGAGGAACAGCCGTCCGGTGGCGCCGCCGCGGTAGCGCTTCCAGGCGGCGGGCTCGTGCGGGGGCTTGCCCGTGAGGAGGAGAGTGCGGCGCTCGCTCCCGGTGCCGGTGCAGGCGATGTGGGAGACCGGGCCCCAGGGCAGCCGGTCGCCGGGACTGCCGTCGGTCGGCACCCGGTAGGCCCAGGAGAAGTACGAGAACGGCTGCCCGTGCGAGGCCACGGCGAGGACGGTGCCGTCGGGGCTCCAGCCGCAGACCCGGGTGTCGGTGCTGCCCCAGTAGCTGAGCCGGCGGGCGGGGCCGCCGGACACCGGGACCAGATGGATCTCCGGATCCAGGCTCCGCCAGGTGGTGAAGGCGATCCGGCTGCCGTCGGGGGAGAAACGGGGGTGGCCGGTCCGGGTCCGGTCGACGGTCAGCCGCCAGGCGCGGTGGTCGGGTTCGGTGCCGGTGCCGGTGCCGGTGCCGGTGCCGGTGCCGTTGGTGCCGTCGCCCGGCGCCGGGAGCCGGGCGAGCCACAGATCGTCCTCGGCGGCGAAGCAGAGCAGATCGCCGTGGAGGTGGGGAAACCGGAGATACGCGCCATCGGTCACCTTCTCCATGGTTCGGGGCCGGGCGGGGGGCGGCAACTCGTGGCGGCGGAGGGTCCCGGCGTCCCGGGCCGGGGCCGCGTCCCGGGCCACGGCCGCCGTGATGCGCGGCACACATCGAAACGTTGTCGTTTCGTTCGGGAGGGACCTAGGATCAGCGGTACGAAACCGTTTCGTTCAAATGGCTGGTTCGCCCGGCCGTTCGGGTGACCGGCGCACGCCGCCGGTTCCGTCGAGGAGGTCCGAATGCCCACCGAGGAGGCCGCACAGCCCGCACGCCGTACCCGGCTCACCCCGGAGCGCGAGTCCGAGCTGTACGGCGCCGTCCTCGACCTGCTGCGCGAGGTCGGCTACGACGCGCTGACCATGGACGCCGTCGCGAGCCGCACCAGGTCCAGCAAGGCCACCCTCTACCGCCAGTGGAAGGGCAAACCGGAACTGGTCGTCTCCGCCCTGCGGCACGCGGCCCCCGTCGACCTGCGGCGGTTCGACACCGGATCGCTCCGCGGCGACATGCAGGCCATCGCCCGGCACGTGGACGACGGCCAGTGCGTCAAGGACGCCGAGCTGCTGAGCGCCCTCGGGCACGCCGTGCACCGGAACGCCGACCTCCACCAGGCCCTGCGGGAGCTGCTCATCGAGCCCGAGGTCCAGGCGCTCGACCAGGTGCTCCAGCGGGCCGTGGACCGGGGCGAGCTGGCCGCCGGCTGCCCGGCCCGGACCTATGTGCCGCACATGCTCATCGGCGGGCTCGTCACCCGCTTCCTCATCGAGGGGGTGTACGCCGACTCGGACTTCCTCGTCGAGTACGTCGACTCCGTCATCCTTCCCGCCCTCGGCGTGTAGCCCGGTCCCGGCCTCCGCCCGCGGAGGCCACTCCGCAACAGAGACCTCGACAACAGAAGAAGCACAGGCACCCGGCGTGCGGCGCCTCCGACCGCCACGGGGCGGGCTTCGCACGGCCTTCCGCGAGCCCCCGGGCCACGGCCCCGGACGGCCCGCGACCAGGGGCGCCGGGCTCCGGGCTCCGGGATCCCGGTTCCGGATCCGGCCCCGGGGCCCGGGATCCCGCCGCGCGCATGCGGAGGCCCGCCGGGGGCCCGGCCGCGGCCCGTTCCCGGCCGCACCCGCCGCACCGGCGGGGTGCCACGCCACCCCGTTCTCCAGCACGTTCCTTGTCCCCTACGACCACCGACCCGACGGGAGCACCACTTCTCGTGGCCACTTTCCTCTACCGAATCGGCCGGCTCGCCTTCCGGCGACGCCGGCTCGTCACCCTCATATGGGCAGCCCTGCTGGCCGGCGTCGGCGTCGCCGCGGCGACCGCTCCCGGCCCCGCCGGCAACTCGTTCTCGATCCCCGGCACCGAGGCGCAGCGTGCCTTCGACGTACTGGAGGAACGCTTCCCCGGGACCGCCGCCGACGGTGCCACGGCCCGCGTCGTGTTCCGCGCGCCGGACGGTGAGAAGATCACCGACCCGGAGAACAAGGCGGCGGTGCTGGACGTCGTCGGCGAGCTCGCCGACGGCGGACAGGTCGCCGGCGCCCCCGACCCGTTCCGGGCCAAGGCCGTCAGCAAGGACGGCACGACCGCTTACAGCCAGGTCTCCTACGAGGTCAACTCCTTCGAACTGACCGAGACATCGCGGGAGGAACTGCAGGCCGCCGCCGAGAACGGCCGCGAGCTGGGCCTCACGGTGGAGACCGGCGGCGACGCCCTCCAGGCCGTTCCGGAGACCGGAAGCGGCGAGATCATCGGCGTCGTCGTCTCCGCGATCGTGCTCGCGATCACCTTCGGTTCGCTGATCGCGGCCGGCATGCCACTGATCACCGCCCTGATCGGGGTCGGCGTCGGGGTCGGCACCATCACCGCGCTCGGCAGCGTGCTGGATCTGTCCAGCACCACCTCGATCCTCGCCACGATGATCGGCCTCGCCGTGGGCATCGACTACGCGCTGTTCATCGTCTCCCGCTACCGAGCCGAACTGGTGGACGGCCGTGATCCGGCCGACGCCGCGGGCCGCGCCGTCGGCACCGCGGGCTCGGCGGTCGTCTTCGCCGGGCTGACCGTCGTCATCGCCCTGGCCGGACTCTCCGTCGTCAACATCCCGCTGCTCACCAAGATGGGCCTGGCGGCGGCCGGTACGGTCGTCGTCGCCGTCCTCGTCGCCCTCACCCTGATCCCGGCCGTGCTGGGCTTCGCGGGCGACCGGGCGCTGGGCCGCAGGGCCCGCAAGGTCCGCAAGGCCGGCACGTCGGCGGCCGAGGCGGGGAGCGGCACCCCGGAGGGTTCCGCGAAGCCGGCGGCCGGCGCTCCGGCCAAGCCGAACATGGGCACGCGCTGGGCGCGGTTCGTCCTGCGCCGCCCGGCCGTCGTCCTCCTCGTCGGCGTGGCCGGCCTCGGTGCCCTCGCGGTGCCGGCGACGGAGCTGAGCCTCGGCCTGCCGGACGACGGCAGCCAGCCGACGAGCACCACGCAGCGCAAGGCGTACGACATGCTCTCCGAGGGCTTCGGCCCCGGCTTCAACGGGCCGCTCGTGATCGTCGTGGACGCGGACGGCAGCGACGACCCGAAGGCGGCGGTGGAGCGGGTCACCGATCGGGTCTCCGGTCTGGACGGCATCGCGACCGTCACCCCGGCGCAGTTCAACAAGGCCGGGGACACGGCCATGTTCAGCGTCGTCCCGGCCTCGGAGCCGACCGGCGCCGAGACCGAGGAACTCGTCGCGGACATCCGGGCGGAATCCGGCGACCTGCGGGCCGACACGGGTGCGCGGACCCTGGTCACCGGCACCACCGCGATGAACATCGACGTCTCGCAGAAGCTCAACGACGCCCTGCTGCCCTATCTGGCCCTGGTCGTCGGGCTCGCCTTCCTGCTGCTGACGGTCGTCTTCCGGTCCCTCCTCGTCCCGCTCAAGGCGGCGCTCGGCTTCCTGCTGTCCGTGGTGGCCGCGCTCGGTGCGGTGGTGGCCGTCTTCCAGTGGGGATGGCTCGGCGGGTTGTTCGGCGTCGAGGAGACCGGTCCGATCATGAGCATGATGCCGATCTTCATGGTCGGCGTGGTGTTCGGCCTGGCGATGGACTACGAGGTGTTCCTGGTGACCCGGATGCGCGAGGCCCATGTCCACGGGGAGAGCCCGCACGAGGCCGTGGTCACCGGCTTCCGGCACGGAGCCCGGGTGGTCACCGCGGCCGCGGTCATCATGATCAGCGTCTTCGCCGGCTTCATCGGCTCCTCCGACTCGATGATCAAGATGATCGGCTTCGGCCTCGCGGTCGCCGTGCTGTTCGACGCCTTCATCGTGCGCATGGCCATCGTCCCGGCCGTCCTCGGTCTGCTCGGCAAGGCGGCCTGGTGGCTGCCGCGGCCCCTGGACCGGCTGCTGCCGAACGTCGACGTGGACGGCGACGGACTCCAGCGCGAGCTGGATCTGCACGAGTCCGCCGCGTCCGGACCGGCCGGCGAGGCCGGTGACAGCGGTGACGCCAACGCCGGCGGTGTCACCAACGCCGGCGGTGACACCAACGCCGACGGTGACGCCAACGCCGACGGTGACGGCGCCGGGCGGCGTGCCGGGCAGGCATCCGGAGCGGGCCGCGCCGGCTAGACCGCGGTGCGGTGCGGCGGTCGGGCCCCCGGCCGCCGCCCGGACCACCCGTACTCCGGTGTCCCGGTCCCAGCGGAGCCGGGAGACCGGACGGCGCCGCCCCGTGGGGACGGGGCGCGGCGCCGGTGGAGCCCCCGGTGGCATCAGCCGTCCTTTCGGACGCCACCGGGGGCTTCGGCATGCCCCCGCCGGGCTTCCGCCCTCCATGCGGCGCCGGGCGCGGCGGTGCGGCCGGGTGTCGTCCGCGGTGGCCGAGAACCGAAACCGGGACGCTCTTGCAAAGCATATGCAAGTGCCCATTACTCTTGAGAGGTCGAACAAGCAGGCCGCCGAGCAGAGCGGAGCCACAACCATGCACGTCCCCGACGGGTTCTTCGACGCACCCGTGTCCGTGGCCACCGGAGCCGTCGCCGCAGCCGCGGTGGCGGTCGGTCTGCGCGGCGCCCGGCGCGAACTCGACGAGCGCACCGCGCCCCTGGCCGGGCTCGTCGCCGCCTTCGTCTTCGCCGTCCAGATGCTCAACTTCCCGGTCGCGGCCGGCACCAGCGGCCATCTGCTCGGCGGGGCGCTCGCCGCCATCCTCGTCGGCCCCTACACCGGCGTCCTCTGCATCTCCGTGGTCCTGCTCATGCAGGGAGTCCTCTTCGCCGACGGCGGCCTCACCGCGTTGGGCGTCAACATCACCACCATGGCCGTGGTGGGCGTGCCCGTCGCCTACGCCGTCTTCCGCGGGCTGGTGCGACTGCTGCCCAGGGCCCGGACCTCCGTCACCGCCGCCTCCTTCCTGGCCGCGTTGCTCTCCGTACCGGCCGCCGCTGCCGCCTTCACCGGTCTCTACGCCCTCGGAGGCACCACCGACGTGGCGCTCGGCACGGTCTTCGCGGCCATGGTCGGCGTCCACACGCTCATCGGCATCGGCGAGGGCGTCATCACCGCGCTGACCATCGGCGCGGTCATCGCCGTCCGGCCCGACCTCGTGTACGGCGCCCGGGGCCTCGGGCCGCATCTGCGTCTTCTCACCGCCGGCCCGGCGGCCGCACCCGCCCGCCCGCGTCCGGCCGGCGGCACCCCCGGCACCGGCGGCACATCCGATTCCGGCGGTACCGCCGCCCGGAGCACCGACAACAAGGAGGCGACCGCCTGATGTCCGCCGCCACCCGCCCCAAGGGCCCGCGCACCCGGCTGCTGTGGATCACCGGCGTCCTGATCACCCTGCTGCTCGCCGGGGTCGTCAGCTACTACGCCTCGGCCAGTCCCGACGGTCTGGAGAAGGTCGCCGCCGACCACGGCATCGACAAGACGGTCGAGGACCACGCGGCCGAGGACTCCCCGCTCGCCGACTACCAGGCGCGCGACATCGTCGATCCCCGCCTCTCCGGCGGACTGGCCGGTGTCATCGGAGTCGGCGCCACCCTCGCCCTCGGCACGGGCCTCTTCTGGCTCGTCCGCCGCCGCCCGCAGGACGCCCGCCCGCAGGACGCGCCGGATGCGGGCGCCCGCCCGGAGGACGAGCCGCAGGACGCCCGCCGCGAGGCCCCCCGCACCGCCACCACCCAGGGCGAGCGTTAGCCGTGGGCGCGGGTCATGCCCACAAGCTCTACCGGCACGGCCACTCGGCCGTGCACCGGCTGCCACCGCAGTGCAAGATCACCGCGGCCTTCGGCTTCGTCCTCGTGGTGGTCGCCACTCCCCGCGAGGTCTTCTGGGCCTTCGGCGTGTACGCACTGCTGCTCGCCGCGACCGCGGCGGCGGCCCGCGTCCCGGCGGGCTTCCTGCTGAAGCGGATGCTGGTCGAGGTGCCGTTCGTCGCGTTCGCCGTCCTGATGCCGTTCGCCGCCGAGGGAGAGCGCACCGTGGTGCTCGGTCTGCCGCTCTCCGTCCCCGGACTCTGGGGGGCCTGGAACATCCTGGTCAAGGGCACGCTCGGGGTTGCCGCCTCCGTGCTGCTCGCCTCCACCACCGAGCTGCGTGAACTGCTCCTCGGACTGCAGCGGCTGCGGATGCCGCCGATGCTCGTCCAGATCGCCTCCTTCATGATCCGCTACGGCGATGTGATCACCGACGAGATGCGCAGGATGCGCATCGCCCGGCTCTCACGCGGCTTCGAGGCGCGCGGCATCCGCCACTGGGGCGTGCTGGCCAAGTCCGCCGGGGCGCTGTTCATCCGCTCCTACGAGCGGGGCGAACGCGTCCATCTGGCGATGGTGAGCCGGGGATACACCGGGACGATGCCCGTGATCGACGAGGCGACCGCCACCCGGACGCAGTGGGCCCGCGCGGCCGTGCTGCCCGCCGCCGCGCTGGCCGTGTGCCTGGCGGGGTGGACGCTGTGACCGCCCCCGCCCCCGCCCCTGCTTTCGTCCCCGCGCCCCTCCCCGCCCCCGCCTCGCCACCCGCTCCGGCGGCCGGCCCGATGGAATGGACCCCGTGACCCCCTCCCCGGCCTCAGCCTCCTCCACCGCCCACGGCCCGGAAGGCGTCCCCTCGCTGGAGATCGCCGGCCTCGCCTACGCCTACCCCGACGGCCACCAGGCGCTCTTCGGCGTCGATCTGGCCGTCGGACGCGGTGAGCGCGTCGCCCTGCTCGGCCCGAACGGCGCCGGCAAGACCACCCTCGTCCTCCACCTGAACGGCATCCTCGGCGCCGGCACGGGAACGGGGGCCGGCACCGTACGCGTGGCGGGGCTGCCCGTCGCGAAGAAGAACCTGGCCGAGGTCCGCCGCCGGGTCGGCATCGTCTTCCAGGACCCGGACGACCAGCTGTTCATGCCCACGGTCCGCGAGGACGTCGCCTTTGGCCCGGCCGCTGCCGGACTGCGCGGTGAGGAACTGGAGAAGACGGTCGCCCGCGCCCTGGACCGGGTCGGCATGGCGGGCTACGCGGACCGGCCGCCGCACCATCTGTCGTTCGGCCAGCGCCGCCGGGTCGCCGTCGCCACCGTCCTGGCCATGGAACCGGAGATCCTCGTCCTGGACGAGCCCTCCTCCAATCTCGATCCGGCTTCGCGCCGGGAACTCGCCGATGTGCTGAGGTCCCTGGACGTGACCGTGCTCATGGTCACCCACGATCTGCCGTACGCCCTGGAGCTCTGCCCGCGCTCCGTCGTGCTCAGCGGCGGGGTCATCGCCGCCGACGGCCGGACCCGGGAACTCCTGGCGGACGAGGAGCTGATGCGTGCGCACCGGCTGGAACTGCCCTTCGGCTTCGACCCGTCCTCGGTGACCGTGCCGGCACCGTAGCGGCCGCGTCCCGGCCCGCACCGTCCGCGCACCGTCCGCGGACCGCCCCGCCACCGGGGCCGACGACCGGACCCGCCGAGCGGACAGTGCGGCATACCAGGCACTATGGATGGCCGGTGACGGAACGGGCAACGGGAGATGCAGCACAGTGGTGGACGTCCACGGCACGGTGGCGGACGGCTTCGAGCCGGTCCGGGACGCCTTCGTCCGCAACTTCGAGGAGCGCGGCGAACGCGGAGCGGCGGTCGCCGTGCACCGGGACGGGCAGAAGGTCGTCGACCTCTGGGCCGGAACGGCCGACCCGTACGGAACCGAGCCCTGGGCCGCGGAGACCGCTCAGATCGTGCGGTCCGTCACCAAGGGCGTCGCCGCCGCCGTACCGCTCCTGCTGCAGCAGCGCGGACAGCTCGACCTGGACGCGCCGCTCGGCACCTACTGGCCCGAGTTCAAGACCGCCGGCAAGGAACGCGTGCTCGTACGGCATCTGCTCAACCACCGCGCCGGGGTGCCCGCCCTGGACACCCCGCTCACCCCCGCGCAGGCGCTCGACGGCGTGAGCGGACCGGAGGCACTGGCCGCCCAGGCGCCCGCCTGGGAGCCCGGCACGGCGCACGGCTACCACGCCATGACGTATGGCTGGCTGCTGGCGGAGCTGGTCCGCCGGGTCGGCGGCCGCTCCATCGGGCGCTGGATCGCCGAGGAGATCGCCGCCCCCCTCGGACTCGAGCTGTGGCTGGGGCTGCCGGCCGGGCAGCAGGACCGGGTGGGACGGATCGCGGAGGTCCGGGCCCCCGAGAGGCCGGCCGCGGCGGGGCTCCGCGTCCGGCCCAAGCGGTCCGTCACCGACGCCTACGACGACCCGGGCTCCCTGACGCGGCGGGCCTTCGCCGCCGTCGCCCCGCTGCCGGACGAGAACGACCCGGCCTACCGTGCCGCCGAACTCCCCGCCTCCGGCGGTATCGCCACCGCGCGGGCGCTCTCCCGCTTCTACGCGGCCCTGATCGGCCCGGTGGCGGACGGGCACCGGCTCTTCGTCCCGGCGACCCTCGCCCAGGCCCGTACGGAGGAGTCCGCCGGGCCGGACCGCGTCCTGGTCGTCGACACCCGCTTCGGGCTCGGCTACATGCTCCACGGCCCGGCCTGCCCACTGCTGTCCCGGGGCTCCTTCGGCCACCCGGGCCGCGGCGGCTCCCTGGCCTTCGCGGATCCCGAAGCGGGAATCGGCTTCGGCTATGTGACGAACGGTCTCCAGAAGAGTGTGACGGCGGATACCAGGGCCCAGGCGCTGGTGCGCGCGCTCCGGGGCTGCCTGCGGGCGGACCGGGCGCCGGGCCCATGAGTGGCGCGGTGTCCGGGGTCGGGGCGGCTGACGTGAACCGCGACGCGGGTGTTGGTGCGGGAGCGGTAGCGGGTGCGGGAGCGGTGCCGGGGCGGCTGCTGGGGCCGGGACGGGGGCGGGGCCGGGGCCGGTCGCCGGGGGCGGGACGAGGTCGCGACGGGGCCGGGCGAGGGAGCCGTGGCGCTGGGCGGCGGGCTTGGAACCGAGGGGGCCCAGGCGGGCTGGGCCGGTTGGGCTGAGGCCGGTTGGGCTGAGGCCGGCTGAGGCGGAGGCGGGCAGCCGGAAGTGAGAGCCGTTCGTTGCCGCCCTGAAGGTTACGACCCGGGTGGGCGGCGCGGTGGTGGTGGCGGGTGGGGTGCGGGCTGTCCGTGGTTGTCGTGGTGGGGGTTACGGCATCCGGGTCGGGGGGTGGCCCGGGGTCGGTCGTCTATCCGGGGCCGTGCGTGCCCGGGGTCGGCTGGAAAGGCGTTGGCGTGGCTGGTGCCGGTGGGGGTGCGCGGAAGCACACGCGCGCCAGTGCTCGTCGGCCGTCCCGCCGTTGTGGCGGGCTGTCGGTGGTGGCGGTCGCGGTGGGCTGCCGGTGGTGCCGGTGGCGTCGGTGGCGTCGGTGGTGTCGTTGAAGAGGTGGCGGTGGCGGCGTTCATGTCGGTGGCGGCAGTGTCAGTGGCAGTGGCGGCGGTGGCGGCGGGCTGTCGGTGGTGGCGGGCTGGTGGCGGTGGTGGTGGTGTGCGGTGTGCGGTGTGGGCCAAGGGTGGAGTTCCCGGGTCCGTTTTCGGTCACTCGTTCGGGTGGTTCCGGGTCTCGGACCTGGATCCATTACCGTCCGTGACGGAGAATAGGGGTAGGAACTCCCGTCACGGGGGCGTGAGTTCATCGGGCGTCCGAGCGGACGGGGGGGCATCATGCAGGCCACATTGCTCGACCACGGCGAGACCGGCACCGCCACCGATCCCGCCACCGATTCCACCACCGACCCCACCATGGACCCGGCCAGGGTGACGGTCGGTGACTCCACCGGTGGTGCCGGGGCGGGGGCGCCGGTGTCGGCGGATGAGTGGGCGGCGTATCTGGCGGGAGTGGTGCCGGGGCCGCAGACGGCGGCGATGCTGGGGTTGCTGGAGCGTGGGGCGTTGTCCCGGGCGGGGCGGATCGACGCGTTGAA
>NZ_JAGPXX010000017.1 GCF_018070345.1 Streptomyces sp. F63
GCGGCGCCCCCCGCCCCCCGCGCCCGGGCGGGGGCCCGCCGCTGCGCCGCCGCGCGGGGGCGGGGCCCCGCCTCAGCGGATGCCGGCCCGCCGCAGCCGCCGTCCCAGATCCCCGGCGACCTCGGTCAGCAACGCGCCCACCCCGGCGACCGCTTCCTCGGTGACCTGGTCGGTCGGCATGGAACAGCTGATCGCGTCGGTGGCCGGGATGCGGTACGGGACGACCGCGGCGGCGCAGCGCACGCCCGGGGTGCCCTCCTCCGTCTCCAGGCCGTAGCCCCGTTCCCGGGTCTCCGCGCAGGCCGCTTCCAGGGCCTCCAGCGTGGTGAGGGTGTTCGGGGTGAGCGCGGGCAGAGGGGCGGGCATCAGCCCGGCGATCTCGTCCTGGGTGAGTTCGGCCAGCAGGACCTTGCCCAGAGCGGTGGCGTGCGCCGGCAGGGTGCGGCCGACGCGCGAGACCAGATGGGCGGAGCGGCGCGACTCCCGGGTCTCCAGATAGACCACCTGGTCGCCGTCGCGGCGCGCGTAGTGGGCGGTGAAACCGGTCTGGTCGCGGACCGTCTCCAGCGCCTCGGTGGCGTACGGGATGACGGGGTCGCGGTCGAGGTAGGCGGTGCCGCAGATGAGGGCGCGCACCCCGAGCCGGTAACCGCCGGCGCCGTCGGTCTCCAGCCAGCCGCACTCGTGGAGGGTGCGCAGCAGGCCGTGCAGGCTGGAGCGCGGGAGTCCGGTGGTGGCGTGGAGCCCGCCGAGCGTCAGCCAGCTGTCGTGCGCCGCGAAGGTCTCCAGCAGATCGATGGCCCGGCGGGCCGATTTCACCCCGGCCGGTTCGGATCTGTCCCCGGCCGGCCCGGTGCGGGCGGCGGCCGGGGTGGCCGGCGGGACGGCCGAGGGGGCGGTCGGTCGCGGCATGGTGCTCCTCTGTCCGAACCGTTGACACGTGATCCACGTCATACTAGCTTCCCCGAACGCCATTCAGGTGTGCGAACTCTGTCCGCCTGAGTGACTCCATTCACATATGTGAAATCTGAGAGGGGTCGCTGCAGTGCACATACTCGACTGGATCATGGTGAGCGGGTACTTCCTGGTGATGGTGGGCATCGGGTGGTGGTCCCACCGGAGAGTCCGCACCGTCCGCGACTTCTACATCGCCGGCCGCAAGATGCCCTGGTGGCTGGCGGGCATCTCGCACCACATGTCGGGCTACAGCGCGGTCATGTTCGTCGCCTTCGCGGGCGTCGCCTACACCGACGGCATCACCGTCTACTTCTGGGCCTTCGCGACCATCGGCATCGGGGTCGGCATCGGCAGCTGGCTCTTCGCCGCCCGGTGGAACCGGCTCTCCTCCCGGCTCGGCGTCGCCTCACCGCTCGAATACCTGGCCCGCCGCTACAACGTCCCCACCCAGCAGGCCCTCGCCTGGAGCGGAAGCCTCCTCAAGGTCTTCGACGTGGCCTCGAAGTGGTTCGCGGTCGCCGTGCTGCTGAACTCCTTCGCCGGGGTGCCGCTGGTGCTCGGCATCGTCATCACCGGCACCGTCACCATGATCTACTGCACCGCGGGCGGCCTGTGGGCGGACGCCCTCACCGACTTCGGGCAGTTCCTCATCCAGGGGCTCGCCGGCCTCGTCATGCTCTGGGTCGTCCTCGGCAAACTCGGCGGGTTCTCCGCCCTGTTCACCTTCTGGGGCGATCTGCCGGAGGGTCACCTCAGCCCCACCACGTCCAAGTACACCACCGTCTTTCTGCTCGTCTACATCCTGGTGAAGACCCTGGAGTACAACGGCGGGATGTGGAACCTGGCGCAGCGCTACATGGCCGCGCCCAGCACCCACGCCGCCCGGCGGGGCGCCGTCCTCTCCTCCGCCCTCTACCTGGTCTGGCCGTTCGTCCTGATGATCCCGATGTTCGCCGCGCCGCTGATCGTCCCCGGCCTGGAGGACCCCACCACCTCCTACGCGGAGATGACGACGACCCTGCTGCCCGCCGGCATGGTCGGCCTGGTCCTGGCCGGATTCTTCTCGCACACCATGGCGATGGTCGCCTCCGACGCCAACGCCATCTCCTCCGTCATCACCCGGGACATGCTCCCCGTGCTGTGGCGCCGGGCGCGCGACTTCTCCGCGGGCGAGAAGCTGCTGGCCGCGCGGATCGCCACCTTCTCCTTCATCACCCTCAGCATGATCGTCGCCACCCAGGCGAAGAACCTCGGCGGCGTCCTGGCCATCGTCGTCTCCTGGGTCGCCGCGCTCATGGGCCCGATCTCCATTCCGCTGCTGCTCGGCATGCTGCCCTGGTTCCGCCGCTGCGGCTCCCGCGCCGCCCTGGCCTCCTGGGCCGCCGGTCTCGCCACCTACGCCCTCGTCTACTACGGACTCGACAGCACGCAGACGACCATCGTCGCCGCGCCCATCCTGGTCTCGCTGGTCCTCTACTCCGGGCTGGGCCTGCTCGCCCCGGAGCCGAGTGTGCGCGCGGACGAGATCATCGACACGGCCGGCCGCAAGGACGAGGACGAGGGCCCCGGCGGCTCCGGAAGCTCGTCCCAGGACCCGGTCGTCGCCGTCTGACGCACGGCCGGCCCGCGCCCGGTACGAGGCCACCGGCCCCGGGGCCCCGGCGCCGGCCCCCCGACCAGAGGAGAGAACGGACCCGATGACGCAGTCCACCCCGGAACTGAACGGCCTGCTGGCCTTTCCGTTCACCCCCTTCACCGACGACCTCGAACTCAACCTCGACGCCTTCGCCGACCACGTCGAGTTCCACGTGGCGGCGGGTGCCGGAGCCCTGTTCGTCGGGTGCGGCACCGGCGAGTTCAGCTCCCTCGCGCCGGACGAGCTGAACGCTCTGGTACGCACCGCACTCGACGTCGCCGGCGGACGGGTCCCCGTCTGGGCCGGGGCCGGAGGCGGCGCCGCGACCGCCCGCGCGGGTGTCGCGGCGGCCGCGGCGGCCGGGGCCGACGGCGTCCTGCTGCTGCCGCCGTACCTCGTCACCGGACCGCCCGCCGGTCTCGTCGCCCATGTCCGGTACGCGGCCGGCGACACCGGCGTGCCGGTCGTCGTCTACCACCGCGCCACCGCCGTCCTCACCGAGAGCTCGGCGGTCTCCCTGCTCTCCGTCCCCTCCGTGATCGGCATCAAGGACGGTCACGGGGACATCGAGCGGATGAGCCGGATCGTCACCGCGGTCCGCGCCGCCGGCGGCCGGGGAGAGGACCTCCTCTTCTTCAACGGGCTGCCCACCGCCGAGATGTCCGCTCGCGCCTACGCCGCCATCGGCGTCGAGCGCTACTCCTCCGCCGTCCACGGCTGCCTGCCCGAGATCGCCCAGCGCTTCCACCGCGCCCTCACCGAGGGCGACGGGGCCACCATGGACACCCTGCTGAACGGCTTCTACCTGCCCCTGGTGGCCCTCCGCGACGAGACCCCGGGCTTCGCCGTCTCCCTGGTCAAGGCCGCCGCCCGGCTGCGCGGCCAGAAGGTGGGACCGGTCCGGCCGCCGCTCGCCGAGCCCACCGAGGGCCAGCTCCGGCGGCTGGAACGGATCCTCGACCACGGCCTCGGCGTCCTGGCCGGTCTGGAGGCGGGCGGCCGATGAGAATACGGGAGGCCGTCCTGACCCCGGTCGCCTTCGCCGACCCACCGCTGCTCAACGCCATGGGCGTCCACGAACCGTACGCGCTCCGCAGCGTGCTGCGGCTCGTCGGCGAGGACGGCGTGACGGGCCTCGGCGAGTCCTACGGCGACGAGGCGTTCCTCACCCAGGCCCGGCGGGTCGCCGAACAGCTCACCGGCTGGGACGTGTTCGACCTGCCGGGCCTGCGCCGCACCGTCGAGCGCGTCGTCGGCGACACCGTGTACACCGATCTGCACGGCCTCACCGGCGGCTTCTCCACCGGCAAGACCCTCGCCGGCGTCTACGCGCTCTTCGAGGTGGCCGCCCTCGACGCCCAGGGGCGGCTCCTCGGCCGCCCGGTCTGCGATCTGCTCGGCGGCCGGGCCCGGGACGAGGTCGAGTTCTCCGCCTACCTCTTCTACAAGTACGGCGCCCACCTGGGCGCGGAGACCGACGACTGGGGCGAGGTGCTCACGCCGGAAGCCCTCGTCGGCGAGGCCCGGCGCATGGTGGAGACCTACGGCTTCCGCTCCCTCAAACTCAAGGGCGGTGTCCTCCCGCCCGCGCAGGAGACCGAGGGCATCCGCGCGCTCGCCGCGGCCTTCCCCGGCCACCCGCTGCGCATCGACCCCAACGGCGCCTGGAAACCGGACACGGCGATCGAGGTGGCCCGCGAACTGGACGGCGTCCTCGAATACCTGGAGGACCCCACCCCCGGCATCGCCGGCATGGCGCGGGTGGCCGAACGGGCGCGCATGCCGCTCGCCACCAATATGTGCGTGGTCCGCTTCGACGACCTCGAACCGGCCATCCGGGCCCGGGCGGTCGGCGTCGTCCTCTCCGACCACCACTTCTGGGGCGGCCTGCGCGACACCCAGGCCCTCTCCGTCCTGTGCCGGTCCTTCGGCATCGGCCTGTCCATGCACTCCAACAGCCATCTCGGGATCAGCCTCGCCGCGATGGTCCACGTGGCCGCCGCGACCCCGCACCTCACCTACGCCTGCGACACCCACTGGCCGTGGAAGGAGACCGACGTCATCGTCCCCGGGGCCCTCCGGTTCCGCGACGGAGCGGTCAGGGTCCCCGAGGGGCCGGGACTCGGCGTCGAACTGGACGAGGACGCCCTCGCCCGCGCCCACGAGGACTACCTCCGGTGCGGCCTGAGGGCGCGTGACGACGCGAGCTACATGCGCCGCTACGTGGGGAGCTTCCGACCGAACACGGAACGGTGGTAGCCACGGCGCACCCCCGTTCCGCCGCGCACGGCGGGAGAGAGCCCAGTGGGAAGGGTGCCCGCCGGGCCGCCGCTTGACCATGACACCGTGTGAGGCCCTGCACTGGGAGGCGTCATGTTCAGTATCGGAGACTTCGCCCGGCACGGCCGCGTCTCGGTCCGCATGCTGCGTCACTACGACGCCCTCGGACTGCTGCGCCCCGCCCGCACCGACCCCTTCACCGGCTACCGCTTCTACGAGGCCGGCCAGCTCACCCGGCTCAACCGCGTCCTCGCCCTCAAGGATCTCGGCTTCACGCTCCGGCAGGTGCGGCAGATCCTCGACGAGGACGTCGGCGCCGGGGAGCTGCGCGGCATGCTCAGGCTCCGCCGCGCGGAACTGGAGGAGGAGGCACACGCGGCGGCGGGCCGGCTGGCCCGGGCCGAGGCGAGGCTCCGTCTCATCGAGAGCGAGGGGCGCATGCCCGCCGATGACATCGTGGTGAAATCCCTTCCCGCGGTCCGTGTGGCCGAACTGACCGCCGAGGCGCCGGGGTTCCGGCCGGAGGACATCGGACCGGTGATCCAGCCGCTCTACCGCGAGCTGCACCAGCGGCTCCGCGCTGCGGGCGTGGCGCCGGCCGGCCCGGACCTCGCCTTCTACGAGGAGCACCCCGGCGGCACGGTCACCGTCCACGCAGCGGCGCCGGTCGCCACCGACCCCGGCGGGGGCCACGGCCTCGCCGTCGTGGACCTCCCGGCGGTGGAGAAGGCGGCGACCGTCGTGCACCGCGGTTCCATGGACGAGGTGATGCCGGCCGTCCAGGCCCTGGCGCGCTGGATCGGCACCAGCGGGCACCGCTCCGCCGGCCCGCCCCGGGAGCTCTACCTCTCCTGTGAGGGCGGACCCGAGGACTGGGTCACCGAACTCCAGGAACCCGTCACCCCCGCCTGACCTTCCGCCGCCCGGCTCCGAGGCCGCCGTCACCGGTCGCGGGCCGGGCGGCCCGCTGCTCTCCGGGCCCCGCCCACCGTGCCCGCCGGGCGGGGGAGCGGCGGGCACGGGACACCGCCGCCTCTCCATGACCATCCTGACCTGCGTAAATGGCTGACTTGAGCGGCTGCTTGTCAAGTTTTCTCGTGCGGTGTATATAAGAAGTGTGTAGGGCATCGCAAGCAGTGCC
The DNA here is from genome assembly GCF_018070345.1 of Streptomyces sp. F63. GTDB lineage: Bacteria > Actinomycetota > Actinomycetes > Streptomycetales > Streptomycetaceae > Streptomyces. The sequence goes on from NZ_JAGPXX010000017.1 coordinate 6,015, forward strand.
ACACGGAGGGAGATGACCCGTGATGCTCATGCGTACCGACCCGTTCCGCGACCTGGACCGGTTCGCCCAGCAGATGTTCAACAGCGTCAGCCGGCCCGCGGGCATGCCGATGGACGCGTACCGGTCGGGCGAGGACTTCATCGTCCACTTCGACCTTCCGGGGATCGACCCCGAGAGCATCGACCTCGACGTCGAGCGCAACGTCCTCACCGTGCGGGCCGAGCGCCGGTCGCCGGCTCCCGAGGACGCCGAGGTGATCGCCGCCGAGCGTCCCGCCGGAAGCTTCAGCCGGCAGCTCTTCCTCGGCGAGACCCTCGACACCGAGCGGATCGAGGCCTCCTACGAGGCGGGGGTGCTGACTCTCCGGATCCCGGTCGCCGAGCAGGCCAAGCCGCGCAAGATCCAGATTTCGGGCGGCAGTGAGCGCAGGGAGCTCCGTTCCTGAACCGCCGCGGGGTGCCGCGGCCGCGGAGGCGGTCGCGGCACCGTCGTGTGTGCCGTGCCGGGGTGCCGGGAACCGCGCGCTGCGCGGGCCCGGCCGCCATCGGCGTCGTCAGTCGTCCGTGAGGGGAGAAGAGGAGGAGCGCACGCATGCGCTGGAGTGAGTTCACCGAGCGGGTCCGGGAACGCGGGGAGTATCCGAGCCGGCGGGAGGCCGAGCGGGTGACCCGGGTCGTGCTCTCGGCCCTGGGCGGCCAACTCGGCAGGGCCGAGCGGAATCTGCTGGCCCGCCGGCTGCCGCTGGAGGCGGCCCGGCTGCTCGTTACGCAGCGGTCCGCGAACCGGCCGCTCACCGCCGCGGAGTTCGTGGACGGGATCGCCGCCCGCACCGAGGGAGCGACGTCCGCGACGGCCCGCTGGGACACGAGCTCGGTCCTGAGCGTCGTCGCCGATGTGACGGACCATGAGCTGCTGGACCGGATCATCGGCCGGCTGCCCGGCGGCTTCGCCCTGCTGTTCGGCCGGGCACAACTCGTCTGACGCGCCGCCGGCCCGGCCGCCCCGGTCCGCACCGGGACGGCCGGGCCGGCGGTGACCGGCGGGCCCGCCGCGCCGGCGGGCGGCCCGTCAGCCTCTCTCCTCCTGCTCCCCGTTCGCCGCCTCGGGCGCTCTGGGCGCGCGGGCGGCCGTACGGCGCCTCGCGCGGGCCGCGCCCGGTGTTCTCTCCCGCCCGGTCATGTCGATGACGGTCGCGCCGCTGCAGGCCGCGCTCCCGGCTTCTCCCGCGCCCCCGGTCTCCTCCGGGCCCGGCTCCGGGCAGTCGCCGGATCCGGTGCCGGCGGCACGGCCTTGCAGGGCGGCGAGAGCCTGTTCGTAGCTCTCGCCCGTCACCCGCATCCGTATCCGCGCCAGGCGCTGCACTTCTTCGTTCGCCACCCGGAAAGCATAGGCCCTGGAGGCAGCCGCTCCCGGCCGCCGGCCGGGCGGGGCGGCCCGGTCGCCGTCCGGATCCGGCCATGGGCGTCCGCGGTCCGCTCCCGGTGGCGGTTTCCGGACCCCCGGCGCCGGCCGGCCGGTGCGCCGGCATCCGTCCCGTCACCCCGTCGGGCGTAGGGATGCCGCCGCCCGTGCGTCCCCGGCGCGCGGAACGGGCCGGCTGCGGATAGGACAGAGGAGACCGGACCGGGAAGCGCCCGCGGAGGACGGAGGGCATTGCGATGTTCGAGGCCGAGAACATCAGGGACTGGCGTGGTCACGCCGTGCTGGACGCCGAGGGCAACCGGATCGGGGAACTGGAGTCGGTCTACGTCGACACCTCCTCGGACCAGCCGGCGTTCGCGACCGTCTTCGTCGGCCTGCCGACCCGGCGCCGGCTGGCGTTCGTACCGCTCGACGGTGCCACCGTCGGGCCCGGCCATCTCACGGTCCGGGTCCTGAAGAGGCAGGTGAAGAACGCGCCCTCGATCCAGCGGGACGGCGAGCTCCTCGCCGAGGAGGAGGCGGCCGTCTTCGCCCATTACGAACGCCCCTACCAGCACGGGCCCGGCGAGCGCCGGCTGGCCCGGCGCTGAACCCGCCCATCGGAGAGCCCCATGGCCCTGTTCCTGTTCCTGGTCCTCGTCGCGGTCGGACTCGGCATCGCCGGGGTGGTCGTCGAGGGGCTGTTCGTCCTGCTCCTCATCGGGGTGGCCGTCTTCCTCATCAATCTGGTGCTGCTCGGCATGCGGCTGGGCCGGCGGCGGAATCCGCCCCGGCACCGTCTGCCGCGGTGACCGCGGAGCCTCCCGCCGCGGCGCTCCGGCGAGGTGACGGGGCGGCAGCGGAGGGAAGGCCGGGCCCGGTTGTCACTCGGGGGTGGGACAAGGACGGGTCCGGGGCATCCGCGCTTGAGCGCACCTTGGGCACGGTCAATGACGCCGCGAACTGGGTGTCGGAGGTGGCGTTCGAGCACGGTGTGCCGCGTGAGTACGAGCTGCGCAAGCACACCTACCGCGGGCCCGTGACACCAGCTACGCGCACATGGAGCGCGCTCTGAGCTGGGCGCCGGGCAGTTGCCGCCTCGTGCTCTCCGGCGGGGAGCCGATCCCCGTGGAGCGGGCGGAGGCCGACGCGGACGTCGTCATCGCGTCGCTCCCGGGGGAGGAGCTGGAGGCCGGCATCCGGCAGGCCCTGGAGAGCGCGGCGATCGCGGTCACCGATCTGCAGGCGAGCAAGATCCGGGAGATGAACGAGCGGGTGCTGGAGGACCTGCGCCGCAAAGGGCTCATCTGAGCGGGCGGCGGATCACGGGCGGCGGGTCACGGGCGGCGGCCGCCCGGGCGGCGGGAGGCGGGGCCCCCTCCGCCGGCGCGACGCTCTGTGGGGCTCCGGTGCCCGAGGGCGACCGAAGTGGCAGGATCGGACGGTCACTCGGGGGTTCTCCCACTCCTGAAAAGGGGGAACCATGCGCAGCACTCCGGTGATTGCCGACCACGGGCCGGCCTTCCGAGGATGGGTGGCCCGGACCCGGGCGGGGCGGGAGGTCTGCGTCGCTCCGCCCGCCGTCCGTACCGACCCGGCGGCCCGGCAGATCGTTCGGGAACCGGTGACGCGACTCGGAGGAGACTGCACGCTCTGCGCCGGCTGCTTCATCGGGAGGGAGTGACCGGGCGGCCGGTCCCCGCGGACGCTCCGGCGGCAGGGGTGCCCGACGGACTGCCGTGACGACCTGTCCGCCCGGTCCCGCTCGCCGGCGCGCCCTCCGGACGGCCGCCCTGTGCCGTGCCCGGCCCGGGGCGGCTTCGTGCGGGCCGCTCCGGAGGGCCGGGCAGCCGGGCGAAAGCTGTTTGAAGCGGGTGACCCCTGGTACCTCTAGAAGGACATTCACCGCGGACGGTGCGAATCGCCCCGGGCCGGCCGGCTTCCCCGTGGCCGGGACCGGTCATCCGCCCACACAAGGAGTGAGCCATCCCATGCCGTACGGAGCCTTCCTCGCCGCCGTGCGCGAGCGCGGCGGATACAGCCCGGACGAAGCGGACATGGCCACCAGGGCCGTCCTCACCGCGCTGGGCACCCGGCTGACCCCCGATTCCGCGGGCCACCTGGCCGACCAGCTGCCCGAGCCGCTGGCCGACATGATCAATGACGCGGAGGCCGCGGCCCGGGACTGGGGGGCGCGGACCTTCGTCACCCATGTGGCCGAGGCCATCGGGGAGGACGAGGAGAGCGCCGAGGCGGCCACCCGCGCGGTGCTCTCCACGCTGGCCGAACGGATCGGCCGCGGGGAGCGGGACGCCCTCCTCGCCCGGCTGCCGGCCGAGTACGCCGGTCTCTTCGGCCACCCCGAACTGGCCGGCTGACCCGCCGCCCGGCGGTGGTGCGCCGGGCCCCGCCCGGGTTCACCGCGCGTCCTGCCCGGGCCCCTCCCCGCCGCCGCCCCCGGTCTCCGTCCCGGTGCCGGGACGGCCGGCCAGGAAGGTGTGCACGATCCCGCGCTGCCAGCCCGTCACCGGGGCGGTGCGCACCGGTGACAGTCCCGCGCGCAGCAGCCGGCCGCGGAAGGCCTCCGCGGTGTCGAAGTCCAGCACGCTGCGCCACAGATGGCGGTAGAGCGACGCGTCGCCCCGGGGCAGCGACCCGGCCGGGATCACGATTCCCCAGCAGACCGCCGACCAGAGGAGCCGGTGGTACGGGCTTCCCGTCAGCGTGTACTCGTGGACGGCCAGCCGCCCGCCGGGGCGCAGCAGCCCCCGCACCGTCCGCAGCACCGCGTCGGGGTCCGCCGCGTTCCGCACCAGGTAGGCCGCGAAGACGGCGTCGAACGGGCCCTCCGCGCCCGGGCACGGCAGATCCTCCGCCGCGGCGTGGACGAACTCGACGTCCCCGTCCCAGCGCTTCGCGGCCGCCTGCCGCAGCATCCCCGCCGAGACGTCGACGGCCGTGATCCGGGCGCGCGGCGCGGCCGCGAGCAGGGCGGCCGTCGAGGCCCCCGTGCCGCAGCCCAGATCCAGCACGCGCAGGCCCGCCCCCCGCCCGGGCAGCGCGAGCCGGCGCGCGGACAGCCGCAGCTGCCCGTGGTAGCCCGGATTGGCGGCGACGAGACGGTCGTACGAGCCCGAGGCCCGGTCGAAGGCGGCGGCGAGGGCGCTGTTCCGGAGCGTGGTCATGGCCCCAGGGGTCCCCGGGGAGGGCGCCGGTCAAACGGGCGCCGGGTACGGTTTCCGCCCGCCGGTGCGGGGCCCCGCACCGGCGGGCGCACCCGTGGCGGCACGTCAACACAGTAAGCTGCACAGCACAGTTGACGACAGATGACCCCGTCCGGCGCCCGGACGGCGGGGAAGGAGCGGTGGCGCATGGCGGACGCGGAGGAATGGATGCGGACCGGACCCAGGCCACCGGTCGAACTCCGCACCGACCGGCCCCACGCCGCCCGCGTGTACGACGTCCTGCTGGGCGGCAAGACCAACTACCCGGAGGACCGGAAGGCGGCCGAGCAGCTGCTGGAGACCATGCCGGTGGCCGGCCTGGTGGCGCACCAGAACCGCGCCTTCATGCACCGCGCCGTGCGGCATCTGGCCGGGGAGGCCGGGATCCGGCAGTTCCTCGACATCGGGACCGGCATACCGACCCCGCCCAACCTCCACGAGGTCGCCCAGCACACCGACCCCTCCTGCCGGGTCGTCTACACCGACAACGACCCCATCGTGCTGGCCCATTCGCGCGCGCTGCACGAGAGCACCCCCGAGGGCCGCACCGCCTACATCGAGGCGGATCTGTGCGACCCGGACGGCATCCTGGAGCACCCCCGGCTCCGCGCGACGCTCGACCTGGGCAAGCCGGTCGCGGTGACCCTGGTGGCGGTCCTCCACTGGCTTCCGCAGCACGCGGACCCGTACGGCATCGTCGCCCGTCTTCTCCGGGACCTCCCCGCGGGCAGCCACCTGGTGCTCAGCCATGCCACCAACGACTTCGAACCGGCCACGTTGAAAAAGGTTTCGGACAACTTCAGGGCGAAGGGCTCGAACGTCACACCGCGCAGCAAGGACGAGGTGCTGCGCTTCTTCGACGGCCTGGAGCTCGTGGAGCCGGGTCTGACGGTGGTTCAGCGGTGGCGTCCCGATCCGGCCGAAGTGGGCGCGGAGGCCCTCTCGGACACCGACATCCCGCTCTACGTGGGCGTCGCCCGCAAGCCCTGACCCGGCGCACGCCCCGCGCGGAGCGGGAGCGCCGGAGCCCCGTCCTCCGGCTGGTGCCGTGGGCGCGGACGGCTCTACAGTCTCGCGTACGGCATATGACGGCCCGTACGGCGGGACGTTCGGGGGCGGACGCGGAGCCGTGCGGCGGAGGAGGGCTGGGATGACGGGGACCGGCGGCGGGAAGCGGCCCGGCAACCGGGCGGACGACTGGGAGAACGCGGCATGGCGGAAGAGCGGTCGCAGCGCGCCGGGCGGCAACTGCGTGGAACTCGCGGTCCTCTCCGGAGGCCGGATCGCGGTGCGCAACTCCCGTTACCCGGAGGGGCCCGTGCTGGTCTGGAGCCGGGAGGAGATGGCCGCCTTCCTCCGCGGGGCGAAGGACGGCGACTTCGACGCCCTCGCGTGCGGGGAGCAGCCGGCGTGATCCGCCCGGCGACCGCCGGGGGCCCCGCCGCCGGCCGCCGTTCCGCGACCGGGCGGCCGCGCACCGCGCCGGAGGCGCGGGGATGACCCCGGCCACCGGAGCGGACGACGGCTTCCCGGTACGCCGCTATCTGGACCGGCCCGAGGCCGGGCCCACCGTGCTGCGGATCGTGGTCGGCGCCCAGCTGCGGCGGCTGCGCCGGGAACGCGGCATCACCCCGGAGGCGGCCGGCCGCGCCATCCGCGCCTCCCACGCGAAGATCAGCCGCCTCGAACGCGGCCAGGTGGGCTTCAAGCTCCGCGACCTGGAGGACCTGCTCACCCTCTACGGAGTCACCGACCCGGCCGAGCGCGCGGACTACCTCGCCCTCGGCCGCCGGGCCAACCGCCCCGGCTGGTGGCACGAGTACAGCGACGTCCTGGAGGACTGGTTCGAGCTGCACATAGGCCTGGAGGAGTCCGCCTCGCTCATCCGCACCTACGAGGTGCAGTTCCTCCCCGGCCTGCTCCAGACGGAGCCCTACGCGCGGGCCGTGACCCGGCTCGGCTATCCGGACGCCCCCGAGCGGAAGATCGACCGGCTGGTCGAACTGCGGCTCGCCCGGCAGAAGCTGCTCACCCGGCCCGACGCCCCGAAACTCTGGGCGGTCGTGGACGAGGCGGTGCTGCGCCGGCCCTTCGGCGGCCCGGAGGTGATGCGCGCACAGCTGGAGCATCTGCTGGCCGTCACCGAGCTGCCGAGCGTGTCGCTGCAGGTGGCGCCGTTCAGCGTCGGTGCCAACGCCGCCGCCGGGACCCCCGTCACCCTGCTGCGGTTCCGGGAGCCGGACCTGCCGGACAAGGTCTATCTGGAGCAGCTGACCGGCGCGGTGTACCTCGACAAGCGGGAGGACGTCGACCAGTACGCGCTGATCATGGAGCGGCTGTGCGCGGAGGCCGAACCGCCGGAGGAGAGCCGGGAGTTCCTCAGGTCCCTGCTCGGCCGGGACTCCTGAGCGGTGCGCCGTGCTCCGGCCCGGCGCCCGGGGCGGAGGGATCCGCGGAGGGATCCGCCGGGCGCCGCCGCGCGGTACGGGCGTGCCGGGGCCCGTGTCCGCTCAGAGGTGGTCGCGGGGCACCGTCTCGTTCCAGGTGCGGGAGAACACCCGCTCCCCGCCCTCGTAGCCGTCCAGCGTCGCGTGCAGCAGGAACTCCGTCCCGGTGGAGCGGAGCACCGTACGGGTGACGGTCCGCACGTCCCAGTCGTCCCGGCGGAACGTCATCGTCCAGGCCGACTCGCCGCGCACCGATTCGAAGTCGTCGGCGACCGAGTCGTACCGCTCGTAGGCGCGGCGGCTCGCTACGAGGCCGATGTCCTCGTAGCGCACGGTGCCGTTGTCCTTGACGATCTCCAGCGCGGCGTTGTAGCCCACCAGGTCGCGGGAGACGGTCCAGCGCTGCTCCGGCGGGGACAGTTGCGTCGTCTCCAGCGGCGGGGTGCCCTCCGGCTCGTCGAAGGGCCGTGCCGTCACCTCGTCCGGCTCGGCGGCGGGCCGCACCGGCAGTGTCAGCGCACTGGTGCCGGAGTGCACCGTCAGCAGCACCGGCCGCGGCGGCGGCCAGGCCAGCGGCCAGTACGAGGTGGACAGCGACAGCCGGATCCGGTGCCCCGGCGGGAAGGCCTGCGCCGTGCCGTTGAGCTGCACCACCGCCCGGTAGCGCTCCCCGGGCACCAGCGGCTCCGGCGCGGCCCGGCCGTCCCGGCGGGTCAGGTTCAGCAGCCCGTAGCTGACACGGGTGGCGCGGCCGTCCGGCGCCACGTCCGACAGCCGCGCCGCGACCATCGCCACCGGCTCGCTGACGGACAGGTCGAGTTCCACCGCCGGCGCGCCCAGGATCTCCAGCCGCTCGGGCAGCGGGTCGGTGTCGAAGACCATCGACCCGCCGTCCTCCTCCCGCTGGTCGTAGGGGAGGTCCGGCGGCGCGTTGTACGAGGCCCACTTGCCGGCGAACTGCCCGACGGACAGCGGCGACTGCACCGTCATCTCCGCCCCGTCGGGAACCGTATCGCCCGGTGCGCCGATCCGGTGCGGGCTCAGCGGGTGGGACAGCCGCTCGACGTGCGGCGAGGGCCAGGCCGGCTCGCCGACCCAGCGGCCGGGGCGCTCCTCGTAGGACGTGGAGGGCGGCACGCTGTCCTGCATCCAGGCGCGCAGCATCGGCCCGTCCATGGCCCCGTTGTCCCTGTCCTTGAGCCAGTGGTCCCACCAGCGGACGACCTCCTGGAGGTAGCCGATGGCCGGGCCCGGCTCGCCCAGGTGCGGATACTTGTGCGACCAGGGGCCGATCAGTCCCCGGCGCGGGACGTCCAGGTTCGCCAGCAGCCGCGTCACGGCGTTGGAGTAGCCGTCCGCCCAGCCGCTGGACGCCAGCACCGGCACCCGGACGGCGGAGTAGTCCTCGCAGACCGAGGCGTGCCGCCAGTAGTCGTCGCGCCGCTGGTGGCGCAGCCACTCCGCGGCCCAGGGGCGGGCGCTCTCCAGCCGCTCCCGCCACATGTCGCGCCAGCGGTCCCCCACGAGCGCGGGGTCCGGGGGACAGGTGGCGTAGGCGAACATGGTGCCCGCCTCGGCCAGGTTGTCCGAGAGCAGACAGCCGCCCATGTAGTGCATGTCGTCGGCGTAGCGGTCGTCGGTGAAGGACGCGATGACGATCGCCCGGAGGCTGGGCGGCCGGCGGGCCGCGACCTGGAGGGCGCTGAAGGCCCCCCAGGAGATGCCCATCATGCCGGTGCGGCCGTCGCACCAGGGCTGGCCGGCGAGCCAGGCGAGAACGTCCTCGGCGTCGGTCTGCTCGACCTCCAGGTACTCGTCGGTGAGCACGCCCTCGGACTCGCCGGTGCCGCGGATGTCCACCCGCACACAGGCATAGCCGTGGCCGGCCATGTAGGGGTGGTGGAGGGAGTCGCGCACGGAGCTGAGGTCGCGCTTGCGGTACGGGATGTACTCCAGCACCGCGGGCACCGGCTCGTCGTCCGAGGCGGTGGGCCGCCAGATCCGGGCCGACAGCCGGGTGCCGTCCGACACCGGGATCCGGACGTGCTCCTCTTCCTTGGTCGCGCAGGGCAGGCTGGTGACGGCTCGCATGAATCAGTCGCGCTCCTCCCCGGGTGCGGCGTCGAACGCGAAGGGAAGCGCCGCCACACACCGGTCGTACTTCTCGCACAGCTCCTTCTCGCTGTCCGCGCCGATGAAGAGATGGGCGAGTTCGAAGCTGTAGCTGTCCTGGCCCGGGAGGTCCGAGAGCCGCTGTCCCTGCTCCGGCACGATCTCGATCTTCACCCCGGGGATCTCCTCCTGCAGCCGCTCGATCTCCTCCCCGGTCGGCACCCGCCGCGCCACCCCGTCCTCGAAGCGCCGGTAGTACCACTTGGCGGCCACCTCGTAGGGTCCCTCGCCCTGCGGCAGGCGCGGATCCCGCCCGAGGGCCAGGCTGAGCATGCAGTGGTGGTTGGGCACTCCGTCGACGTACTCGAACATCTCGGCGTGCGACTGCGAATGCCGCGGGTTGACCTCCAGCAGATTCAGCTCGCCGGTCCCCCGGTCGTAGAAGTACTCGATGCTGAACGTCGCGGAATCCATGCCGATCTGCGTGATGACCCGCCTCGACACGTCCTTGATCCGCTCCACGACGGACTCGGGCAGCAGCTGGGAGGGGTACTGGTGGCGGAGGAAGGAGGGGGAGTCCGGGTAGTTCACGGAGTCGAGGACCCCGTACACGGTGACCTCGCCGTTGTGGACGTACCCCTCGGCGGCGAACTGCTCACCGCTGAGCGACTCCTCGGCCAGGCACGCCTGCCCGCCCGCCTCCTCGATCTCCGCCGGCAGCTCCAGCCGGTCGAGGATGTACTCGAAGGGCTTGCCGACCCGGGAGATGCCCTCGCGGATCTCACCGATCGCCTTGCGGAACTCCGCGTCGTCCTTGACGCCGAAGGCCAGTTCGGAGGAGAAGGACTTGACCGGCTTGAGCCACATCGGGAAGGACAGGCCCGCCGGCGGCCCGGGGTCCGAGAAGGGGTCCAGCACCGCGAACCGCGGGTGCTCGTCGATGACCTTCTGCTGCTCCAGCCGGCTCCAGTACTTGTGCTCGCATGTGACGATGGATTCCAGGCTGGTGCTGTGCAGCCCGTAGCGTTCGCACAGAATGGGCACGAGCGTGCTCACCGGGAAGTCCCAGTAGCCCACGATGGCGTCGATGCTTCCCTCGAAGGCGTCCAGTTCCGCCTGGGCCTTCTCGATCAGTTCCACCACGGGAATGTCGCCGATCTGGAGTTCCTCGATGGTCAGCAGGGGATGGAAACGGTAATTCACGGCCAGGGGCACGTCGCGGAGCGTGTCCAGGTTCCCCTCGTCCATCCCGATGACGAAAACATTCGCTTGGCTCACCGTTCCTCCGCCCTGTGGGAATCGCCGTATGAACCGTGCGGCTACCCCGGCGGTCACGGCGCAATCTTCCCGGTCAGCGGCCCGCCCCGCGGCTCCGCCCGCCCGGCCCCGCGCGGGCGAACGTAGGATCGAGACCATGGAACAGCGAGTACTGGGCAGGACGGGCCGCGAAGTGTCCGTCGTCGGACTGGGAACGTGGCAGCTCGGAGCGGACTGGGGCGAGGTCCGGGAGGAGGACGCCCTCGCCGTGCTGGACGCCGCGGTGGAATCCGGCGTCACCTTCTTCGACACGGCCGACGTGTACGGCGACGGACGCAGCGAGCAGCTGATCGGCCGGTACCTCCGCGAGCGCCCCGACGCCGGGATCTTCACCGCCACCAAGATGGGCCGCCGGGCGGAACAGCTTCCGGCGCACTACAACCTCGACAACTTCCGTGCCTGGACCGACCGTTCACGGGCCAACCTGGGGGTCGACACCCTCGACCTGGTGCAGCTCCACTGCCCGCCCACCCCGGTGTACTCCTCGGACGCCGTGTTCGACGCCCTCGACACCCTGGTGGCCGAGAAGCGGGTGGCCGCGTACGCGGTGAGTGTGGAGACCTGCGAGGAGGCCCTGACCGCGATCGCCCGTCCGGGGACGGCGAGCGTGCAGATCATCCTCAACCCGTTCCGGCTCAAGCCGCTGGAGCGGGTGCTCCCCGCGGCCGCCGACGCGGGCGTCGGCATCATCGCCCGGGTGCCGCTGGCGTCCGGCCTGCTGTCCGGCCGCTACACCCGGGACACCGTCTTCTCCGCGGACGACCACCGGACGTACAACCGCCACGGGGAGGCGTTCGACCAGGGCGAGACCTTCTCGGGCGTGGACTTCACCACCGGGGTCGAAGCCGCCGCCGAGTTCGCGGAACTGGCCCCCGAGGGTGCCACACCGGCCCAGACGGCGCTCCGCTGGATCATCCAGCAGCCCGGTGTCACCTCGGTGATCCCCGGCGCCCGTTCGCCCGAGCAGGCGCGGGCGAACGCGGAGGCCGCGGCGCTGCCGTCCCTGCCGCAGGCCACGCTGGACGCCGTCCGCGAGCTGTACGACCGCCGGATCCGCGCGCAGGTGCACAGCCGCTGGTGACCGCACCGGGCCGCCCGCCCCGCCCGTTCCGCTCCCGTCCGGTGGGCACGGGCCGACGGGAGCGGGGCGGCGGGCCGGTCCGCCGGCCGGGCGCTCCGGGCGCGGCCGCACCCCCGGCGCCCGTCAGAGCCGGGTGCGGGAACCACCCGGCCCGCCGCGGGACACCAGGGACGCGATCCTGGCAGCCGCCCCCGGCGCCCGCGGCCGGCCGGATTCCCCGGCGTCCGCGGGGGCGGACCGCTCGGCGGCGCCGGCGATGTTCCGCGCCATGCCCCCGAACACCAGGGCGTGGAAAGGGGAGACCCCCCACCAGTAGAGACGGCCGGCGAAGCCGTGCGGGTGGAAGAGCGCGCGCTGCCGGTAGACGGTGCGATCCCGGTCGTCGAGTCCGGCCGTCATGTCCAGCCACGCGAGCCCCGGCAGGCGCATCTCCGCGCGCAGCCGCAGCAGCCGGCCCGGCTCGATCTCCTCGACCCGCCAGAAGTCGAGCGAGTCCCCCACGCGCAGCCGGTCCGGATCGCGCCGCCCGCGCCGCAGCCCGACTCCGCCGACGGCCCGGTCGGCCCAGCCCCGCACGGCCCACGCCAGGGGGAAGGAGTACCAGCCGTTCTCGCCGCCGATCCCCTCGATCACCCGCCACAGGGCCTCGGGCGAGGCCTCGACGAGCCGCTCCCGGTGGTCCGTGTAGAGGTCGCCGCCGGCCCAGTCCGGGTCGGTCGGCAGCGGGTCGCTGGGGGCGCCCGGGACGGAGGCGGAGGACCACCGTGTGGCGACATCCGCCTCCTTGACCCGCTGGAGGGCCAGCTCCAGTGCCTGCCGGAAACCGGTCAGCCCGTCCGGCGGGTCCGGAACGCAGCGGGCGATGTCGTGCTCGTGGCAGACGACCTCGTGGCGCAGTGACTCGGTGAGCGGACGGGCGAGCCGCCCGGGAACGGGGGTGACCAGCCCGATCCAGTGGCTGGAGAGCCCGGGGGTCAGCAGCGGCAGGGGCACGACGAGCCGCCGGGGCAGCCCGGCCGTCCGCGCGTACTGCCGCATCATCTCCCGGTACGTCGTCACCTCGGGCCCGCCGATGTCGAAGGCGCGGTTCACCCCGGCGGGGAGCCGGGCGCAGCCCACGAGGTACCGCAGCACGTCGCGTACGGCGATGGGCTGGATCCGGGTGCGGACCCAGCGGGGCGTGACCATCACCGGCAGCCGCTCGGTGAGGTGCCGCAGCATCTCGAAGGAGGCCGAGCCCGAGCCGATGACGACCGCCGCCCGCAGGACCACCGCCGGGACCTCGCCGTCCAGGAGGATCCGGCCCACTTCGGCACGGGACCGCAGATGCGGTGAGAGCTCCCGCTCGGGCACCCCCGCAGGGGTCAGCCCGCCCAGGTAGACGATGCGCGAGACACCGGCGCGGCGCGCCTCCTCGGCGAAGATCCGGGCCGCGCGGCGGTCCGTCTCCTCGAACCCGGAACCGGCGCCGAGGGCGTGCACGAGGTAGTAGGCCACGTCCACCCCGTTCATCGCGGCCCGTACCGACTCCGCGTCGGTCACGTCGCCCCGTACGGCCTCGGTCCGCCCCGCCCAGGGGTGGTCGCGGAGTTTGGCCGGGGTGCGGGCCAGACAGCGCACGGTGAACCCCCCGGCCAGCAGCTCCGGAACCAGCCGCCCGCCGATGTACCCGGTGGCCCCCGTCACCAGGCAGCGCGGCGCGGGGGGAGACTCCCGCTCCGTCCCCGTCCCCGTCCCCATGTCGGCCTCCCGGAGTCGGCCCGCCGCGGGCGGGAGCGGCGGGTGTCGGTCGCGGACGCGGGCGGGCGTGCCGCGCCCCCACTCTGGCACGCCCGGCGGGGAACGCCAGCCCGGCGTTTCCGAACGGGGGAGGACGGCGAAGGAGCGGCGGCGGAGAGCCGGCCGGGCGCGCGGGGGCCGGGGCATCGCGCGGAAGATCAACCGGGCCGGGCCGCTCCGCGGTTCACGGCGGGCGGCGGAGGCGCGGGCGGGGCGCGGGAAGGGGGCGGCAGCGCCGGGAAGGGGCGGCAGGCGTGTGGCCGGCCGCGGCGGGCGAGCGGCGCACCTGGGCCGGGCGGGTCCGGCCGGCACCGGGGTGGTGACCCGGTACGGCGGCGGGGCGGCGGGCGGCGGCCCGGGACGCACGGGTGTCCGTGGCGCCGTGCCGGTCGAGGGCCCCGGTGGGGGAGGGGGAGACGGGCCGGAGGGGACGGCTCAGCTGACGGCCTCGGGCGGCGGCTCGTGGAGGAGGGAGCCGGCCAGGGTGAGCACGCGCTGCGGCTGGCGGCCCCAGTTGACCGTCGTGACCGCCCGGTGGTGCTCTTCGCCGTAGGAGCGCAGGTAGCGGAGGAAGTGCACTCCGGCGACGTCCATGAAGGTGACGTCGGCCATGTCCAGCACCACGCCGCCGTCGCCGGCGGCCAGCCCGTTCACGGCCCGGTAGAGGAGCGGGGCGGAGTCGTAGTCGACCTCTCCCCACGGCGCCACGACCGCATCACCACCGGGGGGCCCGGTGCTGGTGTGGACCCCCGCGTGAACGGGGGGCGAGGAAGACAGGTCTGTCTTTGAAGGCATGGCCTCATGATGCGCACAGTCCGCCGCCGCTGTCCACGTCTACACTGGGTCATACGATGACCACTGAGATTGCAGCCACCGTCTCTTCCGCAGCGGCTCGCGAACGCATTCTGCGCACGGCCTACGAACTGTTCTCCCGGCGCGGCGTCCGCGACGTGGGCATTGACGAGGTGATCAGCCGCTCGAAGGTGGCGAAAGCCACGCTCTACCGGCACTTCCCGTCGAAGGACGCCCTGGTTCTGGCCTTTCTGGAGATGCGGGAGAAAAACTGGACCCTCGGTTTTGTCGAGGCGGAGGCCCGGCGTCTCGGGAACTCACCGGAGGAGCGGCTGCTGGCCATCTTCGATGTCTTCGACGGATGGTTCCGGAGCACCGATTTCGACGCCTGCGCGTTCATCAACGTGCTGCTGGAAATGCGGTCGGAACACCCGCTGGGCCGGGCCAGCATCCAGTATCTGGAGAACATACGGAGCGTGGTGCGCGTCCTCGCCGACGAAGCGGGTCTCCGGGACACCGACGACTTCGCGCGGTCCTGGCACATCCTGATGAAGGGGTCGATCATCTCGGCGACCGAGGGGGACACCGGCGCCGCACGGCGGGCCCGGGCGATGGCCCGTCTCCTCATCGAGCAGCACCGCTGAGAGCGTTCCCCCGGCCGGGGCGCCGTGAGGGACGGCGGCGGTAGGGTCGTGGGCATGGTTCCGGACGAGGGAGCCGTACGCGTCGACAGCTGGATCTGGTCCGTACGGCTGACGAAGACCCGCTCGATGGCCGCCTCCGCCTGCCGGGCGGGCCATGTCCGGGTCAACGGCGAGCGCGTCAAGCCCGCCCACCCCGTGAAGGCGGGGGACGAGGTACGGCTGCGCGCCGCCGGCCGCGAGCGGGTCGTTGTCGTGCGGCGCCTGCTGCGGAAGCGGGTCGGCGCCCCCGTGGCGGCGGAGGCCTACGTGGACAACAGCCCGCCGCCGCCCCCGCGCGAGGAACTCGTGGCGGCCCCGCGCAGGGACCGCGGCGCCGGGCGCCCCACCAAGCGGGAACGGCGGGAGACGGAGCGGCTGCGCGGCCGGTGAGCCGCGGCGCCTTCCGCGGACCGCCCTCCCGCCCCGGGCCGCTGCCCGGGGCTGCGGCAAGCGGTGGGGTCAGCGCCGCTGCTCCCGGATGCGGCGCTGCCGCTGGATGCCGGGACCGTTCCAGTCCAGTGCCTCGGCCGCCTCGCGCAGGATCTCCTCGGCTGCGGTCCGGGTGTCGGCGAGGATGTCGCCCTGTTCGTTCACCAACTGCTGGTAGATCGGGGGATGGGCGGCCGTCGTGGTCACTGTGGCGGTCCTTCGGAGGTCGGTCGGGTCACGGAGCGTTCCGTGCTGTACAGCGACCATGATCTCGCAAACGTTTCCCCGCCGGCGCGCCGCCCGGGCACCGGACGGCTGCGCGGGGCGCCGCCGCGTCACCGTACGGCTGCGGAGCCCCACTCCGGACGCCGTGCGGCCCGGCCGCACCGCGCCCGGGCCCGTGGCCGCACCGCGAACGGGGCGGCCGGGGAGGCCCGGCTGCCGCCCCCGGGGGCCGGCCGGCCATGGGGGAGCCGGCCGGCCCCGGGGAGCCGGTGGTGGCTGCCGGTTCGGTGACCGGCCCGGGCGCCTCTCGTGACGGCCCCGGGTCAGGCCCGGCTGCCGGCCAGGGAGGCGAAGACCACCACGTTGTCGGAGTAGCGGTTGTCCGACTCCGAGAACTCGCCGCCGCAGGTGATGAGGCGGAGCCCGGCGTGGTCGAGATTGCGGTACACCTCGACGGTCGGGAACTTGTCCTTCGGGTACTGGCCGATCCTGTCGACCGTGAACTCGGCGGTCCTGCCGTCCTCACGCGCCACCTCGATACGGTCGCCCTGCTTCAGGGTGGACAGCTTGTGGAAGACCGACGGCTCGCCGTTCCAGGTGACATGGCCCGCGATGACGGCCGGTCCCATGGCGCCGGGCGCCGGGCCGGGCTCGTACCAGCCCGCCTTGAACGGGTCGCGCGGCGTCTTCATCTCCCCGTCGGCGCCCAGGTTCAGCTTCTCCAGTGTGGAGGTGACGCCCAGCTTGGGGATGGAGATCTGCTGCGGCCGGGAGGCGCCCAGCGGCTTGGCGTCACCGGCCGGGCCGCCGGCGGGCGACTCGCCGCCCTGCGCCGCGCCGTTGCCGGGAGCGGCGGGCGGGGCCGCGTCCGCCGCTTCGTCGGACGAGGCCCGGCTCTGGACGGTCAGGATCAGGCCGACGAGGGTCGCGGACACCACGACGAACACGAAGACGAACAGGGCGCGTTTGCGGCCACGGTTCACGGGGGACCTCCGGGGGTTCGGGTAGCTGCTCATGCCGGCCTCGGGTCAGCCGTCCTGCGCGGCGCGCCTGCGCCGGGTCACCACGACGGTGCCCGCGGCCGCGACGAGCGTCGCCGCCCCCACGGCCGCCATACCGCGGCCCTGGACGCCGTCGGCCGGGGCCGCCGTCCCGGTCTCCACGCCGCCGGCGGGCACGGAGCCGACCGCGGCGCCCTTGACGAGCCCGCAGGCGGCCGGAGCGGTGGCCTCCTGCGGGAGCTTCGGGTCCAGGTCGCTCTTGCCGACGCCGAAGTCGTACTTGTTGTTGCCGTTGGGGTCGATGCCGTGCTGCACCACGTGCAGGTCCTGGATGTGATCGGCGACATCCTGCGAGACCGTGAGGGTGCGCTCGTAGGAGAGCGTGCCGTCGGCCTCGGCCACGGGCATCCGGTCGACGGCGAGACCGCTGTCCGGGGTCGTGTCGCCGTCCACGGTCAGCGAGATGTTGATGTCGCCGTAGACCGGCAGGCCCTCGCTGGTGGTGACGATGCCGTCCCCGTCCTTGTCGGCCGTGATGTCCGGGCAGGTGAAGTCGTGCCCCTCCGTGGAGCCGTGGATGTGCTGGGCGTGTGGCTGACCGGGCGTCAGGCCCTGCGCCTCGATCTTGACGGTCAGTTCGGTGCCGTTGAGGCTCAGCATGGCGGTGCCGGAGGCCCTGGAGTTGTTGAGCTGCGAGAGGTCGATCTGGAATCCCCGCGGTCCGGCGGCCGTCGCGGCCGACGAGGTACCCAGGGCCAGGGTCAGGGGGAGGGCGACGAGTGCCGCAAACCGTGTGGTGCGCTTGGCTGTCATGTCGGGTGCATCCCTTCCGGTGGCCCCTGCGGTGGCAGCGGCCGGTGCGCGGTCTCGGACGCGGACCCTCAGCGGGATCCGCCTGCGTCCCTCATTCGGAACCGGGCCCGGGGCGGATTGGCGGGTCGCGGGAAAAACTTCCGGCGCCTTCTCCCGGCCGCCCCTCCCGGCCTCTCCCGGCACCCGTCGTACCCCCGTCCCCGCAGGGCGGGGGCTCCGGAGACGGCGGGGGACGCGCCGTGTGAGATCGTTGCCGGGGAGGCGGCCGGTCCCGGGACGGAGCGGTCAGCGACGGTGAGAGGCGCGCGGGGAGCGGGACGATGGCCTGGACGGTGCTGATCCTGTCCGGTGTGCTGGAGGCGGTCTGGGCCACGGCGCTGGACCGGTCCCAGGGATTCAGCAGGCTCTGGCCCAGTGTGGTGTTCGCGGTCGCGCTGGCGCTGAGCATGGCGGGCCTCGCCTACGCCCTGCGGGAGGTGCCGGTCGGCACCGGCTACGCGGTCTGGGTCGGCATCGGCGCGGCCCTCACGGCGGGCTGGGCGATGGTGTCCGGGGGCGAGACGGTGTCGGTCGCCCGGCTCCTGCTGCTCGCGGGGATCATCGGCTGTGTGGCGGGACTGAAGCTGCTGCACTGACGCGCCCGCGGTCATCCGGGCGGGCCGGGAACGCCCCCGGCGGCGCGGAACGGACGACCGGATTGCGGCATTCCGTTACGCATCGGCGGCGGGCTCCCGGGCAGGCGGAGCGGTGTACACGGAACCCCAGAGGTGAGGAGCACACCGACATGTCGAAGGTCGAGGAATCCGTCGAGGTCGACGTCCCCGTGCGCACCGCGTACGACCAGTGGACCCAGTTCGAGGACTTCCCGCAGTTCATGGAAGGCGTCGAGCGGATCGAACAGCGGACACCGACCCGGACGCACTGGGTGACGGAGGTCGCGGGTGTCAAGCGGGAGTTCGACGCCGAGATCACCGAGCAGATCCCCGACGAGCGCGTCGCCTGGACCACCGTCGAGGGTGAGGTCAAGCAGGCCGGCGTGGTCACCTTCCACCGCCTGGACGACCGGCGGACGAAGGTCATGCTCCAGCTCGACCACGACCCGCAGGGTATCGCCGACACGGTCGGGGACAAGACGGGCTTCGTGAAGAAGCAGGCCAAGCAGGACCTGGGCCGGTTCAAGTCCTTCATCGAGTCCCGCGGTGTCGAGACCGGCGCCTGGCGCGGCCAGGTCTGAGCGGCACCCGGGCGGCGGGCCGCGGCTCCCCCGGCGACGGCCGGCCGTCCGGAGCCGCCCCGGCAGGGGCGGGAAGACGGCGGTGGGTGCCCGGGCCACCGGGCACCCACCGGCGTGTGCAGGTCGTCGTGCGCCGGCCGGCCGCCGGGCCCTCACCACCGTGCGCCCACCGGCGTGTGCAGGCCGCGGCTGCCACACCCGCCCACACCGCACCGCGCCGGCCGGCGCGTCCGGCGCCCGGACACTGCCGGCCTCCCCGCTCCGCCCCCGAACCCGCGCCGCGCACAGGAGAGTTGGCTCCCGTTTGGCATCCGGCGCCCGCCCGGTTAGCCTCTCCTGGATTTCCGCCGGTGAGCCGAGCCCGGCACCCTTCCGCCCGGGAGAGCCCTTGCACCGTCCGGACGCCACCGTTCCGCACCCGCCGCACCCGCCGCACCCGCCGCACCCGCCGCACCCGCCGCGCCCGCCGCACCCGCCGCGCCCGACCGCCGGCCCGCCCGCCCTCCGGGCGGAGGCCGGGCGGTGACCGCGCCGGCCGGGGACACGCCCTACGACCTGCTCGGCATCGGCATCGGCCCGTTCAACCTCTCCCTGGCCGCCCTGGCCGACGGCGTACCGGAGTTGCGCACCCTCTTCCTGGACGCCCGGCCCCGCTTCTCCTGGCACCCGGGCCTGCTCATGGAGGGCACGGTCCTCCAAGTTCCCTTCCTCGCCGACCTGGTGACCATGGCCGACCCGACCAGTCCCTGGTCGTACCTCAACTACCTGCGGGCACACGGCCGGATGTTCCCGTTCTTCTTCTCCGAGCGCTTCCACATCCCCCGGCGCGAGTACGACCACTACTGCCGCTGGGCCGCCGAGAGCCTGCCGTCCTGCCGCTTCGACGCCGAGGTCACCTCGGTGGACTGGGACGGCGCGGCCGGTGTCTTCCGGGTGGAGCACCGCTCCGCGGCGGGCCGCCGCTCCTCGGCGGCGGCCCGCCGGATCGTGCTGGGCGTCGGAACGGAACCGGTACTCCCGGAGGCCCTGCGCCCGCTGCTGACGGGCGGCCACCGCGGCCGGATCCTGCACAGCGCCGACTACCGCACCCACCGCGCCGGCCTGGCCGCCGCGGACGACGTCACCGTGATCGGTGCCGGCCAGTCCGGCGCCGAGGTGGTGCTCGACCTGCTGCGCCACCAGGACGGCGGCGGAGCCGGGGGCCCGTACGTCCGCTGGCTCGCCCGCACCCCCGCCTTCGCGCCCATGGAGTACTCCAAGATCGGCCTGGAGCACTTCACCCCGGACTACGTCCGCTACTTCCGGGGGCTCCCGCAGGAGGTGAGGGAGCGGCTCGTTCCCGAACAGTGGCAGCTGTACAAGGGCGTCAGCGCGGAGACGCTCGCCGGGATCCACGACGAGCTGTACGAGCGCACCATCGGCGGCACCGCGCCGCGCGCCGCCCTGCACCCGGGCGTCGAGATCACCGGGGCGGAGGAGGTGCCCGGCGGCGGCTTCCTGCTGCGCTGCCGTCACGCCCAGCAGGACAGCCGCTTCGCGGTGCGGACCTCGGCTGTCGTCGCGGCCACCGGTTACGCGGCCGTCCGCCCCGCCTTCCTCGATCCGGTGGCCGGTCTCGTCGACTGGGACGAGCGGGGCCGTTACCGGGTCGGCGGCGACTACCGGGTCGCGCTCGCCCCCGCGGTGACCGGCGAGCTGTACGTGCAGAACGCCGAGCTGCACACCCACGGAGTGGGGGCCCCGGACCTCACCCTGGGCGCCTGGCGCGCCGCCACCATTCTCAACGCCGTCGCCGGCCGTCCCGTGTGTCCCGTACCGGAACGGGCCGCCTGGACGACGTTCGGCGCGCCCGCCGGCCCGGGATCCGGTGACCGGGACGGCGGGGCGGGGGCTGCCGCGCGGCGGTCCGCCGGCGGCTGAGACGCGGGCGGCCTACCGGCTGAGACCGGCCACGGTCAGCGCCCAGACGCTGAGCGCCAGCGCCCCGAGCACCGCGGCGACGGCCGCGCACAGCACCCGTCGGCGGAGCTGCTCGTAGCGGGCGGTGTACTCGCTCCGGAGTTCGGCTGAGCGCTTCAGGATGTGTTCCAGCAGGCGCCGGGTCAGGGCGAGCCGGTCCGCCACGTAGCCGCCGACGATCTCCTCGCGCTGGGCCGTCGTCAGCCACGGCATGCGGTCGGCGAACGCCTCGGCCTCGGCCCGGGCGTCCGCGACATGGGTCCGGCCGCGGAGGTACCCCTCCAACTGGGCGAGACCGGCGCTGATCTCCTCACGGTCGGGTCGCACGCGCCCTCAGCCCTCGCCGCGGCCGTCGCCGTGGCCGCGTCCGCGGTCGTCGCCGAGCGGGGCGGCGGCGCCCCTGCCGGGCTCGATCATGTCCCGGCGGCCGGTGTTCTCCTCCTCGTCGATGAGGGCGAGATCCGGGTGGTGCAGGTCGAAGGCCGGTGATTCCGAGCGGATCCGGGGCAGGGTCAGGAAGTTGTGCCGCGGCGCCGGGCAGGAGGTGGCCCACTCCAGCGAGCGGCCGTAGCCCCAGGGGTCGTCGACCAGGATCTTCGGCGAGTACTTGGCGGTCTTCCAGATGTTGTAGATGAACGGCAGGGTGGAGAGCCCCAGCAGGAAGGAGCCGATGGTCGAGACGGTGTTCAGCAGGGTGAATCCGTCGGCCGCGAGGTAGTCGGCATAACGGCGCGGCATGCCCTCCACACCGAGCCAGTGCTGGACGAGGAAGGTTGCGTGGAAGCCGACGAACAGCGTCCAGAAATGGATTTTCCCCAGCCGCTCGTCGAGCATTTTCCCGGTGAACTTGGGCCACCAGAAGTGGAAGCCGGCGAACATGGCGAACACCACGGTGCCGAAGAGGACGTAGTGGAAGTGGGCGACGACGAAATAGCCGTCGGTGACGTGGAAGTCCAGCGGCGGGGAGGCGAGCTGTACCCCGGTCAGACCGCCGAAGAGGAAGGTCGTCAGGAAGCCGACCGCCCACAGCATGGGTGTCTCGAACGACAGCGAGCCGTTCCACATGGTGCCGATCCAGTTGAAGAACTTCACTCCGGTCGGCACGGCGATGAGGAAGGACATGAAGGAGAAGAACGGCAGCAGCACCGCGCCGGTGGCGAACATGTGATGCGCCCACACCGAGACCGAGAGACCGGTGATCACCAGCGTCGCCCCCACCAGGCCGACATAACCGAAGATCGGCCTCCGGCTGAAGACGGGAATGATTTCCGTGATGATGCCGAAGAACGGCAGGGCGATGATGTAGACCTCGGGATGGCCGAAGAACCAGAACAGATGCTGGTAGAGAATCGGACCGCCGTTCGCGGGGTCGTAGATGTGCGCCCCGAAGAGGCGGTCCACCTCCAGGGCGAGCAGGGCGGCGGCCAGCACGGGGAAGACCAGGATGACCAGGACACTGGTGAGCAGGGTGTTCCAGACGAAGATGGGCATCCGGAACATCGTCATGCCCGGGGCGCGCA
Organism: Streptomyces sp. F63; assembly: GCF_018070345.1. GTDB lineage: Bacteria > Actinomycetota > Actinomycetes > Streptomycetales > Streptomycetaceae > Streptomyces. The sequence continues at coordinate 28,032 of NZ_JAGPXX010000017.1, forward strand.
TGCAGATGATGGTGGTGATGAAGTTGACGGCCCCGAGGATGGTGCCGAAGCCGGACATCCCCAGGCCCATGATCCACATGTCTCCGCCGACACTCGGCGAGTACGTCTTCAGGGAGAGCGGCGTATAGGCGAACCAGCCGAAGGAAGCCGCCCCCTGCGCGGTGAGGAAACTGGCCAGCGCGATCAGCGATCCGAAGAGGAAGAGCCAGTACGAGAACATGTTCAGCCGCGGAAAGGCGACATCCGGCGCGCCGATCTGCAGCGGCATGATGGCGTTGGTGAACCCCGCGAACAGCGGTGTGGCGAACAGCAGCAGCATGATGGTGCCGTGCATGGTGAACGCCTGGTTGTACTGTTCGTTGGTCAGGATCTGCGTGCCCGGCCGGGCCAGTTCGGCGCGCAGGACGAGGGCCAGGATTCCGCCCGCCACGAAGAAGACGAACGCCGATCCCATGTAGAGGGCGCCGATTTTCTTGTGGTCGGTGGTGGTCAGCCAGTCGACGACGACCCTGCCCGGCGTCCTGGGCCTCGGGCCGGCCGGGACTTCTCTCGTCTGCATGTCCGAGACCATGAATATTCGCCTCTCCGCCACCGGCGTCGGCAACGTCGGAATGGATGTGTCCGCCGGTTTAAGCGCAGCACCCCGATGCCTCGACCGGCGGGACGGCATCGTGCTGCGTCGTCTTGATAGCACGAGACGCCGGCTGACGGTGAGTTCGACTCTTGTACGGGCGCGGCCGGAACGCAAATGAGTGTCACCCGAACGGCTCAGGGCGTATTCCGGCCGGTGCGCGGGAATTCCGGGCCGGCGCGCGGAGGTTCGCCCGTGCGGCGGACCGCGAGAAGGGCGATGTCGTCCGAACGCCAGGGATCGCCGTCCTCGCGGAGGAGGAAGTCCGTGATCGCCTCCAGGCTCACCGGGCCGCCGCGCTCCTCCTCGGCCGTCCGCATCCAGCCGCGCAGATCCTCGCGCATCCGTGCGACGCAGGCCTCGATGTCGGCGCCCTTCCGTTCCACCAGGCCGTCGGTGAAGAGGATGAGCGTCTCGTCGTCCGCGAGACGTGCCCTGGTGGTCGGGTACCGCGCGTGCGGCACGACGCCGAGCGGCGGGCCGCCCGTCAGCCGGAGTTCACCGGTCGCGCCGGAGGTGACCAGCAGGGGATGGGGGTGTCCCGCCCGCGCGCCCTCCAGGGAGCCGTCGGAGGGGTCGAGGACGAGATAGGCGCAGGTGGCGAAGCGGCCCGTGTCGAGATCGCCCAGCACGCGGTTGGCCCGGGCCAGGACGCTGCCGGGATTCATGCCGGCCTCCGCGCAGGTGCGCAGGACGACGCGGAGCTGGCCCATGACCGCGGCGGCATGGGCGTCGTGCCCCTGGACGTCCCCGATCACGAGGGCCGCGGTGCCGTCCGCGAGCGGCAGCACGTCGTACCAGTCCCCGCCGACGTTCATCTCGCTCGTGCCCGGGAGGTAGCGGGCCCGGGTGCTGAGTGAGGGCAGCCGGGGGAGGCCACGGGGAAGCATCGCCTGCTGGAGTTCGCTCGCCCGCTGGTGTTCGGAGTCGAACATCCGGGCGCGTTCGATGCTCTGCGTCAGGATGGCGGCCACGGCGGTGTAGAAGGTGCGTTCACCCGGATCGAAGTGGCGCGGGCCGGTGAAGGAGATGAGGCAGGCGCCGGTGGGCCGCTCGGAGGAGGAGAGCGAGAGCACCACCCAGGCCCGCGGTGGGATGGGGCCGGCGGCGGAGAGCTCGGGTACGCCCGTGCCGGCCAGGTGCCTGAGGTCCTCCAGGAAGAGGGGCTCCTCCTGCCGCATGGCCAGCTCCATGGCCCTCCGGGCCGGCGCGTGCAGATGCCGCAGCTCGGGTGGGACGGGCGTCCGGCCCACGATGGTCAGCTCGCCGTGCTCGACGACGCCGACGGTGACGTTCGCGGCGCCCAGCGCGGGGCGGGTCAGATCGGTCATGACCCGGGTGACGTCCCTGACGGTCACGGCCTTGGAGAGGGCCCGGGTCAGGCTGAAGAGGAAGGCGTCCCGCGAACGGTCGGGGGACAGGGAGGGCATGGCGGGCGTCATGCCGGGCGGGCTCCGCAGCACCAGGCCGAGGGCCCGGGCGGGACGCCCGTCCTCACCCATGACCACCCGGCCGTGCTCGAGCACGGGGTGGTGGCTGCCGTCCGGATGGACGACGCGGTAGTGCAGCCGGTACGCGCCGGGGTCACCGGCGGTCCCCGAGCCGGGGGAGGTGACGGCGGCCTCGGTCACCTCCGCGATGGCCGCCTGGACCACCGGCAGGTCGTCCGGGTGGAGGGAGCCGAAGAACGCCTCCTCCTCGCCGGTGAACTCGTCCGGATCGACGCCGTAGATGGCACAGGCCTGTTCGTCCCAGCGGACGGAGTTCCGCGCCAGGTCCCAGGCGAAGACCCCGGTCCGGGTGGCCTGCGCCGCCTCGGCCAGGAGTTCCACGGACCGGTGGGCGAGGCTGTTCAGCCGCACGGCACAGGTCTCGGCCAGCAGTTCCAGGGCGGGGCCGTCCGCGGAGCCCGGCGCCGCGTCCCCGGGACGCAGCCCCGCCGCCAGGACCCCCGCGACCCGGCCGTCCGCGGCCAGCGGCAGCAGGACCACGGGGGTGTCCGGATCGCCGAGGCGCAGGGGCCGCCCGGTGCGCATCACCTCGCCGACCGCCTCGTCGTATCCGCGCTCCGGGGTCCCGGGGGCCGGAGCGGAGCCGGGCTCCGGGCCGGACCCGGCGGAGAACACGTCGACTCCGCCGGCGCCCCTGACGTATATGCGGGTGCGTTCCGGGGCCAGCGGGGCCGGTTCCCCGCCGTTCTCCCCGCCCCCGGTCAGGACGCCGAGCATGGCCTGCGGGTCCCGGCTGCGCAGCAGCAGCGGCAGCCTGCGGAGCAGCCCGGGGGGATGGGCTGAGGCCATGACACGCTCCCGTAGCTGACATTCACGGCAATACGGATAAATGAGACTATAGGATATCGCTGTGGCGGGTCCGGCGCCCGGCCGGATGAGGGTCCGCCGGTGCGTGGCGTGCCGGCGGGGTGTGAGGGAACGAGCCCGGGGTACCCCGGGCTCGCGCCCGGCCGGCGGATGGTGCCGTCCCCGCGGCCGGCGCCCGGTGACGTATCCGACGAGGCAAGGGCGGACGGGCATGAACCACGGTGAGGACGCCATCGCGGAGCTGACGGCCGATCACCGCGATATCGACGAACTGTTCGAGAGTCTGCAGGGTGTGCCGACCGGACGCCCCGAGCGCCGGCAGTTGCTGGACCGGATCACCGTCGAGCTCGTCCGGCACGCGGTGGCCGAGGAGCAGTACCTGTACCCCGAGGTGCGCAAACGCGTGCCGGGCGGCGCCACGCTCGCCGACAAGGAGATCGCCGACCACGCCGCGGTGGAGCGTCTCCTCAAGGACCTGGAGGGCCGCAGGCCCGACGACCCCGACTTCGACGGTCTCGTCATCCGGCTGATCGGCGAGGTGACCGCACACGTCCACGACGAGGAGCGGCACCTCTTCGCCCGGCTGCGCGAGGTGTGCTCGGACGAGCGGCTGGAAGCGCTCGGCGTCAAGATCCGCCGGGCCAAGCGGACGGCTCCCACCCGCCCGCACCCCGGGGTGCCGGACACCCCGCCCGTCAACCGGCTCCTCGATCCGGGGGCGGGGCTCGTCGACCGGGCCCGCGACGCCCTGAGCGGGCGCGGGAGGCTCTGAGGCGCGCCGGGGGTGCCGGGCGCGGGGATCAGAGGATCCCGTGGTGCGGCACCCAGGTGTACTTGCCGCCACCCACCCAGCGGACCACGGCGGGGTCGTCGAGATCCACATGCCCCAGCCCGGCGTCGTGCGCGTAGGCGACGACGTCCACGATGGACTCGGCCTTGCCGACGGCCTCTCCGCGGATCTCCACCAGCCGGAACGGCGGCTCTCCCGGCGTGACGGGCCAGACCACGATCGGTGGGGCCTCGACGCGCGGTTCGTTGATCTCGGTCATAGGTCTCATCGTGCGGCCGGCGGCCGGGGCCCGCACGTCCGGCGGGCCGGACGCCGGCCGGCACGGGCCCGGGAGGGGCCCGGGCGAGGCCGCCGAGCGCCTTGACCATCACCGCGTGCGGGCCGCCGCCCGGCGGTCGGCGCGCGCCGGGTCAGCGGCGGACAGCATGGGATCACCGGCTCCGCCGCCGGCCCGCAGACGGGACCTCCCGGGTTCGGCATACACCGGTACTTCAAGCCGGTTCCCCCGGGGCAGGGCCTCGCACCGGTCCCCGTCTTGCGGTTGTGCTCGCCGGCGGCCGCGCGCCCCGGCGGGGAGGCCCGCGTCTGCGGCAGCTCGGACGCCGGCGTCCCGCGGCCCACGGTCGGCCGCCACCTCGGGAAGCTGCGGGAGGCCGGGCTGCCGGCCTCGGAACGGCGCGGCACCCGGGTGCCCTGCCGGAGCGGCCCCCGCCGCCCCGGTGGCGCCGGCCGGTGGCGCCGGCCGGCGGCTGACGCGGGGTGCCGTCCCTCCTCGGACGGTGCCGCCGCCGGACGGGACGGGAGCCGCTCCCGCCGTGCGGAACATGACGAGGCATCAGTTTCCGGCGCCGTGACGCGGTGGGTACGGGCCTCTGCCCGGGCGGGAGTTGTGCGCGAGGGGTTCAGAAGATCGGCACAGGGTAGTCGCGATGTGAAAACTCCCGGAAGGATACGGACATGAGCGATGCGGGTCCGAACAACCCGTACGGCCCGCCCCGGAGCGGACCGTACCCGTCGTCTCCCCAGCAGCCGGGGCAGGGATACGGCCAGGTGCCTTATCCCCAGCAGCCCGGGCAGCCCTACGGCGGGTACCCGGGCGGCAACCGGATGCCCGAGCGGATGCCCGGCACGGTGAAGACGGCGCGGGTGCTGCTCTTCGTCTTCGGCGGACTGGGCCTCGTCGGCGGCCTGTTCATGGCGGGGAGCGGCGCCCTGCTCAACAACAGAGAGGTCCGCGACGCCATCGAGGAGCAAGGGGGTATGCCGGAGGGCATATCGGCCGGGCTGCTGCTCGGGCTCGGAGCCCTGGCCCTCGTCCTGTCGATCGCGGAGATCGTGGTGGGCGCCAAGTTCGGCAGGGGTGGCAGCGGCACCCGGACGGCTGCGATCGTCGTGGGAGCACTGATGGTCGTCTCCGGGATCTACTTCTTCCCGCCCGGCCTGCTGTGGGTCCTCGCGGGCGGTCTGGTGGTCGTCTTCACGGCGATGAAGGACGGCGCGGCCTGGTTCGGCCGGGCCCGGACCTGAACCCGCCTCCGGACCTGCCGCCGCCGCGACACCGGTCCGGGCGGGGGCGATCCGCAGGCGGGGGCGGCGTCCGGGCCGGACCCGGGCCGTCCCGGTTCACCGGCCCGCCGGCGCACCGGGACGGACGGGCTTCTCCCGCCTCTGCGGGCGGAGCGGCCCGCAACCGGCCGGCCCGCCGATACGATGGCGCCCGTACCCGTCCTGTCACGCACCGTCCCGGGGGAAGGGGAAGCCCGTGAGCAGCATCAGCAAGGGCCCCGACGGCAATCTCAACAAAGGACTCGAAAAGGTCCAGGTGGCGCTCAAGTGGGACCCCAGTCCCCTCGGCGAACCCACCTGCGATCTCGACATCATCGCCGGCGCCTACGCGGCCGAGGACCCGTACGGCGCGCCCGTGTACCTCGTCCACTTCGACAGCCGGTCGCCCGACGGCACGATCACCCTCACCCGTGACAGCCGCAACGGCCTCGGGTTCGGGATCGACGAGGCCATGACCCTGGAGCTCTACCGGATGGCGCCCTCCTTCGCGCGGGTGGTCGTCGGCGTGGCCATCCAGCAGGGCGAGGGCCGCCGGACCTTCGGCGAGGTCCGGAACAGCGCCGTGCAGGTCCTCAACGGCCCGGCCGAGTTGGCGCGGGACGACTTCGAGAGCGTCTCCGGGGCCCTGGCCGCCACCGTCGCGGAGTTCCGCCGGGACTCCGACGGCGCATGGGAGTTCCACCGGGTCCTCCGCGGGTACGACGCCGACCCCAACGCCTTCGCCCGGAGGATGGGGGAGCGGACCTCCTGATCCGCTGCGGTGCGGGCCCCGGGCCCGCACCCGCGGAGGGGCGGGCGGAGGCGGCAGCCCGGGCCGGTTCACCGCAGCTCCGCGGATGATCCGTTCGTGGACGAGCCGGTGCGGAAGCAGGGCGAGTACGCGCCGGCCCGGAAGATGGCCGCGGCCATCGTCACCTCGCAGGGCGAGGAGATCGCCCGGATGAAGGATCTCCTCGGCGGCTGACGGCGGTTGACACCCGCCGGGCGGCGGCCCCGGGACGCGACCGCGGGTCCTCCCGGTGCCGCCGCCCGTGTGGCGGCGGGGCGGCGCCCTTGGGGCACGCCGCGGTATGTCTCCGCAGCCGGCGGCGGGGTTGGCGTCACGACGGAGCCAAAGACGACGTGTCCGGGCGAATGGGGACAGCCCGAAGGCCGGGAATACCCGGGGCTTTGAGCGCTGAAACCGGGCGGGTTAAGATCCGGCGTCGAATCCTTCGTGTGGTCGGCCACCCAGTGGGGGTGGCGGCGAAGGCACCGTCGAATCCGCGGAGTTGCGCGGAGCCGGGAGCGGCCCCCACCTCCCGGCAGGCGGCCCGAGGAAGAAGGAGCTGCCCTCCGTGGCGTCCCACCGTCGTCCCAAGCAGCCCAACCAGCGCGCGTACGCGGCCGTTCTCGGCGTCACGGCCGCGGCTGTCGCCCTCTCCGCGAACTCGGCACAGGCCGACCCGGTGCCGGACGCCAACAAGAAGGGCGTCAAGGCGCAGGTCGACCGGCTCTACGAAGAGGCCACGCAGGCGACGGAGAAGTACAACGGGGCGAACGAGAAGGAGGAGAAGCTCCAGAAGGAGGTCGAGTCGCTGCAGGAGACGGTGGCCCGCGGCCAGGCCGAGCTCAACAAGCTGCGCAACGGCCTGGGTTCGATGGCCACGGCGCAGTACCGCAGCGGCGGCATCGACCCCTCGGTCCAGCTGCTCCTCGCCAGCGATCCGGACGGCTACCTGGAGAAGGCCTCCACGCTCGACCGGCTCAGCAGCCAGCAGCTCACCACCCTCAGGAAGGCGCAGGAGAAGCAGCGCACGCTGCAGCAGCAGCGCGCCGAGGCGGCGGGCAAGCTGCAGGACCTGGAGGAGACCCGCACGGAGCTCCGGGACCGGAAGAAGGAGATCCAGGGCAAGCTGGCCCAGGCGCAGCGGCTCCTCAACAAGCTGACGGCCGAGGAGAAGGCCGCGATGGCCGCGGAGGAGGAGCGCGCGAACCGCACCAGCGCCCGCGCCGAGCTGGGCAACCAGTCCGCCGGCACCGGCCGCGCCGCGTCCGCCTTCGAGGCCGCCAAGAGCCGGGTCGGCATGCCGTATGTGTGGGGCGCCACCGGACCCAGCTCCTTCGACTGCTCGGGCCTGACCTCCTGGGCGTTCCAGCAGGCCGGGATCGCGATACCCCGGACGTCCCAGGCCCAGGCCAGTGCCGGCACCCGTATCAACTCCCAGAGCCAGCTCCGGCCCGGCGATCTCGTCATCATGCGCAGCGACCTCAGCCACGTCGGTTTCTACGCCGGCAACGGCCAGATCCTCCACGCCCCCAAGCCCGGTGCCAGTGTGCGCTACGAGCCGATGAGCACCAGCGGCATGCCCTTCATGTGGGGCGTCCGCATCGGCTGAGCGGCGCGGGGGCGGCCCGGCGCCGCCCCCCTCCCATCCGCGGAACGGTACACCGCATCGGCCGCCCCCCGGTGGCCTCCCCGGCCGGAGCCCCGGGCAGACCCGACGAGCCCGCACCCGAGTGGTGCGGGCTTTTCCCTGTTCTGCGGCAGGTGATTAGTCCTCATTGCCGCTTTTGCGGCTATGTGTTGACATGACACATGCGGGTACCGGTGTGTGACGGAGGAGGACGACATGGACGTATGGGAGCCGATGCTCCTGCTCCTGGGCCTGGCGGCCGGAGGGCTGCTGCTGGTCCGGGGCGTGGGGCTGTGGCTGGCGGCGGACCGGGAGCCGCTGGAGGCGGAGCCGTTCGGTGGCGGGCTGCCCCCGGGGGAACACGCCTTCTCCCGGTTCCATGTGCGCTGGTACCCCATCACGATGATCTTCCTGGCCTTCGACATGGAGATGCTCTTCATGTACCCCTGGGTCCGGGTCGTCTCCGAGAAGGGCCCGAGTGCCGTGGCCGAGATGTTCCTCTTCCTCGGCGTCCTCTTCGCGGGCGTGGTGTACGCCCGGCGGGAGGGGGCCTTCCGGTGGACCTGAGGGACCGCCTCCGGCGGGCCGCGCTCAGCCGTCCGGGCGTCATGCTGGTCGCCCTGCCGGGGGCCGCCCGCGTCCGGCTGGCGCTCGAAGCCGAACTGCGGCGCCGGGGCTGGCCGCGGGCCGAGGGCCCCGCCGCCGCGGACCTGCTCGTCGTCGCCGGGGAACGGGATCCGCTCGGTGAGGACTCCTGGCTCGACGAGATCTGGCGGGGGGTGCCGAAACCGGCGGTCCGGCTGGCGGTGCGTCACCCCGGGGACACGGCGGCGGCACTGGACACCGGACACCGGCTGCTGCGGGAGGACGTACGCACCCGGCACGACCTCGCACCGGCGGTGCCCACGCCCGGCGCCGGCGGGTCCCCGGGGCGGGACGAGGCGGCCGGTGAGGAGGGCCCCGGCGAACGGCCGGAGGACGGCGCGGGTGATGACCACGGCGGTCACCGCGCCGGAACGGGGGACGAGGGCCACCACGGCGGTCACGACGGCGACCACGGGGACTCCGCCGGTCCGGGCGGTGAGCAGGAGGGCGGTCACGGCGGCGACGGCGAGCACGGCGGTCACGGCGGCGACGGCGACGAGCACGGCGGTCACGGCGGCGGCCACGGGGACCACTCCTCGCACGAGATGTCCGGACCCGGGGGCCTCCCGATGGCCGACCGGGCGCAGGACCGGGACGGCCTCACGCTCGACCGGCTGCACCTGCCCCTCGGCCCCGTGCTGCCCGACTGGCCCGCCGGGCTCATCCTGCGGGTGGCCCTGCAGGGCGACGTCGTGCAGCGGGCCGAGACGGACCACGTACCCGTGCGCCGCCCGGAGGCCGACCCGTTCTGGGACGAGCCGTGGCTGCGGGCCGCCCGGGGGGAGTCCGTCCCCCGGTCCGCGGCCGCCCGCCGCCGCTGCGCCGCCCATCTGGACAGCCTCGGCCGCTTCCTCGCCGTCGCCGGCTGGGACGACCCGGCCGGCCGCGCCCGCCGGCTGCGGGACGGCGCCCTCGCCACGGGGCCGGGGGACCGGCTGCGCGAGGACATCGTCTCCCTGGCCCGCCGGGTGGCGCGGTCGCGTGCGCTGCGGCTGCTGACCACCGGGCTCGGCCCGCTGCCCGCCGCGGAGGCCCGGGCCGCCGGGGTGTCCGGGCCGGCGCGCACCGCCGGCGGGGACGCCTACGACCGCCTGCTGGTGTGGCTGGACGAACTCGGCCGTGCCGCCGGGGAGTTCGGCGACGAACGACCCCTGGCACGGGACGACCGTACGGGCCCGCGCGGCACCCTCGACGGTGCCGCGCCCCCGTCGCAGGGGTTGCTGGACGTCCTCCCCGGGTTGCTGAGCGGGGCCGAGTTCGCCGGCGCGCGGATCGTCGTCGCCAGTCTCGACCCGGACCTCGACGAGCTCACGGCAGTCGACCGGCGGGAGGCCGCCGGTGTCTGAGACCGCACCGCTCTGGGCGGCCGCCGTGCTGCCGTTCGCACTGCTCGCCCTGGCCGCCGTCACCGCCGGGTGCGGAGCGGCCGTGTCCGCGGCGGCCGAGCGGGGCCCGGCGGGCTCCGTCCGCGAACTGGCGAGCCGGGCGTCCGCACCGCTGCGGGAGGCCCTGCGGCTCCTGGTGCAGCAGCCGCGGACCACCACCGCTGCGGACCGTGCGCTCCGCCGGGCCGGGGTGGCGCTGGTCCCGGCCGCCGCCGTACTGGCGGGCGCGGTGCTGCCCCTGGGATTCCGGTCCGTCACCGATCCGGCCGTGGGCATCGTCTGGTTCAACGCCATGGAGGTGCTCGCCTGGGCGGCCGTATGGCTCACCGGCTGGGCGCCCAACTCGGCGCTGCCGCTGATCGGCGGCTACCGCTTCCTCGCCCAGGGACTGGCCTACGAGCTGCCGCACATGCTGGCGATCACCACCGCGGCGCTGGGAGCGGAGTCGCTGCGGGTCGGCGAGGTGGTCGCGCGGCAGGAGGGCCTGTGGTTCGCACTCTGGATGCCGGCGGCCTTCGCCGTCTATCTGCTGAGCGCCGCGGCCATGGCCTTCTGGGGGCCCTTCGGCCATCCGCTGGGCCGGGACGCGGCGGGCGGTGCCGCGGCCGAACTCGGCGGCCCCGCACGGCTGGTCCTCCTCGGCGGGCGGTGGATGCTCCTGGTCGTGACGGCCGCCTTCGCCGTGCCGCTGTTCCTCGGCGGCGGCCACGGCCCGCTGCTGCCCGGCTGGTTCTGGACGCTGCTCAAGACGGCGGCCGTGCTGGCCGTGCTGCTCGCCGCCCGGCGCGCCCTGCCGGCCGTCCGCATGGAGCGGTACACGGAGCTCTCCTGGACGGTGCTGGTCCCGCTGACCCTGCTCCAGGCCCTGGCCGTCGCCGTCCTCGTCCTGAACCGATGAAGGGAGCGGCAACCACCGATGCCCGATGACGCGCTGTTCTGGGTGCTGGCCGTGCTCGCGGCCGGCAGCGGGATCATGGTGTTCCGCTTCGACTCCATGGCCCGGGCCACCTATGCCCTGCTCACCTCGCTGCTCTGCGCGGGCGGCGTGGTGATGCTGCTCGGACTGGACTACCTGGGGGTGGTCATCCTGCTGATGATGACCATCGAGATGGCCCTCATGGCCGTCTTCATGGTGATGTACATGATGAACCCGGCGGGGCTGATGCCCATGTCGATGCTGCACAACACCAAGGGCGCGGCCGTCCTCTGCGGAACCGTCTTCGCCGCACTGGCCGCGGGCATCCTCCTCACCCCCTGGCCGGACCGGCGGGGCGAACCCCCCGCCGATCCCACCCACGACCTGGGCATGTCGCTGATGGGGCCGCACATGCTCACCATGATGACCCTGGGCATGGCCCTGTTCGCCACCATCGTCGGCACCGTTGTCCTGGCCACCCGCCGCGGCCGCTACGACCGCTTCGGGGACGATCCGAGGGCCCGCCGGCCCGGCGACCCGGTGCCGGGGGGTGCCCGGCGGTGACCCTGGAAACCCTGCTGCTGCTCGCCGCCGCGCTGTTCAGCACCGGCCTGTTCGGCGCACTCACCCAGCAGTCGGTCGTGATGCTGATGATGGGGCTCGAACTCATGCTGGGCGGGCTGATCGTCGCCGCCGCGGCCGTCTGGCACCACATCGCGCCCGCGACCGCCGACGGCCAGGTGCTCATCGTGCTGGCCGTCACCGTGATGGCCGTGGAGATGGCCGTCGGATTCGCGGTGGTCACCGCCCTGTTCCGGGCCCAGGAGATCGACATGACGGACATGGCCGCGGAGCTGAAGGAGTGAGCGGGCTGCTGTGGGCCCTCATCGCCCTGCCGCTCGTCTCGGGCGCGGTCCTCGCCGTCCTGGGGCGCCGGGCCGACCGGGCGGCGCCCGGAACGGCCGTCGCCGTGGCGGCCGCCGTCCTGGGACTGGCCTGTGCCGCCGCCGTCACCCGGCCGGACGCCGCGGCGCCGCTGCTGGAGGGGCTCCCCGTGCGGCTGTCGGCGGACGGGCTGTCCGGCCCGGTGGCCGTGGCCACCGCGGCGGTCACCCTGGCCGTCCTCGTCTTCAGCACCCGGGGCAACGGACCCGGTGCGGCGCGGGCCCGCTTCTCCGGGCTGATGCTGCTCTTCTCCGGCGCGATGCTCACCACCGTCACGGCCGACACCCTGCCCGTGCTGCTCATGGCCTGGGAGCTGATGGGAGCCGCCTCCTGGGCTCTCATCGGCTACTGGTGGCGGGAACCGGAGCGGGTGCGGGCCGCCGGCACCGCTTTTCTCACCACCCGCGCCGCCGACCTCGGCCTCTACGTCGCCGCGGGCGCCGCGCTCGCCGGGGGCGGGGCCGCCGGGCTGGGCCTGGACGAACTGGCCGGCACCGACGGCCCCTGGCTGTCCGTCGTCACCGCGGGCGTCATCGTCGCGGCCTTCGGCAAGTCGGCCCAACTGCCGTTCAGCTTCTGGCTCTCCCGGGCCATGGAGGGCCCGAGCCCGGTCTCCGCGCTGCTGCACTCGGCGACCATGGCCGCCGCCGGAGCCTATCTGCTGCTGCGGACGGAACCGCTGCTGGCGGCCTCCGGCTGGGGCGGGCCGGCGGTGGCCTGGGCCGGTGCCGTCACCGCCGTTGTGCTGGGTCTGGTCGCGGTGGCCCAGACCGACCTCAAGCAGCTGCTCGCCGCCTCCACCTGCGCCCAGACCGGGTTCATGGTGCTCGCGGCCGGCACCGGAGGAGTCACCGGGGGAACGCTGCAGTTCCTCGGCCACGCCGCGGCCAAGAGCCTGGCCTTCCTCGTGGCGGGCGCCTGGCTGACACTGCTCGGCACCAAGGCGCTGCCCGGACTGCGCGGCGCCGCCCGCCGCCACCGCATGGCCGGGATCACCTTCACGGTCGCCGCGCTGACCCTGGCCGGCTGGCCGCCCCTGGTGCTCTGGGGGGCCAAGGACCTGCTGCTGGCCTCGGCCCTGGAGCACGGCGCGGCGCTGTACGCGACCGGGCTCGCGGCCGCCGTCGTCGCCGCCGTCTACAGCGTCAAGGCCCTCTGGTTCGTCTGGCGGCCCGCGCCCGGCGCCCCCGCCGGCGGCGCGGCCCCCGACGGTGGTGCGGCCCGCGGCGGCGGCCCGGCGCTGCCCGCCCCGGCTTCCTGGTCCCTGGCCGGGCTGGCGCTCGCCTGCGCCGCCCTCGCCGTTCTCGCCTTCGAGCCGGCCCGGCAGGCATTCGCGCGGCTCCTCGGAGCCACGGGCGAACCGGCCCCGCACGGCTGGGAGATGCTGCTGTCGGCGGCCCTCGCCCTCGCCACCTCTGCCGCCGTGTGGCGGGGGGCGGCCCGGCCGGTGCCGCTGCCGCCCGCCGTCACCGCCTGCTGGGGCGACTGGCTGCGGCTGGAGCCCCTGGCCCGGCTGCTCCTGGTCCGTCCGGTGCTGCGGCTCGCCGGGGCACTGGCCGTCTTCGACGACCGCGTCCTCGGCCGGGCCGTCCGCGCGGCGGGACGCGGAGCCCTGCGCGGCGCCGGGGCCGTGGCCGTCCTCGACGCCCGGGGCCCGGACCGGGCCGCCGGCGCCGCGGCCCGCTCGGCGCTGCGGCTCGCGCACGCCACCGAGCGGCCGGACCGCGGCGCCGGGCGGGAGGAGTGGCTCGACGGCCTCGTCCGCGGGGTCACCGCCGGGGCCCGGGCCCTGGGGCGGCTGGCGCGCCGCCCGCAGACCGGGCAGCTGCACCAGTACCTCGCCCAGGCCGTCGCGGCCTTCGCCGTCCTCGCTCTCGCCCTCGTCCTCGTCGCTGTGAGGTGACCGCCGTGCTCACGGTCCTCGTCCTGCTCCCCACCGCGGTCGCGGCGGTCCTGCTCTGCCTGCCGCGCCGCACGCCGCGCGCCGTGTTCCTCGGCGGCTGGCTGGCGGCCGCGGCGGCCGAACTCGCCCTCACCGCCGCGATCTGGACGGGGTACCGGGCCGGCGGCGGGATCCAGTACGAGCAGCGGGTGCGCTGGATCCCGGACGCTGGGGTGAGCTACCACGTCGGCACCGACGGGCTCTCCCTGCCGCTGATGGCCCTCACCTGCGTCCTGTTCCTCGCCTGCGCCGGCTACACCTGGGCCCGGCGCGGGACCCGCCGGGTGCGGGAGTTCGCCGCCCTGTTCCTCTTCCTGCAGACCACCTGCCTCGGGCTGTTCGCCGCCCTGGACCTGATCCTGTTCTTCCTCTTCTTCGACCTGTCGATCGTCGCCATGTACTTCGTCATCGCGGGCTGGGGCCACCGGGACGCCGCGCGTGCGGCGCTGACGTTCTTCCTGTACACCTTCCTGGGCTCCCTCGCCCTCCTCCTCGGCTTCATCGGCCTCTATCTGGCCGCCGACCCGCACACCTTCGACATCGTCGAACTGACCCGGGAGAACCCGCTCGCCGGACGCGCCGCGTACGGGGGCCTGGTCCTGCTGGCCATCGGCACCGGACTGGCCGTCAAGACACCGACCGTGCCCTTCCACACCTGGCTCCCGCCCGCCCACACCGAGGCCCCGGCCGTGGGCTCGGCGATCCTGGCCGGGGTCCTGCTGAAGATGGGCACCTACGGCTTCCTGCGCATCGCCCTGCCCGTCCTGCCCGGCGCCTGGCGCGAGCACGCCCAGGTCTTCGTCGTCGTGGGCCTGGTGTCGGTGCTGTACGGGGTGCTGGTCGCCCTCGCCCAGACCGACTTCAAGCGGATGATCGCCTACACCTCCGTGAACCACATGGGCTACATCGTCCTGGCGTTCGGCGCGGCGGCCGCCGCGGGCACCGGGGCGGAGGAGGCCCGCCGGCTCGCCGTGACCGGGGCCGTCTTCCAGATGGTCAGCCACGGACTGCTGACCGGCGCGCTGTTCCTGCTCGCCGGAGTGCTGTACGACCGCTGCCGGACCTACGAGATGGCGGCCTACTCGGGGCTCGCCGGCCGCGCCCCTGTCTTCGCCGCGCTGACCGGTGTGGCCGCCTTCGCCTCCCTCGGGCTGCCGGGGTTCTCCGGCTTCATCGCCGAATTCCAGATCTTCGCCGGCAGTCTCGGCCCCCGGCCGGTGGAGACCTCCCTCGCCGTGCTCGGCATCCTCCTCACCGCCGGTCTCTTCCTGCGGGCCCTGCAGCAGATGCTCCTCGGGCCGCTGCGGCTGCCCGACGCACCCGGCACCGCACGGCCCTTCCCCGACCTCCGGACGGCCGAGGGGGCCGCCGTCGTACCGCTGCTGGGCCTCGGCGTCCTCCTCGGCATCGCGCCACGCTTCGTCCTGGACGTCATCGAACCCGCCTCGCGCGGTGTCATGGAGTTGCTCGCCCGATGACCCCGATGGAACGGAGCCTCGTCGAGCTGATCCCGGAGGCGCTGCTCGCGGCCGGGGCCGTCCTCGGGCTGCTGCTGGGCTCGTGGCTGCCGCGCCGCCGCCAGTGGCTGGTGGGGCTCGTGGCCTGCGCGGTGTGCGGAGCGGGCACCGTGGCGGCGGCGGTTCTCGCCACCGGTCCGCCCGCCACCGCCTTCAGCGGCTCCTTCGCGGCCGACCCCGTCACGGCCACCGCGCGGATCGTGATCCTCGGCTCCACGCTGCTGGTGGCACTGCTGGGGCTCGGCCCCCTGCACGGGCACCCGCGGCAGTCGGAGTTCTTCGTCCTGCTGCAACTCGCCGCGCTGGGCGCCCTGATGCTCGCCGGGGCGCAGGACCTGCTGCTCCTCGCCGCCGCCTACCTGCTGGCGAGCGTCCCCTCCTACGTCCTCGCGGGCTTCCGGAAGGACGGGCCGGGCACCGAGGCCGCCCTGAAGTACTACGTGGTCGGCGCACTGCTCGGGCTGCTGATGCTGGCCGGGATCACCCTGCTGTACGCGGCGGGGCGCGGCTCCGCCTACCCCCTGCTGCGGACGGAGCTCCCGGGCGCCCCCGCGGGGCTGACGGCGGCCGGGACGGTGCTGCTGCTGGCCGGAATGGCGTTCAAGGCCGCCGCGGTCCCCGGGCACTACTGGCTGCCGGACGCGGTGCAGGGCAGCACGGCACCGGTCGGCGCCTTCCTCACCACGGTCCCCAAGATCGGCGCGCTGGCGGCGCTGTACCGGCTGGCGGCCGTACCGTTCGCCGGGACGTCCGCCGGCTGGCCCGAACTGGTGGCCGTGCTCTCCGCGGCCTCGAT
The DNA here is from genome assembly GCF_018070345.1 of Streptomyces sp. F63. Classification (GTDB taxonomy): domain Bacteria; phylum Actinomycetota; class Actinomycetes; order Streptomycetales; family Streptomycetaceae; genus Streptomyces. Next base: position 43,879 of record NZ_JAGPXX010000017.1, read on the forward strand.
GACCCTCGGCAATCTGGCCGCGTTCTTCCAGCGGGACGTGCGGCGGCTGCTCGCCTACTCGGCGATCAGCCAGGTCGGCTATCTGCTGATGCCGGTCGCCGTCGCGGGGCGCGACTCCCTCGCGCAGCCGGCGCTGCTGTTCTACCTCGCCGCCTACGCGCTGACGAACCTCGGCGCCTTCGCCGTCGTCTGCGCCCTCCCCGCGCTCCGCACCCTCGACGGCTACCGCGGCCTGGCCCGGCACCGGCCCGGCCTCGCCATCTCCCTCACCGTCTGCCTGCTGGGCCTGCTGGGCACCCCGCCCACCGCCGTCTTCCTGGGCAAGCTGGAGGTCTTCGGCGCGGCGCTGGACGGCGGCCTCGGCTGGCTGATGGTCCTGGCCGCCGTCAACACCCTCGCCTCACTCTTCTACTACCTGCGGTGGATCGCCCCCGTGTTCGCCGTCGCGCCGCCCTCCGGCGGTGGGGACGGGACGCCCGGCGGCCGGGCCGGAGCCTTCGCCCCCGGCGAGCGGACCGCCCCCGCCGCGGCGGTCGCGGGGGTGGCGGCCACTCTCTCCGTCCTCCTCGGCCTGGCGGCCGGCCCGGTGCTCGCCGTCCTGGACGGTCCGCTCGCCGGGTGAGACCGTCCCGGGCGCCGGGAGCGGCCGGGCGGGCCGGACCGCGCTCCGCCGCCGGACGGGGCACCCGCGGCGGTGGCGCCGCCGTGCACGCCGGCCTCCCGGGCGCGGCCCGCCGGGTACCCGGCGGGCCACCGGGTTCACCGGGCGGCCGAAATGGGTGTGTTGACGCCGGAACGGGCCCGTTCCTACGGTCCTATCGGGCGCGGCCGGCCGTCCCGGGCGCCGGAGCCGGAAAGGGGACCGACGTGACCACGACCGACACCGGACCGATCAGTTACCCGTTCAACGAAGCGGCCGGGCTCGCCCTGGCGGACGCCTACGACCGTGCCCGCGAGACCCCCGGCCTGATCCGCGTCCGGCTGCCGTACGGGGAACCCGCCTGGCTCGCCACCCGCTACGCCGACGCCCGGCAGGTCCTGGGGGACCGCCGGTTCAGCCGGGCCGAGGCGGCTCGCCGCGACGAGCCCCGGCAGTCCCCGGCGCCGACGGCCGAGGGCATCCTGACGATGGACCCGCCCGACCACACCCGGCTGCGCACCCTGGTGGCCAGGGCCTTCACCACGCACCGGGTGGAGCGGCTGCGGCCGGACGTCCGGGCCCTGGCCGGCGGACTGCTCGACGCGATGGAGGAGCACGGTCCGCCCGCCGACCTCGTCGAGGAGTACGCGCTGCCGATCCCCGTCGCCGTCATCTGCCGCCTCCTCGGCGTGCCCGAGGAGGACCGCCCGAGGTTCCGCCGGTGGAGCGACGCGGCGCTGTCCACCAGCTCGCTCACGGCGGAGGAGCACCTGGCGCAGCGTGAGGAACTGCGGGACTACATGGCCGGGCTGGTCGCGGGCCACCGCGAGGAACCGCGGGACGACCTGATGAGCGCCCTCATCGCGGCCCGCGACGGCGATCACGGCCGGCTCACCGAACGGGAACTCGTCGATCTGTGCGTCGGCATCCTCGTCGCGGGCCACGAGACGACCGCCACCCAGATCCCGAACTTCGTCCTCACCCTCCTCGACCACCCCGCACACCTGAAGCGGCTCCGCGGGGAGCCGGAGCTGATCCCGGCCGCCGTCGAGGAGCTGATGCGGTTCGTCCCGCTGGGGGCCGGTGCCGCCTTCCCCCGGTACGCCACGGAGGACATCGAGGTCGGCGGCACCCTGGTGCGGGCCGGCGAGCCGGTGCTCGTCGCCGTGGGGGCGGCCAACCGCGACGCCCTGCGCTTCGGGGACCCCGACCGGCTCGATTTCGGGCGGCCGTCCAATCAGCACATCGGTTTCGGTCACGGCGCCCACCACTGCCTCGGTGCCCCGCTCGCCCGGCTGGAACTCCAGGAGGCCCTGCGGGCGTTGATCCTCCGGTTCCCCGGACTCCGCACGGCCGGGGACATCGAGTGGAAGACACGGATGATCGTGCGCGGACCGCGCACCCTGCCGATCGGTTGGTGAGTATGACCTGGCACATCGAGGTGGACCGGGAGCGGTGCATGGGCTCCGCCGTCTGCGCGGGCAGCGCGCCCGCCCTCTTCACCATGGACGCCGACCGGTCCCGTCCGGTGCGGGCCGATGTCGAGCCCGACGAGGAAGTGCTCGACCTGGCCGACTCGTGCCCGGCGATGGCGATCGAGGTCCGCGACGGGGAGGAGCTGATCGGGCCCCGCCCCTGAGCCGTCCGAGCCGTCCGGGGCCCGCCCGTCCTTCCCGCTCGGGGGCCGGGAAGGACGGGCGGCCGGCGGAGCGCCGGGGACGCGGCCGCCGGGCATGCCTCAGGAACCCGCCCCGGGCAGTTCGGGGGCCTTGGCGAACAGGTCGAGGTACATGCCGAGCGAGACGAGCAGGCCCACCACCCCGAGCAGGAGACCGCCCAGCGCCACGGACTTGACCCAGGAGCGGGTTTCGGCCCGCTGGGCGTGCAGGGCCAGCAACAGGCCGCCGACGAGGATCGCCAGCAGGGCGAAGATGCCGTTGAGCAGGGCCGCGGTGTGCCACGGGACGCTGTAGTAGGCCTCGATCTGGTCGCCGCCGCCACCGGAGCTGGCCTCGATCTGGCCGATGAGCTCCTTGCGGGCGTGCAGCATCTGGCCGAGCGAGGTGCCGGTGAGGGAGCAGAGGCCGAACGCGGCGCTGACGACGGCGGCCGCGCCGGCGCCGAAGCCGGAGCGGGAGGCGGTGGCGGCCTCCGGCGCGATGTCCTGGCCGTCGTCGTCGGCGGTGCCGCCGGCCCCGGCGGAGGCGGAGACCTCCCCGGCGCTCGCGGGCTCGTCCCGCCCGCCCGGCTCCTCCTTGCGGATCTCCTGCTCCGCGGAGTGCGGCGCGGACTGCCCGGGGACCGCGGTCGTCTCCTCCTCCTGGCCGGGGGCGCTGTCGGTGTGGGGGGTCGTGGCGCTCTTCTCAGTCATGGGGAGCCACCCTACGGGGTGAGCCTAAGCGTTCGGTAAGAAACCTCCCGCCGTGAGGACTTGCCCGGCTGCCCGGCTGCCCGGCTGCTCCGCGCGGCCGGGCGGGCACGCGGTGCGATGGCGCGGAGACGACCGGGAACCGGCTCAGAACGGCATGCGGCCCCGGGCGCGGCGGCCGGCGGACCCGCTCCGCGACACGGCGCGGGAACCGCTGCGGAACGGCTTGCTGAACAGGCGGCCCAGCGGACCGGGCGCCTTTCCGGTCACCCGGGTCCCGGCGCCGAGGGAGCGCTGCGTTCCGCGCTCCGGGTGGCGCGAGAAGCGCGGCAGAAGAAAGGCCAGGACGGCCAGAACCAGACAGATGGCGACAAGGGCGACGGCCACGGCGGAACCTCCTGTTCTCCGGTGGTGCGCTTGCCCCGCCGAAGGCCCCGCACACGGGTATCCCGCCCGCCGCTCACCGAAGACCTGGTCACGGGCGTTCCCCCTCCCGCACGGCGCCCCGGCCGCACCGGCCGGAAGGGCGGCACGGCGGCGGAAGGGGCCCCGGTGCGGAGTCGGTCACGCGTCCGTACGGGCGGCCTGTGGCCGGGCGCCGGCCGTGACGGGCCCCTGCGGGGAACGGATTGACGGCCTGTCACCCGAGCAGGCGGTTTGGAACACGGTATTCCGCTACGGCCTTGTTCCGGCCCGTCCGCATCGCCAATTCTCTCTGCAGCCCGCGGTTCTCCCAGGACACCACCCGGAGTCCGGAACGGCGGGCGCGGGGTGAACCGTTCCCTCCGCTGAGCCGGCGCCGTCCGGCGGAGAGGGGAGGGCGAGCGCCCGGCGAAGGGAGGAATGGCATGCGCAAGGCCTACGAGGCGCCGGTCCTGGTCGAACTGGGCGGGTTCCGGGAGAAGACGGGACTGCTGGGGAAGCACGGCAACGACCGGCTGATCCTCAGCAAGAACTGAGGCACGCGGACGCCTGAGCCATGACGCCTCGATCCCCCGGGATCGCGCGCCCGGGCGAGGGCCACTTCACCGTCTTCCCCGACTGTGCGGAGGCCCTCGCCGCGGCCCGCTCCCTCATCACCCCCGGCACCCGCGTGCTCTCCTACCCCTCCGGACGGCCCTGGCTGGCCGGCCGGTGGCACGACCGGGAGATCACCGCCGTCCGCGCCCGCCGCTCCGGCATCGCCGTCCTCGGCTGCTGCCCGGCCGGGGCGGCCGAACTCCAGCGCTGCGCCGAGCGGATGCGCGACCTCACCGAGGCCGGCGAACTGGCCCGCCGGCTGCCCGGCAGCTTCCACCTCGTGGCCCACCTCGACGGGCGGCTGCGGATCCAGGGCAGCGCGTCCGGACTGCGCCGGGTCTTCCACGCCACCCTCGACGGCACGGTGGTCGCCGCCGACCGCGCCGACCTCCTCGCCTCCGCGGCCGGAACGGGCGTGGACGAGGAGGAACTCGCCGTCCGCCTGCTCTGGCCCGTCCCTCACCCGCTGGCCGAGACCCCGGTGTGGCGGGGGGGCACGGCCGTACCGCCCGAGGACGCCCTCGTCATCACCCAGAGCGGCCGCGGCAGCCGGACCACCCGCTGGTGGACACCGCCCGGGGCGGACCGCTCCCCGGAGGACGGCGCCGAGAACCTGCGCACGGCCCTGGACGAGGCCGTACGCGCCCGTACCCGCTCCGCCACCACCGTGAGCTGCGACCTCTCCGGCGGCCTCGACTCCACCAGCGTCACCTTCCTCGCCGCGCGCACCCCCGCCCGCGTCATCGCGAGCACCTGGCCCGGCCGCGACCCGGCCGACAGCGATCTGCACTGGGCCCGGAAGGCCGCGGAGCATCTGCCGGACGCCGAACACGTCATCTGGGACGCCGACGCCTCGCCCCTCGTCTACACCGGCCTGCTGGACATCGACGACCCGATGGACGAGCCCACCATCGGTGTCATGGACCGGGCCCGGGTCCTGCACCACCTCCCCGGACTCGCGAGCCGGGGCAGCGAAGTGCACCTCACCGGCATCGGCGGCGACCACATCGCCTGGTGCTCCGAGGCGTACTACCACCGGCTGCTGCGCACCAGCCCGCTCCTGGCCCTCGGCCGGCTGCGCGGCTTCCGTGCCCTGTGGAACTGGCCGCTGCGCGACACCGCCCGCGCCCTGCTGGACTCCCGCCCCTACGGGGAGTGGCTCGCCGGCACCGTGCAGGACCTGCGCGCCCCCTCGGCGCCCGCGGTCAGCGGCGCCCTGGGCTGGGGCACACCGCCGCGGCTCTTCGACTGGGTCACCCCGGACGCCGACGCGGTGATCCGGCGGGCCCTCGTCCGGGCCGCGGAGGACGCCGCTCCACTGGCACCCGACCGCGGCATGCACAACGACCTGCACCTCATCCGCGACTGCACCAGGATCCTGCGGATCTGGGACCGGATGGCCGCCCGCGCCGGGCTGCCCATGGCCTCGCCCTTCTTCGACGACCGGGTGATCGAGGCGGCCCTCGCCGTCCGGCCCGCGGACCGGGTCACCCCGTTCGCGTACAAGCCCCTGCTCACCTCGGCCATGCGCGGCGTCGTGCCCGGCGTCTGCCTGAGCCGCCGGAACAAGGCCACCGCCTCGATGGACGCCGCCAACGGGCTGCGGGAGCACCGGGCCGACCTCCTGGCCCTCTGGGAGAACTCCGAGCTGGCCCGGCGCGGCCTCGTCGACGCCGGCCGGCTCCGGATGCTGGCGGTACGGCCCGCCACCCCCGGACTGCGCGAGGCGATCCTCTACTCGACCATCGCCTGCGAGGTCTGGCTGCGCACCCTCACGCCCGCCGCCGGCTCCGGGTCCGCCACCGCGTCCGCCCCCGTCCCCGGCCCCGCGCCGGACCCCGCCGTGCCGGCTCCGCCCTGAGCCGCCGCCGGGCCAACGCTCCGCACACGGCGCCGGGGGCCCGGCACCGCAGTCCGCGGTCCGCGGCAGTCGCGGTCCGCCGTACCGACCTCCGCACGCCGGCCGGGCAGAGCCGTCCCGGCCCGGCCCGGCCGCCCGTCAGGGCAGGAAAGGACCAGGCAGAGATGCCGCTGCAGTTCGCCGCCGATGTGTCCACCGCCGAGACCGACTACGGAACCGTCCTGCTGGACCAGCGCAGCGGCCGCTACTGGGAACTCAACCCCACCGGCACGCTGGTGGTGAAGGCCCTGCTGCGCGGGGGCGAGGAGAGGGACGCCGTGGAGGCGCTCGTGGCCGAGTTCGAGATCGGGCGCGAACAGGCCGCGCGTGATGTGGCCGCCCTGGTCGAGACGCTGCGCGACTCGGGCCTGGTGACGGCATGAGCACCCCCGCCGCCCTGGACCGGCCGGCCGGCGTCCCCCTGGCCCACCGGATGGCCGCGCGCGCCGTGCTGCCGCTCGCGTACCTCCTCGCCCGGCTGCCGCCCCGCCGGATCCGGCGGCTGCTGGAGGCCGTGCGCCGGTGTGCGCGCCCGGCCCCACCGGACCGCACGTTGGCGGCGCGGAACGCGGTGTGCGCGGTCAGCCTGTTCTGTGCCGGGCCGCAGGGCTGTCTTCCCCGCTCGCTGGCGGCGGCGCTGCTGTGCCGGATCTGGGGGATGTGGCCGGCCTGGTGCACGGGGGTGCGGGTCGTCCCGCCGTTCACCGCCCACGCCTGGCTGGAGGCGGACGGCCGCCCCGTCGGCGAAGGGGTGCCGGACGGCTACTTCACCCGGCTGCTGAGCGTCCCCCCGCGGCGGCGGGCCGGCGGATGACCCTCTCGTCTCCTCTCCACGCCGCCCCGGACGCCCGGCCCCGCGGAGACCGGCACGGCGACGGCCGGCCCTCAGCCGCAGCGGTAGGTGAAGGCGGCGGACGCCGTGCGGCGCCCCGGTGAGCTGATGCGCAGCTCGGCGGTCGCCCGGACGGTGCCCTCGCCGCGGAACGTCCACTGCAGCCGGAGCCGTGCCTCCCGCTGCCCCCGGGCCAGCCGCTCGCGCAGCGGCCCGGACGCCGTGCCGTCGCTGCGCAGCCAGCGGTAACGGAGGGTCCCGGGCTGCCCGTTGGTGCGCACCCGCGCCACCACGTCCGCGGTGGTGCCGCAGCCGTCGGCGGCGCTCGCCCGCACGGACAGCCCGGTCACGGCGAACGCCGGTCCCTGCCGGTCCCAGAAGAGGAAGACCACGGTGCACAGCAGGATCACGGCCGCCGGTGCGTACCGGCGCGGCCACCGCGGGCCCCGGCGGGCCGGCGGCGGGTGCGGAGACGGCCCGCCGTGCCCGCGGCCGGCCGGCGTGCCGTCGGCCGGCGGCGGGTGCGGGTGCGGTGTGCGCGGGGGGCCGGCGCCCGGCGCACCGCCGTCCAACGGCCGCGCCGGGGCGGGCACTCCCGGGCCGAAGCGCAGCACACCGTCCGGGGCGTACGGCACTCCGGGGAGCCGCGGCGCCGCGCCCGCGGTGGCGGGAAAGCCCGGCGCCGGGCCGGGGAGACCGCCGGGATCCGCGCCGCGGCGGAGCGCGGGGAAGGCTTCCGGCCCGGTCACGGGAAGGACCTGTGTCCGCTCCTCGGAGCCCGGGTCCTGTTCCCGCTCACGGTCCCGTTCCGGGTCCCGGTCCGGATCCGGCCCCGGTTCCGGCCCGGGGCCCGCGGTGACTGAGCCCCAGGCGTGGTCGAGCACGGTGGCCGAGTAGGTGAGATCGTCCCCGGCCACGGGCCCGGGCGGCACCCGGGACCCGGTGCCGCCCGGGCCCGCGCGGCCGTCTCCGGGCGGTGGGGCGCCGTCCGGCAGCCGGACGGTCTCCGCCTCGCCGGCCTCACCGGGACCGGGCCGGGAAACCCGGCCGGGGGGGTCCCCGGGGCGCCCGGCCCCCTGGCCGCCGGAGGTCATCGGAGGCAGTCCGCGTACCACGGGTCCGACCGGAAGGCCGAGCCGGACGCGGTGGTCACCTCCAGGACGTACCACCGGCAGTCGAGCGGCCGGGCCTCCCCGTTGGCGACGGAGTAGGGTTCACCGCCCTCGCTGATGCGGAAGGACACCGGTGACCCGGAGGGGCGGCGCGGCGCGCCCTGGGAGTCCTGCGCGTACCACTGGGCGGAGAGGGCCACCGGTCCGTCGCCGTCGGTCGTCACCGTGACGCGGCCCGTGAGGGTCCCGCCCGCCCAGCCGGTGCGGACCGTCACATGCCGCACGGTGGCCGGCGGCGGCTGCGCGTGGCCGGGCGGGGTGGTGGTGCCCCCGGTGGTGCCGCCCGTCGTGCCGCCGCCCGTCGTGCCGCCGCCCGTGGGGGCGGTGGTGTGCGGCGCGGGTTCCGTGGCGGACCCGGTTCCGGCGGACGCGGACGGCCACCAGCTCCCCGAGGGCTCCCCGGTGCCGCCGCCGGGGCTGCCCGGGGACGGGCTTCCCCCGCCCCCGCCCGGCGTGGCGGTGCCGGAGGGGGAGGCGCCGGGGCCGCCGGAGGGCGATGCCGACGGGCTGCCGGTGGTTCCCGGCGCGGTGGGGGCGGTGGGGGCGGTGGTGGCGGTGGCCGTGGTCCGGTCCGTCTCTCCCGCCCAGCTTCCCGGCAGCAGCGAACCGAGGACCACCAGCGTCGCGACCGTCAGCGCGCCCGCGGTGGCGAGCCGTCCGCGCGGGTCGCGCCCCGGCGGGCGGGCGTCTCCCGGCGGGGTGTTGCCCTCCGGGAGGACCAGGGTGTCCGGGGGCGTGCCGCCTCCGGCCGGACCGCCGCCGTCGTACGGGCCGCCCTCCGGCGCCGGAGCGCCCTCCGGAGGCGGCCCGGGCAGTGTGGTGACGGCGGCGTCCGTGAAACCGAACCCGGCCTCCGCCTCCGCCGCCCGCGGGATGAGCAGCGGCAGCAGCGCCGCGAGAGAGGCGAGACGGCCCCGGCCCCGCTCCTCCCAGCCGGGGCCGTAGGCGCGCCCGGCCACCTCCTCCAGCTCCCGGAGGAAGGCGGTGGCGTCGCGCGGGCGCTCCTCCGGCGCCTTGGCCATGCCGTGCCGCACCAGCCCGCGCACGGGCTGCGGCACCCGCTCGTCCGGCACCGGGTCGGTGGTGTGCCGCAGCGCCAGCTCCATCGGGTTCTCCCCGGCGAACGGCTTCTCGCCGGTGAGGCATTCGAAGAACGTCACCGTGGCGGCGTAGACGTCCGTCGCCGGGGTGGCCGGGGCTCCGTTCCACTGCTCGGGAGCCATGTACGGCGGGGTGCCGCTGACCCCGCAGCGGCGGTCGCCGCTGCGCCCGGCGATGCCGAAGTCGACGAGCTTGGACCGGCCCTCCTCCGTCACCAGCACGTTGGCCGGCTTGTAGTCGCGGTGCACGACGCCGGCCCGGTGGGCGTCGGCCAGGCCGAGCAGCGAGCCCTTGAGGACGAGCAGTGCGGCCTCCGGGCCGGTGGGCCCCTCCTGGCGGATCAGCGTGCGCAGCGGTACGCCCTCCACGAGTTCCATGACGATGGCCGCCCCCTCGGGGGCCTCGACGTATTCGTAGAGTCCCGTCACATGCGGGGAACGCAGACCGCCCAGCAGGCGTGCCTCGGTGCGGAAGGCGGTGCGGAACGCGTCGTCCGCGGCCAGTTCCTCGTTCAGGTACTTGACGGCCACCGGGTGCCCGGTGGCGTCGTGGACGGCGACCACGACGCGCCCGCCGCCGCCCGCGCCGAGCTCGCGGAGATGAGTGTAGCCGGGGACCGTCCACACCGGGCCGGGGCCCTGCGGAAGAGTCACGTCGGAACTGCCGGATCCGGCCATCGCCGCCCCCCTGCGGTCGTGGATGCCTTCGGGGACCGGTGTACTCCGTGCCGGATTGGCGCGTTGCGTCCCCCTGACAGGACTATGGCAGCACCCGGCGATTCGGAGAACGCCGAATCCGTAACAGCCTGTCCACAAAACGCCCCACCGGGCGCACCGGGTCCTCCGGGAGCTCCGTGCCGACCGGAGCCCTTCCGGCGGCACGGCCGGGGCGGAGAGTGATTCCGTTCCCGCGCGGCGGGTACTCATGCGCCGTCCGTGAACCGTGCCGAGCGCCGGGAGGCCGCTGCCGTGGGACAGACCTTCTCGCTGGGCCGGCTGGCCGGGATCCGCATCGGTGTGAACTGGAGCGTCCTGGTCATCCTGGCCCTGCTCACCCTGGGACTGGCCGAGGGGCGCCTTCCGGAGGCGCACCCGGGGGACCCGGCGTGGCTGTACTGGACCGTGGGCCTGGTCACGGCGGCGGTCTTCCTGCTGTCGCTCCTGGCCCACGAGATCTCGCACGCCCTCGTGGCGCGCCGCCACGGGGTGAAGGCCGACAGCATCACGCTGTGGCTGCTCGGTGGTGTCGCACGCCTCCGGAGCGAGGCGCCGGACCCCCGGGCCGAACTCCGCATCGCGGGGTCGGGCCCGCTCGTCAGCCTGCTGCTCGGCGCCCTGTTCGCGGGCCTGGCCGCGCTGATCGGCGCGGCCGCCGGACCGGGACTGGCCGCCGAGGCACTCGCGTGGCTCGCGGGCATCAACATCCTGCTGGCCCTCTTCAACGTCCTGCCGGCCGCGCCACTGGACGGCGGACGGCTGCTGCGGGCGGTGGTGTGGCGGCGCACCGGTGACCCCCTGCGGGCCACGGCGGTCGCGTCGGCGGCGGGCCGCGTGCTCGGCTGGGGGCTGGTCGCCCTGGGGCTCTACCTGGTGCTGCTGGGCGCCGGTTTCGGCGGGGTCTGGCTTGTGCTCATCGGCTGGTTCCTGGTCGCGGCGGCCACGGTGGAGGGCGGCCAGGCGCGGCTGCGGGAACTGCTGTCCGGGGTGTCGGTCCGGGAGGCGATGAGCCCCGACCCGGTCACGGCCCCCGGTTCCGCGACCGTCGAGGATCTCCTGGAGAGCCCGGCGTTCCGTTACCGGCACTCGGCCTTCCCGGTGGTCGGGGACGACGGGCGCCCGGTGGGCCTGGTGACGCTGCACGACGCCCGTGCGGTCCCCGCCGGGAAGCGGGGCACCACCCGGCTCGCGGAGGTGATGCTGCCGGTGGAGGAACTCCCCACCGCGGGCCCGGGCGACCCGCTCGCCCCCCTCCTGCCGCTCCTGGAGGCCGGCCCCGCCCGCCGCGCCCTCGTGATGGAGAACGGCAGGCTGGCCGGCATCGTCTCGTCCTCGGACATCAGCAGGATCACGGCCTGGCTGACCTCGGGCACGCCGTGGAGCCCCCGGCCGTGACGACCCACGGGTCCGGCGGAGGGGCGAGGTGACCGGCCCCTGGGCCGGGGCCGCGTCGGCCGCCCGGCCGGATCGAGCGGCGGAGAGGCTCCCGGCGCGTGCCCCGGGGGTCTACGCGGCCACCGGCGCGGAAGCCTCCTGGCGTCCGGCGGCGGTGCCGTGCGATCGCGGCTCCCCGTTGTCCCCGGTCTCCCCGCCGGGCCGCGGCGCGGCCCGCCCGCGCTGCCGTGTCAGGACCGGCAGCCGCCGCGTCAGGCGCGTGACCGTGGTGGCGTACGCCACGCCGACGGCGAGCGAGGCGATCAGCGCGAGCAGCGGGGAGTGGTCCTCCAGCAGCGGATACACCTGGAAATGGGTGAGGTAGATGTACAGCGAACTGTGGGCCAGCACCCCCGCCATCCGGTTGAGCGGACCCAGGCTCGGCAGGCTCCGCACCCAGATGAGCAGGGTGAGCCCGGCCATCGTCACCACGGTCCGCAGCGTCTGTCCCTCGCCGTCCGGGAAGAGCCCGGGGACGGTGGCGAGCACCGCCGCGGTCAGCAGCAGCCGCCGCCGGGCCGTGCCGGCCCGGGCCGCGGCCCAGCCGAGGGCGAACAGCCAGAAGACGACGACGGCCGTCAGATGCGGCGCCCGGAGGTCGAACCCGGGCAGGTTGTAGCGGGTGACCAGGGCCAGGGCCGCCAGCGTCAGCGGAAAGCCGAACCGGAACCGGCGTTCGGCCCGGTCCAGCGCCGGGACGGCCAGGACGGCGGCCAGGAGGACGAGGATGTACAGCAGGTTCTCGACGAACCAGTAGTGCCACTCCTGCCGGCCCTCGTGCGTCCCGATGACGCTGTTGAGCAGCAGGACGTTCTCCGGGTCGTAGCCGTCGGCGAAGAGCACCACCCCGGTGATCCACACCGCGCTCGGCACGGCGATGTGCGCCATGCTGCGCCCGAGGCGCCGGACGCGTTCCGGGCGGGCCGCCGCGGTGAGGTGGAAGCGCGCGAAGTTGTAGCCGGCCACGCCCAGCAGGATGTGCGCACCGCCCTGGACGAGGAAGAGCGGTATGTGGGAACCGACGATCAGGACGATGGCGACGGCGCGCAGGGCGACACCGGTCTCCAGGGCGCGCCGCCGGCCGGCCCGCCGCGGTGCGGGGGCCGCCAGCTCGCGGATGGGGCGGACGTGCCAGTCCCCGGGCAGCCGGCCCAGGGCCTCCTCCAGCCGTACGGACATCTCCACGTAGGAGAGGGAGTCGCCGCCGAGACCGGTGAAGCTGCTGTCCTCGGTGACGTCGTCCCGGTCGAGGACCTCCGCGTACAGCGCGCACAGGCCGGCCGCGCCGGCGGGCCGCCCCCGCACCGGGCCGCCGCCCGGTTCCGCCGCGCTCCCGCCGCCGGGCCCCGGGCGGCCGGGGATCAGCTCCCGTACGGCCCGGTAGTCCGGTTTGCCCGTGGCGAGCCGGGGGAGTTCGGGGAGGAGGCGGACGTGGACCGCGCGGGGTGGCAGACCGCAGGCGTCCGCCGCCAGGCGCCGGACGCGGACCGGGTCCGCCTCCCCGGTGACGGCCACGGCCAGGGCCTCGTCCGATCCCGCGCAGTACGCGTCGACGCCGTGGCGGCCGAGGACCGCCTCGACCTGTTGCGGGTCGATCCGGAGCCCGAGGATCTTGACGAACCGGCTGTGCCGCCCCACCACCTCGTAGAGGCCGTCCGGCGCGCGGCGCGCGATGTCCCCGGTGCGGAGTTCCCGGACGGTCCGGCCCAGCGCCAGGTCGGCGGGGGTCCGCGCGTAGCCCAGCATCACGTTCGGTCCCGTGTAGACCAGTTCGCCGGTGCCGTCACCGGTGCCGTCGCCGGTGCCCGGGCCGGGCGTGCCGGGCAGCGGCCGCAGCCGGAAGGAGCCGCCGGGTATCGGGACGCCGATGGCCTCGGGCCGGGACTCCGCGAGCTCCGGGGGCAGATAGGCCATGCGCGCGGTCGCCTCGGTCTGGCCGTACATGACGAACAGATCCCAGCCGTCCCGCCGGCCCAGGGCGGCGTAACGCGCCACGCGGTCGGGCGCGAGCCGCCCGCCCGCCTGGGTGACGTAGCGGAGGCGGGGCAGGTGCATCCGCTCGAAGCCGACCCGGTCGAGCAGGTCGAAGGTGTACGGCACCGCGGCGAAGGTCGTGGCGCGGGCGGCGCGGAAGAGATCCCAGAAGCAGGCGTCCGCCACCGACAGGTCGGTGAGGACGAGCCCGGCGCCGCGCAGCAGATGGCTGTTGACGACGGAGAGGCCGTAGCAGTAGTGCAGGGGCAGTGTCGTGGCGGCGCGGTCGGTGGGGCGGATGTCCAGGTAGCGGGCGATGGCCTCGGCATTGCTCCGCAGGTTCTCGTGGGAGAGGCGGACCAGCTTCGGCGAACCGGTGGACCCGGACGTGCTCAGCAGCAGGGCGAGGTCCGGGTGCAGCTCGTGGACGGGGACCGGGTGCCGTTCCTCCAGCTCCCACCGGCCGTCCACGGGCCGGATCACCACGTCCGGGTCGTAGGCGCTGATCATCGCGTCCAGCGTTCCGGGGCTGCCGCCCGGGACGAGCAGCACGGGGTGGCCCCCGGCGAGGGCCGCGAGGTAGGCGACCACGGCGCCGGCCGTGTTGGTGCCGGCCAGCAGCACCAGCCGCCGCCGGGATCCGAGACGCCGGGCCGTCGCCGCCACCCGCGCGGCGAGGTCCCGGTAGGACAGCTCGCCGTCCGCCGTGATGAGGGCGATGCGGTCGCCGTGGGCCGTCAGGTCCGCGGCGAAGGGAGGGGCGGTGGTGCCGGGGGAACGGTCGGAGGGCGGGTCGGAGTGGTGCGTCACGTGCCGCATCGTAGGTAAGGCTTACCTAAAACCAAAACCCGCAGGACGTGTGATCTGCCCCGCGCGGCCCGCGCGGCTCTCCGGGGCCGGGGGATCCGGGGCGCCGGCGAGGGCGTTGGCGAGCGGGGCGGAGGGGGGGCGGTGAACATCACACTTGACGGTGAGGTTAGGTTTACCTTAACCATGGGGGTGCATATCCCGTCCCCCCGCGGCGATCGACCAGCCGCCGCCTCCCGCCCGCGCCCCGCGCGGTCCCGGGGGCGCCCTGCAAGGAAGGCACCACCATGCGTCGCCCCCCGGCCCGCCGTCTCGCCGCGCTCGTCGCCGCGGCCCTCCTCCTGCCCGCGGCCGCGGCCTGCGGCGGTGACGACCAGGGCGGCTCGGGGGAGGACTCCGCGCTCGTCATCTACTCCGGCCGCAACGAGAAGCTGGTGGGGCCGATCCTCGACGAGGTCGAGAAGGCGGTCGGCAGCGAGGTCGAGGTCCGCTACGGCGACAGCGCCGAGCTGGCGGCCCAGATCCTGGAGGAGGGCGACAAGAGCGAGGCCGCGCTGTTCTTCTCCCAGGACGCCGGTGCCCTCGGCGCCCTGTCCAAGGAGGGCCGGCTGGAGAAACTGCCGGAGAAGACCCTCGGCAAGGTCGCCCCGGCCTACCGCTCCGGCGAGGGCGACTGGACCGGGGTCTCCGGACGCGCCCGCGTCATCGCCTACAACCCGGAGAAGACCGCGAAGGCCCCGGACAGCGTCCACGACCTCACCGCGCCCAAGTGGAAGGGGAAGGTCGGCTACGCCCCGACCAACGCCTCCTTCCAGGCCTTCGTCACCGGCATGCGGGTCCTGGAGGGCGACGACGCCACCCGCGAGTGGCTGAGGGACCTCAAGGCCAACGGGGCGAAGGAGTTCACCAACAACCTCGCCGTGCTCGACGCGGTCGACTCCGGAGAGGTCTCCCTCGGCCTGATCAACCACTACTACTGGTACGAGCGGGTCGCCGAGAAGGGCGAGGACAAGGTCACCGCGAAGCTCCGCTTCCTGCCCGGCGGGGACCCGGGTGCCCTGGTCAACGTGGCCGGCGTCGGCGTCCTGGAGGGCAGCGGGCAGAGCGGGCAGGCGCGCAAGGCCGTCGACTTCCTGCTCTCCGAGAAGGCGCAGACCTACTTCGCCGAGGAGACCAAGGAGTACCCGCTGGCCGCCGGGGTCGACCCGAAGACCGAGGGCCTGCCGCCGCTGGACTCCCTCGACAGCCCCGAGATCGACCTCGGCGAACTGGACTCCCTCCAGGAGACGCTGGCCATGCTCCAAGACGTCGGCATGGTCTGATCCATGCGCTCCTCCCCGCCCGCGGCCCCGGCGGCCCCGGCGGCCCCCGCACCCGGCCCGGCCGGCGCCCCGGCGCCCGCCGGGTACCGGCGTGCCGGGAGCCGGCCGCCCTGGCCCCTGATGATCCTCGCGAGCGTCGCCTCGGTGTTCGCGCTGCTGCCGCTCGGCTACCTCGCCGTCCGCGCCCTGGAACGCGGCCCCGGCCACGCCTGGGACCTCGTCATGACCGAGCGCACCGCCTCGCTGCTCGGCCGGAGCCTGGGACTCACCGCCGTCGTCGTCGCCGCCTGCCTCGTGCTCGGGGTCTCCCTGGCCTGGCTCACCGTGCGCACCGACCTGCCCGGCGCCCGGTTCTGGTCGGTCCTGGTGACCCTGCCGCTGGCGGTGCCCAGCTACGTCGCCGCGTTCACCTGGCTGTCCGCCGCCCCCGGCCTGGCCGGGTTCACCGGAGCCGCCCTCGCGCTGACCCTGGTGAGCTTCCCCTACGTCTACCTGCCGGTGACCGCCGCCCTGCGGGGCACCGATCCCGCGCAGGAGGAGGCGTCCCGCTCCCTGGGCCTCGGGCCGGTCCGCACCTTTCTGCGGGTCACCCTCCCGCAGCTGCGGCCCGCCGCCGCGGGCGGAGGGCTGCTGGTCGCCCTCTACGTGCTCTCCGACTTCGGCGCCGTCTCCCTGATGCGCTACGACACCTTCACCCGCGCCATCCACACCTCCTACCGCGCCAGCTTCGACCGCACCCCCGCGGCCGCCCTCAGCGTCGTCCTCGTGGTGATGACCGTGCTCCTCGTCGCCGCCGAGGCCCGCACCCGGGGGCGCGCCGGGCACGCCCGGACGGGCACGGGCAGCGCCCGTCCCGCCCGTCCCGCCGCCCTCGGCCGCTGGCGGGTCCCCGCCCTGGCCTGGTGCGGCGCGGTGACGGCCGTGGCCGTCGCCCTGCCGCTCGGCACCCTCGGCTACTGGCTGGCCGTCGGCTCCTCCGCGACCTGGGACCCCGCCCGCCTCGCCCAGACCGCCTGGGCCACGCTCGGCGTCGCCGCCGCCGGGGCCGCGCTCACCACCGTGCTGGCCCTGCCCGTCGGCGTGATCGCCGCCCGCCACCGGGGGCGCGCCGCCCGGCTCCTGGAGCAGACGGCCTACGCCGGGCACGCGCTGCCCGGCATCACCGTGGCCCTGGCCCTGGTCTTCCTCGCCGTGCGCTACGCCCACCCGCTCTACCAGGAACTGCCGTTGCTGGTCGCCGCCTACGCGGTGCTGTTCCTGCCCGTCGCGGTGGCCGCCACGCGCTCCGCCGTCCTCCAGGCCCCGCCCGTGCTGGAGGACGTGGCCCGCTCCCTCGGCCGCTCACCGCTGCGGGCCCTGCGGGAGGTCACCGTCCCGCTGGCGGCGCCCGGAGTGGCCGCCGGGGCGGCGCTGGTCTTCGTGGTGTGCATGAAGGAACTCCCCGCGACCCTGCTGCTCCGCCCCACCGGCATGGACACCCTGGCCACCCGCCTGTGGACCGAGACCGGCGCCGGGGCCTTCGCCGCCGCCGCCCCGTACGCCGCCGCGCTGATCCTCCTCGCGGCCGTCCCCTCGTATCTGCTCGGGAGGCACCGCACATGACCGAACTGCGCATCTCCGCCCTGTCGAAGTCCTACGGCGGCGGCACGCCCGTGCTCGACGGCCTCGGCCTCACCGTGCCCGCCGGGGCCCTGGCCGCCGTGCTCGGCCCCTCCGGCTGCGGCAAGACGACCCTGCTGCGGATCATCGCCGGCTTCCTTCGGGCGGACGCGGGCACCGTCGAGGTGGCCGGCCGCACGGTGGAGGGCCCGGGCACGCATGTGCCGCCCGAGCGGCGCCGGATCGGCATCGTCCCGCAGGAGGGCGCGCTGTTCCCGCATCTGAGCGTGGCCCGCAACGTGGCCTTCGGACTCCCGGGCAAGGACCGCGGGGAACGGCGGCGCCGCACCGGGGAGATGCTCGACCTGGTCGGGCTGGCCGGCTACGGGGACCGGATGCCGCACGAGCTCTCCGGCGGCCAGCAGCAGCGGGTGGCGCTGGCCCGGGCTCTCGCCCCGCGGCCGGAACTGGTGCTGCTGGACGAGCCGTTCAACGCCCTCGACAGCGCCCTGCGCACGGAGGTGCGGGCCGACGTCCGGGCCGCGCTGCGCGCCACCGGCGCCACCGCCGTCCTGGTCACCCACGACCAGCAGGAGGCGCTGTCCACCGCGGACCTGGTGGCCGTCGTCCGGAACGGGACGGTCGCCCAGTGCGGCACTCCGCAGGACGTCTACCGGCACCCGGCCGACCTGTGGGTCGCGGGCTTCGTCGGCGAGGCCGTGACGCTCCCCGCCACGGCCCGGGACGGCGCCGCCGTCACCGCCCTGGGGCGGATACCGGTCACCGGGTCCGCGGGGGAGGGCGGCGCGGTGAGCGGCCCCCGGGAGGGCACCGTGCTGCTGAGGCCCGAGCAGTTGCGGCTCACCGGGACGGCGGCGGCGGAGGCCCTCGGCACGGTGCTCGACGTGAGCTACTTCGGGCACGACGCCATGGTCCGTGTCCTGGTGGAGGGGCTGGACAGCCCCGTGGAGGTGCGTGTCGCCGGACCGGTGACCGTCCGGCCGGGCGAGCGGACGGGCATCGGCGTCACGGGGGAGGCGGCGCTTCACGGCTGAGGGGGCCGGCGGGCCTCGGACGCCGGGGGCGGTTCCTGCGGTCCCGCCCCGACGAGCCGTACATCCGCGGACCCGGGGCAGGAGGCAGGAACGATCTTCGTTCGGACCTCAGGGGGGATCCCGCCCATGGCCGCACCGACCCGGCGCCGCACACCCGGCCGGCCCGAGCCCGAGCGCGGACGGCCGCTCGGCATACGCCAGTTGGCGTCCACCATCGGGCTGCTGGCCGCCCTCGTCTGCGGCATCGGGCTGACACTGCGGCAGGCGGGCCCGGGCTCCCCGGGGCACCTGGTGATCGCGGCGCTCGTGACGCCGGTGGCCTTCCTGGCGGCGTCCGTGGTACGCGGCCGGCGGCGGGCGCGGGCCGCGGCCGCCCGGCACTCCGGCGCCGTCCCGGTGGAGGAGGAGCTGGCCGCCGCCGAGCGCGACCATGCCGGAGCTGCTGCCCGGCCTGCGCCCGGAGACGGACCGGGCAGCGGCCCCGGAGCCGCCCGCGGACCCCCGCCCGGAGCAGGCCGCGGAGGCGGCCGGGGAGCCGCGTCCGGAGCGGGAGCCGCGCGGCGCCTGCGACTCGATGGACGCCGACGCGTTCGAGCAGGCGGTCGCGGCGCTGTGCGAACGCGACGGCTGCGCGGACGTCAGCGTGGTGGGCGGAGCCAACGATCTGGGCGCGGACGTCCTGGCCACCGGCCCGGACGGGCGGCGGATCGTCATCCAGTGCAAGCGCTACGGCGAGACCAACAAGGTCGGCTCCCAGGACCTGCAGCGGTTCGGCGGAACGTGCTTCACCGTCCACGGGGCCGATGTCGCCGCCCTCGTCACCACCAGCTCGTTCACCGAACCGGCGGCCGACTACGCCGAGCGGACCGGCATCCGCTGCTTCGACGGAGCCGACCTGGTCGCGTGGGCGGACCGCGCCGGCCCGGCGCCGTGGGAGTGACGGGCGCCGCCCGATCAGTCCCGGAGGCGGTCGGGCGCGGCGCCGGGCCACTCGCAGACCAGGACGGTGGCGTCGTCCCGCATCGCGCCGCCGTGGTAGTCGAGAACGGCGTGGACCAGGCGGCGCAGCGTCTCCGGAACGGGCAGCTTGCCGGCCTCGTGGCGGATGATGAAGTCCGTGAAGCGCTGGACGCCGAACTGCTCGCCGCCCTCGGCACGTGCCTCGGTGATGCCGTCGGTGTAGAGCAGCAGCCGGTCACCGGGCTCCAGCTGGTCGCGGCAGAGGGTGACGGGCAGGCCGAGCCCGGTGCCCAGCGGATGCGTGGGCCGGCAGCGCAGGGTGGTCGCCGTGCGGCCGCCGCGTATCACCACCGGTGGGAGATGGCCGCAGTTGATCCAGCTCAGCATCCCGGTCCCGAGGTCGAGGTCGGCGAGGATGCCGGTGGCGTAGCGGCTGCGGCCGAACTGCTCGACGAGGGTGTCCTCGATCATCTCGCGGACCCGGATCAGGTCCGCGCCCTGCCGGCGGCCGCTGCGGCAGGCGGCCACGGCCAGATTGGCGGTCAGCCCGGCGGCGGTGTCGTGCCCCATGGCGTCGAACACGGCGAGGTGGGCCGTGCCGTTGGCCTCGGCGTAGTCGAAGGCGTCCCCGGCGGTCTCGTAGGCCGGCTCCATGGCCGCGCTGACCATCATGCGGTGGTTGGCGAAGGTCTTCGGCGGCATCAGGGTCCACTGCATCTCCGCGGACACCGTCATCGGCCGGGTGCGGCACAGGCGGGCGAGCGAGTCGCTGACGGCCCGCTTGCTGACCAGCAGCAGCCCCAGCAGCGAGGCCAGCCCCGCCATCACCTCCTCGGCCTCCGGGCCGGGTTCGGCGGGCTCGCAGCTCAGCACGCCGATCCGCTCGGTGCCGTCCAGGATCGGAACCCAGGACTGCTGCCGGCCGCCGGTGACGGCCTGCAGGATCCGGACGCTCCGGAAGGCGCGGCCCGGCAGGGTGGCGTCGATCCGCAGCTGCCGGCCGCCCTCACCGGCGTCGGGGCCGCGGCCGGTCACCTCCCGCAGGACGTCCTCCTGCAGATCGGCCACGTACATCCGCAGACGGTGCAGGCCCACCCGGCCGGCGTGCTCGGCCGCCAGGGACGGCAGCTGCGCGAGACTCGCCGTGTGGCTGGCATCGAGCAGTGAGGTCAGCATCCGGGCGGTGTCGCACAAAGGCATCATGTGGCCGAACCCATCCGGGCGGGAGCCCTCGCGCCCGTCTCCTTGCCGCACCCCGCGGCACGCCGCGGGACGGTGTCCGGGTCCGCCGGAACGAGAGATCGACTTGCGGGCGGCCCTCCAGCCTATGCGCCGCCGACCGGCCGGCGGCCCGCGCGGTCGCCGGTCCCGCCGGTACACCGGCGAGGCGGGCGAGGTGCTGCGGACACGATGGCGGCGGGGGAGGCCCCGCGTGAGCGGCTGGACCCGGTGGTGGCCGTCCACGCTCCGGGCACGTACAGCTCCACGCCGGCAGCTCCACGCCGGGCCCGCGGGTCCACGACGCCGCCCGCCGCCCGGACGACGCCACCCGCCCGGAGATCTCCCGGCGCTGCGTGGAGCGGCTCATCGCCCCCGGCCGCGCCCATGGCGGACGCCGCGGCCGCGGGCGAGCCGCGGAAGGCCGATCCCGGATTCCCCGCCACGGCCTTCCGCGGACCGGCCGGTGCCGCCGAGCCGATGCCCGGCGACGTCGCCATGCCGCCGGAGCCGCGCCTTGAGGGGCTCCGGCGGGGAGGCCGTGCGGCAGGTCGTCGCTCTCTTCCTGCGCGGGGCCGCGCCGGACCGGGCCGCGGCCCGGGGTCGCGGCCGGACAGGGCTCAACTCCGGGCGCCGGCCCCCTCGTCCGGGTGCAGGGCGTCGAGAATGAGGGTGAGGCCGAAGGTGAACTCCTCGGCGTAGTCGTAACCGGGTTTGAGGGCGTGCTCCGTGGCGAGCTCGGTGAGGTGGGGGTAGGCGTCGGCGGGCATCTCGCGCAGGATGGCGCCCGCCACCTCGTCCAGCTCCGCCGCGTCGCTGAACGGCAGGCTCAGCTCCTGGAGCACGAAGCCGTACAGATAGCTGTCGATCAGTGAGAAGGCGTGCGCGGCCATGGGGACCGAGAACCCCCCGGCGCGCAGCAGCCCGATGACGGTGTCGTGGTGGCGCAGGGTCGCCGGCCCGGGCCGGGTGCGGGAGTCCATCAGGGCGACGGCCCACGGATGGCGCCGGAGCGCGGCGCGGGCGGAGACCGCGCGCCGGCGCATGGCGCTCTTCCAGGGCATGTCGCGCGGTGGCAGGTCGATCTCCCCGAACACCGCGTCCACCATGCCGTCGAGGAGGTCCTCCCGGCCGGTGACGTGGTGGTAGAGCGACATGGCCTCGACGCCCAGGGGCCGGGCGACGGCCCGCATGGTGAGCGCTGCCGAGCCCTTCTCGTCCGCCACCGCCATCGCCGTGCGGATCACCCGCTCGCGGCTGAGCGTCCCACGCCGGCCCCCGGCTCCCTCGCGCATCCGCCCTCCCTTCGCTCCCCTTGACTGCCTTACGGCATAAGGCTAGCGTGCCTTACATCGTAAGGTTGACATCCGGTGAGGGGCTGCGTCATGGGCACGGATCGTGTGAAGAGGGTCTGCATCGTCGGAGCCTCGGGGAAGCTCGGGCAGTACATGGTGCGGCACGCGCTGGAGCGCGGCTACGAGGTGGTCGGCGTGTGCAGGGAGCGCAGCGTGCCGAAGCTGGCCGCGTTCGAAGGCCGGATGACCGTCGTCCCCGGGCCCACCGATGATCCGGAGGTGATCCGGCGGGCGGTCGCCGGGTGTGACGGCGTGCTGACGGTGCTGGTGCCCTGGGGCGTGCGGCAGTACGCGTCGGGCACGGCGCAGGCGGTGCTCGACCACGCCCGGCCGGGCGCGCGCCTGGTTTTCTCCTGCGGCTGGCACATCACGCGTGACGGCAAGGACCGGTACAGGCGGGGCTTCACGACGGCCGTCCGGATCGCCGCCCGCCTGGGCAGGCTCCTCCGCTACGTCGAGATCGACGACCAGGTGGAGGCCTGCCGCCGGGTGTTCGCGAGCGACACCCGGTGGACCGTGGTGCGCGGCAGCTCTCTGGAGGAGGGCGAGAGCCAGGGCCTGCCCGTGTGGAGCCGGCACGTGGGCGACCCGGTGCTCTCCGGCAACCTGACGCGCCGCGTGGACTTCGCGCTGTTCATGGTGGAGGCGCTCACCGACGACACGCTCGTCCGGGAGGCCCCGGCCATCGTCGGCCGCCTCACGCCCGGCGCGCTCGCCCACGCCGGGGCTCCCGGCGGGCGCGCCCCGGAGCCGGAGCCGGCGCCGGAGCCGGCGCCGGGCCGGTGGAGCCGCCGCCGGTCCTGAAAACCTCCTGTGGCCGTTGTAGACATTCGGGGATACCGGAGCTAACGTTTCTCGTGTAACCGAAGGCGGAGCCGACGGGACGCGGCAGCGACGACCGCGTGAGCAGGGCGGCACGGTGGTGCGGCGATGGGGCCGGCAGTGGGAAAGGGGCCCCGGCGCCGCCGGCCGGGCCGTACGGCTCCAGGAGCCGTCGGAGCGGTATCACCACGTTGATCACCGGAAGAGAGGAGCGCATCACCATCGGGATCGCCCGGGCGGCACCCCCCTCGCCACCCGGGTACGGCAAGGCCAGGAAAGGCAAGGTGGTCCTCGGTCAGGCATTCGAAGATCCCCGTATCCCGGCTTCCCGGCCGGCGTACGGAACGAGTGAGACCGGCGCAGTGAGCCGGTAGATGGTGTTGTATCCCTCGGGGCTCCGGTGCCACACGGCACCGGAGCCCCTCGACGCGCGTTCACACGACGGACTCAGAGACAGAGGTGCAGGTGGCAGCGGAAAACCCTCCCCCCACGACCGATCCCCTCGAAGACGACGACTACCCGGCCTACACCATGGGCCGCGCGGCGGAACTCATCGGCACCACCCCCGCCTTCCTCCGTGCCGTGGGGGACGCCCGGCTCATCACCCCGCTCCGCTCCGCGGGCGGCCACCGGCGCTACTCCCGCTACCAGCTGCGGATCGCCGCCCGGGCCCGCGAACTCGTCGACCAGGGAACCCCGGTCGAGGCGGCCTGCCGGATCATCATCCTGGAAGACCAGCTGGAAGAGGCCCGGCGCATCAACGAGCGGCTGCGCGGCGCGGAGTCCCCGTCCGGCCGCTGACGTTGCGTTCCCCGCGGAAGCGGCACCGGGTACCGGCGGCTGAACGTCCGCGCAGGAAGAGCCGGTACCGCCGCCTCCCCGGCGCCCGCATCCGCACGGGCCGCCGCCCCCGGATCCGTACCCGCGGGCACGGGTCACCGGCCGCCGGCCCGCAGGGTGCCGCGGGCCCTGGCCACCAGCTCCCGGCCCGCCGGACCGCTCGGGCCGCCGGCGCGCCACGCGAAGACCAGCCGCCCGCGCAGGTCCGGCCGGGTGATGGCGACGGCGGCCAGCCGCTCCGGCCGCGACGCGGCGACCACGGCGGGCAGGATCGCCACCCCCAGCCCGCGGGCCGCGAGTTCGGCGATGAGGCCCGGGTCGCCGGCCTCGAGCGCGATCCGGGGGGTGAAACCGGCCACCGCACAGGCCTCCTCCAGCCGGGCGCGCAGACCCGTGCCGGCGGGCAGGCTGATCAGCGCACGCTCCCGGAGCGTGTCGAGCGGGACGCGCGCGCGGGCGGCGAGTTCGTGGCCGCGGGCGACCGCGGCGACGATCGGCTGGTCGTCCACCACCAGGGACGCGAGGCCGTCCGGCACCGTGTCCCCCACGCTGATGACCGCCGCGTCGAGACGCCCCGTGCGCAGACCGTCGACCAGGCGGTCCGTGGTCTCCTCGGTGAGCGTGATCTCCACGGCCGGATGGTCCCGGTGGAAGTCCGCGAGGAGGCCGGGGAGATCCACCTTGTGGGAGGTGACGCTGCCGACCGCCACCGCGCCCCGGAGCAGACCCGTCAGCTCCTCGACGGCGAGCCGGGTGCCGTCCACCGCCGCGAGCGCGGCCCGCGCATGGGGAAGGGCGGCGGCGCCGGCCTCGGTGAGCCGCACCGACCGCCCGGAGCGGTCGAACAGTTCCTGCCCGAGCTCCCGTTCCAGACGGCGGATCTGCGCACTCACCCCGGGCTGCGCCACGTGGAGCCGCTCGGCGGCCCGGGTGAAGTTCCGTTCCTCGGCCACGGCCACGAAGTAGGCGAGCTGGCGCAGTTCCATAACCGCTGATTCTAGTTCCCAGACCTGTCAGCTCTTGGACTTCTCGTACGGGCTCCAGCAGGGTGGTGGCGAGCGAGAGATCAGGGAGGAACCCATGACCGAGACGGGGACCGGGAACCGGGCGGGTAACGGAAGCGGCACCGGCGCGCGGGAACGCGCCGCCACCCCGGAGGACGTGACCCGGCTGTTCGTGGAGCGCGCCAACGCCCGGGACGCCGAGGGGCTGGCCGAGCTCTACGCCCCCGACGCCGTGCTCGCCTACCCGCCGGGGGCCACGACGGTCGGCCGGGAGGCGATCCGCGCGGTGTGCGAACGGATGCTGGAGCACGTCCCGCTGCCCTTCCCCCGGGAGGAGCCGCTGCCCACGGTCCGCCACGGCGACCTCGCCCTCACCTCGACCCGCTCCGCGGACGGTACGGGCGGCAGGGTGCAGGTCGTGCGCCGCGAACCGGACGGCGGCTGGGTGCGGATCATCGACCGGCCGGAGACCCCGGGCACACCGTCCTGACGGGGCCGGCGCGCCGGCCCGGGAGGGCGTCCGGTCAGGACGGTCCGGCCGGGCCGAAGTCGGGAAGGGTGAGCGAGCCGTCCTCGGCCAGAGGGAAGCCGGGATTGTGGGCGACCTCCCAGACATGCCCGTCGGGGTCGGTGAAGGTACCCGCGTACCCGCCGTAGAAGGTGGCGGCCCCGGGCCGGGTGATGGTGGCGCCCGCGTCCCCGGCCGCCGTGAGGAGTCCGTCGACCTCCTCGGGGGAGCGGAGGTTGTGGGCGAGCGCGATCCCGCCGAATCCGTCCGCCCGGGTGTCCTCGACACCGGAGTCCCGCGCGAGTTTCCCACGGTTCCACAGGACCAGGCCGAGGCAGCCCGCCTGGAAGAAGACCGTCCCCTCGACCTCCTGGCCCCGCCAGCCGAGGCGCTCGTAGAACGCCCGGGAGCGGGCCACGTCGGCGACGCCCAGGGTGATCAGGCTGATGCGCTGTTCCATCCTGCAAAACCTACCCCGGGCCCCGCGGTTCCCGTGGCGGCGGGCGGGGACGGGGTGTCGCGTTCCGGTGTATAGAGTCTGCGGCTGGGGTGGTTTCCGGTGTCCGAGTCCTTCGCGGCGGTCGGTGCACCGGTCGACCGCGGGGGCAGGCGGCCCCTGCCGAGGGCGGCGGACCCGCTCGGTGCCGGGTGCCGTCCGGCCCGCCGCATCAGGACCGGCGGCGCCGGTGACGGAGAGGAGTGACCCGCGTGGGAGAGATCGGCGACAGCCTGCTCCGGGCCGATGAGGAGTCCTTCACCCGGCAGCCGCCCAAGTCCACGCAGGCGCGGGTCCGTTATCTGCTGGGGCGGGTCGGAACCACCCGGGCGGTGGCCGGGCTGCTCGGCGTCAGCGTGCGCTCGGTCGAGCGCTATCTGCAGGGCACCCGGAGACATCCGCCCCGCCCCATCGCCGAGCGGCTGGAGGCCGAGGTCCGCCGCCGCTGGCAGCCCCGGGTCCGGGAGCGCGCCCGCCGCCGCGCCACCGACACCGGCATCACGGTGGAGACCCGGGCCCGCTTCGGTTTCACCGCCGCCCCCGGATCCACCGACGACGGCCGCGTCCGCCGCGTCACCCAGCACCTGCCGCCCGCGTACGCGGCCCGGCTGCTGGAGGCACGGGCGGCCGGTGCCGGCGAAGACGAACTGCGCGGCATCGTCGCCGAGGGCCTCCAGGAGATCTACTTCAAGGACGGCGGCCGCCGCGCCGGGGACCTGCGGGTGGAGTTCACGGACATCGACTACATCGACATCGGCTACGGCTGACGGTGCCCCGGCCCGGGCTCGCGCCGCACGCCGCCCGCGCCGCACGCCGCCCGCGGTGCCGGGCACCGGGGGGAAGACGCGTCGGGGGCCCGGCGGGTCTCGTCGAGGGCCGCCGAGGGGCCGGGGACCCGGGGCTCCGGCGCGGCCGGCGCCGGGCGGTGCGGCGGAGGGAGCGGTGAGGGGCTGCACAGCGGAAGACGCTGCGGCGGGGCCGGGGGCCCCGGGCGGCGGGCGCGGTGGGACGGGCCCGGGTGTGTACGGCGGCGCCGGACGGGCTTCCGCCCGCCCGGCGCCCCTGTCGTCAGCGGACGGGGCGGGCGGCCTCCCAGGTGCGCCGGCCCCCGTCCAGGTTGACGGTGCGGAATCCCTCCTGGACGAGGATCCGGAGCGCCGCGTGGCCGCGCAGTCCGCCCTCGCAGAAGAGGAGGATCTCCCGGCCGCGGGGGAGTTCGCCGAGGCGGGACCGCAGGTCGTCCAGCGGGATGTTGCGGGCACCGGGGATGGTGCCCGCCGCGTGCTCCGCGGGGGTCCGGACATCCAGGAGCAGCGCGCCCGCCGCCAGCCGGCTCTCCACCTCGTGCCACTGCACGGTGGGGCTGACCCCGTCGGCGAGGTTCCCGGCCACGTAACCCAGCATGTTGACGGGGTCCTTGGCCGATCCGAAAGGCGGTGCGTAGGCGAGTTCCAGATCGGCCAGCTCCGGCGCGGCCAGACCGCCCGCGATGGCCGTGGCCAGGACGTCGATGCGCTTGTCGACGCCGTCCGTCCCCACCGCCTGTGCTCCCAGGATCCGTTCGCTGCCCGGCTCGACCAGCAGCTTCAGCGCCAGGGGCCGGGCGCCCGGGTAATAACCGGCGTGCGAGGCGGTGTGCAGGTGCAGGGCGCGGTAGGGGCGGTCGGCGTTCCGCAGCCGCTTCTCGTTCCAGCCCGTCGCGGCGGCGGTCAGGCCGAAGACCTTGACGACGGCCGTGCCGACGGACGGCCGGGCGCGGACCGGGCGGCCGGCGATGGCGTCGGCCACCAGGCGGCCGTGCCGGTTGGCCAGGTTGGCCAGCGGGACCAGGGCCGGCTCGCCGCTGAACGCGTCCCGCTTCTCCGCCGCGTCCCCGACCGCGAAGACGTCCGGATCACTGGTGCGCTGCGTCCCGTCCACGGCGATGCCGCCGAAGGGGCCCAGCTCCAGGCCCGCGGCCCGCGCCAGCGCGGTCTCCGGGCGGACTCCGGCGGCGAAGACCACCAGGTCTCCCGGGTGCGTCTCCCCGGTGCTGAGCTCCACCGCGTCCGGGAGGATCTTGGCGACCCGGGTGCTCAGCCGCAACTCGATGCCCCGGGTGGTGAGTTCGGCGGCGAGCGGCCGGGCCATCTCGGGATCCAGCGGGGCGAGCACCTGGTCCGCCGCCTCCACCAGCGCGACCGTGAGGCCCCGGTGCCGCAGGTTCTCGGCCACCTCCACGCCGATGAAGCCGCCGCCGACCACCACCGCGCTCCGGGCGCCGTCCTCCACCCGGCGCAGCACCCGGTCGGAGTCCTGCACATCACGCAGCGTCAGGCCCCGTTCGGCGCCGGGGACCGGCGGTACGACGGGGGTGGCGCCGGGGCTGAGGACGAGCCGGTCGTAGGGCTCGGTGTACTCGCGGCCGTCGCGGAGATCGCGCACCCGCACGGTCCGGGCCGCCCGGTCGACCGAGAGGACCTCGTGCCCGGTGCGGACGTCCAGGGCGAACCGCGCCCCCAGGTCCTCGGGCGTCCGGAGCAGCAGGTCGGCGCGGTCCGGGATCACCCCGCCGATGTGGTACGGGAGACCGCAGTTGGCGTAGGACACATGCGCGCCGCGTTCCAGGACGACGATCTCCGCTCTTTCGTCGAGACGGCGCAGTCTGGTGGCGGCGGACATCCCGCCCGCGACCCCTCCGACGATGACGACCTTCACCTGATGCTCCGTTCCACTCCGTATTGATACCCCTGAGGGTATGTATCCGGAGGGGGTGCAACGGGGGCCGAAGGTCCCGGGAGCGGGGAGCGGAACGGTCCAGTGAAAAGGCCGTGCCCCAGGGCCGACCGGCCGCCCGCCCGGCGCCGGATCCCGCGCCGGGGAGGCCGGCCGGACGCCGGGACGCGCTACTGGACCGGTGAGTCCGGGGGCGGGACCCGGTACCCGCGTTCGCGTTCGACCGCCTCGACGCCGTCGACCGACTCCAGCCCCGGCAGCCGGTCGTCACGGACCGTCCCCGTGAGCGAACCGAGCTCCGGCAGTTCGGAGGCCACCTCCAGGCCCGCCTCCCGGAGGGCCCGGACCACCTCGGGAAACCGTCCCGGGTCGACCGCCACGACGACGGGTACGGGCCGGGGCGCGCTCACGGCACCTGCAGCAGTCCCGCTCCCACGTCGACGGCCGGCAGCGGCAGCCGACGGGCCCCGGCGAGCAGGAACGACTTGAGTTCGGCGGCCGACGCGCCCGGAACCGCCTCGGCGAACAGGGCGACGGCACCGGCCACATGGGGCGTGGCCATGCTGGTGCCCATCAGCCTGCGGTGGCCCGGGGGCCGCGGCCAGGACGAGAGCACGTCCACCCCGGGGGCGGCGATGTCGATCTGCCCGCCGTCGGGATGGAGCCCGGCATTGGAGAAGGACGCGACCGCGAATCCGCTGTCGAGCGCGCCGACGGCGAGAACCGAGGGGCAGTTCGCGGGATGCCCGACGGGCTCGGTGAACTCCGGGCGCCCGCTCTCGTTGCCCGCCGCGGCGACGACCAGGGTCCCCGCCCGCATCAGGCGCCGGGCGATCTGCTCGTACACCCGTGAGGGCCGCTCGCCCGGACCGACCGGGGAGCCGAGCGACATGGAGATGACCCGGCACCCCTGGCCGAAGGCCCAGTTCATGCCCGCCAGGATCTGGGTGTCGGTGCCGCCGCCCCCGTCGCCGAGCACCTTCCCCGCGTAGATCTCCGCCTCGCAGGCCACGCCGTAGCGGGGCGCCGCGCCCGGCGTCCGCGGTCCGCAGGACGTGCCCACGCAGTGGGTGCCGTGTCCGTGGCCGTCCTGTGCGGCCTGGCCGGGGACGAAGGAGACAGCCTCCTCCAGCCGTGCGGCCAGATCGGGATGGCCGGTGTCCACACCGGTGTCCAGGACGGCCACCCGCACCCCCCGGCCCGTGAAGGCGGAGCGCGCCACACCGGCCGCCTGCAGGCCCCAGGTCAGCTGCGACTCGTCGAAGCCGGCGGGCTCCGTCTCCGGTGCCGCGGTGGTGCCGAGGCGCGCCAGCGCGTGCTGGACGAGCTCCTCGACCCCGTCGTGGTAGCCGCGCAGATAGCCGGCCGTCTCGGCCGCCGTCCGGGACTCCGTCAACTGGGAGGCCCAGAGCACCCGTTCCCGCTCGACGGCGAGGACGGACGGGTCCTCCGCGGAGGCGGCCGTCACCGCCTGCCGCTGGTCGGGCGCCGCCTGGACGACGCCGACCCCGAGGTCCTCGAACACGACCGCCCCGGCTTGCTCCAGCACCTCCGCGGTGCTCTCCGTCACGCCGGGGCGTATCCGTTCCGCCGGTTCGGTGCCGGCCCGGGACCGCAGGGCCGCCATGCCCTCCTCCTCGGCCCCGGGGGCCAGGAGGACGAGGAAGCGGTCGGTGTACTCCCCGGCGGTCTTGGCGATGCCCGCGTCGGCCGGTTCAGGGCGGCCGCGGCCGCCCGCTGTCTCATGGTGGTTCATGGCTGCTCCGGTTCAGGCCCCCCGGCGGGATGGTCCGTGTGCACCGGCCCGTCGGCCCAACGCCGTCGTCGTGCCCGTACCACCGGCGCGCCGTCGCGCGGCACGGGTGCCCCCACCGGTCCGGCCGGTGCTCCTCCCACCGTCGCGCCGCCGGGAGCCCCGCGCAAACGGGCGACGCGCCCCAGTCCGATGCCGCACCGCCGCGGGCGCCGTGGCCCTGCGACTACTCCATACGGGTGAGGGGTGCGGCATGCCCCGTATCCGCGGCCGGCGGGGGAACGGGGCCCCGACGCGGCCGGCGGAACCCGGTGCGGGGAGGCGGGGACGCCCCCGCGGCCGGACCATCGGGTGAGGGGGGAGCGACATCATCCGCCGTACGCCCCGCAGGGGCGGTGAGGAGGCGGCCGTGGTCACCGCCGAGTACGTGTCCCAGCTGCACGCCGCCGGGTCCCGCTACGCCGGACGCGCCGGAGTACGGACCGAGACGGCCCGGAGACTCGACAGCCGCGGCGTGCTCCACACCGACGAGCCGGCGCGGGTCACCCGGCGCCTGGCGCGGCTGGGGGCCGACTGGTCGCTGGCGGCCGCCGTGGAGCGGACCCCGCCGTCGGCCTCGACCGGCGGCACCCTCGACGGTGCGGTGCCCCCCGAGCACTTCGGCGCCGGAGTGCTCGGCCTGGAACGGCTGATGGGACGCAACGACCTCATCGACGTCGGCTTCCTGGAGGCGGGCTGGCTGGCGTCCCGGTCGGTCGGCAGGGTGGTCGTCCGGGGGCGCGACGCCCACTACGGCACCGGCTTCCTGGTGTCGCCGTCCCTGCTGCTGACCAACAACCACGTGCTGCGCGACCAGGAGGAGGCCGGCCGCGGCCTCGTCGAGTTCAACTTCCAGACGGGCGCGGACGGGACCGCGCCCGACCCCGTGGCCTTCTGCCTGGAGCCGTCCCGGTTCTTCGCGACGGACCGGGACCTGGACTTCACCGTGGTGGCCGTCGCCGGGCGGTCCGCGGGGGGCGAACCCCTGGCGGCGTTCGGCATGCTGCCGCTGGACGAGGCGCAGGGCAAGGCGATCCTCGGCGAGATGGTCAACATCGTCCAGCACCCGAACGGCGAGCCGAAGCAGCTCGCGCTGCGGGAGAACAAGGTCATGGACCTGCTGGAGACGTTCGTCCACTACGAGACCGACACGGCGCCCGGATCCTCCGGTTCCCCGGTCTTCAACGACCAGTGGGAGGTGGTGGCGCTGCACCACTCCGCCGTTCCGCTCACCGACGGCGACGGCCACTACCTCGCCCTGGACGGCACCCGCTGGACCCCGGAGACGGGGGAGCAGAACCTGGCGTGGAAGGCCAACGAGGGCGTCCGCGTCAGCCGCGTGGTGCAGGCGCTGCGGGATCTCCCGCTGACCGGCGTCCCCGACGCGCTGCGGACGGAACTCCTGGAAACCGCCACCGCGCGGTCTCCGGGCACCGCCCCGGCCGCGTCCCCGCTCCCGTCCCCCTCCGGCGCGCGGCCGGTGCGGCCGGAGGGGGAGGCGGGGACGGCGGACACCGGCAGCCCGCGTGCGGTGGCGGCACCCGCCGCCCCGGGCCCCCTCACCGGCTGGACCCTTCCCCTGCGGATCGACCTCACGGTCGGCCCGGGAACGGCAACGGGAACGGCCCCGGGAACGGCCCCGGCCGCGCACCCGGCGGCCGTACCCCCCGCCGCCGTCACCCCCGCGGTGCCCGTTCCCCCCGCGGCCGGCCCGGGGCACCCCGCCCCGCCGCCGGCCAGTGCCGCGCCGGCCGCCACCGGGCTGGACGCGGCACTGGTCGATCTGGAGGCCGGCGCCTCCCGCCCGTACTACGACCGCGCCGCCGACGAGACCGCACGGGAGACGTACTACGCCGCCGTGCGGGAGTCCATGGCCGGCGCGTCGCCCGCAGAACTGCGCTCCCTGCTGGCCGAGTTGCTGGAGAGCAGCCATCTGCGGCGCCCTGCCTACCAGCCGATGCGGCTGGTCTACCCCTGGGTGGACCTGCACCCCGACCGGCGGCTGCGCAGCCTCTACTCGGGGAAGAGCTTCGACCCCGCGGAGTTCATCCGCGCCGACGCGGCCACCGGGGCCGTACGGGCCGCGCGCTGGCGGGAGTTCCTGCTGCGCGAGAGCGCCCCCGGCCCGGACGCCCTGGCGGCCGAGTCCGCCGCGCTGGAGGCCGCGCTCCCGTACAACTGCGAACACGTCGTCCCGCAGTCCTGGTTCGAGCGGCGCGAGCCCATGCGCGGCGATCTGCACCATCTGTTCGCCTGCGAGACCGGGTGCAACAGCTTCCGGAGCAACTTTCCGTACACCGACTTCGCGGACTTCGGCGAGGCCCTGCGCCACGACTGCGGCCGGCGCGAGCAGGCCGAGGGCTTCGAGCCGTCGGCGGGCAAGGGACCGGCCGCCCGGGCCACCCTGTACTTCCTGCTCCGCTATCCCGGCCACATCGGTGACGCGGCCCGCGAACTCGGCCCGGCGCGACTGGAACTGCTCCTCGCCTGGCACGAGGCGGATCCGCCGGGCGAGTACGAGCTGCACCGCAACGCCGCCGTCGCCGAGATCCAGGGCAACCGGAACCCGCTGATCGACCACCCGGGCTGGGCCCGCGCCGTCGACTACGCCGCGGCCTGGGCCTGACCGGCTTCCTCAGCTCACCGCCCCGGGCGCCCGCACGGCCTCCCCGCCCGCCGTGAGCGCCGGCCGAGCGCCGGGGTCCGTCATGACGTTGCCGCCGGACAGCACCACCCCCACCGGTCCGGGCGCGGGCCGGAACCGGCCCGACAGCACGGCGGCCAGGGCCAGCGCACCACTGGGTTCGGCGGTCTGCCGGTACTCCCGGGCGTAGACGCCGACGGCCCGCGCGATGTCCTCGTCGGCCACGGTGACGCGCTCGTCGAGGAGCCGGGCCGCCAACTCGCCGGCCATCGGGTCGGGGTCGGCGCTGTCCAGCGCCCGGGCCTGCCGGGATCCCGCGGTGCCCGCGGCGATCCGGTGCTGCGGCGCGCTGCTCGCGGTGAGGGACCGGGCCGGTGCCACCCCGACGACCCGCACGCCGCGTCGGCGGCCGCGGGCGACCAGCGCCGAGCCGGCGGCGAGGGAGCCGCTGCCGAGCGGCAGGATCAGCGTGGCCAGATCGGGGACCTGGCGCAGCATCTCCCAGGCGACCGTGCCGGCCCCGATGATGGCGTGCCGGCCGCCGGGCCGGACCACCGTGAGACCGTGGCACGCGGCCCGCTCGGCCAGCAGCGCCTCGGCCGTCCGCGGGGAGCGTGCGGGATGGAAGACCGGTCGGGCGCCGCACGCCAGCAGGTCGCGGACGAGTGAGGCGGGGGCGTCGTCCGGCACCACGGCCGTGACCGGGACGCCGTAGCGCCGGCCGGCCCAGCCCAGGGCGCGGACGAAGTTGGCGCGACCGCGGCCGATCACCCCGCGGTCCAGCCGGTCCTGCGGCAGGCCGGTCAGCAGCCGGATCAGACCGCGCACCTTGAAGGAGCCGCCGGGCTGGCGGCTCTCCAGTTTGACGAACAGCCGCCGCCCCAGGCGCTGGTCGACCTCCGGGCAGTGGTGGACCGGGGTGCCTCCCGCGAACAGGCGGAGCACGGGGAGGGTCGCCTCGATGTCGTGGACCGTGGGTGTCACCGGATGCTCCGATCGGTCGCCACCGGCAGGAAGGGACCGTGAACGGGCCCTGCGCCCGGCCTCGTTCACGCGTCGAGGGAACCTCATTCTGTCCGAGACCCTCGTTCCGCAAGGCTCGTTCTGATAATTTCGGATTGATGTATCCGGCGGCGTGCCGCGCCGGCCGCGGCCGTTCGGGGCGGCGGCCCGTACTCACGCAGACGGCGGGGGGATGAGGGATGGCCAGAGTCCGGTCGATGAGCACGCCGACCGTCCGGCTGGTCATCCTCGGCAAGCGGCTGAAGGACCTGCGGACGGCGGCCGGCAAGTCCTACGCGGACGCCGCGAGGGTGCTCGGAGTCAGCGAGCTGACGATCCGCCGCATGGAGAAGGGCGAGGTCGGGCTCAAGATCCCGTACGTCCGGAACCTGCTCCCCGAGTACGGAGTGAGCCGGCAGCAGGAGATCGACGACTTCCTGGCCCTGGTCAAGGCCGCCAACCGGCCCGGCTGGTGGCACCGTTACCGGGACGTGCTGCCCCCGTGGTTCAAGACCTATGTGGCGCTGGAGGAGGAGGCCTGCGTCATCCGCGCCTACGAGCCGAACTTCGTCCCGGGCCTGCTGCAGACCGAGGAGTACGCGCGGACGGTCCTCCGCGCGGGTCTCGGCAGGGGCGCCGGGGAAGAGGCCGAACGCCGCGTCGCCTTCCGCATGGAGCGGCAGAAGCTGCTGCACCGTCCGGACGCGCCCCGGCTCTGGGTGATCATGGACGAGACGGTGCTGCGGCGTCCCATCGCCCCGCCCGAGGTGATGCGGGCCCAGATCGAGCACCTCGTCGAGGTCTCCGCGGCGCCGGCCGTCGCACTCCAGCTCATGCCGTTCGCCCTGGGCCTGCACCCGGCGATGTACGGCCCCTTCCACATCTTCCGCTTCCCGCAGCCCGAGCTGCAGGACATCGTCTACCTCGAGAACCTCATCGGCGCCGTGTACCTCGACGAGTACGACGACGTCTCCGCCTTCGGGGAGGTCATGGACCGGATGGGCGCCCAGGCCCTGCCGGTACGGCGCACCGCGGCGGCACTCGACGCCATTCGCAAGGAGATCTGACCATGGACCGCGTCTACAGCGCAGCCCGGGAACTCGGGCCGGACGGCTGGCTCAAGCCCTGGAGCGGAGACAACGGCGGGAGCTGCGTCGAGGCACGGGAGCTGCCCGACGGCCGCATCGCCGTCCGCCAGTCCGAGGACCCCGACGGACCCGCGCTGCTCTTCACCCTCCCCGAGATAGAGGCCTTCGCCCGGGGCTGGGCAGCCGGCAGGGCGCGACTGCTGTCCTCCTGACCGAAACCCCGTTCCCCGGGCACACCGACGCGCCGGCGACCGGCGCCGTGACGGAAAGGGCACCGCATGTCGGACGACATGAGCTGGACGCAACGGCACCCGGAGCACGTGCCGCCGGAGATCGACACCACCCGGCCCAGCATCGCCCGGGTGTACGACGCGATCCTGGGCGGCAAGGACAACTACCCGGTGGACCGCGCCGTGGCGGAGGAACTGAACCGGGCGTTCCCCGACGGCGGCGCGGGAGCGCGGCTCAACCGGGCGATGCACGGACGCGTCGTGCGCCACCTGGCGGAGCTGGGCGTCGACCAGTTCCTCGACCTGGGATCGGGCCTGCCCACGGCGCCGAACACCCACGAGGTGGCGCAGTCGGTGATCCCGGACGCGAAGGTGGTCTACGTCGACAACGACCCGATCGTGCACGCCCACGGCCGGGCCCTGCTCGCCGACGACCACCGGACCGTCGTGGTCGACGCCGACGTCCGGGAGCCGGACAAAGTGCTCACTCACCCCGAGGTCACCGCCGCCCTCGACCTGGACCGCCCCGTCGGGCTGATCCTCCACGCGGTGATCCACCACGTCGTGGACGCCCATGACCCGCGGGGCATCGTGGAGACCTACAAGAAGGCGATCGCGCCCGGCAGTTACCTGTCGCTGACGCACTTCACCTCCTCCACCGCCGCCGCCCGGGGCCTGCAGTCGGTCCTGATGAAGGCCCTCGGCACCGGCCGGCTCCGCAGCGTGACGGAGATCGCCGGTTTCTTCGACGGACTGGACCTGGCCGAGCCCGGGATCGTCTACCTCCCCTACTGGCGGCCCGACCAGCCGGTGAACGCACCGCTCGACATCGCCGGACTGCTGACCTGCGGCGGGGTGGGGCGCAAACCGGACGGCTGAGCCGGCGGCGCGCCGCCGCGACGGAGCCCGGATGCGGCCGGGCCCCGGGCACCCGATGCTGGAGACCGAGGAGGTTCCGGCATGAGCGGGAGGCAGCACGACCGGGGCGGGCGCGGACCGGCGACGGCCGCGCACCGGCCCGCGGCGGACGGCGCCGTTCCGGAGGTCCGCGGCGAGGAGCTCGCCGCCCGGCTGCGGGGCCGGCTGCTGCGGCCCGGTGACCCCGGCTACGAGCCGGCGCGGAGGCTGTGGAACGGCATGATCGACAGACGTCCGGCTCTCGTGGCCCGCTGCCGGGGCGAGGAGGACGTCGTGGCCGCGGTGCGCCACGCCCGGGACCGCGGCCTTCCGCTCGCGGTCCGCGGCGGCGGTCACGGCGTGGCCGGACAGGCCCTCTGCGACGGCGGGCTGGTGATCGACCTGTCGGAGATGCGGGAGGTCACCGTCGATCCGGACGCGCGCACGGCGCGGGCCCGGGGCGGCTGCACCCTGGCCGATGTCGACGGCGCCACGCAGCGGCACGGGCTGGCCGCCCCCCTGGGGGTGGTGTCCGCCACCGGCATCGCCGGACTGACCCTGTCCGGGGGCATGGGCTGGCTGCGCCGCTCCCACGGGCTGAGCTGCGACAACCTGCTGTCGGCGCGGGTCGTCACCGCCGACGGGCGGGTCCTGACCGCGCGGGCGGAGGAGAACCCGGACCTCTTCTGGGCGATCCGGGGCGGCGGGGGCAACTTCGGCGTCGTCACGTCCTTCGAGTACCGGCTGCACCCGGTGGGACCGGAGGTCTATTTCTGCAACGTCTACTTCCCCGCGGAGCGGGCCCGCGAGGTGCTGCGGGACTGCGAGCGGTGCCTGCGGGAGAGCCCCGTCCCGGCCGGCCCGATCGGAGTCCTCGGCCGGATCCCGGAGGCCCCGGAGTTCCCGCCCGGGGCGCACGGGCGGCCCTTCGTGGCGCTGCTGGCCCTCTTCCCCGGCGACCCGGCCGAGGGGGAGCGGGCCCTGCTGCCGTTCCGGGACATCGCCGAGCCGATCGCCGACCTCAGCGGGGTGCTGCCCTACACCGCGGCGCAGGCCGTCCTGGACGAGGACTACCCGGACGGCCGGCGCTACTACTGGAAATCCGTGAACGCGGACGGGCTCGGCGACGAGCTGATCGACCGCCTGACCGCTCACGCCGCGGCCGCGCCGTCGCCGGACTCCACCATCGACATCTGGTATCAGGGCGGTGCGATGGCCCGGGTGGGGGAGGGGGAGACCGCCTTCGCGAACCGGAGCTCGCCCTACCTGTTCGGCATCGAGGGGAACTGGACGGCCGCGGCCGACTCCGCCGCCAACGTGGCCTGGGTGCGGGACACGGTCGCGGACCTGCGCGCGTACTCCGGCGGCGGCACCTACCTCAACTTCCCGGGTTTCCTGGAGGAGGGCGAGCAGCAGCTGCGCGAGGGCTACGGCCGGAACTACGAACGCCTCACGCGGATCAAGACGCGGTACGACCCCGGCAACCTCTTCCGCCTCAACGCGAACATCCGTCCGCGCGGGTGAGGGCGGGCAGCCGCCCGGCACGCGGGCCGCGACCCCGCGCCGCGTCAGCCCCGGCCCCCCGCCGCGGCCCCGTGCGGCCCGCCCGCGAAGCGGCTCTCGAAGGCGGCCAGCGCCCGCTCCTGGCGCCACTGCAGAGCGGCCTTGGGGCTGGAGCGGAGCAGCGCCCGGCAAGCCGGCGCGAGACGGCCGGTGCGCGGACTGCTGGTGGCGCACGCGGGCACGGGGGAGTACTCGCCGGGCTGCCGCCACAGGCTGCGACCCTGGACGAAGGCGAACTCCAGCGAGGCGCGGGCGCTGTCCCGCAACTCCCGGTAGTCCAGGTGCTGGACGGCCGCGGCGCGCTGGTACTCGCGGGTGATGTCCGTGCGGAGCACGCCCTGGTCGTCCGTGGCCAGGGCGATGGGCACGCCGGCCGCGAGGTAGTCGTGCAGCGGGTGTTCGCGGCCGCAGACCACCAGGATCTCGCAGTTGCTGGTCAGCAGGATCTCCACCGGGACACGGCGGCGGGCCATGGTGGCCATCAGCTGCCATGGGCGGTCCTCGTACAGGATGTCGACCCCGTGGCCGATCCGCTCCGCCCCGGCGGTCTCGACCGCGTCCCGGATGTGGAAGCGCAGGTCGGGCGGTGGGGCGAAGGCGGGGGTCAGCTCGCCCGCGTGGAGGGCGACACGGGCGGTGGAGTAGTGGCCGCGCAGGTAGCGGATCATGCGCATGTGGAGCCGGTAGTCGCGCAGGGCCACCGGGTCGTCCTCGGGCTGGACGAGGTTGACGCCGACGAAGCGGGGGTCGGCCTCGGCGAGCAGGAAGCCGGCCAGCAGCTGGGTGAAGACGTACTCCGGGGGCAGGGCCCGCAGGACCTGGTAGTCGAACCGCATCCGCACCGCGCAGCCGGGCCGCGGACGCGCCGTGCCGCACGCCAGGATCCGCCGCATCCGGGCGAGTTCGCGCCGGATCTCCGCGCGGGCCGCCCGGACGATCCGGTCCATCCGGCCGCCGGCGAGCAGCGCGGCCCGCATGCGGCCGAAGTCCGGGTGCCACCCCGTGTCGGCGGCGAGCCGGGACAGGGCCGGGAACTGCGGAGTGATCAGCGGTTCCACGTAGTACTGGCGGTTGACGGCGGCGATCCGCTTCACGTCCGCCATCAGCCGCCCCTGGCGCACCGCGGCGACGGCCTCGAACTTCGCGAAGGTGGCGAAGAAGTGGTCGTGCCCCGACTCCTCGTCCGTGGGCTTGAAGTCCTCCATCGACCAGGCGCGGATGACGGCCCGGCGGAACGCGGGGTCGGTCTCGGCGTCCCGGGCCGGACGGGTGCCCTCCGGACAGGGGCCGGGCACGGCCCGGTGGTTGTCCGTGCGGATGCAGAAGCCGTCGCGTGCGGCGTAGCGGATCAGCGACTCGGTCGGGACCGCGCCGACCAGGTGCGTGTGCAGATCACCGCCCTTCGGCATGGACCGCAGGAAGGCATGGAGCCGGGCCGGGTCGTCGCGGAGGCGGTCGAGCCGGCGCTCGGCGCCCTCGGCCCGGCCACCCCAGGGTCCCCCGGGATCGTGGGCGCCCCGGTGGGAGCCGGTCGGGCCGCCTGTGGACGGCGCGGCGGCGGGTGCGGGTGCGGTCGTCGCCGCCAGGGCCAGGACCGCCGCCCCCGTGAGGAGCACGGTGCGCAGGCGGCGGACGGGACGGGGGATGTGCGGACCGGTGACGGGGGCGGAGGGGGCGGCCGTCCCGTGCCGGCGCGCGCCGGAAGCGTTCATGAGGCAGACATAACCGGAACGGCGCCCCGCCGCGCGGAATCTCCCCCGTCCGGCGGCATGGGACGTCCTGCGCGGCCGGACCCGTCCTCGGCCCCTTCCGCCGCGGCACCGCCGGGGCGCGCGGGGCCGGCGGACCGGGCCTGCCGGTGCGGAGGCCGGGCGGCCCGGGGCGTCCTGCGCGCGGGCGCCGGGACAACGCGGCGCGGACGCCTCCCCGTACGACCGGTACGGGGACTTCCGGCAGCCGGCATGCCGGTAGCACGTACCGGACGCCGCTCCTTGACGGGCGGACGTTGCCCGCCGCGGCGCTGAGGGCTGTCCCGTCATCCGCGGTGGACCAGCACGCGGCGTCGGATGCGGCGCATCGCACGGCGAAGGCGTCCGCATACCGGTCGTATGCGGATGTTTCGGCAATACGGCGTGGGGTGCCGCCCCGGCGCCGCAGGCCGGGGGAGTGTCGCGGCCGACGCCGTGCGCCCGCCGGGGATGACGGGGCCGTCCTCAGAACGGGAAGCGCGCGTGCTGGGTGGCGAGCGTGACCCAGCGGGTGTTGGTGAACGCCTCGATGCCCCAGCGGCCGCCGAAGCGCCCGTAACCGGAGGCCTTGAAGCCGCCGAAGGGGGCCTGCGGCTCGTCGGCGACGGACTGGTCGCCGACGTGGACGATGCCGGTGCGGACGCGGCGGGCGACCGTCAGCCCGTGGGTGCCGTTCTCGGTGATGATGCCGCAGGTGAGGCCGTTGTCCGTGTCGTTGGCGAGGGCCACGGCCTCGTCGTCGTCGGCGAAGGTCTCGATCACGCAGACCGGCCCGAAGGCTTCGCCGTAGTACAGCTCCGCATCCTTCGGCACGCCGGTGAGGACGGTCGCCGGGTACACCGAGCCGTCGGGCTCGCCCCCGCCCGTGAGGACGGTGGCGCCCTTCGCCACGGCGTCCTCCACCAGGGCCGCCACGCGCCGCGCCGCGGCGGGGGTGACCAGCGGGCCGATGACGGTGTGCGGGTCCTCGGGGCTGCCGCTGGGCAGCGCGGCGACCTTGGCGGTGAACCGGGCGGTGAACTCCTCGGCCAGCGAGGCGTGGACGAGGATCCGGTCACCGGACATGCAGATCTGGCCGGAGTTCATGAAGACGCCGAACGCGGCCGCGTCCACCGCGTAGTCGAGGTCGGCGTCCTCCAGGACGATGACGGCGTTCTTGCCGCCCAGTTCCAGCACGGCGGGCTTGAGGTGGGTGGCGGCGTGGACGCCGATGATCCGGCCGACCCCGGTGGAGCCGGTGAAGTTGACCGAGCGGACCCGCGGATCGGCGATGAGGGTCTCCGCCACCCCGGCCGCGTCGGCGGGGTCGTTGGTGACGACGTTGAGGACACCGTCGGGCAGTCCGGCCTCCCGCAGGACGTCGGCGACGAACAGGCCGCAGGAGAGCGGGGCGTCCTCGCTGGGCTTGAGCACCACGGTGTTGCCCGCGGCCAGCGGCGCGGCGACGGCGCGCACGCCCAGGATGACCGGGGCGTT
This sequence comes from Streptomyces sp. F63, assembly GCF_018070345.1. Taxonomy (GTDB): domain Bacteria; phylum Actinomycetota; class Actinomycetes; order Streptomycetales; family Streptomycetaceae; genus Streptomyces. Next base: position 84,177 of record NZ_JAGPXX010000017.1, read on the forward strand.
CCAGGGGGAGAACGCAGCGACCACGCCGACCGGTTCGCGCACGGCCAGGCCCAGCGCGCCCGGCTCCTGGGCGGTCAGCACCTCGCCGCGGGGAGCGGTGACGGCCGAGGCGGCCTCCCGGAACATCTGCGCGGCCAGTGCCACGTTGAAGCCGGCCCACGGCCGGGTGCCGCCGGCCTCCCCGGCCATGTGCGCGGCGGCCTGATCGCTCCGGGACTCCAGCAGATCGGCGGCGTCCAGCAGGATCTTGCGCCGGGCGAAGGGACTGACGGCCGCCCACTCCTCGAACGCCGCGTCCGCCGCGTCCACGGCCCGGGTGACGTCCGCGGCCCCGGCGGCGGCGACGGTGGCGTACACCTCGCCGGTGTACGGGTTGACGTCCTGGGTGGTCCGGCCGGAGGCGGCCGGTACGTCCTTGCCGCCGATCAGCAGGTCACGGTGGAGGGTCATCGCGGGACGTCCTTCGGAGCCGGGGGAGAGGGGCGGTGGGGCGCGGAGACCGGTCCGGACGGAGCCGGGCCCGGTCCCGGGCGCGGGCAGCCGCGAGCGAAGCGGACACCGGTCTGTTCGCCATGCGAACAAAGGTTCATTCCTGCTCGGAAGTCTGTCCGGACCCACCGGTGATGTCAATGCTCACCGGCGGACCGCCACTGCCCCGCCGCCCCGCCGCCCGGTCTCTCCGTCTCCCGGACCTCCGTCAGACGGCGCCGGACGCGGCGGGGCCCCCGCCCTCAGGTGAGGGCTCGCCGGGGCGACCGGCCGGGCGGTCCGGCGAACCCCCGGCACCGGGGGCGCCGGCGCCGGAACCGGCGGAGGCGGCGGTGCCCGTGGCGGCCGGGGCGGTGCCCGGGGGCGGCGCCGGGGCCGGATAGGCGAGGTGGACGAGCCGGGAGTGTTCCTGCCGCAGGTGCATCACCGACGCGAGGATGTACCCCACCAGCAGGACGAGCGTCGCGATGATCATGAGCGCGGCCGCGAGGATCGCCGTGGGGAAGCGCGGCACCGTCCCCGTCCGGAGGAACTCCACGATCACCGGCACCCCCAGGACGATCGCGGCCATCGCCAGCAGGCCGGCCACCAGGGCGTGCACGAGGGAGGGCCGCTCCCGGCGCGCGAGATTGAGGATGACGCCGAGGATGCGCCGGCCGTCCCGGTAGGTCCGCAGCTTGCTCTCGCTCCCCGCGGGTCGGCCCCGGTAGTCGACGGAGACCTCGGTGGTGGGGAGCCGCAGGTTGAGCGCGTGGACCGTCATCTCCGTCTCGATCTCGAACTCCCGGGAGAGAGCCGGGAAGGACTTGACGAAGCGCCGGGAGAGGACCCGGTAACCGCTCAGCATGTCGGTGACGTCATTGCCGAAGAGGACCCGCACCGCGCCGGTGAGCAGCCGGTTGCCGAAGGAGTGCCCCGCGCGGTAGGCGCTGTCGCCGGTCTCCCGGCGGGCGCCGAGAACCTGGTCGTAGGGGCCCCGGAAGAGGAGGTCGACCATCTCGCGGGCGCGCGAGGCGTCATAGGTGTCGTCGCCGTCGATGATGAGCAGTGCGTCGGCGTCGATGTCGGCGAAGGCCCGGCGGATCACATTGCCCTTCCCCTTGCGGGGCTCCTCCCGGATGATCGCCCCGGCCGCGCGGGCGACCTCGGCCGTGCGGTCCGTGGAGTTGTTGTCGTAGACGTAGACATCGGCCTCGGGGAGAGCCGCCCGCAGATCGCGGACCACCTTGCCGACGGCTGCCTCCTCGTTGTGACACGGCACGACACAGGCGATGGTCGGGCTCGGGCTCACGGCTCCTCCTCGGCGGCTGGACGGACCCCGGACCATGGTGCGACACGGGAGAGTCCCGCCCGGGAAGGCACACCGCGCCCGATATCTTCTGTTCTGTGTCGGTTGCCTCGGTCCTCACCTCGCTGACGCTGCGCCTGCGCGACATCGTCCGGGGCGTCTGGCGCGAGGCCGCCAAGTTCGGGACCGTCGGCGCGCTGGCCTTCCTGCTCGACCACGGCGGCTACACCCTCCTGGTCTTCGGGCTCCCCCGCGGGGGCGGCGGCCCGATGCGGGACCTCCCCGTCCAGGCGTCCGTGCTCGCGACCGGCGCCGCGACGCTCTTCAGCTGGGCCGGGAACCGCTACTGGACCTACCGGAGCCGGCGCCGCGACAACATGGCCCATGAGTTGCTGCTCTTCACCGTCGTCAACATCATCGGCATCGTGATCACCGCCGGGACCGTCCTCCTGTCCCGGCAGCTGCTCGGCCTCGACTCGGTCCTCAGCGACAACACCGCCCGGATCTGCGGATGGGGCGTCGCCACCCTGTTCCGCTTCTTCGCCTACCGCAGCTACGTCTTCACCGCCTCCTGACGGCCGGCTCCCGCCGGCGGGCCCGCGGTCGGGGACCGTGGACCAGAGACATCCGGCCGTACGCGGACCGCCCCCCGTCCGCTGCTAGCATCCCGGCGTATGGGACAAATCCGGCTGATCCTCCGTGAACGCCGCTGGATCTGGAGCCTCGGCCTCCTCGCCGCCACCGGCTGCGCGGCGACCGCACTCGTCTTCACCCCCGGGTTCATGAGTCCCGACAGCCTGTCCCAATACCAGCAGGCCACCGGCCGGACCCCGCTGACGGACTGGCACCCTCCGGTCCTGAGCCTGCTCTGGCGCGCGCTCATCGCCGTCACCGGCACCTTCGCCTCCCTGGCCGTCCTCCAGGCGGCCGTCCTCTGGGGATCCCTCTGGGTGATCGCCTGCTGCGTCCGTGAACTCACCGGGAGCCGGCCGGGATCCCTGGCCGTCCTCGCCACCGGCGCCGCCCCGCACGTCCTGACCTTCGCCGGAGTCGTGTGGAAGGACGTCCACATGGCGTACGCGCTGCTCGCCGCCTGCGCCGCCGCCCTCACCGGCCTCTGCCTGCGGAAAGTCCGCCCCGGCACACCGTGGCTCCCCGGCGCCCGGTGGGTACTGCTCGGGACCGGCGTGCTCTTCCTGAGCTACGCCGTGCTGGTCCGCAAGAACGCGGTCCTGGCCGCCGTCCCCGTCTTCGTGCTGCTCGTCCTCGCCCTGTGGCCGCGCCCCGGACGCCGGGTCTGGCTGGTCTCCGCCGCCGCGCTCGCCGCCGGCCTCGCCGTGCCCACCGCCGCCATCTCGCTGGCGGCCCGGCCCGTGGAGACCAGCCAGGTCTCCCAGGTCTTCCTCGACGACCTGCTGCACGTGCTGAGCACGGACGAACTCCGCGCCGCGCCCGTACCCCCCGATCTCCGCCAACGCCTGGTGACCTCGGCGGAGGACTGCCGCCGGGCGGGCGCCCTGTCGGACGCCTACTGGGCCTGCTACCGGCGCTCCCCGCGTGGGCTCGCCCCGGACGCCGACGGGATCCGGACGCTGTGGGCGGAGGAGATGCCCCGTCACCTCCCGGGCTATCTCGCCTACCGCACCCAGGTCTTCGCCAAGCTGCTGTTCGAGCCGACCTACCAGTACCACGCCGGGATCAGCGACAACGACCTCGGGCTGAAACCCGCCAACACCCGGCTGGCGGCCACCCTCGAGACCTATGTGGGCGGCGCGGTGCGGGACCTGCCGTGGCTCTTCGCGGGCTGGTTCTGGCTCGCCGCCGCACTGGTCCTGGCCGTCCGGCCGGGCCGGGGGCTGTTCGCCCTGCCCGTCCGGGCGCTGGGCATCAGCTCCGCCGCCTACATCCTCGGTTACTTCCCCATCGTGCCGGTGTCGGACTACCGCTACGTCTACTGGCCCGCCATCGCCGGCACCCTCGCCCTCCTCCTGCGGTGGCTGGAACGCGCCGCGCCCCCGGCGGCCCCGGGCCGCGGCCCCGCCCGGGCCGCGCGCAGCGAGCCCGGCGACGCCGTCCCCGACCCGGCCTGACAGGAACGGCGGCGCGCCACCGCCCCGGCGCGGCGACCGGTCCCACGGGTCGCCCGGGGCGCACACCGCGGTGGCCTCGACCCGGCCGGCGAGGCGATACGTCCCGCTGCCGAGCCGGCTCAGCGGCTGCCCGGACAAGCGCCGGTGACGGCAGGACCGCGCAGCGCGTTGCGCGGGACGGCCACGCCGGCCGGCCGCCGTGCCCCGCGCCGCCCCCCGGCGCAGAGCAGGACCGGCCGGAAGGGAGGCACGGCCACCTCGTACCAGTCGCCACCGACCCGGCTGTCGGCCGGCGTGACCGGGGAGCCGCTCCGGCAGGACGGGACCCGAGGGGGCGGAAGCCCCGGGAGGGCGCACATCCGGCTGCTCCAGCCGGCGCCCTGCGCTTCGGCACCGTGCGGCCGGCCGGTCGTGACCCCCGCGCCCGGCGGCGGTCACGACCGGTCGAGCCAGGCCCGGCACAGCCACCAGGCGTCCACGGCCCCGAAGGTCCCGGCCGGATCGATTCCCGTGACGGCCGAGAAGCGCTGGATCCGGTTGCGGACCGTATTGGGGTGGACGAACAGCCGCTCGGCCGCCGCCGGCACGTCCCGGTCGGCCTCCAACCAGGCGCGGACGGCGAGGGCCACCGGCCCGGCGTTCGCGCCCAGCCCGGTCAGCGCCGCCCCGTGGCGGTCGAGCAGCACCGCCGCCAGATCGGCCCGGTCCACCACCGCGGCGAGGGCCGCCACCTCCGCGACGTGCACCACACCCGACCGTCCCGCCGACTCGGCGGCCGTGAGAGCGCCCACCGCGAGGCGCCGCACCAGGGCCAGCCCCTCCGGGTCTCCCGGACCGGCGAGCCCGGCGACCGCCCCGGCCCGGACCACGGCACGGGCGGTGCGGGCCGGGGGCCGCCGGGCGTGCACGGCGACCAGCAGACCGTCCACCAGCGCGGACAGCGCCGGAGCGCCCGGGTCGCGGGCCGCGCGGTCGGATCCGGCCGCGGCCGCGGCGTCCTCCGGCCGGGCGGCCAGCACCCACAGTCCGCCGGCGGCCGGCAGGCCCGCCTCGGCGGCCGCCAGCGCCGCCGCGGAACCGCCCGCGAACAGCCGGCGCAGCAGCGCCGCGTCCCGCTCGCCGTTCGACGGCTCCCGGTCGGCCCCGGTGGCGCGGTGCGCGGTGATCAGCCGGCCCCGTACGGCCTCAGCCCAGTCGTCGTACAACTCCCTCGCGTCCAGCAGCCGTTCGGGTGCCACTCCGGCCCCGCCGGCCAGCTCCCGGGCCCGTGACCAGATGGCGCGCTCGGCCACGTGCACGGCCGCGAGGACGGCCTCGATGGACACGCCCTGGCGGGCACGTGTGACACCCAGCTCCTCCACGAACGACAGCTCCGCCTCCGTCGGCCCCCGGCGGGCCGCCAGCGCCCGGGTGGCCGCGGCCAGCAGCGCGCGGGTGTGCCCGGCGATGTCGGCGGCGGGCAGGACCGCGATCTCCCGCACCGTCGTGCGGACGGCTGCCACCACGGAGGGCAGCAGGTCGTCCTCGCCGACGACCCGCTCGATGAGATCGACCACCGGGGGCCAGTCGTCGCGCGCGTGCATCCCGTCATCCTGCCCACCCTTGTGGCCGGGAACAATCCAGGAGCCGAATCGGGTGACGCACGCCATGTCCCGGCCCGCGGGCCACGCCTACGGTTGGGTCCCACCACAAGCCGAACCGCGGCCCGCCGCCCCGCATCCCCTCCGGTTCCGCCGGCGCCCTCCGCTGCCCGCACGAGGTGACCGGCGCCGCCCCGCCGCCCCGCACCGCCCTCAGGAGCCGCCACCATGCCCCCTCCCCGCCGTGCCGCCGTGATCGGCGCCGGAGCGGCAGGCCTCGCCGCCACCAAGGCCCTCCTCGACGCCGGCCTCGACACCGTCACCCATGAGAAGGGCGACCGGCCCGGAGGGCTGTGGGCCCGCGGCAACAGCAGCGGTCTCTCGCCCGCCTACGCCTCGCTCCACCTCAACACCAGCAAGGGACGCACCCAGTTCGCGGACTTCCCGATGCCGGCGGAGTGGCCGGACTACCCGTCGGCCGACCTCATGGCCGGATACCTCGCCGACTACGCGGAGACCTTCGGCCTCACCCCGCACATCCGCTACGGCACCACGGTCGTCTCCGTCGAACGCGAGGACGGCACGGAGAGCGGCACCGGGCACGCCTGGCGCGTCACCACCGACTCCGGCGACACCGCCCGGTACGACGCCGTGGTGGTCGCCAACGGCCACAACTGGGACCCCCGGCTGCCCGAACCCGCCTACCCCGGCACCTTCGCCGGCACCCAGACCCACGCGCACGACTACCGCACCGCCGAGGCCTTCCGGGACCGCAGGGTGCTCATCGTCGGCATGGGCAACTCCGCCATGGACATCGCCGTCGACGCCTCGTACACCGCCCGCGGCCCGGTCCTGCTCTCGGCCCGCCGCGGGACGCACATCGTGCCCAAATACCTGTTCGGCCGCCCCGCCGACGCGACCGGCGGCGCCCTGTCCGTCCTGCCCTGGCGGATCCGCCAGCGGATCGCCGAAGCCCTGCTCAAGCTGGCGGTGGGCCCTCCGCAGCGCTACGGACTCCCCGCCCCCGCCGGCGGCCTCTTCCAGAACCACCCCACCATCAGCGACACCATCCTGCACCGCCTCACCCACGGCGAAGTGGCCCCGCGCCCCGGCATCGACCGCTTCGAGGGGGACCGGGTCGTCTTCACCGACGGCCGCTCCGACCCGGTCGACGTCATCGTCTGGGCCACCGGCTACCGCGTCACCATCCCCTTCCTCTCCCCCCGCTGGACGGGCGCGGACCCTGAGCAACTGCCTCTTTACAAAAGGGTGTTCCACCTGGACGACCCCGGCCTGGCCTTCGTCGGGCTGATGCAGTCCACCGGCGCCGCCCTCCCCGTCGTCGAGGCACAGGCCAAGCTGGTGGCCGCCCGCCTCTCCGGCGCGTACGCGCTCCCCACGGCGGCGGAGCAGCGGCGCTCCACCGACCGCGATCTGCGGGACGCCACCGCGCGCTGGGGGAGCGACCGGCGGCCCCGGATGCGGATCGACTTCGACCGCTACCTCGCCGGCCTGTCCCGGGAGATGAGAGCCGGCCGCGCCCGTGCGCGGCGCGGCGCGGGCCGCCCGGCCACACCGGCCGACCGTGAGGAGAGCACCGCATGAGCACCGATCCCCGTACCGGCAGCCCCGCCGGCGCCGCCCGCCCCGCCGCCGCCCGCACCACTCCCGGGACCGCCCTCGCCGCCCTGCTCCGCAGCGGCCGCCGCGACGCACACGGCCTGCGGGTCATCGTCACCGGCGCCTCCGGCACCTTCGGCCGGGCGCTCTCCGCCCGGCTCACGGAACTCGGCGCGCACGTCGTCGGCCTGGATCTCGCCCCCGGCCCGGACGATCCCGTCGAGGTCCTGGCCTGCGATCTCACCGACGACGCGGCCGTGCCCGGCGCGGTGGCCGACGCCCTCGCCCAGCTCGGCGGCCTGGACCTGCTGATCAACAACGCCGGGACCGGCGGGCCCGCCCCCGCCGAGCTGCCGCCCGGGCCGGAGGTCCGCCGCCAGCTCGACATCAACCTGCTCGGCACCTGGCGCACCACGGCCGCCTGCGTGGACGCCCTCGTGGCCTCCCGGGGCCGGGTCGTCATGGTCTCCTCGCGGATGGCCGTGCTGCAGCTTCCCCTGGCGGCCGCGTACGGCGCCTCCAAGCGCGCGCTGGTCGCGTACGCCGACGCGCTCCGCCTGGAGATCGGCACCCACGTCGGCGTCAGCTGCGTCTACCCCTCCGCGGTGCGCAGCCCCATCCACGACTCGACCGCCGCGGCCGGGCTGTCCCTGGAGGGCATGAGCAGCTACGAGCCGCTGGAGGGCGTGGTGGACACCGTGCTCCGCGCCGGGCTCGGCCGCCGGGCCCGCCGCGACCTGGCCACCACCCGGCGGGGGGCCGCGGAGATCTTCCTGGCCCGCCATCTGCCGTCGCTGACCGACCGGATCGTCGCCCGCACCCTGGCCCGCCGCGTCCGGTCCGGCGCCTTCGACGGCGCGGCTCCGGCCGCCGGAGTGGTCCGGCGGCACGGGGACCGGCCGTGACCGCCGCACCGGACCCGTTGACGCGGGACGCGGCCGAGCGGGCCGGACCCCCGGGGCGGCCACGGGCCGGTGACCTCATGACGTACGCCGCCGGCTCGGTCGGCATGGGCGTGTGGGTGACCGTCCCGGGGCTGCTCCTGCTGTACTTCCTCACCCACACGCTGGGCGTCCCGCCGTTCCTGGCCGGGCTGACACTCCTCGTACCGAAGATCGTCGACGCGCTGGTCCACCCGCTGCTGGGCACGCTCTCCGACCGGCAGGCGCGCCGTGCCGGGCACCGGCGGGGCATGCTCCGCCGGGGGCTGCTGCTGGCGCTCGCCCTGGCCGCCCTGTTCACCGTGCCCGCCGGTCTCACGGGGCCGGGCGCCGCGCTGTGGGTCGGCGGCTGGTACATCGCCGGCAACCTGCTCTTCGCCTGCTTCCAGGTGCCGTACCTGACGACGCCCTCCGATCTGCGCATCGGCTACCACGAGCGCACCCGCGTCTTCATGTACCGGATGCTCTTCCTGACCCTGGGGCTGCTCGCCTCCGGAGTCGCGGCACCGGCCCTGACCGCCGCGGGCGGCCGCGCGGACTACTCCCGGATGGCGGTGCTGCTGGCGGCGGTGACGGCCGTTTCCGGAATGGTGGGCCTGGCCGGCGTCCGGCGCCTCACCGGCCGCTGCGGCTTCCGCCCGCCCGGCGCCCACGGGCACTCCGTCCTCGGGGACCTGCGCCTCGCCGGGCGGGACCGCGACTTCCGGGCGCTCGTGCTGTCGTACTTTTTCACCGGCACCACCACGCACCTCTTCCTCGCGGCACTGCCCTTCTACACCCGGTACGTCTTCGGGGACAGCGGCCTCACCACCGTCTTCATGGGCGGCTTCCTCGCCCCGGCCGTGATCGCCGGACCCGGCTGGCTGTGGCTGTCGCGGCGGACGGGCAAGCAGCGCGGACTGCTGCTGGCGCAGGGGGTGTTCATCGCCGGCTCGCTGGCGCTGCTGCTGGGCGGGACGGCCGGCACGGCCTTCACGGTCGCGGTCGTGGTGACCCTCGGCACCGCCTTCGCCGGGCTGCAGCTGCTGGCCTTCTCGATGGTGCCGGACGCGGTGGCCGCCGCGGAGAGGCGGGGCACGGCCCGCGCGGGCGCGTACACCGGGGTGTGGACGGCCACCGAGGCGACGGGCACGGCCGTCGGACCGTACGTGTACTCCGCGGCCCTCGCCGCCGGCGGCTTCCTCGCCACCACGGAGGGCCACGCCGTCGTGCAGCCGGATTCCGCGGTCACGGCGCTGCTCCTGGGCTTCACCGTCCTGCCGGCCGCCCTGATGGCGGTCGCCGCCGCCTTCCAGCGCCGCTGCGGCCTGGACGGGGCCGCGGAGCGGTGAGCGGGGGACGCTGACCGGGCACCGCCCTTCGCCACCCGCGCCGTCCCGGCGGTCCGCGTCGCCCGCGCCGTCCGGGCGGTCCCGGCCGACCCGCACGCGGACCGCCGGGGGGACGGGCGCCGCGGTGGATCCCGACCGGAACCGGCGTTCGGCTGCGTACCGGGCGGGCCGGATTCCACGATGGTGGGGGCACCCGCTGTCCTCCCGGACCCCGGGACGGACGGGACAACGGGGACCGCCCGGACCATCCCGACCCGTAAGCGGAGGAAGCAGGCCGATGCCGCATCTGCCCGAGCACGTCATGGAGCGGATCCGGGACCTGGAGCGGCAGGTCCACCGGCTCACCGCATACGTCAGCAGCGAGCCCGGGGCCGTGGCCCCGGGCGGCTCCCCCTCCGGACCGCCGGAAGGGGAGCCGCCGCCGGAAGCCGGGGGAACGGAGCCGGAGAACCCGCGGAGCCCGCGGGCGGACGACCACCCGGCGGACGGCACCTGACGGCCGCCGGAACGACGCCCGCCGCGCGAGCGACGCGGCCACCCGGGCGGGAGCGCCCGCCGGCGTCCGGCGGCCGAGGGGAACGGCGAACCGTGGCCCTGCCGTCAGGAAACGTCACGCAGCACCGGACGCAGGGCCTGGATCACCGCCGGGTCCTCGATGGTGGACGGCAGCGCGGGGTCGCCGCCGTCGGCGATGTCCCGCATGGTGCGGCGCAGGATCTTCCCCGAGCGGGTCTTCGGCAGTGCCGTGACGACGTCGATCCGCCGCAGCGCGGCGACCGGGCCGATCTGCTCGCGGACGGCCGCCACCAGCTCTGCCGTGATCTCGCCGGCGGGGCGGTCCACGCCCGCCTTGAGGACCACCAGTCCGCGCGGCACCTGGCCCTTGAGCTCGTCCCGCACCCCGATCACGGCGCACTCGGCGACATCCGGGTGCCCGGCGAGCACCTCTTCCATCGCGCCGCTGGAGAGACGGTGCCCGGCGACGTTCAGCACGTCATCGACCCGCCCCATGATGTAGACGTAGCCGTCCTCGTCCTTGCGGCCGCCGTCGCCGGAGAGGTAGTAGCCCTCGTAGGCGGAGAGGTACGCGTCGATGTAGCGCTGGTCGTCCCCCCAGAGTGTGGGCAGGGTGCCGGGCGGGAGCGGCAGCTTCAGGGCCACGGCGCCGTCGGTGCCGTCGGGCACCTCCCGGCCGTCCTCGCCGAGGATGCGGACGTCGTAGCCGGGGACCGGCAGGGTGGGGGAGCCGGGCTTGGTCGGGTGCGGTTCCAGGCCCATGGGGTCGGCGACGATCGGCCAGCCGGTCTCCGTCTGCCACCAGTTGTCGACGACCGGAACACCGAGCAGGTCGCCCGCCCAGTGGTACGTCTGCGGGTCGAGCCGCTCGCCGGCCAGGAAGAGGACGCGCAGTGAGCCGGTGTCGTACCGGTCGAACAGCTTGCCCTGCGGGTCCTCCTTCTTGACCACGCGGATGGCCGTGGGCGCCGTGAACAGGGTCTTCACGCCGTGGTCGGCGACGACGCGCCAGAAGGCGCCGGCGTCCGGGGTGCCGACGGGCTTGCCCTCGTAGAGGACGGTGGTGCAGCCGGCGAGCAGCGGGCCGTAGACGATGTACGAGTGGCCGACGACCCAGCCGACGTCGGAGGCGGCCCAGTAGACCTCGCCCGGGTGGGTGTCGAAGATGTACCGCATGGACCAGCGCAGGGCCACCGCGTGCCCGCCGTTGTCCCGCACCACGCCCTTGGGGCGGCCCGTCGTCCCGGAGGTGTAGAGGATGTAGAGCGGGTCGGTGGCGGCGACCGGCGTGCACCCCACGGGCTCGGCGCTGGCCACGGCCTCCGCCCAGTCCGCGTCCCGCCCCTCGGTGAGTCCGGCGGTGTACTGCGGCCGCTGGAAGACGAGGCAGCGCTCCGGCCGGTGCGCGGCCTGGTCGAGGGCGGAGTCGAGCAGCGGCTTGTAGGGGACCGTGCGGGACGGCTCGATCCCGCAGGAGGCGGTCAGGACCACCTTCGGCCGGGCGTCGTCGATCCGGACCGCCAGTTCGTGCGCGGCGAAACCGCCGAAGACCACCGAGTGGACCGCGCCGATCCGGGCGCAGGCCAGCATCGCGACCGCCGCCTGCGGGATCATCGGCATGTAGACGACGACGCGGTCCCCCTTGGCCACTCCCCAGGACGACAGCAGGCCGGCCAGCCGGGCCACCTCCTCGCGCAGCTCCCGGTACGTGAGCCTGGTGACGGTGCCGGTGACGGGGCTGTCGTGGATGATCGCGAGCCGGTCCCCGTGACCGGCCTCCACATGGCGGTCCACGGCGTTGTGGCAGGTGTTGAGCTCCCCGTCCGGGAACCAGCGGTACAGCGGTGCGCGGGAGCCGTCGAGCGCCGTGGAGGGAGGAACCGTCCAGTCGATGTCCCGGGCGGCGTCCAGCCAGAAACCCTCGGGGTCCTCGATGCTCCGGCGATGGGCGGCCGCGTAGGCGCCCGGCCGGGACGTGTCCGGGGAGGTCACTGCCATACCACTGTCCTTTCTCACGGGGACCGCGTGAGCGGCGGTTCCCCTCGCGTCCGGCGCGGCAGCGGCCGCCGTGCCGGAGACGGGCCCGGGATGTGTGTGGGGGGAGAGACGCAGGGAGACGCGGGGAGGGCCGTCACCGTGTCGCGCGACGCGCGATCCGGGCCCGCCGGCCTGCGGCGTGGTGCGTCCCGGTCCGGCTGATCGGACAAGGTAGCACCCCCCTGCGCCGGCGGAACCGCCGAGGCGCCGGGTGTGCCGGACGGGCGCAGGGGAGATCCTCCGGAGAGCTCGGGACACACTCGGCGCGGGACCGCGGGACGCCCCGTACGGCACCGCGAGCGCCCCCGGCCGCTCCCGGAAGCGGATCGTCCGGCTGCGATGGCGGAGGGTTGGGTAGGTTCCGGGCATGAGCGAAGCCGTGGACGCAGACGAACTCCTCCGCCGGATCAGGGTCGCCCGCGACTGGGCGGTGGAGCAGGAAACCGGAGCCAGGGAGCAGGCCGGCGGAGGTGATGACACGGACTCCCTGGCCGCGAGCATCAACTACGCCGCCTTCTCGGCGGTCCGCGAGGTCCTGGACGTGATCATCACCCCGGGCCGCCATACGCGTTGACGCCGGCCCCTTCGCGGGTGCCCGCGCGGTGGCCGGTGGTCCCCAGTCACACCGGCGCCGTAGCGGGCGCGGCGTCTCGGGACCGGCGAGCGGTATCAGCGGGCCGGTGGCAGCAGGCCGTCGGGGCCGATTGACGGATTGGGGACTGCCCCGGATGGGCAGGCAGGCGGAGATGTGTCATGCGAACGTGTCATGCACACGTCTTCGCTATATCCCCCCACAAGGAGGACGCCCATGCACGTCCGCACCTGCACACGCGGCTTCGCCGCCGCCTTCGCCCTGGCCTTCGCCCTGGTGGGCGGCCAGGCTTCCGCCGCCCCCTCCACCGCCTCCGGAGAGAGCGCTGCCGCCGCCCGCGTGGTGACCTACGACGCCAGTGCGTCGGCGGAGTTCAAGAGCGCGGTCGACCGGGGTGCAGCCATCTGGAACGAGAGCGTCAACGGCGTCGAACTGCGTCCGGTCGCCGCCGGACAGCGCGCCAACATCCGGGTCCTGGCCGACGACGGCTGGCCCCGTGCCCAGACCACGTCCCTGGGCAACGGCACTGTCTACATGGGCCGGCAGGCCGTCGACCAGGGCTACGACACGGTACGGATCTCCTCGCACGAACTCGGCCACATCCTGGGCCTGCCGGACCGCAAGCCGGGCCCCTGTTCGAGCCTGATGTCCGGCTCCAGTGCCGGCACCGCCTGCACGAACCCCTACCCGAACACGGCGGAGAAGGCGGAGGTCGAAGGCAACTTCGGCGGAGTGCTTCTGAGGCCGGCGGAGGCGCCGGCCCCGGTGCTGGTCATGGACTGATCCCCGCCGGGAGGCCCGGGACGCGGCCGGCGTGCCCGGTGGGTGCACCGACATGTCCCCCAGGCGGACGGTGCGGCCCGGATCGGCTTCCCCGCCGACGCGCATCCGCCCGGCCGGCCGGTACAGCCCCCGCGACGACGGGAAGACCGTCCCCGCTGAGGGCTTTTCCGCTCATGCGCGTGGTTGGGTGGTGGCTTTCCCTCTGGATGGTCCTGTACGGCACGCCCGCTTCGGGCCCGTGCCGTGGCCGGGGGACGACGGCGGACCCGGGGCGGGGACGGGTAGCGGGGCCGGTGGCGGACCGCCCGGCCGCCGCGGGCCCCGGGCCGGCTTTCCGCCGGCCGGCCACGGTGCGGGGCCCGTCCCGGGCGGGGGCGGGGGTTTCTCCGCCGGCGGGGTGCTTGCTGTCGCTGGGCGGCTGGCGGGCCGGGTGGACGGTTTCTCCTGGGACCTGGCCGGACAACCCCAGGAACCGCCCCTGTTCACTTTCCCCCGCTGGTCCTGGCGCCGTCCCCTTCTTCCGGCGGCATGGATGCTGCCCGCTGCACGGGCCTCTTACGAGGGCGTGTTCTCCTACGGGGGCCGTGAGTTGACGCTGCGTGCCGCTCCCGGGGCGTCCGCCCGTATCTACGGCCGCGGTAGTGCCCGCCGCTGGGCCTGGCTCCATGCGGACTCGGGAAGGATGGTGTGTTGGAGGTCGTCGCCGCGGTGTCGGCCCGGCCCGGGTTGCGTCGCCTGCCGCCGCTGGTCTTTCTGCGTCTGCGGTATGGCGGGCGTACCTGGCCCCGGCGGGCGGAGCGCTCCGCCGTGGGCTGGGCGGGCCCGGGCCGGTTCGGGGCTCGTATCGGTCTGCCGGTGTGGATGGTGATGGGCCGTGCGGGGCTGTGCCGTATCCGCGTGGAGGTTGTTCAGCCGCCGGGGCGTATCCTCGCCCTGGAGTACCGGGACCCGGACGGCTGCCTGTCCGTCTGCCGTAACAGTGGGACCGCTGACGCCCGCATTCTGTTGGAACGCTGGTGGGGCCGCTGGCGCTGGGAAGCGGTGTGGGCTTTGGAGGGTACCGCGCACGCGGAGGTGGGCAGTTGGTGAGTCTGCGCAGCTTCGCCGCCGCCCTCCTCGCCGACGACGGTACCGAGCCCTGGACGGCGGGGGTGGGGGACCGGCTGGAAGCCGTGGTCGCGGCCATGCCCGCCCACGCCCGGTTCGGACTGCGTGCCGCGGCCGCGGCCGCGGACGGTTATGCGCTGGCCCGCACCGGGCGGCCGCTCGCCGCGCTCACCGCGGCGGAACGCGAGAGCGTCCTCGCCCTGCTGACGGCCCGCCCCGTGCTCGGGGCCCTGTTCGACGTGGTGAAGATGCCGGTCCTGCTGGCCGGTGGGACGGAACGGATGCTCCACCACGGGCATGGACCGGGCACTACCGGCGACAGGCCGGCCCCGCCGCCGGAGGACCCGCCGCTGGAGGACCCGCCGCTGGACTGCACGCCTTCCGATCACTGGCCGGCCCGTTCCACGGCCGACGCCGTCGTGGTCGGTTCCGGGGCGGGTGGGGCCGTGGCCGCGCGGACCCTGGCGCGGGCGGGGTTGTCCGTTGTGGTGCTGGAGGAGGGCGAGTACCACACCACCGGCTGGTTCGCCGCCCGCCCGCCGCTGGAGCGGTTCACGCGGCTGTACCGCGACGGCGGTTCTTCTTTCGCCGTGGGGTATCCGCCGGTCCTGCTGCCGCAGGGCCGGGCGGTGGGCGGGACCACGGTGGTGAATGCGGGTACCTGCTACCGCACCCCGGAGCCGGTGCTGCGGCGCTGGAGCGAGGACCTGGGGTTCCGTCTCGCCGGGGACCTCGGCCCCTTCCTCGACGAGGCCGAGCGCAGTCTGCGGGTTGCCCGTCAGCCCGTGGATGTGCTGGGGGGCAACGGCCGGCTGGCCCTGGCGGGGGCGGAGCGGCTGGGCTGGCGGGCGGCGCCGTTGCGGCGTAACGCGCCCGGCTGCCGGGGCGCCCGCGCGTGCGTGGCGGGCTGTCCGAACGGCGCCAAGCAGAGTGTGCAGCTGTCCGTGCTGCCGCAGGCGTGTGCGGCGGGGGCGCGGATCGTCACCGGCGCGCGGGTGTCGCGGATCCTGGTGGACCCGGACACCCCCGGTGGTGCGCGCGCGGCGGGGGTGCGCCTGCGGCGGCGCGGCGGCGGGGAGGCGGAGGTTCTGGCGCCGTTGGTGGTGGTCGCGGCGGGGGCGGTGCAGACGCCGCTGCTGCTGCGGCGCTCGGGCCTGGGCGGGCATCCGCGGCTGGGCCGGAACCTCAGTGTGCACCCGGCGACGAGTGTGGCGGGGCGGTTTGCGGAGGATGTCACTGCCGGGCCGGGGGTCCTGCAGAGTGTGGGGGTGGAGGAGTTGCACGGGGACGGCATTCTCATCGAGGCGACTGCCGCGCCGCCGGGCATGGGGAGTTTCGTTCTGCCGGGTGTGGGGCGGGAGTTGCGGCGGGAGTTGGAGGAGAGCGGGCACCTGGCGACCCTGGGGGCGATGATCGGTGACCGTCCCTCGGGGCGGGTCCTGGGGCGTGAACGGGCTCTGGTGCGCTACGGCCTGGACCGCGGTGACGGGACGCGGCTGATGAGGGCGGTACGGGCGATGGGTGCGGTGTTGTTCGCCGCGGGGGCCGAGGAGGTGCTGACGGGCCTTCCGGCCGAGCCCCGGGTCCGTTCCCTGACCGAGCTGGACGATGCGCTGGCCCGCGGTGGTCCGCGGGCGCTGCATCTGTCGGCGTTCCATCCGAGTGGTACGGCCGCCGCCGGGAGCGACCCGCAGCGGTCCCCGGCGGACCCGGAGGGCCGGCTGCGCGGGGTGCGGGGTGTGCTGGTCGCGGATGCGTCGGTGCTGCCGAGCTGTCCGGAGGTGAACCCGCAGCTGAGCATCATGGCGGCCGCGCTCGCTGTCACGGAGGCCTGGGTGGAGCGCGGGGGCGCGGACGGCGCGCGGCCCGCCGGCTGAGCGGCCGGCTCCCGGCGGGCGGGCCCCGCCCGCCGCTTCCGGGCGGCCGGGCGCGGTGGGAGGGGTGTTCGCCGTCTCCGGGTCCGTATGGACGGGGGTGACGCCGCGGCCGGAGGGTGTGGTCCGGTACCGGCCGGGACCGGGACCGGGACCGCGCGCCGCTCCGGCTGCGGGCGTCTCACCGGGAGGCCCGGACCGCGGACGCACCGCCGGCCACGGACGGCTCCCCGCCTCCCGTCAGTGATGGACCGGGAGGTGAGCATGTCGCGAGCCGGGGGCGGGAACCGGATGTACCGGGTGATGGTCCTCGGGCCGGCCGGGGGCCGCGGTGGTGGCCGGGGGAGTGGCCGCGACCGGGGCGTTCGCCGGGCAGGAGGGCGCCGGCGAGCCCGGCGGTCAGCAGACCGCCGCCCAGGTCGTCAGCTGCCCGTCGGCGGACGGCCGGCTGCCGGAGGTCCGCGCCCGGGCGCGCGCCGAGGTCGACCGCGAACTGGCGGGCCCGGAGCGGCAGCTCGCGGAGGCGAACGAGCGGCTGGCCCGTTCGCAGGGCGAGGGCGGCCCCGACGTGGTGCGGAACGCCGTCCTCGGCCCGCTGCTGGACAAGCGCGGCGCGGTGCTCGACCGCATCGGGCAGGCGATCGACCGCGAGGGCGGCGAGCGGCCCCAGGGACTGGAAGCCATGGACGCCTGCGGACTCGACGCGACTGCCTGAGAGGGGGGTTGACGGAAGTCCGGGGCGTGACGGGCCGGCGGCGACCCGGAGCCGGGCCCACGGGCTCGTTCCTCTCCGGAGGTCGCTCGTCCGGGAGGTCGCTCGTCCGGGAGGCGGCCGGGCCGGGAGGCGGCCGGGTGGGAAGGCACGCGGTGGTGGCGGTCCCTCCCATCGCCCCCCGCGCCGCGTCTTTCGTCCGCGGAGGGCCGGAGCGGCCGGGGACCGGCGGGTGGTGGTGGCCCGGAGGGCGTTCTCTCGCGTACGGCGTCGTGGTGTACGCCCCCCGTGAGCGGCCGTCCAGGGTGGTGGCATGCCGTCGGCCGGTGCGGTGTCCCGCGTTCCGCGGGCGCGGCCGGGGGCGTTCGGCGTAGGTGCGCCGCGACGGGCGCGGGACGGCTGGATCCGGCGAACCCACGACCCCGTTCGGCCACTTGACGGCCGGGGCGGCGCGGCGCGCGGGGGCCCGGCGGCGTTCGCCGGTATCCCGCACGGGCGCGGGGGAGGGGAGCGGGGAGAGGGGAGGAGAACGCGGGCATTACCGCTGCCGCGGGGCGGGCTCCGGCCGTGCGAAAGGGCCGGCGGTCTTTCCAGGGTAGTCCGGGCCGCCTCGGGTCCGCCATGTGCCGGAGCTTCGAATGTGTGACCGGTCCCGGTGGTGCGGTCCGTCCCGGTCCCGCCTTTTCACCGGGAATGAGCGGCGACGGCCGGGGCCGGCGGCCAGGGGGAGGAGCGCCGCGGACGACCGTGGAGGAGCACCGGGCGGTGAACGGCGGGAACGGCTCGCGCGCCGGCGACGACACGGGAGGGAGGGAGTCCTCGCCGGGCCGGTGCGGGCCGGTCGTGGCGGCGTTCCGGGGCCGCCCGGAGAGCCGTGGGAAAGTTCACCGTTCACCGTCTTTCGGATACGGCGGCCGTGGCCCGGCCGTCTCCCGAAAACCGTCACCCCGGGGGAAAAGGCCCTTGAACCGGCGCCCCGTCACGGCGCGGGCATTTCCGTGAATTCCCGGTCCCCCGGGGGTCTGTCCCCGGCAGTTCCGCCGTATCCACCGTCTGCCCCCCGGGGGGGCGGATGGCACCCGCTGGGCGTGGGTGTTCCCGGGACATGTGCGTCATGTCCCGCCGGGGGCCGGGGGCCGGGGGCCGGGGGGGTGACGGCACGGGTGCCGGTACGGCGGGTGGCGTGTGCCCCGTGTGCGTCCGCGCCGACGGCCGTGCGCCCGCCCCCCGCACGGCTGACGGGGCGTCAGCGGTGTGGTGGGCGGCGCACGGCGGCGCACGGCCGTCGGCGCGGCATGGTGCGCCTTGTGGCCGGCCGGGCAGGGCTGCGCTACTCGGACCAGTCCGCCCCGGGAACCGGCCCGGGGCGGAGCCCTGAAACGCGGAGCGGA
The DNA here is from genome assembly GCF_018070345.1 of Streptomyces sp. F63. GTDB lineage: Bacteria > Actinomycetota > Actinomycetes > Streptomycetales > Streptomycetaceae > Streptomyces. Next base: position 102,528 of record NZ_JAGPXX010000017.1, read on the forward strand.
GAGGACCAAGGCCCATGGCTGCTGGAGGAGTTCACCGCCGTCGTCTGCCCAGCCGGATCGTGCCGGTGTGTCTTGCCCTGACGGTGTCAGGCGCTGCCGCCGTCCTGCCGTTCCCCGCACGCGGGGTCGCCGCCGCCGACGGGGCGGGGGTGTGGGAGAAGGTCGCCCGGTGCGAGAGCGGGGGTGTCTGGGACATCAACACCGGTAACGGTTACTACGGCGGACTGCAGTTCTCCCAGAGCACCTGGGAGGCCTACGGGGGTGCCGCGTATGCCCCGCGGGCCGATCTGGCCACCCGGGCGCAGCAGATCGGGGTGGCGGAGGCGGTCCTGGCCGGGCAGGGCCCGGGGGCCTGGCCGGTGTGCTCGCGCCGTGCCGGGCTGACCCGCGCCGGTGGCGGTTCCGGGGCCGGCGGGGTGGCCGGTGCGGATGGGAGCAGCCGTGGCGGAGGGGCCGCAGCCGGCACGCCGGGCCGGGAGGGCGGGGCAGGCGGGGGCGGCAGGGCGGCCGGGTCCGCCGCGGCTCCCCGTTCACGCCCCACCGGACCCGCCGCGCCCGGGAGGTCCGCGCCCGGGAGGTCCGGGTCCGGGAGGTCCGGGTCCGGCGGTCGTGGGACGGCCGTCTACACCGTGGCCGCCGGTGACACGCTGTCGGCCATCGCCCAGCGGCTCGGCGCCGGCGGCTGGAAGCGCCTCTACGCGGTCAACCGCCGTACCATCGGCGCCGATCCGGATCTGATCCTGCCCGGTCAGCGGCTGGTCGTTCCCGGGGGCCGGGCGGACCGGTCCGGGCAGGCGCCGCGGCGGGAGAAGCCGTCGAAGGCGTCGCGGTCGGCCGCCCGGCGCGCGGCCGCCCGCTCCGGTTCCGGCGCGGACTCCCCCTCCCCCTCTCCCTCCCCCTCTCCCTCTCCCTCTCCCTCTCCCTCTCCCTCTTCCTCTTCCTCTTCCTCTTCCTCTTCCTCTTCTTCTTCCCGGTCCCGGTCTGCTGCCCGGCAGCCGGGCGGCGGACCGTGGAGGCCCCCGGTCAGTGCTCCGGTCGGTACGTCCTACGGGGCCCGGGGCCGGTGGTGGGCCGGCGGCCGGCACACCGGTGTGGATTTCGCGGTCCCGGCCGGCACTGCGGTGCGTGCGGCGGCCGCGGGGGTCGTGGTGTCGGCGGGGTGGAGCGGCGCGTACGGCCGCGAGGTCGTCATCCGGCACGCGGGCGGCCTCCACACCCAGTACGCGCACCTTGCCGCCACCACCGTGCGCCGCGGGCGGCACGTCCGGGTGGGTGAGCTGATCGCCTTCTCCGGTGCCAGCGGCAACACCACCGGTGCGCACCTGCACTTCGAGGTGCGGACCGGTCCCTCCTACGGCTCGGACACCGATCCGCTGGGCCGGCTGCGGTCCCGCGGAACGCGCTGAGGGCACAAGGGGGCACGGGATCTCCCGGGAGGCGGCCGTTCCGCGCGCTGCGGCCGTCTCCCGGGGCCGCTCCGCCCCGTCGGCATCGGCGGGGCGGACCCGGGTGGGCCTTCGGTGTCCGGTCCCGGACCGTTTGCTGTCCGGGCACGCGGGGTGGTCGCGCGCGGGTGCGGGGGTGTCCGGGTGGTGACGCGGGGCACACGGTGTTCACCCCGTCCCGGGGGAGGCGCCATGGTGGGTGTCGCAGCGGTGGTGGTGTTCTTCATCGCGTTGGTCGTCAACGCCGCGGATCTCTCGGCGAACGGCGTCGTCTCGTCCGTGAACCTCATGCTGCTCGGACTGGGCCTGCCGGCCCTGCACGTGGCGGGCGTCGGAAGCGCCTGGGCCGGGGCGGCCGCAGACGCTGACGCCGGGCGCGGGCGCGGGTGTCCGGGCAGGCGGCGGGTGGCTGCTCCGGTCCGTGTCCGGTGCCCGCGCGCCGTGGTCACCGTGGTGTGTAGATCATGCCGAGCTTGTCGATCTCCTCGCCCGCCCTTCCGGTGAAGCCGCTGATCTGCCAGCCGGCGGGGGCGGTGAAGGTGGCGGTGTCCGGTGTGGCGGTGCCGGCGGAGAGGGTGCGGCCGGTGTCGGTGGTGAAGGCGGCGGAGAAGATCCGGGTCCGGCCGTCCTTGCGGCCGCGGGACAGTGTCACCGAGGTGAGGTGCTCGCCCTCGGCGAGGGTGAGGGAGCCGGCGGTGCCGCCGGTGCCCCCGTGGCCGAGGACCGTGCCGTTGTCCAAGGTCAGGGCGACGGCGTCCAGGCGGGCGCCGCCGCGCAGGGTGAGGGTGCGGACCGCCGGCGTGGCGGGGAGGTCGCCGGCGTCGTTGAAGGCCGTGCCGTGCGGGCCGCCGAAGAGGTCGCCGGCGCGGCGGTCGGGGGGAAGCGACCAGCCGAAGGCGGTGCTGTGCGGGTAGTGGTCGGAGAGGTGCCCGCCACCGGCGTCGAGGAACTGCCGCCACGCGTTGCCGTACCGGGTGGCCGTCAGGTTCACCAGCGGACCGGAACGGTAGAGGATCTTGTCGACGACTTCACAGGTGTCGGCGGGCGCGGCCTTGTCGCAGACCAGGGCCGGGCTGCCGGGGGCGGGCGCGGCACCGTCGCGCACGAGTTCCACCCAGGTGTCGGTGAGGCCGTTGGCCCGGGTCAGGGTGCGGATGGTGTCGCCGGTGCGGGTGTAGCGGGTGTTGGTGTCGCCCATGACGATGACGGCGTTGCCGGCGGAGTGCGTGCGGATGAATTCCGACAACTGCCGGATGTTGGCCCGGCGCGCGGCGAGGGCGGCCTCGGTCACGTCGGCGTTGGTGTGGACGTTGTAGAGGTCCACGTGGACGCCTTCGGCGAGCCGGACCCGGGCGAGGGAGAAGCCCTTGGGGGTGAGGCAGTCGGTACCGGTGCAGTCCTTCCAGCGGACCCGCTTCAAGTCCTGGAAGGGGTACCCGGAAAGGGTGTTGAGGCCGTCGCCGATCCCCGCGCCACCGCTGGTGGAGCTGCGGTGGGGATGGGTGTCGTGGGCGTAGAGGGCGGCGTGGTGGTTGAAGTCCTCCTGGACGTTGACGAGGTCGTAGGGGGCCAGCCGCTGCCCGATCAGGGGGGTGTTGGCCGCCGGGTCGCTGTCGCCCAGGCCGAGCGGCAGCCCGGCGATGTTGTAGGTGAGGACGGTGAAGGAGCCGCCGGCGGGCGCGGTGTGGCCGGCCGTGGACGGGCCGGTCGCGGCGGCGGGCGCGGGCCCGGGGGCGGCGAGGCAGGCCAGGGCGGTCACACCGGCGGCGAGGGTGCCGAGCAGTGGGCGCATGAGGGGAGACCCTCCCGTGGGGTGGTGGGGCCGGGCGGGGACCGGGGGATCACCCTCCACGCCCGTCCCGCCCCGGCACAAGAGGGGGTGACCGGCCAACTGCTCGGCACCACGGGCGGTCTTCCGCTCCCGCCGGCCGCTCGCCGCCGGCCGCCCGTGCGGCTACGCGAAGCGCGCGGGGTCGCCGGCTCCGCGGCGTACGATCTGGGCCGCGCCGTCGGAGAAGTCGATGACCGTGGTCGGTTCGGTGCCGCAGTCGCCGGAGTCGACCACGGCGTCCACCACGTGGTCGAGCCGTTCCTTGATCTCCCAGCCCTGGGTCAGCGGCTCGTCCTCGCCGGGCAGGAGGAGAGTGGTCGACAGCAGGGGTTCTCCGAGTTCGGCGACGAGGGCCTGGGTGACGACGTGGTCGGGGATGCGGACCCCGACCGTTTTCTTCTTCGGGTGCAGCAGCAGGCGCGGCACTTCCTTCGTGGCGGGGAGGATGAAGGTGTAGCTCCCCGGTGTGGCCGCCTTGATCGTGCGGAAGACGGTGTTGTCGACGCGGACGAACTGGCTCAGCTGCGCGAAGTCCCGGCAGACCAGGGTGAAGTGGTGGCGGTCGTCGAGGTGGCGGATCGACCGCATCCGGCTGATGCCGTCGCGGTTGCCCAGCTGGCATCCCAGGGCGAAACAGGAGTCCGTCGGGTAGGCGATGAGCGCGCCGGAGCGGATGCTGCCGGCCACCGTGGTGAGGGTGCGCTGCTGGGGGTTGTCGGGGTGTACATCGAAGTACTTCGCCATGCGCCGACCCTACGTGACCGGAACGCGTGTGTTCCGGCCGGCTGCTGCCCCGGCCGGCTGCTGCCCCGGCCGGCTGCCCCGGGGGGCTTGCGGCGGCGGGGCCGGCCGGTGCGCGGGGGGAGTGCGAAGGCCGGCTTCCGTCCCGGTGCGCGGCCGGGGCCCGGGCGGGTGCGCGGTCCCGTCCCGCGCCGGCCGGTGCACCGCGGCCCGGTCGACGCCGGCGCGCGGGAAAGCGGCAGCCCTTCCGGAACAGACCGGTACCGCTCTCTGGCCGGGCCCGGTCTGCGGCCCTACGCTGGCCTTTTGATGGATCATATGATCGACCAAGGGGCGGGCCGGGTGAGGGGGGGGCATGCTCAGGCGAGGGGCTCCCTCCGGGGAAGGACCCGCGGGAGAGGCCGCGTGGGGGACGCCCGTGGTGTCCGCGGCCGGGGAGAGCGTCCCGCCCCGGGTGGGACCCCGGTGGGTGGCCGCCTATGTGCTGGCGATGGCCGGGGTGGCGGCGGGCTGGTTCGGCCCGATCCAGATCCTGCTGCCGGCCCAGGCCGGGCGCCTGGCGGGCCCGGACGGCAAGGAAGCACTGCTGGCCCTGGTCACCGGATACGGGGCCGCGGCGTCCCTGGCCGCCACGCCCCTCTGGGGCGCGGTCTCCGACCGGCTGCGCTCCCGCTGGGGCCGGCGCAGGCCGGTGCTCGTGGCCGGGACCGGCATCGGCATGCTCGGGCTGCTGGTGCTCGCGCACGCCGCCTCGGCCACCGGCATGACGACCGGCTGGGTCCTGGTGCAGGTGGGCCTGAACGGCCCCCTGGCCGCGCTGGCCGCACTGCTCGGCGACCGGGTGCCCGGCGGGCAGCGCGGCACGGTCGGCGCCCTCTTCGGCGTCGCGCAGATCGCGGGCGTCGTCCTCGGCACCGCCGTCGCGGTGGCCCTGGGCGAGGGAGCCCTGGGGTATGCGGCGCTGGCCCTCGCCGTGCCCGCCCTCGCGGTGAGCCTGCTCCTCCTCCACCGCGAACCGGCCGCGTCCGGCCCGCCGCCGCGGGCCCGGGCCCGCGGACCCCGGCGGGCGGTTCTGCTGCGCCCGGGCGGGCAGTTCGGCTGGGCCTGGCTGATCCGCTTCCTGCTGAACCTGGTCAACGCGCTGATGCTGCTCTACCTGTACTACTACCTCGACGACGCCGTCGGCGCCGGCGACCCCGGCACGCTCGTGCTGACCGTGACCCTCCTCAACGTCACCGTCGCGGGGGTGTGCGCCGCCGCCGGAGGTGTGCTGTCGGACCGGCTGCGCCGGCGCCGCCCCTTCATCGCCGCCGGCGCGGCACTCCTGGCCTGCGGTGCGGTGCTGATGGCGCTGCTGCCGGCGGTGCCCGCTGCCCTGGCCGCCGCGGTCCTGGCCGGCGCCGGCTGGGGCTTCTTCGTCGCGGTCGACCTGGCCGTCATCACGCAGGTGCTGCCCGACGCGGAGAACCGCGCGACGCTGCTGGGCATCGCCAACATCGCCGGCACCCTGCCGCAGTTGCTCGCTCCCGTCCTGGCGGCCCCCCTGGTGACCGGGCCCGGCGGCTACCGGACGCTCTACCTCGTGACGGCGGCCCTCGCTCTGCCGGCGCTTGCCTGCCTGCCGCGGCTGCGCGATGTCCGGCCGCCGGCCGTGCCCGGAACCCGCCCCCCACCCCTTCCGGAAGGACTCCCCGTGCCCCCATCACCGCCCCGGCTCCCGCCGGGTTTCCGCTTCGGGATGGCGACCTCGGCGTACCAGATCGAGGGCGCCGCCGACCTCGACGGCAAAGGACCCGGCATCTGGGACACCTTCACCGCACGCCCCGGCACCGTCCGCCACGGTGAGGACGCCCGTACCGCCATCGACCACTACCACCGCTACGAGGAGGACGTGGCGCACATCGCGGAGGCCGGCGTCCACGACTACCGCTTCTCCCTGTCCTGGCCCCGGGTGATGCCCGGCGGCGGCACCGTCAACCCCCGGGGACTGGACTTCTACGACCGCCTGGTGGACCGCCTGCTGGAAGCCGGTGTCCGCCCGGTGCCCACCCTCTACCACTGGGACCTGCCCCAGGAACTGGAGGACGCGGGCGGCTGGATGAACCGCGACACCGCCCACGCGCTCGCCCGCTACGCGACCGCCGTGGCCGAGCGGCTCGGCGACCGGGTGCACGACTGGATCACGATGAACGAGATGAACGTCCACACCCTCTACGGCTACGCGCTGACCGCCCACGCGCCCGCCCGGGGACTCGGCCTGGCCGCCCTGCCCGCCGCCCACCACCAGCTCCTCGCCCACGGCCTCGCCGTGCAGGCGCTGCGCGCCCACGGGGCGGCCCGCACCGGTGTGGCGAACCAGCACGTCCCCGTCTCCCCGGCCGGCGGCGGCCCGGCCGACACCGAAGCGGCCGCACGCTTCGCGGACCTGGTGAACTGGGCCTTCTCCGACCCGATCCTGCGCGGTGACTACCCCGGCGAGCTGATCCGGGCCGCCACCGGCACCGCGGAACCGCAGCTCGCGCAGGACCTGCAGCTGATCAGCGCACCGCTCGACTTCTACGGTGTCAACTACTACGAGCCCACCGTGATCGAGGCGCCGCGCGAGGGCAGGGACTACCGCGGGGTGCTGGAGGTCGACATCCCCGCAGGCCTGCCGTTCGCGCCCGTGCCGGCCGCCGGCGCCCAGCGCACCGACTTCGGCTGGGCCATCGTGCCGTCCGCGCTCACCGCCGTCCTGCGGGAACTGCGCGACCGCTACCCGGGCCTGCCCCCCGTCGTCGTCACCGAGAACGGCGCCTCCTTCCACGACGCCGCCCCCGGCGCCCGCGGACGGGTGGCCGACCCCCGCCGGATCGCGTATCTGGACGGGCACCTGCGGGCCGTGGCCGACGCGGTCGCCGCCGGGGTCGACGTGCGCGGCTACTACGTGTGGTCGGCGTTCGACAACTTCGAGTGGGCCGCCGGCTACGACGAGCGGTTCGGCCTCGTCCACGTCGACCGCGCGACCCTGCGGCGGACGCGCAAGGACTCCTGGTACTGGTACCGGGACGTGATCGCCGCACAGCCGCCGGCGCCGGCCCCGGACCGGCCTCAGACCGCCGGCGGCCCCACCGCCCCGAGCTGACCGACGAAAGCCGTGGCCAGGCGCGACAGACGCGCACCGCGGCCCTCCTCGGCCCAGCCGTCGACGAGGCTCAGCAGCGTGCTGCCCTCGACGAAGATGATGAAGTCGTCGATCACGTCCTCCTCCCCCACCCCGGGGCGCAGCTCACCGCCCTCACGCGCCTCCCGCAGGCAGACGCGCAGCAGCTCCCGGATCACGCGGTGGGAGTCCCGCCGCGCCGCGGCCAGCCGGGGGCTGGACAGCGCCGCCCCGGCGAAGGCCACGTTGACGTGCGCGTCGGCGGTCCGCTCCTCGTCCAGGGGAAGCACGGCCTCCAGGGCGGCGCGCAGCGCGGCGAGGCCGCACAGGTCGCCGCCGAGCCCGAACGCGCGGGTGATGATGCGCTGGTAGACGGCCGTCTGGGCCGCGACGAGGATGTCGTCCTTGCCGCCGAGGAAATGGGCCAGGACGCTCAGCGAGCATCCGGCCTCCTCGGCGATGGCCCGGGTGGTGGTGCCCTCCACGCCGCGGGCGCGGACCACCCGCCAGGTGGCCGCGAGCAGTTCCGCCCGCCGCCGCTCGCGGTCCACCAGCTTCGGCACCCGCCCAGCCTACCGAGTGCCCACGGCGTCCCGGGAAACGGCTTCCGGACCGCTCTTCCGCGCCGATGGCCGCGGGAAGCCACCGCAGCCGCGGCCACGCACGGCCCCGGCGGTGTGCGCCTCCGCCGGTGACTCCCGCCGGGACGACGGCGGAAGCCACCGGCCACGCAGCGGCCCGGCCAGGAGCCGGCGGCCGTACGGGCTCGCGCAGCGGCGGAGCGTCCCGCCTGCCCCGCCCGCGCGCCGCCGGGCCGCGTGCACGGCCGGTGCGTCCGCCGCCTCGCCGGCACGGCAGACGCCGGGCGCCCCGGGTGACCGAGTCACCGGCTCCGGCGGTTCCGCTGCCCGCACCCGCACCCGCACCCGCACCCGCACCCGCGCCCGCCGGCAGGCGCGGTCGCCGAGCAGGCCGGCGCACTCACCTTCTCCGGCCGTGCGGCCCCTCCGCGGCTGGTACGCCGCCTGCCGGAGCCCTCACCCCCGCCCCACAGATGCTCGGGAGGACTCGCGCCGCGCAAGGGGCCCGCCGCCCCACGGCCCCACACGCCCACGACCCACCCCCCGACAAGGATAAAAACAAAGCTAATTCCGGAGTTAAATCCTGCTAGGGTCCGGGGCGGAGGGAGAAACACATGGCATCCGAGGAAGAGCTGTTCGCGTCCGTCGACGCCCTGCTGGAGGAGGAACCGCAACTGCCGCCTCCAGCAGAGCGGGCCCGGCTGCGGGAAGCCGCCGGCATCACCCAGGCCCGCCTGGCCCAAGCCCTGAAGTCGACGACGCAGACGGTCAAGAACTGGGAGAACGGCCGCACCGAACCCAAACCACCACGCCTGGAGGCCTACCAGCGGCTGCTGAAAGGCTGGGCGGCGAAATACCCACCCCACGGCACCACCCCCGCCCCGGCAGCCGCACAGGAGCCGGCCCGGCCCGGCACCACCCGCCCTGCCGACCCCCCAACAGCCCCCGCCCCACCGGAAACACCCACCACCCCCCCGGCCCCGGCCACACCGGCCCCCGAGCGCGCCACGGCCCGCCCGGCCACGGCACCGCGCCGACCGGCCCGCAAACACCTCGAGCCGAACACCACCACCGCCCCGTACCAGCACGGCCCCCTCGCAGTCCTGGACGGCGACGGATCCGCCTACGCCACGGACGGCACCGTGCTGGACTGCCCCGCCACCACGATGGCGGACCTGGTGGAGTGGACGCTGCACGCATCCCGTCTCGGCACGCCGAAACTGCACCGCCACGGCAAGGACTCCGACCCGCTGATCGTCCTCACCGCCGCCGCCGCCGTGAAGCTCGGACTGCCCGAACACCTGGACGGCCACGAGCAGCGCCGCTCCCTGCGCCTCCCAGAAGACCACCCGGTCGTCCAGCAGCTGACGAAGGCCAAATGGAAGCTCACCCAGCGCGGGTTCGGCCCCTGGGCACGCATCTACCGCCCCGCCCAAGCCGGTCAGCGGCAGTGCGTGCAACTCGCCGTCCTGTCCTGGGACGCCCTCGACGCCCGCTCCTGGCCCGGCGTCACCGACATGGAGCCGGCCGACATCGCCCGCGTCCTCGGCCTCTACGCCCAGCGCGTCATCACCCCCCGCGGCTCCACCGCCGTCTCCGGCCTGGAACTGATGACCGCGCTGCGCCCCCCCACCCGCGCGGTGCAGGACCCGGCGACCGGAAACTGGGTACCCGGGCACAACCCCGGCTCACTGGGCACCGAACCGCTCGACCCGGCACCGCCGGAGGCCACCCCCGAACACCCCGTCGTCGCCCACTCCAACTGGACGGGAGGCTTCCTGGACGAAGAAGCCTACCAATGGGTCCGCGACCCCCACCTGCTGTCCGACGAGGAATGCCTGCTGCCCTGCGCCATCGGCCTGGACCTCAACACCGCCTTCCTCGCGGCCGCCGCCCGCCTGACCGTCGGCCTCTCCGCCCCCGAACACGTGACACGACCACAGTTCGACAAGAAAATCCCCGGCTCCTGGCGGGTGGACCTCTCCCACATCGACCTCGACCCCCGCCTCCCCTCACCCTTCACACCCACCGGCGAACGCCCCCAGGGGCCGGCCTGGTACCAGACCCACACCGTCGCCTACGCCCAGGAACTCGGCCACAACGTCCACCCCACCGAGGCCTACCTGCGCCACGAGACCGGCGCCTACCTCGACCCCTGGCACGACCGCCTCAAGACCGCCTACCTCGACACCCTCGCCGACCTCGGCATCACCAAAGACCTCTCCGACACCGCATTCCTGGCGGCAATGGAACGACACAAGGACACCGACCCCGCCCTCGCAGCCGTCCTCACCGCCATCAAGGCCACCATCAAAGGCGGCGTCGGCAAACTCCGCGAACGCCCGCAGGGACGCCACTACCAGGACGGCCAGCGGTGGCCGGCCCTGCAGCGCCCCACCTGGCGCCCCGACATCCGCGCCGCCGTCATCTCCAAGGCACGGGTCAACATGCACCGCAAGATGGCCAACATGGCCAAGATGACAGGCCTCTACCCGCTCGCCGTCCTCTCCGACTGCGTCGTCTACCCCTCACCGGGCCGCTCACCGCTGGACTTCCTGCCCTACAGCACCTCCGGCAAGCCGATCCCCGGCGCCTTCCGCCTCGGGCCCACGCCGGGCCTGGCCAAGCTCGAAGGCGTCCAGTCGATGCTGTGGGCGGTCGACCTGATGGAGCAGGGCCTCAACCCGGCCCGCCACATCAAAGGCGGCGACGCCGTGATGGACGAAGGCGAGTAACAGGCCATCTCATGCGGCGTATTCGGCTGGTGGCCGTTGCAACACCCCAGTCCAAGGGGCGGGATGGACTTAAAGATCCGAGGGGACCGGACTCCACAGGGGCGTAAGAAACTGTCCCGGGAACGGGAGGCATACTCCCGGCTCGTGCAGCAGGGATACAGCAACGCCGAGGCATGCCGGATCGTCGGCATCGCTGCGCGGACCGGCCGGAAGTGGCGCAACGGCCCCTCCGGGGAACGGAGCCGGAAGCCGGTACCACCGATCAATCCGGTGGTACCGGCTTCCGGCTCGCCGCGGTATCTGTCCGAGGACGAGCGGATCCACATCGCCGACCGGCTACGTGAGAAGGCCACGGTCGGGGCGATCGCTGCAGAGCTGGGCCGAAGCCCGTCCACGATCAGCCGGGAGATCCGCCGCAACCGCACCGACGGCACACGCGGCCAGTGGCACTACTGGGCTTGATTCGCTTTGACGGACATCAGAGATCAGGGGCTTCGGCCCCGGAAGGATGATGTCCATCATGGAAAGCATGGGGAAGAAGAAGCCTCGCCCTCACCACTCGTTCACGCCGGAGTCCAGGGCCGAGATCGCCGAGCTGTGCCGACGGGGTGACCGCTCAGTCGGTCAGGTCGCCAAGGACTTCGACCTGACCGAGACCGCGGTGCGCGACTGGGCCAAGCAAGCCGAGGCCGACGCCGGCGAACGGGACGGCCTGACCAGCGGTGAACGCGAGGAACTGGCCGCACTGCGGCGGGAGAACCGCAGACAGCGGGAGGACGTGGAGATCCTCAAACGGGCCACGGCTTTCTTCGCGAAGGAGACCCGGCGACGGTGCACCCGTTCATCGAGGCGGAGAAGCAGGGCGGTCACAACGTCAAGCGAGCGTGTGAACTGCTCAAGGTCTCCAGAGCCGCCTTCTGCGCCCGCCGCACCGGCACCCCAGGACCCCGCGTGGTGCGGGACACCGAGCTGACGCAGCGGATCACAGCCGTGCACGAGCAGTCCCGCGGAACCTACGGGGCCCCGCGCGTCCACGCCGTGCTCCAGCGCGAGGCCACCGCCTGCGGACGCCGCAGGGTGGCCCGGCTCATGCGCCTGGCCGGACTGGCCGGCCGGCACCGAAGACGCCGGCACCGCACCACCATCCCCGACCCGCACGCGGCCACCCGCCCCGACCTGGTCCTCCGCGACTTCCAGCCCGACCCGACCGCGACCGACACCCGCTGGTGCGGCGACACCACCTCCATCGCCACCGAGGAGGGCCGGCTCTACCTGGCCACCGTCATCGACACCGCCTCCCGCCACGTCGTCGGCTGGGCCACCGCCGACCACCTGCGAACCGAACCGGTCGCCGACGCCCTGCGCGCCGCCTGCCGCACCCGTCGCCCGACCGATCCGGTGATCTTCCACTCGGATCGCGACTGCCAGTACACCAGCCGTGAACGCACCCTCCTGGCAACGGAGTCCGACGTCCGGCTCTCGGCCGGCCGCACCCGGCAGTGCTGGGACAACGCGCTGGCCGAGTCGTTCTTCGCCACCCTGAAGAACGAGCTGACCGACACCCGTTTCTGGCCCAGCCGGGCTGCCGCTCGCACCGCGATATCCGAGTGGATCGAGAGCTGGTACACCTTGCAGCCGCTGCACAGCACTCCCGGCTACCGCACACCCGCCGACTACGAGACCACCCTCGCAGCCTGACCACCACACCGACGGTGTCCGTCAAAGCGAAACAAGCTCAGGGCCATGTCATTCTCACGCCGACTACCAATCACCGCAGGCCCACCCGCAGCCCAGCAGACCGGCGAACGAAGGCCGCCATCCTCTCCACCACCGCGGCACAACCTCCGCTGCGACGTTGTCGACCGGCTTCGGCGGCGGCGCGATCCGGTCCGGATCCAGCCCCACCTTGTGCGGATGCACGCACGCCGGAGTCCCGTCGGCGGTGTACCGGAAGCCGCCCTCTGCCGGGTGTCGGGCCGGGAGCACGTCCTGCCCCGTCAGGGCTTCCCGCTGACCATGCTGATCGGGACGGCGTCCCAGCCCGGCTTCACCGGCCCCCCGGACGACCTCCTGCGGAAGATCTTCGACGGACACTGGGACATGACCGGCGGCAACCTCGACGGTCCCCTCACCCTCCCCCGGCCCGATGAGGAATGGGACTACAAGGCCGCGCCGGAGGGCCCCGAGGCCTGCGAGGCGGCCCGCTGAGAGCAGTTCAGCACCATGCTGACAACAGCCGGCTTCCCGGTGCCCACCACCGTGCGGGACCTGTCCGAGCTCTACCTGACGTGGGGCCTGGCCCGCCGCGAAGAGACGCCGGACGGCACCCGATGGTCCATGCCCACCGCGCTGCCACTACCCGACGACCTGCTACCCCTGGACCCCGAACTCACCGAGCGCCTCGACGGGATCCGCTGGACGACGCGCACCAGCCCGCTCCTCGACACCCTCATCAACCACCTGGCCGGCGATCTGGGCGAACCGACAGAAACCCTCACCTCCCTCGACCGGCTGGCGGCAGCCACAGGCCAGGACGTCGACGACGTCCGGCTCGCTCTCGCGGAACTCGTGAAATCCGGCGACGCCCGCGTCCAGCGCGGCGAGGAACCGGCCGACGCGGAGCGCCTGGAGGCCCACCACCGCTTCCGCCTGGTCACGGACTGAGAGCACTTCCACGAGAACCGCATCCAGGTCAGCCGCGGATGACTGAGGCCGCGCACGGCCCCGTGGGGACCAGCGAAACGCGCCTAATCGTGCTCCGCGGCAACAGCGCCTCGGGCAAATCCTCCGTCGCGGCCGGCCTGCGCGAGAAGTCCGGCCGCAACCTCGCCACCGTCGCCCAGGACAACCTGCGCCGCATCGTGCTGCGCGAACGCGACCGGCCCGGCGGCGCCAACATCGGCCTGATCGACCTCACCGCCCGCTACGCCCTGGACCACGGTTTCCACGTCGCCGTCGAAGGCATCCCGTACGCCGACTGCTACGGCACGATGCTCCAGAACCTGGTGCCCGCCCACCAGGGCGTCACACGGTGCTACTACCTCCACGTGCCCTTCGAGGAGACAGCGCTCCGGCACGCCACGAAACCAGACGCCGAGTACCTCGCGCACGTCAACGAGGGCCACCTACGCGACTGGTACCGAGAGAAGGACCTGCTCCCCAACAGCCTCAAGACCGTTATCGACGCGGCCAGCACCCTGGACGACACGGTCCAACAGATCCTCTCCGAGAGCGGACTGGACGGCATTCTCCCGATCGACCGCTGAGGGGCGCCGGCGCAGGTACGGTCATCATCACGGTACCGACGACGGCACACACCAGCGGACCCAGGGGGCAATGGGCGTGGAGAACGGATCGCAGAGCATCCCGTGGGGCGGCGAGTGGCGACGCCACCTCCGCTCCGACGCCGAGATGGATCTCGTGCGCTCGTGGAGGCGCCGTGTCGAATGCCCGACCTGCAAGACAGCCGCAGGGCGGGCCTGCCGCACCGCGGGCGGCCGCCCGACCAACGAACACCGTGCACGCCGTGACGCCGTCGGCCCCACCCCGTACGCGAAGTGGCGCAAGGAGGGCCTCATCCCGGAGCAGCGGACGTACACGATTCCGGCCGTGCTCAGGGAGTCGGAGAAGGCCCGCGCCGACTACAACGTGGACACCGCCCTGGCCGACGGTGTGGCGGTCGTCCGCATGTTCCTCGCCGACCGGCTCGGGTTGTTCCTCCAGGGCGAGGAGGCCATGGACCGCATCGACGACGCCGTGCGCAAACTGATCGAGGTCCGCGGCCCGGTGGGGACGGCCGACGTGGTCACCGTCCTCGCCAGCCAAGTCGCCTCGCTGCTGGCTGCGAACGCCGGACCCGACGGCGATCCGGAGGCCCGGTTCGACACAATGATCCGCGCGCAGATCGACATGGTCCGCAGGATGAATGCGATCGAGAAGGAACAAACCGACGGATGACCGGCTGGCGGTGTCCCGTTCGAGCGAAGGACTGAGCTGTGCCCGACCGACCCGAAATCGTCTGCATCTGCGGCTCTACCCGGTTCGTGGACGAGATGCGTGCGGTGAATCGTGAACTGACCCTCGCTGGGATCATTGTTGTTGCGCCAGGCGAAGCAGACGAGTTGATCACAGACGAGCAGAAGACGGCGCTGGACACCCTCCACCTGCGCAAGATCGACCTGGCAGACCGGGTTCTGGTCGTCAACCCTGACGGGTACATCGGCGAGTCCACGAACAGGGAAATCGACTATGCCCACGCCACCGGCAAGCCGATTTCGTTCACCGACCCCGCCCCCGCTGCAACATAGTTCGCCAGGGGAGCGGCCCAAGATCGCAGGGCCCCACGCACGCCAGTGCGATGCCGCAGCTCAGAACCCCCGGGCATCGCACCCCAGTGCGTGTAGGACTTGGCACGACGCTGCTGCGGAGGGCGACGGTTACCTTCCGGCCGGCTCCGGGCCGGAGGATGGCCAAGTGGTGCATTGACGCACTCAACCTGTGGCAATCTAGACCCCGTTGGGGGATCAACTGATGACCAGTTACGCGTGCACGGAGTGTCCCTTTCAGGCTGAAGGTCTCGAAGATCTGCAGCGGCACTCACAAGAGACCGGCCACGTCGGCATCTGCAAGAGCGCGGCCGCGTCAACTGGAGGCAAGCTCTCCAAGCTCACCAAGCGTCTGATGGCAGCTCAGGGCGTGACCCTCACTGCCCTCGGAGCCTCCATCTGGGCATGCACGTACGTGTACGCCAAGTGGCAGGTCGCAGAAGACGAGATCGCCTACCTGAAGTCACCCAGGGGTGCAGGCCGAAATCTCAAGAACCAGGACAAGCGTCGAGACAAAGAGTGAGCTGGGTGGGGGAGAGAGGCCTGCGCCGCTGCTCACCAGCCGTCGGGTGCGCTGTCCCACCCACGCGATCAGCCGGCCCTCACTGCTGCGGCCCCAGTGCGGTTCCTCCATCGAGGTCTCGTGTCCGTCGGGCAGGACGCAGACCCGCACCCAGCGGCCGTGCTTGCCCGCGCAGACCTCGGTGAACCGGGCCGCGTCGCCCTCCGCCACAGCCTGGTCGTAGCAGTCCTGAAACTGCTGGAGACGGGTGCACAGCTCTATGCCGAGCCCCATCTCCGACGCCTCCACCCGGCCCCGCCTCCTGCACCCCCCGGGTCGGAAAGCACAGTCGAGACGACGTCCTCCGCCTCCGCGAAGCCCCTGGCGCGAGCGCGTTGCCGCACAGCGTCCTACACGCGCCGCTCTTCCTCTGGTGCGGTCATCACGCCACTCCTTCCGTGGTCGCCCACTCCAGCCCGAGGCCGGCCAGCGCCCGCAGCTTGTCGATGGTCAGCTTGGCCCGGCGGCTCTTGCTGTTGGACAGGAACACCCCGAGCCTGACCTCCGTCCCATCCGGCAACACCTCCACATGACTCCTGGGGACCCTCACAGAGCCCGTGCGGGCCTTGTACTGCGCCAGGGCCGCAACACCCCTCTCGAAGGCGCTCACGGGCGCCGTGGACGGCTTCGCGGACACCTCCGGATCCACCGGAGCCGGAGCGGCGAGCGGGGTGACGCCGACGGCCTCCAGGCACTCGCGCTGTCCGTCGGCCAGGGCCGCCCACACCTCGGGCTTCCGCTGCCGGGCCAGCCACTTCCCGATGTCCATCCCGTGCACGGTGACACCGGGCAGAACGATGTCGGCGGGGCTCTCTTCCTCGCGGACGAGTTCGCGCAGTGCGGCGTAGTGCCGTTGCCAGGTGGCCGGCCATGCCGGGTTCCAGTGCTCATCCACGGCTTCCAGCGCGGTCTTCCACTCCGGGTGCCCGTCCAGGGCTCCGGGACGGCGGAGGTTGGACAGCCACTGTCCCACCGGCCGGTCCAGCATCGTCGCGGACCGAGGCGCGCACAGCGTCCAGTGCTGCTCGTAGTACGCCTTCGCGGCCTCCAGGTTCTCCTGGAACCGCTCATCCGCCAGGCTCCAGACCATGCCCAGCTTCTCCAGCCGGCGGGCGCGCAGGCCGCTCATCTGCCCCGCCCCGTACGCCCGTCGCTGCTCCGCGACCCACTGCCCCAGCGGGTACGCCCCCTCCTTGCGCCCGTACGGAACCCGCGCATGAAGCTCACGCTCCGTGAACTTCTTGAGCGCCGCCCAGCCGCGCGCCCAGTCCTGCTTCTCCGTATCGATCACGTTGAAGCTGACCCAGTCCGCGACCATCACCGGGTCCCTGGGGGCAGCAAAACGCAGCAGCAGACGGGATTCTTCCTCACCTTCCCCGGGTACCGCGCCAATACTCACGGACGGCTGCGCCACGCCCTTCTGAGGCTCCTGCGGGATCGCGAGCAACTCGACCGCCTCTTCATCGTGAGCACGCAATCCCTCAAGGACCTTCACCAAAGGCCGATACGATCCCGAGGTAAACATATCCTCCGGCTTTTCTCCCGGCTGGAGAAACACCGGCACGATCAACGAGGCGAGTTTCCCTTGTCCAGGCTTCTGACGCAGCGCCCGGCCGATGGCCTGGACGATGTCGTGCGGCGCCCCCTTGGGGTCCAGCAGGGCCACGGAGTCCACGGCCCGGATGTCGACGCCCTCGCCCAGAACGCGGCAGTTCGACAGGACAGCGCGCCGCGCCGTGGTCCCGAACCCCGCGAGCACGTCCCGCCGGCGCTCGCGCAGGTGCTCCCCACACAGCCAGTCCGCCCAGATCAGAGCGGGGTACCTCTCGGGCTCGCCTGCGTGCAGCTTGGCCGCGACGCGTTCCAGGCCCTCCGCGTACGCCTGTGCCTCTATCGTCCGGTGGTGGAAGGTGATGCAGGTCTGCAGGTTGTGCTGCGCCATGGTGTGCAGGAGCGCGGCCTGGAGCGCCCCGAGGCGCTGCCCGCGGACCTCCTCGGTGTGCCGGTCCTCGCCCATCAGCCGCCCCGGCGTGACCACCGGGTCCTGGAGCTCCAGGACGATGATCTGGTACCGCGCCAGCAGCCCGCGCGAGACGGCAGACGCCAAGCTGAGCTTGTAGAGGACGGGCCCGAAGACCTTCTCGTCGTCCATGGAGGCCGCCATCTCCCGAGGCAGCGGGTCACGCACCCCCTCGGCGACCTCGCGGTTCAGCCGCTCCTCCCAGATCCGCGGCGTCGCCGTCAGGTACAGCCGGCGGTACGACGGGATGACGCCCTGATCGTGGACGTCGGCCCACGCCTTACCCATCGAGCCGGAAGTCCGGTGCGCCTCATCGACCACCGTCAGGTCCATCGGGGCCAGCTGCTGCCCGTAGGCGCCCTCGAACGCCTCCGCCAGGACCCCCAGCGAGGCGTACGTCCCGAAGATGGTCACGGGCCCGGATCCGTGCCACAGAGCCAGCTGCACAGAATTCGTGGTGGAGCGCACCTTCAGGTTCCACAACTCCGGGTCGCCCTGGAGCGAGCACACTGCAACCGCCGGCCCCGTGTGCCCGGCCCCGCGCCACGCCTGGACGGTCTGCGCCAGAAGGTCCAGCGTCGGCACCAGCACGAGAATGCGGCCCTTGGGAACAAGGCGCTTGGCCGACGCCGCCGCGATGATGGTTTTTCCCGTTCCACACGCGGCGTGCACCTGCCCGCGAAGTCCGTTCCAGGGAATACCGCCCGGCGGAATATCGAGACCGCGCACAATGGCGGCAACGGCCTCGATCTGATGGTCACGCAGTTTCACGGCCATGCCCCGTGTTCTCCTCTTCGCGGAATTCGGCGCGTAATCAGAAAGGGATCCCGGCGCGAGTGCGCGGCGCTGGGGGTGTGGTGTCTGATCCCAGACTCTACACAGCAACAACCTGTGATGCATCACCCGCGCCAACTTCGCTCCCCAGGATGATACGTGGCTCGTTCTCACCCACGAACGACTGGTTGTCCTGCATGCTGGCAGGATATTGGTGAACATGCCGGGGCAGTTTCGAGGGTGGGGGAGGGGTTCGGGCGGAGCGCAGCGGAGCCCGTCACTGCGGTGTGGCCGGCACCCCCGTCAGGCCGATGCTCCGTCACATCCGTTGCGGGGGGTGGTGGCTGGGATTCCCAAACCCTACACAGACCCGCGCGTGATACACCTCCCCTTACTGCCAGCCCAGGCACCCGCGCTTGCGCGGGTGCTTACAATTCGCGCTTGCGCGAATTGCCCTGCTTTTTGAATTCCGCTTGCGGAATTCCATTCCGGCGCTTGCGCCGGAATCCGAATTGCGCTTGCGCAATTCGTGCTCTATGCAGCGCGTCAGCGCTGCATAACCC
>NZ_JAGPXX010000018.1 GCF_018070345.1 Streptomyces sp. F63
AACCGCAGTTCACGAACATCGCTGGAGAGCCCGTTGCGGTTAACGCCGCACGACGGGTTCGGGAGGAGGCCGCTGGGAAAAGGACCAGCCCTGCGGGCTGGCACCTCGCCCGGCGGCCCACCTCACGTGTGCCTTCCCCCGCCGCTTCGCAGCACTCGGCCCCGCCGAGCCGAAGCCCGGCGGGGCCGAGAAGAGCCTGCCTCCGCATTGACCAACAGCGTCCCCGGATGGTCCCCCGGGGACTCGTGTCGTACGGCGGCGGCGGTTACCGGGCCGAGTACCCGAAGCGGTTGCCGTTGGCCGGGAGTCCGTCCTGGCCCGGCTGGTACGTGGTCGCGGGCCCGCTCGTACCGCCCGGTACGACGTTCGGGAAGGGCAGGACGTGCAGGGCCCCCGTCGCGGCGGGCCCGTAGGGCATACCGGCGTAGAGGTTCCGCGGAGTGAAGTGGATGCTCGCGCCCAGCTTGTCGCCCTCACCGGGGGACCCGGGGATGCCGTCGCCGTCACCGGCCTCGATCCACCGGTCGTTGGCGCCTGCCGCATCCATCAGCGAGAAGGTGTGGATGGCGCCGGCGTCGGTGACGCCCGCGAGGTCCTCACCGGGGGCGCCCACGGCGATCTTCAGGGTGGCGGCGGAACCGGCCTTCCGGGGCGCGGTGTTGACCGCGCTGAGGGACGAGCCCACGTGGTCGCCGGCCTCGATCGTGCCGGAGCGGTCGTCGGTCCCGGAGCCCTGGTTGAGCGCGTGCATGTAGTCCCAGGTGCCGTTGGCCCTGATGTGCACGAGCATGACGTTGCCCGCGCCGGCCAGCTGCCCGGCGCCGCTCTCGGGGGCCAGGGCCTCGCCGGGTGCGCCGATCGCGAGGATCGAGTCGGTGGCCGTGGCCGCGGCGGACGGGCGGTAGGCGACCAGCGCGAGGGCCTGACCGAACTGGTCCCCGGCCTCGGCGCCGCCGCTGATCTGCTCGTCGTCCTGGTCCATGCCCGTGACCACGGTGGGCCGTCCGTCGGCGTCCAGTTCGTGGCTGAGCACGGCCAGGTTGCCGGCGTTCGCGTCACCGCCGATGGCGTCACCGGGAGCGCCGATGGCGATGAAGCCGGAGTCGCCCGTGACGGACGTGCCGAAGGCGTCGTTGGCCTCGGCCGCGCCGGGGACGTTCGAAGTGTCCTGGTGGATGACGATGCTGGTGTCGCCGTGCACGTAGAAGGCACCGCCCGCCTCGGTGAGCGAGCCGAGCGCCTCGCCCGGCGTGCCGATCAGGATCCACGGCTTGCCCTCGGCGGTGGTGCCCGCAGCGAGGGAGGCGCCCATCCGGTCGCCGTCCTCGGGCGCGGAGCCGCCGAGGGAGCCGTTGCCGGAGCCCTGTTCGAGGTGGCGGGCGGCCGGGCCGCTGCCGAGGCCGTTCCTGCCCCCGAACAGGATGTCGACGAAGCCGGCGTCGACCGCGCTGCCGACGTTCTCCTCGGGCGCCGAGACGACGAGGTCGGTGTAGCCGTCCTCGTTGTAGTCGACGGTCGCGAGCTGCTTGCCGAAGTGGTCTCCGGCCTCGGCGCCGCCGGGCACCCAGTCGAGGTCCTGGGTGATCTCGGCGGTGCCCTTGCCGCCGCCGTGGAGGACACGGACGAGGCCGGCGGTGGTGACGCCGCCGACCGTGGCCATCGGGTCGCCGATGGCGATGTCCTCGATGCCGTCACCGTTGAAGTCGGCGATGCGAGTGGCGCCGGCCTTCTCGTCGATCCAGGAGGCGAGGTCGTCGACGCGCGCGATGACACCGGCGGTGGAGGTCTGGGTCTCGTCGATGCCGAGGCAGCCGCCCTGGAAGGACTGGCTGTTGAGGCCGACGAGCCTGCCGCCGGAGATGACCGGGCCGCCGGCGTCGCCCATGCAGGCGGCCGAGCCGTTCTTGCCGGTGACGCCCGCGGAGGTGGCCGCGGTGGAGTCGACGCCGTAGGTGCCCGTGTGCAGCTTGAGCGGTGCCCATGCGGTCTTCGTACGGCCGTATCCGGCGAAGACCAGCTCCGCACCGGCCGAGGGGGCGGTGGTGGCGAGCCGGGCCGGGGCGACGTTGGCGACGGGCCGGTTGAGGCGGGCCAGGACCACATCGCGGTCCGTGCGCGGCACGATCTCGACGACGCGGCGCTCGGCGCCCTGCGTGCCGGAGAGGTCGGAGCGGCCGATGACGGCGGTGGTCGTCTCGGCGGGGACGCCGGCCGGGACGGCGAGCGAGGCGGCCGGGTCCTCGGCGAAGCAACTGGCAGCGGTGAGCAACCACTCGGCGTCGACGAGGACGGCGGAGCAGCCGCGGTCGTGGGCGCCGATGGTGATCTGCGCGGTGTAGGCATGGGTGGTGTCCGAGTCGGCGACCGGCGTGCCGCCGGCAATGGCGGCGGCGGGTGCCGCGCTCAGCGCGAGCGACCCGGCGGCCAGGACCGCGCAGAGCGCGGCCGGGCGGGGACGTCTGACGGAAGACATACGAGTGGTTTCCCCAATCACAGGGCAGCGCCTTTTAGTTGGTGATGCGGATTTCGACCAGGACGTGCTCGCGGCCGTCGACGGACTCGCCGACGCCCTTCCACGTGTCCGCGGGGATGTCGTACTGGACATGGTCGTTCTCGGCGGTCATCTCCAGATGGGTGTTGGTGGAGTCATCCGTCTTCACCCCGTGCACCGAGGGGAGTTCGAGGGTCAGGAAGCCCTCGTCGGCGGTGACCTCGAAGCAGACGTCCTCGTGGTCGCGCGCGAGGAACTGCAGGAGGTTGTCCCCGCCGGCGCAGTCGGCGAGCAGGATGTGGCCGTCGCCGCGCTTGAGGACGACGTTCTGCTCGGCCAGGATCTTGTCGGCGTTCGGGTAGTTGTAGTCCTCGACGGCGTAGCCGGGCGCGGCCTCGGCGACGGTCTCGGTGGAGGGCCCGGAGGCGGCACCCGCGCCGCCCTGGGCGAGTACGGCCCATGCGAGGGCGCCGGTGGCGGCCGCGGCACCCAGAATGCGTACGAATGCGCTGTGTGTCTTCATCACAGTCCTGGAAAGTCGACAGTTTTTGGGGTCAAGTCCCTTGTGGGAGCGGACGTTTGGTGAGCACTTACGATTCCCGGAAAATGGTTGGGAACCGGGTGGCCGGTGAGTACGGATCGTTATTCGCGGCACGCTCGGGAAAGGCTGTAGTGGTCTTCGTAACGACTTCGCGGCAGCTCGTGGCGCGGCCCGCCGGGAGGCGCCGGGGAAGGAAAGGAAAAGGGCGCGAAGGCGAACTCCGCGACGCGACCTCAACGCCCTGCGCCGTCAGGCCGCTCAGCTTGTCCTGGTGAGCTCCTGCGTGACCGGCCCGTCCGGATCGGACTGGAAATACAGCGTGTCCTGGTCGTCTACGTAGAGCTGGATCCCGCCGGTCCTGCCGAGCCCGCCGTCCTTGACGATCAAGTACACGAAATCGCTCGAAGTGTCCGGGTCCTCGTAATCCCAGCTGCCGCTGAAATCGACCGGATCCGTGCCCTTGCGCGTCGTCACACCGGTGGCAGAGAACGAACCGTCGGCCGAGAGCTCGATCTGCCCGCCGTCGTCGCTGCGGTACACACCGGGCAGCTTCTCCGGGTCGACCGCCGCCGAGCACCCCGAGACGAGCACCGCGGAAGCGGCAAGCACGGCGAAGAGATGCCGCCCACGTGTCTTCTTGCGCATCACGGTCCCAACGTAACGTTGAACTCGATCACCTGGGTCTTGGGCGACATCGGCCCCTCGTCACCGACGACCTTGTCGACGAACGCGCCCACGGTGTCGCTCCACAGGTCCGTGTACCCGATGACCGGCGGGTGCGTCGCCGACTCGATGTCCGATTCGTTGTACGCGGTGTAGCGCCAGGTGACTGATCCGTCCGGGTTCTCCCGGATGGGGGTCATGCGGACCTGGTGCGAGCCCAGGAACGTGTAGGCGAGGTTGCCGGTGAGCCCGCCCGTGGTGAGCGTTCCGTAGTCCGTGAGGTACTTGCCCGCCCCTTCGGGACCGCTGAGCTTGTAGTCGTTCATGTAGGTGTGGCCCAGCTCGTAGTTCCCGGTCCGCTGCAATTCCCTGAGGAAGTACTGAAGCACCTCCTTCGTGTGTTCGTGCTCGCGGTAGATGCCGGTGAACTCGTCGTTCGGGCCGAAGCACTGCAGCCTGGGGCCGGTACCGGTGAGCCAGCTCCATCCCAGCTCCCACGGGTTGTTGGTGTTGCGGTGCTCGATCGGGTCGCCGAACGGTGTGAGGCAGCTCTCGGCGCCGTCGGGCAGGCCGGTCTTGCCGTCGATCGGCACCTTCGAGTTGTTGATCGCGTCCTGGGCCGCCTGCCGGATCGCGGCCTGGATGACCTCGGCCCACGCCTCGGTCGCGGCGAGGGCCGCCTCGGCGAAGGACTTGCCTGCCGCGAGCTCGGCCTGCCGGGCGCGCGTGGCGGAGGCCCGCGCGTCCGCGGCGTAGGACGCGGCCGTCTCGGCGGAGCGGACGGCCCGGTTCGCCGCGTCCCGCGCGACACTGCTCGCCTTACGGGCTTCAGCGGCGGCGTTGGCCGCGGTCCTCGCGGACTGCGCGGCGGCCGCAGCGGAGGCTTCGGCGGCCTCCGCGTTCTGCCGGGCCTCCTCGGCGGAGGCCCTGGCGTCGTTCGCCCAGCCCTCGGCCTTGCCGGCCCAGTCGGCGGCATCCTCGGCGGCCTGGCGCGCGATGGCCGCGGCCTCGGAGGCCCGCGCCGCGTCCTCCCAAGCGTCCTCGGCGAGCTTCGCCGCCCGCGCGATCGCCGCCCGGATCGCGCTGATGTGCGTGGCGTGATCGTGGTCGATCCGCGCGAACTCGTGCTGCGTGGTGCCGATGAACTGGCGCAGCATGTGTGTGTCGCCTTCGAGCGCGACCTGCGCCGCGGCCCGTACGTACGGGCCGCCGCTCTCCAGGAGCGTGGTGGCCGCCACCTTGTCGTCCTCGTGGACGGCCGCGGCGCGCTCCACGTGCAGGAAAGTGTGCAGCGCCTCGGCGGAGCCGTCCGTCAGGGCGGCCTCGGCGGCACGCCGTACGGCGGTACCGGTGGAGGGATCCGCGAGGAGCGTGGTGATCTCCACCTCGTTGTCGTCCCTGGCCGCCTCGACCGCGCCCTTCTCCAGGAAGGTCCTGATGGTGGCGGCGTCCTCGGTCTGCAGCGCCGCCGCGGCCGCCGTGGCCACGTCCTGCGTGGAGATCGCGGCGATGGCCGCGGTGAACTCCGCGTTGTCCTGGCGCAGGGCGATCAGCCGGTCGGCCTCGATCCAGCGCAGTACGTCCTCGTCCACGCCGGCCAGCGCGTACGCGGCGGCCTCCCGGGTCCACGTACCCGACCCGTCGAGCAGCTGGAGGGCGGCCTGCCGCCCCTTGCTCACGGCCTCCCCGGTCCGGCCGTCCTTGAGCGCCGCCTCCATCGCGGTGATCAGCACGACGAGTTCCGCGGACAGCCGTGCCTCCTGCGTACGCTCCCGGTTGGCGCGCTCCAGACGGTCGGTCTCCTCGACCCGCTGCTGCCTGGCGATCTCGACCGCTTCCTCGGTCTCCTCGTTGAGCCGCGCGATCTCGGCTTCCCTGGCCTCCTGCTCGACCGTACGCGCCTCGGTGACAGCGTCGTACGCCTTGTTCGCGGCTTCCACCGCGGCGTTCGCGGCGATGGTGGAGCGGTTGGCGTAGTCCACGGCCTCGCCGGCGTGCCGGGCCGCTTCCTCGGCGGCATCGGCCGCCTTCTCCGCGTGGTCGGCCGCGCTGTCGGCGGCGGCGGACGCGGTACGCGCGGCGGCGGCCGACCTGCGGGAGAGGGCCGAGGCCCGGTTCGCGGCCGCCGTGGCCCGGCCGGCGGCGGCCTCCGCGATGGCAGCCTGGCGCTGCGCCTCGGCGGCCTCGGACTGCGCGGCACCGGCGGACGCGGCGGCGTCGGCCGAAGCGCGCGCGGCGGCGGCGGAGTTGACCGCGGCACCCGCGGCGGCGTTGCCCGCGGACTCGGCCGCATCGGAGGCGAGGGCCGCGAGCTCGGCCTTCGCGGCCACGGTGCGCACCCAGTTCACCATGAGCCGCGCCGCCTGCGCCGCCCGGTTGGCGGCCTCGGCCATGTTCGCGTTCTTGGAGGCGCTGATCGCGGCGCGGTAGGCACGAGACGCGGCGCGCCCCGCAGTGGCGGCGGCTGCCGCTGCGGCGTTCGCGGCGGCCACCGAACGCCGGGCCGCGGCCTGCGCGGTGCGCGAGGCGGACACCGCGGTCGACGCGGCGGCCGCGGCACCCTGGGCGGCCCGTGCCGCCTTGTTCGCGGCCCTGGCCGAGCGCTGCACGTCCTGCTCGGCGGCCTGCGCCTCGGCCTTCGCCTCCAGCGCAGCCGCCTTGGCCTTCCCGGCGGCCTGGACTGCCTGCTCGGACAGCTCGACCGCTTCGTCGGTCTTGCGCTCGGCGCGCCGCCCCTCCGACTCCACGATCTTGACCAGCTGCTGGATCTCCGCCGACTCCTCGTCCCGCGCCCGGGCGATGTACTGCCCGGTCGTCAGGAACCACTGGATCGCCCGCGGTGATCCGTCGTCGAGCGCCCGCTCCGCGTACTCCCGCACCTGCGGCGAGGCGGTCACGAGGATGGAGGTCACCTGGACGCGCTGGTCCTCGTCGTGTGCGACGTACTGCCCGGTGCCGAGGAAGTCCCGCAGGGCGAAGTCCGTACCGGTCGTGAGCGCCTCGGAGGATTCACGCTTCACGGCCTTGCCGCCATGCGCGTTGACCGTGGTCACGGCCACTTCGAGGTCTTCGTGCACCGCCGTCTCGAAGCCGCCCTGCAGATAGGCGGCGACCGCCGCGTCCCCGCCGGACAGCGCCTGCCCGATCCCGGCTCGCGTCGCCTTGCCCGCGTTGACCAGGGCCTCGGTGAGCGTGAACCGGTTGTCCTCGGCCGTGGCCGCCGGCAGCCTCTCGCCGAGGAACGTGGCCACGTCGTCCGCGCTGCCCACGAGCGCCGCCGCCGCGGCCGTGCGCACCGCGCGGCCGCCGGTCCGGTACGCCTGCACGGCCTTCCCGCGGTCGGTATCGGGCAGCCGTATACCGCCATCGGCCGCGGCCGTGCCCGCCGCGTGCGCGGGCCGGGACCCGAACGCCCCCAGGGGGAGCGCGGTGCCTGCGGCGATCCCGCCTAAAATGGCCAGTGACTGGCGTCTGCTGAATATCCTTGGTGATGGTGACACCGTGACTCCCCTCTCGGTAACGAGGGGAAATCCCGCCGCCCCCCTGCGGTCCAATTCCTTTATCGAAGCCGGTGCTTGGTGGACTCGTCCAATGCAAAAAGCGGGTGAGAATCGGGCAATCCTCGAATATCCGCCGTGATGTGTGTCACACCCTGAAAGGGTTGTGGTGATCCCGGTAACGAATCGGTGGAGACCTCGAATTGCCGTAGCGTGAATCAGCGCCGGTCGGATGCGGTTGGGCCTCCGGGGGGCATCAGGTGACGCTGTTGGTCAATTCGGGGCCGAGTGCTGCGAAGTGGCGGGTGCAGGTTCCCGCAGGCTGATCTGCTGTGGGTGATGTGCCTGGTGGCCGCCGCCACCCGCGCACGGGAGGGATTGATCGTCACCCACCGTGTGACGGAACCGCCCAGGCCGGCGGATCCGCCGTCCGGTCGGCGGGAACGGCCGCCGCGTGACCGCGCCGTCCGCGGTACGGGAGGCCATCCGGCCGGTCAGCCGGCCCGGCGGCCCGTCCACGGAACGGTCGGCTGGAGCACGGCTTCCGTCAGGGACTGGCTGCGCAAGGCGGTGACCTGCTGGTATTCGGGGTCGGCGACCATGCGGCCGAAGACTTCGCGGCTGGGGTAGCGGACCAGCAGGACCGCGTCCCACGCCTGGCCCTCCTCGGCGACGAGCGGCGTGGTGCCGTCACCGGCGTAGAGCAGCTCGGCTCCGTAGCGTTCCAGGAACTTCTGCGTGCGCCGGGCGTATTCGGCGTACGAGGAGCGGCCGTCCTCGGTGAACCGCAGCAGGTTGAGCATGACGACGGGCCCGCCCGGGTCCTCCGCCATCATCCGCGCGAGGTCGGCTCCCGAGGGATCGACTGCCATCCGGCTTCCCCTTCCCGTGCTCCTGCTCCTGCTTCGTCGAGGGCGGTTTCCCATCGCCCGCCCCCGCCGCGCGGCGAGGCAGGGGATCGCACGCTCCCGCCGTGCCGCGGCGCGCCCAGCAGCTTAGGCGGACCACACCCACCTTGCATACCGCCCGGTCGGTCTTGGGGGTGTGCGGTGTCCATGCCGCGCCGGGGCGTCCGGTGTGCCGGGGCGGGTACGTCATGCCGGTGGGCGGGCCGC
The DNA here is from genome assembly GCF_018070345.1 of Streptomyces sp. F63. GTDB lineage: Bacteria > Actinomycetota > Actinomycetes > Streptomycetales > Streptomycetaceae > Streptomyces. The sequence goes on from NZ_JAGPXX010000018.1 coordinate 8,308, forward strand.
CGCACCGGCCGGGCAGGATGCGGCCGGAGCGGGGCCGGAAGAGACTGGGAACGGGCCGGCTCGTCACGGCCGGGCCCTCGCGGCCCGGACGCGGCACCGGCCGGTAAGGATCCGGCGGGACGGGGGGGGGAGAGGGCGTGATCATGAAGAAGAACGAAGAGCGCAAGGCGACATACCTGCGGCAGAGCGGACGCAAGGAGCTCACTCCGCGCCAGCGGCGGCGGCTGGCGAAGAAGGCCGGCCAGGGCAAGGGCTGACCGGCCGACCGGACGTTCGCCGGGCCGGGCGGCCGGAACCCCCGGGGCCGGAGGGCGACGCGCCCGTCGCCCTCCGGCTCGCCCGCCACCGCATCAGCGTCCTCTTCGCCGTGCTCCGCGACGGAACCTTCTACGGACCCCGCAGGCCACGGATCGCTTGACGAAAGACATAGAGGCACCCCCGTCGCCGCCTGGGGCCGAGCCGGCCCGTGGCCCGGCCCTTCCGCGCCCCCGCCGTCCGGACGGTGATCCCGGCGATCGTCGTCCGGCCGACGGCCCCGGCCGGCCCTGCGTCCGGGCGGAGCGGACGGATTCCGGGAGGAAGGGCGCCGGTAGAGGTGCCGGGGCAGGGGCACGGGCGGGGGCACGGGCGGGACGGAAGGCGCCGGGCCGGGCCGATGAGCGGCCTCGGCCCGGCGCCGGACGATCACTGTCCGACCACTGTCCGACCACTGTCCGACCAGTGTCCGATCAGTGCGCCGTCACCGGCCGGCTACTGCTCGTTCAGGCCGCAGGAGGCCAGGCCGCCGAGTCCCGCGGGCGGCTGTCCGCCCTCCCGTTCGACGGCCTGGCCGATGCGGTCGATGACGGCACGGCGCTTGCCCTCCAGCGGGCCGAGGATGGCGTTCTGGACGAAGTTGGGTCCGCCCTCGCCCTGCGAACGGGCCAGCCGCCCGTTGGCCTCCTCGATCTGCTTCTGCAGATTCGCCAGTTCCTTGTCGATCTGAGCCTGCGCCTCCGCCGGCACGGCTCCGAGCTGTGCGGCGACATCGGCGCAGTTGACGGTGGGCGCGCCCGCCGCCGCGCCCTCCTCCTGGCCGCCGGCTCCCGCCGCCTCGCCGCCGGCTCCCGCCGCCTCGCCGCCGGCTCCCTCCGCCGGAGGCGCCGCCTCGCCGCCGGCCGCCTGCCCGCCGAGGGCGCACTTCGCCAGCGCCTCCAGCCCTTCGGGCTTCTCCGCGAGGCGCCCGATGGCCGTCTCGATCCGGTTCAGCGCCGCGGTGCGCTTGTCCTCCAGCGGGCCGAGGATGGCGTTCTGGACGAAGTTGGGTCCGCCCTCGCCCTGGGAGCGCGCCAGCCGGTCGTTGGCCTCCGCGAGTTGCTTGTCGAGCTGGGCCAGATTCCGCTCGACCTCGTCCTGGGCCCCGGCGGGGATCTCCGGCAGTTTCCCGTTCGTCGACGGGCACGAGATGGTCTGCGCCGACGCCCCGCCCTCGGCGGATCCGCTCTCGCCGGCGAACGCGCCCGCCGCGGCCAGACCGCCCGCGATCAGCCCCGCTCCCGCCAGGCCGATCCCGGCGATCCGGTGCTTCCTGTACGTCTTCCTCGCTCGCGACATGCTCACCTCTCTGGTGTGACGAAGAACTGGAGGTGGGAGCCGCCTTCCGGTCGGCAGCGGCCTGCGCTGCCCGCGCGCCGGCCCCTCGTCCGCCCCCAGGGGGGACGCGGGGCCCGTCCTTCGGATTCTCCCCGAGCGCCGCACCGGCCGGGACCGGGACATGTGCACCGGCCGACGCGTCACTCACCGGGCAAGTACGCGCCGAAGGCCGCGCACACTCAATCGCCGCGCGTTTTCGTGGAAGCCGGTGCTCACCGGGTGTGTCTCCGGGGCCCGCTGCCCGTGCGGCACCGCAGCTCGCGGGGGACCGGACAGCACGGGTGGCCGCCTGCGGGCGAGGGCGGGCCGGCGGAGGACGCGGGCCCGGACCGGCCGGCGCCGGCGAGCGCGGCCGGCGCGGACCGGTGACGGCACGGCGGGCGACGGGCGCGGGAGACGAGGAGCGCGATCGGTCCCGGAACGGAACGCGGCCGCCGCGGGGGAAGCGGGCGGGGCGGCAGGCGGGGCGGCAGGCGAGCTGTCGGCGGCGGGTGCGCGGGGAGGGGGAGCACGGGCCCGCCGTCCCCCTCCCCGCGCACGGGGACGGGGACGGCGGGGGGTACGGCCCATCTCGCGGGCGGCCCGGGAGACGGCGCGCGAGCGTCTCCCGGGCCGCACCTGCGGGTGAGCGGGCACCGCCCGCCCCCGCCCGCCGGATTCCGGCAGCGGGGACCCGGTGAAGTCCGCCGTCCCATGGCGGAGTCCTCCGGGACCGGGGCAGTGTGGTGCGGCCCCAGGAAGGAAGGGGAGAGGCCGCGAACCACTCGTGCCGCGTGGACGGAGGCGAGTCCGGTCCTCCCGTGGCGGCGGGCCCGCCACCGCGGGAGGACCGCCGGCTGCCCGGGCTCCGGGGAAGCCGGTACGCCGCCGTTCCGTGATCCACCGTGTACGGAACCCGGGGGCCGGATCAACGTGTACGGCTGCCGGGAAGGCGCGGCCAAGCGGTACATAAGCGTCCCTTAACCTGCCCGGCCGCCGGCCCGGTCGTCCCGCCGGGGCGAGCAGTGCCCGCAGGGCGGCGGCATTCCGGGCACCGCCGCCCGCGGCGTCCACCGGCCATGGGCGGTCTGCTCGTGACGTCGCGGTGTCCCGGCGCGGTGCCACGACCGGCCCGGCCGCACCCCGGCCCGGCCACCCCCCGGCCCGGCTGCCGCCCGCCCGCCGCGGCCTGATCGCACGGGGCGCTGTCCACGGCCCGGGTGGAGAAGGACTTGCTTCCCGCCCCCCAGGAAGACGCCCTTGCGGCGGAAGCCGCGGGGCGCGGGCAACTGCGCTGTGCGGCAAATGAGTTGGGTGCGAGGTGGAGGTCCGTCCGGGGAGTTCCGGCGCTCTGGTGCCGGAAGGGTCAGATCCCGGCCACCCGGACGGTGATCTCGGCGATCCGCTCGGCCGTGGGCTCGACCGGTGTCGTCGGCTGGACGATGTGGCTGACGGTCAGACGCACGACGGCTTCGACGGCCAGGGCCCGCGATTCGGGGTCCACCGTGTGCCAGGCGCCCTTCGCGTACTCGGTCAGCATCGCCGTCGCGATGTCGAGGACGGGTTCGGAGCGGGTGGTCAGCAGCGCGAGGAGGTCGTCCTGGGCGCCCCGGGCGCTGGTCAGGATGGCCTTGAGGAGCGGGTTGTCGGCGGCCGAGCGCAGGGTGTAGCCGACGGCGGCCACGACCGCGGCGCGGAGGTCGCCGGGGCGGGCGAGCAGTTCCTCCTGGATGCCCAGCAGGAAGCGTTCCACCTCGCGCAGCATGAGCGCCTCGCCGAGAGCTGTCTTGCTGCCGTACTCGGTGTAGACGGTCTGCCGGCTCACGCCGGCCGTCGCCGCGACGTGCGTCATCCGCAGCCGGTCCCAGCCTCCCGCGGCGACCTGCTCGTAGGCGGCGTCCAGGATCCGCTCCTTGAGCATCGAGCGGACGGACTCTCGGTAGCGCGTCATCGCGGCCCATCCTAATCCGTCGTGTCCGATCCATTGACACTTCACCGAGTGAGTGTCTAGTTTCTGGACACTTCAACAATAAGTGTCCAGGGCCTGCGGGCCGGAGGTGGTGAGGGCATGGCGGAGACGACACGGTCCACGGGTGCGTCGGCGGGGATGTCCGCGGCGTCCGCGGGGGCGTCCGCGGCGGGTTCACGGACGGCGTGGCGCGACGGCAAGCGGTATCTGTGGCTGCTGGGGCTGGTCCTGCCGGCGTTCCCGTTCGCCGCGTGGGGGCTCGCCGAGGCGACCGGTCAGGGCCTCTTCTGGTGGCTGGCACCGGTCATCGTCTTCGGGCTGATCCCCCTGGTCGACCTCCGGGTCGGCAAGGACTCGAACAACCCGCCCGACAGCGTTCTCACCTGGCTGGAGAACGACCGCTACTACCGCTGGTGCACCTACCTCTTCCTGCCCCTCCAGTACGCCGGACTGGTACTGGCCTGCGCGCTGTGGGCCGGCGGCGGCCTCTCCGCCGCGGACCGCGCCGGCCTCACCGTCACCATCGGCCTCGTCGCCGGATTCGGCATCAACACCGCCCACGAACTCGGCCACAAGAAGGACTCCCTGGAGCGCTGGCTGGCCCGTATCGCACTGGCCCAGACCTGCTACGGCCACTTCTACATCGAGCACAACCGCGGCCACCACGTCCGCGTCGCCACCCCCGAGGACCCCGCCAGCTCCCGCCTCGGCCAGACCTTCTGGGCCTTCCTGCCGCGCTCGGTGTACGGCAGCCTCCGCTCCGGCTGGCACCTGGAGAAGGCCCGGCTCGCCCGCCAGGGCCGGGGGCCGTGGACCTTCCGCAACGACGTGCTGGGCGCCTGGGCCATGTCGGTGGCGCTCTTCGCGGCCCTGACCGCCGTCTTCGGGCCGGGTGTCCTGCCGTATCTGCTCGCCCAGGCCGTCATCGGCTTCTGCCTGCTGGAAGTCGTCAACTACCTGGAGCACTACGGGCTGCTGCGGCAGCGCACCGCCGCCGGCCGCTATGAGCGCTGCACCCCGCAGCACAGCTGGAACAGCGACGACATCGCCTCCAACGTCTTCCTCTACCACCTGCAGCGGCACAGCGACCACCACGCCAACCCCACCCGCCGCTACCAGGCGCTGCGCCACTTCGAGGAGTCCCCCCAACTCCCCACCGGCTACGCGGGGATGATCCTCCTCGCCGTCCTCCCACCGCTGTGGCGGCGGATCATGGACCCCCGGGTGCTGGCCCACTACGGCGGCGACGTCACCCGCGCCAACATCCAGCCGCGCCGCCGCGCGAAGGTCCTGGCCCGGTACGGGAAGCCGGAGGCGGCATGAGCGCCCGCCGTCACCGCTGCCCCGTCTGCGACTACGTCTACGACGAGACCTCCGGCGAGCCCCGCGAGGGCTTCCCGCCCGGGACGGCCTGGAGCGCCGTGCCCGACGACTGGTGCTGCCCCGACTGCGGGGTCCGCGAGAAGATCGACTTCGAGGAGCTGGAGCTGTCATGACCGATCTGAGGGTCTGGGAATGCCTGGTCTGCGGGTTCGTCTACGACGAGGCCGAGGGCTGGCCGGACGAGGGCATCGCCCCCGGCACCCGCTGGGAGGACATCCCCGACGACTGGTCCTGTCCCGACTGCGGAGCGGCCAAGGCGGACTTCCGGATGGTGGAGACGGCCCGTGGCTGAGCCCGCGTCCCCCTCCGCGCCCCCGCCCCCGCCCGCGTCCCCGTCCCCGCCCGCGTCCCCGTCCTCGGTCCGGTCCCTGCCCGCGCCCCGCACCATCGCGATCGTCGGCACCGGGGTCGCCGGCGCCACGGCGGCCCTGACCCTGCGCGAGGAGGGGTTTGACGGCCGGATCGTGCTGGCCGGCGAGGAGCCCGAGGAGCCGTACCGGCGCCCGCCGCTCTCCAAGGAGCTGCTCGCCGGTTCCGCGCCCGCCGGGCGGATCCGGCTCCGGCCCCCGGCCGTCTGGGCCGAGCGGGGTATCGAGCTGCTCACCGGGACGGAGGTCACCGGGATCGGCGGGCCCGCCCTGGACGCCCTGGAGTTCGCCGACGGCTCCCGGCTCCCGTACGACCGGCTGCTGCTGGCCACGGGAGCGCGTCCCCGGGCGCTGCCCGGTGCCGCCGGGGACGGCCGGGTCCATACCCTGCGCACTCTCGCCGATCTTCCGGCGCTGCGGGCGGACCTGGAGTCCGGCGGCCCGCTGCTGGTCGTCGGCGCGGGGCTGATCGGCCTCGAAGTGGCCGCCACCGCCCGGCAGATGGGCTGCGAGGTCACCGTGCTGGAGGCCGCGGACCACCCGCTCGCCCGGGTACTGCCGCCCGAGCTGGGGCGGGCCGTTCTGGATGTGCATCGCGCCCGCGGTGTCCCGGTGCACACGGGCGTCCGGCTGCGGAGTGTCGTCCGCCGCGGCCGCACCCTGGTCGCGACCGGTGACGACGGCGTGAGCCGGCCCGCCGGAGCGGTGCTGGTCGCCATCGGCGCCGAACCGGCGGCCGGGCTCGCGGAGCGGGCCGGTCTCGGCGTGGCGGACGGCATCCTCGTCGACGCGTACGGGGCCACGAGCGCGCCGCACGTCTACGCGGCCGGTGACGTGGCCCGCTACCCGGACCCGGTGCTGGGCGGCAGCCACCGGGCCGAGCAGTGGAACCACGCCCGGGAGCACGGCGCCGCCGTCGCCGCGCACATGCTGGGCCGCGACCGCCCCTTCGCCGCGGCACCCTGGGGCTGGACCGAGCAGTACGGCGTGACCCTGCAGTTCTGCGGTCATCCCGCCGCCGGTGACGACATCGCGGTGGAGGGCGATCCGGCCGCGTTCGACTTCAGTGCCGTCGTCCGCCGCGGCGGACGGGTGGTGGGCGGCGCGGCCGCCGGACGGCCCGCGGCGTTCCGCGCCCTCCGGGACCTGCTGGCCGGCCGGCACGACGCAGGGGCGGACCGGGCCGTCGCGGAACGGGTCTGAGAGAAGCGGGGTCGGCGGCCGGGCGCGTGCCACGGTGGCGCGGGGGAGGGCCGCATCGTCCGTCGCGGTGCGTCGCGGTGCGTCGCGGTGCGTCGCGGTGCGGGACGGGGCACTGGCCCGCGGCCACGACCGCGCCGGTCACCGCCGCGCCGGTCACCGCCGCGCCGGTCACCGCCGCGCCGGTCACCGCCGCGCCGTCTCGACGAGCCGCGGGGACGGCCCCGCCTCCGTCCCGCCCTGCTCACCGCGGTCCCGGGCCAGCGACTCCCAGGCGAAGCCGACGATCCCGGCCTGGAGCCGGGACTCGACCTCCAACTTGGCGAGAATCTGCGCCACATGGGCCTTGGCGGTGCGTTCGGTGATGGCGAGGCGGGCCGCTATGGTCCGGTTCGACGCCCCCTTGGCCAGCAGCCGGAAGACGTCGAGCTCTCTCTCCGACAGCAGCGGTACACGCGCCGTGGCCGCCTCCCGGGCGCGGTCGTGGGTGAGGACTGGCCGGTCCGCGGTGACGCCGGTGTCCAGGACGTACGGTCTCAGGGGCTCTGCGCTGCTCATACCGTCTCGGGCTCCTCGGGTCTGGGGCCGGGGCACCGCGGCCACGCGGGGCGCTGCCGCGAGCGCGGCCGCGCGGTAGGGCATGCTCCGGTCGGCCGCGGGCCGGGTCCGCCGGGCGTGACGCGGCCGGCAACGAGCCCGGACGCGGGCTCCCTCCGCGGGTTGTTTCCGGCCGCCTCACCATCGAGGCGGTACCGGGCAGGGGCTGGGCGAGCACGGCGGTATTTCCGTCGGCGGCGGCCGGAAAATGCACGCGGGCGTCGGCCGGAAAACCGCTGCGCGGGCCGGAGCGGTGGAATTCCGCCAGCGGGATCAAGGGTTTCCACCGGAAACCGTACCGGTGGAAACGGAACGGCCGCCGGACAGAGGTTGAATTGCGGTGGACGCGGAAGCGGGACGGGCTGGCGGGACGTGTTTCAGCCGCTCGGTTTCCGGTCTGCTCCCGTGCGTGCCGGCCCGCCGCGCGCCCTTGCGTGTGCGGGCGGCATCCCGGGGCCGCGCCGTGCCGGGGAGGTTCCGGAGAGGCCCCGGCCGGGCCCGCGGAAACGGGTGTGAGCAGCCCGGAGGCCCGGGAGGTGCGGCGGGGGAGGCGGGGGATCCGGGGGAAGGTCCGGCGCGGGATCCGGCGGAAGGTCCGCTCCGCCCTGTCCCGCCACGCGAGAGGCGTACCGGAGCTCTGCCGGAAAGCCGGACGTCATGCGCTCGTCCACGGTAACCCCCAGATACCTATGGCGACAGGGTGGTCCAGGTGCGGGTCGGCAAGGTGTGCGCACAGCGGAAGGAGCTTTTCGATCACTTCCGGCAGGACACTACTCGGCATATGACCGGACGGGCAAGTGTGGTCGTTATGTGAGATGGCTGAAATGCGCGGGCGGCCGTGCCGGCGACGCCGGTTTTCGGGCCGGAAACAGGACGGAAACGCGGACAGCGAGGCCGGGAAATGTCGGTGGTCCGGAGAAATGCCCCGCGCCGGAAAGGGAAATCCCGCCCCGGCCCCGCCGGGCCCCGCCGGGCCCCTCCCGCCCCGCCCGTCCCCGGACGGCGGCGGGCGGCCCCGGCCGGGGCGGGCGCGAGTGAACGTCAGGGGGTACGCGGCGGGCTCGGCTGGGGGCGCCGGCCGCTCACGGAACTCCGGCGAGCCGCAGCAGCGCGGCCACCCCCGCCGCCGCGAGCACCACGACGAGGAACGGCGCCCTGCGCCAGGCGAGTACCCCGCCCACCAGGACCCCGGCCGGCCGTGCGACCCCGGCGAAACCGGCCCCCTCGGTGAGGGCCGCCGTGGCCGCCAGCGCGGCGAGCAGCACGACCGCCGAGACCTCCAGCAGCTTCTCCGCGCGTTTCGGAAGGGCGACCTTCGCCCGCAGGGCCGGTCCGGCGAGGCGGAGCAGGAACGTCCCGCCGGCCAGGACCAGCATGGCCGCCAGCGCCGGGGCCAGGGGCACGCCGCCGCTCACAGGGTGGCTCCCTTCCGGGCCCTGGTGGTGAACAGCGGCAGCGCGGCCAGGGCGACCAGGACCGGCAGCCCGGCCGGGAGGAAGGCGGAGGAGGCCAGGGCCAGGGCGGCGCCGGCCAGCGCGGTCCGCCGCAGCGCCCGCTCCTTCATCGCGGGGAGGATCAGGGCGAGGATCACCGCGGGGAACATGGCGTCCAGGCCCAGGGTGCCGGTGTCCTCGACGACGCTGCCGAGCAGCGCGCCCAGCGCGGCGCCGGCGGGCCAGACGGCCAGGATGCCCACGCCGCACAGCCAGTACGCGGCACGCTTGCGCGCCGGATCGTCCTGGGCGATGGCGAAGACGACCGTCTCGTCGTTCATCAGGTGGGTGCCGAGCAGCCCCCGCCAGCCGCGCCCCAGCACATCGGGGACGGCCAGGCCGAACGGCAGGTGGCGGGCGTTGACGAGGAGCCCGGCCAGCACTGCGGCGACCGGGCTGCCGCCCGCCGCGATGATGCCGATGAACAGGAACTCCGAGGAGGCCGCCAGGACCAGCGCGCCCATCAGGACGGGGAACCACCAGGTGAACCCCGAGGTCACCGCGATGGCGCCGTACGAGAGGCCGATGACACCCACGGCGAGGCAGACGAGCGCGATGTCCCGTAAGAGGCCCTGGTCCAGAGTTCTCCACATCGAACGCATGACGCCTATAATGAACAGCAGCCAGAACGTTCGTCAAGGCGAACGACCGACCATTGGAGCGAACGCGCCGTGTCCGACGCCGACCCCGGGGCCCCCGGCCTCAAGCCGCCGATCGAGGCGATCGCCGCGTCCCTGCGGGCCGAGCGCACCCGGGCCGGGATCTCCCTCACCGAAGTCGCCCGCCGCGCCGGAATCGCCAAGTCGACGCTCTCCCAACTGGAGTCGGGCGCCGGCAACCCCAGCCTGGAAACCCTCTGGGCGCTCTGCGTGGCCCTGGAGATCCCCTTCTCCCGGCTGCTCGCCGCTCCCCGGCCGCGGGTCCAGGTGATCCGCGCGGGCGAGGGCCCGGCCGTCCACTCCGCCCGGAGCAGCTACCGCGCCACCCTCCTCGCCGCGTCCCCGCCCGGAGCCCGCCGCGATGTCTACGGCGTCGCCGCCGAGCCCGGGCCGCGGCGCTCCTCCGACCCGCACCAGCCGGGGGTCGTGGAACACGTCGTCATGAGCGCGGGCCGGGCCCTGGTGGGCACCGCCGACGAGCCGGTGGAACTGGGCCCGGGCGACTACATCTGCTATCCCGGCGACGTGCCGCACGTGTTCCAGGCGCTGGAGCCCGGCACCCGCGCGACCCTCGTCTCCGAGCACCACTGAGCCCGCGGCGCTCCCGCCCCGCCGCTGCCGCTCCACCCCGGCGCACGCGGCCTCCGGGCGACGGCGCCGGTACGGCCGGGCCGCCGCCCTCAGTGACCCATGCCCAGGCCGCCGTCCACCGGCAGGACCGCCCCGGTGATGTAGGCGGCGTCCGCGGAGGCCAGGAACCGCACCGCCGCCGCCACCTCGCCGGGCTGCGCACCGCGCGCCAGCGGCACCCTGCCGAGCACGGCGTCCCGCTGCCGGCCGGTCAGCGCGCCGGTCATGTCCGTCTCGACGAACCCGGGCGCCACCACGTTGCAGGTGATCCCGCGCGAGCCCAGCTCGCGGGCCACGGACCGGGCGAAGCCCACCAACGCGGCCTTCGAGGCGGCATAGTTGGCCTGGCCGGCCGCACCGAGCAGCCCCGTCACCGAGGAGATGAGCACGATCCGTCCCCGCCGGGCCTGCACCATCTCCCCGGCCGCCGCCCGGACCACGCGGTAGACGCCCGTCAGATTGGTGTCCAGCACCTCGGTGAAGTCCTTCTCGGACATCCGCAGCAGCAGCCGGTCCCGGGTGATGCCGGCGTTCGCCACCAGCACCTCCACCGGGCCGTGCGCCGCCTCCACCTCCTTGAACGCCCGCTCCACCTGCGCGGCGTCGGTGACGTCACAGCCGACGCCGAGACAGCCGAGCCGGGCGGCCGCCTCGGGCGGCCCGCCCGTGCGGTAGGTCAGGGCGACCCTGTCGCCCGCCTCCGCGAAGGCGCGGGCGACGGCGAGGCCGATGCCCCGGTTCCCGCCGGTGACGAGTACCGAACGGCTCATGATTCCCACACGTCCTCTCTCTCCTGTGGACGGACTGACGGACTGACGGGCAGGCGGGCAGGCGGGCAGGCGGGCAGGCGGGCAGGCGGGCAGGCGGGCAGGCGGGCAGGCGGGCAGGCGGGCAGACGCGCTGGTTGACGGACTGCCGGAACCGGCGGGCCGGCGGATTGACGGGCTGCCGGGGTGACGGGACCGGGGGAGCCGCGGGCCGGTCCCGGCACCCGTCAGGCGATCTTGTGTACCCAGCCGAACGGGTCCGGCCGCGTCCCGTACTGGATCCCGGCGATCTCCTCGGCCAGCCGTGAGGTGACCGGTCCCGGCACACCGCCGCCGATCGTCCAGCCGCCGTCCGCGCTCCGGACGGAACCGACCGGTGTGATCATCGAAGAGGTCCCGCAGGAGAACACCTCGGTCAGCGCCCCCGACTCCGCGTCGGCCCGCCACTGCTCCACGCCGACCCTCCCCTCCTCGGCCCGGTAGCCGAGCTCGTCCGCCAGCGCCAGCACCGAGTCCCGGGTGACCCCGGCCAGCAGCGTCCCCGACAGCGCCGGAGTGACCAGGCGGTCGCCGTAGACGAAGAACAGGTTGCTGGTGCCCATCTCCTCCACCCAGCGGCGTTCCACGGGGTCCAGCCACACGACCTGGTCGCAGCCGTCCCGCCGGGCCTGTTCCTGGGCCACCAGGGTGCCCGCGTAGTTGCCCCCGCACTTCGCCTCGCCGGTGCCGCCGGGCGCCGCCCGGGTGTGCTCCCGCGAGATCCAGACCGACAGGGGCTTGGGTCCCGCGGTGAAGTACGCGGCCGCGGGGGAGGCGATCACCATGAAGCGGTAGGCGGCGGAAGGCCCGTAGAAGCCGATGGTGTGCTGCGTGGCGATCATGAACGGCCGCAGATACAGACTGCACCCCGGCTGCTCCGGAACCCACTCCCGGTCGGTGCCGGCCAGCAGTTCCAGCGCTTCGACGAAGGTCTCCTCGGGCAGTTCCGGCATCGCCATCCGCGCACAGGAGCGGTTGAACCGTGCCGCGTTGGCGTACGGGCGGAAGGTCACCACCGTGCCGTCCGGCCGCCGGTACGCCTTCATGCCCTCGAAGACCTCCTGACCGTAGTGGAAGACCTGGGCCGAGGGGTCGAGCACCAACGGACCGTACGGGTGCAGCCGGGCGCTGTGCCAGCCGCGGTCCCGGTCCCAGTCGATGCTGATCATGTGGTCGGTGAACACCGTGCCGAAACCGGGCGACGCGAGCAGCTCCGCCCGCTCCGCGGCGGGCAGCGGGACGGCCGGCTCGGTGGTGAAGGTGAGGGTCATGGACTCCGCTCCGGGACGTGGATGTGGATGTGGACGTGGTCGTGCGGCCGGGCCCGGCCGTGGCCGTCCTGCGGAACGGCAGGCGAACGGCGTTGTCACAGCGGTGAGTTGGCGTGCTTGCGGAAGGGCTGCTCCACATGCTTGGTGCGCAGCATCCGGAAGGCGCGGATCAGCACCGGCCGGGTCTCGGCCGGGTCGATCACGTCGTCGACCAGCCCGCGCTCGGCCGCGTAGTACGGGTGCATGAGCTCCGACCGGTAGTCCTTGACCACCCGGGCCCGCACCGCCTCCGGGTCGTCGGCCTCCGCGATCTGCTTACGGAAGATGATGTTCGCGGCTCCCTCGGCACCCATGACCGCGATCTCGTTGGTCGGCCAGGCGTACGACAGGTCGGCGCCGATGGAGCGGGAGTCCATCACGATGTACGCCCCGCCGTACGCCTTGCGCAGGATGAGCTGCACCCGTGGCACGGTGGCCTCGCAGTACGCGTACAGCAGCTTGGCCCCGTGCCGGATCACCCCGCCGTGCTCCTGGTCGACCCCCGGCAGGAAGCCCGGCACGTCGACCAGGGACAGCAGCGGCACGTTGAACGCATCGCACATCCGCACGAAGCGGGCGGCCTTCTCGGCGGCCCGGCTGTCCAGCACCCCGGCCAGCGAGACGGGCTGGTTGGCGACGACGCCGACCGTCCCGCCGCCGAGCCGGGCCAGCCCGCACAGGATGTTCGGCGCCCACCGCTCGTGGACCTCCAGGAAGTCGCCGTGATCGACGATCTCCTCGATCACCCGGCGCATGTCGTACGGCAGCCGGCCCTCGGCCGGGACCAGGCCGAGCAGCGCGTCGCCGCGCCGGCCGGCCGGGTCCCCGCTCTCCACGGCCGGCGGCTCCTGCCGGTTGTGGGACGGCAGCAGGGACAGCAGGTAGCGGACCTCGCTCAGGCAGGTCCGCTCGTCCTCGTACACGAAGTGCGCCACACCCGACCGTTCCGCGTGCACGTCGGCGCCGCCGAGCCGCTCCCGGGTGACGTCCTCCCCGGTGACGGCCCTCACCACGTCCGGGCCGGTGACGAACATCTGCGAGGTGCCGCTCACCATGAACACGAAGTCGGTCAGCGCGGGAGCGTACGCGGCGCCGCCCGCGCACGGCCCCAGCACCACCGAGATCTGCGGTATCACCCCGGACGCCCGCGCATGGCGGCGGAAGATGCCGCCGTACCCCGCCAGAGCCGGGACGCCCTCCTGGATCCGGGCCCCCGCCCCGTCGTTGAGCGAGACCAGGGGCGCACCGGCCGCGACGGCCATGTCCATGATCTTGTGGATCTTCGCGGCGTGCGACTCGCCGAGCGCGCCGCCGAAAATCCGGAAGTCGTGCGCGTACACGAACACGGTGCGGCCCTCGACCGTGCCCCAGCCCGTGATCACACCGTCCGTGTGGGGCCTGTGCTCCTCGATTCCGAAGCCGGCCGCCCGGTGCCGGCGCAACTGCTCCACCTCGTTGAACGACCCGGTGTCCAGCAGCAGCTCGATGCGCTCACGGGCGGTCAGCTTCCCCTTCGCGTGCTGCGCCTCCGTCGCCCGGTCGCTCGGGCCGCGGCGGGCCCGTTCCCTGGTGGCGCGCAGCTCGGCCACCCGGCCGGCCGCGCTCTCCTGCTGGACCGTCATCCCCACTCCTCCTCCTCGGCGGCCGGCGGGCCGCCGGACCCGGCGACGGCACCGGCCGGCACGGCCACGGCGGGCACGGCACCCGTCGGCACGGCACCGGCGGGCCCCGGCACGACCGGCCCGGCACCCGCCGGCACGGCCACGGCGGTGACGAGCACACCCCGCCCGCACGCCCAGCGCCCGGCCAGCTCGGCGGGCAGCGCGCCGCGCCCCCGTCCGTGCGCACCGGGCTCCTCGATCCGCACGCGGAACGCGCCCGCCGCCGGGCCGAGGGAGACCCGGGCCTGCCGGAAGCCCAGGAAGCGGCCCTCGGCGGGGAACCAGGCCTTGTAAACGCTCTCCTTGGCGCTGAACAGCAGCCGGTCCCAGCACACCCCCGGCCGCTCCGCCAGCAGCGCCCGCACCCGGGCCCGCTCCCCGGGCCCGGCGATGTGCTCCAGGACGTCCGGGGGGAGCGGCAGCTGGGGCTCCGCGTCGATACCGAGCGCCGCGATCCCACCGCTCCGGGCCACCGCGGCGGCGGTGTAGCCGCGGCAGTGCGTGATGCTCCCGACCACGCCCCGGGGCCACCGGGGCGCGCCGCGCTCCCCGGCCGGGACCGCCCCGGCCGGCACGCCCAGGCGCTCCAGCGCCCGGTGCGCGCAGTACCGGCCGCCCGCGAATTCGCGGCGGCGGCCGGGTGCCCTGCCGCGCACCGCGGCCTCCTCCGCGCGGTACACGGGGAAAGCGGGGCGTTCTCCGAACACCTCCCAGCAGGCCGCCGCCTCCGGCAGCAGGCGCCCGATCACCGGACCTCCGCCGGAGCCGGGCCCGGGACGCGGGCCGGGACGCCGCCGGGAACGGCGGAACGGCAGCGCTGCCGGTGCGCGCCCAGCCCCGACACCTCCGCCTCCACCAGGTCCCCGGCGCGCAGGAACGGCTGGTCCGGACGGCCGAGCGCGACCCCGCCCGGCGTCCCCGTCAGCACCACGTCACCGGGGTGCAGCACCATGAACTGGCTCAGATACCAGATGAGATGGGCCACGTCGAAGACCATGTCGCCGGTGGTCCCGTCCTGCATCAGCCGGCCGTTGACCCGGCAGGTCAGCCGCAGCCCCTGCGGGTCGCCGGCCTCATCGGGGGTGACCAGGCACGGGCCCAGCGGGCCGAAGGATTCGAAGGACTTGCCCTTCACCCACTGGCCGCCGCGCTCCAGCAGCCAGCTCCGCTCCGACACGTCGTTGGCGGTGGCGAACCCCGCGATGTGTGCCGGCGCGGCGGCGCGGTCCGGAAGGTACCGGGCGGTACGCCCGATCACCACCGCCAGCTCCACCTCCCAGTCGGTCTTCCGCCCGCTCGGCGGCAGCAGCAGGTCGTCATACGGCCCGGCCAGCGCGGACGGCGCCTTGCTGGCGACGACCGGCTCGTCCGGCACCGGCAGGCCCGCCTCGGCGGCGTGCGCACGGTAGTTGAGCCCGATCGACAGCAGATGCCCGCCCGGCCGGACCGGCGGCCCCACCCGCTCGGCCGCCGGATCGACCGCGGGCAGCGCGGCGGCCTCCCGCTCCAGCCGGGCCCGCACCCGGCGCAGCGCGTCCGGGTCCAGGGCCGGGCCGGTCCAGTCGGGCACCCACGCCGACAGGTCCCGGACGGTCCCGCCGGGCCCGACCGCACAGGGCCGCTCCCGTCCCGGCGGACCGATCCTCAGCAGCCGCATCTCAGCCGGCCTCCGGGGTCTCTTCGAGGTACTTCGCGAAGAAGCGGGTCTCCTCGTCGGTCAGCCGCCGCGGCCGGCCCGCGGCGTAGTCGAACGGCGCCATCACGGTCGAGGCGGTGGCGTACACCAGATCGCCGTCCTTGACGGTGTAGTCGATCGTCACCGTCGCCGACTGGAGGGCGGAGACCCACATCTCGATCTCGACCGGCCGGTGCCGGTGCACCAACTGCCGGTGGTACCGGATCCGGTGCTCCACCACCACCGAGCCGCCCCGGAAGAAGGCGTCCCGCTCGGTCGGCGCCATCCGGAGGACGAAGTCGACCCGGGCCTCCTCCAGATAGCGCAGGTAGGAGACGTTGTTGACGATCCCGTAGACGTCCATGTCCGACCAGCGGACCGGGCAGGGGTAGCTGTGCCGTGTCACCGCGCTCACCCCTCCCCGCCGGCCGGGCGGCCGTCCGGGCCGAGGGCCCCGGTCCACCGCTGGAAGGCGGACACGTAGTCGTCCGCCGCGATCGGCGCGCGCAACAACTCCGGTGACAGGTTGAACCCGTCGATGAGCAGGCCCGCGTACGGCCGGAGCTCCGCGCACAGCGCGTCGGCCTCCCGGGGGAGCCGCTCCACCTGTTCCGCCGTCAGCACGCCGCGCGCCAGGAACCAGCCGGCGTCCCGCCGCACCTCGCTCAGCCCGTACAGGGCGGCCAGCAGGGCGAGCGCCGCGCGCGCCGACTCGTCCCGTGCTCCGTCCACGGCGGCGGTGAAGCACTCCAGCGCCGTGCGCACCCCGCGCGCCCGGGCCATCTCCAGGCCGGAGTTGAGGGTGTCGTTCCACGCCTCGAAGTAGGTCCGGTCTCCCGGGCCGTCGTCCATGGCCGCCCGGGCGGCCCGGAGCAGTTCCCGCTCCCGGTGGCGCAGCGCCGCCAGCAGGAACCGCGGGTCCCGCGGGTCCCGTCCCCGCGGGTCCGGGGGCCCGTCCGGCTCGCCCCGCCCGCTGCCGTCGTCACTGTCGCCGTCGTCGTCGCCGCGCGCGATGATCTGCCCGGCGGTGGTGGCCAGCAGCACCTGGTTGTCGCCCTCCGCGGTGACCAGGCCCTGGAGCAGCGAGCCGTAGTCCGCGATCCGGTTGGCGCTGAAGATTCCCTGGGCCCCGCAGCGCTCCCGGCAGACGGCGACGACCTCGCTCATCTCCCAGGTGGTCAGCGCCTTGGTGATGGACACCAGGTCGTTCACCCGGGCCGGTACGGAGTCCGGCGGCACGGCCGTGAACTCCCGCTTGGCGTGGTTGAGCAGCAGCGTCATGGCGTACGTCCCGGCCAGCGCCGTGAACAGCGCGAGCTGGTGACTGCGGTACTCGATGACCGGCAGGTCGTTGCGGCCGGGGGCGTTGGTGAGCCGCCGCTCGGCGTACCGCAGGGCGGTGTACACGGCGGCCCGGCCGGCGCCGGTGGCCGCACTCGACACGCACAGCCGTCCGGGGATGATGCGGTTCATCGCCCGCAGGAACTGCGTGCGCCGGTTGCCGGCGGACGGGCGGAACACGCCGTCCTCGCCGAATCCGCCCGCGCCGCCGTGGAGCAGATTGCGGCGGGGGACGCGCACATGGTCGAACCAGGTGAGGCCGTTGTCCAGGCCCTGCACCGGCTTCTCCGGGCAGGGCGCGGCATGGACGCCCTCGCACAGTCCGCGGCCGTCGCTGATCCGCACCAGGAAGGGGTGGACGCCGTGGTCCCTGCCGTCCGCCTTCAGCCGGGCCATCACCACCGCGAGCTTCGGGATGTCCCGGAACCCGCTGTACGACATGTACTTCTGCGCGAGCGGATCCGGGGTGTTGAGGACGAACTCCCCGGCCGCGGCGTCGAGTACGGCCTCGGTGCGCAGCGCGGCCACGTTGTTGCCGTAACCCAGTTCGGTGGCCATGAACGGGCTGAACGAGTCCAGCCGGTCGAGCTCGTCGACGAGATCCTTGAGGTCGTCCCGGCCGTCCCCGTGCTCCAGGACCGTGCCGAAGGCCAGGTTGTAGTGGACCATCAGCAGCGAGAACGTGGAGACGTCCACCAGGGACGGCCACTCGGCCAGGGCGAACAGCCGCCACGGGTCCGCCAGGATCTGCCGCGGGCGTTCCAGCGCCGCGTGCACGGCCCGCGAGCGCTCGTAGGCGAGCCGCCCGGCCTCGGCCGCGGTCAGCCCCTCGCGGGGGTCGAACACGGGGTCGAGCAGCAGCTCGTGGAGGTCCTTGTGCGTCTGCTCGTACCTGCCGTCGAAGAGGAGCCGGGACAGGTCGGCGGAGGCCGACGGGGTCATTGCTGGGTCCTTTCGGTCCGTGGAGGCCGGTGGGAAGGGCTGGATGCGGCGCTGTGCGGCGCTGTGCGGTGCGGCGCGGCCGGGTGCGCGGCGGGCGGACCCGGCCGGGCGGCGGTCAGGCGGACGCGATCAGCAGGGCGGCGTTCTGGCCGCCGAAACCGAAGGAGTTGGTCAGGGCCACCTCCACCCGCTCGTGCAGCGCGGCACCGTGCACGACGTCCACCTCCACCCGCGGGTCGACCTCGGTGGTGCCGGCCGAGGGCGGGATCACCCCGTCGCGCACCGTGAGCGCGGCGAACACCGCCTCGACGGAACCGGCCGCGCCCAGCGGATGCCCGGTGACGCCCTTGGTCGAGCTGACCCGGACATCCGTCCCGGCCACCCGCCGGATCACACCGGCCTCGATGACGTCGTTGAGCGGTGTGGAGGTGCCGTGGGCGTTGACGTACCCGATGTCCCGGCCGGTCAGCCCGGCGTCCGCGAGGGCCGCCCGGACCGCCAGCTCGGCTCCCCTCCCCTCGGGATGGGGCGAGGTCACATGGTGCGCGTCCGCCGAGGCGCCGTACCCGATCACCCGCGCCACCGGTCGTACACCGCGGGCCCGGGCGTGCTCCTCGGACTCCAGGACGACCACACCGGCGCCCTCGCCCAGCACGAAGCCGTCCCGTCCGGCGTCGAACGGGCGGGAGGCGCTGTCCGGATCGTCCAGCCGCCGGGACAGCGCCCGCATCCGGGCGAACGCGGACACGTACAGCGGGGTGGCGGGGGCCTCGGAGCCGCCCGCGACCACGATGTCGGCCAGTCCCGACCGGATGAGCTCCCGGCCGAGGCCGATCGCGCTCGCCCCGGCGGCGCACGCCGTGCACGGCGCCATGCAGGGCCCGTTGGCGCCGATGTCGATGGCCACCTGGCCCGCCGCCATGTTGAGCAATCCCATCGGCAGGGTCATCGGGGAGACCTCCGACGGCCCCTCCTCGATCAGCACCCGGTGCTGCTCCTCCAGCGTCGCGGTGCCGCCGGCGCCGGAGCCGAGGATCACGGCCACCCGCGAACTGTCGTCCCAGGAGCCGGGAGTGAGACCCGCCCGCTCCAGTGCCTCGCGCGCCGCGGCGATGGCGAACTGCGTGTAGCGGTCCCACTGCCAGGCGTCGCGCACGCCCAGCCGGGCCGCGTCGAAGCCGGGCACCCGGCAGGCCATGGTGACCGGCAGGCCGTCCAGGCAGGCGTGGTGGGCCGCCGTCGGCTTGCCGGCGACCACGCGGTCCCAGCTCTCCTCGACTCCGGCACCCGCGGAGGTGACCAGCCCGGTCCCGGTGATGGCGGCGGCGAACCCGGTCATCGGACCGCGACGCCCTTCCGCTCGGCGAGCGCGACGATGTCGGCCACCACGGAGATCTCCGACAGCTCCTCGTCGCTGATCACAATGCCCAGGCGCTTCTTCAGGGCGGTGGCCAGCTCGATCTGCGACAGCGAGTCGAGACCGAGATCGTCGAACGTGGCCTCGGGCACCACCTTCTCGGGGTCGAGACCGAAACGGGCGGCGAAGACCTCGGCGACGGAGTCGTGCAGGGAGCTCATGGTGATTCCTCCTGGGACGGTGTTCGGGCATGACGGTGCCGTGCCGGTGGGACGGCATGACGGTGGAAGGTGGACGGTGCGAGGCGTGCCGGCGCGAGGCGCACCGGCGGACAGACGGAGATCAGCCGACGGGTTCGGCGGGGATGCCGGGCCAGACGAGGACGGTCGAACCCCAGGACAGCCCGGCCCCGAAGGCGGACAGCAGGACCCGCTGGCCCGCCCGGAGTTCGCCGCGCGCGGCGTAGTCGTTCAGCAGCAGCGGCACCGACGCCGACAGGGTGTTGCCCACCCGGTCGATGTTCACGGCGACCCGCTCCTCGGGCAGCTCAAGTTCCTCCGCGACCGCTTGCAGGATGCGGAGGTTGGCCTGATGGCCGGCCAGCCAGTCGAGGTCGGCCACCGACCGGTCCGCGCGTTTGAGAACCGCCCGCGCCGACTGCGTCATCCGCTCGACGGCCTGCGTGTACAGCGGACGGCCCTCCATCCGCAGGTACCAGTCCGCCGCCGGCACCGCGCCGTGCCCGGGACCGCCGTCCGCGGAGCGCTGCCGCGCGCCTCCCGCCGGGATGGCCAGCAGGTCCGCCAGCGCGCCGTCGCTCCCGAGATCGAACGGGCCCAGCGCGCCGGGCTCGTCCGGCTCGCCGCGGCGGAGCACCACCGCCCCGGCACCGTCACCGAAGATCGGCGCGGTGGCCCGGTCCTCCGGGTTCACCAGCGTGGTGAAGGCCTCTGCCCCGATGAACAGCACCCGGTCGGCGGTGCCGGAACCGATCAGTCCGGCCGCGGTGGCGAGCCCGTACAGGAAGCCGCTGCAGGCCGAGGTCAGATCGAAGGCGGCCACGGTGCCGAGCCCCAGCCGGAACGCGACCTCGGGCGCCACCGCCGGGCACAGCCGCTCGGGCGAGGTGGTCGCCACCACCACCGCGTCCACGCCGCCCGTCCCGGCCGAGCGCAGCGCCCGGCGGCCGGCCTCCACGGCCAGGGCTCCGGTCGACAGGCCGCCGGAGACGACCCGGCGCTCCCGGATGCCGGTCCTGGTGCGGATCCACTCGTCCGTGGTGTCCAGCGTGCGTGACAGGTCGTCGTTCGTGACCCTCCTGGGCGGGAGGAAACCCCCGATGCCCGTGACCACTGCCGTCATCAACCCACCCTCCTGATGGCCGCCGCCGGCGGCCCGGCCTCGGCTGCTTTCAGGCTTCCCGATGGCCCGGCGGCCGGGCAATTGGCCCTTGGTACAGGCCACTTGACGTGTACAAAGGGCCAATTGCCGCCTCTGGCGCCCGGTGCGAACCTCCCGGGGATGAGGACGACATCTTCAGATCTCGCTTCGGATCCCGCTTTGGATCCCGCTTCGGATCTCGCGAAGCTCCTCCCGGACGGACGGGTGATCGGCGACCCGGCCCGGCTGGCGTCCTTCGCCCATGACGAGGCGGCGGGCGCGCCCTGGTCCCTTCCGGCGGCCGTGGTGCGGCCCCGCGACACCGCGGAGGTCGTGTCCGTCGTGCGGTACTGCGCCGAGCGGGGCGTCCCGGTGGTCGCCCGCGGCGCCGGCACCGGGCTGTCCGGCGGCGCCAACGCGGTGGACGGCTGCGTGGTTGTCTCCTTCGCCGCGATGAACCGCATTCTCCGCATCGACCCCGACGAGCGGCTGGCCGTGGTCCAGCCGGGCGTCGTCAACGACGACCTCCGCGCCGCCTGCGCCGCCGAGGGCCTGTGGTACCCGCCCGACCCGGCGAGCGCCCCGTGGTCCACCCTCGGCGGGAACGTCGCCACCAACGCGGGCGGCCTGTGCTGCGTGAAGTACGGCGTGACCCGCGACTACGTGCTCGGTCTGGAGGTGGTGACCGGCCACGGCCGGGCGGTCCGCCTCGGCCGCCGCACCGCCAAGAGCTCCGCCGGGTTCGAACTGGCCGGTCTGCTGGTCGGTTCGGAGGGCACCCTCGGCCTGGTCACGGAGGTGACGCTCAGGCTCCGCGGCGAGCGCGCCCCGGAGCACACCGTCGTCGGCTCCTTCGCCGACCTGCCCGGAGCGGGCCGCGCCGTGGCCCGGGTGGTGGCGTCCGGTGTGGTTCCGAGCGCCCTCGAACTCGTCGACCGCTACTGCCTGCGCGCCGTGGACGAATGGAAGAACATGGGACTCACCGACGGCGGCAACGTCCTGCTGCTGGCCCGCTGCGACGCCCCCGGTGCCGCCGGCGAGCAGGAGGCCGCCACCGTGCTGGCCTGCTTCGAGGCGGCCGGCGCCACCTGGAGCGCGCGCTCCCGCGACCAGGCCGAGGGCGACGCCCTGTTCGCCGCCCGCCGGCTGGTCTACCCGGCGCTGGAACGGCTGGGCCTGGTTCTGAGCGAGGACATCTGCGTGCCCCGCACCCTCGTGCCCGAGATGCTCGCCCACCTGGAGCGCACCGCCGGACGGCACGGCGTGCGCATCGCCGGACTCGCCCACGCCGGGGACGGCAATCTGCACCCCATGCTCGTCGTGCCGCGCGGGGACGAGAAGGAACTGGCCAGGGGCCGGGAGGTGTTCGAGGAGATCGTGGACCAGGCGATCGCGCTGGGCGGTACGGTCACCGGCGAGCACGGGGTGGGACTGCTGAAGATGCGCGGCCTGGCCAGGGAATTCAGCCCGGCCGTGCTCGACCTCCACCGCGGCATCAAGCAGGTGTGGGACCCGGCGGGCATCCTCAACCCGGGCAAGGTCTTCACCGCTTGAACGGCCGGGCAGACGGTCCCGGAACCGGGGTCGGGGCCCGGCGGTGCGGCGCGGCCGGTGCTCCGACTCCGGTGTCCCGGGCGCCCCGGGACTCAGCGCTGGTAGAGGCCGTACAGACGGAGCGACACCCCTGGACACGGGCTTCCGGCTGCGTCTTCACGTCACCGCGCGCCCGCGGATCGTCCGGGTTGAGGTCACCGACACCCGGACCGAGCGGTTGCCGTCCCGCGCGGCCTCGGTCTCGTGGTGCCACTGCTCAAGCCGGGACTGGAGTCCGGGGGGGACCGGCAAAAGGGTGTCACCTGCTCGGTACTCGTGGTCTCGTGGATGGCCGGTGATCACGGGTCCAGTTACCACTGGCGTAGAGCAGGGCAGGCAGGGACATGTGCGGAGAGGTAGGCGAGGCGGGTTGTGTCCTGGCACCGTTCCGATACCACCCAGCGCCTTCGTGAGGGGCCGGCAGTCGGGGGTCCGCGTTCAGGGCCACCGCCTCGGTCAACTCCCGTGCCGGCCTGCGACTCCCGCCGCAGGCCGGTATGGGGCTATCGGTCGGTGACTCCGGGAACATCGACCTCGTAGTCCTTCAGCATCCGGACCGTGCGTTCCCACGTCTTCTTCCCCATGTAGGGAAAGGCCTTCTGGAAGGGGACATCCTCGCCCAGCAGGGCCTCGATGACCTGGAAGTAGACTGCCTCCTTCAGAGTTCCGCTCTTACTGGTCATCAGTTGTTCCGTGAAGTCGAAGCAGCGCTGTAGAAGTTCCAGGTCCGGCGAGTCGGATCTCAGTTCAGGAATGATGATCGGTTCCATGAGCGCGTCGGTCAGAATGTCGTATACATCTGTCCAGGTGTCCTCGACCCTGACCGCTTCGGGAGCAGGCATTCCGTATTTGTCGGCGAAGTACTCCGCCGTCTCCGGAATTATGTCGAGCAGCAGGCGAGGGAATTCCTCTTCGCTGATCTCACTCATGGTGGGTTCAGCTCACTTCGGTATTGTGGTCCGGATTTGACGGCGGCCTGCCGCACACATCGGTGCACGGCAGGCCGGAGGATTGTCAGGCGCACCCAGGGCCGTTGGGGTCGCAGACGCCGCTCCCGTTCTGTTCCCTGAAGTAGGGATCCTGGCCGCCGCTGAGGCCGAACGGGTCGAAGACGTCCTTGAACAGCTCCCACGCACCTCGCTTCACGCCGTACTCCTGAGTATAGCTCGGCGCCTGAGCCACTGACACGGCTCCCCCTGCGATGCCGAAAGCCCTGGCGAAGCCGCGCACGCGAGTGGGCTGACCGACCGGCTGTGGCCCCTTGTGCTGGACCGGCTCGAACTTCTGGCCCGTGAGATGCTTCATGGCGGACGCCTTCATGATGTCGTCGAAGTTCTTCTTGATGTGAGCCTTCCTGGCCGGTTCAGCTGACAGTGCCTTCTCTACCTTTCCTGTTACGTCACGGGAGTTCACGGCTGCCCAGAGTTCTGCGGCTTCAGCCTTCGCGATCTTGAGATCCGTGTCGGACAACAGGTTCGTCATTCCCTTGCCGGTCTCGCGGGCCTTCCTGTCTTTCTCCAATATGTTGGACAGGTTCCGAAGAGCCCCCCCCAGCCCTTCTGTAGGTGCCATTCGTCCTTGTTGGGCAGGCGCTCGCCTTTGTTGAACTCGTAGATGATGGCCGTCGCTGCCTTGCCGTCGCCCACGACCGATTTCGCCGCCGGCTTGGAGTAGATGTTCATCAGGCCCTTGCGCAAATCGGTATTGCTGACAGTCGGAGCAGTGGCGCGAGGCCTGGTCAGTCCCGGGTTCCTGTTCGGGATCTTGAGTGCGTTCTTGACCAGTTCGAGGATCTTGCTGATGACACGGCCCAGGCGGAAGAACTCACCGTTCGGGTCGGAGTACACCAGCGGGTTGTTGTTCCCGTAGGTGTAGCCGTGCATCTGCTGCACGTCGGAGAGGTCTGTCACCGGGTCGACGGAGATGAACCGGCCCGTCGCCGGGTCGTACTCGCGTGCGCCGAGGTGGGTGAGTCCGGTGTCCCTGGTGTCGTTGGTGCCGCCGACGAAGCCCTTGGAGCCGGGCCAGGAGGCGGGTGCCTGACCACGGATGCCGCCGAAGGGCAGCACCCGCCGCTGGTTCAGGGCCAGGTCGCCTGCGGCGACGGCCAGCAGTCCGGTGCCGTGGTGGTCGCCGATCGTGAACCAGAAGGAGCCGTCGTCGTTGCGGATGGCCCGGTTGCCGTCGCCGAGGTCGAAGTAACGGGTGGCCTTCGCCTTGGCGGCTCCCTTGTCCAGGGTGACCTCGGTGTGTCCCAGGTACAGAGTGGTCCGGGACCCGGTGCGGGTGATCAGCCGTTCGCCGTCGGCGCCGTAGAGGTACTCCGTGACCTTGCTGCCTTCGGTGACCTTGGCGAGGTGGCCCTCCGCGTCCCAGTCGAGCACTTGGTCGCCGCGATGCGTGGTGTTGCCCGTCGCGTCGTAGTCGTACGCGGTGCGGGCCGTGCCGCCGGGGTCATCGGTTGTGACGGAGGTCAGGGTATGGGCTTGAGGTGTGCCGGGCTCCGGGTAGCTATAGGTGCGCCGGGTGTCCTTCGCGCTGTCCCCTCCGGTGTCGTGGAGGGTTTCGGTGAGCCGGTTGCCGACCTTGTCGTAGGTGTACGAGTGCCAGTACGGGGCCGGTCCCGCGACGACACCGCCGGAGGGGGCCGCGACGCAGGTCTTGTCGGCCTGCGTCCAGGCCTTGGTCAGTCGGCGCAGGTGGTCGTAGGCGAAGCACTGGTTGTCGGTGCCGGTGCGGGACACGTCCGCGACGGACAGGACATTGCCGGCCTGGTCGTAGGTGTAGCTGAGGTTTTGGTCGACGCCGTTCTGTTCTTCCCGGTCGACACGGCGCGTGGCCAGCCGCTGGGTGCCCCATTCATGAGTGTTTTTGGTCTCGACCGTGCGGCCGAGCTGGTCGTACGCGGTCGTCCAGACGTTGCCGGCCGGGTCGGTCACCTTGGACAGCAGGCCGGACGGTGTGTACGCGTAGGTGGTGCTGTCGTAGGGGGCGTCCGCCCTGCGCTCGTGGTGCTTCCGTACCTCGGTGGTGTTGCCGCGAACGTCGGTGAGGGTCGTGGTGGCGGTCTCGCCGACCGGTGGGATCACCGTGGTGCGGTCGCCGCTGTGGTGGGTCGTGGTGGTGCTGAGGACGGTGCCGCCGTCGCCGTTGCCGGCGATCTGCCGCACCCGCACCGGGCGTGCCAGACCGTCGTAGGTGGTGTGGATCTGGGATTCCACGGCCAGTGCGTCGACGGGCTTGAACAGCTCCGTGGCCGGAGGGCCCTCGGCGTAGTAGGTGTCGAAGGTCTTGGCCGGCAGACCGCGTTCGTCGTAGAAGACGTCTGAGATCAGCCGGCCGCCGTCCGGCCCCGGTGCCTGGGACTGGCGCTCCCGCAGAAAGCCGTCGTAGATCTTGTACGAGGTGATCTGGCCACCGTTGTTGTCCAGGAGTCTCGTGGCGACGGTGAACCGCTCCGGGATCGAATCTTGAGTGGGTTCTTGACCGGTTCGGCCGCCCAGAGGGCGCCGCCGGAGCCGGAGGCGGCGCCCGCCCCCGGCGCACCGCACCGCGGCGGTGCGCCGGGCACGGCCCCTGCCGACTGGACCGGGCGGCAGGGCCCGCACCGGCTCAGCCGCCGGCGGCCTCGCCCGGACCCGGGACGTTGCGGAAGCGGAACGGCTCCGGCTCCCGGCCGGGCTGGATGAACCAGCACTCCCCGGTGGCGTCGCCGGTGACGATGCGCAGCACCGTCTCGGCCACCACCTCCGCCGGGATGATCGGCAGCTTCTGCTCGGAGAGCATGGCGCGGATCGGGTCGATGATCCGCGACTCGGCGAAGCCCGGGCAGATCGCGTTGAAGCGGACGCCCTCCGGCGCCAGGGCCGGGCCCAGCGAGCGGGCCAGGCCCACCACGGCGTGCTTGTTGGCCGCGTAGAGCGGGTCGAACGGCACCGCCGTCAGGCCCGCCAGGGAGGCCGTCGCCACGATCGAGCCGCCGCCGCGTGCCTTCAGCGCCGGCAGCACCGCATGGGCGCCGTAGACGACGCCGTCGAGGTTGGCGCCCATCGCCCGGCGGT
This sequence comes from Streptomyces sp. F63, assembly GCF_018070345.1. Lineage (GTDB taxonomy): Bacteria > Actinomycetota > Actinomycetes > Streptomycetales > Streptomycetaceae > Streptomyces. The sequence continues at coordinate 34,344 of NZ_JAGPXX010000018.1, forward strand.
ACCGGGCCGGGTCGAAGTCGTCGCCGATGCCGCAGCCCGTCGCCACGCCCGCATTGAGGAAGGCGATGTCGACGCCGCCGCAGCGCTCCACGGCGAAGTCCACGAGTGCGCGGTTGGCGTCCAGGTCCGAGACGTCGCAGGCCCGGAAGTGGCCGCCGGTGCGCTCGGCCACCTCCCGTCCGCCCGCCGCGTCCAGGTCGGCGACGACCACCTCGGCACCGGCCCCGGAGAGTGTCAGCGCGGTGGCCCGGCCCAGGCCGGACGCGCCACCCGTGACCAGCGCGACCTTGCCGGCCAGCGGCTGTGCCGCCGCCGCGCCCGCGGCGCTCACACCAGCTCCAGCACGAGCTTGCCGACGTTCTCGCCGCGGAACAGCATCTGCAGGGTCTCCGGGAAGTCGTCCACCGTGCCCTTGACCACGTGCTCCTTCACCTTGAGCCGGCCCTCGCCGATCCAGCCGGCGATGTCCCGCGCGGCCTCCCCGTAGCGCTTGGCGTAGTCGAAGACGACGAAGCCCTCCATGCGCGCCCGGCGGACGAGCAGCGAGAGGTAGTTCGACGGGCCGCTCACCGCCGTCTCGTTGTTGTACTGGCTGATGGCGCCGCAGATCACCACACGCGCGCGCATCGCGAGCCGGGTGAGCGCCGCGTCGAGGATCTCGCCGCCGACATTGTCGAAGTAGACGTCGATGCCGTCCGGCGTCTGCTCGCGCAGGGCCCGCTTGACGTCCCCGGCGCGGTAGTCGATCGCCGCGTCGAACCCGAGTTCACCGGTCAGCAGGGCGCACTTCTCCGCGCCGCCCGCGATGCCGACGACCCGGCAGCCCTTCACCTTGGCGATCTGGCCCACGATGGAGCCGACCGCGCCCGCCGCGCCGGAGACCACGACGGTCTCGCCCTCCTTCAGGGCGCCGACGTCCAGCAGGCCGAAGTAGGCGGTCATGCCGGGCATGCCCAGCGCGCCGAGGTAGGTCGAGGCCGGCGCGAGACCGGTGTCGATCTTCAGGGCGCCCTTGCCGTCGGAGACGACGTGCTCCTGGACGCCGAAGGTGCCGACGACGTGGTCACCGGGCTGGTAGCCGGGGTGGTTGGAGGCGGTCACCTCGATCACGGAGCCCGCCCGCATCACCTCGCCGAGGCCGACGGGCGGCAGATAGGAGGGCCGGTCGTCCAGCCAGCCGCGCATCGCCGGGTCCAGCGAGATGAAGCGGGTCCGGCCGGCGAACTGGCCCTCGCCGGGCTCCTCGACGGGCGCCGTGGCGTGCTCCCAGTCCCCGGGCTTGACCTCGCCGACGGGACGGGCTGCCAGGCGGATCTGGCGGTTGGTCGCTGACATGAAGCCTCCTGTTGAGTGCCGCGCAACCAGCACCATACCGACCGGTACGTACGATGCGGTGTGTGCGGTGCGCCACACGGTATGCCGACGCCCCCGCCCGCCGGGACGGCGGACGGGGGCGAGGGTGGAAGGAGGGGAGGGGGGGCGGCGGGCGCGCCGCCCGCGCGGATCAGACCGCCGGGGCCGGGTAGGTCGGGTACTCCACCCCGGAGACGTACTGGACGACGCGGACGACCTGGCAGGAGTAGCCGAACTCGTTGTCGTACCAGAGGTAGAGGATCGCGTTGTCGCCCTCCACCTTGGTGGCGCCGGCGTCCACGATCGAGGCGTGGCGCGAGCCGATGAAGTCGTTGGAGACCGCGTCGGGGGCGCTGGTGAAGTCGATCTGGCGCTTGAGCGGCGAGGTGAGCGACACCTCGCGCAGGTGGTCGAGAACCTCCTGGCGGGTCGTCTCGCGGGCGAGCTGCAGGTTGAGGATCGCGATCGAGACGTCCGGCACCGGGACGCGGATCGAGCTGCCGGTGATCTTCGCCTTGAGGTCCGGCAGCGCCTTGGCGACGGCGGAGGCGGCACCCGTCTCGGTGATGACCATGTTGAGCGGCGCCGAACGGCCGCGGCGGTCGGACTTGTGGTAATTGTCCAGCAGGTTCTGGTCGTTGGTGAACGAGTGGACGGTCTCCACGTGGCCGCGCAGCACGCCGTACTCGTCCGCCATCGCCTTCAGCGGCGGGACGATCGCGTTGGTGGTGCAGGAGGCACAGGACAGGATCTGCTCGTCCGGCTTGATCATGTCGTGGTTGACGCCGTGCACGATGTTGGGCACGTCGCCCTTGCCGGGGGCCGTCAGCACGACCTTGCCGATACCGGGGCGGAGGTGCTTCGACAGGCCCTCGCGGTCGCGCCACCGGCCGGTGTTGTCGATGAGGATGGCGTCCTTGATCCCGTACGCCGTGTAGTCCACCGCCGTCGGGTCGTCGGAGTAGATCACCTTGATCTCGTTGCCGTTGGCGACGATCGTGCTGTTCGCCTCGTCCACCGTGATCGTGCCCTGGAACTGGCCGTGGATGGAGTCGCGGCGCAGCAGCGAGGCGCGCTTGACGATGTCCTGGCCGCCGCCGTTGCGGACGACGATGGCCCGCAGCCGCAGACCGTTGCCGGAGCCGGCCTTCTCGATGAGCAGGCGGGCGACGAGGCGGCCGATGCGGCCGAACCCGTAGAGGACGACATCGCGCGGCTCGCCGCGCTCGATCTTGTTCGCGCCCGTCGCCCCGGCGACGGCCTGGGCGGTGAACTCCTCCACGGACAGGCCGCGGTCGTCCGCCTTGTACGTCGCGGCGAGCATCCCGATGTCGATCTGGGACGGGCCCAGGTCGAGGGTCGTGAGGGTCCGCAGGAACGGCATCGTCTCGGTGACGGAGAGCTCCGCACCGGCGATCTGGCGGGCGAAACGGTGGGTCTTGAGGATGCTCACCACCGACTTGTTCACCAGGGAGCGGCTGTGCAGCAGGACCGTGACGTCCCGCTCCCGGTGCAGCGTCCCGATCATCGGGATCATCGATTCCGCGATCTCTTCGCGGTTCTTCCAGTTGGTGAACGAGTCCACGGTGGCAGTCACTGGTCCATCTTTCGAGCTAGGCGGTGCTCATATGCTATCCGGCCGCGCTTTCGGCCCGGCGGGCGGTATGCCTGGTCGGACGGGGTGTGAGCGGCGCCATAGCGGCGCCCGGCCGGGTGGGGCGCCGCCTTCGGCACCCCCGGTCTTCACCTCATGTCCGTGTGTTGCACGCATCACATTCACCCCGGCTCCGGGCAACCATCCCGTCCGGCGGAAGTCTCGTCCCATGCGGCCTCCGCCCAACAGCCCTCCGGGCCCGACCAGTTGGCGCGGGGTGCCGCCCCCTGCCCGGAGCGGGCCGGGGGCCGAGCGGTCCGCCGGCACGCAGCGCGCACAGCGCGGGGTGCGGGCGGACGGGGACGCCGGAGGGCGTAACACATGAAGATCGCGTTCTTACTGCACAACGCCTTCGGCATCGGGGGGACCATCCGCTCCACGGTGAACCTCTCCCGGGCGCTGGCGGTGCGCCACCAGGTCGAGGTGGTCAGCGTGCACCGGGTCGCGGACGAGCCGCGGTTACCGTTCGACGCGGAGGTGCGGCTCACCTCACTGATCGACATGCGCGAGGACGGGCCCGGCTACGAGGGCGGCCACGAACTCGCCCGGCAGCCGAACACGATGTTCCCCGACGCGGGCGTCGACTTCGGCCGCCTCCACTACACCGCCCTGCACGACCGGCGCATCGCCGACTACCTGGCGCGGACCGACGCCGACGTGGTGATCGCCACCCGCCCCATCCTCAACGGCTACCTCGCCCGTCACGGACACGACCGCTATCTGCGCATCGGCCAGGAACACCTCTCCCTCGACGCCCACAGCGACCAGCTCCGCGAGGACCAGAACACCGCGATCCGCGGACTCGACGCCTTCGTGACCGTCTCCGAGGCCGACGCCCGCCAGTACCGGCAGGCGCTGCCCGGGGCCCCGACCACGATCCTCTCCATCCCCAACGGGGTGCCCCGGCCGCAGGTGGAACCCTCCGGCCTGGACTCCCGGACCATCGTGGCGGCCGGACGCCTCGTCGCCGTCAAGCGCTACGACCGCCTCGTCAGCGCCTTCGCCGCCGTGGCGGACGAGCACCCCGGCTGGACCCTGCGGATCTACGGGCGCGGCGCCGAACGGCCGAAGCTGCGCCGCCGGATCGACGAACTCGGGCTCTACAACCGGATCTTCCTCATGGGCGCCGTCTCCCCCATCGAGACCGAGTGGGCCAAGGGGGCCATCGCGGCGGTCTCCTCCGACATGGAGTCCTTCGGCATGACCATCGTCGAGGCCATGCACTGCGGGGTCCCCGTCATCGCGACGGACTGCCCGCACGGGCCCGCGGAGATCATCACGCACGGTGCGGACGGACTGCTGGTCCCGCTGGACCCGAAGGGCTCACCGGACACCGCACCGGACGCCGCCGCGAACATGTCACCGGACAGGTCACCGGACGCGGCGGGCCTCCCCGCCGACGTACAGCACTACGCCGCCGCCCTGCGGCTCCTCATGTCCGACGACCGGCTGCGCCGGCGCCTCGGCGACGCCGCCGTCGAGAAGGCGGCCACCTTCGCCCCCCGGGCCATAGCCCGCCGCTACGAGGACCTGTTCCGGACGCTCTCCGGGCAGCGCTACGAGAGGAAGGCCCGCCTCGCGGCCGCCGAACGCCCAGGGCTCCTGCACCGGGTCCGCACGGCCCTGACCCGTGGCGGCAGGCCGGTGACACGCCCCGCCCGGGTGGCGCCCACCGCCCCCGCGGCGGGCACGACGTCACCCGGTGCGGACGCCCGGGAGGCCGCGCAGCGGGCGGAGACCCGGCCCGTGGCGTTCGCCCGCTCCACCGCCGAGGGCGGTGTGCGCGTCCGTCTCGACGCGGTGTCGCTCCCGCCCGGGCGCCTCGACTTCGTCGCCCGGCTCCGCCGTGACCCGGAACGCCGGGAGATCCGCGTCCCCCTGCCGGAGGTCGCGACGGCACCCGACCTGAACGACATCGGCGTCACCCTCAAACCGGGCGAACACACCCTGGCCGAGGGCCGCTGGGACTGCTACGTCGCCCCCCGCGGCGGCGGCAGGAGCGGCGGCGGCAGGAGCGGAGGCGGCAGAAGCAGCGGCACGGGCGCCGGTACCCGCGCCGCCCGGATCCGGCTGACCGCCGGCCTCACCGAACAGGCCCGGCTCATCGGCCGGCCGCCCGTCGTCGACGCCCGGGGCGTCTCGGCCTGGATCCCGTACACCACCACCGACGGATTCCTCGCCCTGCGGGCCTGGCGCCGCCCGGCGCACGCCGAGGTCACCGCCATCGACATCGGCGAGGACGCGGCCACGGTCACCGCGACCGTCCTCGCCCCCGGCACCCTGCCGCTGACCGGGGCCACCGTGCACGCGGCCTCCCGCGAGGGGGACGGGGCCGGCTTCACCGTGCCCCTCGCACCCACCGGAAGCCCGGGCGGCGACACCGGCACGTTCCGGTTCGAGCTGCCCTACGGCGAGGCCCTGCGGCGCCGCCGCGCCGAACACGACGTCTGGGACCTGACGCTGCGCGTCCCCGGGGACGGCCCGGCCGTGTCCATCGGACGGATCACCGGTGACCTGGCCGACCGGAAGAAGACCGACGTCTACCCGCCCCGCTTCCTGGACCACCCGGACCGGGGCACCACCCGGGTGAAGCCCTTCTTCACCGTCGACAACGCCCTGGCGCTCAGCGTCCGCGACAGCGACAGCGCCGGCGCCGGGGCCTGAGCCCCGGCACACTCCGGTCCCGGCACACTCCGGTCCGGTCACCGCTCCGCCGGCAGCGCGGTACGGAGACCGGCCGGGGCCGGGCGGTCGGTTGCACCCGGGCCCGGCGCACCCTGCCAGGGGCGCCGGGCCCCTTCGCTGACCGGCGGGCGCCCTCGTCGCGGCCACGGGCCGGCCCGGTCGTGACGAGGGCGCCCGCCTGCGGCCGGCAGCTCGAAGCGGTACGGGCCGATCATCTTGCGCAACCGGCTGAAACTCTTTTCACGTCAACCCGCCGGAGGTGGGGGCGACGTTGCCGAAAGGTTCCTTTCGGTGGCTTATCGGCTGGTCCGGTGCGGCGCCGTCCGGGTGGGTCGCGGTGGCGCGCGGTGGTTCGCGCCGGGATGCGCGCAAGCCCTTGTGTGCTGCCGGGACTGTCATGACCTGCGCGAGGAGACGCCGCACCCGCTGGTCGTGTGGCGGACCGGGAAGCGCGATCGGCCTTGCGCAAGTGGCGCAATTTCTTTCAGGCTCCATGGGCCGCTCCTACGCTCGACCTCGTTCCATTCGGCACGTCGGAGGAGGTCCCCATGTTCACCCTGTCGCGCTCGATCGCCCGGGCTTCGGTGCCGGTGCTGCTGGTCGCCGCCGCGGGGCTCGCGCGGCCCGGCGCCGCGTACGGCGCCACCGCCGGCGAGCCGGGGGAGCCGGTGTCCGTGTCGGCGCCCGCCTGTGTCCGGTATGAGGCGAGCTGGCGCTACACCTTCGTCACCAACGGCTGCGACACCGCTCAGCGGTTCACCGTCCGCTACCGCGACGGCGCCACTCCGCCCTGCCGGACCGCCGCACCCGGGGACACCGTGACCTTCCCCGGCTACGGCGTCGGCGGCGACGAGGTGCTGGGGGTCGACCTCTGCTCCTGTGAAACCGGTTGAGGTCGGGGCGGGCGTGGGCGTGGGCGCGGGTGCGGTCGCGGGCGGGCCGCCCCGCCGGGCCGGCCGCGCGGCGGGGGCGGCGTCGCCGCGGCGAAGCGGGGCTGTCGCGTCTCTTCCCCGACGGGGCCCTCACCCATAACATGGGAGCGCTCCCACCCCGGTCGGCCGGAAACCGGAGCGTGCGACACCCCACGCCCGGGTGCCGAGCCGGCCGCCCTCCTCCGCCTGCCCCGCGCGGAGACCGGCTCCTCCTCACGCCGAGGCCGACCGCCTCGGCCGGACTGCGCGGGCGCGGCGGGCGCGCGTACGGCATCGCCGGGAGCGCCGCACGCGCCGGCAGTGACCGGCCGGGAGCCCGGTGAACCGAGGCCCGGCACATCCCATATAGCGGGGCGGCGCCGGGGTGGCGCGCCGGACCCCCGTACGCATCGATTGGAGAACCATGTCTGGTGTTCTTGCCGCCGGCGGCGCGGCCGCGGCGTTATTCGCCTCTGTGCTCGCGGGCCAGAGCGCGCCGGCGGAAGCGGTTGTACCGGCCGAGCAGGCGCAGGTCGGTGTCGTGACCGTCAACGGTTCGGGATGCCCCGCGGGTACGGCCGCCGTCGCCGTATCACCGGACAACTCGGCCGTGAACGTGAGCTACAGCGACTACCTCGCGCGGACGGGGGCCGGCGCGAACGCCTCCGACCACCGCAAGAACTGCCAGCTCGTCCTGGACGTGCGGGTCCCGTCGGGCTGGACGTACACCATCACCGGTGCGGAACACCGCGGTTACACCCATCTGGTGAGGGGGGCCACGGGGTTCCAGCAGTCGCAGTACTACTTCCAGGGCTCCGCGGAGACCGCGGTCAACTCGCGCAGCTTCACGGGACCGTACGACAGCGAATGGCGCATCACGGAGCACACCCCGGCCGCCGAGCAGGTCTGGGCGCCCTGCGGCGCCCAGCGGTACCTGAACGTCAACACCGAGCTGCGGGTGGACGCCGGGACCTCGGGCGACAACGCGGCCAACATCGTGGCGATGGAGTCGACGGAGATCCCGGGCGCGACCTACCAGCTCAAGTGGAAGCGCTGCTAGAGCCCGTCTGACGGGATGTCCCCCGGCGCGCCGCGCGCGCCGGGCGGACCCGAGACCGCCCCTCGGCCAGGGCTCCGGCCGGGGGGCGGTCTCCGCGTCTCACCGCCCCCCGTTCTCCCGTCTCCGCGTTCTCCCGTCTCCGCGTTCTCCCGTCTCCCGCGAACCCGGTCCGCGGCGGCGGACCGGCGGCGCCGGCGGCCCACCACCGCGCCGTGGGCGAGGACCGCCGGGGCCGTGCCCGCCATGCTCGCCGGCACGGGGACGACAGGGGCGAACCTGCCCTCGTCCGGGGCGTCTTGTGTGGCTTCGCCCCGGCTGTCAGTGGTTCTCAGTACTGTCGTGGCATGTGTATTTCCCGGCTCCGGGGCAACAACGATGCCTACGAGCCCACCACTAGGAGGTCAGGTGAACGGCCGCTACGACGTCACTGATCAGCAGTGGGAAGGACTCGCCGAGGTCGTCCCGCTGCGCGGCGACACCGCATGGCCGTCCTGGCCGGGCCACCCGGCGCTGCCGGGCGAGGAGGAACGGGTGGCGGACACCCGCCGGTTCGTGGTGCTGAGGGTGCAGGTCTTCGCCGACGCGCGTGATGTCGCGGAGCACCTCATGGGCCGCACGCCGGTGCTGCTGGACCTCACCGGTGCCGACACGGACGTGGCCAAACGCATCCTCGACTTCTCCAGCGGAGTCGTCTTCGGCCTGGGCGCGGGGATGCACCGCGTCGACCGCGACGTGTTCCTGCTGACGCCGGCGGGCACGGAGGTCGCCGAGCCCCGGATCGGCGCGGGCGCCCGGGAGTAACGGACCATCCGTGGGGAACGGGGCTTCCGGCGGCGGAAGTTGTGGATGTGCCGGCGAGCTGCCCGGCTCCGGACCGGCGGTGCGGGCCCGGCCGGGCCCCGCCGCGCGGGACGGGCCCGCCCCGCTGCCGTCTCCGCGTACCCCGATCGTAGGAAGATCCGGAAGGCGTAACGGTTCGCCGTACCATGGGCCGCTTACGGTCCCGCCATGGACCTCGATCTGCCCATTCCGCCCGCCCCCATCCGGCCCGTCCTCACCGAACTCCGCCTGCCCGCCTACAAGTCGCACCGTGGCACCGTCCTCCCGCTCGCACCGCTCACCTTCCTCGCGGGCCCCAGCGGAAGCGGCAAGTCGGCCGCCCTGGAGGCCATGGCGGCGCTGGCGCGGCTGGGGACGGGCGCCGCGCTCGGCGAGGTGTTCCCCGATCCGGCGTCCTGTGTGCCGGAGTGGGCGGCGGCGGACGGCGGCCGGCAGGGGTGCGGTTTCCGGATCGGCTGCACGGTCGATGGCCCGGCCGGCCCCGTCCGCCTCGACGTGGCCCTGCGGGCCGAGCCCGAACTCCGTTTCTCGGGTGAGCGGTTGACGGCCGGCGGCCGGATCCTGCTGACCACCGCCCACCGTGACCCCCGGCGCCGCTCCGTCCAGGCGGAGTGGCACACCGCCGGTTCGGCACGGGTGACCAGGGCCCCGCTCCCCGACGACCGGCTCGGCACGGCGCTGCTGCCGCTGCGCGTCGCGGGGACGACGGAGGGCCAGCGGCAGGTGCTGGCCGCGGCGGAGCAGGTCGTGGTGGCCCTGCGCTCGTCCTTCGCCTGCGATCCGCGCCCCGACCTGATGCGGTCGCCCGTCTCCGCCGGAGAGGGCCGGCTGCGGGGCGGCTGCGGGAATCTCGCGGAGGTGCTGCGGCGCACCCGCGGCGAGTGCGGGACCCGGCACGCCGCCCTGGTCGCGGCCTCCCGCACGGGCTGCGCCGGGGAGGTCCGGGACCTGGTGGTGGAGGAGCTCGCCGACGGTACGGTACGGGCGGTGCTGCGGCGCGGCGCCCGCCCCGCCACCCCCGTGGAGCGGCTCGGCGACGGCGAGTTGCGCTATCTGGCCCTGGCGCTGGTGCTGCTGACCGGACCGGGGGTGCTGGACGTGGACCCGGTCGCGGAAGTGCTGTCGGCCCGGCAGGTGCTCACCGTGCTGGCGGACGACTTCGACCGCAGCCTGGACCGGCGGCAGACGGCGGAACTGCTCTCCCTGGCGGCGCGGATGACCCGTCGCGGGCACATCCGGCTGCTGGGCACCCTGCGGGACGGGACGTCGGTGCCCGGAGTGGAGGACGCGGTGGCCGCGAACGGTGTGTACGGCGCTAACGGCGCTAACGGCGCTAACAGCGCGAAGGGCGTGAAGGGCGCGAACGGCGCGAGGGGTGGCCGTGGCACCGGGGGCGCCGCCGGCGGAGCGCACGGCGTGCGGGTGGTACATCTGGAAGGTGACCGAGACCCCCGGGGCCGAGACCGGCCATGACCTGCCCGCGCTGCGGCGCCGGCTCGCCGCCTTCGCGGCGGCGCGCGCCTGGCAGCCGTACCACACCCCGAAGAACCTGGCGGCGGCGCTGAGCGTCGAGGCGGCGGAGCTGCTGGAGATCTTTCAGTGGCTCACGCCGGAGGAGTCGGCGCGGGTCATGGCCGACCCGGAACGGGCGCACCGCGTCGAGGACGAGGTGGCCGACGTCCTGGCGTATCTGCTGCAGTTCTGCGAGGTGCTGGACATCGATCCGGCCGCGGCCCTGGCGGCCAAGATCGAGCGCAATGAGCGGCGTTTCCCGGTGCCGGAGGGGCCCGGGCGGCGGGCGCGGTTCCCGGGGTCGGCGGGGCCGTTCAGGGATGAATCGAAGGACCGGCCCCTTGATCGCAACTCTCCGTGACGGAGAGCTAATCAACACGGGAACTATTGTCCACAGATTCCGAAAAACCCTGGTCTTCCGGCTGCCGTTCAGTCACTCTAGGTGATGGCAGTGATCGCTCCAAGGAGGGAGGTGGACCCATGGACGCAGCTCGGCTGATCGAGGACACCCGGCACGGCCTCGCTCGGGCCCGGGCCCCGCAGGAGATCGTTGCCGAGGCATGGCAGGCACAGGCGCTGGCGGAGGCCGTGGGAACCCATCTTCTGCTCTACGGTCCGCAGGAGTTCGAGAGCGAGGCCCGGGGACTGAGCGAGGCGGGCGGACGGCTGCGCGGTTCCTTCCCGGAGGCGGCGTGGCGGACGGGCCGCGTGCGGGCCGCCCGGCTGTCGGACGTCCATGACCAGCGGCGGGTGCTCATCGGACTGGGTGCGCTCCTCGGGGAGGTGGGGATCGCGCTGGTGGGGGTGGCGTGCTCGGCGGAAGTGGAGAGTTTCTACTGGCAGTGCATGGAAGTGATCGACGCGGTGGACGAGTCGGGGGACCGGGTCGGCGGACTGCTGCGGCAGCTGGAAGAGCTGGAGCAGCCCCGTTCGGACTCGGCCGCGTGGCCGTCCTGACACGGTCCTCCTGACACGGTCCTCCTGACGCGGCCGTCCTGAGCATGCCGCCGGGCGGCTCGCGCGGGGCGGTGCGACCGCTGGCCGCTGCTCGCCGGCCGCGGGCCGCTGACCACTGGCCGTGCCCCCGCGCCCCCGCGTCCGGGCGGTCGCCGCCGGCGCGAGCCCGGGAGGCACCGTCCGCCGGTGGAACGGCGGACGGCCGCACTCCCGCGCCCACACCGGGACCGGCCCGGCCGCGACTCGGCCCGGCCCGGGCGCGACCCGGCCCCGGCTCAGTCCAGCTGCGGCTTGACCTCGGTGGCGATCAGTTCGAGCTGGTCGAGGTCGGAGAGGTCCAGCAGCTGCAGGTAGACGCGCTCCGAACCGGCCTCCCGGTACCGGCCGATCTTCTCCACGATCTCGCCCGGCGAACCGCACAGCCCGTTCTCCCGCAGTTCCTCCACCTCGCGTCCGATGACCCCGGCCCGCCGGGCGACCTCCGCGTCGTTCCGGCCCGCACAGATCACCAGGGCGTTGGAGTAGACGAGTTCGGACGGATCGCGTCCCGCCTCCGCGGCGGCGGCGCGGACCCGGGCGAACTGCCGCTCGGTGTCCCCGGGCAGCGCGAACGGCACATTGAACTCGTCGGCGAAGCGCGCCGCGAGCGCCGGCGTCCGCTTGGCGCCGAGCCCGCCCACCAGCACGGGCACCTTCGGCTGGGCCGGCTTCGGCAGGGCGGGGGAGTCGGAGAGCCGGTAGAAGCGGCCGTCGTAGTCGAAGCGTTCGCCGACCGGGGTGCGCCACAGGCCGGTGACGATCTCCAGTTGCTCCTCCAGCCGCGCCAGCTTCTCCTTGGGGAAGGGGATGCCGTAGGCGGCGTGCTCCTCGGCGTACCAGCCCGCGCCCAGGCCGAGTTCCACCCGGCCGCCGGACATCCGGTCGACCTGCGCGACCTGGATGGCGAGCACGCCGGGGAGCCGGAAGGTCCCCGCGGTCATCAGGGTGCCGAGGCGGATGCGCTCGGTCTCCCGGGCCAGCCCGGCCAGGGTGATCCAGGCGTCCGTCGGGCCGGGCAGACCGTCGACGCTCCCCATGTGCAGATAGTGGTCGGACCGGAAGAAGGCGCTGTAGCCCAGATCCTCGGTGGCCTTGGCCACGCGGAGCAGGGTGTCGTAGTCGGCGCCCTGCTGGGGCTCGGTGAAAACTCGCAGATCCATGCCTCCATCTTGCCTGCGGCGCAGGGCGGAACCACTCGGGAGCCGCTGTGTCCGGGCCGGGCCGAGCCGAGCCGAAGCCGAAGCGGAACCCGATGCCGGGGCCGGGGCCGGTCCGGGTATGGGAGGCGCTTGTCGCGAAGTGCCGGGAGGCGTCGCTGGGCGGGGCACGGGGGCGGCGCCCCGGCCGGTACGGCGTACCCCGGGCCGGTCCGGGTGAGCGGCCCGGCGGCCATCGCGGGCGGTTCCGGCCCGTACGCGCGATCCCCATGCCGGTCCGCCCCCCGGTCCGGTCCGGTCCGCCCCCCCCGGTCCGGTCCGGCCCCCCGGTCCGCCCCGGGTCCGCCCCCGGTCCGGTCCGGTCCGGCCGGGGGCCGGGTCGCCCCGTCGCGTCTCCGCCCTGCTCCCGGCCCGTAGCCTGGAAACACCGAGGCCGCAGCGGCCGGCGCGGGCCGTGACCGGCTCCGTCCCGATGGGCCTCGTCCCGCCCCCGCGCCCTCCCGGGGTGCCCCGCCCTGGCCGACCGCCGGGTCCCGTTCCGGCCGGCCGCGTCCCGACCGCCCGCAACCGTCCCGACCACCGCAACCGTTCCGACCAGCCGCAACCGTTCCGACCACCCGCAACCGTTCCGACCACCCGCAACCGTTCGAGCGAGGTGACCAGCGCCCGTGTCCGTACCCGCCCGCCCCCTGGCGGCCGCTCTCGCCGAGGGTCCCGTCGTCCTCGACGGGGGGCTGTCGAACCAGCTCGCCGCCCAGGGCTGCGACCTCTCCGACCCGCTCTGGTCGGCCCGGCTGCTGGCGGACGGCCCCGGGCAGATCGGGGCCGCGCACGCGGCGTATCTCCGCGCGGGCGCCCGGGTCCTCATCACCGCGAGCTACCAGGCGACCTTCGAAGGCTTCGCCCGCCGCGGTCTCGGCCGCGCGGAAACCGCCCGGCTGCTGCGCCGCAGTGTGCGGCTGGCCCGCCGGGCGGCGGAGCGGGGCGCGGCGGACCACGGCGTGGCGGGGGACGTCCACGTCGCCGCGTCCGTCGGGCCGTACGGGGCGATGCTCGCCGACGGCAGCGAGTACCGGGGCCGGTACGGGCTGAGCGTGCGCGCGCTGGAGCGGTTCCACCGGCCGCGGATCGAGGCCCTGGCCGAGGCGGGGCCGGATGTGCTCGCCCTGGAGACCGTCCCGGACACGGACGAGGCGGAGGCCCTGCTCGCCGCGGCGGAGGGCACCGGCCTGCCCGTCTGGCTGTCGTACACGGTCTCCGGAGGGGAGACCCGGGCCGGGCAGCCGCTCGCCGAGGCGTTCCGGATCGCCGCCGGACGTGAGGAGGTGATCGCGGTGGGCGTCAACTGCTGCGATCCGCGCGACGCGGACGGCGCGGTCGCGCTCGCCGCCCGGGTGACCGGCAAGCCCGTCGTGGTCTACCCCAACAGCGGCGAGACCTGGGACGCCGCGGCCCGCGACTGGCGCGGACCGGGCACCTACGATCCGGCGCGCGCGCCCGCGTGGCGGGACGCCGGCGCGCGGCTCATCGGCGGCTGCTGCCGGGTGGGCCCCGGGCGGATCGCGGACGTGGCCCGGAGCCTGGCCACCGGGGCGACGGGAGCCACTGGAGCCACGGGAGCCACCGGGGCGGCCGGGGCGGCCGGGGCGGCCGGGGCGAAAGGAGCCGCCGGGCCGTGAAATCCCGTGGTGGGGCGTGGCGTCGTCCGGCGATACTCACACGGTGTTCCTCACCATCGGCACCACCGGCACCCCTGACCGCCCGGCGACCGACCTCGGCTTCCTGCTGCACAAGCACCCCGACCGGGCGCAGGCGTTCTCCACCTCTTACGGCACGGCGCACGTCCTCTACCCCGAGGCGTCCGCCGGGCGCTGCACGGCCGCGCTCCTGCTGGAGGTGGACCCGGTCGCGCTGGTCCGCCGCGGCAGGGGACGGGACCGCGGCGCGTCACCCGACGGCGCGCTCGCCCAGTACGTCAACGACCGCCCGTACGCGGCCTCCTCGCTGCTCGCCGTCGCCCTCGGCAAGGTCTTCGCCAGCGCACTCAAGGGCCGTTGCGAGGCCCGCCCCGAGTTGCCGGGGCGGGACCTGCCGCTGCGCATCGAGGTCCCGGCGCTCTCGGCACGGGGCGGGCCGGCGCTCGTACGGCGCCTGTTCGAACCGCTGGGCTGGGCGGTCTCCGCCGAACCGGTGCCCCTGGACGACCGGTTCCCCGAGTGGGGCGACTCCCGTTACGTCCGGCTGGTGCTGGAGGGCGAGCGGCAACTGGCAGAGGTCCTGCGCCAGTTGTACGTCCTGCTGCCGGTCCTCGACGACGCCAAGCACTACTGGGTGGCCCCGGACGAGGTGGAGAAACTGCTCCGTTCCGGCGCGGGGTGGCTGCCGGACCACCCGGAACGCGAGCTGATCGCCGGCCGCTATCTGGCCCGCCGCCGCGGCCTGGCCCGGCAGGCCCTGGAACGGCTGGCCCTGGCCCGGCTCGCGGAGGCGGACGACAGCGAACCGGAGGAGTTCGACAACGCCGTGGTGGACGACGGGCCCGAGGACGCCGTGCCCGAGGACGCGGCGGGGGCCGGTCAGGCCGCGGCCGGGGGAACCGGAGGAGCCGGGGGAGTCGCGGGCCTCGCCGGCGCGCCGAGCGCCGGGGCCCATACGGCCGGCCGGTCCGCCGGGGGGTCTGCCGGTGCGGGGGAGATCGGCGCGGAAGCGGGTGTGGGTGAGCCCGGTACCGGAGGCGCGGCTTCCGGGGCCGTCACCGGCGCTGCCCCGATTCCGCGCCCCACCGCCGCGTTCCCGACCGCCGCCACCGCCGCCACCGCCGCCACCGCCGCCACGGCAGCGGCGGCAGCGACGGCAGCGACGGCAGCCACCGGCGCCGAGGGCGCCACAGCCGCCGAGCGGCCGGTTTCCCTGGCCGTGCGGCGGCGTGAGGCGATCCTCGCCGCGCTGCGCGACTGCGGCGCGGCCCGGGTGCTCGATCTCGGCTGTGGGCAGGGCCAGTTGGTGGCCGCGTTGTTGTCCGACCCCCGGTTCACGGAGATCGTCGGCATGGACGTGTCCCCGCGTGCCCTGCGGATGGCCGCACGCCGCCTGCGGCTGGAACGGCTGGGGGAGCGTCAGGCGGGACGCGTCCGGCTGATCCAGGGATCCCTCGCGTACACGGACGCCCGGCTGCGCGGTTACGACGCAGCCGTGCTCAGCGAGGTCGTGGAGCACGTCGACCCGCCACGGCTGCCCGCCCTGGAGCACGCGGTGTTCGGGGCGGCCCGGCCGCGGACCGTGGTCGTCACCACGCCCAACGCGGAGTACAACGTGCGCTGGGAGAGCCTCCCCGCCGGACGGCACCGCCATCACGACCACCGCTTCGAGTGGGACCGGGCCGCGTTCCGGGCCTGGGCGCACCGGGTGGCGGAACGGCACGGCTACGAGGTGGCGTTCGCGCCCGTCGGTCCCGACGACCCGGAGGTGGGCCCGCCCACGCAGCTCGCCCGGTTCACGCTGCCCGCCGCCGCACCGGAGCGGACGGTGCGGCGAGCGACCGCCCCGGGCCCCGCGGGCACCGCCCCGGCCTCTGCGGCCGCCGCCCCGGCTCCCGCGGCCACCACTCCGGCCTCCGCGGCCACCGCCACGAACCCGAAGGAGGCGACGACGGCATGACCGACGAACAGCCCGCCGGCCCCGCCCGGGAGGCACGCGCCGCCCGCCCCGGCCGTACCCTCGCCGTCCCCGACCTCTCCCTCGTGGTCCTCATCGGCGCCACCGGCTCCGGCAAGTCCACGTTCGCCGCACGGCACTTCAAGCCCACCGAGGTGATCTCCTCCGACTTCTGCCGGGGCCTGGTCAGCGATGACGAGAACGACCAGACGGCCAGCCGCGACGCCTTCGACGTGCTGCACTACATCGCGGGCAAGCGGCTCGCCGCCGGGCGGCTCACCGTCGTCGACGCGACCAGCGTGCAGTCCGAGAGCCGCCGGCAGCTGATCGCGCTGGCGCGGGAGCACGACGTGCTGCCGGTCGCCGTCGTCCTCGACGTCCCCGAGCGGATCTGCGCCGAGCGGAACGCCGCCCGCCCAGACCGGGCCGGCATGCCCCGTCACGTGATCCAGCGTCATCAGCGGGAGCTGCGCCGCTCGCTGCGCCACCTGGAACGCGAGGGCTTCCGCAAGGTGCACATCCTGCGCGGCCCCGAGGAGATCGACGCGGCCGAGGTCGTCCGCGAGCGCCGCTACAACGACCTGCGCCACCTCACGGGGCCGTTCGACATCATCGGGGACGTCCACGGCTGCCGCTCCGAACTGGAGACCCTGCTCGGCCGGCTCGGCTACGTCCTGCGGTACGACGAGGCGGGCCGCCCCGCGGGTGCCGCGCACCCCGGGGGCCGTACCGCCGTGTTCGTCGGCGACCTCGTCGACCGCGGCCCCGACAGCCCCGGCGTGCTCCGTCTGGTGATGAACATGGTGGAGGCGGGCACCGCGCTCTGCGTGCCCGGCAACCACGAGAACAAGCTGGGGCGGTACCTCAAGGGCCGCAACGTCCGCGTCTCGCACGGACTCGCCGAGACCGTGGCCCAGCTGGAGAAGGAGGACGACGCCTTCCGCGCCCGGGTGGGGGAGTTCATCGGCGGGCTCGTCAGCCACTACGTCCTCGACGGGGGCGGGCTGGTCGTCTGCCACGCCGGGCTGCCCGAGAAGTACCACGGCCGCACCTCCGGCCGCGTCCGCTCGCACGCCCTCTACGGCGAAACCACCGGCGAGACGGACGAGTTCGGGCTGCCCGTGCGCTACCCGTGGGCGGAGGACTACCGGGGCCGCGCCGCCGTCGTCTACGGCCACACCCCCGTGCCGCGCGCCTCCTGGCTCAACAACACCCTCTGCCTCGACACCGGCTGCGTCTTCGGCGGGCGGATGACGGCGCTGCGCTGGCCCGAGCGCGAGCTGGTGGACGTACCGGCCGAGCGGGTCTGGTACGAGCCGGTGAAGCCGCTGGACAGCGGAGCCCCGGGCGGGGCCGAGGGGCGCCCGCTCGACCTCGGTGACGTCACCGGCCGCCGCGTGGTCGAGACGCGGCACCACGGCCGGATCGCCGTCCGCGAGGAGAACGCGGCGGCCGCGCTGGAGGTGATGAGCCGCTTCGCGCTGGCCCCGGAGCTGGTGCCGTATCTGCCGCCGACCATGGCGCCCTGCGCGACCTCCGCCGAGGAGGGGTACCTGGAACACCCGGCCGAGGCCTTCGCGGGCTACCGTGCCGACGGCGTGCGCGAGGTCATGTGCCAGGAGAAGCACATGGGTTCGCGCGCGGTGGCCCTGGTCTGCCGGGACGGGCGGACGGCGGCGGAGCGCTTCGGGGTGCCGGGGGGCGGCGTGCCCGGCGCGCTCCACACGCGCACCGGCAGGCCCTTCCTCGACGACCCGGTGCTGACCGGCCGCGTCCTGGCCCGGCTGGCGGAGTGCGCGGAGGCCGCCGGGCTCTGGGCGGAGCTGGACACCGACTGGCTGCTGCTGGACGCCGAGCTGATGCCCTGGTCGCTGAAGGCGGCCGGTCTGCTGCGCCACCAGTACGCGGCGGTGGGCGCCGCCTCGCGTGCCGTCCTCCCCGGGGTCCTGGAGGCGCTGGAAGCGGCGGCGGCGCGGGGAGCCGGGGCGCCCGGACTGCTGGACCGGCAGCGGGACCGGCTGGCGGACGCGGAGGCGTTCACCGCGGCCTACCGCCGCTACTGCTGGCCGGTCGGGGACCCGTCCCGGCCCTGGCCGGGAGCGGCGGCCGAGTCCGCCGGATCCGCCGGGTCCGCCGAGTCCGCCGAGTCCGCCGGATCCGCCGGGTCCGCCGAGTCCGCCGGATCCGCTGCGGAGACGGACGGCCTGGACGGCATCCGGCTGGCGCCGTTCCAGCTGCTGGCCGCCGAGGGGCGCAACCTCGCCGTCGAGCCGCACGATGTCCAACTGGCCTGGATCGACCGGCTGATCGCGGCGGAGGCGGCGATGAGCGCACCGGCGGAGGCGGGGCGGACGGCGGAGGAGACGGCTGCCGGGCCGGCTGCCGAGACCGGGGCCGGGACGGAGGCGTGGGCAGGGGGCGCGGCTTCCGGCGGGCGGGGCGGCGGCGAGCAGCCTGCCGCGTCCCGCCCGGTCCGCGTCAACCGGCTGCTCCACCCCACCCGCCGGCTGTTGGTGGACACCGCCGACGAGGCGTCGGTCGCCGCCGGGGTCCGGTGGTGGCTGGAGCTCACCGGGGCGGGCGGCGAGGGCATGGTCGTCAAACCGCTGCGTCCGCTGGTGCGGGACGGCCGGGGCCGCCTCGTCCAGCCGGGCGTGAAGGTGCGCGGACGGGAGTATCTGCGCATCGTCTACGGGCCGGAGTACGCGCGCCCGGAGCATCTCGCGCGGCTGCGCGGGCGGCACCTGGGTCACAAGCGGTCCCTCGCCCTGCGCGAGTACGCTCTCGGGCTGGAGGCGCTGGACCGGCTGGCCGGCGGCGAACCGCTGTGGCGGGTGCACGAGGCGGTCTTCGCGGTGCTCGCCCTGGAGTCGGAGCCGGTCGACCCGAGGCTGTGACGCCCGCTTCGCACGGCCGTGGTTCGCACGGCCGTGCGACATTCCGTGGCCCCGAAGGGCCGCGGTGCGGGCGCGGACGGGCCGCCTCGGCCAGGATGGACCCATGGCGTTCCATGTGGATTCCGAGGCCGGGCGGCTCCGCCGCGTCATCCTGCACCGTCCCGGGAGGGAGCTGAAACGGCTCACTCCCGGCAACAAGGACACTCTGCTGTTCGACGAACTGCTCTGGGTGAGCCGCGCGCAGGAGGAACACGACGGGTTCGCGGGGGTGCTGCGGGGGCGCGGGGTGGAGGTCCATCTGTTCGAGGAACTGCTGGGCGAGAGCCTGGACATCCCGCAGGCGCGGCGGATGGTGCTCGACCGCACCTTCGACGAACGGGAGTACGGTCCGCTCGCCACCGGTCATCTGCGCGCGCTCTACGAGGAGTTGCCCGGCCCGGAGCTGGCCCAGGCGCTGATCGGCGGGGTGACCAAACGGGAGTTCCTGGAGCGGCACGCCGAGCCCGCCTCGGTCCGCTTCCATGTGATGGACCCCGACGACTTCCTCATCGCGCCGCTGCCCAACCACCTCTTCACCCGAGACGCCTCCGCCTGGATCTATGACGGGGTGGCGATCAACGCGATGCGCTGGCCGGCCCGGCAGCGCGAGACCGTGCACTTCGCCGCCGTCTACCGGCATCACCCGCTCTTCCGGGGCGACGCCGCGGGTGGCTTCCGCGTCTGGTCCGAGGGCGAGGGCGACCACCCGTCCACCATCGAGGGCGGCGACGTGCTCGTCCTCGGCAACGGCGCGGTCCTCGTCGGGATGAGCGAGCGGACCACGCCGCAGGCGGTGGAGATGCTGGCCCGCGGCCTGTTCGCGGCCGGCTCCGCCCGCACGATCGTGGCCCTCGACATGCCCAAGGGGCGGGCGTTCATGCATCTGGACACCGTGATGACGATGGTCGACGGTGACACCTTCACCCAGTACGGGGGCCTGGGCATGCTGCGCTCGTACACCATCGAGCCGGGCGCGGAGGTGCAGGACCTCAAGGTGACCGACCATCCGCCGGAGCACATGCACCGGGCCATCGCGGCGGCGCTGGGCCTGGACCGCATCCGCGTCCTCACCGCGGTCCAGGACGTGCACGCGGCCGAGCGCGAGCAGTGGGACGACGCCTGCAACGTCCTCGCCGTGGAGCCGGGGGTCGTGGTCGCGTACGAGCGGAACTCCACCACCAACGCGTATCTGCGCGACCAGGGGGTCGAGGTCATCGAGATCCCCGGCAGTGAGTTGGGCCGGGGCAGGGGCGGGCCGCGCTGCATGAGCTGCCCGGTCGAACGGGACCCGGTGCGGCGGTGACGGCGGCGGGGCTCGCTCACTCCGGGCGGGCCCGCCGGCCCGCGCCCGCCCTGCCCGCCCGCCGGCCCGCTGACCGGACCGCCCGTGCCCGCTGCTCACCACCGCCCGCAAGGTCCGCCGTCCGCCGTCCGCCGTCCGCCGTCCGCCGTCCGCCGTCCGCCGTCCGCCGTCCGCCGTCCGCCGCCCCGGGCCGAGGCCGCCCGGGCCACCCTGGTCTCGTATAGCAATGCGGGGTATCGTATAGTCTTCCATTGCGCCGGACGGCGTCCGCCATCCCACCATCGTCAGTGACCGAGGAGATCTCCCATGGCGACAGACCTCACGGGCCGCCACTTCCTCAAGGAGCTGGACTTCAGCGCCGAGGAGTTCCGCCATCTCCTGGCGTTGGCCGCGGAGTTGAAGGCCGCCAAGCGCGCCGGCACCGAGACCCCGTCCCTCCGGGGCCGGAACATCGCGCTGATCTTCGAGAAGACCTCGACCCGCACCCGCTGCGCGTTCGAGGTCGCCGCCGCCGACCAGGGCGCCTCGACGACCTACCTGGACCCCTCCGGCTCGCAGATCGGGCACAAGGAGTCGGTCAAGGACACCGCCCGGGTGCTCGGCCGGATGTTCGACGGCATCGAGTACCGGGGCCACGGCCAGGAGACGGTCGAGGAACTCGCCGCACACGCCGGGGTCCCCGTCTTCAACGGCCTGACGGACGAGTGGCACCCCACCCAGATGCTCGCCGACACCCTCACCATGACCGAGCACAGCGCCAAGCCGCTGCACGAGATCGCCTACGCCTACCTCGGCGACGCCCGCTGCAACATGGGCAACTCCTACCTCGTCACGGGCGCGCTGCTCGGCATGGACGTCCGGATCGTGGCGCCCCGGTCCCTCTGGCCGTCCGCGGAGGTCGTGGCGGAGGCGGAGCGGCTCGCGGCGGGAAGCGGCGCCCGGATCACGCTCACCGAGGAGATCGCGGAGGGCGTGCGCGGCGCGGACTTCGTGGCCACCGACGTCTGGGTGTCCATGGGGGAGCCCAAGGAGGTCTGGGACGAGCGGATCGCCCTGCTGCGCCCGTACGCCGTGACCGCGGACGTCCTGGACGCCACGGGCAACGCGGACGTCAAGTTCCTGCACTGCCTGCCCGCCTACCACGACCTCGGCACCGAGGTCGCCCGTGAGATCCACGAGCAGTACGGGCTGACCTCCCTCGAAGTCACCGACGAGGTCTTCGAGTCCGGCCGTTCCGTCGTCTTCGACGAGGCGGAGAACCGCATGCACACCATCAAGGCCGTACTGGTGGCCACCCTGGCGGGCCGGAAGTAGACACGGCCGGTTCCGGGGCGACACGGCCGGTCCGGCGGCGCGGTCCGCCGGGCCCCGCCGGGCGCTCGTCCCGCCGGGCCCGGCCGGGCTCTCAGCTCTCCCAGACCGGGCGGTCCGTGCCCCACACCCCCGGCGGACGCGCCCAGCCGGCGGGCGCGCCCGCGTACCGGACGGGCGGCAGGGCGTGGCGGAGCCCGCCGCAGGGCGAGGCGGTCTCCGTCAGCCAGGGCTCCGGCGTGTAGGGCTCGCCGACCAGGGGCGCCGGGCGGATGCCGTGCAGCAGCCAGGACGCGGTGCCGGCGAGGGAGAGGCGCAGATGCCGGCCGTGCCCGGTCGCCCGGCGGTCGGTCAGCGCGCGCAGGACCGCCGCCGCGAGCAGATACCCGGTGCCGTGGTCCAGCGCCTGCGCGGGCAGCACGCCGGGCCGGCCGTCGTCGCCCGCCTCGGCCGCGGCGATGCCGCACGCCGCCTGGACGAGGCTGTCGAAGCCGCGCCGCCCGGCCCACGGCCCGGACGGGTCCCAGGCCCGCAACTGGGCGAGGACGAGACCGGGGCGTCGGGCGAGCACGGCGTCCGGCGACAACCCGTACCGGTCGAGCGCTCCGGGCCGGTAGCCGGTGACGAGGACATCGGCCGAGTCGAGCAGGGACTCGAAGGCGTCCCGGCCGCCGCGGGAGGAGAGGTCCAGCAGCGCCGAGCGCTTGCCCATGCCGGTGTCGGCGTGGGCGTCCGCGAACTCCGGGACACCGGGCGGGTCCACGCGCAGGACGTCGGCCCCCAGCAGCGCGAGGGTGCGGGTCGCCACGGGGCCGGCGATCACCCGTGTCAGGTCCAGCACCCGGATACCGGCCGCCGGCAGCGGGGCCGGTGGCAGCGCCCGTGCCGGGCCCTCGCCGGCCGCCCCCGCCCCGACGAGCGGGTGGACGGCCGGTGCCGGTGCGCCGGCGACGGCCACGGCCAGGCCGCCCGCCGCGTAGACGGCCTCCTGCGTCTCCCGGGCCGGGCGCGAGGCCAGTTCCGCCGCCAGCGCCTCCGCCGCGGCCCGGTCGTCACCCGGGTCGCCGATGCCCAGGGCGTCCAGCAACCGGGCCCGGTGGTGGGGGTAGTTGGCGTGCGTGCGGACCCAGCCGTCGGCGGCCCGCCAGAACCCGGAGAGCGGCGCGAAGGTGACCGGCGCCCGGCCGTCGATCCGCAGATGCCGCTCGCTGACGAAGGCCGTGGCCACCGCCCCCTCGTGCACCCGCACCTCCGGCAGCGGGCGGGCGTTGCGCGCCGCCAGCAGTTCGGCGGCGGCCAGCGAGCACACGCCCACCGTCGCCCGTGCCAGTTCCCGCACCGGCAGCCGGGCCGGCAACACGCCCTCCGCCCCGGCGAACGAGACCCGTCCGGCCAGGTGCTCCGGGCCGCCGAGAGCGGCCCACGCGGACGCGGTCGTCGCGTCGACTTCCCTGTTCATCCGGCCATGGTGCCGCAGAGGACCGGTCGGCCGGCCCCGCGGAGACGGACATCACGCCCGCGGTCCCGGATGCTCGCCACCGGCGACTTCCGGCCAACCCCCGTACACGCACGGTACGAACGGGACGGCGGGGCAGACGGAACCGAACAGGCCGAAGAAGGCAAACAGGCCGAACAAGCCGCCCGGCGAGAAGCGGAAAGGGTGTGCGGCTGTGCGGATCACGCGGACCACGCGGAAACTGACCCGACGACTCGAACAGCACCTCGGTGCCCAGGCCCTCCTCATCCTGCTGGTGGCGTGGCCCGCGCTCGCGCTCGCCGGCCGGGAGTCCTGGTCCGGCTCCTTCGGGCGCGCCGTGCTGTTCACCGCCGTGGGCACAGCCGTGCTGGCGCTCGACCGGCGCCGCGAGAGCCGGGCCGCCGGGCTGAGCGAGGCCGACACGGCGGACCTCGACCGGAAGCTCCGCCACGGTGAACTCCCCCCGCGCAGGCGGGAACGGGTGGCCATGTACCGGCTGCTGGTCCACCGCCGCCACCGGATGCGCCACGCCTGGATCGCCCTGCCCGCCCTGGCCCTGGGCATCGCGACGGCGCTCGCCGTCATGGTCAGGGGAGCCGTGGGCGCGGGCCTGTTCCTGCTCACCGTCCTGCTGTCCGTCGCCGCCGTCGGCGCCTGGGGCAGCCGCCGCCGGCTCACCCGCCTCCGGCGCCTGGAGGAGTCCCTCGTCCGGGAGCGCGAACGGGAACGCGAACGGGAACGCGCACGGGAACGCGCGCGCGACCGCGCACGGCAGCACGCACGGCAGCGCGCCCGCGTCCGCCTCTCGGCGGGAGCCTGAGGCCGGACCGGCCGTCCGGCCGCGGGCTTTCGTACGGTATCCGCGGCTGACCGCGCGACGGTGCACCGGCCATCCGTCGTCGCACCCCGCCACCGTTCACCCAGGCGCCGCACACTCGCGCTAGTGTGCGCGCGTGAGCCTTTCTGTCGTTTTAGGTTTCGGGCCCGCCGGAGCAGCCACCGCACGGCTGCTGGCCGGACAGGGGCATTCCGTACGTGTCATCACCAGGTCGGGCCGGCCTCCGGAACCCGGCATCGAGCACGTCGCGCTGGACGCGGCGGACAGCGAGCGGCTGACCGGCGCCGTGCGGGGCGCGGACGCGATCTACAGTTGTGCCGCACCGCCCTATCCACGCTGGACCCGTGACTGGCCGCCGCTGGCCTCCTCGGTCTGCGCGGCGGCCGAGGCGACCGGGGCGGTCCTGGTCATGCTGGGCAATCTCTACGGCTACGGCCCGGTGGACGGCCCCCTGACCGAGGACCTGCCGCTCGCCGCGACCGACCGCAAGGGGCGGGTGCGCGCCGCCGTCTGGGAGCAGGCGCGGAGCCTGCACGAGCAGGGCCGGATCCGGGCGGTGGAGCTGCGGTCCTCGGACTTCTTCGGGCCCGGCGTGACCGACGGCGGGCACCTGGCCGGGCGCGTCATGCCGCGGCTGCTGCGCGGCAAGCCGGTCTCCACGCTCGGCGATCCGGACGCCCCGCACAGCTGGACCTACCTCTCCGACGTGGCCCGGGCGCTGGCCGAGGCCGCGGAGGAGGAGCGGGCCTGGGGGCGCGCCTGGCACGTTCCGACGGCGCCCCCGCAGTCCGTCCGGGAGATGGCCGGCCGCCTCGCCGACCGGGCCGGGACGGGCCCGGTCGCGGTGCGCGGCCTGCCGCCGGCGGTGCTGGGGATCGCGGCGGTCTTCTCCCCGCTGCTGCGCGAACTGAAGGAGATCCGCTACCAGTTCGACCGCCCGTTCGTCGTGGACTCCAGCGCCTGGGAGGCGGCGTTCACGGTACGGGCCACCCCCGTCGACGAGCAGGTCGGGGCGACGGTGGACTGGTGGCGCGAGCGGACGGCGGACGCCCGGTGATGCCGGTGGCAGCGAAGGAACCCCCGGTGCACTTAACCGGAGCGAGACGCGAGGACATCGCGATCGTCGGGATGGCCTGCCGGTTCCCGGGGGCCCGGAACGTGACCGAGTACGAGCGGCTCCTCATGGACCCCCGGGCCCAGTTCTCCGCCGTTCCCGACGCGCGATGGCGCGCCGCCGCCCTTCTCGGCGAGGACTTCCGCGACACGTCCTCCGCCTACACGGACACCATGGCGCTGCTGCCGGACGTGGGCCACTTCGACGCCGCGCACTACGGCATCCCGCCGCGGCGGGCCAAGGCGATGGACCCCCAGCACCGGCTGCTCATCGACCTCGCCCGGGAGGCCGTCCAGGACGCCGGTTGGGAGGCCGGGGGCTTCGACCGCGAGGAGACCTCGGTGATCACGGCGCTCACCGAGAGCGGCTACCGCGCGCTCAGCACCCTGCGGATCCGGATGCGCCAGCTGGCCGGCGGCGAGTTCGGGGCGCCCGCCACCGACCCCGGCTGGCCGGAGACGGTCCGCGCGGTCGGCGGCCTGCACGGCACCTCCGCGGCCGGGCTCCTGCTCAACATGGGCCCGAACACGATCAGTTCCGTCTTCGATCTGCACGGCGAGAGCTATGCGCTGGACTCGGCGTGCTCCGGCGGCCTCATGGCCGTGGCCAACGCCGTGTTCGCGCTGCGCGCCGGCCGGTGCCGCATCGCCCTCGCGGGCGGGGCCCAGCTGCACATCACCCCCGACCTGCTGGTGGGGCTGTGCCGGATCGGCGCCATCTCGCGCACCGGCCGGTGCCTGCCGTTCGGCGCGGACGCCGACGGCTTCGTCCTGGGAGAGGGCGCCGGGGTCCTGGTGCTGCGGCCACTGGCCGACGCGCTCGCGGCCGGCGACCGGGTCTACGCGGTGATCCGGGGCGTCGGCACGGCCAACGACGGCACCGTCCAGGGCGGCATGCACCCCGAGGCGGCCGGCCAGCTCCGGGCGCTGCGCCGGGCCTACCGCGACGCGGACCTGTCCCCGGACGCGGTGGACTACCTGGAGGCGCACGGCACCGGTACCACGGTCGGCGACCCGGTCGAGGTCGGGGTCCTGCGCGAACTGCGCGGGGAGGGCGGCGTGCCCGCCTACCTCGGGGCGGTCAAGGCGGTGGTCGGGCACGCGCTCAACGCCGCCGGGATCGCCGGGCTCGTCAAGACCGTCCTGGCCGTGCACCGCGGGGTGATACCGCCGCAGCCGGAGTTCGGCCTGGCCGACCGCGCCGGGCTCGACGCCGCGCGGCTGACCGTCCCGGTGGAGCCCGTCCCGTGGCCGGAGCGGGCGCCCCGGCAGCCGCGCCGGGCGGGGGTGAGCGCCTTCGGCTTCGGCGGCACCGGGGTCCATCTGGTGGTGGAGGAGTGCACCACGGCGGCGGCCCGCCCGGCATCCGGCGAGGGTCCGCACCTTCTGGTGCTCAGCGCCCGGGACCGCGCCGGACTCGCCCGCCACGCGCGGGAGCTGGCGCACACCCTCGACGGCGACCGGCCGCCACCGGCCGGGGTGGCGGACACCCTGGCCCGCCGGACCCTCTTCGCGGAACGGCTGGCCGTGGTGGCGGAGGACACCGCGGACGCCGTCACCAAGCTCACCGCGGCGGCCGGGGCGGTGGCGGCGGGACGGACCGGGAAGCTGGGTCCGGGACAGGTGGCCGGCACGGCACGGCTCGCCGCCGGCGAACTGCCCGAGGTGGCCGTGCCGGCACCGGGCTCGCTGTCCGCCGAGGCGCGCGGGGCGGTGCTGGCGCGGCTCGCGGAGCGCGTGGCCGCCGGCGCGGGCCTCCGCCCGGCCGGGCAGCGCATACCCCCGTGCACCCTGCCCCCGAGCCCGCTCGCCCCGCGCCACCACTGGGTGGTGGACGAGACGGCCCGCGGGGACGGGGGCCACGGGAACCGGCCCCCCGCCGCCGGGGCGGTGAACGGGGCCGCCCCCGCGGCCGGGGCGGCGGGGGAGGAGCGGCCCGCCCCGCCGGCCCCGCCCGACGGGGCGCCCACCGACGGGGCGCTCACCGACGGGGTGCCTCCCGCCGACGCGTCCACCGCGGCGGCGTCCCTCGTCTTCGAGGAGGTGTCGCGCACCGGCGTCTTCCCGCTCTCCGACCTGACCGAGCGGACGGTGCTGGTGACCGACCTGGGCTTCGACTCCCTGATGCTGCAGGAGCTGGAGTCCGGCATCGGCAAGCGGATACCGGGCTTCCACACCGACGAGATCTTCTCGCGCGACCTCACCATCGAGCGGCTGATCGCACTGGTCGCCCCGCACGTCTCCCGCCCGCCCGCTCCCGGCGGTGCCCTGCCCCCGGAGGCGGGCGCCGACCCGGTCGCGGGCACCGTGTGCGTCGACGACTTCCCCGAGGTACGGCAGTTCGAGGAGCGCCTGAGCACGATCACCGGCAGCGGCGCGGACTTCCCGTACTTCCGCGTCCACCAGGGCACCATCCGCGACACGACCGTGATCGGCGACCGCGAGTACCTGTCCTTCGGCAGCTACAACTACCTCGGCCTGTCCGGCCATCCGGCGGTCCGCGAGGCCGCGCACCGGGCGGTGGAGCGGTACGGGACCTCCGTCTCCGCGAGCCGCGTGCTCTCCGGTGAGCGGGACCTGACCGTCGCGCTGGAACGGGCGCTCGCCGGCTTCCTCGGCGTCCCGGACTGCCTGGCGCTGGTGAGCGGCCACGCCACCAACGTCACCGCGATAGGGCACCTCATCGGCGCGGGGGACCTCGTGGTGCACGACGAACTCGCCCACGACAGCATCCTGCAGGGCTGCGTTCTGTCCGGCGCGGCGCGGCGCCCGTTCCCCCACAACGACACCGGCCGGCTGGACCACCTGCTGCGGCTCAACCGGCCCCGCTTCCGGCGGGTGCTCATCGTGGTCGAGGGCGCCTACAGCATGGACGGCGACCTGGCCGACCTGCCGGCCGTCATCGAACTGAAGAAGCGCTACGGCGCCCTGCTGATGGTGGACGAGGCGCACAGCATCGGCACCGTGGGGGAAAGCGGGCGCGGCGTGGGCGAGTTCTTCGGCGTCGACCGGTCCGATGTGGATCTGTGGATGGGCACCCTCTCCAAGGCGTTCGCGAGCTGCGGCGGTTACCTCGGCGGCTCGGCCCGGACGGTGCGGTGGCTGCGGCACACGCTGCCCGGCTTCGTCTACAGCGTGGGCCTGACCCCGGCCAACGCGGCCGCCGCGCTGGCCGCCACCGAGCTGATCGACGCCGAACCGCACCGGGTGCGGGCTCTGCAGCGCAACGCCGAGCTGTTCCTCGGCCTGGCCGCCTCGGCCGGCCTGGCGACGGGCTCCAGCGCCCACACGCCCATCGTGCCGTGCGTCCTCGGCGATTCGGCGAGGACGCTGCGCGTCGCGGACCGGCTGTTCGACCGGGGTGTCGTCGCCGATCCGATCTTCCACCCCGCCGTGGAGGAGGGGCTCGCCCGGCTGCGGTTCTTCGTCACCGGCGAGCATCGCGAGGACGACATCCGGCGGGCCGTGTCGGTCCTGGCCGAGGAGGTGGCGGCCACCGGGCGGTGAGGACGTCATCTCAGAACAGCGTGCGTTCTATCCGGTTGAGCGTGGCGTTCTCCCCCGGTGCCCCGCCCTCTCCGGCGTCACCCGCGTCACCGGGCGGGGCCTGGGGCGCGCCGCGCCGTTCCCTGCCGCCGGCCAGCCGCTGGGAGAGCAGATAGGCGATGATCTCCGCCTCCTGCTCCTGGACGTCGTCGTAGGTCGCGCGCAGCAGCATGTCGCGCACGAGGTCGGGGTCGAGGTTGGGGAAGAGGAGGCGGGCGCTCGCCTCGTCCAGCCAACCCGCCCCGCGATGGCAGCAGATGATGTGCCCCAGCTCATGCAAGATGATGTGCTCCCGATGCGCGCTGGTCGTGTTGGCGTCGTAGAAGATGAGGTCCTCGTCGCGTGCGGCGACCCACATGCCGCACGGGTGCGTCGCGGGCATCTGCATCGGGACCACCGTGATGGGACGGTTCCGGACCTCGCCGAGGTGGCGGCAGAGTTCGGCCACATCGGCGACCTTCGGCAGATCCAGTTCGGCGATCCGGCGCGCACCGGCCTTGCGGAGCCTCTTGAGCCGGCTGCGGCGGTCCTGGTCGGCCGGCTGCCCCTTTCTGACCCCTCTCACCGGTCCGTGCCCCTCACGCCCGCTCCGAGGGGCCGGGGCGGGGGCCGGGCTCCGGCTCGGGGCCGGGCTCGGGGTCGGTGACGGGCGGCAGGCCCTGCAGCTGCCGGTACTGGTCCATGATGGCCGTGATGGCCTGGAGGTTCTCCTTCTTCATCCCGGCAGCCCGCATCGCCACGGAGCGGACTCCCGCCTGCCGCAGTGCCTCGATGGCGGCGACCTCGCTGAGCACCGACTCGGCCACCTCGTCGTCGAAGAAGTAGGCCACCGAGACGCCGAAGAAGCGCGCCAGAGCGGCCAGCAGGTCCGGGGAGGGGTTGGAGCGCTTGCCCGTCCGCAACTGCGACAGATACACGCCGCCGGCCCTGAGGTCGGGGTTGGCCCGCTTCAGCTCCTCCGCCACCTCGGCATTGGTCCAGTGCCTGCCCTTGGGGCGCACCGTTTTGAAGAGCTGGTCCAGACGCACTGCCAGCACGGGCCGGTCGTCAGTGTCGGACATCGAAGAATCTCCCTCCTGCCACCTCCTCGGACGTGCTCTCAGCTATCCGTCAGTTTTCCAGATTAGCGGTCAGTTGACAATCTGACGAGACTGCGCCAACGTGGACCCCGGCCGATAGCTGCCAGCTAACTCGCTTACGGGGGAAGTGAGTTGTTGGACTGTCGGGCCGGCCTGGCCCGCGCTCGGGGGATCGAGCCGGGCCGGGCCGGGCAGGACGCACCTGCCCGCTCCGGAGAAAGCACGGGGGACCACGGGGGAAGCGGGGGAGGCCCGCCCGGTCTGCAGGGGGCAAACCGGGCGGGTCCCCACCCGCGAGCGGCCGCGAGCACCCTCAGGCCCCAGGCCCCGTCAACTCGTCTTCCCCAGCCTGCGATAGGCCGACGCGACCTTGGTGAGCCAGACCACCTCGGCGGTGAGATTGTCCGTGTCGCGGTCCTCGAAGTCGCCGCCGGTGTCCTTGTTGTCATCGGGGATGGTGCCGGTGCGCTTGGCCCGCAGAGCCTGCCGGATCTGCGCCGCCTCGGCGAAGGCCTGCCGGGACTCCTCACTCGCCCCGGAGCCCGTCCCGTCCGCGCCGCCGGACGTGCGCTCGATATAGGGGCGCAGATCACGCCAGCCGTCGCGGATCTCGATGACCCGCCGGTGGAGCCGGTAGTTGAGGTCGGAGACCGAGGCGGCCCCGGACGGCTCCAGCACGATGTCCGGCGAGGACTCGTACAGGTCCCGCCAGAGCGGGTAGAGCGCCCGGTACGACCGGTAACTCCGCGCCCACTCCACGAGCCTGGCCACCGAGCCGCCCCAGGACGGGACGGTCAGGCTGAGGGAGAGGACGACGATGCCCGCCGCGCTGAAGACATTGGAGGCGAGCTGCCAGACGCCGATGTCGATCCCGCTCGCGGCGGTGAGGATGTTGACCGTCCTGGCGCAGCAGTAGAGGAAGAGGATCACCGCGGCGACCCGGAGCATCCGCAGGGCCTGCCGCAGCGAGTCGTTGTCCGTCATCCGGGCGTAGCGGCCGCACTGGCGGAAGATGGTGACGCACGGAATCGCCTGGGAGACGATGAAGAACAGCAGGTAGGTGAGCACCAGCGGCCGGCCGCTGCCGGTGTTGAAGTCCGCCGCCGGCCGGCCGGGGCCGTCCGCGACGAAGAACAGCGCGATCAGCAGCGCGTTGAGGGCGACACCGGCCGCCAGCCAGGAGCGTGTCTTCCAGACCGCCTCCTCGGCGTCCGTCGCCCAGCGCAGCAGGATGATCTGCGCGCTGACGCAGAAGGCCACCGCCGACACGTGCATCACCAGGATGGCGAGGTTGCCGACGCCCAGGAAGCTGTCGCTCCCCATGGCGACGGCGCCCATCGTGAAGGTGAGGCACTGGAGCAGCAGCGTGACCACCAGTGTGCGGTACGCGAGGTCCCGCCAGCTGCGCCGTACCTGCAACAGCCGGTAGACGAGCGCGGCGTAGGACGAGAGCGCCGCGATGGCGAAACAGAGGGTTCTGATGCTGTTCACGTCTGGCCTGATCCCCCGGTTGGTGCCGCGCGGGTGCGCGGACGGACTGATCGGACGGCTGGACGGACGGTCTAGTCGCCGGCCCCGCCCGCGGGAACCGTGAGCCCGATGCCCTCGGCCGCCACGGCGATCGCGTAGTCGAAGAACGCGGACTCGTCCCGGACGCTGTCGTGGGTGCGGCTGAAGACCTGGAACACCAGGAGCCCGATCAGGCTGCTCCACAGCACGATGCCGCGCTCGATGAGGTCCGTGTACGGAGCCGGTGGCGTGCCGCCGAAGAGCTGCACGGCCTCCGGCAGGAGCAGCGGCGGCCCGGGCACCTCCCGCCGCGGCGGGGCCAGTTCACCGGCCTCCAGCGCCGACCGCACGATCCCGGCCAGCACCGCGGGGGTGCGTGAGGCGGGCGGGACGGTGTCCTGCGGGGCGTGATAGCCCGGCACGGGCGAGCCGTAGATCAGCGTGAACTCGCCGGTGCTGGCGAAGGACCACTCCCGCAGCGCGCGCGCCACCGCGAGGAGCCGCGCCCCCGCCGAGGCCCCGGCCTCCCGGGCGGCCTCGTCGGCCCGCTCCATCGCGGCGGCTGAGCCGTTGTAGGCGTCGATGACCAGCGCGGTCAGCAGATCGTCCCGGTGCGGGAAGACGGCCTCCACGGCGGCGGCGTCCAGGCCGCCCTCGCGGGCCACGGCCTCCGGGGACAGCCCCGCGGCGCCCAGCTTCACCAGCAGTTGGCGCGCGGTGGCCTTGACGGCCTCCGGGGACCCGCTGTTCTCATCGGCAACGCTTGATCCGGTAACTCCCATGGCCAAACCGTAGCGGCCGGTTACCGAAGCCAGAAGTGCCGCCGCCCCGGCGCACGGGCCGTGCGACGCGATCCAGCCACATCCTGTCCGAACGACGCCTGCGTCGGCCCCGGACGGGCTCAACGGGGCGCCGTACGACGGTCCATGACGTCATGCGCGCGGCACTCACGGCCCGGGCGCCTCGGCGAAGCCCTCCGGCACGACGGCACGGACGGAGACGCCCGGAGCCGGGGCCCGCTCGCGCCCGTGCCCGCGCGGGACCCCACCGGGTGCTGCCGGGTTGGGCGCGGGCACGGCGAACTCGGCCCACACCCTCTTGCCGTGCCGCGTCGGCTCCCAGCCGTGCCGTGCGGCGAGCAGGCCTACCAGGGCGAGGCCCCGCCCGCCTTCGTCGTCCTCGGTAGTGGTCAACCGTTTGGGCGGCTCGGGGTTGCCGTCGTAGACCACCAGAAGCAGTCGGCCCTCACTGAGATGGAGACCAACCGTGATGAAGCCTCCTGCGTGGACCACGGCGTTCGTGATCAGCTCCGACGTGACGAGCCTGACCGCGTCCTGCTGCCCCTCGCCCAGCCGCACACCCCAGGCCCGGATCTGCGTTATGACACGGTCCCGTGCGAAGGCGACGGCGGACGGGTCACCGGGTACGGCAAACCGGGCTCGGCGGGTCATGAGGAGCACTCCTCTGCGGTTTGGGGCGGCTGTTCGGGCTCCCACGCGGGACGCGGGGACCGAGCCGTCGTCTGCTGGCGCCGGACATGGGGAGCCTGTGGCTCCGGCTTGCCCGGCTGATCACAGACAGTCAACTCCCGCTCACGCACATGGGAACATTGCTGATGCGGCCCCCGCATGGCGATATGCGCTCTGCGGGTACGGGTTCCCGGCGCCGCTGGTTGAGGCTCGTAGCGTGGAGGGACGCCGATGAACGGGCGGTCACCGGTGCTCAGAGAAGCGTCTCGCGGGGGCGATTACGGAAAGGTCATCGAGCTCGTCCGGAAGGAAGCCCGCTTGACTCAGAAGCAGTTGGGACAGGCATGCGGGCTCTCCCAGTCAGCCGTTTCCCGTCTGGAGAAGCGCGGGACCGGCTCCTACAGCACGGACATCCTGGCGTCGGCAGCCGCTCATCTGGGCATCCCCGCCCGGCTGGTCGGACTGGCCGAGCGGAGCACGGTGCGGAACGGGACGGAACAGGTGGAGCGACGCGGTTTTCTGGGTGGTGTGGCCGCTGTGGCGGCCGGTCCGATACTGGGTGCGTTGCCGCACGTGGAGGCGTCGGAAAACCAGGCGGCAGCCCTCCGGCTGAACACGGCGACGTACCGTCGACTCGACAGCTCGACGCCGGCCCGTGATCTCGCGGAGGCTGTCCACGCGCACATCCGGCTGATCCAGAACGTGGCGCGGGACGCCGGAGGGGACGGACAGCGACTGCGGCTGGCGGCCGTCGGCAGTGAGGCGGCCGGCCTGGCGGCCTGGCTGGCATGGGACACGGGCGACAGCGGGTCGGCACGATCCTGGTACGGCTCGGCGCTCCGCGCGGCGCGCTCCGCGCATGATCCGCTGCTTGCGGCATACCAGGCGGGCAGCCTGGCGCAGTTCGAGGCGCATGCCGGGAACGGCACGCAGGCGCTCAACCTCGCGCGGAGTGCCCGGCGGTACCTCGGAGAGCGGCATCCCGCAGTGGCGGACGCCTGGTTGTGTTCCGTCGAAGCACTCGCCCACGCTGCGAACGGCGACCGGCGGGCCGCGGACCACGCGCTGACAAGGAGCAGGGCCCTGGCGGAGAAGACCGTGTCCGAGGAGCCGCCACCGTGGCCGTGGGTTTTCCCTTTCGACGCGAACAAAGTGGCCGCGTGCCGCATCACTTGTGGCGCCCGTCTCGGCCGGGCGGACTGGGTCTTCGGCGGCGACACCGAAGCGCTCGCCTCCGGCCACGCGAAACAGCGGGCGCTCGTCGTTCTGGATCTCGCAGCCGGCCACCTCGCGGCCGGGAGGATCGAGGCCGCGTTCGCCCTGGCCTCCAGGGCCCTGGACACAGGGCTGCGATACCGTTCCGGCCGGATCGTGGAGCGCTCACGCTCGGTGCGCCGGTCACTGATGTTGGCGTCACCACCCAAGGTGGTGCGGGACTTCGACGAACGCCTTCACGGCGTCCACCTGTAGGGGGAAGCGTCCATGCGCGTCGGGATCACCGGGCACCGGGGACTGAACCGAGTGGTCGAACAGCAGGTCCGCCGGCTTCTTGACAAGGCCGTTCATGGGTTCGACGCATCCGAGTTGGTGGGCATCTCGTGCCTCGCGGACGGCCCGGACGCGTGGTTCGCCGACGCGGTGCTCCAGCACGGCGGAAGTCTCGAAGTCGTCGTACCCGCCGGGCAATACCGCGAGAACCTACCGGAAAGCCACTGGCCGCTCTACGACGAGCTGACGCGCCAGGCGGCGCACGTGCACCACACCGGCATGAAGGCCTCGGACTCCCGCGCCCACATGGCGGGCAGCGAAATCCTCGTCGGCCTGGCCGACGAACTGCTCGCCGTGTGGGACGGGAATCCGGCGCGGGGATACGGCGGCACCGCCGACGTGGTGTCGTACGCGCGTCGGAACGGAGTCCCGGTGCGCGTGCTGTGGCCGGAGGGCGCGACGCGTGAGTGAAGGCGTCGGCGCCCTGGCTCCGGACGGGGCGGTCCTGTCGTCGTTGGCACCGACGTAGCGGCTGGGACTGTGAGGAGGCCATGTAGTCCCCGGCCGGAGACTGCCGGTCCTCAAGGCGCACGCTTCGCGACGAACCAGTTCGTCCAGCCGGCCATCCACCGGCCCCTGCTGTGGTACTTGCCCCGGCAAGAGCACGTGCACAACGGCAGCTTGGCGTTCTTGCAGCTGATCGCTCTTGCGCAGGCCGCGATGTACCTGTAGGCCAACCCTGGCAATATGCCCAGGCTGACCCAGTGGTTCTGCGACAACCACGGACTGAAGTACGCGCCCAGCGATGAGATGGCCCGGCGTGCTGGGTGTGGGACGAGCCCATGACCTACTGCTGTCCCACCTCCCACTTCGGCTCTTGCCCTGATCGCTTGCAGCTCCGGTCTTATTCCGACGCGATCAGTCAATGTGCGGATCACCGGCCTCTTCGAGGAGGCGGGTCGCGAGGTCGTCGGCCCACTCCAAGGCCCAAGCGCGGAGTGCGGTGATTGTGGCGTCATCGAGCCCATAGGCGGCGAAAGCTTCGTCGTCAGTCCACTCGGCGCCTGTGAGATTCGACTGCAGATCCTCGTGCTCGAAGCGGCCGCGAGCGTGGCGGCGGCCGAACTCCTCGAGCTCGGCAGTGGTCCAGCGGCGGGAGGCTGCGAACACGTCGATCAGGTCGCGGGGCGCTCCGCGGTCGGCCAGGGCGCGGACCTTGGTCCCGATCACGTCCTCCTCCGCGAGGACGGGCCCGTACGGGCTCTGGGCGACAGGCCGCCAGAAGATCTCCTTGAGGATGTCGACTTCGCACTCCTGCCCGGTGGCCGGGTCGGTCACGGTGAAGCGGGCGGACAGCGGGGCGGTCTCCAGCGCGTGCACCTTCCAGCCGCGGTCTTCCAGGCCGGCGCGGAGCGTGGCGGCGATGTCGGCCATGGGCGCCGGGTTCTCGGTGGCCACGTCGAGGTCCTGGCTGGGGCGGTTGACGAGGTGGTGCGCCCGCACGGCATACCCGCCGGTGAGAACCAGGGGATACGGGGAGCCGAGGGCGATCACATCTGCCAGGAGCCGCGTGTGCAGCTCCGGCATGTCCGTCACGCGGCTGCCCGGGTGCGGGAGGCGAGCTGGGGGAAGGCGTCCTCCCACACGGTGCGCACGGTGCGGCCGACGAGTGTGCGCAGCACCGGCCACAGGTCGAGAAGTAGATCCCGGTTGAGGTAGCGGGGCAGATCGTCGTGCAGGCCCTCGTGCAGAACGGTGCGGTACAGGCCCATACGCTGGCGCGGCTTGTCCAAGTCGTAGGAGGTCATCCCGGACCAGGCCATGTGCAGCGGAAGTTCCAGGACACCGTAGGCTGGCCCGTGCAGCTCGTCCAGCGACTCCGGTAGACGGCGGCGGAACTTCTCCTGGTACCGCGCAAGGTCCTCGGTGTCCGCGCTTGAGACGTTCCTCGGGGCGCGTGCGGGGTGCTGCGGGCTGGACGGCATGACTCCATTATGGCGGCCGGAGACGTTGTGAGGGTCATCATCCGCGAGCCGGCGTCCGGAGGGGATGGTGGCAGATCTCACGGCGCGCTGGTTGCCGCAATCGGCTCAGCCCGAGCAGGACGAACCTCGCTTGACGCTCGTTCGAGGCTCTGCGCGTCCGCACGAACGACGATGAGCCGGGAAGCCGAGTCTGCCCGGGGACTTTTTGGGATCCGTCCAGGTCCCCGCGTTTGTGCAGGTCATGAGGGGGTTCGTGCTGCTTTCCTCAGAGCTTTCAGATGTCCCGGAAGATCTCGATCTGCGCTCCGACCGAGTTCAGGCGTTCCGCCAGTTCCTCGTAGCCGCGGTTGATGACGTAGACGTTGCGCAGTACCGAGGTGCCCTCGGCGGCCATCATCGCCAGCAGGATCACCACCGCCGGGCGCAGCGCCGGCGGGCACATCATCTCCGCGGCCCGCCAGCGCGTCGGGCCCTCGACCAGCACCCGGTGCGGGTCGAGGAGTTTGACGTCGGCGCCGAGCCGGTTGAGGTCGGTGAGGTAGATCG
Source organism: Streptomyces sp. F63 (assembly GCF_018070345.1). Lineage (GTDB taxonomy): Bacteria > Actinomycetota > Actinomycetes > Streptomycetales > Streptomycetaceae > Streptomyces. Next base: position 70,766 of record NZ_JAGPXX010000018.1, read on the forward strand.
CGCGGTTGTCGTAGACCCAGTCGTGGATCAGCGTCGAGCCCTGCGCGGTGGCGGCGATGGCCGCGAAGAAGGGGACGTTGTCGATGTTGAGGCCCGGGAACGGCATCGGGTGGATCTTGTCGATCGGGGCGTTCAGCTTCGAGGGGCGCACGGTGAGGTCGATGAGCCGGGTGCGGCCGTTGTCGGCGCGGTACTCGTGGCTGCGCTCGTGGTCGAGGCCCATCTCCTCCAGGACCGCCAGCTCGATCTCCAGGAACTCCACCGGCACCCGCCGGATGGTGAGTTCGGACTCGGTGACGAGGGCCGCGGCGAGCAGGCTCATCGCCTCCACCGGGTCCTCGGAGGGCGAGTAGTCCACGTCCCGGTCGATGTGCGGGACGCCGTGCACGGTGAGGGTGGTGGTGCCGATGCCCTCGACCGTCACGCCGAGCTGCTCCAGGAAGAAGCAGAGGTCCTGGACCATGTAGTTGGAGCTGGCGTTGCGGATGACGGTGACGCCGTCGTGCCGGGCCGCCGCCAGCAGGGCGTTCTCGGTGACCGTGTCGCCGCGCTCGGTGAGCACGATCGGGCGGTCCGGGTGGATGCTCCGGTCGACCTCGGCGTGGTAGATGCCGTCGGTCGCCGTGATCTCCAGGCCGAAGCGGCGCAGTGCCGTCATGTGCGGCTGCACGGTGCGGGTGCCGAGGTCGCAGCCGCCGGCGTACGGGATGCGGAACCGGTCCTCGCGGTGCAGCAGCGGGCCGAGGAACATGATGACGCTGCGGGTGCGCCGTGCCGCCTCCATGTCCATGGAGTCCAGTTCGAGGCGGTCCGGCGGGACGATCTCCAGGTCGGCGCCGTCGTTGATCCAGCGGGTGCGGACGCCGACGCTGCCCAGCACCTCCAGGATCCGGTAGACCTCCTCGATCCGGGCCACCCGGCGCAGGGTGGTGCGGCCGGAGTTGAGCAGGGTGGCGCAGAGGAGGGCGACGCAGGCGTTCTTGCTCGTCCTGACGTCGATGCCGCCCGAGAGGCGGCGGCCGCCGACCACGCGCAGATGCATCGGCCCGGCGTAGCCGAGCGAGACGATCTCGCTGTCCAGGGCCTCGCCGATACGGGCAATCATCTCAAGGCTGATGTTCTGGTTGCCGCGCTCGATGCGGTTGACGGCGCTCTGGCTGGTGCCCAGAGCGTCCGCGAGATGCGACTGTGTCCAGCCGCGGTGCTGCCGGGCGTCTCGGATGAGGCGTCCGATGCGTACGAGGTAGTCGTCTCCCATGCGGTTCACGTTATCTCAGATATGAGATTCCCGCGCTTTGGAGAGTCCGGAGGGTGGTCGGCCGGATGAGGGTGGAGTGCCCGTTTTGTTCGCGTTCTCACCCGGGTGGGCGCATGACTGCCCAGTGCGGGGTCGTCCGTCCCGCAAAGAGCCGGGCGTCCGGGACGGCGGGGGCCCCGGCGCGGCGCGGGGCCGCCCGGCACCCGGTTTTCCGGAGGGTTGACGGCGGGCGCTCAGGTAAGGCGAGGGACATGAGAGAACCCGATCCGATACGTGACGTCCGGGGCCCCTCGGGAGCCCCGGCGCCGGCTGCGCGTGCGCCGGCGGCCGCGGTCGGCACCGGGCGGTACGGCGGCGGTGCCCGCGCGCTGGAACCGCAGCGCGGCGGCGAGGGCAGCCTCGCCCATGTCGTCGAGACCCTGCTGGACAAGGGGCTCGTCCTCAACGCGGACATCATGGTGTCGGTCGCCGGTGTCGAACTGCTGGGCATCCGGCTGCGCGCCGCGCTGGCCTCCTTCGAGACGGCCGCCCGCTACGGGCTGGAGTTCCCCTCCGGCACGGACATGGAGACCGCCGCCTGGCGCGAGGTCAAGGAGGACAAGGAGACCTGTCCCGAGTGCCACAAGAAGGTGCCCACCCGGGAACTCCTCAACGAATGGTGCCCCTGGTGCGGCTGGCGCAGTGCCAGGGCGCTGTCCCGGGCGTCCGCCGCCGACCCCGGCGCGGTGCCCGGCGGTGCTTCCGCCGGGCCGGAGGACGGGGAGCCCGCCGCGGTGGAGGGCGGCGCGCCGGGTGGCCGGCCGCACGCCCGGCAGGGCGGGAGCGAGGCCCGGGGCGAACGGCGGGGCGAACGGCGGGACGCGCGGCGGGATGCGCCGCAGGCGGACGATGCCTGACCGCGCCCCGGCCCTCCCGTCGCTCCGGCCCACCCGCGACCCCCGGGTCACCCTGGACGACCTGCTGGAGGTCGTCCTCAACAAGGGGGCCGTCCTCCATCTGGACCTGATCATCGCCGTCGCCGACATCCCGCTGATCGGCGTCAACGTCCGCGCCGCCATCGCCGGCATGGAGACGATGCTCGAGTACGGGATGCTGCGGCAGTGGGACGAGGCCACCCGCGCCTGGGCGGAGCGCTCCGGCGGCCGGGGCCTCGAACTGCGGGACGGCGAGCGGCTGGTCAGCAAGATGTTCGGCGGCCACCGGCTGACGGGCGAGGTGTACTCGGCCTGGCGGCCCGGCAGCGTCCAGCTGACCGACCGGCGCCTGGTCGTGCTCCGCCGGGAGCCGCGCGAGATCCTCTGGGAGGCCGAGCTGGCCGAGCTGGAGTCGGCCGCCCTGGAGACCGAGCGGGCCGTCGGCGGCGAGGACCGCACCCGGCTGCGGGTCCGGCTGCGCGACGGCGGGGAGGCGCTGCTCTCCGCCGCCGAGCCGGAACGCCTGCACCGGGAACTGCTGCGGCTGGCGCCCGGTGCGCGGCCCCTGACGGCGGCGGACGGGAGCGACGGCGGAACGGCCGGCCCGGGCGGGGACGAGGGCGGGCACGAGGGCCATCTGTGGTACCACGAGCCGCGCCGTGGCGGCGCGCTGTGGCGCGGCGGCCGCGGCCGGGTCGACGCCGGCGGGCTCTCCTGGAAGTCGCCCGTCGACGCCCGGCCCGCGCTGGTACTGGCGCCCGGCGATCTGCTCGGCGTCCGCCTGGAGGAGCGGGACAACCCGACCGGCGGCCCGTACACCCTGGTGCTGGACACCCCCGGCGGCGAGGTGGCCCTCGCGGCCGACGCACTCCCCGACTGGACCGGCCCTCTCCACCGCGTGACGGCGGGCGGCGCGGGTCAGGAGACGGGGCGGGCGGATCGGGACGCGGGTGGGGAGGACGTGGGCCGGGAGGACGCGGGCCGGGAGGACGCGGGTCGGGAGGAGAACGGGGAATCCCCGGAGCGAAGGAGGGATGACGGTGGCCCTCACCGTTGACGAGAAGAGCCTCAAGCACGGGGTGCTGACCCTGGTCGTCACCCTGGTCGAGGTGATCCAGGAGGCCCTGGAGCGCCAGGCGCTGCGGCGGATGGAGGGCGGCGACCTCACCCCCGAGGAGACCGAGCGGCTCGGTGAGGCACTCCTCGAACTGGACGAGGCCATGAAGGAGATCAAGGACGAGCACGGCATCACCGTCTCCGTGGCCGACCTCCACCGCGGACTCGACGAGGTCGTGGACGACGTGGTGGACAAGCTCGTCAACCCGGCGCGCTGGGCCGAGGAGGCCGGAGCGGGGGAGGGGCCCGGGACCGGGACGGGAGGTGCGCGATGAACGGCACCCCCGGCCCGGCGAACGGCACCCCCGGCCCCGCCACCGCGCCGGGCACCCCCGGCCCCCACCCGGAGCACGACCGGTCCGCGCCGGCGGAACAGCCCCAGGCCCTGTACGTCTACGCGCTGCTGCCCGACCCGGGTACGGAGGCCGCTGAGACCCTGCCGGGCACGACCACCGGCCTCGACGGCCGACCCCTCCGGCTGGTGGGCGACAAGCCCGGTGGTCCGGTGGCACTGGTCCACGCGACGGCTCCGGCGCCGTACCAGGGCCCGGACGAGGACGTGCGCCGCTGGATCGTCGAGCACGACCGCGCCGTCGACGCGGCCTGGCAGCTCACCGGGGCCGTCCTGCCGATGACGTTCAACGTGCTGGTGCGGCCGGAGGACGGGCGGAGCGCGGAGCAGCGGCTGCGTGGCTGGCTGGCCGAGCACCACGACGAACTCACCGCCAGGCTCGACGACTTGGCGGGCCACGCCGAACTGCGGGTGGAGATCACCCTGGACCGGGAGGCCGCCGCCGTGAGCAGCGAGCGGGCCCGGTCCCTGATGGCGGACATGGCGGAGAGCTCGCCCGGGGTGCGCAGGCTGCTCGCCAAGCGGCTGGAGATGGCCCGCCGTGAGGCGTCCGAGCAATTGGCCGACGCGCTGTACGCGGACGCCCGGCGCCGGCTGGCGGTCGTCTCCGAGGACCTCCAGGACCGGCGCCGCGCGGTCCGCGACCCCGGCGAGACGGACGTGCTGTCCGTGTCCCTGCTGGTGCGGCAGGACGGGATCGAGACGGTGGGCCGGGTGCTCGCGGAGATCCAGGACGAGCAGTCGGCGGTCCGCATCCGCTTCCTGGGGCCCTGGCCGCCGTACTCCTTCGCAGACCTGGGACGGGGCCCGGGCGGCCGGGAGCCGGAGGAGGCCCCGCCCGGCGGCGGGGCGGTTCCCGGCCTCCGCCCGGCCTGACGGCCGTCCATCCCGTCCCGCCCGTCGCTGCGGCTGTCCCGCCTGTATCCCGCCTCTCCCGCCTGCCGCCTCTCCCGCCTGCCGCCTCGGCCGTCCGCCCGCTCGGCCGTCCGCCCGCTCGGCCGTCCGGCCCGTACGCCCGGCCCGACAGGGGTTCGGTCCGGCGCCGAGGGGTACCCGCAGGCACCGGTGCGGCCGCTCCGGACGGGAGTCCGGCCCCTGCCCGGAGGGCGGCGGAACGGCGGCTGGACGCAGCCCGGACGCAGCCCGGACGGAGCCCGGACGCAGCCCGGACGCAGCCCGGACGGAGCCCGGACGGAGCCCGCGCGGAGCCGGACGGCCGCCGGGGATGTCCGGCACCGGGTCCGTGCACTAGTGTTATCTTGACATCGAGATATCTGCCGAGCGGGCACACCGCGGCCGCCAGGGGACACGGGCTCACACGCAAGTAAGCCTTACCTCAGCGGAGGGACTGTGAGTCGGGGCGGCAGCATGGCGGTAACGGACGCACATTCATGAAGGAGACTGTCGTGTCGGCGAACAGCTTCGACGCCCGCAGCACGCTGCGCGTGGGTGACGAGTCGTACGAGATCTTCCGGCTGGACAAGGTCGAGGGCTCCGCGCGCCTCCCCTACAGCCTGAAGGTGCTGCTGGAGAACCTGCTCCGCACGGAGGACGGCGCCAACATCACCGCCGATCACATCCGCGCGCTCGGCGGCTGGGACGCGGCCGCCCAGCCCAGCCAGGAGATCCAGTTCACGCCGGCCCGCGTGATCATGCAGGACTTCACCGGTGTGCCCTGCGTCGTGGACCTGGCCACCATGCGCGAGGCCGTGAAGGAGCTCGGGGGAGACCCCGCCAAGATCAACCCGCTGGCGCCGGCCGAGCTGGTCATCGACCACTCCGTGATCGCCGACAAGTTCGGCACCCCGGACGCCTTCACGCAGAACGTCGAGCTGGAGTACGGCCGCAACCGCGAGCGCTACCAGTTCCTGCGCTGGGGCCAGACGGCCTTCGACGAGTTCAAGGTCGTACCGCCCGGCACCGGCATCGTCCACCAGGTGAACATCGAGCACCTGGCCCGCACCGTCATGGTCCGGAACGGCCAGGCGTACCCCGACACCCTCGTCGGCACCGACTCGCACACCACCATGGTCAACGGCCTCGGCGTGCTCGGCTGGGGCGTCGGCGGCATCGAGGCCGAGGCCGCGATGCTCGGCCAGCCGGTGTCGATGCTCATCCCGCGGGTCGTCGGCTTCAAGCTGACCGGTGAGATGCCGGCCGGCACCACCGCCACCGACCTGGTGCTCACCATCACCGAGATGCTGCGCAAGCACGGCGTCGTCGGCAAGTTCGTCGAGTTCTACGGCGAGGGCGTCTCCGCGGTGCCGCTGGCCAACCGCGCCACGATCGGCAACATGTCGCCGGAGTTCGGCTCCACCGCGGCGATCTTCCCGATCGACGGCGAGACCCTCAACTACCTCAAGCTGACCGGCCGTTCCGAGCAGCAGCTCGCGCTGGTCGAGGCGTACGCCAAGGAGCAGGGCCTCTGGCTCGACCCGGCCGCCGAGCCGGACTTCTCCGAGAAGCTGGAGCTCGACCTCGCCACGGTCGTCCCGTCCATCGCCGGCCCGAAGCGCCCGCAGGACCGCATCATCCTGGCCGACGCCAAGGCGCAGTTCGCCCAGGACGTGCGGAACTACGTGGCCGTCAACGGCGACCTGGACGAGGCGGGCAAGGAGTCCTTCCCGGCCTCCGACGCCCCGGCGGTCTCCAGCGAGGTCCCGGCCAAGAAGGCCAAGGTCACCGCCCCCGACGGCACCGAGTACGAGCTGGACCACGGCGCCGTCACCGTCGCCGCGATCACCTCCTGCACCAACACCTCCAACCCGTACGTCATGGTCGGCGCCGCGCTCGTCGCCAAGAAGGCGGTGGAGAAGGGCCTCACCCGCAAGCCGTGGGTCAAGACCACCCTGGCCCCCGGGTCCAAGGTCGTCATGGACTACTACGACCGGGCCGGCCTCACCCCGTACCTCGACAAGATGGGCTTCAACCTCGTCGGCTACGGCTGCACCACCTGCATCGGCAACTCCGGCCCGCTGCCGGAGGAGGTCTCGCAGGCGGTCAACGAGCACGACCTCGCCGTCGTCTCGGTGCTCTCCGGCAACCGCAACTTCGAGGGCCGGATCAACCCCGACGTCAAGATGAACTACCTGGCGTCCCCGCCGCTGGTCGTCGCGTACGCCATCGCCGGCTCCATGAAGGTGGACATCACCACCGAGGCGCTCGGCACGGACCAGGACGGCCACCCGGTCTTCCTCAAGGACATCTGGCCCTCCGAGCAGGAGGTCGAGGAGGTCGTGGCCTCCGCGATCGGCCAGGAGATGTTCGGCAGCAGCTACGCCGACGTCTTCGCGGGCGACGCCCAGTGGCAGGCGCTCCCGATCCCGACCGGCAACACGTTCGAGTGGGACAGCGAGTCCACCTACGTCCGCAAGCCCCCGTACTTCGAGGGCATGGGCATGGAGCCGGCCCCGGTCGAGGACATCTCCGGCGCCCGCGTGCTCGCCAAGCTGGGCGACTCGGTCACCACTGACCACATCTCCCCGGCCGGCGCCATCAAGGCCGACACCCCCGCGGGCCAGTACCTCACCGAGCACGGCATCCAGCGCCGCGACTTCAACAGCTACGGCTCCCGCCGCGGCAACCACGAGGTCATGATCCGCGGCACCTTCGCCAACATCCGCCTGCGCAACCAGATCGCGCCGGGCACCGAGGGCGGCTACACCCGCGACTTCACCCAGGACGGCGGCCCGGTCTCCTTCATCTACGACGCCTCGCGCAACTACATCGAGCAGGGCATCCCGCTGGTCGTGCTGGCCGGCAAGGAGTACGGCTCCGGCTCGTCCCGCGACTGGGCGGCGAAGGGCACCGCGCTGCTCGGCGTCAAGGCTGTCATCGCCGAGTCCTACGAGCGCATCCACCGCTCCAACCTCATCGGCATGGGCGTGCTGCCGCTCCAGTTCCCGGAGGGCGCCTCGGCGGAGTCCCTGGGCCTCACCGGCGAGGAGACCTTCTCCGTCTCCGGCGTGACCGAGCTCAACGAGGGCACCACCCCGCGCACCGTGAAGGTCACCACCGACACCGGTGTGGAGTTCGACGCGGTCGTCCGCATCGACACCCCCGGCGAGGCGGACTACTACCGCAACGGCGGCATCCTGCAGTACGTGCTGCGCTCGCTGATCCGCAAGTAGGCACGGCACGGCACGACCCCGGCACCGGCCCCCGGCACCGGGCGACGGCCAGCAGGGCGACGGGCCGCACTCCCCGCACAGGGGGTGCGGCCCGTCGCCGTTCCGGGCTGTGCCCGTCCCCGGGCGGCGCCCCGGCCGCCCCGTCCCGGTTCAGCCCAACTGCCCTGTATCGTCACAGAGTTCACGGTGACGCGCGTCATGGGGAACTGGTTGAATTCCGAGCGTCGTCCACATGATCATGCTCAGCCGGCCGAGGACGTGGAGTTCAGCGGCGGCACGGTGCCCGCCGGCGCCACCGCCACCCGCCTCATCGGCGCCGCCGGAGCGTCCGCCTCCCGGCGGGTACGTCGGGACGGGCCGCGAACGGGTACGGGGGCGCGGCCGGCACCACGCATCGGCCGGAAGAGCGGGCCGGCCGGGAGAGAACCGCCCGGAACGGAGTCGCCCGGAACGGAACAGGCCGCGCGCCCCGGGCGGGCCGGGCCCCGGACCCGGGGCGCCGTCCCCCGCTGCGCCCAATCGGCTGAAAATCGGACCGGTGGTGCCGTCGTGCCCGGCCGTGCGGGCCGGTGCCGGTTTGGATGGTCCCCGGCGGACCACCGGCTCCGGCTCAACTCCCGCCGGGAGCAGGCGGACCGCCCTTCCGCGCGGAAGCGGCGCGGAGGTGTGCCGCCCAGGTCTCAACTCGGGAAAGACTCCTGCCGAATGCTGTATTCGATCTTGCTCACCCGGCGCGGAGTGGACTATACCTGTCGGCGTCCCAGGGTCACCCACGGCACCCGCGGAATCGGGGGACGGCACACGGCGGGAGGTGGCTTCGCCGCGCACCACCGGGGTTCTCCGACCGATCCCGGCGCACCCCCAGCACGACTCAGCTGCACATGACCGCGGTGGCGGTGCCCTTCGCCGAGGCGCGGAGCTCCGGGGACCGGCACACACCGCCCGAGTCCGGGAGAGGGCGAGGACCCAGCATGCGATCCAGCTCCGAGCACAGCCGCCACAGCCGTCGCGACGTCATCAAGCGGGCTGCGGCCCTCGGCCTGATCGCCGTACCGGCGATGAGCACCCTCGCGTCCTGCGCCTCCAGCGCCACCAGCGGGGAGAAGGTCGAGAAGGGCGAGAAGAGCGCCGCCAACCCGCTCGGGGTCAACGGCGGCGCGCCCCTCGACGTCGTCATCTTCGACGGCGGATTCGGCGACCAGTACGCCAAGGACGCCGAGGCCGTCTACCGGAAGAAGTTCCCGGACGCCGAGGTCAAGCACGCCGCCACGCAGAAGATCCAGTCGGTTCTCCAGCCCCGCTTCAACGGCGGCACCCCGCCCGACCTCATCGACAACTCCGGCGCCGAGCAGATGGACCTGGGCGTCCTCGTCGGCAAGAAGCAGCTCACCGACCTCACCCCGCTGCTGGACGCGCCGTCCTTCGACGACCCGGACAAGAAGGTCCGCGACACCCTCCGCCCCGGCGTCGCCGAGATGGGGCAGTTCGACGGCGATCCCGTCCACGTCCTCTACTACGCCTACAACGTGCACGGCGTGTGGTACTCGCAGACGGCCCTCGACAAGCTCGACGCCGAATACCCGCAGACCTGGGACGACATGCTCGCCCTCTGCGCCAAGGCGAAGAAGAAGGGCATCGCCGGCTGGACCTACGCAGGCAAGAACCCGTACTACGTGACCTTCAGCCTCTTCCCCTTCATGGCGAAGATCGGCGGCCGGGAAGTCCTCGACGCGATCGACAACCTGGAGCCCGACGCCTGGCGCGGCCCCGCCGTCAGATCCGCCCTGGAGGCGTACTACGAACTCCAGCAGAAGGGCTACATCCTCCGCGGCACCCCCGGCCTGACCCACATCGAATCGCAGACCGCCTGGACGGAGGGGAAGGCGCTGTTCATCCCCAACGGCTCCTGGGTCGAGAACGAGGCCAAGGCCACCACCCCGAAGGACTTCGAACTCCGCGTCGCCGCCCCTTCCGGCCTGGACGGCTCCGACAGGATGCCCGCCGGCACGATCTGGGCGGCCGGCGGCGAGCCGTTCATCGTCCCCGCCCGGGCGAAGAACCCCGACGGTGGCATGGAACTGCTGCGCACCATGCTCGGGGAGCAGTCCTCGAAGAACTTCACCCGCCAGGTCTCCTCGCTGACCTCCTACGACGGCGGCACCGAGGGGCTGACCCTGCCGCCCGGTCTCACCTCCGCGGTGGACGCGCTCGACAAGGCCGGGGACAACATCGTCAACCCGCGGATCAAGGACTGGTACGTCGCGCTGTGGAAGGAGAAGGTCGGCGGCGGCCTCGGCGAGATGATGGCCGGCCGGATCACCCCCGCCGAGGCGGTCAAGAAGATCCAGATCTACACCAACGAGGCGGCGAACGACGACGCCGTCAAGCACTACCGGCACCAGTGAGGGCACGTCACCAGTGAGGGCCGTCACGAGTGAGGGAACGTCACGAGTGAGGGAACGTCACCAGCGTCCGGCGCGGGCGGCGCGGCCGGGGATCGGGGTCGGTCACCATGCACCACGGTAAGTACCGGTTCATCGCCGGGTTCCTGGCCGCGCCGCTCGCGCTCTACACGCTCTTCGTCATCTGGCCCTTCCTCCAGGCGGTCTACTACTCCTTCACCGACTGGACCGGCCTGAGCCCCGAGTTCGCGGTCACGGGACTGCGCAACTACGAACGGCTGCTGGACGACGAGATCTTCTGGAAGTCGCTCCAGCACAGCGTGCTCCTCGTGCTGCTCGTGCCGCTGGTCACGATCGCCCTCGCGCTCTTCTTCGCCTTCATGCTCAACGTCGGCGGGCGGCGGCGCCGGGGCGCGGCGGCCGTCACGGGGGTGCGCGGCTCCGCCTTCTACAAGATCGTCTACTTCTTCCCGCAGGTCCTGTCGATCGCCATCGTCGCCCTGCTCTTCCAGTTCGCCTACAACCCGAACAACGGCGCGATCAACGCGGGGCTGCGGGCGGTCGGCCTGGGCTCGGTCCAGCCGGACTGGCTCGGCGATCCCGGCTACGCCCTGTGGTCGGTGATGGCCGTGCTGGTCTGGTGCACGGTCGGCTTCTTCGTGGTGCTGTTCTCGGCCGGCATGTCCTCCATCCCCCTCGACTTCTACGAGGCGGCCCTCCTGGACGGCGCCGGGCGCGTCACCACCTTCTTCCGGATCACCCTGCCGCTGCTCTGGGACACGGTGCAGTCCGGCTGGATCTACATGGGCATCCTGGCGCTCGGCGCGGAGGCGTTCGCGGTCGTCCAGATCATGACCGTGGGCGCCAACGGCGGCGGCCCCGACTACTCCACGACGGTGCTGCCGCTGTACGTGTACGTGAAGGCGTTCCGCGACGGCCAGGCGGCCTACGCGACGACGATCGGCGTCGCCCTGCTCCTCGTCACCCTGGCCTTCGCGGCCGTCGTGATGCGGCTGGGCCGCCGCGAGCGGCTGGAGTTCTGATACCGATGGAGACCACCGACACCCCGCCCCCGCCCGCTCCCGACGCCGTCCCCCGGCACGGTGTCCCCGAGGAGCCGCCGGTGCGCAAGACCGGCCCCGGCGGGCGCCGGCGCTCCCGGAACGGCGGCGAGGGGAGGGCGCTCAACGCCTTCTCCCACGGCATGCTCGTGCTGTGGGCGTTCATGGTGGTCATGCCGCTGCTGTGGGCGGTGATGACCTCCTTCAAGACCGACCGGGAGATCTTCACCGCGCCGTGGAGCCTGCCGGCCTCGCCCCAGTTCGAGAACTGGGCGCGCGCCTGGAGCCAGGCGCACATGAGCGACTACTTCCTCAACACCGTTCTGGTGGTGGGGGGCTCACTGACGGGCACCATGCTGCTGGGCTCCATGGCCGCCTATGTGCTGGCCCGGTTCGACTTCCCCGGGAACCGGTTCCTCTACTTCCTCTTCATCGGCGGCATGAGCTTCCCGGTCATCCTCGCCCTGGTGCCGCTGTTCTACGTGCTCAACAATCTCGCCCTGCTCAACACCCTGCACGGGCTGATCCTGACGTACATCGCCTACTCGCTGCCGTTCACCGTCTTCTTCCTCACGGCCTTCTTCCGGACCCTGCCCACGACGGTGGCGGAGGCCGCGCTCATCGACGGGGCCTCGCACGCCCGGACCTTCTTCCAGGTGATGCTGCCGATGGCCCGGCCCGGGCTCATCAGCGTCGGGATCTTCAATTTCCTCGGCCAGTGGAACCAGTACATGCTGCCGACCGTGCTCAACACGGACCCCGAGCGGAAGGTCCTCTCCCAGGGCCTGGTGCAGCTCGCGGTCAGCCAGGGCTACAAGGGCGACTGGTCGGGGCTCTTCGCCGGGCTGGTGATGGCGATGCTGCCGGTGCTCGCCGCGTACATCGTCTTCCAGCGGCAGGTGGTCGCGGGCCTGACGGCCGGCGCGCTGAAGTAGCGGGGCGGGTTGTGCGGGACGCCCCGCCCCGGGACGGCCGGTCGTCCGGCACGGGGCGGGTCATCCGATGTGTGGCGCCATGCGGCCTTCGCGTTCGCGCGGTGCACGGGCGCTACCGCCGTACCCGCGGCTCGCGGCCCGGGGGCGCACCGGCGCCCGGGCAGGTCGCACGCGGTACGGCCGGGGGCGCGTCGGTTCGCTCACGGATCCAGCTCTTGACGAGATCTCCTCCACGGGCTCAGCTTAGAGTTCACAAGTTGGAGGAACGGCCGGAACACCCTTGCGGGGGCCGGGCCGGGCGGCGGTCGAGCCGCCGTTCCAGGCGGGAGAGGATGATCGTGGAGACTCCGGGATCGCAGTCGTCGCTGCACCGGGCCAATCTGGAGCGGGTCGTGCGCGCGGTGCGCCTGGCCGGCTCCCTCACCCAGGCGGAGATCGCCCGGAGCACGGGCCTGTCCGCGGCCACGGTCTCCAATATCGTCCGGGAGCTCAGGGACAGTGGGATCGTGCAGGTCACGCCCACCTCGGCGGGCGGCCGGCGGGCGCGCAGCGTCTCGCTCAGCGGGGACGCGGGGATCGTGGTGGGGGTGGACTTCGGCCACACCCACCTCCGGGTGGCCGTCGGCAACCTCGCCCATCAGGTGCTGGCCGAGGAGGCCGAGCCGCTGGACGTGGACGCCTCCGCGACCCAGGGCTTCGACCGGGCGGAGGCCCTGGTCAAGCGGCTCGTCGACGCCACCGGTCTCGGTGTGGGCAAGGTGATCGGGGTCGGTCTCGGCGTGCCCGGCCCGATCGACGTCGACAGCGGCGCCCTGGGGTCCACCGCGATCCTGCCGGGCTGGGCCGGCATCAACCCCAAGGAGGAACTGACGGCGCGGCTCGGCGTGCCGGTGTCCGTCGACAACGACGCGAACCTCGGCGCCCTGGGCGAGCTCGTCTGGGGTACCGGGCGCGGGGTGAAGGACCTGGCGTACATCAAGGTCGCCGGCGGTGTCGGCGCGGGCCTGGTGATCAACGGCCACATCTACCGCGGCCCGGGCGGCACGGCCGGGGAGATCGGGCACATCACCATCGACGAGTCCGGCCCCGTCTGCCGCTGCGGCAACCGGGGCTGCCTGGAGACCTTCACCGCGGCCCGGCACGTCCTGGACCTGCTGCGCACCAGTCACGGCCCGGATCTGACCATCGAGCGCATGGTGCAGCTGGCCCGCGAGGGCGACCCGGGCTGCCGCCGGGTGGTCGCCGACGTCGGGCGGCACATCGGGACCGGCGTGGCCAACCTCTGCAATCTCCTCAACCCCAGCCGGGTGGTGCTGGGCGGCGACCTGGCCGAGGCCGGGGAGCTCGTGCTGCTGCCCATCCGGGATTCCGTGGCGCGCTACGCGATCCCCAGCGCGGCGCGGCGGCTGTCCGTCGTCCCCGGCGCGCTCGGGGGGCGGGCCGAGGTGCTGGGGGCCCTCGCGCTCGTACTCAATGAAATGGGCGATTCGACACTTCTGGACGGATCGGTCGCCGCGGCGGACCCTGTCTTCACTAGATAACGGTTGGCACCGTTGTCATCTCGTTAAGTCTTTACTTCTTGACGGCAACGGCCCGGCCGAGTTGACTTCCCCACACCTCGGCCGCAGGGACGCGGCCTCGTCAGGGAGGTTCAGCACATGAACAGCACGATGCGCCGTGTCGTCATCGGCACCGCAGCGATCTCGATGGCCCTGTCCGTGGCCGCCTGCGGCAAGGCCGGCAGCGACGCGGAGGACAGCGACAACAAGACCATCGGCATTCTCCTGCCGGAGAACAAGACGACCCGGTACGAGACCTTCGACCGGCCGCTGATGACGAAGAAGATCAAGGCGCTCTGCTCCGACTGCGAGGTCTCCTACAACAACGCCAACCAGGAGACCGAGCTGCAGAAGAAGCAGTTCGACGCCCTGATCACCAAGGGTGTGAAGGTGATCATCCTGGACGCGGTGGACGCCACGGCCACCAAGTCCTGGGTCGACGCGGCCGCCAAGAAGGGCGTCAAGGTCGTCGCCTACGACCGTCTCGCCGAGGGCGACGTCTCCGCCTACATCAGTTACGACAACGAGGCGGTCGGCAAGCTCCAGGGCGAGGGCGTGCTCCAGGCCCTGGGCGACAAGGCCAAGGACAGCGAGCTCGTGATGATCAACGGCTCGCCGACCGACCCCAACGCCGCGCTCTTCAAGAAGGGCGCCCACAGCGTCCTGGACGGCAAGGTCAAGAAGATCGTCTACGAGCAGGACATCCCGGACTGGTCGCCGGACGAGGCCAACAAGAAGATGGCCGCCGCGATCACCACGCTCGGCAAGGACGGCTTCGACGCCGTCTACTCCGCCAACGACGGCATGGCGGGCGGCATCATCACGGCCCTGAAGTCGCGCGGCATCAAGGACGTCCCGGTGGGCGGCCAGGACTCCGAGCGCGCGGGCCTCCAGCGGATCGTGGCCGGTAGCCAGGCGTTCACGATCTACAAGGCCATCAAGCCCGAGGCCGAGCGGACCGCCGAGATAGCCGTCGCCCTGCTGAACGGCGACAGCATCGACGAGTTCACCGAGGACAAGGTCGACAGCAAGAGCAAGAAGGGCATCCCCAGCCAGCTCTTCGACGCCGAGATCGTGACCAAGGACAACATCAAGGACACGCTCATCGCGGACAAGGTCTACACCGTCGACGAGATCTGCACCCCGGAGTACAAGGCGGCCTGCGAGGACGCCGGACTCCTCTGACCCGGGCAGGCGCCTGAGCGCCACCGGCCCGCCGGACTTGCCCGGCACCCGCCCCCAACTTCACCCCGCTGCCGGGGGCGGGTGCCGGGCAACGGCGGCACCATCCGACGTTGCTTGCACCACCTTCGCGCCCACAGGGCGCGGCACCCCCTCCGCCTGTGAAGGCGGCTAAGGAGATGATTCACGTGTCCGCTACGCCCGTGCTGGCGTTGCGCGGGGTCTCCAAGCGGTTCGGCGCCGTACAGGCGCTCACCGACGTCGAACTGGAGATCCATCCGGGCGAGGTCGTCGCCCTGGTCGGCGACAACGGAGCCGGCAAGTCCACCCTGGTCAAGACCATCGCCGGGGTGCACCCCATCGACGAGGGCGTCATCGAGTGGAAGGGCCGCAAGGTCCGCATCGACAGGCCCCACGACTCCCAGGACCTGGGGATCGCCACCGTCTACCAGGACCTGGCGCTCTGCGACAACCTCGACGTCGTCGCCAACCTCTTCCTCGGCAGCGAGCTGCGCCGGGGCGGGGTCATCGACGAGGTCGCCATGGAGAAGCGGGCCCAGGAGCTCCTGGACACCCTCTCCATCCGCATTCCCAGCGTGCGCATCCCCGTGGCCTCCCTCTCCGGCGGCCAGCGCCAGGTCGTGGCCATCGCCCGTGCCCTGGTCGGCGACCCCGAGGTCGTCATCCTGGACGAGCCGACCGCCGCGCTCGGCGTCGAGCAGACCGCGCAGGTGCTCGACCTGGTGGAGCGGCTGCGGGAGCGCGGCCTGGGCGTCATCCTCATCAGCCACAACATGGCCGATGTCAAGGCCGTCGCCGACACGGTGGCGGTGCTGCGCCTCGGCCGCAACAACGGGGTCTTCCCGGTCCGGACGACCTCCCACGAACAGATCATCGCCGCCATCACGGGCGCCACGGACAACGCCGTGACCCGTCGCCAGGCGCGCACCACGGAGGCAGGACGATGAGCCACACCGTGCAGAAAGGTTCCGCCAAGGCGGCGCCCGCCCCGGCCGGCGCGGTCGACCCCCGGCTGCTCGTCCGCGAGCAGGGCCTGAAGGGCTACCTCACCGAGTTCCAGCGCAAGATACGCGGCGGCGAGCTCGGCTCCATACCGGTCGTCCTCGGCCTGGTGGTCATCGGCATCATCTTCCAGTCGCTGGACGAGAGCTTCCTCTCCGCGGGCAGCCTCAGCAACATCAGCGTCTACATCGCCGGCCAGGGCATCATGGCCGTCGGCATCGTCTTCGTCCTCCTGCTCGGCGAGATCGACCTCTCCGTCGGCTCCGTCGCCGGTGTCGGCGCCGCCATCTGGGCGGTGCTCAGCGTCACCGGCGACATGGGCGACCTGCAGGCCGTCCTGCTCGCCGTCGCCGCGGGCGCCGCCATCGGCGGCATCCACGGCTTCTTCTTCGCCAAGGTCGGCGTCCCGGCCTTCGTCGTCACCCTGGCCGGCTTCCTCGGCTGGAGCGGTCTGCAGATCTGGCTGATGGGTTCCGAGGGCAGCATCAACACGCCCTCGGGCAGCATCGTCGAGAACCTGACCAACTACTACTTCGAGGACATCGCGGCCGCCTACGGCCTGGCCGGCGCGGCCGTCGCCGTCTACTTCCTCGCGATGCTGCGCGACAGCCGCCGCCGGCGCGCCGCGGGGCTGCTGCACCGCCCCTTCGGCGAGGTGCTGTTCCGGGCCGCCCTGCTCGCGGCCGTGGCGTTCACCGCCGCCTACCAGCTCAACCAGTCCCGCGGGCTGCCGCTGGCGCTGGTGCTCTTCCTCGCCGTGCTGGTGACCGCCGACTTCGTGGTCCGGCGCACCACCTACGGCCGGCAGATCTACGCCAGTGGCGGCAACGCCGAGGCGGCCCGCCGCGCCGGCATCAACGTGGAGCGGGTCCGGATCACCGTCTTCATGATCGCCGGCATGCTGGCGGCCTTCGGCGGCCTCTTCATCGCCAGCCAGTCCGGGGGCGCCACCAAGAGCCTCGGCGCAGGCAACGTGCTGATGAGCGTGATCGCGGCCGCCGTCATCGGCGGCACCAGCCTCTTCGGCGGACGCGGCAAGATCTGGTCCGCGCTGCTGGGCATGCTGGTCATCCAGTCCATCCAGCAGGGCCTCAATCTGCTCGGCATGGCGAGTGAGATCCAGTACATGATCACCGGCGCGGTGCTGCTCGCGGCCGTCGTCATCGACTCGGTCTCGCGCCGCACCCAGAAGTCGGCGGGCCGCACCTGACGAGCTGCCCCCGCGGACCCGCCCGGCACCGGCCCCCTGGCCGGGGCCGGGCGCCCGTGCGTCCGGGGGCGGTGGGCCGGGCGGTGCACCCCCGGGGCCCGCGCGGCGAGCCGCTCCGGCGCACGGCCGGGTCCGCGCGTCCGGAAAGGGAACATTAGACTCAGCGGACCGGCAATGTGCTCGAAGCAAGACGGCCAAGAGGAGACACAGTGGCAATGGTGCCGCGCGAAGAGCGGGAGCTGCTGTCCCGCATCACCGGACCGCGCGATCTGGACCGGCTCGACCAGGAACAGCTCGCCCGGCTGGCCGGGGAGATCCGGACCTTCCTCGTCGACGCCGTCTCCAGGACGGGCGGTCACCTCGGACCGAACCTGGGCGTCGTCGAGCTGACGATCGCGCTGCACCGCGCCTTCGAGTCCCCGCGGGACAAGGTGCTCTTCGACACCGGACACCAGTCCTACGTGCACAAGCTCCTGACCGGCCGACAGGACTTCTCGAGGCTCCGCGCCAAGGGCGGCCTCTCCGGCTACCCCTCCCGGGCGGAGTCCGAGCACGACGTCATCGAGAACAGCCACGCCTCCACGGTGCTGGGCTGGGCCGACGGCCTGGCCAAGGCCAACCAGGTGCTGGGCCGCGAGGACCACGTCGTCGCCGTGATCGGCGACGGCGCCCTGACCGGCGGCATGGCCTGGGAGGCCCTGAACAACATCGCCGCCGCCAAGGACCGCCCCCTGGTCATCGTCGTCAACGACAACGAGCGCTCCTACGCCCCCACCATCGGCGGCCTCGCCGACCACCTCGCCACCCTCCGCGTCACCGACGGCTACGAGCGCTTCCTCGCCCGCGGCAAGGACCTCCTGGAGCGCACCCCGGTCGTCGGCCGCCCGCTGTACGAGACGCTGCACGGCGCCAAGAAGGGCCTCAAGGACTTCATCGCCCCGCAGGGCATGTTCGAGGACCTCGGCCTCAAGTACGTCGGCCCCATCGACGGCCACGACATCGAGGCCCTGGAGTCGGCCCTGGTGCGGGCCAAGCGGTTCGGCGGCCCCGTCATCGTCCACTGCCTCACCGAGAAGGGCCGCGGCTACTCGCCCGCCCTGGAGGACGAGGCCGACCGCTTCCACGCCGTCCCCGTCATCCACCCCGACACCGGCCTGCCCGTGTCCGCCGCAGGCGCCGACTGGACCTCCGTCTTCGGTGAGGAGATGGTGAAGCTCGGCCGGGAGCGCGAGGACATCGTCGCGATCACCGCGGCCATGCTCCAGCCGGTCGGCCTGGAGAAGTTCGCCAAGACCTTCCCCGACCGGGTGTACGACGTCGGCATCGCCGAGCAGCACGGCGCCGTCTCCGCGGCCGGCCTGGCCACCGGCGGGCTCCACCCCGTCTTCGCCGTCTACGCCACCTTCCTCAACCGCGCCTTCGACCAGGTGCTGATGGACGTGGCGCTGCACCGGTGCGGCGTCACCTTCGTGCTCGACCGGGCCGGCGTCACCGGCACCGACGGCGCCTCGCACAACGGCATGTGGGACCTGTCCATCCTCCAGGTCGTGCCCGGCCTGCGGATCGCCGCCCCGCGCGACGCCGACCAGCTCCGCGCCCAGCTCCGCGAGGCCGTCGCCGTCGAGGACGCCCCCACCGTCGTGCGCTACTCCAAGGGCGCGGTCGGCCCGGCGGTCGCGGCCGTCCGCCGCATCGGCGGCATGGACGTCCTCCGCGAGCCCGCCGCGGACACGACGACGCGGGACGGCTCGCAGGCGGACGTCCTGCTCGTCTCCGTCGGCGCGCTCGCCCCGATGTGCCTGGAGATCGCCGGGCTCCTGGACAAGCAGGGCATCTCCACCACCGTCGTCGACCCCCGGTGGGTCAAGCCGGTGGACGAGCAGCTCCCCGCGCTCGCCGACCGGCACCGCGTCGTGGTCACCGTCGAGGACAACGGCCGCGCCGGCGGCGTCGGCTCGGCGATCGCCCAGGCGCTCCGCGACGCCAACGTGGACGTGCCGCTGCGCGACTTCGGCATTCCGCAGCGCTTCCTCGACCACGCCTCCCGCAAGGAGGTCATGGCGGAGATCGGCCTGACGGCGCCCGACATCGCCCGCCAGGTCACCGGCCTGGTGGCGAAGCTCGACGGCCGCTACGACACCGAGCCGGCCGAGGTCGCCGGCGACTGACCGGCCCCGTCCCCGGCCGGCCCCGTCCTCGCGGGGCCGGGGCCGGCCGGCGTACCCCGAACGGCTGTGCCGGCCGGCCCGCGCCCGTTCCCGGCTCCCGCACCTCCCCCTCTTCCGATGGGGTGAATTCCCATGCGCCCGGCGGTGTAGTGCCCCGGCCCGGCGGGGGCACGTGAACCATGTCGCCGACGAGCCGAGCGCGTGGAGGTAGACGGTGAGCCAGGGAAACACGGGGAGCCGCGGGCCGGGCGACGTCCTCCGGACCAAGACGGTGGAGCAGTCCATCCGTGACACGGAGGAGCCCGACCACCGGCTCAGCAAGTCGCTCTCCGCCTTCGACCTGATGGTCTTCGGCGTGGGCGTCGTCATCGGCACCGGCATCTTCGTGCTCACCGGCGCGGTGGCCAAGGAGACCGCCGGCCCGGCGGTGGCCGTCTCCTTCGCCGTCTCCGGTCTCGTCTGCGCCCTGGCGGCCATCTGCTACGCGGAGTTCGCCTCCACCGTGCCCGTGGCCGGTTCCGCGTACACCTTCGCCTACGCCTCGCTGGGCGAACTGCCCGCCTGGATCATCGGCTGGGATCTGATGCTCGAACTCGCCCTCGGCTGCGCGGTGGTGGCCGTCGGCTGGTCCGGCTACATCCGTTCCCTGCTGGACAACGCCGGCTGGCGGCTGCCCGAGGCCCTCGCCGGCACCAGTGAGCAGAGCGGGTTCGCCTTCGACCTGCCGGCTTTCCTGCTGGTGCTGACGCTCACGGCCGTCCTCGTCGCCGGGATGAAGCTGTCCGCGCGCGTCACCTCCGTCATCGTGGCGGTCAAGGTCGCCGTGGTGCTGATCGTGATCGTCGTGGGGGCGTTCTTCGTCCGGGCGGACAACTACGACCCCTTCGTGCCGCCCGCGCGGGACACCGGCTCCGGCGGGGGCGCCGACATCGGCGCGCCGCTGGTCCAGACGCTCTTCGGCTACACCCCGTCCGCCTTCGGCGTGATGGGGATCTTCACCGGTGCGGCCATCGTCTTCTTCGCCTACATCGGCTTCGACATCGTCGCCACCGCCGCCGAGGAGACCCGCCGCCCGCAGCGCGATCTGCCCCGGGGCATCCTCGGCACGCTCGCCGTCACCACCGTGCTCTACATCGCCGTCTCCATCGTGGTGACCGGGATGCAGAAGTACACCGAGCTGTCCGTGGACGCCCCGCTCGCCGACGCCTTCAAGGCCACCGGGCACCCCTTCTGGGCCGGGCTGATCAGCTTCGGCGCCGCCGTCGGCCTCACCACGGTGTGCATGATCATGCTGCTCGGCCAGCCCCGGGTCCTCTTCGCGATGAGCCGGGACGGGCTGCTCCCGAAGATCTTCTCCCGGGTCCACCCGCGCTTCCGCACGCCCTACCGCTCGACGATCCTGCTCGGCGCGACCGCGGCCGTCATCGCGGGTTTCACCAGCATCTCCGAGCTCGCCGAACTGGTGAACATCGGCACCCTCTTCGCCTTCGTCGTCACCGCCCTCGGCGTGGTCGTCCTCCGCCGCACCCGGCCCGACCTGCCGCGCTCCTTCCGCACTCCGCTGGTGCCGCTGCTGCCGGTCGTCTCGGTGCTGGCCTCGGGCTGGCTGATGCTCAACCTCTCCGGCGAGACCTGGCTGCGGTTCGTCGTCTGGATGGCCGCCGGCGTCCTGCTGTACTTCCTCTACGGCCGCCGTCGCAGCCGCCTGCACGGCGGGGCCGGGAATCCCGTTGCCTGAGGGGCCTCTCGTCCGGACCGGGCCGCATCGGCGGGGGCCGCATCCACGGGGGCCGGAGGCCGGGCCCGCCCCCGCGGAGGACCCCGGCTCCGAGGCCGGTGCGCTGTGCGCCGAGCGGGTTACGTTCGCCACCCGGTCGACGAATCATGGCCGAAAGACATCGAAGGGCCCCCGTCAATCCGCCCGGCGTCTACTTCGCCCCGGACGGGGACCGGCCACGCTCGCGGCACGAGGGGTGAGACGGCATCACTCCGTCACTACGCGATCCGGCGGAGGAGGAAGCGGAAGCGGAATCCGCCGGCAAACGGTTACGGGACGTCGTCGGCGCGACGGACGTTCCTGATGCGGAATCTCGGCCCCGGCAGGCAGGGGCCCTGGCGGGCCCGGCTCCCCGCTGGTTTTCGCGGAATCCCCTGGGGGGACGGCTGCGGCTGTGCTACCGTCGCCGACGACTCAGAGAGCGGTCTGAAACGGGGGATGATCGTGTCACGGGGGCGCGTTCTCGTTATCGGGGACAGTATTCGATTAGTTTCGAAAGCGAAGTCGGCCGGTGTCGACGTCGCCTATATGCAGAAGCCGTCACAGTTCGATCCTGCGCTGATCCCGCACTGCGAGCAGCTCGCCCTGGTGGATTATCAGCACGTCCCCAGCGCCGCCGCGATGGCCGCCGCGCTGCACCGGATCGCACCGATCACGCGGATCGTCACACAGACCGAGGCGGCGCAACTGGTGGCCGGCCATGTGACCGATGTCCTGGGAATTCCCGGCACGTCCGAACGATGCGCCCGGCTGCTGCACGACAAGTCCGCGATGCGGGCCCTGCTGAACGAGCAGGGCATCGGGCCCGTTCCCTATGTGGTCAACCCCACCCGGGCGCAGCTCCGTGAATTCGTCGTCTCGCACGGGGCGGCCGTGGTCAAACCGACCAAGGGCTCGGGCAGCCTCGGAGTGCGCCGGATCGCGTCGGTCGAGGACGCCGACGCGGTATGGGCCTGGTGCCAGTCGTTCGAGCTCGGTGAATTCCAGGTCGAGAAGCTCCTGGCCGGTCCCGAACTGAGCGTGGAATCCTTTTCCGAATCGGGCCGGCACACGATCATCGCGGTGACCGCCAAGGACACCGAGGGCGGCACCGTGGAACTCGGGCACGTCATTCCGGCCCCCCTGGCAAAGGACCAGCTCGACCAGATCCGCGACATGACGGTGCGTCTGCTCGACGCGGTCGGTCTTGAGGACGGCCCGTCGCACACGGAGATCATCCTCACCGCCGAGGGGCCGCGGGTCGTCGAGTCGCACACCCGCCGCGGGGGCGACCGGATCAACGATCTCGTCAGGATGGTGTACGGGGTCGACATGGAGGAGGCGACCTACCGCCTCGCCGGCCACGGCGCTCCGCTCGACGGCCATCTGCACCCCGCCCGCGGCGCGGCCGCCATCCGCTTCCTGACCGCGGCCCCGGGCATCGTCACCTCCGTCACCGGCCTGGAGGCGGCGCGCGCCGCCGACGGAGTGGTGGAGGTGTCGGTGAGTGTGGAGGCGGGGTCGGTGGTGCCCGAGCTCCGCTGGTCGGACGATCGGTGCGGGCACGTCATCGTCCATGCCGACGACGCCGGCACGGCCGTCCGTCTGGCCCGCAGGGCCGCCGGGCACATCGCGATCAACACCGAGCCCGTCACGGGTGACGGTGCGGGTCCGGACGCTGCGGCACCGGACACGCTGAGCTCGATCCTGCGCCCGTACGACGAAGTCTTCGACCCGTTTCACGGGGCCGTGACCGCGCCGTAGCCGCGCTCCCGGACGCGGCCTTCCCGGCCGGATCCCGCCGGTTCGATCCTCTCCCGCCGCGCGGGCCGGGAAGCCCCGGCCCGCGGCGTGCCGGGCGGCGGACAGCCGCGGCCCGCGCGTCCTCCCGGACACGGCCCGGCACGGGACGCGCAGCCGGAACGCCCGGGCGCCCCCGGACGCCGTGGAGGCGTGCGACGGGGCGCCGATCCCCTGCATCCACATCGCTCGTCACGTCAACGAGCCACATTTCGTACCGAGTTTGGAGTGTCGTATGGCCGGGAAACCGGACACAGGCGCAAGCATGCTCTCATACACCCAGGAAAGCCTCTGGCTCTTCCACGAGCTCGCCGGCTCCGACGCGCCCGCGTACAACGAATCGGTGGCCTTCGAGACGGCCGGTGACCTCGACCCGGGCGCGCTGCGCCGCGCCATCCGGGCCACCGTCCTGCGGCACGACGCACTCCGCACCACGTTCCACGAGACCCCCCACGGGCCGCGGGCCCGGGTGCACCACGCCGGCGAGGACGCCCTTCCGGACAGCACGACCGTGGTCGACCTGCGCACCCTGGCCGCTGCCGAGGCCCGCCTCCGGGCGGAGGAGGTGCTCGCCGAGCACCACCGGCGACCGTTCGACCTGGGCGCGGCCCCCCTGCTGCGGGCGGTCGTCATGGCGCTGCCCGGCGACAGCTGGGTCCTCGGCCTGACGGCCCATCACATCGTCATCGACGACTGGAGCATCCACCTCCTCCTCGACGAGGTGGCGGAGAACTACCGCACCCTGGTGGCCACCGGACGCCTGCCGCGGCGGCCCGTTTCCGGCGCCGCCTTCCGCGCCTTCGTCACGGAGAGCCGCTCGGCGGCCGCGGACGAGGAGCGGACGGCCGCCGTCGAGCGCTGGCGCCGGTCGCTGGCCGGCGCCCCGGACCTGCTCGGCATGCCGCTGGACCGCCCGCGACCCGCGGTGCAGACCTTCCGCGGCGACAGCACGACCATCACCGTGCCCGGCGCGGACATCGAACCGCTGCTGAAGGAATGCGCCCGCACCTGCCGCAGCACCGCCTTCCCGGTGTTCCTCGCCGCCTACGCGCTGCTGCTGCACCGCTACACACGGCAGGAGGGCTTCGCCATCGGCACCACGGTGCTGAACCGGCCGGGCGCGGAGGATCTGGAGCAGGTCGGCTGCTACGTCAACACGCTGCCCCTGTTCGTGCCCGTGGACGCGGACGCCACGTTCCGCACCGTGCTGTCCGGCGCGCAGGAAGCCGCCCAGCGGCTGCTGGACGACGGCGACGCGCCGTATCCCAAGGTGGTCGAGGCCCTCGGGGCCGAGCGGGCGCGGAACCACAACCCGGTCTTCCAGACGATGCTCACGATGCTCGACGGCCGTCCCTCGATCGACCTCGGGCCGGGACTGGTCTCCCAGTACCACCCCGTCCGCCGGACCGCCGCCAAGTTCGACCTGATGCTGTACGTCAACCGGGCCGGCGACGCGTACGAGTTCGAGCTCGAGTTCTCCACGGATCTGTTCACCCGGGACACCGCGGAGCGCATCCTGCGCAACTACGCGCAGCTGCTGACCTCGCTGGCCGGCGCCGGTGTCGACACACCGGTGGCCACGCCGTCGATGACCCGCGACGAGGAACGGGACCTGATCCTCGGCGACTGGAACGACACGCAGGTCACCCACCCCGGCGGCACGATCGCCGATGTCATCGAGGAGCAGGTCCGGCGGAGCCCCGACAGCCCGGCCGTCGAGTTCGAAGGCGAGACGTACACGTACGACGAGCTGAACCGGCGGGCCAATCAGGTGGCGAGCCGTATCCGCACCATCCTCGGGACGACCGGGGCGGGCCCCTTCGTCGGGGTGTTCATGGACCGCTCCGCCGAGATGGTGATCGCGCTGCTCGCCATCGTCAAGGCGGGCTGCGCGTACGTGCCGATCGACCCCGAATACCCGGCCGCCCGGGTCGAGTTCATGATCCAGGACGCCGGTGTTCCGCTGATCCTCACCCAGGAGCACCACCGCTCCGCCCTCGGCAGCGCCGCCGCCCGGCTCCTCGTGCTCACGGACGGGGAACTGGACCACGAGGACGACACCGATCCCGTCCGCGAACTGGGCCCCGGCTCGCCCGTGTACATGATCTACACCTCCGGATCCACAGGGCAGCCCAAGGGGGTGATCAACCGCCATGACGCGCTGGCCAACCGGCTCCACTGGATGCAGTCCGCCTTCCCGCTGACCGGCGGTCCGGGGGCGGACCGGGTGCTCCAGAAGACCCCGTACAGCTTCGACGTCTCGGTGTGGGAGTTCTTCTGGCCGCTGATGACCGGAGCCACCATCGTCGTGGCCCGGCCCGGCGGGCACCGTGACCCCGACTACCTCAAGGAACTCATCCGGTCCCGGGCCGTCACGACCGTGCACTTCGTTCCCTCGATGCTGAACGTGTTCCTGGAGGCGGAGGAACTCGCCGGGCACTGCGGCCCGCTCAAGCGGGTCATCTGCAGCGGCGAGGCACTTCCCCGCAGGACCATCGAGGTCTTCGCCGCCACGCTCCCCTCCTGCGAACTGCACAACCTGTACGGCCCGACCGAGGCCGCGATCGACGTCTCGCACTGGCCCTGCCGGACCGACTACCCGGGAGAGCTCGTCCCCATCGGCAGGCCCATCGACAACGTGCGGCTGTACGTCCTGGACCGGGACCTGCGGCTCCAGCCGGTCGGCGTACCCGGGGAGCTGTGCATCGGCGGCGTCGCCGTGGCGGCCGGGTACCACCGGCGCGACGACCTCAACGCCAGGATGTTCGTCCCCGACCCCTACGGAACGGCGCCGGGAGCCCGCCTCTACCGCACCGGCGACCTGGCGCGCTTCCTGCCGGACGGCCAGATCCAGTACCTGGGGCGCATCGACAACCAGGTCAAGCTGCGCGGCCTGCGGGTCGAGCCCGACGAGATCGCCGCGGTCATGCGCGACCTGCCCGGCGTCCAGGACGCGGCCGTCGTCGTGGACGCGTCGGGCCCCGCGCAGGCGCTGGCCGGCTATGTCGTGAGCACCGCCTTCGACCCCGACGACCTGCGGGCCCGGCTGCGGAAGCTGCTGCCCGAGTTCCTCGTCCCGCAGTACCTCGTCGAGGTGCCGCAGCTGCCCACCACGCCCAACGGCAAGCTGGACCGGCGTGCCCTGCCCGCGCCGGCGGCCCACCCGGCAGCGGCCGGCCGGGCCGGCCGCCCGCCCGCCACCGCCGCCGAGCAGGACGTGGCCCGTGCCTGGACGGACGTCCTCGGCCTCCGGGCACCGGTCGGCGCGGACAGCAACTTCTTCGCCCTCGGCGGGGACTCGATCATGGCCTTGCGCGTCAGTTCCCGGCTGCGCGCCGCCGGATACGCGGTCGGCCTGCGCGACGTGTTCGCCCACACGACGATCGCCGAGCTCGCCGCCTCGCTGACCCGCGAGGACCCGGCGTCGCCCGTGCCCGCCGCCGTCGAGGCGTTCGGCCTGCTGACGGACGACGACAAGGCGGTGCTCCCCGCGGCGGCGGAGGACGCCTGGCCGCTGACGAAGCTTCAGTCGGGCATGATCTACCACTCGCTGCTCGACGAGGACTCCCCGGTCTACCACGACATCTTCGACTACGAGTTCGCCGGCGTGGCCGATCCGGCCGAACTGGCCCGTGCCGTCCGGGAGACCGTGGCACACCACGCTCACCTGCGGTCCCACTTCGACCTGGAGAGCTATGGCGAGCCGCTCCAGGTCGTGCTCCGCCCGGACGCGGCCGGCGCCGCGCCGTCCCTGGAGGTCGTGGACCTCACCGGGCTGCCCGCCGACGCGCAGGACCGGGCGGTCGAGGAGTGGATCGAGGCCGAGAAGAGCCGCCCGCTGGACCTCGCCGGGCCGCCCCTGCGCTTCTGCGCCCACGTACGGGGCAACGGCCGTGTCAACCTGGCGTTCTCGTTCCACCACCTGATCCTGGACGGGTGGAGCGTCGCCCTCGTCATCGAGGAGATCCGGCGCCGCTGCGCCGGGCTCCCGGCCGGCCGGACGGCCGGCGCCGCCCCGGAGGCCGGCTACGGCACCTACGTGGCGCTGGAGCGCGAGAGCGCGCGACGCCCGGCGGACCGGGACGCCTGGCGCGGGCTGCTCGACGGCTTCCCCGCGACGCTGCTGGCGGGCCACCCCGGACCCGCGGCGCCGGAGACGATCGAGACCGCGGTCCTGGAGCGGGCCGTCCCGGCCGGGCTGGAGGAGCGCCTGCGGCTGCGCGCCGCGGCCCTCGGACTCCCGCTGAAATCGCTCTATCTGGCCGCGCACTGCGCCGCCCTGGCGGACCTGACCGGCAGGGCGCGGGTGGTCACCGGGCTGGTCGGCAACGGCCGTCCGGACGTGCCCGGCGGCAGCGAGCTGGTCGGCCTGTTCCTGAACACCCTTCCGCTGCCCGTCGAGGTGCGTGAGGCGGACGACGCGCGGTTGCCGGCCTCGGTCTTCGAGCGCGAGCGGGAACTCGTCCCGCTCCAGCGGTTCCCCCTCGCGGACATCGAGCGGCAGCAGGGCGGGGCACTCTTCGACGTGGTCTTCAACTACACCGACTTCCACTCCTACGCGACGGGCGATGCCGCGGACGCCGCCGCGCGGGGCACGGTGTCGATCGAGAAGGCCCGCTACTTTGAGCTCACCAGCTTCGCGATGACCGTCCACGTGCACCGGGACCACTTCGCCGGGGCCACGCAGCTCGCCCTGGCCCACGACCGCGGGCGGGTCAAGACCTCCACGGCGGAGCGGTTCCTGGGTGAGTTCCTGGCCGCCCTCGAACGGTACGCGGGGCAGGAACCGGATGACGGCGGCCGGGGCGCCGTGGAGCGGGCCGTGGCGGGGATCATCGCGAAGGCGGTCGGCGGCGAGACGCTCGGGGCGGAGGAGAACTACCTCGACGCCGGCGTCGACTCGATCAGCTCCATCCGCATTCTCGCCAAGCTGCGCAGGCAGTTCCCCGGTGCCGCGCTGCGCGACGTGATGGAGGCGCGCACGGTACGGGCGCTGGTCCGCAGGCTCGCGGCGCGGGCGCCCGGGTCCGAGCCCGGGTCCGGGTCCGGGTCCGAGCCCGGGTCCGGGACCGCGGAGACGGCGGGCGGCGCCGTGGAGTCCCCGGGCGCGTCACCCGACGGGCTCCCTCCGGGGGCCGTCGACGCCTACCCCCTGACCGCCACCCAGCTCCGGATGATCCGGGCGACGAGGCGGGACCCCGCACAGTCCGCCTACCACGACGTCTTCGCCTACTCCGTCGCGCTGCCCCTGGAGGCCTCCCTGCTGCGCGCCGCGCTGCGGCGGATGACCGCGTCCTGCGAGACGCTGCGCGCCGCCGTCGACCTGGCGGCGGAACCCGTTCCCCGGCAGCTCGTGTACGCCTCGGTCGAGCCCGACCTCACCGTGGCCGACGCCGTGGGCGATCCCTCGGCGCCCGACGAGTGGTTCGAGAAGGAACGCGGTTCGGGATTCCGCTGGGAGCGGCCCGGGCTCATCCGGTTCGCGGCGCACCGCACCGCGCCGGACCGCTTCGTGCTGTCGATGAGCTTCCACCACGCGGTGATCGACGGCTGGAGCCTCTCCCTCCTCGTCCGGGACCTCCTCCTCTCGTACGCCTCGGACCTCGGTGCGTCCGCCGCCGGTGCCTCGGCAGGCGCCGGCGCGGGGCCCGTCCGGTCCGGCGACGCGGCCGGCTCCTTCCGCGACTACGCCCTGGCCGAGACGGCCGCCCGCTCCTCGGCCGAGTCGCGGGAGTTCTGGCGCGGTGTCCTCGCGGGCCACCCCGGGGCGTGGCGGCCCCGCCACCCGTCCGGCGGCGGTTCCCGCTGGGCCGAGGCGACCGTCGTCCTCCCGCCCGACCGGGAAGCGCGGCTGCGCGAGGTCGCGCGCCGCACCGGACATCCGCTCAAGTACCTGCTGCTGGCGGCCCATGTGAGGGTGCTGGCCCTGGTCACGGGCGAGCCCGACGTCCTGACCGGGGTGTTCACCCACGGCCGGCCCGAGACCGACGACGCGCAGGAACTCGTCGGGATGTTCCTCAATTTCCAGCCGCACCGGGTCCGGATCGGGGACCAGACGTGGCCGCAACTCATCGACCAGGTGTTCACCTTCGAGATGCGCGCGCTCGCACACCGCCGCTGCGCCGCGACCGGCGACGGCCCGGACGACGACTGGCCCCGCTACTCCGCGCTGTTCAACTACACGGACTTCCCCGCGTATGCGGACGCCGCCCACGGGGGCGGGCACCTTACCGGTGTCCGGTGGTTCGAGCACACCGACGCGCCGTTCCTCGCGACCGTGGGCCGCGACCCGGACCGTGCCGCGCTGGAGATCACCCTCAATGCCGACGGCAGGCTCCTCCCGCAGGGCATGGTGGATGCCCTGGCGCGCCTGTACGAGGCCGTCCTGGAGCAGATCGCCGAGGCCCCCGACGGCTCCGTCCGCGACACCACCGACCGGATCGAGACGTGTGCGGACGGCCTCCGCGCGCACCGGAACCCGTCCGTCTGAAAGGGAACGGAGAACCTCCGTGAACACCTTCCGAAACCCCCAGGGAATCGCGGCGCCCCTCGCCGCCTACTCGCACCAGGCCGAGATCACCGGCCCGGTCCGCTGGCTGGTGATCTCCGGCCAGATCGGCATGGCCCCCGGCGGCGAGCTCCCCGAGGACCCCGTCGAGCAGCTCGGCATCGCGCTGGACAACATCACGGCCAACCTGGAAGCGGCCGGGATGCGCCACGAGGACCTGGTCAAGCTGACGTTCTACTTCGCCGGCGAGGTCGATCTCCAGCGCCGGCGCCGGCGGCTGGGCGAGTGGCTGGGCGACCTGCGCCCCTGCATGACCGTCATGACGGTGGCCGCACTGGCCACGCCCGCACTGCGCGTCGAGGTCGAGGCGCTCGCGTGCACCGAGGACATCCCGGCGACCCGGAAGAGGGAGCAGCAGTGATAGTTCAGACCACCCTGGAAGGCGTCCACACCTTCGAGCAGCCGGACGGCTACGTCACGCACTACCGGCTCTGGGGCGCCGAGACCGCCGCGGATCTCGTGGTGATGCTGCACGGGGGCATGAGTCACGCGGGCTGGCAGGCGCCGCTCGGCGCCCGGCTCGCCGAACTCGGTGACGACGTCGCCTTCCTCGCCGTCGACCTGCGCGGCTCGGGACTCAACGCCGTGCGCGGACACATCCCGGACGGCGACCTGGCCGTCCGGGACATCGAGCTGCTGCTGGGCAGCCTCGCGGAAGCCCGCCCCGGAACCCGCATCCACCTGGCCGGCTGGTGCTTCGGCGCCCAGGTGGCGACGGTGGCCGCGGCCCGGCTCGCCGGCCGCGGCGTCCTGACGAGCCTGCTCATGGTCTGCCCCGGCTTCTTCTTCAACGACCGCTACTCCGACGTGCTGGACCGCTCGACCGACGCCGCCCTGGAGGCCGTCGAGGAGCTCGGCATCACCGTCGAGGCGACGCGCCCCTTCATCAGGGTGCCGCTGCGCCCGGCCGACTTCACCGACCGCGAGGAGTGGCTCGCGGCCATCGAGGACGACAAGCTGAAGCTCTCCCACGTGACGGCCGGCACGCTCGACGCCTGGGAGGCCATCGCCGTCACGTCGGAGACGGACTACGCACGCATCGGGCCGCTGCCGGTGCGGGCGGTGTTCGGCACCCGGGACAAGCTGGTCGACAACGACCGCGTGCGCGCCTTCCTCCGGAGCCATCCCGATCTGGAGACGCACGACCTCGACGCCGGCCACGCCGTCCACTTCGAGGAGACGGAGGCGCTCACGCGCCTGCTCGCGGACTTCGTGGCCGAGCTGAAGCGATGACCGCGGGGTTCGCGCGCTACCGCACGGTCCTGTCGACCCCGGGAGCGTGGGGGTTCTTCCTCCCCGGAATGCTCGCCCGGTTCCCGCTGGGCATGACCGGCATCAGCATCCTGCTCTTCGTCTCCGCGACGCGGGGCGACTACGGCACCGCGGGCGCGCTGTCGGCCGCCTCCGCGGTCGGGTACGCGGTGGCCGCACCGCAACTGGCCCGCGTGGCCGACCGGGTGGGGCAGCGCAAGGTGCTGCTCTCCTGCGCGGTGCTGTGCGCGGTCAGCGGCGGCGCGTTCGTCGTGAGCACGCTGAGCGAGGGGGCGCCGCTGTGGATTCTGTTCGCCACGGCGGCCCTGACGGGTGCGGCGACCCCCGCGTTCGGCTCGATGGTGCGGGCGCGCTGGAGCGGTCTGCTGGACGGCTCCTCCCTGAAGGGGACGGCCTTCGCACTGGAGTCCCTGGTCGACGAGCTCGTCTTCATCGTCGGCCCGGTCATCGCGAC
The DNA here is from genome assembly GCF_018070345.1 of Streptomyces sp. F63. Classification (GTDB taxonomy): domain Bacteria; phylum Actinomycetota; class Actinomycetes; order Streptomycetales; family Streptomycetaceae; genus Streptomyces. Next base: position 101,926 of record NZ_JAGPXX010000018.1, read on the forward strand.
CTCGCTCGCCGTCGGGGTGAGCCCGGCCGCGGGCCTCGTCAGTGCGCTGGTCCTGGTGTGCGCCGGCAGCGTCCTGCTCTCGCTCAGCCGGCGCACGGAGCCGCAGCTCAAGCCCGGCCCCAGGGTGGGGAGGAGCGCCCTGTTCCTGGGGCCGGTCGCTGTCGTGGCGGCACTGAACCTGTGTTTCGGCGGCATGTGGGGCTCGATCGACATCGCCACCGTGGCCTTCTCCGGCGAGAAGCAGCAGCCCTTCATGGCGGGGGTCCTGCTGGGGATCTACGCGATCGGCAGCTCGGTGGCGGGAGTGGTGTACGGCGCGCGGGAGTGGCCGGCTCCGCTGCCGCGGATCCTGTGGGTCTCGACCCTGGTCATGGCGGTCGGGATCCTGCCGATGCTCGTGGTCGACACCTTCGCCGGGGCCGGCCTCGTGCTCCTGCTCGCCGGGTCGAGCTCCTGTCCGGCCCTGATCGTCGCCATGATGCTGGTCGTGGACGGAGTGCCCGCCTCCCACCGCACGGAGGCGCTGGCCTGGCAGTCCACGGCGCTCTGGCTCGGGGTGTCGATCGGCTCCTCGGCGAGCGGCCACCTCGCGGACTTCCGGGGTGCGCCGGCCGCCTACGCCTTCGCGGCCCTCTGCGGCGGCGCCGGCTTCGTGGTCGCCCTGGCCGGTGGCCGGCGGCTGCGGCCGGTACCGGCCGCGGACACCCCGGCCGCCGATGACCGTCCGAACCTTCCCACCGAGTCAGGTATCCGATGACCTCCACCAGCATCACCCGTCCTCCTGCCGCCACCGCCTCCCCCCGGTGGGTGGCCGACCGGATCGCCGCGACGGCCGGGCACCCGGACCCGGCGGTCCGCGGGCGCGTCGCCCTGCGGACCGCCCATGAGGCCGTCACCTACGCCGAGTTGCGGGAGCGCGCGCGGAAGACCGCCGCCAGACTGTCCGCGCTCGGAGTCGGCGTCGGGGACGTCGTCGGTCTGCGGCTGCCCTCCGGCCCCGGCGCCGTCGTCGCCATGCTGGCGTGCTGGCACGCCGGCGCCGCCTTCCTGCCCATGGACGCCGCGGCCCCCGACGCGTACCGCGACCGGCTGCTGAGCTGTTCGGGAGCGCGTGCCGTGGTCGACGCCGACGGCCCCCGGGCGCTCACGGGCACGGCCCCCTCCGCCCGTCCGGTGACCGGCCGCCCCGGGGACCGGGCGGCCTACGTCATCTACACCTCGGGTTCGACCGGCGCCCCCAAGGGGGTGCTCGTCGGGCAGGACGCCCTGGCCGAGCACACCACCGGCATCGGCGGCCTCCTCGAACTGCGCGACACCGACACGGTGCTCCAGTTCGCGGGGCTCGGTTTCGACGTCGCCCAGGAGGAGATCTGGCCGACGCTCGCCGCCGGCGGCACGGTGGCCTTCCTGGACTCCGCGGACCGCGCCCTGAGCCCGGCGGAGCTCGCCCACCGGGTACGCGGCCTGGGGGTGTCGGTGCTCCAGCTTCCCACCGCCTACTGGCGTCTGGTCTGCGCCCAGATGCAGGGGCCGCAGGGCGCCGGTCTCTCCTTCGACGGCGTGCGCACCGTCGTGATCGGCGGCGAGGCGGCGGGCACGCGGGACGCCCACGTGCACCGGAACGGACCGTTCGGCCACTGCACGCTGGTCAACGGCTACGGGCCGACCGAGACGGTGGTGACCTGCACGGCCTTCGTCCTGCGGCCGGACGAGCCCGTCCCGGCCACGGCCGGCCTGCCCATCGGCGGCCCGGTGGGCAACCGCCGGCTTCACGTCCTCGACACCGACCGGCGTCCGGCCGAGGCCGGAAGCCCCGGCGAGCTCTGGGTCGGCGGCAGCCCGCTCGCCGACGGGTACCTCGGCGACCCGGTGCGCACGGCCGAGCGCTTCCGCCCGGACCCGTTCGCCACGGCGGCCGACGCCCGGGTGTACCGCACCGGTGACCTGGTCGTGCGCCATCGGGACGGCACGCTGGAGTTCCTCGGCCGCCTCGACCATCAGGTCAAGGTCCGCGGCCACCGGATCGAACTCGACGAGGTGGACCGCCACTTGACCGCCACGCCGGGTGTCACCGCGGCCGCCGCGGTGGCCCTCGACGACGGGACCGGGACCGGCGGACGCATCCTGGCCGCCGCGCTCTCGGTGGCCGCGGGTGGCCCGACGGCCGAGCGGATCCGCGAGGACCTGCGCGGACGCCTGCCCTCCCACCTGGTCCCCGGCCTGATACGCGTCCGTGACACGCTTCCGCTGACCACCTCCGGCAAGATCGACCGCCGTGCCGTGGCCGCGGCGCTCGCGGAGGAGTACGCGGCCTCCGCTCCGGAGGCCACCGAGCAGAAGGCCCCCGCGCCCGCGGACGACGCGCCCACGCCTGCCACGGCGCCCGCGGCCGGCGCCGGCACGACGGACGGGACGGCGGAGCTCACCCTCCTCCTCGAACTGGTACGCGGACTGCTCCGCGCCCCGGACTTCGGCCCCGGCGACGACTTCCTGGCCCGCGGCGGGGACTCGCTCGTCGCCCTCCGGGTCAGCGGCGCGATGCGCGAACGCGGTTGGCGCCTGCGGCCGTCGGACCTCCTGACGGGGGGCGACGCACGGTGCGTGGCGGCCCGCATCGTGCCGTGCTGAAGGGGAGCGCGGTGCCGACGGGACGAGCGGCCCACCGAAGAGCCGATCGGCGGAACAGCGGATCAGCACTGCACAGCAAGGCACAGCACAGCACAGCATGCCGGCCGATACGCCAGAGGGAGAGGTTTCATGACAGCCATACCCGTCCGTGACCAGTTGGCGGCCTGGATCGAGAGCGAGGAGTTCTCCTGCCTGGGGGCCAAGTCGGCCCTGCGCCGCGACAGCCTGCGCCACGTCCAGGTGGGGGTCATGGGCACCGGGAGCGCGACGGCCGCGCTCCACGGCGCCCTCACCGAGTTCGTCTCGCGCGACCTCGACGACGAGCAGAACTTCGCCACCATCGTCGCCGTCTTCGAGGGCCCGTCAGGACTCCCGGAGCACGACTTCCACGCACTGCTGTGGCGGCAGCTGAGCGACCTGCACGCGTTCGACGCCGACCGCGGCTTCGCCTGGGCGGAGGGCGCGGACGCGGATCCGGACTCCCCGAAGTTCGGTTTCAGCGTGGCCGGGCACCCGTTCTTCATCGTGGGCCTGCACGAGAACGCTTCCAGGATCACCCGGCGCTTCCCGTTCCCCGCGATGGCGTTCAACTCGCACCACCAGTTCCGCCGGCTGGTGGAGAACGGCGTCTACGGAGGTCTCCAGCGCCGCATCCGTGAGCGCGACATGCGCCTGCAGGGTTCGATCAACCCGAACCTCGCCGAATTCGGCGAGGCGTCCGAGGCGCGTCAGTACTCGGGGATGCGGACGGACGCGCAGTGGCGCTGTCCCTTCACCCCCCGGCACGGGTCGGCCGCGGGACCCGAGCCGGCCACGCGCCGGTCCGACGCGTGAACGGCTCGCACGGCTCCGTGCTGAGCGTTAACGTCGGCCGGGCCCGCGCGGTGCCGTACACGGACGCCCCGGGCGGCGCGACGGGAATCGACAAGCAGCCCGTGGACGGGCCGGTCCGGGTGGACCCGGCGGGGCCACCCGGCCTCGCGGGCAGCGGAGTCAGCGGTGACGCGGTCTGCGACCTGCGCTTCCACGGTGGCGCCGACCGCGCCGTGTACGCCTTCGCCCGGGAAGACCTGGACGACTGGCAGCGGGAGCTGGACCGGGAGCTGGGCAACGGCTCCTTCGGCGAGAACCTGACTGTCCTCGGCATGGACCTCCGCCACGCGCTGGTCGGAGAACGGTGGCGGGTCGGCCCCGGCACCGTCCTGGAGGTCACCGGCGGCCGCATCCCCTGCCGCACCTTCGCCGGCTGGCTCGACGAGAAGGGCTGGGTCCGCCGCTTCACGCGCGCCGCGTCCCCCGGAGCCATGCTCCGCGTCATCGAGGCGGGCGACATCGGCGCGGGCGATCACATCGCCGTCGTGCACCGCCCGGACCACGACGTGACCGTGTCGCGCCTGTTCCGCGCGGTGACCACCGAACGGGCGATGCTGCCCGGCGTGCTCGTGGCCGCCGCCTGGATGGAGCGCGAACAACGGGAGATCGCCCAGCAGTACACCGCCAAGTACGTCACGGGCGCCGGCCGGTAGCCCGCTCCCGGGCCGGAACCGCTGGACTTCGGGCCGGGCGGCACGTCAGGTTATGACCCATGCCCGCCGAGTCCTTCCGCTCCGTACCCGCCGGCGCCCCGTCCCGCCGGGGCGCGCCGGCGCCCCTCCCCGCGCAACCGGCCGGAGCGGGCGCGGCGCCCCGGCCCTCCGGCCGGCGGCGGTACTGGGTGCGGCTGGTGCCGCTCCTCGCGGCGCTGGTCCTGCTCGCCCGGCTGCCGTCCTTCCTCCGCCCGCTGTGGAACCCGGACGAGGGCTATCTCGCCGTCCAGGCGCGGATGCTCGCCGCGGGCGGATCGCTCTACGAGACGGTCGTCGACCGCAAGCCGCCGCTGATGCCGTGGCTCTACCAGGGCGCCTTCGCCCTCTTCGGCGACGACTCGCTGTGGCCGCTGCGTGTCCTCGCCGTCCTCGCCCAGGTGCTGACGGCGGTGCTCCTCGCCTCCCTCGCCCGCCGCCGCTGGGGCGACGCCGCCGGGCGCACCGCCGGTGTGCTGTACGCCCTGGTCTCCATCGGCCTCAACCCCGAGGACACCCAGGCGGCCTCCTTCGGCGTCTTCATGCTGCCCGCGACCGCCGCCGCGGTGTGGTCGGCGGACCGCGCCCGGTGGGGCACCGCCGGACTGATGGTGGCGGTGGCCGCTCTCACCAAGCAGACCGGGGCGGCGGTGCTGCTGCCCGTCCTGTGGCTGCTGTGGCGGCACGGCGTCCCGGCGGAGCGGCCGCGGGCCCTGCTGCGGCTGGCGGGCGCCGCCGCGGCCCCCGTCGTCGCGGCGGCCCTTCTCACCGACCCCCGCGGTTTCCTCTTCTGGACGGTGACGGGCTCGGCCGGCTACGCCTCCCCGGACGGCTCCGTGCTGCACGTCCTGGCCCGCGCGGCGGGCAACGCGGGGCTGCTGGCCGCGGCCTGCGCCGGGCTGCTCGTGCCGCTGGCGGCCGTCCTGCGCCGCCGTGCGGACCGCGCCGGCGCCGTCACGGGCGATCTGTGGGTGTGGACCGCCTCCTCGGTGCTCGCCGTCGCCACCGGGTTCCACTTCTTCGGCCACTACTACCTCCAGCTCATCCCGCCGCTGGTGCTGCTCGGCACGGCTGCCCTGCGGCGGCTGCCCCGGCCGTGGACGCGCGGCGCCGTCCTCGTCTCGGCCGCGTCCTGCCTGGTGTTCGCCGGCTGGGGGCTGCTCGCGCCCGGCGGGGAGCCCGACCACGCCCGGCGGCTGGCCGAGCGGGTGGAGCGGCGCACCGACCCGGCCGACCGGGTGCTGTTCTGGGGGATGCACCCCGAGCAGTACTGGTTCGCCGGCCGGATGCCCGCCACCCGCTATCTGACGGCCGGGCTGCTCACCAACTACAGCGGCGGCCGGGAGGACGGCCGCCAGGTGGGCCCGCGCCACGGTGTTCCGGGGAGCTGGCCGGTCTTCCGCCGCGAACTGGCCGCGAATCCCCCCGAGGTGATCGTGGACGACTCCCGGGGCAAGCCGTACCGCCCCGCCCGCGTCCCGGACCTCCGGGAGCTGCTGCGGGAGCGCTACGAGCCGGTGGAGCGGGTGGACGGGGCGGTGCTGTACGTGCTGCGCGAGGACGCCCCGGGCGGCGCGGGCACCCCGGGCGGCGCGGGCGGCTGAGCGCCGGGGCAACCGGCCCCGGCCGGCGGGAGCGCGGGCGAGGCCGGTGCCGTGCCGCGTCGCCGCCGCATGACGGCACATCAGCTGCGGCGTGCGGCCCACACGGTCCGTGCGGTGCGGACGGCGAGGTCGCCGCGGCGCAGGAGGCTCTGCGGACCAGTGGGGTCGAGCAGACGGTCGAGGGCGGCGAGGTCCCCGGCGTCCAGGGCGTCGGCGGCGCCGGCGCGCAGGCGGCCGAGGCTGCTGAGCGCGTAGGGGCCGACCGCGCCGCTGCGGGAGCCGTCCACGTGCACGGACACGGTGCGTTCGTCCTCGACGGTGAAGCCGGCGGCTGCCAGCCGGGGGCCCCAGTCGGCGCCGCGGTGCGGCATGTGCTCGGCGTGGCGGTGCGCGAGGGCGGCGTGGCAGCGCTCCTCCAGGCCCGGCCGGCCCCCGGGAGCGTCCTCGGGCAGGAAGCGGGGGGAGCCGTCGAGTTCGACGAGGGCGAACAGCCCACCGGGCGCGAGCAGTTCGCGGACCGCGCGCAGGGCGCGGTCGGGATCGGCCAGGTGGTGCAGCGACGCCGACGCCCACACCAGCCCGGGCCGGCCGAGGCCGGGCCAGTCCGCGTCGAGATCGGCGCGCACGGTCCGCACCCGGCCGGCGACCCCCTCCGCCCCGGCCCGCTCCCGCAGGCGGTGCAGATGGGGGGCCGACGCGTCGACGGCGGTCACGGTGGCCCGGGGGAAGCGGGCGAGCAGGGCGAAGGTGCCGGCCCCGGTTCCGCACCCGAGGTCCACCACGTGGCGCGGATCCGTCTCGACGGGCAGCGATGCGGTGACGGAGGCCAGGTGCCCGGCGAGCACGTCCGCCTCCAGGTCGAGGAAGTCGGCCATGTCGTCGGCGTCCCGCTCGTGCGGAGAAGGGCGGTGAGTGTGGTGGGCGTGGGCGTGGGCGGGATCGTGGTCGGTGCGCGGAGATGTGTGGGTCATGACAGCGATGCTGGACCGGTCGTGCCGTACCGGCACCATGGATCCCGGGGTGCGCAAGACGATGGCCGGAAGAACTGCCGGACGCGCAAGCGGCCCGCCCGGTGTGTCACGGGGCGGGCCGGCCGTCACCCGTGTCCCCGCCGCGCTGGTGGCCGCGGCGGGCGTCGCGGTCGAAGACGCCCAGGATCTCGCACGGTCCGCCCTCGGCGCCGATGGCGTGCGGGAGCATCGTGGGGAACTCGGCGGCCTGGTCGGTCTCGACGCGGAAGCGCCGGTCGCCCAGCATCAGGACCGCGGTGCCGGAGAGGACGACCAGCCATTCTCGGCCGGGGTGGGCGCGCATCCGGGCGGGGTTGTCCGGCGGCGGGTTCGTCAGGCGCTGGCGCACGACCGTCATCCCGGGGTCGGCCTTGAGCGTCCAGCGCTTCTGCCCGTGGGCGCTGTCGATCACCGGGTTGGTCACGACGTCCTCTGCGCCGGTCGCGACGAGCTGGTCGACGGAGGTGTCCAGGGCCCGCGCGAGGGTGACGAGCTGGTCCAGCGCGAGACGGCGCTGCCCGTTCTCCAGGCGCGAGAGGGTGGACTGGCTGACCCGGGCGCGCACGGCCAGGTCCTCCAGGGACCAGCCCTGCGCGACCCGGAGGGCGCGGATCCTCTTGCGCACCAGGCTCTCCAGCTCACCCTCGTTTTGCGTCATGGGCAACATCGTATGCCTTCGCGGCAAAGGTGCTCACCGCCGGCCATACGGGCACGGCGACGGGGGCCCCGGAGGAGAGGGACAGCCATGCCGGTGACCACCACCGCGGACGGGACCGGCAAGCTGCCGGACGGGACCGGCTCTCCGGCCGGGCGCCGGCACGCCGGAACCCGGGCGGTCCGCGGGGAGGACCCAGTCCCGCGCCCCGCCCCCGCCCGGGACGGTGGAGACGGCTACGCGCCGGGCGCGTCACCCCGCCCGGTGAGGCCGTCCGTCCCCCGCGCTCCCGTGGCACCCGTCGGCCGTTCCGGCCGCGTCCGGCCGTCCCGCCCGGAGCTGCCGCCGGCCGCCGGGCGGACCGTGCGCGGTCCGGCGCAGACCGCGCCCAGGGCGGTGACCCGGCGGCGCAGTCCCCGGTCCGCCGTCACCACCAGGCAGGGCCGCCCGGAGGACGCCGGGGCCTCTTCGGCCACCAGGTCCACGATCCGGTCGTCCCCGCTGCCCGGGGCGGACTCGACCCGCACCCCCGGCACCGACGGCAGCCCCCGGGCCGCTCCCTCCACGACGAGCACCACCTCCGGCGGCGGCGCGGCCGTCCAGGGCGGCAGGCCCGCCGCCTCCGGCAGACCGTCCCGCCCGTATCCGGCCAGGGCGTCGCGCAGCCGTTCGGCGGCGGCCCGGCGGTCGCGCCACCAGCCGTCCGGTACGGATCCGACGACGTTGGCGGCGTCCACGACGACCAGTGCGGGAGTCATGCCCCCAGTGTTGCGCGGGGCCCGTCCGCGCGGGGACGCGGGCCGGACGCGCCGCGCCCGGCGGGGCTCGGCAGCTCGCCGCCGGACAGGCCGCCCGAGGACCCGCGGCAACCCGCGCGCGTCCGCGCGGGAGTCGCCGGGCCGGACGCGGTGCCGCCCGAGGGCTCCGGCCGCCGCACCCCGGGAAGCCGGACACGTGCCACGCGCCACCCGGGAGATCCCGGGTTGTCCACAGGCCCCGCGGCGGCCCCGGCCGTCCTCGTAGACTGCCCGGATGACCGCCCTCGACGACACCACCGGCACCGGCGACACCTTCCGTCCCGACAGCGGCGACGACGGCAGCGAGGCGCTGCGCGTCCTGCGCAAGGTCTTCGGCTACGACTCCTTCCGGGGGCCGCAGCAGGAGATCATCGACCATGTGGTCGCGGGCGGTGACGCCCTCGTGCTGATGCCGACCGGCGGCGGGAAGTCGCTCTGCTACCAGATCCCCGCGCTGGTGCGGCCGGGCACCGGGGTCGTCGTCTCGCCGCTGATCGCCCTGATGCAGGACCAGGTGGACGCCCTGCGGGCCCTCGGCGTGCGGGCCGGGTTCCTCAACTCCACCCAGGACCTGGACGAACGGCGCCTGGTGGAGGCCGAGTTCCTCGCCGGCGAGCTCGACCTGCTCTACCTGGCGCCGGAGCGGCTGCGCGGCGAGGCCACCATGAGCCTGCTCGACCGCGGCACCGTCTCCCTCTTCGCCATCGACGAGGCGCACTGCGTCGCCCAGTGGGGCCACGACTTCCGCCCCGACTACCTGGCCCTCTCCGCACTGCACGAGCGCTGGCCGGACGTTCCGCGCATCGCGCTCACCGCGACGGCCACCGAGGCCACCCACGGTGAGATCGCGGACCGGCTCGCCCTCCGGAGCGCCCGGCACTTCGTGGCGAGCTTCGACCGCCCCAACATCCAGTACCGCATCGCGCCCAAGAACGACCCCAAGAAGCAGTTGCTGCACCTGCTGCGCGCCGAGCACGCCGGTGACGCGGGCATCGTCTACTGCCTCTCCCGGGCCTCCGTGGAGAAGACCGCCGGGTTCCTGGTGCGCAACGGCATCGAGGCCGTGCCGTACCACGCCGGGCTGGACGCCGGGGTCCGCGCGGCCAACCAGGCGCGCTTCCTGCGGGAGGACGGCGTGGTGGTGGTCGCCACGATCGCCTTCGGCATGGGCATCGACAAGCCCGATGTGCGCTTCGTGGCCCACCTCGACCTGCCCAAGTCCGTCGAGGGGTACTACCAGGAGACGGGCCGCGCCGGCCGGGACGGCCTGCCGTCCACGGCCTGGCTGGCCTACGGCCTCCAGGACGTCGTCCAGCAGCGCAAGATGATCGACACCTCCGAGGGGGACGAGGCGCACCGCCGGATGCTGCGGGCCCACGTCGACGCGATGCTCGCGCTCTGCGAGACGGCCGGGTGCCGCCGCGTCTTCCTGCTGGACTACTTCGGTGAGAAGAGCGGCCCCTGCGGCAACTGCGACACCTGCCTCACCCCGCCCGAGTCCGTGGACGGCACGGTCCCGGCCCAGAAGGTCCTGTCCACCGTCGTCCGGCTGCAGCGGGAGCGGCGGCAGAAGTTCGGCGCGGGACAGATCGTGGACATCCTGCTCGGCCGGAAGACGGCCAAGGTCATCCAGCACGACCACGACACCCTGTCGGTGTTCGGCATCGGCACCGAGCTGAGCGAGGCCGAGTGGCGGGGCGTGGTGCGCCAGCTGCTCGCGCAGGGCCTGCTCGCCGTCGAGGGCGACTACGGCACGCTCGTCCTGACCGGCACCAGCGGGGAGGTGCTGGGCGGGCGCCGCGAGGTCCGGCTGCGGCGGGAGCCGGAGCGACCGGCCGCCGCCAGGGCGGCGAAGACCACCTCCTCCGGGCGGCGGGCCGCCGCCGCGCCCGCGGATCTGCCCGAGGAGGCGGTGCCGGTCTTCGAGCGGCTGCGCGCCTGGCGGGCCGCCACGGCCAAGGAGCAGGGCGTGCCCGCGTATGTGATCTTCCACGACGCGACGCTCCGCGGTATCGCGACGGCGGCACCGGAAAGCCTGGCCGCGCTGGGCACCGTGAGCGGCGTCGGCGAGAACAAGCTGGCCAAGTACGGGCAGCAGATCCTGGATCTGCTCGCCGAAGACCCGGGAGCGGCTCCGGAGGCAGCCGCGACCGCCGCACCGGGAGCGGGGGCCGGGGCGGGGGCCGCGGTACCCGCGGCGGGACCGGCGGCGGCACCACCCGCTCCGGCTCCGGCTCCCGCTTCCGCTTCCGCTTCCGCTTCCGCTTCCGCTTCCGCGGACACTGCGGCGTCCACCGGAAAGACCCCGCCGTCCCCGGCCGGGGAGGACGACCCGCCCGGCTTCTGGGACGAGGAGCCCCCGGCGGAATACGACTACTGACCGGCCGGGCCGAGAGCTGCCGGGCGCGCAAGGCCGGACGCACGGACGGGGGCGGACTCTCGGACGGGGGGGCGGGTCCGAGCGGCCGTACCGGCCGTACCGGCCGTGCGCGGGGAGTCGCGTGCGGCGTGTGTCTGGGGTGGCCGGCCGTGAGTACCCTCTGCGGCGCGGGCACGCGCTCCATCGGTGCGGGGCCGCCGCAGAGCGGGCCGAGCCGGGTGCCGGATACCGGACCGGCTGCCGGAGGCCCGGGTCCGGAGGGCTCGGACGGGCTGGTCCGGGCGGCCGTACCGGCCGTCTGCGGGAGTCGCGTACGGCGCTCGGTCCGGGGGAGCGGAGGCGTCCGGACCGTGAGCGCCCGCTGCCGCCTGCCGCCGCGCGCGGCCAGCGGCTCAGCCCGTGGAACTCCCGTTGACGGGGGACCGCTTGGCGGTGTCCGGCACGGCCGCGCCGGTCCGCAGGGCCTTCCACAGCTCCTCCGCTCGGGGCTGCACGGGCACCACACGGTTGGGATCCCGTTCGTCCTGGATCACGGGCAGCGTGATCGTCTCCATGGCGGCCGGGTCGATGCCCTGCAGGCTCCGGCCGAAGTCCGCGAGGCCGGTCAGCGAGCCGATGGCGGTGTCCGTGGTCAGGGAGGCGGTGGCCGCGTCCGCGATCCGGTAGAGCTTGGCCGGGCTGGTCAGGATCTCCTGCTGCTTGATCTCCGTGAGCAGCGCCGTCAGGAACTGCTGCTGCAGCCCGATGCGCCCGAGGTCGCTGCCGTCCCCGATACCGTGCCGGGTGCGGACGAACCGCAGCGCCTCCTCGCCGTCCAGCCGGTGGGTGCCCGCGCCGAGCCGGAGGCCGGTCGCCTTGTCGTCGATGGCGCGGTCGGTGGTGATGGTGACACCGCCCAGGGCGTCCACGAGGTCCCGGAACCCGGCGAAGTCGATCTCCATGTAGTGGTCCATGCGGATTCCGGACATCCGCTCGACCGTTTTCACCACGCAGGCCGGTCCCGCCTGGGCGTAGACCGAGTTGAACATCACGCGGCCGGCCTCGGGGAGGGTCCGGCCCGAGGGGGTGCCGCACTCGGGGCGGGTCACCAGGGTGTCGCGGGGGATGCTCACCGCCGTGGCCCGGCTGCGCCCCTCGGGTATGTGGACCACGAGAGCGGTGTCGGAGCGGGCTCCGGGGGCCTTGCCCGCGTCGAGGGCGGCGTTCTCCCCGGCCCGTGAGTCGGAGCCGAGCACCAGGATGTTGCGGCCGCTCGTCGGCAGCTTCTCCGGGCGGTCGTCACCGAGGGCCCTGTCGATGTCGACGTGTGCCAGATTCGCGTCGAGGTCGCGGTACAGCCACCAGCCGGTGCCGCCCAGGGCGAGCAGGAGGGCCAGCAGGGTCAGCGGGACGAGGACGGCCGGCCGGAGGCGGCGTCCGGACCGGCGCCCGCGCCCCGGCTTCTCCCCGTCACCGGGCCGGCCCGGGCCGTCTTCGTGCTGGGCGTCCTGCGCGCCGGTGTCCGCGGTGCTGTGCGTCATGGCCGGGGGCCTCCTCCGATACGGCGCCCGTGGGACGGGGCGGATGGGTCGGGTGGGGGGAGGCGGCCGGCCCGCTGCGGATGGTTCTGCTGCCGGGCAGCATATGGGCAACTCCCGCCCTGGGGGGCACAGTTCTCACGCCCCGCCGTCGGCCGGGCCGCGAACCGGGCCGCCGGACGGTCTCTTCCCGCGGGCCGCTGGGGGCCACCCCACGGCCCGCGGGAAGAGACCGTCCGCCCGGCACCGCCCGCCCCGGCCGTCGGCCCCGAGCCGTCCGCCCGGGGGCGCCGGACCAGCCGCCGGCCGCCGCGCCGGGAGAAGCGGCGACCACGGCGAACGGGCCGGGCAGGAGGGATCCTCCTGCCCGGCCCGCCGCTCACGCACCGTGGCGCGTCACCGCGTCACCGCGTCACCGCGTCACCGCGTCACCGCGCACCGGTCACGCCGGAACGCTGGCCACCCCGGGGGCCAGGAAACGCTTGCCGTTGACCCGCTCCGAGACGCCCTCGCGGTCCAGGTACGGCGTGATGCCGCCCAGGTGGAAGGGCCAGCCGGCGCCGGTGATCAGGCAGAGGTCGATGTCCTGCGCCTCGGCGACGACACCCTCCTCCAGCATCAGGCCGATCTCCTGCGCGACGGCGTCGAGCACCCGGTCGCGGACCTGCTCCTCGGTGAGGACGGTGTCGCCCTGCTGCAGCAGCGCGGCGACCTCCGGGTCCAGCTCCGGCTTGCCGGAGTCGTAGACGTAGAAGCCGCGCTTGCCGGCCTTGACGACGGCGGCCAGGTTCGCGGAGACCGTGAACCGCTCCGGGAAGGCGCGGTTCAGCGTCTCGGAGACGTGCAGGCCGATCGCCGGGCCGACGAGCTCCAGCAGCACCAGCGGGGACATCGGCAGACCGAGCGGCTCGATGGCCTTCTCCGCGGTCTCGACCGGGGTGCCCTCGTCGATGACGTTCTGGATCTCGCCCATGAAGCGGGTGAGGATGCGGTTGACGACGAACGCCGGGGCGTCCTTCACCAGCACGGCGGTCTTCTTCAGCTTCTTGGCGACGGCGAAGGCCGTGGCCAGCGAGGCGTCGTCGGTGCGCTCGCCGCGGACGATCTCCAGCAGCGGCAGCACGGCGACCGGGTTGAAGAAGTGGAAGCCGACGACCCGCTCCGGGTGCTTCAGCTTCGACGCCATCTCGCTGACGGACAGCGAGGAGGTGTTGGTGGCGAGGATCGCGGTCTCCGGGACGACCGCCTCGACCTCGGCGAACACCTGCTGCTTGACGCCCATCTCCTCGAAGACGGCCTCGATGACGAAGTCCGCGTCGCCGAAGGCGGCGGCCTTGTCGAGGGAGCCGGTGACCAGGGCCTTGAGGCGGTTCGCCTTGTCCTGGTTGACGCGGCCCTTGAGCAGCAGCTTGTCGATCTCCTCGTGGACGTAGCCCACGCCCTTGTCGATCCGCGCCTGGTCGATGTCGGTCAGCACGACCGGCACCTCCAGACGGCGGGCGAACAGCAGCGCGAGCTGCGAGGCCATCAGGCCCGCGCCGACCACGCCCACCTTGGAGACCGGCCGGGCCAGCGCCTTGTCCGGGGCGCCGGCCGGGCGCTTGGCGCGCTTCTGCACCAGGTTGAAGGCGTAGATGCCGCTGCGCAGCTCGCCGCCCATGATCAGGTCGGCGAGGGCCTCGTCCTCGGCGGCGAAGCCGGCGCCCAGGTCGCCGTCCTTGACCTTGGCGATGATGTCCAGCGCCCGGTACGCGGCCGGGGCCGCACCGTGCACCTTGCCGTCGGCGAACGCCTTGCCGCGCGCGACGGCCTGGTCCCAGCCCTCGCCGCGGTCGACGTCGGGCCGGATGACCTCCAGCTGCCCGTTCAGCACGGACGCGGTCCAGATCAGCGACTGCTCCAGGAAGTCCGCGCCCTCGAAGATCGCGTCGGCGATCCCGAGCTCGTAGACCTGCTTGCCCTTGAGCTGCTTGTTCTGGTTGAGCGAGTTCTCGATGATCACCTTGACCGCGCGGTCGGCGCCGATGAGGTTCGGCAGCAGTGCGCAGCCGCCCCAGCCCGGGACCAGCCCGAGGAAGACCTCGGGGAGGGAGAAGGCCGGGATGGCGGTGGAGACGGTGCGGTAGGAGCAGTGCAGACCGATCTCGACACCGCCGCCCATCGAGGCGCCGTTGTAGTAGGCGAAGGTGGGCACGGAGAGGCCGGAGAGCCGCTTGAAGACGTCGTGGCCGCCCTTGCCGATGGCGAACGCGTCCTCCCGGCGCTTCAGCAGCTCGACGCCCTTGAGGTCGGCGCCGACGGCGAAGATGAACGGCTTGCCGGTGACACCGACGCCCTTGATCTCGCCGGCGGCGGCCTCCTTCTCGACCTGGTCGAGGGCGGCGTTGAGGTTCGCCAGCGACTGCGGGCCGATGGTGGTCGGCTTGGTGTGGTCCAGACCGTTGTCCAGGGTGATGAGGGCGAAGCGCCCGGCGCCCTGGGGGAGGTCGAGGTGGCGCACGTGCGCCTGCGTCACGACCTCGTCGGGGAACAGCTCGGCCGCTCCCTTGAGCAGTTCAGCGGTCGTGCTCACTTGTTGCCTCCGTCGAAGTGCGGGTTCTCCCAGATCACGGTGCCGCCCATGCCGAAGCCGATGCACATGGTGGTCAGGCCGTAGCGGACGTGCGGCTGCTGCTCGAACTGGCGGGCGAGCTGCGTCATCAGCCGGACGCCGGAGGAGGCCAGCGGGTGGCCGAAGGCGATGGCGCCGCCGTACTGGTTGACGCGCGGGTCGTCGTCCGCGATGCCGTAGTGGTCCAGGAGCGAGAGCACCTGGACCGCGAAGGCCTCGTTGATCTCGAAGAGGCCGATGTCGCCGATCGACAGCCCGGCCTTGGCCAGCGCCTTCTCGGTGGCGGGCACCGGGCCGATGCCCATGACCTCCGGCTCCACGCCCGCGAAGGAGTAGGACACCATGCGCATCTTCACCGGCAGGCCCAGCTCCCGGGCCACGTCCTCGGCGGCGATCAGCGAGGCGGTGGCGCCGTCGTTGAGACCGGCGGCGTTGCCCGCGGTCACCCGGCCGTGCGGGCGGAACGGGGTCTTGAGGCCCGCCAGCATCTCCACGGTCGTGCCCGGCCGCATCGGCTCGTCGGCGGTCGCCAGGCCCCAGCCGGTCTCGCCGGCCTCGGCGTTGGTACGGCGGACGGAGACGGGCACCAGGTCGGCCTGGATGTTGCCGTCGGCGTAGGCCTTGGCGGCCTTCTCCTGGCTGCGGGCCGCGTACTCGTCGACGCGCTGCTTGGTGATGTGCGGCAGCCGGTCGTGCAGGTTCTCGGCCGTCATGCCCATGGAGAGGGCGGACTGGTCGACGAGCTTCTCGGAGACGAAGCGCGGGTTGGGGTCGACGCCCTCACCCATCGGGTGGCGGCCCATGTGCTCGACACCGCCCGCGATCGCGATGTCGTACCCGCCGAAGGCGATGCCGCCGGCGGTGGTGGTGACGGCGGTCATCGCGCCGGCGCACATCCGGTCGATCGAGTAGCCGGGCACCGACCGGGGCAGGCCGGACAGCAGGGCGGCGGTGCGGCCCAGGGTCAGGCCCTGGTCGCCGATCTGGGTGGTGGCGGCGAGGGCGACCTCGTCGATGCGCTCCGGCGGCAGGTCCGGGTTGCGGCGCAGCAGCTCCCGGATGCACTTGACGACGAGATCGTCGGCCCGGGTCTCGTGGTAGATGCCCTTCGGGCCCGCCTTGCCGAACGGGGTGCGGACGCCGTCGACGAAGACGACATCCCTAGCGGTACGAGGCACGTTGGCTCTCCTCCTGATGCGTAACGGGCACTGCGGGGCTGCCTGCGACGGCGGCTCACACCGCCGTGCGGGGACGGCGGACTCCCGCCATGCTACTTGCGGGTAACCAGGCTGCCCACCCCTGCCCGCCGGAGCGGCGGAGATCACACGCCGGGAGGGCCCCGCGCGCCGCCCCACCGCGAGGCGTGCCGCGGAGCACGGCGGCGCGGCCGGGCTACTCCGGCGGCGCGGCCGACAACGCGCCCGCCAGCAGCGGCGCGGTCAGCTCGATCTGCCAGGGCCGGGCGCCGTGGCCGGCGAGGGTCCCGGCGACCGCCTCGGGAGTCGGCTCGGCCGGCGGCTCCCAGCAGATCCGGCGCACCGTGTCGGGGGTGACCAGATTCTCCTGCGGGAGGTTCAGGCTCTCCGCCAGCGCGGTCACCGCCGCCCGTGCGGCCGACAGCCGCGCCGCCGCGGCCGGGTCCTTGTCGGCCCAGGAGCGTGGTGGCGGCGGCCCGGTCACGGCCTGCCCGGGCTGCGGCAGCTCCGCGTCGGGCAGCGCGCGGGCCCGGTCCACCGCGGCCTGCCACTGCTCAAGCTGCTTGCGCCCCATGCGGTGCCCGAAACCCGGCAGGGCGGCGAGCGCCTGGGCGTTCTGCGGCAGGGCGAGGGCGGCCTCGACGATGGCGGCGTCGCTCAGCACCTTGCCGGGCGAGACGTCACGGCGCTGCGCGATCCGGTCCCGGGCCGTCCACAGCTCCCGGACGACGGCCATCTGACGGCGTCGGCGGATCTTGTGCATGCCCGAGGTCCGGCGCCAGGGGTCCTTCCGTGGCGGTGCCGGGGGCGCGGCGGCGATGGCGTCGAACTCCTGGCGGGCCCAGCCGAGCTTGCCCTGCCGGTCCAGTTCCTTCTCCAGCGCGTCCCGCAGATCCACCAGCAGTTCGACGTCGAGCGCCGCGTACCGCAGCCAGGGCTCGGGAAGCGGGCGGGTCGACCAGTCGACGGCGGAGTGGCCCTTCTCCAGGGCGAAGCCCAGAACCTTCTCCACCATGGCGCCGAGGCCCACCCGGGCGAAGCCGGCGAGGCGCCCGGCCAGCTCGGTGTCGAACAGCCGGGCCGGCCGCATGCCTATCTCCCGGAGGCAGGGCAGGTCCTGGCTCGCGGCGTGCAGCACCCATTCCGTGTCGGCGAGCGCATCGCCGAGCACGGAGAGATCGGGGCAGCCGACGGGGTCGATCAGGGCGCTTCCGGCCCCCTCGCGGCGCAGCTGCACGAGGTAGGCGCGCTGGCCGTAGCGGTAGCCCGAGGCCCGCTCGGCGTCGACGGCGACGGGGCCGGAGCCGGCGGCGAAGGCGGCCGCCACCCGCTCCAGCTCCGCGGGGTCGGCGGTCACCGGGGGGATGCCCTCGCGGGGGTCCAGTAGCGGAACCGGCGCGGCGTGGACGGGGGCGTCCGGGGGAGCGCCCCCGGGAATGCGCAGTGTGCGGTCTTCTGCGGTCTCTTGGGCGTCGGTCACCGGACCAGGGTATCCGTGAGTGGCGGACGCCCGCCGACGGAACGTTCCGTCGGCGGGCGCGGGGAGGCCGGGGCGGGGGTGTGGAGGGGGGTCAGTGGATGATGCCGGTGCGCAGGGCGACGGCCACCATGCCGGCGCGGTCGCCGGTGCCCAGCTTGCGCGCGATCCGGGCGAGATGGCTCTTGACGGTCAGGGCGGAGAGCCCCATGGAGACGCCGATCGCCTTGTTGGACTGGCCCTCGGCGACGAGCCGGAGCACCTCGACCTCGCGGCCGGACAGCTCCCGGTAGCCGCTGCCCGGGTGGCCGGGGGCGCCCGGCGGCCGGCGGTGCATCCGGGCCGCGGCCGCGCCGACGGGCACGGCGCCCGGTCGGCCCGGGATGCCGAGGTTGGTGCGGGTGCCGGTGACGACGTACCCCTTGACGCCGCCGGCGAGGGCGTTGCGGACGGCGCCGATGTCGTCGGCGGCGGAGAGGGCGAGGCCGTTGGGCCAGCCCGCGGCGCGGGTCTCGGAGAGGAGGGTGAGACCGGAGCCGTCGGGGAGGTGGACGTCGGCGACGCAGATGTCCCGGGGATTGGCGACCCGCGGGCGGGCCTCCGCGATCGAGGAGGCCTCGATGACGTCCCGGACTCCGAGCGCCCAGAGATGGCGGGTGACGGTGGAGCGGACACGGGGGTCGGCGACGACGACCATGGCCGTCGGCTTGTTCGGACGGTAGGCGACCAGGCTTGCGGGCTGCTCGAGAAGAACGGACACCAGGCCTCCTGCTGGGGAGTGCGGGGGAAGGGCTCGGTATGGGGGGTGAGCCGGGGGCTTCGTCCCGTGGGGGACACCTGGTCCTTCGGCAGCATTCGGGGGAGTCTTTAGCGAATGATCACGATTTAGTGAGTAACAATTCGGGCAATTCGGACGATTGCTCGATCATGGAACGGCCGGGGAACGGGCGGTTCGCGCGGCGCGTGAGGTCTTCCGGGCCGGTCCGTGCCGGGTGTCGCCGAGGCGCCGGCGTGCGCCCGGCCGACCCGGGATGTGCGGGCCGCGCGGCCGCCATCGGCGAGTGCGCACCGCGCTCCGCCCGTGCGGCACCGGCACCGGCACCGGAGGGGGCACCCGCATCCGGCCGTGGCACCGGTACCGGCCGTGGCACCGGTACCGGCCTGGCAGTGGCACCGGCCGTGGCAGTGGCCGGGCATCCGCACCGTCAGCGGCACACGCGGACCGCAGGGCCCTCAGGCCGGCAGGTCGTCAGGAACCCGGCGGCGGGCCGTGGGCCGGCACCGCTGCGGCGGGGGATTCCCTCCCCGGCGCCCGCGCCCGGTCCCCTGTCCCGGCGCCACGGGCGGGGCGGGTGCGGCGGGAACCGGAAGGCCCGCGGGCCGGGGCCGGGCCGGGGCCGGGGCCGGGGCGGGGGCGGGGCGGGGG
>NZ_JAGPXX010000019.1 GCF_018070345.1 Streptomyces sp. F63
TTCGGCACCGCCTCCAGCGCATCCGCCTCGATATCGGCCAGCAAACCCACCTGCTGCGCCTGAATCCACGCGATGTGCCGCTCCCACGCCCGGAGCGCATCGATCCGCCCCGCCCGGGACAACTCCCCCCGTTTCAGCAACCCCAGCATCGCCGCCGTCTGCGGCCCCGGCACCGCCGAAGCCAGATGCGCGGCCCACTCATCCGCCGACACCGGCATCCCCACCGAGGCACCACCACCGGTGTCACCGACCGTCACACCGGGAGCGGTGGCGGCCGGGTGGGTGGTGGTGCCGGTCTCGCCGTGGTCGAGCAAGGTGGCCTGCATGGTTTCCGCCCCCCGGTCGGATGCCCGGTGAACTCCCGCCCCCGTGACGGGAATTCCTACCCCCATTCTCCGTCACGGACGGTAATACATCCAGGCCCACGACCCGGAACCACCCGAACGAGTGGCCGAAAACGGACCCGGGAACTCCACCCTCCCCGGCTCACACCCACCACACCACACCACACCGCACCACAACGCCGGCGCCCCGCCACCAGCAACCAAGCTCCCCCGGCCCCCGGCCACCCATCCACCACAACCACCCCCAGCAACCCGACCCACGCGAGAAGCCCCCAGCCCCGCTACCGACGACAGCCAACCCAGTCGCAGACACGCCCCCCCCACGACCGGTACCACCGACAGCCCGCCACGACGGCGGGAACAGCCGAAGAAGACCAGGCGCGCGTGTGTCTCCCTCAGCCACCCACCGGCATCAGCCACGCCATCGCGTTTTCAACCGACCCCGGCGGCATCAGCCCCCGGGTAGACGACCGACCACGGGTCAGCCTCGACACGGATGCCGTAACCCCAGCCGACCACCCACCCGCCGGCCCGCAACGCACCCGCCACCACCACCGCGCCGCCCACCCGGCGTCGTCAGCACGGCCTCCCTCCGCCTCGCCTGCGCTCACCGCGCCGACGCCATCGGACGTCCGCGCTTGGCGGCTCGGCCGCCGCTCCGGTCTGCCAGCCGTTCCCTTCGATACGTCTGCTCGGCGCCTGATCCGCCTTTGCACGGTCTACTCGGGCTGCGAGGTTTGCTCGGCCGCCCGGGCTATGAGATTCGCTCGGCCGCCCGGGCTGCTCGCTCCACATCGCCTGCTCGGCCTGAACCGCTTGCTCCGTCCACCGGATCCACTCCGTCTAGTGCGCCCCCTCCGCCCCCGCACGCACCTCGTGGATCTCCCCCACGTTCTGCACCGGTTGCGCCCCGTCCGTGTCCTCCGGCCCGTCGGCTCCGAGCAAACTCAGTTCGAACCAGACCGTCTTGCCGATGCCGCACGGTCGGCGGTGAGCGCCCCACCAGTCGGCCAGCGCGTTCACCAGGGCCAGGCCACGCCCCGACTCATCGGTCTCCGTCGCCAAACGGAGTTGTGGCATCTCATCGCCCGCGTCCGACACCTCGACGCGCAGGCCGGGTCCTTCCGCCACGCACCGGATGCTGATCTCACGACCGGGCGATGTCCGTGCGTGCCGGTGGGCGTTGGTCACCAGTTCGCTGAGCAGGAGAAGGGCCGTCTCCACCGTCTCGTCCGGGAGCTCCCAGGAGCGCGCCTGCTCATGGAGCAGTATCCGCGCGCGGCCCGCGCTGCGCGCGTGGCGCGGCAGGCGCCATTCGATGTCGCGGGGCAGCTTGCCAGGGTTTACGTCCCCAGGCGGGCCGACCGGTCGGGAATCGCCCCTGAGGGGAGTCTTTGCGCTGTTCACACCGCCAGCGTGCTGATGCGCTCCTAGCCTCCCCAAGGAGCGGAGCGGGTACGGAGCGTAGCCGTACCCCGTGCGCATCCGGGTTCCGGGAGCGATGCCCGGGACCGGGGAATCGAGCACCGAGGAGGCGGGGCACATGGCAGCCACGGAGAACCCCCAGCCGCCGATGGCATGGCGGTACTGCGGCAACCAGATCAAGCTGTGGCGGACCCGGGCAGGCATCAGCCGCGAGCAGTTGGGCAAGGAGGCGAACTACGAGTACGACTCGGTCAAGTCCATGGAGCAGGGCCGCCGGAGGCCCGCCCTGCGGCTGCTCCAGGTCGCGGACGAACTGTGCGGGGCGCACGGACTGTTGCTCGCGGCTCAGGACTATCTCAAGCCGGAGAAGTACCAGTCGTATGCGCAGGACTTCATGGCGGCTGAGGAGGCGGCTGTAGCCCTGCACTCGTACGGGGCCCTGCTCATCCCCGGCCTGTTGCAGACCGAGGCGTACGCCCGGGCGCTGATCGGCGGTCACTGTCCGCCGCTGGACGAGGAGACGGTTGACGAGCGCGTGGCCGCCCGCCTTCAGCGTCAGGAGAAGCTGACGCGCAGGCCGCCGGTCCTCTTCAGCTTCGTGATCTACGAGGCGGCGCTGCGCACCGTGGTCGGCGGACCGGAGGTCATGAAGCCGCAGCTCCACCATCTGGTGAAGGCCGGTGAGCTGCGCAACGTCTCTGTTCAAGTGCTCCGCGCCGGGCCCGCCTCCCTGGCCGGGCTCAGCGGCCCGTACGTCCTTCTGGAGACCTCGGAGCACGAGCAGTACGCCTATGTGGAGGGACAGGAGACGGGGGCCTTGTACACCGATCCCGGCAAGCTGAGCGCACTCGCCCAGCGCCATGGAATGATCCGGATGCAGGCCCTCGGCACGGAGGAGTCGGCTCGGTTCATCGAGAAGGTGGCGGAGGAACTATGAGTGCGCGGCTCGTGTGGTTCAAGTCCAGCTACAGCGAAGGCGGCAACTGCGTCGAAGTCGCCCTCTCCTGGCAGAAGTCCAGCCACAGCGACTCCGGAGGCGGCGACTGCGTCGAAGTTGCCCTCCCCTGGCGGAAGTCCAGCCACAGCGACAGCGAAGGCGGCGACTGCGTCGAGATAGCCGACTGCACCGGTGCCGTCCACGTCCGTGACTCCAAGGACCGGTCCGGTCCACAGCTCGTTCTCGCGCCCGCCGCGTGGGCGGCCTTCGTCGCCCACGCGGCGCGGGAGCCCTTGGCGTAGCGGCCGGTCCATCGGCTGCTCACCCCGGGCCCTCACCCGGGCCCTCACCCGGGCCTTCCTCCCGGCCGCCCTCCGGGCCCTCGCCCGAGCGGCCTTCCCGGCCGTCAACCGGGCTGTCCTCCCGGCGGCCCTCCGGGCTGTCCGTCCTCCGGGCCGTCCTCCGGGCCGGCTCCCAGCCCTTCCGCCAGTACCTCCGCCAAGTGGCGCGCCCGGCGGTCCGCCAGTTGGTCCAGCTGGGTGCGGCAGGAGAAGCCGTCGGCGAGGAGTTCGGTGTCCGGGGCGGCTTGGCGTACGGAGGGCAGGAGTTGTTCCTCCGCGCAGGCGACCGAGACGTCGAAATGCCCGCGTTCGAAGCCGAAGTTGCCGGCGAGGCCGCAACAGCCGCCGGACAGCTCGCCCGTCAGTCCCGCCCGTTCGCGGAGTTTCCGTTCGGCGGCGTCGCCGAGGACGGCGTGCTGGTGGCAGTGGGTCTGGCCGGCGACCGGGCGGTCCAGGCGCGGGGGCTGCCAGTCGGGGGCGTACTGGTCGAGCGCCTGGGCGAAGGTGGTGACCGCTTCCGCCAGTTGTGCCGCCCGGGGATCGTCGGGCAGCAGCTCCGGGAGGTCGGTCCGGAGGGCGGCGGTGCAGCTCGGCTCCAGGCCGACCACCGGGAGGCCCGCCTCCAGGGCGGGTGCCATGGCGTCCAGGGCGCGCCGCATGACCTTGCGCGCGCCGTCCAGTTGCCCGGTGGACACCCATGTGAGGCCGCAGCAGACCGTCTTGGGCGGGACGACTACGTGCAGGCCCGCCGCCTCCAGTACGGCCACCGCCGAGCGGCCGACGGAGGGGGAGAGGTGATTGGTGAAGGTGTCCGGCCAGAGGACGACCGTGCGGCTGCTGACCGGGTCCGTCCCGGCGCGGCCGGAGCCGGTGGGGTGGGGCAGGGCGGCGGAAGTGGGCCTCATCCCCGTCCCCCCTTCGGTACCGGCTTCGGTACCGGCTTCGGTTTCCGCTCCAGCCCCGGCCCCGGCCCCGGCCCCGGATCCAGCCCCGGCCCCGGTCCCGGCCCCAGCCCTGGCCCCGGCCCCGGTCCCGGCCCCAGCCCTGGCCCCGGTCCCGGTCCCGGTCCCGGTCTCTGTCGCCTCCGCTTCCCTCTCCGTCCCCGCTGCCACCCTCATCGCTTCCGCACGGCGGCGCCACCACCGCCGGAACGTCTCCCGGGCCAGCTCCGGCAGTTCGCGTTCCGGGGCGATGCCGCCCAGCCGCTTCGCCGCCGACGCCAGCGGTGCCACCCGCGCCAGCCGGTTCACCACCGGGGCCAGCACCGGTGCGACCGGGGCCGTTCCGCGCAGCCAGAGCGGGAGCCGCCCCATCGCGTAGTGGGCGGCGGGGCGGAGCCGGCCCGCGTAGTGGTGGTGCAGGAACTCGGCCTTGTACGTGGCCATGTCGACGTTGACGGGGCAGTCGGTGCGGCAGCCCTTGCAGGACAGGCAGAGGTCCAGTGCCTCCCGTACCTCCTCCGAGCGCCAGCCGTCCGTGACGATGCCGCCGGGACCGCCGTCCGCCCCCGCCAGCATCTCGTGGAGCAGCCGGGCCCGGCCGCGGGTCGAGTGCTGCTCCTCGCCGGTTGCGCGGAAGGACGGGCACATGACGGCGGCTCCGGCGACTTCCGTCGTACGGCACTTGGCGACGCCCACGCACCGACGCACGGCTGCCGAGAAGTCGCCGCCGTCGTGCGGGTAGCCGAAGGCGACGTCGACCGGCTTCCGGGGCAGCACGGCGAAGCGGAGGTTCTCGTCGAGGCGGTGCGGGCGGACGAGCATGCCCGGGTTGAGGCCGTCCGCGGGATCCCAGAGCGTTTTGAACTCTTCGAAGGCGCCGACCAGTTCGTCTCCGTACATGCGCGGCAGCAGTTCGGCCCGCGCCTGGCCGTCGCCGTGTTCGCCGGAGAGGGAGCCGCCGTGCGCGACGACCAGATCGGCGAGGTCGGTGGAGAAGTTCCGGAAGCGGGCGATGCCGGGCCCGGTGAGCAGGTCGAAGTCGATGCGGACGTGGATGCAGCCGTCGCCGAAGTGCCCGTACGGGGTGCCGCGCAGGCCGTGCTCGGACAGCAGCGCCCGGAAGTCCCGCAGGTACGGTCCGAGGCGCGCGGGCGGGACGGCGCAGTCCTCCCAGCCGGGCCAGGCCTCGCTGCCGTCGGGCATGCGGGTGGCGGTACCGGAGGCGTCCTCGCGGATGCGCCACAGGGCGCGGCGGTGGGCGGGGTCGGTGACGACCACGCTGTCCGTGGTGGCGTCGGCCGCCGCGCGGCACAGGGCCTCCGCGCGGGCCCGGGCCTCGTCCGGCCCGGAACCGCCCGTCTCCACGAAAAGCCAGGCCGCGCCGCGGGGCAGGGAGGCGGCGGCCGGGGCCGGGACGAGGTCGGAGGCCATGCCCTCGACGGTCAGCGGCCCGTGCGGGAGGAGGGTGTGGGCGGCCTCGGCGGCGGCGCTCTCGTCCGCGTAGCCGAGTACGGCGAGGGCCCGGGCTGCGGGTGCCTCCACGAGTCGTACGGTCGCCCCGGTGAGCACGCCGAGGGTGCCCTCGCTGCCGGTGAAGGCGCGCGCCCAGTCGGGGCCGTTCTCGGGAAGCAGGGCGTCGAGGGCGTAACCGGAGATGCGGCGCGGGAGGCCGGCCGGGAAGCCGGTGCGGAGCAGCGCGAGTCGGCGCGCGACGAGGGCTTCGGCGCCCTCGCGCAGGGCCGGGGGGAGCGTTGTTCCGCCGGGGGCGGGGGCGGGGCCGGGCAGGGGGCGGAGGGCGGAGCCGGGATCGGGCAGGGAGCCGGTCGGCCCTGTGTCCCGGGCCGCCAAGTGGGCGTGCTCGCCGCCGTACGTGAGGACGTCCAGGGCGCGGACGTTGTCGGCGGTGGTGCCCCAGGCGACGGAGTGCGCGCCGCAGGAGTTGTTCCCGATCATGCCGCCGATGGTGCAGCGGCTGTGCGTGGACGGATCGGGGCCGAAGGTCAGCCCGTGGGCCGCGGCCGCCGTACGGAGGCTGTCGCAGATGACCCCGGGCTGGACGACGGCCGTGCGCGTCTCCGGGTCGAGGGAGACGATCCGGTTCAGGTACCGGGTGAAGTCGAGGACGACCCCGGTGCCCGTGGCCTGGCCCGCGATGGACGTGCCGCCGCCCCGGGGCACGACCGGCACACCGTGGTCGCGGCAGACGGCGAGCGCGGCGGCCACGTCGTCGGCGTCGCGCGGGGCGACGACGCCGACGGGGACACGCCGGTAGTTGGAGGCATCCATGGTCATCAGAGCCCGGCTCGCCGCGTCGAACTCCACGTCTCCGCCGACGGCCCGGCGCAGGTCCCGCGCGAGCGCGGAGACATCCGGGGCCGCCGCGCCGGACACTGCGGACCGGCCACGGGCCGCGGAGCCGAGAGCGGCCGGGGCCGGGTGCCCCGGGCCGGCGTGTGCCGGACTGGACTGCGCCGGACCGGACTGCGCTGGACTGGGCTGCGCCGGACCGGGCTGCGCTGGATCGCGCTGTGCCGCGTACGGCCGTGCCGGATCGGGTCCGGGACCGAAGCGTGCCGGGTCGCGCCGTTCCGGGCCGGGAGCTGCCGCGTCGTGATCAGCCATGGGTCCAGACTGCCCGCCGACGGGGCCCGGGCACACCAGGCGGCGAGCCGCGGCCGGTCGGCGCGGCGCGGCGCGGGCCATCGGTGTGGCAGGGCGCGGCGCGTCCGTTGCTGCGGCGCGACTCGTCGGCGTGGTCGGGCGCGGGCCGACAGTGCGATGCGGTGCGGCGGTCGGTGCGGTGCGGCGGTCGGTGCGGGCCGTCAGCACGGTGCGGCGGCGCAGCGCGGCACGACTGTGCGGTGTGCTGCGGTGCGGTCCGGCGCGACGCGGCGCGGCCGGCGGTGCAGTGCGGGCCGTTTGCACGGTGCTGCGGCTCGGCGCGGCGCGGCCCGACAGTGCGATGCGATGAGACGCGGCGCGGCTGTCGGTGCAGTGCGGGCCGTCTACCGGTACGGAGGCTCGGCGCGCGCGGCCTGACGGTGCGACGGGGTGCGGCTGCCCGACAGCGCGGTGTGGTGGGCGGCGCGGCCCGACAGTCCGGTGCCGTGGGCGGTCCGGTGGGCGGTACGGCGCGACGCGGTACGGCCCTCGCCGGATCAGCGCCCACCCCGCACCACCCGACGGCGGTGCCCCCTGACCGGCCTCCGTCACGGAGCCCCCGGTCCGGCCTCCGTCACGGAGCCCCCGGTCCGGCCTCCGTCACGGAGCCCCGGTCCGGACGTAATCACCGTCTCATCCGGTGGACGAATGACCCCGGCCTGCACATCCAAGGATTAGGCTGCGGCCGTGGCTGATATCCAGATCCCCGCTGACATCAAGCCCGCCGACGGTCGATTCGGCTCGGGCCCCTCCAAGGTGCGCACGGAGGCGCTCAGCGCGCTGGCCGCGACCGGCAGCTCCCTGCTCGGCACCTCCCATCGCCAGCCCCCGGTGAAGAACCTGGTCGGCAGGGTGCGCGACGGCGTCCGCACGCTGTTCTCGCTGCCCGAGGGGTACGAGGTCGTCCTCGGCAACGGCGGCACCACCGCCTTCTGGGACATCGCGACCCACGGTCTCATCGAGCGCAAGTCCCAGCACCTCTCCTTCGGTGAGTTCTCCTCGAAGTTCGCCAAGGCCGCGAAGCTCGCGCCCTGGCTGGAGGAGCCCACCGTCATCACCGCCGACCCCGGCTCCCACCCGGAGCCGGTCGCCGAAGCCGGTGTCGACGTCTACGGCTTCACGCACAACGAGACCTCCACCGGTGTCGCCACGCCCATCAACCGGGTGCGGGGCGCCGATGAGGGCTCGCTGGTACTGGTGGACGCGACCTCCGGCGCGGGCGGCCTGCCCGTCGACATCACCGAGACGGACGTCTACTACTTCGCTCCGCAGAAGTGCTTCGCGGCGGACGGCGGCCTGTGGATCGCCGCGTTCTCCCCGGCTGCCCTGGAGCGTGCCGCCCGGGTGCACGCCTCCGGCCGCCACGTCCCGGAGTTCTTCTCGCTGCCGACCGCGATCGACAACTCGCTGAAGAACCAGACGTACAACACCCCGGCGCTGGCCACCCTCTTCCTCCTCGCCGACCAGCTCGAATGGATCAACGGCCAGGGCGGTCTGGAGTGGGCCGTGCGGCGCACCGCCGACTCCTCCTCCCGGCTGTACGGCTGGGCGGAGAAGGCGGAGTACGCCACCCCGTTCGTCACGGACCCGGCCAAGCGCTCGCAGGTCGTCGGCACGATCGACTTCAACGAGGGCATCGACGCGGCGGCGGTCGCCAAGGTGCTGCGCGCCAACGGCATCGTGGACACCGAGCCGTACCGCAAGCTGGGCCGCAACCAGCTGCGGGTGGCGATGTTCCCGGCCGTCGAGCCGGCGGACGTCGAGGCGCTGACGCAGTGCGTGGACTACGTCATCGAGCGGCTCTGACGCGGCGGGACGTAAGCAGGACCAGTCCGGTCGGCCGTGATCGCGGCGGCCGGTGAGAGCGGGCCCCGGCCGTTCGTGCGTGGCGTCACGCGCGAACGGCCGGGGCCCGCTCGGTTCAGCGGCGGGCTGAGCTGCTGTGCCCAACGGCCGGCTCAGCGGCTGAGCCGCTGGTAACGGCGTACCGCCAGGGGCAGGAAGACGGCCGTGACGACCAGCGGCCAGACCACGGCCATGAGCAGCGCGTGCTGCTCGATCCAGCTGCCGCCCGTGGGCATGGGGTTGCCGAACAGCTCCCGGATGGCGTTGGCCGTGGACGAGACCGGGTTCCACATGGCGACGGCGCCCAGCCAGTCCGGCATCATCGACGGCGGGGTGAAGACGCTGGAGATCATCCCGAAGGGGAAGGCCAGCGCGAAGAGATTGCCCGCCGCCTCCTGGTTGGGGACGAGCAGCCCGAGGAACACCCCGATCCAGATCAGCGCGAAGCGCAGCAGGATGAGCAGCCCGAAGGCGGCGACGGTGGCGGGGAGGCTGCCGTCGGAGCGCCAGCCGACGGCGAGGGCGATCAGCGCCAGCACCACCAGATCCAGGCAGGCGCTGATGACGTCGGAGACGCCGCGTCCGCTCACCACGGCCGAGGGGGCCATGGGCATGGACCGGTAGCGGTCCATGACGCCCTTCTCCTTGTTGACGGCGACCATCATCGCGGTGTTCATGAAGCCGAAGGCCATGGTCATGGCGAACATGCCGGGGAGCGCGTAGTCCTTGTAGTCGTCCGCGCCGACGTCCATGGCGCTGCCGAAGACGTAGACGAAGAGCAGGACGGAGACGATGGGGAAGCCCAGCTGCCAGGCGATGTTGGCGGGCTGGCGCACCAGGTGGGTGAGTTCGTTGCGGACGATGACGAGGCAGTCGGCGATCGCCCAGTAGACCCTGCGCTCGGGCTCCGCGAGACCCACCGCGAGGACCGGCGCAGAGGGAGGCGCGGGGGCCGGCGCGTACGGGTGACCCGCGGTCTTGCCTGCGGGCGCCTCCGTACCGGCAACCGTCTCCGTACCGGGGATTGCCGCCGTACCGGGGTTTGCCGCCGTCCTCGCGTCCGTGTCCGTACGCCCGCCCGTGTCCGTACGCCCGCCCGTGTCCGTACGCCCGCCCGTGTCCGGCCCGCCCGTGTCCGGGCTCCGGCCCGTGCCGCCCGTGCTCGTGTGCGTGTTCATTTCATGCGGCTCGGCCCTCTTCCCGGTTCCGTCCGACGGGTCCGGTGTCCCCGGTGCCGTCCTCTGCCCGCCGTCCTGTGATGCGCAGGAAGACCTCGTCCAGGGTGGGCCGCCGGAGGCCGATGTCCTCGACCTGGATCTTCTCGTCCTGGAGGGTCCGGACGACCTCGGTGAGGGCGGCCACCCGGTCGGTCACCGGCGCCGCGACGCGCCGGGCCTCGGGATCGCCGTCCGGCTCGGTGCCGGTGACCCGGGCGACGACGCGGATCGCGGCCGGGATGTCCGCGGTCTCCTGGACGACCACTTCGATCCGGTCGCCCCCGATCTGCTGTTTGAGGGCGGCTGGGGTGTCGTCGGCGATGGTGCGGCCCCGTTCGACGACGGCGATGCGGTCGGCGAGCTTGTCGGCCTCGTCCAGGTACTGGGTGGTGAGCAGGACGGTGGTGCCACCCGCTACCAGGGAACGCACCGCTTCCCACACCTCGTTGCGGCCGCGCGGGTCGAGACCGGTGGTGGGCTCGTCGAGGAACAGCACCTGCGGGGCGAGGATCATGCTTGTCGCGAGGTCGAGCCGGCGACGCATACCGCCGCTGAACTCCTTGACTCCCTTGTCGGCGGCGTCGGTCAGTGCGAACTGCTCCAGCAGTGCGGCAGCCCGGCGCTCTGCCGCCTTCCTGCCGAGGTGGAAGAGGCGGCCGAACATCACCAGGTTCTGGCGGGCGGTGGTGATCTCGTCCACCGCCGCGTACTGGCCGGTCAGGCCGATCCGGCGGCGGACCTCGCGGGGGCGGCTCGCCACATCGATCCCGGCAACCTCGGCCCGCCCGCCGTCGAGGCGCACCAGCGTGGAGAGGATGCGGACGACGGTGGTCTTGCCCGCGCCGTTGGGCCCGAGGAGGCCGTGCACGCTGCCGCGCGGGACGGTGAGGTCGAATCCGTCGAGGGCGCGCTTCGCCCCGTAGCGCTTCTGCAGGCCCTCGGTGAGGACGGCGTGCGGCGGCGGGCTCATGGAGGGGTTCACGGACGGGCTCACGGACGGGCTCACGGCCCGGTTTCCGGACGGACCCGGGGCTGGGGCCGGGGCGGGGCGCGCGCTGCGGCTCTCGGACGAAACCGCGGGCGGATCCGCGGGCGGAAGTGCGGGCGGAAGTGCGGGCGGAAGTGCGGGCGGAACTGCGGATGCATGCGCCGCGGAACTCACCGGACTCCCTGATGGATTTCCGGTCGGACTCGCGGTGGTGGGATTCACGGACGGTTTCACAGGCGGTTTCCCCCTCGGGCAGGCCTGGCCGAACCAAACTGAGTACAGCGTACACGATGACGCGTACGGC
Organism: Streptomyces sp. F63; assembly: GCF_018070345.1. Lineage (GTDB taxonomy): Bacteria > Actinomycetota > Actinomycetes > Streptomycetales > Streptomycetaceae > Streptomyces. The sequence continues at coordinate 11,004 of NZ_JAGPXX010000019.1, forward strand.
GTACCCAATAGCGCGTACGTCGTACGCGGAGCGAGGGCCGGGGTAGCGCACGGCGGCTACGATGGCGGTGAGATGACGACCGAACACAGCGGAAGCGGAGACCTCAGCCGCAGCCTGGAGCTGCTCTGGGGAGCCGATGAGCGCCGGACCCGCGGGCCGAAGCCCGCCCTCTCCCTCGACCGGATCGTCACGGCCGCCGTCGCCGTCGCGGACGCCGAAGGACTGGCCGCGGTCTCCATGCGGCGGATCGCGGGCGAGCTGGGCGTCGGCGCCATGTCCCTCTACCGCTACGTCCCGGGCAAGGCCGAACTGCTGGACCTGATGCTCGACAAGGTCAACGGCTTCGACCGCGAGAAGGCGGAGGACCCGGCCCTCCTCGGCTGGCGCGGCACCCTCGAACAGGTCGCCCGCGGCATCTGGGAGCTCTACGGCCGCCACCCCTGGCTGGTCCACGTCGACCAGGCACGCCCGCTGCTCGGGCCGGGCGCGCTCGCCGGTCTGGAGCACGCCCTGGGCGGTCTCGACGGGCTGCCGCTGGAGGACCCGGAGCGCGTCAGCCTGCTCGTCGTCGTCGACGGCTACGTCACGGGCACCGCGCGCAGCCGCGTCAACGCCGACCTGGCCGAGCAGCGCACCGGCATGAGCGACGAGGACTTCTGGAGGGCTCAGGCGCCCATCCTGGAGCGGGTGATGGCGACCGGCGCCTATCCGAAGCTGGCCGCGCTCAGCATGGAGGCGTTCAACACCCCCTGGGAAGAGGTCTTCGAGCTCGGGTTGCGGCAACTCCTGGACGGCATGGAGGCGTTCATCGAACGCCGGCGACGAGAGCGGGACCGGGGCCCAAGCCCGGACCGCGGTCGGGGCCGGGAGGGCGCCGGAGACAGCGGGGGCGGGAGCGAAGACGGCCCCGCGGGGACAGCCGGGCGGTGACGGCCGAGGGGGACGGGCCAACGGTGACGGCCGAGGGGGACGGGCCGACGGACCAGTGGTGACGCGGACCCGGCCATGGCTGATCCGAGGCGGCGGGCGTACCGCCCCCGGCTCCCGGCTCGGAGCGATCAGCTCCCGGCTCCCGGCTCGGAGCGATCAACTCCCGGCTCCCGGCTCCCCCTCCGACTGCCGGCTGCCCGCGCCCGACCACCGGTCTCGGCCCCGGCCTCAGCCGGACCGGCGGCGCCCCGCCACCCCGGCCTCGCTTCCGCCCACCCCGCGCCCACGATTCCGGCCTTCCTGCGAGGCCGTCAGCGGGGACGCCTCAAGCAGGCTCCTGGCTCCCCGTCCCCCCTGTCAGCCGCGGCGGAACGCCTTCCGTACACCCGCCAGCAGCACGGCGACGGCCGCCAGGGCCAGTCCGCCGATGACCAGGTTGCGGTCCATGCCGGCCCCGGACGTCCCGTCGGGGTCCTTCCCGTCGCCGTCCGCGCTCCCCCGGCCATCGGTCTGCCCGCCGTCCGCGTCCTTCGCGTCCGTGCCCGCCTCTGCGTCCGCGTCCGCCACCGATTCCGGCAGCAACTCGCCCTTCAGATCCACTCTGGTGACGGCGCTCCGCAGACCCTCCGAGCCGAACATCAGGGCCCGGCCGTCCGGCGTGAACGTCACCGATTCCCCCTGCCGCTGCACCGGCACGCCCGGGCTCATGGTGAGCTTGGCGGGCTTGCCGTCCCGCCAGCGGTACGCGCTTCCGCCGAAGTAGCCGCGCACCACCAGCCGGGTCCCGTCGGGCGAGAAGGCCGCGTCGGTGGCCCACTCACCGATGTCGGCGACCCGCCGGAACGTATTGACGCCGGAAGCGGACGGCTCCGCCGGGCCCTCGTACAGTCCGCCGCCCTCCTTGTGCTTGCTGACGATGTACATCCGGCCGGATTTCGGGTGCACCATCAGCGATTCGGCGTCCCGGGGGCCACCGTCGTAGCGGACGGTGAAGCGGGTGGGGGTGACGGTGGTGTCCCGCAGCTTCTCCGGCTCCTTGAAGCGGTAGACCCACACCTCGGGCCAGTTGCCGCCCATGTTGTCGCCGATGTCCCCGACGTAAACCATGCCGCCGGGGCCGATGGAGATGCCTTCGACATCACGCGGCTCGACCCCGCGGAGCGTGACGGTGGCCACCGTGCGGCCGGTCGCGCTGTCGACGGCGTAGACGTACGGGCCGTCCTCGCTGTCATTGTGTGTCCAGTAGACGCCCGGGTGGGCGCGGCTGGCGGCCAGGCCGCTGGACTCCTTGATCCGCTCGTCCTCGATGCGGAACGAGTCCGGGGCGCCGGCCGGTGCCGCCGGAGCGGCGAGTGGCAGCGGCGCTGCCGTGCGGGGCACCGCTGCCGCATCCGCCGAGGTCGCATCCGCCGAGGTCACGGCTGCCGAGGTCACGGCCGCTGATGCCGGTGCCGGTACGGCCATGAGCCCTACCAGAGCGGTCATGGCGGCGGCCACGGCCGCGCGGGGGCTCCGGAGGAGGTTCAGGAGCCGGCCGAGCCCGTGGAGCGGGCCGTGGTGATGGAGCGGGCCGTGGTGGAGCGGGCCGAGCCGGTGGAGCGGGCGGAACGATGGGGGCGGCAGGAGAGCCGGAAGCCGTCGGGAGGGCCGGGTGTTCCGGAAAGCCGTTCGCCTGACAGGCCACGGAGACCGGGGAGCCCCGGGAAACCGGGCATGCCGGAAAAGCCATACCCGGGCGGGCCGGGCGGGCCGGGCAGACGGCCGGGCGGGCCGGGCGAGCCGGGCAGACGACCGGGCGGACCGGGCGGGCCGGGTGAGCCGGGCGGCCGCCCCGGAAGGCGGAAGCGGCTGAGGCGAGCGAGGCATGCAGCCAGCCTGCCATCCCCCGCGGGTGGGCAGGGTCACGTCGCGGGGCAATGGCCGGTTCCGGGATGATGTCCGGATGCGCATCCTTTTCGTCGGCGATTCCATGACCATCGGGAGCGCCGGCGAGCACACCTGGCGCTACCGCATGTGGCAGCACCTCAACCGGAGTTACGGCGGCCCGTACCGCATCGTCGGCCCGCGGACCACGCTCTACGACCAGCGGGCCGGGGCTCCCGTCTCCCAGGACTACGCCGACCCCGACTTCCCCGAACACGCCCGCGCCCACCTCGCCGGCTGGGGCGAGGGCTGGCTGCAGATGGCGCCGCTGATCCGGGAGACGGTCACCGCGCACCGGGCCGGCGTGCTGCTGATCTCCCTCGGCCTGATCGACCTCGGCTTCTACACCAACGCGGAGCAGACGGCGGGCAACGTGCGCCGCTTCTTCGCCGAGGCACGGGCGGCCAATCCGGCCGTACGGATGCTGATCATGCCCGTGCTGCCCAATGTGCGGGCGGCGGACGACCCGGCGTTCGGCGCCGAGGTACGGCGCTTCAACGTTCTTCTCGCCGACGCGGTGGCCGAGCTCGGCACCCCCGCCTCCCCGGTCGCTCTCGCCGGGCCGCCCACCGGCTGGGACCTGCACCGGGACACCTACGACGGCACCCACCCCAGCGCCCGCGGCGAGCACCGCCTGGCGGCGGCGTTCGCGGACGCGCTGTACGAGCAGTGGGGCCTCGGCGCCCCGTACGAGGCACGGCTCGCCGCACTCTGAGCCGGGGCGGGGACGGGGCCCGAGCCAGGGCCGGAGCCGGAGCCGGTACCGGGTTCGGGACCCGGGGTTCGCGGAGCCGCGGCCGGGAAGCCGGCTCCCGGGAGCCGGGAGCCGTGGCCCGGAAGCCGTGGCCCGGGAGGGCGGCGGTCGAGTACCGCCTTGCTTCGAGCGCACTCCAAGGCGTTGGCTGGTGGTCATGAAGTACACGCAGCTCGGACGCACCGGACTCAAGGTCAGCCGCCTGGTTCTCGGCACGATGAACTTCGGCCCCACCACCGACGAGGCCGAGAGCCACGCGATCATGGACGCCGCGCTGGACGCGGGCATCAACTTCTTCGACACACACACCGCCAACCGGCAATTTTGACGCCAGGTTCCGCAGCAGCGCATCGCTGACGCTCACCGTCCTGCGGACCCCGAGTGGAAACGACGAAGCCGCCGCCTCCCACTCGCGTCGAACGCAAGCAGAAGGCGACGACTCCGACACAGACCCGCTACCTCACCATGCGAAGGCTTCGGGAGACGGTCCGGGACCGGGGAAGATCTCGTCCAGAGACGTCAGCAGTTCCTCGCTCAGCTCCAGCTGCAGGGCGCGCAGCGCCGAGTCCAGCTGCTCCTGCGTGCGAGGGCCGACGATCGGGCCGGTGACGCCGGGGCGGGTCAGCAGCCAGGCCAGTGCCGCCTCACCGGGCTCGAGGCCGTGCTTGTCGAGGAGGTTCTCGTACGCCTGGATCTGCTCGCGTGTCTTGGTGTCCTTGAGCGCGTCGGCAGCGCGGCCGCTCGCCCGGCGCCCCTGTGTGGCCTCCTTCTTAAGGACGCCGCCGAGCAGTCCTCCGTGGAGCGGAGACCAGGGGATGACACCGAGGCCGTAGTCCTGCGCGGCCGGGATGACCTCCATCTCGGCGCGGCGCTCAGCGAGGTTGTAGAGGCACTGCTCGCTGACCAGGCCCATGCGGCCGCGCCGGGCGGCGGTCTCGTTTGCCTGGGCGATCTTGTAGCCGGGGAAGTTGGACGACCCCGCGTAGAGGATCTTGCCCTGCTGGACCAGGACGTCGATCGCCTGCCAGATCTCCTCGAACGGCGTCGACCGGTCGATGTGATGGAACTGGTAGATGTCGATGTAGTCGGTCTGCAGCCGCTTGAGGGAGGCGTCGACGGCCCGTCGGATGTTCACCGCGGAGAGCTTGTCGTGGTTGGGCCAGACGTCCCCGTCGCCCGCCATGTTCCCGTACACCTTGGTGGCGAGGACGACCTTGTCGCGCCGCCCGCCACCCTGGGCGAACCAGGTTCCGATGATCTCCTCGGTGCGGCCCTTGTTCTCACCCCACCCATAGACGTTGGCCGTATCCAGAAAGTTCAGACCCGCGTCGAGAGCGGCGTCCATGATGCCGTGGCTGGTTGATTCGTCTGTCTGCGGACCGAAGTTCATCGTGCCGAGAACGAGTCGGCTGACCTTGAGTCCGGTGCGTCCGAGCTGGGTGTACTTCATGGGCCACAAGCCAACTGCTTCGAGTCCGCTCCAGGCAAGGGCATCAGGTTCCGCCGTCAGGAGTTTTCTCCGAGGTGCCGGTACAGCGTGGCCCGGGAGACGCCCAGGGCCTTGGCGATGGCACTGACGCTCTCTCCCTTCGCCTTCCTCGCGCGGGCCACGGTCAGCACGTCCTCGTTCACGGCGGACGGCCGTCCACCGGTACGCCCCTGCGCCTTGGCTGCGTCGAGTCCGGCGCGGGTACGCTCCATGATGAGGCTGCGCTCGAACTCCGCCGTGGCTCCTACCACCTGGAGCATGAGACGGCCATCGGCCGTGCTGGGGTCGATGTTGGCCAGTGCGCCCGTGAGCACCTTGAACCCGATACCACGCTCCCGAAGGGTGTCGACCATGGTCACAAGGTCGATGAGCGACCGGGCGAAGCGGTCGAGCTTCCACACGCACAGAGTGTCGCCGGCACGGGCGTAGTCGAGTGCTGACCGCAGCTCCGGCCGGTCGGTGTTCTTGCCCGATGCTCTGTCCTCGAAGATCCGGGCGCAGCCTGCGGCCGTCAGCGCGTCGTGCTGCAACTGCGCTTCCTGGTCATCGGTGGAGACGTTCCCTCCGGCTACCCGACCCCATGTACTTCACGCCCGGCTCCGCGGCGGTGAAGTCGCGCTTGAACAGATCCGGCACCGGAGATGATGAGTCCATGCGCATCAGCCACGAGGCGATCTACCAGGCGCTCTACATTCAGGGACGCGGGGCGCTGAAGCGGGAGCTGATCTTGTGCCTTCGCACGGGCCGCGCGCTGCGTGCCCCGCGTGCTCGTTCGCGTCGCAGGACTTGGGCGCATGTGACGCCCGAAGCGTTGATCAGTGAACGGCCTGCCGAAGTCGAGGACCGTGCCGTTCCTGGCCACTGGGAAGGCGACCTGATCATTGGGCTGGAGCGGTCCGCGATCGGCACTGTCGTCGAGCGGTCAACTCGATTCACGATGCTGGTTCACCTGCCGCGCGAGGAAGGCTACCGGCACAAGCAATCGGTCAAGAATGGTCCTGCGCTGGCCGGTTATGGGGCGATCACGATGAAGACCGCACTCGCCAATACGATGTCGACGCTGCCCGAGCAACTGGCGCGGTCGCTGACCTGGGATCGCGGCAAGGAGATGTCGGCCCATGCGCAATTCAGAGTCGAGACGGGAATTCCCGTGTTCTTCGCCGATCCGCATAGTCCGTGGCAGCGCGGCACGAACGAGAACACCAACGGGCTCTTGCGCCAGTACTTCCCGAAAGGCACCGATCTCTCGAGATGGTCCGCCGAGGAAGTCGAGGCCGTCGCTCACACTCTCAACAGCAGACCTCGCAAGACGCTCGGTTGGAAGACACCCGCCGAGGCGTTCAACGACCAGCTACAGTTGCTTCAACAAGCTGGTGTTGCAACGACCGGTTGAATCCGGTCAGTACACGTCGAAGGAATTCGCCGACCTGTGCAAGGAGTTGGGCGTCACGCAGTCCATGGGCGCCATCGGCACGAGCGCGGACAACGCCGCCTGCGAGAGCTTCCACGCCTCCCTCAAACGCGAGACTCTCCAAGGCTCCCGCCGCTACGACGGCCACCGCGCCTGCCGCCTCACGGTCTTCCACTGGATCGCGCGCTACAACACCTGGCGACGCCACAAGAAGAACGGCCAGTTGAGCCCCGCCGCCTCCGAGGCACAGCACTCAGCTATGCTCACACTTGCCGCATAAGCGCACGAATCGGTGTCCACTTCTCGGGGGAACCCCCGTTGTCGGTCAGCCTTCGCTGTGGACCGCCGCCATGTTGCGCAGACGCTGCTTGAAGTCCATGGGGATCAGAACCTGAACCCTCCCGACTGGGTGTTGCCACATCCCGTCATGGCCATCGGGAGCCATGAGCTGCGCGGCGGTCATCCCGGGAATCGGCTCGGCATGGATGACGGCCTTGACCCCTGCGGCGCGTAGCTCCCTGCCCTTTTCGTGCTGGGTCGACAACGTGCTCCACCGTTCCCGGTAGGTCTCTCCTGTCGGGATCTCCTCCCAGGTGTCCGGGCGCGTGGGCTGCGCGATGAGCTGTTCACGTCGCGCGTCCAACCGCTTGTACGCCTCCCGGTACTCCTGCTTGCCCAGCTCACTGGAGTAGAGGCCCGCCTCGCGGTCCTCCCTCAGGTCCGAGAGAGCGCGGTTCACTTCCTCGATGTCGCGCGTGTAGTCCACGCCCGGCCGGAAGACCTTCCGGACGATCTCGACGTCCCCGGCAGCGAGGAGGAACGCTTTCCCCACGGCGTCCTCCAGCGTGTGCGCCGCGATGCCCTTGCTTCCGGTCGGACACGGCTTGTGCGTGGTACGGGAGGCGCAGCGGTAGTAGGGCCAGTTACGGCCAGGGGCGAGATACGCCGGCTCCCCACATGTGCAAAACGCGACCTGGAGCAAGGGCGACCCACCCTTGCGGTTGCCGTTCCGCTTGCTGGTGTTCTCGTCCAGCTTCTTGTTGGCCAGCTCCCACTCCTCGTGCGTGATCAGAGGCTCCGCGCGCTGGAGGGGCTGGCCGTCCGCGTCCCGGACGACCCGGCGTCGTGTCGTCTTCTCCCCGTCGACCATCACCTCCTCGGACACCTCCATCTGCCCCAGGATGCAGCGGGAACGTACGACCTTGGCCGTGTTCGCGGCGGTCCACCGGCTTCCCTTCGGGGTCTTGCCGTTACGGATCATCTGGGCGTCGAGTGACGTCGGGGTCTTCGACACGTCCTCGTTGAGCCACTGCGCGATGCTGTTCGCCGACTCACCCGCGATGAGACGGCGGACGATCTCACGGAGCGTCCCGGCCGTGTCGGTCCCGTAGTCGTCCGGGACGAGCTTCCATCCGTCGCCGGTCTCCTGTTTCTCCTCCCGGTAACCGTACGGAGTGCGGCCGCCGCGCCAGCGCCCCTCCTTCACCAGGTGGTTGTACGAGGACTTGGCCCGCGCCTTGATGGCTTCGAGCTCCCCTTCCGCGAAGGACGCGATCAGGCTGAGGAGGAGCTTCCCCATCTGCGTGTTGAGGTTGATCCCGTCCTCGACGGTGGCGACCTCCTTGCCGTTCTTCTCGCACCACTCCAGAAGGGCGTGCACGTGGAGCACGCGTCGCGAGAGACGGTCGATCTTCAGCGCGCAGATGACGTCGTACTCGTCGGCGCGCGACTCCTCCACCGCGATCCGGTGCTCGATCGCGCTGACCTCCTTCCCGATGGTCGAGGGAAGCCACCTGCCGAACTCCGGACGCTTCCACGGCTCTACCCCGCCGGACACGTCGATGTCCTCGACCCACCCCACGACGACGTGCCCCTCCTGATCGGCCCATCGCTGGATGGACCGACGCTGACGCTCCGGCGATGTGGTCTCGTCCGACACCCTCGACAGACGGATCACACCCAGAACTCTCGCCATGCTCGTTCCCCCTCTCCCCTGTGTCACGCTTCGCGCACAACGGGTGACGGTATGCGGTTCGGATCATGGCGTCAAAATTGATCTTTGAGCACCGTCAACGTCTACGGATGGGGCGAGAACAAGGGCCGCACCGAGGAGATCCTCGGCAGCTGGTTCGCCAAGGGCGGCGACCGCCGCGACAAGGTCGTCCTCGCCACCAAGGTCTACGGCAACATGGGCCTCGACGGCCCCGCCTGGCCGAACCACGACAAGCTCTCGGCCCTCAACATCCGCCGGGCCGTGGACGCCAGCCTCAAGCGGCTCGGCACCGACCACATCGACCTCTACCAGTTCCACCACATCGACCGGGACACCCCCTGGGACGAGATCTGGCAGGCGATGGACGTCCTCGTCCAGCAGGGCAAGATCCTCGCGGGCTGGAACATCGCCCAGGCCAACGAGACCGCCGCACGCCGCGGCCGCCCCGGGCTGGTCAGCGAGCAGTGCCTGTACAACCTCTGCGAGCGCCGCGCCGAGATGGAGGTCGTCCCGGCCGCGCAGGAGTACGGACTCGGGGTCATCGCCTGGTCACCGCTGCACGGCGGGCTGCTCGGCGGCGCGATCCGCAAGGAGCAGGAGGGCGGCAACCGCCGCGCCGCCTCCGGACGGGCCGCCGACGCGCTCAAGAACACACGGCAGCGAGAGCAGATCCAGCGGTACGAGGACCTGCTCGACAAGCACGGCCTGGAGCCGGGCGAAGTCGCGCTGGCCTGGCTGCTCACCCGCCCCGGCGTGACCGGCCCGATCGTCGGCCCGCGCACGGCGGACCAGCTGACCTCGGCGCTGCGGGCCTCCGAACTGACGCTCACGGACGAGGTGCTCACCGCACTGGACGAGATCTTCCCGGGCCCCGGCCCGTCGCCGGAGGCGTTCGCCTGGTGACGGGGGCGGCCCGGGGCCCGGGGACCAGCACCCGGCAGGGGCCGGCAGGCCGCTCGTGCCGGCTGCCGGAGCGGGAACGGGAACGGGCCGGGCCGGGCCGGGCCGACAGATGACGCCCGTGGCGGCCCGTGTTGCCGGGAACGGTACGTGGCGGCCGTGCCCGCTCAGCGCAGCACGGCCGCCACGGCGACGACGACGAGCATCAGCACCAGCGCGCCGCTGACGATCAGAGTCCTGGTCCTCGGGTCCATTCCCCGAGGTTAGCCCCGGTCCCGGTCCTGCCGGGCACCGGGGGCGGGCTCCGGTCGGCCCAGCGGCCAGAGGGCCACCGTCTCGTAGTGCGGCTGGGCGCCCGGCATCCCGGGGGCGGGCGGATGGCTGCGGATCAGCGCCAGCTCGGAGACCGTCCAAGGGGTACCGGCGAAGCCCGCCAGCGCCTCGACGTACGGACGCAGGTCCACGTCCCGATCGCTGCGCCGCTCCGGATCGCCGCCGCCACGGCGGGCACGGGCGTTGTTGCGCGCCAGCGTCAGATGCGGGGTGAAGCCCGGGTGCTCGTCCGGCATCGACAGGCCCGCCCGGCGGCCTGCGGCGACGGCCGTGGCGGCGAGCCGGGCCATCGCCCGGACGTCCCCGGTGGCCCCCGCCCACAGCGCCCGGTGTCCGAACCGGCCGCCACCGGCGAGGCTCAGTTCGTACGCGCTGTGCCGGTGCGCGGCGCGGGCGAGGCGCCGGTGCAGATCCGGCAGCGGTTTCTCGGCCACCTCCCCGAAGAAGGCGAGCGTGAAGTGCCAGCCGTGCCGCCGGGTCCAGCGCAACCGGTCGGCTCCGGGAAGCTCCCGGAGCGCGGCCACGGCCTCGGCGAGCTCACCGGCCACCGGCATCGGCGGGACCACAGCGGCGAAGAGTCTCATGGGACCAGTGTCGCCCGCGGAACCGAAGACCGGAGAAGCGGAGAAGCGGAGAAGCACGCAACTCCCGGAGAAGCCTGGGGAACCGGGGCAGCAGGGGAACCGGGGCAGCCCGGGGAACGGCGGAGGAGAGACCTGAAGACGGCGGTACGCCGCAGCCGCGGGCACAGCACGGCCCCCGGCACAGCACAGCACGGACTCCGGCCCGGCCCGCCCGTAGAGCACGGACTCCCGCCCGGCCCGGGCTCCGGCGGCTCCGGCCCGGTGGCTGCGCCGGCTCAGGGGTGCACGACCTCGTAGCGCAGCAGCACCCGGTCGCGGGGGCGCTGCTCCACCGCCAGGAGGCGCAGCGGCGTGGCCTCGGCGTCGGCGGCCAGGTCGGGGGCGGTGAACAGCGCGGGCGTCGTCGTGCCGCCAACGGCGATGGGCACCACCTCGACCTCGATCTCGTCGACCACGCCGGCCCTCAGCAGGGCCCCGTTCAGCCGGCCCCCTCCGGTGGAGACCACCGTCTCCACGCCCAGGACGTCCCGCAGCCGGGCCAGGGCCTCGGACAGGTCGGCGGTGCCGTCACCGGCCACCACCAGATACGGGATTCCCTCGGAACGGAGGAAGGACAGATAGGGCAGCGGGGTGGCGGCCGTCACCAGGACGAGCAGATGCCAGCCCTCCCAGTCGGGCCCCGGGAACTGCTTGTGGACCCAGCGGACCCGGCCGCGGCTGTCCGGCACGACCAGCCAGCCCGTGGCCGCCGCTTCGAGGGCCGGGGCCGGAAGGTGGTCCCGCCGCAGGACGTCCGCCGGCTCGGTGGCGGGGGGCAGCGGTTCGGGGCTGTGGTCGTCGGTGATGAAGGAGCCGCTGCCCTCAAGGATCGCCTGCGGGTGGTGGCGCTGCTTGACGTTGCGGTACCCGGAGCCCGCGTGGACCGGCCAGCGCTCGTCGGTCATCAGGAGGAGACCCGGTGACAGAGCGATCCTGCCGTCCACGGACCCGGAGTTGTGCGTGATGACACGGGGCCGGGCACCCACCGGAGCGGAGGCCGGAGCGGTCGTGCCGGCCGCCGTGCCGGCCGCCGGGGCGTCCGCTGCGGCGTCCGCTGCGGCGTCCGTCCCGGCGCGCGACCCCCGGCCCGTTCCGGCATGCGGTCTGTCGGCGTCCGTTCCCTGGCCGGTCATGGCCCTGCTCCTCGTGGAAGGCGTTCTGGTGGTCCCGTGCATGCTCGCAGGGGCCACTGACAACACCGCCCCCGGACCGGGGAAGCCCGGCTTCCGCGGCAAGGGCAGCCGCGGTCACCGGGCGGCCGCCCCGGGCTCACACCATCGCGGCCAGTTGCTTCTTCCGCGGGGCGCGTTCGACGAAGGCCACCCGGGGACGCCCCCGACGCAGGTCGATCTTGAGCCGGAGTCCGCCGATCCGGGCCAGCATCAGTCCGACGGCGAGCGCCGCTCCGGCGGAGATCACGCCGCCCGCGAGGAAACCGACGCGCGCCCCGTAGGCGTCGGTGATCCAGCCGACCAGCGGGGCTCCGAGGGGCGTACCGCCCATGAAGACCATCATGTACAGGCTCATCACCCGGCCCCGCATGGCCGGGTCGGCCGCCAGCTGCACGGTGGAGTTGGCGGTGACGTTGATCGTCATGCCGAGCATGCCGATCGGCACCAGCAGCAGCGCGAACAGCCAGAAGGCGGGCGCCGCGGCGGCGGTGATCTCCAGCAGTCCGAACAGCAGGCCGGCGCCGACCAGCAGCCGCAGCCGCGAGGTGCCGCGGCGGGCGGAGAGCAGGGCGCCGGCCAGCGATCCGGCGGCCATCAGGGTGTTGAGCAGGCCGTAGGTGCCCGCGTCGCCGTGGAAGACGTCGTCGACGAAGGCGGTCAGCCAGATCGGGAAGTTGAAGCCGAAGGTGCCGACGAAGCCGACGAGGACGATCGGCCAGAGCAGTTCCGGGCGCCCGGCGACATGGCGGAGCCCGTCCCGGAGCTGGCCCTTGCCGCGCGGGGTGGGCGCGACCTCGTGGAGTTCGTCCCGCCGCATCAGCAGCAGCGCGGCCATGGGCGCGAGGAACGACAGCCCGTTGGCCAGGAAGGCCCAGCCGCTGCCGACGGCGCTGATCAGCACACCGGCGACGGCGGGGCCGACGAGCCGGGCGGACTGGAAGTTGGCCGAGTTGAGGCTGACGGCGTTGCGAAGATCGCGCGGCCCGACCATCTCGGCCACGAAGGCCTGCCGGGCCGGGTTGTCGACGACGGTGGCCAGCCCGAGCAGCAGGGCCATGAGGTAGACGTGCCACACCTGGACGTGCCCGGTGAGGGTCAGGGCGGCGAGGGCCAGGCCGGTGAGGCCCATGGCGCTCTGGGTCACCAGCAGCAGCCGCCGTTTGGGGAGCCGGTCGGCGATCACGCCGCCGTAGAGGCCGAACAGCAGCATGGGCAGGAACTGCAGGGCGGTGGTGATGCCGACGGCCGCGGAGGAGCCGGTCAGGGTGAGGACCAGCCAGTCCTGGGCGATGCGCTGCATCCAGGTGCCGGTGTTCGAGATCATCTGGCCGCCGGCGAAGAGCCGGTAGTTGCGGATGCGCAGGGAGCTGAACATTCCTCGCCGTTCGGCGGTGCCGGCGGTGCCGGCGGTGCCAGGGGCGGGCCCGGCCGGAGCGGGGGAATCCGTGGTGGGATCGGGGTCGGGGTCGGGGTCGGGAACGGGTGCGGAGTGTGCTCCGGGTCCCGTGCTCAAACTGCGTCGCCTCCTCAGCGATCTTCGGCGTTCTGCGGGCGGTCCTCGGGCCCCCTCGACGGGGTTCTGCGGGCGGTCCTCGGGCCCTCCTCGGCGGGGTTGCCGCCCCCCGCGGGGGCTCAGCGCGCCTTGCGGCGGTCCGCGTCGAGCCTCCGGCGGTTCCGGGCGGCTCTCCGCGAGGTGGGGGCTCGTCCTAGGTCTCGGCGAGCTTCTCCAGGACGGGCGCGGCCGCGCGGAGTGTGGCCCATTCCTCGTCGGTCAGGCCCTCGCAGAGTTCGGCCAGCCAGGCGTTGCGCTTGCGGCGGCTCTCCTCCAGCATCGACTCGGCCCGTTCGGTGCGGGTGACCACCTTCTGGCGTCGGTCGTCCGGGTGGGGCTCCAGCCGGACGAGTCCCTTGGCTTCGAGCAGGGCCACGATGCGGGTCATCGACGGTGGCTGCACATGCTCCTTGCGGGCCAGCTCGCCGGGGGTGGCGCTGCCGCAGCGGGCGAGGGTGCCGAGAACGGACATCTCGGTGGGGCTGAGCGACTCGTCGACCCGCTGGTGCTTGAGTCTGCGCGAGAGGCGCATCACGGCGGAGCGGAGGGAGTTCACGGCGACCGCGTCGTCGCCGAGGGACAGATCCGACATGTTTGTTAGCGTAACTCATTACTCTAGCTAAATACAGCTCGGGTGACGAAGCCAACAGATACACCGCCGTACGGGTGACGCCGCCTGATCGCGGCTGCGGCGGCTGCCCGGTTGCGCCGGGGTGGCCGGGCAGACCGGGGTGGCCGGGCAGACCGGGGTGGCCGGGTCCGGCCTCCGCCGGGCCGTCACCCGGAACGCCGAAGCGCCCGGAACTCGTGGTTCCGGGCGCTGGTGAGGCCGGGTGCGCGACCGGCCGGCGGAGGATGGCGCCGGCCGGCGGAAGGGTGGGTCCGGCCCGGTCGGCCGGGGTGTCAGCCGATGCCGAGGGCCTGCTCGATCGGGCTGAGCAGGAAGTAGACGAGGAAGCAGAGGCCGACGACGGTGAGCAGCCACGGCACGGTGCGGAACCTGCCGGTGGCCGCCCGCAGCAGGATGAACGCCAGCACGCCGAGGCCGATCCCGTTGGTGATGCTGTAGGTGAACGGCATCGCGATCATCGTCAGGAAGGCGGGGGCCGCGATGGTGGGGTCGTCCCACTCGATGCCGCGGATGTTGGCCATCATGATCAGAAAGCCGACCACGACCAGCGCCGGGGTGGCCGCCTGGGACGGCACGATCAGCGCGAGCGGGGTGAAGACGAGGGCGAGCAGGAACAGGCCGCCGGTCACGATGTTGGCGAGCCCTGTGCGGGCCCCCTCGCCGACGCCCGCCGTGGACTCCACGAAGCAGGTGTTGGCCGAGGCGGAGCCGAAGCCGCCCGCCGCGACGGCCGCGCCGTCCACCATCAGGATCCGGCCCATGCCCGGGACCTGACCGTCCTCGCTGGTGAGCTTCGCCTCCTCGGAGACGCCGATGATCGTTCCCATCGCGTCGAAGAAGCCGGACAGCAGCACGGTGAAGACGAAGAGCGAGCCGGTGAGGATGCCCACCTCGGAGAAGCCGCCGAACAGACTCACCTGGCCGATCAGCCCGAAGTCCGGGGTGCTCACGATGGAGTCGGGCAGCTCGGGCGTGGTCAGGCCCCAGGCGCCCTCCGGAATGTCGGCGACCGCGTTGACGATCAGGGCGAGAACCGTCATCGCGGCGATGCTCAGCAGGATCGCACCCTTGGTGCGGCGGATGACCAGGATGAACGTCAGGGCGAGGCCGAGCACGAAGACCAGCACCGGCCAGCCCTCCAGCCGCCCCCCGACTCCGAGGCCGAGCGGCACGGTGGTGTGGGCGTCGTCCGGGTTGCGGGTGACGAAGCCGGCGTCCACCAGACCGATGAGAGTGATGAAGAGGCCGATGCCGATCGCGATCGCCCGGCGCAGACCGCTCGGGATCGCGTCCAGGACCCGCTGCCGCAGCCCGGAGGCGACGAGAATCATCAGCACGAGGCCCGCGAGGACCACCATGCCCATCGCGTCCGGCCAGCTCATCACGGGTGCGAGCTGGAGCGAGACCACCGCGTTGATGCCCAGGCCGGCGGCGAGGGCGATCGGGACGTTGCCGATGAGGCCCATCAGGATCGTGGTCAGGCCCGCGATCAGCGCGGTGGCGGTGACGAGCTGCCCGGCGTCCAGCTGATGACCGAACTTGTCCGTACCGGAGCCAAGGATGATCGGGTTCAGTACGACGATGTAGGCCATGGCGAAGAACGTCGCCAGACCGCCCCGGATCTCGCGGGAGACGCCGGTCCCGCGCTCGGAGAGCCGGAAGAAGCGGTCGAGCCCGTTCCGGGGGTGCGCGGGCGGCTGGTCGTCGACCGGGGTGGTGGCCGGGGAAGGCATGACAGGACCTCGGGGGAGGGACGGGGTCCGCGGCGGCATGGGATGGGCCGGCCGGACAGGACCGTTGGCGTGGGCGGGACAGTCGGAGAGGACGGAGGGGGCGAAGGCGACGGACGGGGCGGACGGGGCGGGCAGGGCGGAGCGCACGGCGGGACGCACGGACCCCGTCGACGGCCACCCCTCCGGAATTGGATGAAGCTACGAAAAAAACGAGTCAACTCCGGACCGATTCAGTATGAATACCTGAGCTTCGGATAGCCAATCTTCGCGCGTAGAACCCTCCGAGGGTCCACCCCGGGCCGCCGGCGCCGGCCGCATAGACTGACCGGCGCCGCCGCCGTCGGCAGGAACCAGGGAACCAGGGAAACCAGGAAACGGGGAGCGATGGGCAAGTGGACCCCCACCCGGGAGGCACCGGAGCCGCTGGAGGGGAACGTCGTCGGCGTCGTGACCGGCGGCACCGTCCTGTGGTTCGTGATGTTCCTGGTCCAGCTCCCCTTCTACGGCTGGTTCGAGGGCCGGGGACTGCTGTGGTGGCTCTGGACCTGCCTCGCCGGGGCCGGTCTCGGCCTCATCGGCATCCGCTACGTACGCCGCCGGGAAGCCGCCCTCCGGCGCGCGGCGGAGCAGCACCCCTCCGGCCCGGAAGGGGCCGGCCGCCCCGGACCGGCGGAAGCGGACACGGGCCCGGACACGGAGTCCGGCGCCGGCTGACCGGGCCCGGCCCGGCCCGCAACCGTACCGCCGCCCCCGGCCGCGTCGCCGCCGCGCGAGCCGGCCGCGGCCCCGCGAAGGTGCGGCAGCCGGTGGACCACGCCCCGCGCCCCGGGACCTCCCCCGATTCCGCCGCCCCGGCGGCGCGGAGGCCACTCGCCCCCGTACCGTCTTCCGCATGACGCATCGCTCCCCCACCGACATCGGAGAGCCGGAGCCGGGGAACGCCGCCCCGGCAGCCCCGGCAGCCCCGGCAGCCCCGGCAGCCCCGGCAGCCCCGGCAGCCCCGGCTCCGCCCGGCGGAACCGGCCCCGGGACCGCCACCGCCGCGGGCACGGGCACCGCCCCGACCGCCTCCGGGCCGGGAGCCGGGGCCACCACCGAAGCCGCCGCCGGGCCCCGGACCGCGACCGCGGTCACGACCCCGCCCGCGGTCACGACCCCGCCCGCGACCTCAGGCGGGGCGAACGGCTCCGGTACGCCGTCCTCCGAGCGGCCGCAGTCCTCTCGGCCGTCGCCGTCGCTGTCGCCGTCGCCGTCGCCGTCGCTGTCGCCGTCGCCTTCGCCATCGCGTTCGTCGTCGCCGTCCTCGGGAGCGGCCCCGGCACCGGGAGAAGCACCAGGAGGAGCACCGGGCGTTCCGGGGCCCGGCGGAGCAGGAGAAGCCCGGCCCGCAGCCGCAGCCGCAGCCGCAGCCCCAGCCACCGCCACGGCCACCGCCCCAGCCACCGCCACGGCCACCGCCACGGCCGCGGCCACCGCCGGAACCGTCACCGCCACCGGCCCCGCCCGGCTTCCCGGGCTGACCGCCGCCGAGGTGGCGGCGCGGATCGCGGCGGGCGAGGTCAACGACGTTCCCGTGCGGTCCTCGCGCTCGACCGCCGACATCGTCCGGGCCAACGTCTTCACCCGCTTCAACGCGATCATCGGCGTGCTGTTCCTGATCATCCTGATCGTCGGCCCGATCCAGGACGGCCTGTTCGGCTTCGTCATCATCGCCAACACCGCGATCGGCATCATCCAGGAGCTGCGCGCCAAGAAGACCCTGGACAACCTGGCCGTGATCAGCGAGGCCCGGCCGGTGGTCCGGCGCGACGGCCACTCCGCCGAGGTGCGGACGGGCGACATCGTCCTCGGCGATCTCGTCGAGATCGGTCCCGGCGACAAGTGCCCCGTCGACGGCGAGATCGCCGAGGCGGACGGGCTGGAGATCGACGAGTCGCTGCTCACCGGGGAGGCCGACCCCGTCCTCAAACGGCCCGGCGACCAGGTGATGTCGGGCAGCTTCGTCGTCGCGGGCACCGGCGCCTTCACCGCCACCAAGGTCGGCCGCGAAGCGTACGCCGCCCAACTGGCCGAAGAAGCCTCGCGGTTCACCCTCGTCCACTCCGAGCTGCGGAGCGGCATCAGCCAGATCCTCAAATACATCACGTACATGCTGATCCCGGCCGCGATCGGGCTCGTCGTCAGCCAGCTCTTCGTGCAGGACCACGACTGGCGCGAGGCGGTCCGCCGCATGGTCGGCGGCATCGTGCCGATGGTCCCCGAGGGACTGGTGCTGCTGACCTCGGTGGCCTTCGCGATCGGCGTGATCCGGCTGGGCCGCAAGCAGTGCCTGGTGCAGGAGCTGCCGGCGATCGAGGGACTGGCCCGGGTGGACGTCGTCTGCCTGGACAAGACCGGCACCCTCACCGAGGGCGGCATGGACGTCACCGGCATCCGCGTCCTGGACGGCACCGGCGAGGAGCGCGTCCGGCACATCCTCGGCACGCTGGGAGCCTGCGACCCGCGGCCCAACGCCAGCCTGCAGGCCGTGGTCCAGCACTGCCCGGCCCCCGGCGGCTGGCGGCACACCGAGACGCTGCCGTTCTCCTCCGCCCGCAAGTACTGCGGCGCGTCGCTCACGGACACCGGCGGCGCCACCGCCACCTGGCTGCTGGGCGCGCCGGACGTCCTGCTGCCCGCCGGCGACCCGGCACTCGCCTCGGTGGACGAGCTCAACGCGCAGGGGCTGCGCGTGCTGCTACTCGCCCGCACCGGGCAGCCGCTGCTCGACCCGGCGGCCGGCCGCGACGCGCACCCCGTCGCCCTGGTCGTCCTCGAACAGCGGCTGCGCCCCGACGCCGGGGACACCCTGCGCTACTTCGCGGAGCAGGACGTCGCCGCCAAGGTGATCTCCGGCGACAACGCCGTGTCGGTCGGCGCGGTCGCGGGCAAGCTGGGCCTCCCCGGCGCGGAGACCACCGTCGATGCCCGCCGGCTGCCGGAGGACCGGGAGGACATGGCGGAGGTCCTGGAGGGTGGCGCGGTCTTCGGGCGGGTGACGCCGCAGCAGAAGCGGGACATGGTGGGCGCTCTCCAGTCCCGCGGCCACACCGTGGCCATGACGGGCGACGGCGTGAACGACGTCCTCGCCCTGAAGGACGCCGACATCGGTGTCTCCATGGGCTCCGGTTCGGAGGCCACCCGGGCCGTCGCCCAGATCGTCCTGCTCAACAACAGCTTCGCCACCCTGCCGTCGGTCGTCGCCGAGGGGCGGCGGGTGATCGGCAACATCACGCGCGTCGCGACCCTCTTCCTGACGAAGACGGTCTACTCGGTGCTGCTGGCGATCCTGGTGGTCTCCTCCCAGGTGCCGTATCCGTTCCTGCCCCGGCATCTGACGCTGATCTCATCGCTCACCATCGGTATCCCGGCCTTCTTCCTGGCCCTCGCCCCCAACCGGGAGCGGGCACAGCCGCACTTCGTCCGGCGGGTGATGCGGTACGCCGTCCCGGCGGGCCTGATCGCGGGCACCGCGACCTTCACCTCGTATCTGCTCGCCCGGCACCACTACACGGGGCCGGAGGCGCTGGCCGCCGAGACGAGCGCGGCGACGCTGACGCTGTTCCTGATCGCGATGTCGGTGCTGGCCATCGTGGCCCGCCCGTACACGTGGTGGCGGATCGGGCTGGTGGCCACCATGGCGTCCGCCTTCCTGGTCGTCATCGTGACGCCGATGCTGCAGCACTTCTTCGCGCTGCGGCTGGTGGGGACGGTCATGCCGTGGACGGCGGTGGGCATCGCGGCGGCCGCGGCGGTGCTGATGGAGCTGAGCTGGCGCTGGGTCGGCAGGCGCTTCCCGGCCTGAGCGGTGAGCCCGGCGGGGCGGCCCGGGGTCCGGGGTCCGGGCGCTCCGGGTGTTCGGGGCGGCCAGGCACGGGTGTTCGGGGCGGCCAGCCGGCAACGTCAGCCCGTCCCGCTGTGCGGCGATCATGACTGAACTGCGGAAACTGGTGGAGACCGCCAGCCGCATCCAGTTCACCATCGGTGACCACGCGCTCGAAGCCGAGCCGGCGCGAGTCCGGTGGACAGGACCGGAGCGATGACCTGTTCACGGTCAAGGACTCGTTGTTCCGCTTGGCCGAGGGCATCGGCCGAGCGGTTCGCCGCCGCTCTGAACAACTCTCCCCCGCCGGGCCCGATCCGGGCTGGGCTGCCTGCGCGACATCATCGCCGAGCAGGGCCGGCCGCCCCTGATCTGGACCCGCGCCGACGGTTACCAGTTCTGCTCCGACACCACGCAGCTCCAGGCATACGAGGTCGCGGTCATCCGCGCCAAGCTCACCGAGATCCGCCGGTACATCACCGGCGTCGTCATCCCCCACGCAACCCTCCAGCCGAAAGGACGGTGGATCAAACACCTCAACACCCAGCTCAGCAGCGTCGAATCGACCCTCGATGCCATCGCCGACCACATCGACGCCCAACCGGTGGTCTGGACCGCGAAGCGGCCGGGACCACCCCGTTTCGAACCGGAGGGACCACGTTGCCGCGCAGACGCTGCTACCCCTCCGACACCTGGGACGACGAGTGGGCGGTGATCGAACCGCTGCTGCCCGTACCCGCCTGCGCCCCACCCACCGGCGGGCACCCGGAGAAACACCCGCGCCGCGAGATCGTTCGACGCGATCCGCATCGCCGTGGACACCGGCTGCACATGGCGAGCCCTACCGAAGGACTTCCCGCCCTGGCGGATGTGTTGCGGATTCATGGCCCGCTGGGCGGCCGCCGGCGTCGTCGGCCAGATTCGTGACCAGCTCCGCAAACGCATCCGCCGCGAGCTCGGCCGGTCACCCGGAGCGGTCGCGACCGTGATCGACTCCCAGTCCGTCAAGGCCACCGAGACCGTCGGCCGCGACTCCCGCGACTCCCGCGGCTATGACGGCGCGAAGAAGATCAACGGCCGCAAGCACCACCTCGTGGTCGACACCGAGGGCCTGCCGCTGTTCGTCATGGTCACCCCGGCCTACATGACCGACCGCGACGCGGCGAAGAAGGTCCTGTTCCGGCTGTGGCTGATGCACCCCGAGATCACGATCGCCTGGGCCGACTCCGGCTGTGCCGGACAGCTCGTGACCGGGCGAATCACCCGCCGGGCCTCCCGCAGGAGTGGACAACCGGCCTCCCGCGAAGCGCAACGGGACTGATCAACACGGCGTCGGCCCGGACCACCGCCACCCAGAATTCCCCGGATCGGCGGCCCTGGCCACCATCTCCCAGCACCACCGCGGACCCGTCAGCGGATCAGGCCGATCGCAACCCCAACCAAGCCCGCGAAACACTTCGTTCACATCCCGACCCGGGCGAATACGGCCTAGGACTTCCGAAAAAGGTTGTCAGGTAGCCGGACGCTCGTTGAACTGCAGCTTATGCCCGTCGGGTGCGTCCACGGTTGCATAGGTGCCCCACGGCTCGATCACAGGATCGGTGACCTCAGCTCCCCGCTGGCGCAGTTCCTCCACCGTGGCCGCAACATCCCCGGCGGCGAAGGTCAGATAGGCCCCCTCCCCGGGAGACTTGTCGAAAGCGGCAGCATCCGACAAGACGATCGATGTCTGCGCTCCTTCCGGCTTCACTTCCAGCCACCGGGCACCTTGGCCCATGTCGGCATCTGTCACGACCGTGAATCCCAGGACATCGCGATAGAACGCAAGGGCAACGTCCTGATCACTTACGTAGAGCACCGCAGAGGCAACGTTGGTAATCATGCGGGAGACGATAACGGGCACGTCCTCAAAGTCTGCGTTGGCGACCAGAAGCACACCCCGCAAACACCCGTCGCCACAGGCAACCGACAGCGTTCGATTTCTGGACTGGGCAAACATCGCGAGGACCTTGAGGAACAGGCTCTCGTGCCGCGCACCGTACCGGCGCCGCCCGGGTGGCCGTCCACCCCGTACCGGCGTCCGGCGCGGGCCGGACACCGGGCACGGCTCGGGCGGCGCGCGGTGGGCGAACTCGCCGAGCGCACGCACCGGGCGGGGACCGGCGGACCGCCGCTGGTCCCCGCCGCGCCCGGTCACCGCCGCCGCTCGGACGGCCCGGACTCCGCGGCGCCCGTGCTCCCGGCACCGGCACCGGCACCGGCACGGCACGGCACCGGCACCGGCACCGGCACCGGCTCAGTCGAACCAGCGGTCGCGGGCCAGTTCCTCCGTGCGGGAGAGGTCCTCCAGGAGGGCGGCGACCTCGAAGCGGCGGGGCCACTGGCCCGCCGCCCAGGCCAGGCCGGCGGCCACGCCCTCCACGGTCGCGGCGTGCACCACGCCGTCGGGGGTGCGGCGCCAGTCGACCTCCGCCCGCGGGGCGTCCGGGCCGCTCGCGCCGGCGCGGACGAACAGCTCCTCGTACTCGGTGTACGTGCCGGGAGTGCCGGGGCCCAGCAGGACGTGCACCGCCTCGGGGACCTCGCGGACCTCGCCCGCGTCCGGGTCCGCGACGGGGGCCGGGTACGCCTCGCTCAGCCGCCGTACCTGGAGCAGCTCCGCCAGGTCCGCCGCCCGCGCCGGGCTCACCGGAAGCAGCGGCCGGTCCCCGGCCAGGGGCAGCAGGTCGGGGGCGTCGGCGATCAGGGCGTCCGCGGCGTCCACGACCCGCACCTCTCCCGCCGGTCCGACGACCGCGCGGAGCTCGTCCGGCAGGGTCACCTGCTCGGGGTCGAGGGCGGCCAGCGCGTTGTACAGACCGTGCAACTGGCGTGGGCGGACGGGGCGTCCGGGGTCCGCCAGCCGGTTCAGCAGTTCGGCGGCGCCGCCGGGCTCGTCCAGGAGCGCGGCCGCGGAGGTCCGTACACCGAGGGCGCGCAGTACCTGCTCGTCCTCGAAGCCCGTCGCGTCGGCGGCCTCGTAGAGCCCGGCCAGCAGCGGGTCGCCGCCGGCCGCGCGCAGGCCGGCCGGGCGGCGGCCGTCGAGCACCGGGTGCCCGCGCAGCCACCAGGCGGTGTAGGGGCGGACGGTTTCCGTGGTGCCGTCCGGGAGCAGGACGCGCACCGGCTGGGTCAGGGCGTCGCGCAGCGGCGGCCGGGCGAGCATCGCGAGGGCCCGGGGCCAGGCGTCGTCGTCGACGAGGTCCAGGTCGCGGACGGCCGTGATCTCGGTGGCGACGGGTGGCACGGGGCTGTCGGGGAGCCGGTCGAGGATGTCCTCGCACCAGACGTCGACGGAGTCGAGGAGTCCGGTGTCGTCGGGCTCGGCGTAGTCGCTGTCGCGCGGTTCGAACTCATCCGGGTCGAGGACGACGTCGGTGGCGCGGACGAGGGCGAAGGTGGACTGCACGCCGACCGCCGCGAGGGTCTCGGGGCCCCAGCGCCCTGCGAGGCCGGCCTCGCAGGCGGCGAGTTCGCCCTCGCGGATGACCTGCTCGAAGTCGCTTCCCGGGAAGACCAGTTCGCCGGCCGGGGCGAGTTCGCCGTCCTCGTCGGGAAGGGCGAGGGCGCCGAGCCAGGGCTCGTCGTCGGGGGCGAGGCCCGCGTCGCGGACGAGACCGAGCACGGCCTCCGCCAGTTCCTCGGCGTCGAGGGCGTCCTCGTCCCAGATGTCCTCGCTGTCGAGGGACGCGGCGACGGCCGCCCGCACCTGAGGTGTCGTCAGGACGGCGCGGGGCGAGGCGGGGAGGGCGCCCAGCTTCTCCAGCAGCGGGTGGACGGCGTCGGGGTGGGCGACCTTGAGGCCGAGACGGGCGAGGGTGGCGGCGCCGGGGGCGGCGGCCTCGTCCGGCTGCTCCCCGGCGGTGGGGGTCGCGGTGGCGCCGTCCTCGACGGCCCTGCCCGCTCCTGTCCCGTCCGCGCCGGTCCGCGCCGGGCGGTGCTCCTCGCCCGGTAGGGGCAGCAGGACCTGGCGCGGGCCGATGGTGGTCCGGCCGTCGGCGAGCGGGACCGGGAGGCCGCTGAGCCGCTCCGGGTCCGTGCCGGCCAGGCTGTCGTAGAGCCGCCGCCACCAGGTCGGAGGGCGCTCCACGCCCGCGAGCCGGTCGACGGCCTCGCCGAGCGGCACCCGCACCACGCCCAGGCCGCGCAGCTCGGGGCGGCGCTCCAGGCCGGCGGGCAGCAGACCCGGGAACAGCTCGGCGAGCACCTTGACGGTCTCGGCCCCGGCGCCCTCGACGATCTCGGCGTCGACGGGGCGCAGCCGCACGGGGCGCGGGCCGCCGGTCGCGGCGGCATCGGGCGCGGCGGCGCCGGCTCCCCCGCCCGCGCCCGTCCCGGGGCCCGGGCCCGGGGCGGCCTCGCGGCCGTCGAGGCCGGGGAACGCCTCCAACTCCCGGTCCGCCGCCGCTTCTTCGTCCCCCTCGGGTGCCGTGCCCGCGCCCGCCAGGAACGGCACCCTCGGCAGCAGCCGCAGCACCTCGGCGCGCAGCCGCCCGTCGAGCCCGCCCTTGCCGAGCGGGCCGGGCACCAGGTCGATCGTCCCCGTGGAGAGCGGCTGCCAGTCGCGGAGCAGCGCCGCGTACGTCTCCGCGGCGCGGGCCGTCAGGAAGTCGGCGAGCGGGCCGGGCGCGGTGTGCCGGCGGGTGGGCTCCAGCGGGAAGGAGCCGATGAGCAGCGCGGGCAGGCCGAGGGGTTCCTCGGTGGGGGTCGGCGCGTGCACCACGGCGGCCGTGGCGGGGCGGGCGGGGGCGCCCTCGGCGTCGACGGGGACGGCCCAGGTGACCGACCAGACGGGCCGCAGCCGCTCCTCCACGGGGCGGTCGGCGAGCAGCCCGGGCTCCAGCCGGCCGCCGGAGGCGGCGGTGCGCCAGCGGGTGGTGCCGCGCGCACTGTCCTCGACGACGGTGTACGGGCCGTCCTGGCGGCGCGTCAGCGTCCGTACGTCCTCCTCCGGGATCTCGATGACGATCTCGTCGAGGCCCGGGAGTGTCAGCAGCAGCGCGTCGTCCACGGCGGCGAGGAGGCGCTCCGCGAGGTCCTCGGCCGCCCCGTCGCGCAGGGGCAGCACGACGGCCGTGTCGTAGCCGAGCGGCGCGGAGCCCTCGGCGGGCAGCGGCAGACGCAGCAGCGGGACGTGACCGTCGCGCCGGCGCAGCTCGTCGGCCAGGCCGGGACTCGCGCCGGCCGCCTCGGCCGTCAGGTCGCGCGCCTCGGCGAGGGACCACCGCACGCTTCCGCTGCGGCTGATCACGGCGGGCTCGTCACTCACGGCCAGGACGGCGGCGAAGCCGACGCCGAACCGGCCGACGGACGGGGTGCCCTCGCCCTCCTGCCACGCGTCGCGCTTGGCGGAGGCGCGCAGGGTGGCCAGCGACTCGACACCGGCGGCGTCGAGCGGCGCCCCGGTGTTGGCGGCGGCCAGAACGGCGGGGCTGTCCCCCTCGGCCGCGTGCAGGGTGAGACGGAGACGGCCGGGGACGCCGGTGCGGGCGGCCGCGTCGGCCGCGTTCTGGGCGAGTTCGACGACGAGGCGGTCGCGGTAGCCGCCCAGCGCCAGGTCCTCCTCGGCGTTGGCGTCCTCCCGGAACCGCGCGGGCGAGGCGGCCCACGCGTCCAGCACACCGCGCCGCAGCCGCGCCGTGCCGTACGGGTCCTGCCCGCCGGTCGCTGCTCGCACCATCGCCGTGCCGCTCACCTGTCGCTCCTTCTCCCCGGCGCCGTCGCACATCCGCGCACCCGTGCGTTCCGTCCATCAGTGGTCCGCGCGCGTCTGCGTCCGTGCGTCCGTGCATCCGTGCAGTGGCTGCCAGCGCTGAACGTACCGCCTCAGGTCTGCCGGCGGCTCCGCAGCCCCCTCCCGCGGCACGGGCGGCGAGCCGGCATGGACGGACGGGGGCGGCGGACGAGGACGAGGACGGGGACGGGGACGGGCGGCAGGAAGCGGGCGAACTGCGGGGCACGGACGGACGGCGCGGGGCGGCACGACGGACCGGGCAGGAGCAGGGCTCCGGGACGCATACGGAAACGACCCGGTGCAGGCCCGGGGGCGGGGCCGGGCCCGCAGCGAAACCACCGCCAGGCGCCTCCCGGGGTGCGTCCCCGGACAGGACAAGCCGGGTGGGACCCGGGACCCGGCGGGGCGGAGCAGGGCCGGGCGCGGCCGGGCGAGGCGCGCCCGGGCGGGGCGAGGCAGGAGCAGTGGGGAAACGGACGGGCGGGACCGGACCGGGCTGCACCCGGGCCGGAGCAGGACCCGGCCGGGACCGGGCCGGGACCGGAACCAGGCGGAGGCCGAACCGGAACCAGGCGGAGGCCGGGCCGGGACCGGACCGGGGCCAGGCGGAGGCCGGGCCGGGACCGGACCGGGGCCAGGCGGAGGCCGGGCCGGGACCGGACCGGGGCCAGGCGGAGGCCGGGCCGGGACCGGGCTTCTTCCTCCGTCAGGAGCCGCCGGGCTCCTCGGGGGCCGCGTCCTCCGCCGCCGCGTCCGCGTCCTCGACCCCGTCCTCGACCGAGCCGTCCGGCCGGCCGGGCCGCAGCGGCATCGGGTCCACCTTGGTCTCGTCGACCACGGGCGGCGCCGGACGGGGCGGCTTGGGCATGACGGCCGCCTCGGAGTGGCCCCCGCACCCGTAGGTCAAGGAGACGACGTGGCCGTCCGCCGGGCTGAACTCGTTGGCGCACACACCGAAGGCCTGCCGGAGCGAGCCGGTCAGCGGTACCAGGAAACCGCAGGTCATGCAGGCGGCCGGAGCCGCCTGGGCCATGGCGGTCTTCGCTCCGAACGACTCGTCCCAGCGGTCGGCGGCGGTGTGCAGCCCGTAGCGGGAGAGCACCCGGGCGCGGCCCATGCCGAGCTCCGTGGCGACGGCCGCGATGGTGCCGGACGCACGGGCCGGGGAGGGCTGGGCGGCCGGCGGGCCGGCGCTGACGTCCGCGTCCTCGGCCGCGACGCGCTCCTCCATCTCCTCGGAGAGGGGGGAGTCGGGCGGCGGCGCGTCCTCGCCGGTGTAGCCGGGTTCCAGGCGGAGGTCGTCGGCCTCGGTCGGCAACAGATCGCCGGGGCCCAGGTCGCCCGGGCGGAGCCGGTCGCTCCAGGGCACCCACTCGGGTGCCAGCAGGGCGTCGTCGCCGGGGAGGAGGACCGTCTCGTCCAGCGTGACCCTCTTGGCGCGTGCGGCGCGGGCGACGGTGACCGCCCAGCGCCAGCCGCGGTACGCCGGCTCCAGGCAGGCGAAGGAGTGGGTCACGACCCGGTCGCCGTCCGCGACCGCTCCCAGGTGCTCGCCGACGGCCGCCTCACCCGCGGCCGCCACCGCCTCGGCGCGGGCCAGGTCGACCGCCTCGGCGCACAGACGGTCCGGGGTACGGCTTCGCATCGTCGCAGCACTCACAATGAATCGATTCTCTCCTACGCCGTCTCACGGGTGCGCCGACCGACCGTGCCGAAACGGCGGGCTGGGGGGAGGCGCGGGCGGAGCGGACCGTGGGGCCGCGTCGACGTCCGCACCCGACCGGACCCGGGCGGGCCTCCTGCGACCCATTCTGCGGGATCGTGGACAGGCACGCGGCCGGGAACGACAGCCGGTGGCGCATTGTGTGCACGCTACCCCCATGACGGGTGCGCGGCCCACCCTGCCCTCGTCTTCGGCCCGGCCCGGCCCGTCACCGCCGACCGGTCACCCGGTTCGCCGCCCGGTCCGCCCCGCGGTCCCCGCCCCGGCTTTCACTCCGGCCCGCCCCGCGGTCCGTGCCCCGGTTCTCACCCCGGCCCGCCCTGCGGTCCCCGCCCGGCCGCCGCCCGGTTCCCGCCCGGTTCCCTCCCTCGGCCGGGCCGCCGGGCGGGTCGGTTCTCTCCTCCCTCTCCGGCCCCGGGCGGAGCGAGGGCGGTGTTCGCCCCCCGCGCCGGGCGGCGCGCCCGTTTCCGTGCCGCTTCCGGGCGCGGTACCGGCCGTACGAGCGTCTCCTCCGACCGGGTCGGCGCTTCCCGCCTCTTCCCGGTCGGCCCGCTGCTCCCCGGCACGGCCCGGCACGGCCCGGCACGGCCCGGCACGTCCTCGCCCGGCGCTTGCCTCTCGCCCCTCGGCCGTCCGGTGACAGAGCCGGGACGCGTCGAACGAAAAGGCCATGCGGTGACGGAGTTGGGGCAGGATGGCTGAGTGGCAACCGACCGGCCCTGCGATGCGACGGGCCCGCTCCCCAGCCGAGCGGGCCGGAGGCCGCCATGTCCCGGCTGAGCGGCCTGGTGTCGGGACTCGGGCGTTTCGGCCGCGCGCTGCGCTTCCCGTTCGCCGCGAGCGGCCGGCACATCCGGCGTGCGACGCACGCGCAGGGCGCCGGTGAGTCCGGTCTCGGCAAGCTGATCGAGCTGCACGCCGTCAACTCGGCCGGCGACATGCTGATCACCATCGCGCTCGCCTCCACCGTCTTCTTCTCCGTGCCGACGGATGAGGCCCGCGGCCGGGTGGCGCTGTACCTGGCGATCACCATGGCGCCGTTCACGCTGCTCGCCCCGGTCATCGGCCCGATCCTGGACCGGCTGCCGCACGGGCGGCGCGCGGCCATGGCGGCCGCCATGCTGTTCCGGGCGCTGCTGGCCCTGGCTCTGTCGGGCGCGGTGGCCACGGGCGGTCTGGAGCTGTACCCGGCGGCGCTCGGTGTGCTGGTGGCCTCGAAGGCGTACGGGGTGGTGCGATCGGCTGTCGTACCGCGGCTGCTGCCGCCGCAGATCTCCCTGGTGAAGGCGAACTCCCGGGTGACGCTCGCCGGTCTGCTCGCCACGGGCGTCGCGGCGCCCGTGGGGGCGGGACTGCAGGCGATCGGGCTCGCCTGGCCGCTCTACGGGGCGTTCGTGGTCTTCGTCGTCGGCACCTTCCTGTCCTTCTCGCTGCCGCCCAAGGTGGACTCCGCGAAGGGCGAGACGGCGGCCCAGTTCTTCGAGTACGGAAGCCCGCACGACTGGGCGACCGGTGCGCCGGCCGGGCCGACGGCCGCGGCGGGCCCGGCTTCCGCTGCCGCTCCGGCTCCATCTCCGTCTCCGGCTTCCGACGCGGCGGGTACGGAGGCCGGGAGACCGGTGGCCGCCGCGGAGGCAGGGGCGACGGGAGCCGCGGGGGCGGCGGTTGGAGCAGGCGCGCAGCCCGCGAGCGTCCGTCCGGCGGGCCTGCGCTCCCGGCCCGACGGCGGGTACGGCACCGGGTCCGGCACGGACGGCGGGTACGGCACCGCGGGCCACCACGGCACCGGGGGGACGGGCGACGGCCCCAACTCCGCGCCGGACGCGGGCACGGGTGAGGGCGCGGGCACGGTCGCGGGTGGAGGCGCGGGCGCGGGCGCGAGTGGAGGCACCGGCGCGGGCACCGGCTCCGCCGCCGTCCCGGCGTCCGGCGGCGCCCCGGCCCCCGGCGCCGCCCCCGCCGATCGGGCGAAGCGGCCCGGGCTGCGCTCCGTCGGCCCGTCCGTCCTGCACGGCCTCCAGGCCAACACCGCGCTCCGCGCGCTCTCCGGTTTCCTGATCTTCTTCCTGGCGTTCCTGCTGCGCGAGGAACCGCTGGACGGGCAGAGCGCCGCCGTCTCCCTCGGCATCGTCGGTGTCGCCGCCGGAACCGGCAACGCCCTCGGCACCGCCCTCGGCGCCTGGCTGAGGGACCGGGGACCCGAGGTCATCATCGCCACGGTGCTGGCGCTGTCCCTCGCGGTCACGATCATGGCCGCGGTGCTGTTCAGCGCCGCTGCTCTCGCCCTGGTCGCGGCGGTGGCCGGATTGGCGCAGGCGCTGGCCAAGCTCTCCCTCGACGCGATGATCCAGCGGGACGTCCCCGAGCAGGGGCGGACCTCCGCCTTCGCCCGGTCGGAGACGCTGCTCCAGATGTCCTGGGTGGTGGGCGGCGCGATCGGCATCGCCCTGCCCCTCCACGGCGTCCTCGGCATGGCGGTGGGGGCGGCCCTGGTGGCGCTCGGCACGGCCGCGACCGTACGGGGGCTGCTGACGGCCGCGCGGCGTGGCACGCCGCACCCCCGCGTGGCGTGAGCAGGGCGGAACGATAGCCTTCGGGCATGACCGTTGCCACGCGGCCGAGCCGCAATCCGATGCAGTCACGGGGACGCGGGCGTCGTACCGCCGGCGCCCTCGCAGCCGTGTCCCTCGGGCTCGCCGCCCTGGTCGCCTGTGAGAAGCCGACGCCGATGGCGACGGTCACCGCGGGCTCGGACTCGGTGTCCAGTGAGGCCTCCTGCTACAACGACGGCAAGAAGCTCGCCCAGAAGGAACTCAACGACTGCCTGAACAAGGGCGGCGAGGAACTGACCGTCGGCGACCGCGAACGGGTCCGCATCGGCGTCGACCCGGAAATCGCCGAGGCCGGCTGGGCCATGGTCGTCAACGGCCAGGGCGTCATGCCGGAGGCGTCGGAGGACACGTACCGCTCCTTCGACCACGACGACATCTTCGCGCCGCGCCAGGGCCAGTCCGGCGGCGCCGAGGTGCCGAGGACGGCGAAGGTCACGATCGTCGAGGTCGACAAGAAGGGCGACGCCAGGGGCACCTGGTCCTTCACACTGAAGCGGGAGTCCTGACGGACCGCCGCTCTCCTCGTCGGAGCCCCACGGACCGCCGCTCCCGGGACTGCCCGGCGGGCGGCGGTCCGTGGGCACTCCGGCACGGGCGGCGCGCGGCTGCGGCGTGCGGAGCGGCTGTGCCGCACCTGCCGCACCTGCCGCACCTGCCGCACCTGCCGCACCTGCCGCACCTGCCGGGCGGAACGTCCGGCGGGGCCGGAAGGGTTCGCAGGCACGGAGCGGCGGACGGAGCCGCGGAAACGGCCCGCCGGGAACGCGGGAAGCACCGGCTGTCCGGCACCCCCCGGGCCCATGCCCCCCGCGTGCCCCGCGGCGGGCCCCCCGAGCACCGGAATGACGGTCGCGGTGCGCCCTGGGCGGAGCTGGCCGTCTCCGCCGCTCCCCCGTTTGCTCCCCGGCGGATTCGTCGACAGGACCGCTTCCCGTCGTGCCGGCCGGGCTTCGCGACGCGCCGGCCCGGCCCTGGGAGTGACCGCTGATGCGCGTACTCGTCGTGACGGCCGTACCCGCCGAGGCCGACGCGGTGCTGGCCGGGCTCGGCAGAGGGTCCGGCCGCCCGGGAACTCCCGCCCGCGAACTGCCGCTTCCGGGCTACCTCCTGCGCCGCCGTGAGGTCGCGAGGGCGGACGCCGGGCCGACGGCGCCGGGGGCCGCAGCCGGTCCAGGAGCCGAGGCCGTGGCCGTGGCCGAAGCCGGTGCGGAAGCCGGGCCCGGTACAGAGGCCGGAACCGGTACGGAAGCCGAGGCCGGTACGGAAGCCGAGGCCGGTACGGAAGCCGAGGCCGGTACGGAAGCCCGAGCCGGAGCGGAAGCCGGAACCGGTACGGAAGCCCGAGTCGGTACGGAAGCCCGAGCAGATACGCGAGCCGGAGCGGGCGCCGGTTCCGGAACCGGAGCGGGCGGCAGTTCCGGAACCGGAACGGGTGCCGGGCCAGTCGCCGGAGGGGCACCGGTCACAAGCCGAGGCACGGCTGCGCACGGGGCACACCGCATGGACCATGCCCCGCGCGTGGATCCCGCCGCCCCGTTGGCGGGTCCGCGGAGCGGTGGCGGCTTCCCGGCCACCGGCGTGCCGCACACGGTCGACGTGCTCTCCGCAGGCGTCGGTCCCGCGGCAGCGGCGGCCGGGACCGCCGCCGCGCTCACCGCGGCCGCGCTGGCGGGGCAGCCGTACGGGCTTGTCGTGTCGGCCGGGATCGGGGGTGGTTTCCCGGATACCGCCCCGCTCGGTTCGGTGGTGGTGGCGGACGCGGTCGTCGCCGCGGATCTGGGGGCCCGGACCCCGGACGGTTTTGTGCCCGTCGACCGGCTGGGTTTCGGCCGGTCCGTCCATCTTCCGCCGCCGGACACCGCGCGCCGGATCGCCGAGGCCCTGGCCGGGGCGGGGCTGGCCGTAGCGCTCGCCCCTGTCCTCACCGTCTCCACCGTGACCGGCAGCGCGGTCCGCGCCGCGGAACTCGCGGCCCGCCACTCCGGGGCCGGGGCGGAGGCCATGGAGGGCTTCGGGGTGGCCGAGGCGGCGGCCGTCCACGGGCTGCCGGTGCTGGAGATCCGGGCGGTCTCCAATCCGGTCGGCCCGCGGGACCGCGCCGCCTGGCGCATCCCCGAGGCCCTGTCCGCGCTCACGGACACCTTCGAGGTGCTGACGACGGAACCGGGGAGGACGGCAGTCACCCGGGCCGCGTCCGCCCGTGCCGACAACAGCGGCAGCGGCACCGAGGCCGCCGCGCCCCGCCCGGCGGGCGGCGGAGCCGGCCCCCGGGGGCGTGCCGGCCACACATCCGCGGCGCCCGCGGCGCCCGCGGCACGCGTACACCGGACCGACCGGCCGCAGCAGGGAAGGAGCAGACCTTGAACGGCACAGAGCCCACGGCGCGCACGGCGCACGACGCTGCGGAGAGCGGGGCGGATACGGCCGAGGGGACCGCCGCGGCCGCCGGCCCCGCCGCACCCCGTGCGGACAGCGCGGCCGGAGCCGGAGCGCCGGACGGGCGGCCGCTGCGGATCGCCTACTCGCCGTGCCCGAACGACACCTTCGTCTTCCACGCGTGGTCGCACGGACTCGTACCCGGCGCCCCCGCCGTGGAGGTGACGTTCGCGGACATCGACATCACCAACGGTCTCGCCGAACGGGCGGCGGCCGGGAGCCGGAGAGCCGCGGAGGGAGAAGGGCCGGAGCCGGTGGACGCCGGCACCGGCGGCACCCGCACCGCCCCCGCCTCCGCTGCCACCTCCACCTCCGCTGCCACCTCCGCCTCCGCCCCCGCTTCCGCCTCCGCCCGTCTCGGCTCCGTTCCCGACGCCGACCCGCGCCTCGGCCCCCTGCTCGACCTCGATGTCCTGAAGGTCTCCTACGCCGTCCTCCCGTGGATCCTGGACGAGTACGCCCTGCTGCCCTGCGGCGGTGCGCTCGGCCGGGGCTGCGGGCCGCTGGTGCTGACGGCCGGGCCCGGGCGAGCCGCCGGCCTGCGCGGCAAGCGGGTCGCGGTGCCGAGTGAGCGCTCGACGGCCTACCTGCTGTTCCGGCTGTGGGCCGCTGCCGAAGTGCCGGGCGGTGTCGGGGAGATCGTGGTGCTGCCGTTCCACGAGATCATGCCCGCCGTGCGGGACGGCGCGGTCGACGCGGGACTGGTCATCCACGAGGCCCGTTTCACCTACCGGGACTACGGCCTGCACTGCCTCGCCGACATGGGCGAGCACTGGGAGAACACCACCGGACTGCCGATCCCGCTCGGCGCCATCGTCGCGAAGCGCTCGCTGGGCGACCGGCGGCTGCGGGAACTCGCGGACACCGTGCGCAGCTCGGTGACGATGGCCTGGGACGACCCCGGGGCGTCACGGCAGTACGTGCTGGAGCACGCCCAGGAGATGGACCCGGCCGTCGCCGACCAGCACATCGGTCTCTACGTCAACGAGTTCACCGCGGACCTCGGCGAGGCCGGTTACGCGGCGGTGCGCGGCCTGCTCACCCGCGCGGCGGCCGAAGGGCTGGTGCCGCCCCTCGCGCCGGACGCGCTGGCGTTTCCACCGGAGGCCGGGCCGTCGGCGGCCCTCCACGACGGATGACGACCGACGCCGGGCTCCGGCCCGCTCTGGCCCGCTCTGGCCCGCTCTGGCCCGCTCTGGCCCGCTCTGGCCCGCTCCGCCCCGGCTCCCCCGCCTCAGACGTCCAGTTGGTCGGCGACGGCGCGGAGCATGCCCGCGATCTTCTGGCCGTGGGCCCGGTCCGGGTAGCGGCCGCGCTCCAGCTGAGCGCCGACGCTCTCCAGGAGGGTCGTCAAGTCCTGCACGATGGAGGCCAGTTCGTCCGGCCTGCGGCGCTGCGCCGCGGCAACGGACGGCGTCGGGTCGAGGATGGTCACCGAAAGCGCCTGGTCGCCCCGGTTGCCCGCGACCACGCCGAACTCCACTCGCTGTCCGGGTTTCAGCGCGTCGACTCCGGCCGGGAGCACCGAGGAGTGCACGAAGACGTCGCCGCCGTCGTCGCGGGAGAGAAAGCCGAAGCCCTTCTCACTGTTGAACCACTTGACCTTGCCGGTAGGCACGTCTGTCCTCGTCCTCGTACTCGTCGGGGATGGCACACACAACAACAGCTGATCTCAGGCTAATGGTCCCGCGCCCGGTGACAAGAAGTCGCCGGGTGGTTCCTCAGCGTTCACGGGTGAGGGGAGAGCGGAGCGGAGGCCCCGGTCCCGGGCCGCCGCCCCGGATCTACCCTGGTGGGGTGAGCAGTGAAACCCCAGCAGACGGCGCCGGTCCCGGCGACCGGCTCGTACGTGTCGGCGGCGTCATCTTCCTGATCGGCGCCGTGGCCACCGTGGTGACGGTGGCGCCCCTCTTCCTCGGCAGGCCGCCGTTCCCGACGGCCGCCTATCTGGTCTCGATGCTCATGGGTGCCGGCTTCGCCGTGGCCGCGGCCGGAGTGCTGCGCACCATCGCGGCGCAGCGGCGTCAGGCCAGGGGCGCGGAGGACGCCTGAGGAGCCGGGGGCACCCCCGGCATCCGCGGTGCCCGGGAGGTCCGGGAGGCCCGGGACGCGAGCCAGCCGGGAAACTCCGTCAGGTCGCCCAGGAGCACGTCGGCTCCGGCGGAGCGCAGTTCCTCCGCGTCGCACGGCCCGGTCGGCACCGCTATCGACAGCGCGCCGGCCGCTCGCGCGCCCCGTACGTCGCCGATGTGGTCGCCGACGTAGACGGCGGCGCCGTGCCCGCGCAGCGCCTCCGCCTTGGCCTCGGCCCAGAGCGAGCCGACGACGGCGTCGGGCCGGATGCCGAGGTGTTCCAGGTGGAGCACGGCGTTGGGCTCGTGCTTGGCGGTGACGACGACGGCCCGGCCACCCGCCTCCCGTACGGCCTCGACGGCTTCGCGGGCGCCGGGCATGGGAAGCGTCGGCCCGATGGCGTACCGCGGGTAGATGTCCCGGTAGAGGTTGGCCACGGCATCGACGCGGTCCGCCGGAAACCAGTGGGCGAGTTCGTGTTCGAGAGGCGGCCCGAGCCGGGTGATGACGAGGTCGGCATCGATGGGCGTTCCGGTGAGGCCGGCGAGGGCGAGGTAGGCGGCCTTGATCCCGGGGCGGGAGTCGATCAGCGTCATGTCGAGGTCGAAGCCGACCGTCGGGGGGTGCGATGCCATACCGGCCATTGTGCCGGCGGGCGCGGTACGGCCGGTTCCCTCCCCGCGTCGACCGCTGGCGCCCCGGGAGGGGATCGGGTGGGCGCCCCGGGAAAGAATCGGGTGGACGCCCCGAGGGCGGCGCCCGCCACGGCCCGGCCCGGGCCGGCCGTCTCCGCCGTCAGCCGGCCGGGGTCCGGACACCCGGACACCCGGGCGCCCGGACACCCGGGCACCCGGGCGGCCACCCGCGCAGTCGGACGGCGGCCGTACCTGCCGGGGCCTGCCACCCGCGCGAGGAGCGCCAACCCGCGAGGTACCACCCGCGCGAGCGGCGCCAACCCGCGCGGAACACCAACCCGCGCGGCACCGGCGCACTCGGCCGCGCGCAAAGGGCGCGCGCAAAGGGCGCGCGGCACGGCGCGCTGGGCGCCAAGTCAGCCGCGCGGGCGCCGTCTGGCCCGCCAGACCAGGAACACGGCCGAGGCGATGGCCGCCGCGCGCAGGGCGGTGGGCCAGGTGTCGGCGAGCGCCGTGCTCATCTCGCCGTTCCGGATCGGCTCCCCCCAGCGTCCGTCCATCCGGCCCCAGAGCCACAGCAGCGCTCCCCCGGCCACCAGGCCGGGCAGAACGAGCACCGCCCAGGTGGCCTCCGTGCGGGTGAGGCGGGGGCCGGCGTACGCGATGAGCCAGCCCGCGGCCAGGGCGAGCAGCGAACCGAACACCGCCCCACCGACGAGCAGTGCCGCCGCGAGCAGCAGCAGCGGGCTGGGGGTGCCGACCCGCCCGGACGCACCGCCCCGGCCCCGGCGCAACAGGCCGCCGCGTGCGGGGACGCCGTCCTCCGCACCGGACGGTTCCGCGCCGGACGGCCCCGCCGTGCCGTCGGCCGCCGCCGGCGGCGGATCCGTCTCGAACGGTCTCTGCGGCGGCGGTTTCAGTATCTCGGGGATCTCGATGCCGCCGGTGAAGCCCGGTACGGAGTCGCCGGCGCCGAAGTGCCCGGCGGCGAAGCCGTTCCCACCGGGCTGCCCGGCGCCGAACGGGCCCGGCTCGACGCGCCACCACTCCGTGCCGTCGGCCCCGCGCAGTTCCTCCTCGCCCGCCAAGTGGGGCGGCATGGGACCGGTCAGGGGGATGACGGGCACCACGGGCGGTTCCGCCGGGGGCTTTCCCGCGCCGTCGCGCGGCGCCGGCACCTCGGTGCCGCCGATAAGACCGGCGCGCCGGGCGAGGGCGCCGAGCCGGCCCAGCGTGCCGCGGCCGTTCCCGCCTCCGCCGGGTCCGGAGCCGGGGGACGGGCGGCCGGAGCCGGCGGGCGGGCCGGCTGCCGGTCCCCCGCGGCCCGTCGTGCCGCCCGCGGCGTCCCCGGCGGCCGGTCCGGCGCCGGGCCCGGGTTTCCCCCCGGTGCCCGTCCCGCCGGCTTCGCGTCCTGCCCGGAACCCGCCGTACCGGCGGGATCGGCCCGCCGTGCCGTCCTTGCCGGCCTCCGTCACCGGCCGGTGCACCGGCCGTTCCGGCGCGTCCGCGCCCGCCCCGCGCCCGGTACCCGCTCCGCGCGCCCCGCCGGGCGTGCGTCCGCCCGCCTCGCGGACCACGTCCTCCGGCGAACCGAGCCGGCCCAGGATGCGCTTCACCGCGCCCGGGCTGTCGGCGGCCTTGGTGCGCTGTTGTTCGATCTCCTGGCGCAACTGTGACACCAGTCGCATCCGGTCCCCGGACGACAGCTGCCGCTGCTGGGCCAGATCGCCGACCCGGCTCAGATAGTCCAGAACGAGCTGATCGCTTTCGATCCCCACGAAATCCCCTGCGGGTGTGCACTGTTGGTGACCGCCTCACCCGACCGTACCCGCTTCCTCCCCGTGGGAAGCGGGCACGCGCCGCGGCCCCGGCGGTGTGCCGCCCGCGGCCGGCCCGCCGGCCGCGGGGAGTCCGCCCCGGCCGTCCGGGGCCCGTCCGGGGGTGCGCACCGGGCCCGATCCCCGGCGCGAACGCTACTGTGAGGCGGATGACGACCGAGCGGAACGGGGAGGCACGCGTGCCCGCAGAGACCGGCCCGGCCGGACGAACCGGCGCCGCCGGCAGCACCGGCCGCGGCACCGGCCCCGGGCCGCGCACGCTCGCCGAGGAGCTGCGCAGCCGCACCGACGGCGAGCTCGCCGAGCTGCTGCGGGCCCGCCCCGACCTGCTCTCCCCGGTGCCCGGCGACCTCACCCAGCTCGCCACCCGCGCCGTGAACCGCGCCTCCGTCGCCCGGGTCCTGGAGCAGCTCGACCGGTTCGCCGTGCAGACCGCCGAGGCACTCGCGGTCGCCCCGGACCCCTGTTCGTACGACACCCTGCTGACGCTGATGGCCGGGGAGGACCGCGAGGAGAGGGTCGCGGCCGAACTGCCGCGCGCCGTGGCCACCCTGCGCACCCGGGCGCTGCTGTGGGGCGGCGGCGACCGGCTCCATCTGGTCCGGACCGCCCGCGAGCTCCTGACGCCCGCCGCGACGGGCCCGGCGGTGCCCTCCACCGGGCTCGGCCCGACCGTCTCCGAGGCCACCGCCGGGATGTCGCCCGGCCGTCTCCAGCAGATCCTCACCACCGCCGGGCTGCCGACCACGCACGACTCGGTGACGGCCGTCGAATCACTGACCGCGCTCTTCACCGACCGCGAACGGATGGCCGAACTGCTCGGCGAGGCGCCTCCCGAGGCCCTGCGGGTCCTGGACCGGCTGGTGTGGGGGCCGCCCTACGGCCAGGTGCCGGCCGAGCCGGGACCCGCCGTGCGCTGGCTCGTCACCCGCGGACTGCTGCTGCCGACCGCGCCCGGCACGGTCGTCCTGCCGCGCGAGGTGGCGCTGCACCTGCGCGGCGGACGGGCGCACCGGATCACGGAGCCGCTGCCGCCCCCCGTGGAGACCGCCGCCGAGTACAGTCCACGCTCGGTGGACGCGGCGGCCGCCGGGCAGGCGTTCACGGCCGTCGGGACGGTGGACGATCTGCTGCACACCTGGGAGACGGCCGGCCCGTCCGTGCTGCGCGCGGGCGGCGTGAGCGTCCGCGATCTCAAGCGGACGGCCGCGGCCCTCGACACCGACGAGCCCACCGCCGTCTTCTGGATCGAACTGGCCTTCGCCGCCGGGCTGCTGGCCTCCGACGGCGCGACGGACGAACGCTTCGTGCCGACCCCGGAGTACGACGTCTGGCGGACCGGGCCCGCCCAGGAGCGCTGGGCCACCCTGGTCTCGGCCTGGCTGGCGGCCACCCGCACCGCCGGGGTCGTCGGCGGCCACGACGCCAAGGGGCGTGCCCTGACGGTGCTCGGCCCCGGACTGGACCGCTCCCAGGCGCCCGAGATCCGGCACCGCACGCTGGAACTGCTCGCCGGCCTGCCACCGGGCGGCGCGCCCCGTCCGGACAGCGTGCTCGCCCGGCTCCGCTGGGAGCGCGGCGTGCCCTCCGGCGCGGGTGGTGGCGCCGCGGGCGCGGGAACGGTGACGGGCGGCCCCGGTGCCGTGACGGGCGCGGGAACGGGGCCGGGCCGCGCCGGCGGGGGAGCGGGAGCGGCCTACGGCGGCTCCGGGTACGGGGACGGCTCCCGCGTCCAGGCCGCCCACGGGCCGCCGGCCGGCCGGCCCGCCGCCGCGCCCCGCAGGGCCGGCGGCGGAGCGGACGGCTGGCGCACGGCGGGGACGGCGCCCGTGCCGGCGCGCGGGCTGTCCTCCGCCGAGGAACTGCGTACCCGGCTCACCGAGTGGACCCTGCGCGAGGCCGAACTGCTCGGCGTGACCGGCCGCGGTGCCCTCTCCACGCACGGCCGGGTCCTGCTCGGCCTGCCCGCCGCGGACACGTCCGCCGCGGACACGTCCGGCGGGGACGCGTCCGGCGGGGACGGCGCGGACGCGGTCGGCGGTGACGGCCGGGGCACCGGCTCCGACACCGGCACCGGCACCGACACCGGCTCCGACACCGGCACCGGCACCGGCACCGGCGGCACGGTTCCCGGTTCCGGCAGCGGCACCGGTCCCGGCACCTCGGCCGCCGCAGCCGCACGCCCCGGCCACCCACCGGCATCCGGCGGCTTCTCGCCCCGGTCCCCGGCCGAGATCGCGGCCGCCGCCGCCCGCGCCGCCGGGCTGCTGGCCCCGCTGCTGCCCGAACCGCTGGACCACGTACTGCTGCAGGCCGACCTGACCGCCGTGGCGCCCGGTCCGCTGGAGCGCCCGCTCGCCGAGACCCTCGGGGTGCTCGCCGACGTCGAGTCCAAGGGCGGTGCGACGGTCTACCGCTTCACCCCGGACTCCGTGCGCCGCGCGCTGGACGCCGGCCGGACGGCGGACGACCTGCACGCCTTCCTCGCCGAGCACTCCCGCACCCCCGTCCCGCAGCCGCTGAGCTACCTCATCGACGACGTGGCCCGGCGCCACGGTCATCTGCGGGTCGGCGCCGCGTCCTCGTACGTGCGCTGCGAGGACGACGGGCTGCTCGCCGAGATCCTGGCCGACAAGCGCTCCGAGGGGCTGCGGCTGCGCCGCCTGGCGCCGACCGTGCTGGCCGCCGGGCTCGACCCGGCCACGCTGCTCGCGAAGCTGCGCGAGATGGGCTTCGCGCCGGCCGCCGAGTCGGCCGAGGGCGATGTTGTGATCACCCGTCCCGGCGTGCACCGCACCGCGCCGCGCACCCCGCCGGCGCCGGTGCCGGAGGGCCCGCCGGTGCCGGACGACACCCTGCTCGCGGCGACCGTCCGGGCCGTACGGGCCGGGGACCGCGCGGCCTCCGGTGGCGCGGTCCCGGCCGGAGACGCGACGGCACCGGAGCCGCCCGCGCCCGGCGGGCTCCCCCATGGCAGTCCCGGGGACACCCTGGCCGCGCTCCAGGCCGCGGCGCTCACCGGCAGCCCGGTGTGGATCGGCTGCGTCACGGCGGAGGGGACGGCCGACCGGCGGCTCATCGCCCCGGTCCGCGTGGAGAGCGGTCTGGTCACGGCGTACGACCACACCGCCGAGGAAATCCGCACCTACCCGCTGCACCGCATCACGGGCGTCGCCGAGCCCTCCGGCGAGACGCGCTGAGCCCGGCGGTGCGGGCCCGCCCCGGCAGCCGGCCACGGACCCGAGTACGGGAGCCGGGCGCGGGGGCCGGGCGCGAGGGCCGGCCGCGAGGGCCGGGCGCGAGGGCCGGGCGCGAGGGCCGGGCGCGGGGGCCGGCCGCGAGGGCCGGGCGCGGGCGGCCCGGAAGAACGGCGGTGCCCGGAAGAACGGCGGTGCCCGGAAAGCCGCCCGCCCGGCCGGGGCCCGGGGACTCGTCCGCAGCCCCGCACGGCAACCGGAGCGGAATACGGCACCGGCGACAGCGGTTGCCGCAAGGGGCGGACGGAGCGGGGACCGCACCGGCCCGTTCCGGCCTCCAGGGCTGACGCGGCGCCGCCGCGAGCCTTCTCCCCGCCCCGGGGAGCCGGGAAGGGACGGCCGTCCCGGGTCGCGGGGAGCCGGGAAACGACGGCCGTCCCGGCCCGGGCCGCCGCCGAGTGGCCACCCCCTCTTCCTCCACGGCCGTCGCGTGCGGCTGTCACGAGCCCCTCGGGGCCGTGGTGACCGTGAGATGGGACGGCCGGGCCGAGCCCCCGGGCGCGAACCGTCCCGCCGGTCCGCGCGATGGGCGACCATGGAGGGCGGCGCGCGTCCCCGGCGCGCCGGCCGGGACTCCCTCCGGGGCCGGGCAGGGGGCCCGGCCCGAGCCGTGGCGGACGAGGCCGTCCGCGCCGCCACGCCGACTGACGACCGATCCGCGGAGGTACGCGTGTCCTGCCTGATCGTCCAGAGCGACAAGACACTCCTGCTGGAGGTGGACCACGAGCAGGCGGACGCGTGCCGCCGGGCCATCGCGCCCTTCGCCGAGCTGGAGCGCGCCCCCGAGCACATCCACACCTACCGGCTGACCCCGCTCGGCCTGTGGAACGCGCGCGCCGCCGGGCACGACGCCGAGCAGGTCGTCGACGCGCTGGTCGAGTACTCGCGGTACCCGGTCCCGCACGCCCTCCTCGTCGACGTCGCCGAGACGATGGCCCGCTACGGGCGGCTGCGGCTGCTGAAGCACCCGGTGCACGGGCTGATCCTGGAATCCTCCGACCGCCCCGTCCTGGAGGAGATCCTGCGGTCGAAGCGGATCCAGCCGCTGGTGGGCACCCGGATCGACCCGGACACCGTGGCCGTGCACCCGTCCGAGCGCGGGCAGATCAAGCAGACACTGCTCAAGCTGGGCTGGCCCGCGGAGGACCTCGCCGGGTACGTCGACGGCGAGGCGCACCCGATGGAGCTGGAGGAGACCGGCTGGCAGCTGCGCCCGTACCAGCGGCAGGCCGTGGAGAACTTCTGGCACGGCGGCTCCGGTGTCGTCGTGCTGCCGTGCGGCGCGGGCAAGACGCTCGTCGGGGCGGGCGCGATGGCCACGGCCAAGTCGACCACGCTGATCCTCGTCACCAACACCGTCTCGGCCCGGCAGTGGAAGCACGAACTGGTGCGGCGCACCTCGCTCACCGAGGACGAGATCGGCGAGTACAGCGGCACCCGCAAGGAGATCCGCCCGGTCACGATCGCCACGTACCAGGTGCTGACGACGCGGCGGAAGGGCGTCTACCCGCATCTGGAGCTGTTCGACTCGCGCGACTGGGGCCTGATCCTCTACGACGAGGTGCATCTGCTGCCCGCGCCGGTCTTCAAGTTCACCGCCGACCTGCAGGCGCGCCGCCGGCTCGGGCTGACGGCGACCCTGGTGCGCGAGGACGGCCGGGAGTCGGACGTCTTCTCGCTGATCGGCCCGAAGCGGTTCGACGCGCCGTGGAAGGAGATCGAGGCGCAGGGCTACATCGCGCCGGCGGACTGCGTGGAGGTGCGGGTCGATCTGACGGACGCGGAGCGGCTGGCGTACGCCACCGCCGAGCCGGAGGAGAAGTACCGCTACTGCGCCACGACGGTCACCAAGCAGCGGGTGATCGAGGCTCTGGTGCGCAAGCACGCCGGGCAGCAGACGCTGGTCATCGGCCAGTACATCGACCAGCTCGACGAGCTCGGCGAGCATCTCGACGCCCCCGTCATCAAGGGCGAGACGAGCAACGCGCAGCGCGAGAAGCTGTTCGACGCCTTCCGGCGGGGTGAGCTGTCCGTCCTGGTCGTCTCCAAGGTCGCCAACTTCTCCGTCGACCTGCCCGAGGCGACCGTCGCCATCCAGGTCTCCGGCACCTTCGGCTCCCGCCAGGAGGAGGCGCAGCGGCTGGGACGGGTGCTGCGGCCCAAGGCCGACGGGCACGAGGCGCGCTTCTACTCGGTCGTCGCCCGCGACACCATCGACCAGGACTTCGCGGCGCACCGCCAGCGGTTCCTCGCCGAGCAGGGCTACTCCTACCGCATCGTCGACGCGTCGGAGCTGCTGGCGGCGGGCGACGAGGCGGGCGACGAGGTGGGCGACGAGGTCTGACGCGGCCCGGGCAGGCCCGGTGCTCCGGCGGCGGAGCCGGGCGGCGCCCCCTCCGGGGTGCCGCGGAGCCGCCAGGCGGCGAACAGCAGCAGGCCGAGGCCCAGCAGGGGATACGGGGAGCCGGCCGGCTGCAGCCACCAGGGCAGCCGCAGGTCGAGGGTCCCGTCGTGCGGGACCAGCCAGTGGCTGCGGGCGGTGAAGAGGACCGCGGCGGCGACGGCGAGCACCGGCCGCGGCCGCGGCCCGGCCTCGACGGCGAGCAGCACGAGCAGCGGCACGCACCACACCCAGTGGTGGGACCAGCTGATGGGGGAGACCAGCACCGCGGTCAGCGCCGTGCAGAGCACGCCCCACGCCTCGTGGCCGTGGGCGCGCACCGCGTGCCGGGCGAGCAGCAGTCCGGCGACGGCCGTCACCAGGGCGGCGACCCGCCACACGGTGCCGGGATCGGTGGTGTGCAGCAGCCGCGCGAACAGTCC
Organism: Streptomyces sp. F63; assembly: GCF_018070345.1. Classification (GTDB taxonomy): domain Bacteria; phylum Actinomycetota; class Actinomycetes; order Streptomycetales; family Streptomycetaceae; genus Streptomyces. The sequence goes on from NZ_JAGPXX010000019.1 coordinate 53,480, forward strand.
CTGCAAGGACTGGTTGTCGACGATCCACACCCTGCCGACGCGGCGGGTCTCGAGCATCCGCCGGGTCCAGAACTCGAGGCTGGCCCCGGGCAGCACGGCGACACCGGCGAGGACCGTGCCCGCGAACCCCGCGAAGGACCAGAGCGCGGCGCGCACCCGGCCGGTCAGCAGCAGGTACACCGCGAAGATCGCGGGCGTGAGCTTGATTCCCGCCGCGATGCCGATGGCGAGGCCCTTGCCCCGGGCGCTGTCGGGGCGGGTCAGATCCCACAGCACGAGGCAGGCCAGAGCGAGGTTGATCTGCCCGAAGAGCATCGTCTGGAACACGGGTTCGAGCCACAGCCCGAGCGCGGTCGCACCGAGCACGAGGGCCCCGCGCGGCCGGGCGGCCAGGCGGGTGCCGGGGGCGGGGGCCGCCAGACGGAGCGAGAGATGCACGAGCAGGGCCAGCAGCAGCACATTGGCCACGGCGAAGGCGGCCTTCAGCGGCAGCAGGGGCGGCAGCGCGGCAGGGACGAACAGCAGCGCCGCGAACGGCGGGTACGTGGCGGGCAGCTTCCACTCGGTGACCCGGAACCCGTAGAGATCGGTGCCGTCGAGGACGGCCCGGCCCTCCGCGCGGTAAACGAGCAGGTCCGCCATGGGCGTCGGCCGGAGCAGGAACAGCGCCGCGAAGGCGGTGAGGGAGATCAGGAGCAGGAACAGCGCCACGGCCGTCGGCCGGGTGAGCCGCCGTCTGCCCGGGCCGGTCGCCGCAGCAGCCACCTGTTCGTCCCTCCGGTCCGCCATCCGGTCAGCACCAAACGGCGGCAACCCTACTGGAACAGGTCAGGCGGAGGCAGTGCTGTTTCCGCCGAGACCGTTCTTGCGTTCGGTTTCCGGGGCGGACGGGCCGGGGCCGTGTCCGGCGTCCCGGCGGGGGCGGCGGCCGGGCTCGTCATCGTCGTCCCTGTCGCCGGTGTCGCCGAGGACGACGACGCTCAGCGCCGCGCCCGCGAAGACCCGGATCGCGTGCAGGGCGTCGCCGAGGACATGCCGCCGGTGACCGGGCTCCGCGCCGGAGGCCACGGCACCCGGCGACGGCCGTCTGGGCGGCGGGATGGGCGGTGTCGTCATGGTGCTCATGTACTCCATGATGCGATTCATCCGGTTGCCGCACATCGGTCCAGAGATGTAACCGCTCCGGGATCCGGATACTCCGGCGGACCGAGCCGCCCCGCCGGACGCCCCGCCCACCGGATGACCCGGCGGGACGCCGTCCCGTAGGGGGCGGGAGGTACGGAAGGGGAGAGGAGAGCCGGACGGGGCGGCGGGGCGACGGGGCGACGGGGCGACGGGGCGACGGGGCGACGGGCGGCGGGACGGGACGACGGGGCGGGGCCGACGGCGGCAGGGGGGCCGGGAAAACCGTTCGCGAGCCCGGCCGCCGCTGATTACAATCGCCGGTCTGCCCGCCTCCCGCAGCGCGTCGCCACGGCGTTCCGCCGTCCCGGTCCCGCCGTCCCGGTCCCGCCGCGCCGGGAGAGCCGCCGCCCGGACGGAAACCGGCCGGTTCACCGCTTCGTCACCCGCAGCGCCGTGTCACCACGTCGCAGCGCGCTGTCCGTCACGTCCCGTCCCGTCCCGTCCCACCGGAGGCTTCACCGTGCCCGCGCACCCGTCATCGGCCGATCTCGTCGACCCCAGCGGCACGGGGGATCCCGGAGGTTCCCCCACTCCGCCCGCCCCCGCCTCCGCGGACCTCGCGGAACCCGCGGATACCCCGGGCAGCGCCGGCCCCGGGGTATCCGGGACGCGCGGCAAGGCCGGCCCGGCGGCGGAACCGGCGGGCGCCGCGCCCTCCGCGGACCCCGCCGATCCGCTCCACCGCGAGCGGGCCCACCTCGCCGCCTCCCGGGCCGCCCTGCGCGCCATGCGCGCGGACGCCGAGGCGCTCGACATCACCGACGTCACCGCGAACTGGGTCAACGCCGCCGTCCTCCGGTCCCAGATCGACGACCGGATCAAGGCCCTCGCCGACCACGCCGGCACCCCGCTCTTCTTCGGCCGGCTCGACTGTCTGCACGAGCCCGGAACGGAGGCGGCGGAGACGGCGGCGCACGGCACGGCGGGGCCCGACGCGGCCGCGGAGCCGCCCACCGGGACAACCGAGGACGGCGCCGCGCGCTACTACATCGGCCGCCGTCACGTGCACGACGCCCACGGCGACCCCATGGTCATCGACTGGCGCGCCCCCGTGTCCCAGCCCTTCTACCGGGCCTCCCGGAAGGAGCCGATGAACGTCGCGCTCCGCCGCCGCTTCGGTTACACCGGCGGCGAGCTGACCGCCTACGAGGACGAGCGGCTCTCCGACCCCGCCGCCGCCGAGACATCCGGCCGGCTGCTCCAGGCCGAGATCGAGCGGCCCCGCGTCGGCCCGATGCGCGACATCGTGGCCACGATCCAGCCCGAGCAGGACGAGATCGTCCGCGCCGACCTGGGCGGCACCCTGTGCGTGCAGGGCGCGCCGGGCACCGGCAAGACGGCCGTCGGCCTGCACCGGGTCGCGTATCTCCTCTACGCCCACCGGGAGCGGCTCTCCCGCGCGGGCACGCTCGTCATCGGCCCCAACCGCTCCTTCCTCCACTACATCGAGCAGGTGCTGCCCGCTCTCGGCGAGCTGGAGGTGGCGCAGGCCACCGTCGGCGACCTGGTGGCGCACGTCCCCGTCAGCGGCACGGACACCCCCGAGGCGGCCCGGCTCAAGGGCGACGCGCGGATGGCGGAGGTCCTGCGCCGCGCCGTCCGCTCCGGGGTGCGCCCGCCCGAGGAGGGCCTGGTCGTCGTCCGCGGCTCCCGGCACTGGCGGGTCCCCGCCGACGAACTGCGGCATATCGTCGACGAGTTGCTGGACCGGGGGATCCGCTACGGCGCCGCCCGCGAGGCCCTGCCGCAGCGCATCGCGCACGCCGTGCTGGTGCGGATGGAGGCGGCCGGTGAGGCCCCGGACGACCGGACGCAGAACGCGGTGGCCCGCGACCGGGCCGTGAAGGCGGCGGTCAAGGTGATCTGGCCGCCGGTCGATCCGGCGAAGCTGGTCCTGCGGCTGCTCTCCGACGCGGCGTTCCTCGCCGAGCAGGCCGGCGGTGTGCTGACCGCCGCCGAGCAGGCGCTGCTGCTCCGGCCGAAGCCGCCACGGAGCGTGCGGTCGGCGGCGTGGTCGGCGGCCGACGCCGTGCTGATCGACGAGGTGCGGGACCTCGTCGAACGCACCCCGTCCCTCGGCCATGTCGTCCTGGACGAGGCGCAGGACCTCTCCCCCATGCAGTACCGGGCGGTGGGCCGCCGCTGTGCCACGGGCTCCGCGACCGTCCTCGGCGACCTCGCCCAGGGCACCACCCCGTGGTCCACCGCCGCCTGGTCCGAGGCGCTGTTCCACCTCGGCAAGCCGGAGGGGCGGATCGAGGAGCTGACGGAGGGCTTCCGGGTGCCGCGCGACGTCATCGCGTACGCCTCCCGGCTGCTGCCCGCCATCGCGCCGGGCCTGAAGGAGGCCACCTCCGTGCGGGAGGCGGCGGGCGCCCTGGAGATCCGCCGGGTGGCCGCGGCCGGGGCCGCAAGCGGGGACGGAGCCGGGGACGGAGCCGGGGACGGGGCCGGGGCCGGGGACGGGGCCGGGGACGGGCACGGGGCCGGGCACGGGGCCGGAGCCGGGCACGGGGCCGGAGCCGGGGACGGGCACGGCCCCGGGGGACCCCGGCCGGGCCTCGGCGCGGCCGTCGCGGAGGCGTGCCGCCGGGCACTGGAGCACGAGGGGTCCGTGGGCCTGATCGCGGCCGACGCGCGCGTCCCGGCGCTGGCCGGGGCCCTGGCGGCGGCCGGGCTGCCGCACCTGTCCCCGGGCGAGGAGACGACGGCGGAGGCCCGGCTCACCCTGGTCCCGGCCTCGCTCGCCAAAGGCCTGGAGTACGACTACGTGGTGCTGGACGAGCCGGCCGCGGTCGTCGCCGCCGAGCCCGACCGGCGCACCGGGCTGCGCCGGCTGTACGTCGCTCTCACCCGCGCGGTCTCGGGCCTGACGGTCGTTCACACCGAGGACCTGCCGCCCGAACTGGGATGATCGCCGGGCTGCCGGCTCGGGTCGGGTCGGGGCGGGGCGGGGCAGGCCGGGGCAGGCCGGGCCGGTCCCCGCGCCGGCGTGTGCGCGGTCCGCACCGCGGGTCGCGGCCGGGCTCGCCGTACGCCCGGCGGCGCCGGTCGGCGTATCGCACAATGGGCCCATGCCCGTCCCCCTTCTCGACCGCTGGACCGGACTGCTGCGCCGCTGCCAGGAGGGCGCCGGCCCGCATCCGGACCCGCGTCCGTACGGCGAGAACCTGCTCGCCCGCTGGGCCGAGCCGCAGCGGCGCCACCACACCACCGGCCATCTGGCGGCCGTCCTGGACCGGATCGACGAGCTGGCCGGCCACTGCGCGGACCCGGACGCGGTGCGGCTGGCCGCCTGGTTCCACGACGCCGTCTACCGCCCGGACCGCTCGGAGAACGAGGAGCGCAGCGCCCGGCTCGCCGAACTCGCCCTGCCCGAGGCCGGAGTCTCCGCGGCCCGGACGGCGGAGACGGCCCGGCTCGTCCGCCTCACCGTCACCCACGACCCGGCGCCCGGCGACACCAACGGCGAGGTGCTGTGCGACGCGGACCTGGCCGTCCTCGCGGGCCCGCCCGAGCAGTACGCGGCCTACGCGGCGGCCGTCCGCGAGGAGTACGGATTCGTGCCGGACGAGGAGTTCCGTGAGGGGCGCGCCGAGGTGCTGCGGTCCCTGCTCGCGCTGCCGCGCTTGTTCCGCACCCCCGCCGGCGACCGGTGGGAGCGGACCGCCCGGCACAACATGGCCACCGAGCTGGGCCTGCTCACGGGGTGACGGGCGGGCGGGGCACGGCCGGGTCCTCCGGCGGGCCGGCCGTGCCCGTCCCGGGACCCGCGCCGACACCGGTGGTGTCGTCCCGTTCCTCCGCGCGCCGGCTGATCGGCCGTCATGCGCGCACGTCTCCTCGGCGTGTACGTCCCGGGTCCGCCGGTCCCGGCGCCGGGGACGTCCGCGTTCGTGCTCACGGGGTTGACGGTCGGGTCCCGGGGCGCGGGCCTCTCACCGCCTCCACGGGTCGTGGCCGAAGGCCGGGGGCCGGTGGGCAGGGCCGGTGGGCAGCCGGTGGACGGGCCGGTGGACGGGGGCGATGGACCGGGGCGATGGACCGGGGCGGGGCACCCCGTACGGAGCGGAGGGAACGGACCCGAGTGGGGAGCCGCTCACGGGGTGGGACAGCCCCCGGGGAGACCTGCGACACCCGCGTTCCGGGAATGGCACGACCGCCGGCGCTGTTGGTCCGAGTCATGCCAGCCGATCGCTCCCGCATGCCCCTCGCCGTGTACGTCCTGGGACTCTCGGTCTTCGCCCTGGGGACATCCGAGTTCATGCTCACGGGGCTGCTGCCGCCGATCGCGGAGGACATGGACGTCAGCATTCCGAGGGCCGGGCTGCTGATCTCGGCGTTCGCCGTCGGCATGGTCGTCGGCGCGCCACTGCTCGCCATGGCGACGCTCCGGCTCCCCCGCCGGGCCACGCTCATCGCCCTGATCTCCGTCTTCGGACTCGGACAGGTCGCGGGCGCCCTGGCGCCCTCCTACGCATGGCTGTTCGTGTCCCGGGTCGTCAGTGCCCTGGCATGCGCGGGCTTCTGGGCCGTGGGCGCGGCGGTGGCCGTGGCGACCGTCCCGGTGACCGCGCGGGCCCGTGCCATGGCCGTCATGCTCGGCGGGCTGAGCATCGCCAACGTCCTCGGTGTACCGGCCGGGGCGTTCCTGGGCGAGCACTTCGGCTGGCGCTCGGCGTTCTGGGCGGTCGGCGCGGCCTCCGCGGTCGCCCTGGCCGGCGTGATCGCGCTGATCCCCCGCATCCCGCGCCCCCGCGAACTGCCGAGGCTCGGCAGGGAACTGCGCGTCTACCGCGACGGGCAGGTCTGGCTGGCGGTCGTCACCACCGCGCTCGTGGGCGGCGGCGTCTTCTGCTTCTTCAGCTATCTGGCGCCGCTGCTGACGGACGTCGCCGGGCTGGACGCCGGCTGGGTGCCCACGGTGCTCATGCTGTTCGGCTTCGGCGCCCTGCTGGGTACGGCGCTGGGCGGCCGGTTCGCGGACGCCCATCTGTTCGGGGTGCTGCTCAGCGGCGCGGGGGCCTCGCTGGTGCTGCTGACCGCCCTGGGACTCGCCGCGAGCGTGCCGTTCGCGGCGGTGGCCCTCTCGTTCCTGCTGGGCGTCTCGGCCTTCTACACGGCGCCCGCTCTGAACGCCCGGATGTTCGAGGTGGCGGGAGCGGCGCCGACCCTGGCCGGTGCCACCGTCACGGCTGCCTTCAACCTCGGCAACACGGGCGGCCCCTGGCTCGGCGGGACGGTCATCGACGCGGGCTTCGGCTACACGTCGACGGCGTGGGCGGGGGCCGGGCTGACGCTGCTGGCGATCCCGGCGATCGTCCTCGCCGCCCGTACGCGGCGCCGCGGGCCGAGCGCGGTCGTCGCCGGATCCAGCCGGGCCACGGGCGAGGTGAGCCGGGCCCGCTGAACGCGGCGCGGCACCCGCCGGGCGGGCCCGCGCCGCCGCGGCGTGCCACCGCTCACGGCCTGCGGCTCACCTCCCGCCGGCTCACTGTCTGCGGCTTGCTGCCGCGGCACGCTGTCCGCGGCTCGCCTCGTGCGTGTTCGCCGTCTGTCGGGGCTCGGCTCACCTCCTGCCGGCTCACTGTCTGCGGCTGTCTGCGGCCACTGTCTGCGGCTGTCTGCGGCTGTCTGCGGCTCACTGTCTTCTTCTCCGGCGGCTCACCGCCCCGACCGGCCGCCGTGGCTCACCGCCGGGGAGAGGTTCCGTGTGCCCGGGGCGTCGCCTCGGCGGGCCGCCCCTTGGGGCGGCGCAGCCCGGCGGCCGTGAGCCGCCGCACCAGTTCCTTCGAGCCGACCTCCACGGCCCCGAGCGCCACCGCGGCCGGGTAGCGCTCGCTCGGCACGTCGTAGTGGTCACGGTCGAAGGCCCGCCGCGGCGCGCCCAGGCGCTCGGCGAAGGCATGGAGTTCCTCGTAGGACACGTCACTGACCAGGTGCGACCACATCCGCCCGTGCCCCGGCCAGATCGGCGGGTCGATGTAGACGGTCATGCCGCGCGCCCGGCGGTGCCCCGCGCCGGCGGCCGTTCCGCCGGCCGTTCCGCCGGCCGCCCCTCCGGTCCTCCCGCCGTCACCGCCCCGCGCCCCGCTCTCCGTACCGTCACGCCCCGCTCTCCGTACCGTCCTGCTGCCCGCGGCGGGGCCTCCGCCCGCTCCGCCGTCCGGCCCGGCCTCATCTCCCCAGCACCGAGCCGAGCTTGCCGACCGCCGCGACCGAGACCGCCGTCTTGGGGCAGACCCAGTGCGGGTCCGTGCCGAGCTCCGGCTCGATGTCGAGGGCGTGCGGGTCTCCGCTCTGCGTGCAGACGGGGCAGAGCGGCCACCGCCCGTACCGCTCCAGCAGCGCGTCCTGGACGTCCTGGGCGACCAGGCCGATGACGAAACCGGCGCCCTCCGGCCACTGCTCCACCCACCAGCGCCGGTGTGTCACCGAGTCCTCGACGAGGGAGACGACGTCCGCGTCGGCGACCTCGCCGGCCGCCAGGTCGGCGATCACCAGGGCCCGCGCGGCGTGCAGTGCGTGTTCGAGGTCCATGGACTCCATTGTCCCGCCTCCGGCGGTTCGCGCACCGCCACGGCGGGATCCCGCGCCGGAGGTGCCCCCGCGCGCCCCGGGCCGGGGGTTGACGGCACCGAAGCGCTGAAAATACCTTTCAGGAGTGAGCAGTCGCGTGAAGGAAACTTTCACCACTCCGGCGTCCGCCGCGTCCGCCGCGTCCGGCGGGCCCGGCGGGCCCGGCGGGCCCGTCCCCGGGCCCCGCCCGGCGCCCGTGCCGCCCGCTCCGGCCGCGCTCGCCGCGAAGGTCAGGATGCTCGGCCCGACGATGACCCGCTCCATGCAGCGGGTCGCCGAGGCCGTCGCCGGGGACCCGGCCGGCTGCGCCGCGCTCACCGTCACCGGCCTCGCCGAGCGCACCGGCACCAGCGAGGCCACGGTCGTCCGCACGGCCCGCTCCCTCGGCTACCCCGGCTACCGGGACCTGCGCCTGGCCCTCGCCGGCCTCGCCGCCCAGCAGGAGTCCGGTGCCGCCCCGGCCGTCACGGCCGACATCGCCGTGGACGACCCGCTGCCTGACGTCGTCGCCAAACTGGCCCGCGAGGAGCAGCAGTGCCTCGCCGACACCGCGGCCGGGCTCGACGTCACACAGCTCGGCGCGGCCGTCACCGCCCTGGCCGGCGCCCGCCGGATCGACGTCTACGGCATCGGGGCCTCCAACCTCGTCGCACAGGACCTGGCGCAGAAGCTGCTCCGGATCGGGCTGCCGGCCCACGCGCACGCCGATCCGCACCTCGCCATGACGGGCGCGGTGCAACTGCGCGCCGGGGACGCCGCCGTGGCCATCAGCCACTCCGGCCGCACGGTCGACGTCATCGAACCGCTCCGCACCGCCTTCGACCGCGGCGCGACGACCGTCGCCGTCACCGGCCGCCCGGACGGGGAGATCACCCAGTACGCCGACCATGTGCTGACGACCTCCCCGGCCCGGGAGAGCGAGCTGCGCCCGGCGGCGATGTCCAGCCGCACCAGCCAACTGCTGGTCGTGGACTGCCTGTTCATAGGCGTGGCGCAGCGGACCCACGACACCGCCGCGCCCGCTCTGGCCGCCTCGTACGAGGCCCTGGCCCACCGCCACCGCCCCCGCGGCTGACCGGCGGCGGGCCCGGCCCCGCCGCCCTGCGTCCCGCCCGTCCCGCCCGTCCCGTCCGTCCCGCCCGTCCCGTCCGTCCCGCCCGCAGCGTCCGTCCCGCCCGCCGCGCCGTCTCGCTCACCGGCCGCGACTCCAGCCGCACCCGGCGGCCGCACCACCGCATCGTCCGCCCCCCGAGAGAGTGGCAGCCATGCCCCCCACCTCCCCGCCCGGCCCGCCCGGTGCGTCCGGCGCCTCCCGGCCCCCCGAAGACCTCCGCGCCCAGCTCGACACGCTGGCCACCGAGGCGTTCCGCGGTGAACTGGCCGAGATCGACCGGCTGTCCACCCGCGAGATCGCCGAGCTCATGAACCGCGAGGACGCCGGTGTCCCCGCCGCCGTGGCCGCACAGCTCCCGCGGATCGCCGCGGTGGTCGACGCCATCGCCGCGCGGATGGCCCGCGGCGGCCGGCTGGTCTACGCGGGCGCGGGCACGGCCGGGCGCCTCGGTGTCCTGGACGCCAGTGAGTGCCCGCCGACGTTCAACACCGCGCCCGGCCGGGTCGTCGGGCTGATCGCGGGCGGCCCGTCCGCCCTGGTGCACTCCGCCGAGGGTGCCGAGGACGACGCCGGGCGGGCGGCCGCGGACCTCGACGCCCTCGCCCTGACCCCGGAGGACACGGTGGTCGGCGTCTCCGCCTCGGGCCGCACCCCGTACGCCGTCGGCGCCGTGCGGCACGCCCGCTCCCGGGGGGCGCTGACCGTCGGGCTGTCCTGCAACCCGGGCTCGGCCCTCGCGGCCGCCGCCGAGCACGGCATCGAGGTGGTCACCGGGCCGGAGCTGCTGACGGGTTCGACCCGGCTCAAGGCCGGCACCGCGCAGAAGCTGGTCCTCAACATGCTGTCGACGATCACCATGATCCGGCTGGGCAAGACCTACGGAAATCTGATGGTCGACGTCCGGGCCTCGAACGAGAAGCTGCGCGCCCGCTCACGGCGGATCGTGGCGCTCGCCACGGGCGCCGGCGAGGAGGAGATCGAGGCCGCGCTGGCCGCCGCGGACGGTGAGGTGAAGAACGCCGTCCTGATGCTGCTCGGCGGCGTGGACGCCCCCACGGCGGCACGTCTCCTGGCGGATGCGGGCGGGCATCTCCGCACCGCCCTGGAGGCGGCCGCCCGCCTCTGAACCGGCCCCGCCCCGGAGCCCGGAGACGGCGGCAACGCCGGAGGCCCCGCGGTGGCCCGGAAGCTCCGCGGGGCCCGGAGACTCCGCGGGGCCCGGAAACGCCGAAAGGGCGGCACCCCGCGAGGAGTGCCGCCCTCCGTACCGGAGGATCGACGTGACCGGCCGGGGCCGATCAGAAGTCCATGTCACCGCCGGGCATACCGCCCGGAGCGGCCGCGGCGGCCTTCTCCGGCTTGTCGGCGATGACGGCCTCGGTGGTGAGGAACAGCGCGGCGATCGACGCGGCGTTCTGCAGCGCGGAGCGCGTGACCTTCGCCGGGTCGATGACGCCCTCGGCCACCAGGTCGGTGTACTCGCCGGTCGCGGCGTTCAGGCCGTGACCCGGGGTGAGGTTCCGCACCTTCTCGACCACGACGCCGCCCTCGAGACCGGCGTTGACCGCGATCTGCTTGAGCGGGGCCTCCAGCGCCAGCTTGACGGCCTGCGCACCGGTGGCCTCGTCGCCGTCCAGGTCCAGCTTGTCGAAGACGGAGACGGTCTGCAGCAGGGCCACGCCACCACCGGCGACGATGCCCTCCTCGACGGCGGCCTTGGCGTTCCGCACCGCGTCCTCGATGCGGTGCTTGCGCTCCTTCAGCTCGACCTCGGTGGCGGCACCGGCCTTGATGACGGCCACGCCGCCGGCCAGCTTCGCCAGCCGCTCCTGGAGCTTCTCGCGGTCGTAGTCCGAGTCGGAGTTCTCGATCTCGGCGCGGATCTGGTTGACGCGGCCCTGGACCTGCTCGCTGTCGCCGGAGCCGTCGACGATCGTGGTCTCGTCCTTGGTGATGACGACCTTGCGGGCGCGGCCCAGCAGCTCCAGACCGGCGCTCTCCAGCTTGAGGCCGACCTCCTCGGAGATGACGGTGCCACCGGTGAGGATGGCGATGTCGCCGAGCATGGCCTTGCGGCGGTCACCGAAGCCGGGCGCCTTGACCGCGACGGACTTGAAGGTGCCGCGGATCTTGTTGACGACCAGGGTGGAGAGGGCCTCGCCCTCCACGTCCTCGGCGATGATCAGCAGCGGCTTGCCCGACTGCATGACCTTCTCCAGCAGCGGGAGGAGGTCCTTCACCGCGCTGATCTTGGAGTTGACGATCAGGATGTACGGGTCGTCGAGCGACGCCTCCATCCGCTCCATGTCGGTGGCGAAGTAGGCGGAGATGTAGCCCTTGTCGAAGCGCATGCCCTCGGTGAGCTCCAGCTCCAGCCCGAAGGTCTGCGACTCCTCGACGGTGATGACGCCTTCCTTGCCGACCTTGTCCATGGCCTCGGCGATGAGCTCACCGATCTGGGGGTCGCCGGCGGAGATGGAGGCCGTGGAGGCGATCTGCTCCTTGGTCTCGACGTCCTTCGCCTGCTCCAGCAGGGCGGCGGAGACGGCCTCGACGGCCTTCTCGATGCCGCGCTTCAGGGCCATCGGGTTGGCGCCGGCGGCGACGTTGCGGAGGCCCTCGCGGACCAGCGCCTGGGCCAGGACGGTCGCGGTCGTCGTGCCGTCACCGGCGACGTCGTCCGTCTTCTTCGCGACCTCCTTGACCAGCTCGGCGCCGATCTTCTCGTACGGGTCCTCGAGCTCGATCTCCTTGGCGATGGAGACACCGTCGTTGGTGATCGTGGGCGCGCCCCACTTCTTCTCGAGGACGACGTTCCGGCCCTTGGGGCCGAGAGTGACCTTGACGGCGTCGGCGAGCTGGTTCATTCCGCGCTCGAGGCCGCGCCGCGCCTCCTCGTCGAACGCGATGGTCTTGGCCATGTGAAGTGGTCCTCCCAGGACTTCGGGGTCCCCCCGGCCTGCGGCTGGGGGAGGATTTCTCCGGACCGCGCTGGCGCCCGCGACGGACGGCCTGCCGGCCTCGCGGTTCCTTGCCCCGCTTGGCCCGCGGGCCTCACCGACCCGGTCCTTCTGTCACTCTCCGGGGGAGAGTGCTAACGCCAATGATTAGCACTCTCCCCCTTCGAGTGCTAGCGCCCACCGGAGCCGCGGGGCGCGTACGGCTCCCCGCGGCCGGGGCGGGGCGGAGGGGGACGGAGGGGGACGGAGGGGGACGGAGGGGGACGGAGGCGGCGCGGGCACGGCGAAGGGCCCGCGCCCCCCGGTGACGGGGGCGCGGGCCCTTCGCGAGGTTTCGGCCGGTCGGCGCTCAGCCGGCGACGCGGACCATGTCCGCCTGCGGCCCCTTCTGGCCCTGCGAGATCTCGAACTCCACCCGCTGGCCTTCTTCGAGGGTGCGGTAGCCGTCCATCTGGATCGCGCTGTAGTGCACGAAGACGTCCGCACCACCGTCGACCGCGATGAAGCCGTATCCCTTCTCCGCGTTGAACCACTTGACGGTGCCCTGAGCCATTCCTAACTCCCCTATTACTGGCCCTTGCGCAGGACCGCACTCCGCGGACCCGGGTCAGACCTCACGACCCGGCGATCCCTTGGCCGTCGGCATGGGGGGACCACCGGGACGTGTGCGCCGGAACGCGTCGACCGCGGCCGAATGTATCTGCCCAACTGCCCTCTGCAACAGGTCAATCGGACGAGAATTCAGCCGCTACCGGAAAGGAGGTTTCGGAAATTAGCGGATCATCCGGGGCATCTCGGGCCGGACATGGCGGGCCAACGCGACAAATCGCCCCCGTCCTTCGGACACAGGTTGTCGCGTTCTCGTATGCAGTCGGCAGGCGCCGGAAGGGAATCGGACCAACTCTACCGCGCTCAGCGACACGGAATTACCCCCTCCGTTTCTTTGACGGAGGGGGTAATCGCGATGACACAGGGTGGGTCCCACCGGGTGATCCGCTTCCGGATCCCCGGGCGGCCGGCCCCTCAGCCGCCGGCGACCGCCGGGATGATGGAGATGCCCGCGCCGTCCGGCGTGGCCGTCTCCAGGCCCTCGGCGAAGCGGACGTCGTCGTCGTTGACGTAGACGTTGACGAAGCGGCGCAACTTGCCGGTGTCGTCCAGCACGCGGGCGCCGATGCCCTGGTGGTTCTTCTCCAGGTCGGCGAGCACCTCGGCGAGCGTCGCGCCCTCCGCCTCCACCTCGGCCTTACCGCCGGTGTAGGTCCGCAGGATGGTCGGGATTCGGACGGTGACGCTCATGCGAGACCTGCCTCTCGGAACGATGCCAGGGTGGGACGGATGGTGGCGGACGGGCCGGTGGTGGGGGCCACCGCGTCCAGGGTCTTGAGGCCGTCACCGGTGTTGAGCACGACGGTCTCACCGGCCGGGTCGAGCTGACCGGTCTCGATGAGCTTCTTCAGCACGCCGACGGTGACACCGCCCGCGGTCTCCGCGAAGACGCCCTCGGTGCGGGCCAGCAGCTTGATGGCGTCGACGATCTGCTCGTCGTTCACATCCTCGACGGCGCCGCCCGTGCGGCGGGCGATGTCCAGGACGTACGGGCCGTCGGCCGGGTTCCCGATCGCCAGGGACTTGGCGATGGTGTCCGGCTTCACGGGGCGGACCACGTCGTGCCCGTCCTTGAAGGCGCGGGACACCGGGGAGCAGCCCTCGGCCTGGGCGCCGAAGATCTTGTACGGCTTCTCCTCGACCAGGCCGAGGGCGATCAGCTCCTTCAGCCCCTTGTCGATCTTCGTGAGCTGGGAGCCGGAGGCAATCGGAACGACGAGGTTGTCCGGCAGCCGCCAGCCGAGCTGCTCGCAGATCTCGTAGGCCAGGGTCTTGGAACCCTCGCCGTAGTACGGGCGGAGGTTGACGTTGACGAAGCCCCAGCCCTCGCCGGCCGGGTCCCCGATCAGCTCCGAGCAGAAGCGGTTCACGTCGTCGTAGGTGCCCTCGATGCCGACGAGGTCACCGCCGTAGACCGCGGCCATGACGACCTTGCCGGCCTCCAGGTCGTGCGGGATGAAGACGCAGGAGCGGAAGCCGGAGCGGGCCGCCGCGGCGCCCACCGCGCCGGCGAGGTTGCCGGTGGAGGAGCAGGAGAGGGTGGTGAAGCCGAAGGCGCGCGCGGCCTCGACGGCGATGGCCACCACCCGGTCCTTGAAGGAGTGCGTGGGGTTGCCGGAGTCGTCCTTGACGTGCAGCCCGCCGGTGACGCCCAGCTCGCGGGCGAGCCGGTCGGCCTTGATCAGCTTGGTGAAGCCGGGGTTGAGGTTGGGCTTGTCCGCGACGTCCGCCGGCACGGGCAGAAGCGGGGCGTAGCGCCAGATGCTGCCGGGGCCGGCCTCGATCCGCTTGCGCAGCCCCTCCGGGTCACCGGTGGGCAGCTCGTACGCGACCTCCAGCGGGCCGAAACACTCGGCGCAGGCGAAGACGGGGCCGAGCGGGGTGCGGTGGCCGCACTCGCGGCAGGAGAGGGCGGCGGCGGGGCCCAGGTCGACCCCCTCGGACCGCTGGGGATGTCCGGGATTCCCGGTGGCGGAGTCCGCGTTCTCGGTGGTGTCCGTTGTTCCAACGGTGTGCACAGCCATGCAGGCGAGGCCCTTTCTCCTCATCTTCCTCACGACGTACCTCGCCGCGAGCCGGAATTGGCACCTTCCCCACCGGGAGCCTCGCTCCGGACGCTGTGCGTCGGAGACCGAGACCGGCGGGAGGGTTGCCGGGGCTTCAACGGGCCGTTCCCTCTGCCCCTCTGGATGAGCGGTATGGCACCGGGCGGAACCCGGGCGTTTGTGGGCGCCGACCACCCCCGAGATGCGGTGGTCACGCGTGTTGTTCAAGACTGTAACCGAAGGCTCGGACTGTGGAGGAAGGCGTCCGAACCGCGAGATGCGGCACCGCGGGGCGGTGGCATCCCCGATCACGCAGGGAGACGATCACGTGCTGGAAGAGGTGGAGCTCTGGCTGGACCGGCACTCCTGGTCCGCCTCCGAACGTCCGCTCGACACGCTCCGCGCCGCGAAACAGGCGGCCGGAGCCTCCGGGACGGTCAGCGTCGTTCTCCCCGCCCTCAACGAGGCGGCCACGGTCGGGGCAATCGTCGAGACGATACGCGGCGAACTGATGTCCGGGGAGACCCCACTCGTCGACGAGCTCGTCGTCATGGACTCCGGGTCGACGGACGCGACCTCCCGGGTCGCCGCGGAGGCCGGGGCCCGGGTCGTGCACCGCGACTCCGTCCTGCCCCGGATACCGGTCGCGGCCGGCAAGGGAGAGGTGCTGTGGCGGTCACTGCTGGTGACCGAGGGGGAGATCGTCTGCTTCATCGACGCGGACCTGCGGGAGTTCCGCTCCCGGTTCGTCTCCGGCATCGTCGGGCCGCTGCTGACCGATCCCGGCCTGCACCTGGTCAAGGCCATGTACGACCGGCCGATGAGCGGCGGCGGCGAGCGCGGCGGCCGGGTCACGGAGCTGGTGGCGCGCCCGCTGCTCAATCTGCACTGGCCGCAGCTCGCCGGCTTCGTCCAGCCCCTCGGCGGCGAGTACGCGGCCCGCAGGGCACTGCTGGAACGGCTCCCGTTCCCGGTCGGCTACGGCGTCGAGCTGGGCATGCTCGTCGACACGCTGGAGCTGGCCGGGCTCCAGGCGCTCGCCCAGGTCGACGTGGGCGAACGGCACCACCGCAACCAGGACGGCCAGGCGCTCGGGCGGATGGCCGCCACGATCTACAGCACCGCGCAGCGGCGGCTGGAGCGCGGCCATCTCGTGCGCCCCGTGCTGACCCAGTTCGACCGCGGCGCGGACCGGCTCTTCAGCCCCACCGTGCACGAGGTGACGACGGAGGAGCGGCCTCCCATGTGCTCCATCCCCGAGTACACGGCCCGGCGGCGGAGGAGGGCGGCGTGAGGCCCCCGCGGAACCGTGCGCGGGGCGGGCGGCACGGCACACCCGCCGCCGGAACCCGGGCCGCCGGGGAACCGGGCCGAGCGCCGCGGGGCCCGGAGGGCCCCGGACCCGCGCCGGTACGGCCGGCCCCGGGCGCGGGCGTGGGTGCGGGCGTGGGTGCGGGCGTGGCCGTGGGTGCGGCCGTGGCCGTGGCCGTGGGTGCGGGTGCGGGCGTGGGCGGCCCCGGCCCGGTGGTGGCGGCCCGGGTGCGGCGGGCCCCGGTGGCGCCGGTTCCGGTGCCCGTGCCCGTACCGCCCGTGCCCGTACCGCCCGTGCCGGTACCGCCCGTGCCGGTACCGGTGCGCCCCGTACCGGTCCCCGTGCCCGTACCGCCCGCCCGCTCCGGTGCGGCCCGTGCCCGTGCCGCCGGTCCCCCCGGCCCCGGTGCGGCCGGCCCCGCGGCGCTCGGCCGGGGTGCGGGTGCGGCAGGAGCGGGTGGGAGGGGCGGCTTCCGGCCGGACCCGGCCGGGGTGCGGAAACGCACGTTTGAGCGGATCAGTGGCGGGCTAGGCTCGCGTCATGGTCGCTGAGCAGGCAGCCCGCATACTCGTCGCGTCCAACCGCGGCCCCGTTTCGTACACCCTCACCGAGCAGGAACCGCCAGGTCACGGCGGTGACGGCGGGTCGGGGGCGGTGGGTGCCCGGGACCTCGTCGCCAAACGCGGCGGCGGCGGACTCGTGTCCGGGCTCTCGGCGGTCGAGGGCGACGCCGTCTGGGTCTGCGCGGCCCTGGGGGACGGCGACCGCGAGGCCGTCCGCCGCACCGGCGGGCATCTCGACCCGGCCGACACCGGCGGCCAGACGGTACGGATGCTGGACATCGCCCCGGACGTCTTCGCCACCGCGTACAACGGCGTGGCCAACTCGGTGCTGTGGTTCGTGCACCACATGCTGTACCAGACGCCCCTTGAACCGGTGTTCGACGCCGGGTTCCGCCGTCAGTGGGCCGCCTACGAGGCGTACAACGCGGCCTTCGCCGACGCCCTGGCCGAGGAGGCCGCCGAGGGCGCCGCCGTCCTCGTGCAGGACTACCACCTCTGCCTCGTGCCCGGAATGCTCCGCGAACGCCGGCCCGATCTGCGGATCGGCCACTTCTCGCACACCCCCTGGGCCCCGCCGGAGTACTTCCGGCTGCTGCCCGACGACATCGCGCGGCAGTTGCTGCGCGGCATCCTCGGCGCCGACCGCGCCGCCTTCCTCACCCGCCGCTGGGCCGACGCCTTCACCGCCTGCTGCGCCGACCTCCTCGGCGAACCGCCCGCCACCCGGATCGGGGTGCACGGCCTCGGCGCGGACGCCGACTTCCTGCGCGAACGCTCGCGCCGGCCGGACGTCGACGAGCGGCTGGCGGCCCTGCGGGAGCAGATCGGCCCCGGCCGGAAAGTGATCGTCCGCGTCGACCGGACGGAGCTGTCGAAGAACATCGTCCGCGGCCTGCTCGCCTACCGCGAGCTGCTGGCGGAGCACCCCGAGTGGCGCGGGCGCGTGGTGCACGTCGCGTTCGCCTATCCGTCCCGGCAGGATCTCGCCGTCTACCGCGACTACACGGCCGAGGTCGCCCGGGTCGCCGAGGAGATCAACGACACCTTCGGCACGGACGGCTGGCGGCCGGTGATCCTCCACGTCGAGGACGACTTCGCCCGCTCCCTGGCCGCGTACCGGCTCGCGGACGTGGCGCTGGTCAACCCGATCCGGGACGGCATGAACCTCGTCGCCAAGGAGATCCCGCTCGTCTCGGACAAGGGCTGCGCGCTGGTGCTCTCGCGGGAGGCGGGGGCGTACGAGGAGCTCGGCGAGGACGCGGTGACGGTCAACCCGTACGACGTGTCGGGGACGGCGCGGGCACTGGACACCGCGCTGGGCATGAGCACGGCGGAGCGCGCCGAACGCACCAAGCGGCTGGCCGCCGCGGCGTCGTCGCTCCCGCCGCAGCGGTGGTTCCTGGACCAGCTCAACGCGCTGTAGCGCGGGGTGCGCGGGGTGCGCGGGGTGCGCGGGGTTCCGCGCGGCCCGGGTGGCGGTTGTCCGGCATCCGCGGCGCCGTTGTCCCGCGCTGCGCGCGGGTGCGTGCCCTCCCACCCGCCCGTTACCGTCCACCCGCCCGGCAGGCGGAGCAGGGGCGCCCGGCCCGCTGCCCGGGCCACTGGGCACCTGCCGCCCGGGGTCCACCGGTCACCCGCCGGCCGGGACGGCGTCAGCCCTGCTGCCCGGCCAGCGCGGCGGCCAGGGCGTCGAGGAGGTGCACGACCCCCTCCGGACCGTCGACGACCACATCGGCCCGCTCCGCCAGTTCCTCGGCGCCCTCACCGGCGGCGGCCGCACTGCACACCAGCAGCCCGGGCACGCCGTCCGACCTCAGCTCGTCCACCGCCGCGTAGGCCGCGAGATCCCCGAGGTCGTCCCCGGCGTACAGCACCGCGCGGGCCCCGCTCTCCCGTACGTACGCGGACAGCGCGACGCCCTTGTCGACACCGGGCGGACGCAGCTCCAGCACCATCCGGCCGGGTTCGACGATCAGCCCGTGCCGCTCGGCCAGGGCCGTGAGCGGTTCGCGCAGCTGCTCGAAGGCGGCCTGGGGGTCGGCGGCGCGGCGGGTGTGCACCGCCACGGCACGGCCCTTGTCCTCGACCCAGGTGCCGTCCGGGGCCCCGCTGTGTTCGAGCACCCCGGGCAGTCCCGCTCGAACGGCGGCGATGCCCGGGTGCGGGTCCGGGGCGGTCACGGTGGCGCTGACGGCATCCCAGCGCTCGGCGCCGTAGTGGCCGAGCACCACGAGGTGTTCCAGACCGGGGACCCCGCCGAAGCCGCCGTGCCGTACCGCGACACCGGCGGGGCGGCCGGTGATCACGGCCACCGAGCGGACGCGGGGCGCGAGCCGGGCGAGCGCCGGTACGGCACCGGGGTGGGCACGGGCCTGTTCCGGATCGGACACGATCGGCGCGAGGGTGCCGTCGAAGTCGAGCGCCACGACGGCCCGTTCGGGCCGTTCCAGCAGCGCGGCGAGGCCGTCGCGCCCGGCGTCGGTGACAGGGGTCGGCAGGGGGTGCGGATGGCTGCCCATGCGGCCGAGCCTACCGGGGCCGGCGCCACCCCGGTGCCCCGCCTTTCCGGCCGTGCCGGGCCCTCCGCGGGCGCCCCGTACGGGGCGCGGGCCCCGGCCGCGGGCAGGGGGGCGCGGTGGCGCGGGACGCAGTGCCGCGAGGCGTGCTGGCGGAGGACGCGGGGCGTGGCGGCGGGGGACGCGGGCCCCGCCGATGGCCGCGGGGCGCAGTGGCACGGGGCCCGAGGCGTGCTGGCGCGGGACGTGAGGCGTGGTGGTGCGGGGCGCGGTGGCACGGGCCGCGGGGCGCAGTGGCGGGGGACGCGGGCCCAGCCGATGGCCGCGGGGCGCAGTGGCACGGGACCCGAGGCGTGCTGGCACGGGCCGCGGGGCGTGCTGGCGCGGGACGTGAGGCGTGCTGGCGCGGGCCGCGGTGGCGCGGTGGCGCAGGGCGCGGGCGGCGGGTCCCGGGGCGGCCGGCCATGCCCGTCTCCAGCAGGCGGGCAGCGGCCGGTCCCGCGAGAGGACGGCGGCCGGTCCTGCGGGAGGACGGCGGCTGTGTCGGCTCGCACGGGCGCGGCCCGTCGTTCCCCGGCACCGCGACTCCAACGGGAACCGGCAGGGCCTTGGCACCGGCGCCGAGACCTCAGCGGCGCGCGCGCCGTGCCTCGCGAAGCCGGCGGAGGCGGTTCACCGTGACCGGGTCGTGGGCCAGCGCCCGGGGATCGTCGAGCAGGGCGTTGAGGAGCTGGTAATAGCGGACCGGGGAGAGCCCGAGCTGCTCCCGGATCGCCCGTTCCTTCGCGCCGGGCCCCGGCCAGGAGCGGCGTTCGACGGAGAGGACGGCCCGGTCGCGGTCGGTCAGCCCCCGGTCCTCCCGGTCATCGCCGCCCTCCGGCACCACCCCGTCGTCTCCGCTCTCGTTCACGCCGTCCAACATAACCGGCCCCGCCGACGTCCGGCCCGGCCCCGCCGGGCCGGGCCGGGCCGGGGAGCGCCAGGCCGGGGCAGGGCCGGGGCAGGGCCGGGACGGGCCGGGACGGGCCGGGCGGGGCCGGGCGGGCCGGGCCGGGCGGCCGGGCCGGGGCGCGCCGGGCCGGGGCGCCCCGGGCCGGGGCCACCGCGGCGGTGGAGCCTCTCAGCCGGAGGCGTTCTCCGTGGCGAACGCGTCGCGCTGGATCCGGGAGAGCACCCCGGCCGGGTCGCCGTCGCGCTCCACCGCCGAGCCGATCTGCTCCTTGATGGTCCTGCTGACGTAGGCCCACGTCGTCTTGTGCGACGGATAGTGCACGGCCCCGGGCAGCTGGTCGAGGAACTCCCGGAGCGGCTCGTGCTTGTCGTCCGCGCGCATCGCCTCGGAGGCGGAGCGCGTGACCGGCAGCATGTCGTACCGGTCGGCGAACTCGAGCACGTTCGGCTGGCTGTACACGTAGTCGAGGAAGTCGCCGATCTCCTTCCGGTGGCCGTTCTTCTTGAAGGCCATCAGCCAGTCGTTGACGCCCATCGTCGCCTCGGCCGGTCCCGTCCTGCCGGGGAGGGGTGCCGTCCCGAGGTCCACGCCCTCCTTCTCCGCCCGCCGCATCAGTGTCGGATGGCCGTTGAGCATGCCGACCTCCCCCCGGGTGAAGGCGTCGAACGCGTCCTGGCGGTTGAGGGCCGACGGGTCGCCGGGGCCGGTGAGCCCCTTGGTGACCATTTCGTCGCGGAGCCACTCGAACGCCCGGACGTTCTCCTGGGAGTCGAGCGTGTACGAGCCGACGCTGTCGATGAAGGTGCCGCCACCGCTGATCGACCACAGCATCGTCTCGGCCTGCGCCTCCTCCGGGCCGAGGGGAAGCGCGTACGGGATCCGCACGCCGGCGTCCTTCAGCGCCCGCGCGGCGTCCCGCAGTTCGTCCCAGCTCTGCGGCGGCTCCTCGACACCGGCTTCGGCGAGGAGGGTCTTGTTGTAGAAGAACAGCCGGGTGCTGGCGGCGAAGGGCATTCCGTACTGCACCCGGCGGTACTCACCGGCCTCCGCGAGCTTGGGGAGGAAGTCGGCCTGGGTGGGGATGGAGAGGACTTCGTCGGCGCGGTAGAGCTTGTGGCGGTCGGCGTAGCCGGCGTAGGAGCCGATCTGCGCGACGTCCGGCTCCTCGCCGCGCCGCACCATGTCGGCGACTTCCTTGTCGACGTCCGCCCAGCTGTGGACGGTGATGTCGATCGAGACGCCGGGGTGGCTGGACTCGTAGTCCGCCGCGAGCTGATCCCAGTATTTCCGGGAGGTGTTGGCCTCGCTGTCGCCGTAGTCGGCGGCGACCAGGCGGAGGGTGACCTCGTCGCCGGAGCCGCCGCATCCGGAGAGCGTGAGGGTCATGGCCGTCGCGACAGCCGCCGCGAGGATTCCCGAATACCGCCGTCGCACTACCGATACCGCCTTCTGTCGTGCTTCTTCGTCATGGCTGTTCGCCCGGTTCCCGCCGGGTTTCGGCGCCCGGCCGCCATTTCCGGGCCCGGCCGCCGCTGTCCGGGCCGCTCACCGGCCGCCGTCCGGCCGCCGTCGGCCGCTTTCCGGCCCCCGTCCGGCCGCTTCCGGTCCCGGCCGGGCCGGGCCGGGCCGCGACGTTGCGGCTTCGCGCTCCGTTTCACGTCCGGTGCCGGCGGTCCGCCCGGGTTCGGCGGCGCCGCCCGGGTTCTGACGGTTTCTCTCCCGTCCCGCCCGCACCGTTCGCGGCTCTCCCCGCACCCTGCCGGTGAGCTGCCGGTTCTGCCAGATCTCTTCCCGGTGTCTACTCGGTCTCTTCTCACTGTCTTCATGCCGTGCCGATCCGGTGCCCCCCGGCCGCCTCCGCCCCTCGGGGGCGGCCCCGGCTTCCGCGCCGGCGGACGGAACGGGGCACAGCACCCCGAATCAGAGGATCATGTCCGCTATGCGAACGCCTTTACTCTACGAGAGTAAGTGGACTAGACCTGTCGGGCCCATCCGGGCGAGACTGTCCCCGTGAGACATGTCATCGCCCCCACTCCGGCCGGGCACCGGGACGGCAGCCGTTCCCCCCGCACCGGGGCCGCGCATCCCGTCCGCGGCCGGCCCGGCCCCCGGCCCCTCCCCCGCACCGTCCCGGAGGCCCCGGTGAACGCCGCCCTCCGCCCGGGCGCGGGCCCGCCGGACCGCGCCGCCCTCTCCGCGGAGGTCACCGACTGATGGCCACTCAACATGTCTTCGGCGGCGCGCGCATGGTGCTGCCGTCCGGTGTCGTCGAGAACGGACGGCTGGTCGTCGAGGGCACCGTGATCGCGGAGCCCGTCACCGCGGCGCCCCTCCCCGGCGCCATCACCGGCCCCGGCGCCATCACGGGCCCCGCCGCCGGTTCCGCCCTGACCCCGGCCACCCTGGACCTCACCGGTTACTGGATCGTCCCGGGCTTCGTCGACATGCACGTCCACGGCGGCGGCGGAGCCTCCTTCACCACGGGCACCGCCGAGGAGGCACTGGCCGTGGCCGCCGCCCACCGGCGGCACGGCACCACCACCATGGCCGCCTCCACCGTCACGGACCGCTTCGGTACCCTCGCCCGGCAGGCCGCCGTCCTCTCCGAACTGGTCGAGCAGGGCGAGCTGGCGGGGATCCACTTCGAGGGCCCGTTCATCGCCCCCTGCCGCCGCGGCGCCCACGACCCGGCGCTGCTCCGCGACCCCGACCCGGGGGAGGTGAAACGGCTGATCGACGCGGCCCGCGGCACCGCCCGGATGATGACCCTGGCACCCGAACTGCCCGGCGGTCTCGACTCGGTACGGCTCCTCGCCGACCTGGGCGTCATCGCGGCCGTCGGCCACACCGACGCCGGATACGAGGCGACGGCCGAGGCCGTCGACGCGGGCGCCACCGTGGCCACCCATCTCTTCAACGCCATGCCCGGCCTGCACCACCGCACCCCCGGCCCCGTCGCCGCGCTCCTGGAGGACGAGCGGGTCACCGTCGAACTCGTCAACGACGGCGTTCACCTCCACCCGGCCGTCGTCGACCTGGCCTTCCGGCGGGCGGGCGCCGGCCGCGTGGCCTTCATCACCGATGCCATGGCGGCGGCCGGCAAGGGCGACGGCCGCTACCAGCTCGGCGGCCTGGAGGTCGAAGTACGGGACGGCGTGGCCCGGCTGGCGGAGGGCGGCGCCATCGCCGGCTCCACGCTCACCCTCGACACCGCCTTCCGGCGGGCCGTCACCCTCGGTGGCCTTCCCGTCGAGCACGTCGTCCGGGCCCTGTCCGAGAACCCGGCCCGGCTGCTGGGCGTGGCGGACCGCGTCGGCTCCCTGGAGGCGGGCAAGGACGCCGATCTCGTCGTTCTCGACGCGGAGTTCGCGGTGGCCGGCGTCATGCGGCGCGGAGAATGGGTGGTTGAGCCCGAAGTGTGCTGATCCGGCGCCCCGTTGACGTCCCGGCAGCCGTCGTCCAGGCTGCGGCGAGCGGCTCGGGGCACTGGGCCGGCCGCCGCTGTTTTGGCATGATCACCCCCGCACGAGTGAGCGACCGGCTCGACTCGGCGGCCGGGCCCGCCATCCCGCGGCGCGCGCCGCACCCGGAGCAGCGAAGGGGGACCAGGTGATCATCACCGTCACACTCAACACCGCCCTGGACATCACCTACCGCGTCCCCCGTCTCACCCCCGGCACCGCGCACCGGGTCACCGAGACCACGGAACGCCCCGGCGGCACGGGCGTCACCGTGGCCCGGCTGCTCGCCGCCCTCGGCCACTCAACCGTCGTCACCGGCTTCGCGGGCGGCCCCACCGGGGGCGTCCTGCGCCGGCTCCTCGCGGAGCAGAGCGGAGCGGCACGGGACGCGCGAGAACGGCACGGAGCGGCACGGGACGAACCGGAGCGGCACGGTGCGCGGGACGGCGCGCCGCAGCGGTCCAGCACGCCCGCCACGCCCGGTGCTCCCGGCACGCCCGGTGCTCCCGGCCGCGGCCGGATCGAGGACGCGCTCACCCCGGTCTCCGGCGCCACCCGACGGACGATCGGCGTCGCGGACACCAGCACCGGTGACATCACCCGTGTCACGGAGGCCGGCCCGGTCGTCACCCGCGCCGAGTGGGACACCTTCCACAAGACCTTCACCGGACTGCTCCCCGGCGCGGACGCCGTCGCCCTCTGCGGCAGCCTGCCCCCGGGCCTTCCGGTCGGCAGCTACGCCACCCTGGTGCGGGCCGCGCAGGCCGCCGGCGTCCCCGTGCTGCTCGGCACCCACGGCGAACCGCTGCGCCGGGGCATCGCCGCACGGCCCGACCTCGTCGCGACGACCGCCGGGGAGCTCACCGGGCTCACCGGCTTCGCCGAACCCGTACGCGCCGCGCACGAGGCCCGGCGCCGGGGCGCCCGCGCGGTGGCCGCCTCGCTCGGCGGGGAGGGCGTGCTCGTCGCCACGGCGGACGGCGGATGGCGGGCCGCGCCGCCGCGCCCGGCGGGCGGTGATCCCACGCGCGCCTGCGAAGGGGCCGTGGCCGGGCTGCTCTCCGCCCTCGCCGAGGGGCTGCCCTGGCCGGAGCGGCTGACCCGCGCGGTCGCCCTCTCGGCGGCGGCCGCGGCCGCCCCGGGCCCCGGGGAGTTCGACGGCACCGCGTACACGGGCCTCCTGGCGGACATCGAGGCCACCGAGCGTCCGCTCTGACAGCCGGGGTCACCCGCGCCCGCGCACCCACACCGGCGGCTGCGAACCGGCCCGTCCCCGCACCAACCACACCGGCCACCCCGGACCGGGCTCGGGGACGGCCGGACGGCGGGAGGTCCCGGGCCGGGACGGGAGACTCCCGGGCGGGGCACACCCCCGGCGGCGGGGCTCAGTCCTTGACGTGGCCCTCCTTGAGCTGCACCCAGTCGAGGTTGAACTCGCAGCCTTGGCCCTCGCCGCAGGTCAGATCGAGGGTGTTGGTGCCCTTGGTGAGGTTCACGAAGGAGTAGGTGGTGGTCCACCCCTTGTCCCACTCGCCTGCCTTGGCGTTCGCCCAGTTCTTCAGCTCCTGCTCGCGGTCCTTGCCGTTGACGAGGAGCGTGGCCTTGGTGTCCTTGCCGGGCACCCCGTAGCCGATGAAGAAGGTGTACTTGCCCGCCTTGGGCACGTCGACCCGCCACGTGGCCGTCGCACCGGGCTGGTTCATGCCCGCGATGTAGGCCCCGCTCTTGGACCTGGCGCCCTCCACGTCGTTGGCGACGGTCGCACCGCCGGCGGTCTTCATCCCGACCGCGTCGAACTTCTCGGAGGAGAAGGGCTTGGTCTTCTCCCCGCCCTCGTCCTTGCCCTCGTCGGCCGGCTGCTCCTGCTCGCCGCCGCCCGTGGGCGCCGACTGCGAGCTGCCCGCCTCCTGCTTGTCCTCGCCGTCTCCGTCGCCGTTGGTCAGCATCGCGATGACGATGCCGACGACGACCACGGCGACCACGGCGATCGCGCCGATCAGCAGCCCCTGGTTGTTGGGGCCCCGGCCACCGGCACCGCGGCTGCCGCGGCTGCCGTGGCCGGCGGCGGCGCGGCGGGGCGGGGGGCCGCCGGGCAGGGTCTCCGGAGCGGCGTAGGAGGTGCTGGGACTCGGCGCGTAGGCGGCGGTCGGCTGGTCCGCCGGCGCGGCGCCCGCGGCGCCCGGCCCGTAGCCGGGCCGCTGAGGGGCCTGCTGGCCGCCGTACTGGCGTTCCCCGACCCGGTGCACCTGGTTGTACGAGGTGCGGGGGACCCCGGGCTGCGCGGGCCGGCCGTACTGAGCGGCACCGCCGTCGCCCGCCGCGCCGTTCGCTCCCCCGTCACCGCCCTCCGAGCGGTAGAGATAGGCGAACGGGTCGTCGTTCTCGGGCGTGCCCGCGCCGTTGCTGCCGGCCGTCATCCCCTGTCACTCCCCAACTGGTTCCCGGACCACCGGCGCCGCGTCCACAGCGCCTGGACAGCTCTTATCAGCGGCGGGGCGGCCTCGATAAGGCCTGTGCTGTCCGGATGGTCAATGTTCATGATCGCGTTACCTCGGCCCGCGGCCGATCGATCGAGCCTACCCGCTTACCGCGCCCGCTGGTCCCGGTCCGCCGGGGCCGGCCGCGGCGGCGCGGAGCGCACCCGGCAAAACCCCCGTTCGCGGGGGTGCGGCGCCGGGCGGATGTGTCCAGTACCACCCGGACCGGCCCGTTCCGTACCGGGGCGGAGGGGCACCGGGCGGCACCGGAAGAGGCACGGGAACGGCGGCCGGCCGCCGGTGCGGAGGCGGCCCCCGGAGCAGGGAGCCGACCCCCGGAGCAGGGAGCCGGCTCCCGGGCAGGGAGGCGGCCCCCGGGTCACCCCGCGCGGCGGTGGGCGCGGCCCGCGGCCCGGGAGCGCTTCTCCACGTACATCCGCTGGTCGGCGGATTGCAGGACCTCCTCGGCGGACATCCCGCAGCCCGCCCAGCCGATGCCGAAGCTCGCCCCGACCCGCACCGCGCGCCCGTCCACCCGGATCGGCGGAATGATCGCGTTGCGCAGCCGGACGGCCAGGTCCTGGGCGTCCGCACGGCCGAGGCCGTCGGCCAGGACCACGAACTCGTCACCGCCGAGGCGGGCGACCGTGTCGCCGTCCCGTACGCCGTTGGTCAGCCGCCGGGCGACCTCGATGAGCACGGCGTCACCGGTGTGGTGCCCGAAACGGTCGTTGATCGACTTGAAGCCGTCGAGGTCGCAGAAGAGCACCGCCAGCCCCTTGGTGCCGTCGTCCGGCTGGTCCTCGGCGGGGGCGACGGTGTGGGCATGGCTGTCGAAGGCGCTGCTCCCCGGCGGGCCGAAGGGGGCGTCGAAGCCGTCGGTCCGGAAGCCGTTCTCGTCCGTCTCGACGCCCGGGGCCGGCCCGTACGCGCTGCTGACCATGCCGTCCGGCACACCGGCCTCCCCGTCCCGGGACGGGGGGCGGTCGCAGAGGCGGGCGGAGAGCCGGCTGCGCAGCTCGGCGCTGTTGGGCAGGCCGGTGAGGGAGTCGTGGCTGGCGCGGTGGGCGAGCTGCAGCTCGTGCCGCTTGCGCTCCTCGATGTCCTCGACGTGGGTGAGCAGGAAGCGGGGCCCGTCGGCGGCGTCGGCGACGACGGAGTTGCGCAGCGAGACCCAGACGTGGCTGCCGTCGCGCCGCGCGAGCCGCAGCTCGGCCCGGCCGCCCTCGGCGGAGGTGCGGAGCAGCAGCCCGATGTCCTCGGGGTGGACGAGGTCGGAGAAGGAGTAGCGGCGCATGGCGGAGGCGGGACGGCCCAGTAGCCGGCAGAGGGCGTCGTTGGCGCGGAGCAGCCGGCCGTGCTGGTCGCCGCCCATCTCGGCGATGGCCATGCCGCTGGGCGCGTACTCGAACGCCTGCCGGAAGCTCTCCTCGCTGGCGCGCAGGGCCTGCTGTTCGCGCTCCAGCCGGACGAGGGCGCGCTGCATGTTGGCGCGCAGCCGGGCGTTGCTGATGGCGATGGCGGCCTGGAAAGCGTACATCTGCAGGGCCTCGCGGCCCCAGGGGCCGGGCCTGCGGCCGTTGCGGGGCCGGTCGACGGTGATGACGCCGAGGAGGTCGTCGCTGGAGGAGTACATCGGGGCGAGCAGCCGGTCGCCCGGGTGCCACTCGTCGGCGAAGCGCGGCTGGGAGCCGCCGCTGTGCCACTGCGGTACGTCGTCGTCGTCGAGGATCCAGCCCTCGGTGTGCGGTATGAACCGCAGCTCGCCCCAGCGGGTGCCCATGGAGAGGCGGCGCTCCCAGGCGGTGCGCGAGCCGACGCGGCCGGCCATCAGCGCCTCTGCTCCGGCGCTGCCCGCGACCGCGGCGACCACGAGGTCACCGTCGGGCTGGACGAGGTTGACGGCGGCCAGTTCGTAGCCGAGGCCGGTGATGACTCCGTCGGCGACGGCCTGCAGGGTGTCGGCCAGGCTGCGGGCGGTGTTCAGGTCCGCGACGACACGGTGGAGCTGCCGCAGGGTCGCAAGGCGGACGTACGGTTCCGACTCGGCCTCCATCGATTGCACTCCCCGAGACCTCGACAGCAACTCCAGGATCTTGTCGTCTGATTGCCACGGCCACTGAATCACAGCGAGCTGCTCACCCGGTACACAGGGTCAACAATTCCGGCATGCTGTGACTCAAGTCACAAGATCTTTCGGTGTATTGACGCTTGCGCCGGCGCGAACCGCCTGCCCTGCGGTTTCCTTCCTGAACGCAAATCCCCGAAGCGGAATCCGCCCGGCGGCCTAGGTCGCGGGCCGACCCCGGAACGGTCCCCGCGCCCGATGTGGACCCCGGGAACGTCCGGATAGCGTGCGCACGTGCAGCAGACCCCTTCACCCCGCGCAGCGATCATCCCTCATCCTGGAGGGGTGAGTGACGACGAGTTCCGTGCCGCCATGGCCCGCCTGACGGCAGGTGTGGTGCTGGTGACGGCCCACGACCCGGAGGACGGCCCGCGCGGCGAGGACGTGGGCATGACAGCGACGGCGTTCATGTCGGTGTCACTTGACCCGCCGCTCGCGATGGTGAGCGTTCGCAACGACTCCCGCATGGAGGAGCTGCTGGAACGGCAGCCGCTCTGGGCGGCCTCCCTCCTCTCGGAGAGCCAGCGGCAGACAGCCGGGCGATTCGCGATGAAAGGCCGCATCAGCGACAAACTGCTCTTCCGGGACGCGCCGCACACCCGCGGCACGGCCACCGGCGCCCTGCTCGTCGACGGCGCGCTGGCCGCCGTGGAGTGCCGTACGGAGCAGCGCGTCCGGGCGGGGGACCACACCCTGGTGATCGGCCGCGTGATCGGCACCCGGCTGGGACCCGACGACGCCGGGCCGCTCACGTATTTCCGGGGGCGTTACCGGCAACTGGGATGAGACCACCGGCGGCCGAGACGAAAACGCCCGGCGCGCCGGGCCGTGACCGCGCCCGGGAACACCTCCCCGGATTGGCGGTGTTTCCGCGGGGACCGGCCGATTTCACCGGCGCACTGAACGCGGCACAAACCGCAGTGCATTCACCCGTCCGCCCGGATCCCGGCACCGAGCGCGGGCAAACGCATTCCGGCGCGGAAGCCACAAAGGCTTCCACGCCGGAATTGCGTTATTTCACGTTACCGCTGAGTCACGGCGTGGCGACCGGGGTGAGGAGCCCGATGAGCGCGAGCAGCACCTCGTCGCTGGCGCCCGTGGTGACGGTCTCGCTGTCGTCCTCGGCGGCGTAGTTGACGGCGATGTTCTCCTCGCCGATCTGGCAGATGGTCTGGGTCTCACCGGCCTCCTGCTCGAAGTCCCCGGGCGGGAACGGGGCCAGCTGCGCAGTGTTGCCGCAGTTCTGCGCGAGAGCGACCACGTCCTTGATCTTGTAGTCGTAGCCGTCGTTGGCCGCGGCAGACGTCGCGGAGCCCGCGATCATGGCAGCCGCGGCAAGCGACAGGAACGACAGCTTGGCTGTTGTACGCATATTGTTCTCCACTTTCCGCCTTCCCCGTTGGAAGGGCCGATCGAGTTCTATCACTGCCTCAGCAGCTCTTCCGCTTAACCGACACCGGGAAATTCCACATCGATCGGGGACTTCATACGGATGGCCGAAGATCTGCCCGGAGGCGCCCGCCACGCCTACGACACCCTTATCCGGACCGGTAATTGACCATCATCAACAGGCCCTTATCCATGCGGAATTCGGACGGGCGGCCACTGCCGTCCGCCGGCTCCATCGGCCAATCGGCGGAATGCCGTAATTCCCGGCGTGCGGGTTTTCCGGCGCCGTGCGAGCATGCGTCACCACCGGCGCCGCACCGGGGGACGGGCAGCGGGAGCAGGAACGGGACGGGGGGCCGGGGGACGGGACGGGGGGCGGGGGACGGGAACCGGGACGTGGCGGAACGAAGCCCGTGGCGGGGCGGGGAAACGGGGCACGGCCGCGGCGCCGGGGACGCGGTGCGCGTGAGGTCAGTCCCAGCCGCGGCCGCTGCGGCCGCGTTTCGTGTCGCCGCGCTGCTTCTTGGCGCGCAGCCGGCGCTCATTGACGCCGCGCGGGATCTTCGTCTTCCGGCGCGGACGGGGCGGCGGCGCGGTGGCCTCGGCGAGGAGGGAGGCCATCCGGACAGCCGCGGTCTCCCGGTTGCGCCACTGCGAGCGGTGCTCGGAGGCCCGCACGGTGAGCACGCCGTCCGTGAGCCGGCCCGCGAGCCGCTCCAGTGCCCGCTCCTTCCACACCGGTGGCAGCGCGTCCGTCGCCGCCAGGTCGAAGCGGAGCTCCACCTGGCTGTCACTGGTGTTCACATGCTGGCCGCCCGGTCCCGAGGAACGGGAGAAACGCCACGTGAGCTCGGCCTCCGGGAGGGAGACCGAACCGCGGATGACATAGGGACCGGACATATGTGCCATGATCCCGCACCGGGTGCCGGCCGTCACCTCCATTTCACGCCCCGGACGACACCCCGGACAGCGCCTCCCCAGCCGCCGCGGCCCGGGGCCCGCGCCGCCGGACGCGGAACCGTAACGAAGCCGGGGCCGATGGAACCCGGCGGGACCGTCCCGGCGTTGTGGAGGATGACGGTGGCTTCACCTCCGGGCGAAGCCCGACATACTTCAAGGAAAGGGACATCCCATGGCTGTAAGCCTGTCCAAGGGCGGCAACGTATCGCTCACCAAGGAGGCACCGGGCCTGACCGCCGTCACGGTCGGCCTCGGCTGGGACGTCCGCACCACGACCGGCACCGACTTCGACCTCGACGCGAGCGCCATCGCGGTCAACGCGGCCGGCAAGGTCGTCTCCGACAGCCACTTCGTGTTCTTCAACAACAAGGCCACGCCGGACCAGACCATCGTCCACACCGGTGACAACCGCACCGGCGCGGGCGAGGGCGACGACGAGCAGATCAACGTCAACCTCGCCGGGCTCCCCGCCGAGGTCGAGAAGATCGTGTTCCCGGTGTCGGTCTACGACGCCGAGACCCGCAGCCAGAACTTCGGCCAGGTGCGCAACGCCTACATCCGCGTGATCAACCAGGCCGGCGGCACCGAGATCGCCCGCTACGACCTGAGCGAGGACGCCGCGACCGAGACCGCCATGGTCTTCGGTGAGCTGTACCGCAACGGCGCCGAGTGGAAGTTCCGCGCCGTCGGCCAGGGTTACGCCTCCGGCCTCACCGGCATCGCGCAGGACTTCGGCGTGAACGTCTGACCGTCCCGCCCACCGTTTCCGCGTCCGTCCGTGCCGCCACGGCCGCCCTCAGCGGCGGGCGGGTCGGCACGGACAGCCGGAACCGACAGCCGGAACGGACAGCGGCCCCCGGCCGGTTCAGCGGCCCCGGGGGCCGCTTTCGCGTGCGGTCCGCGTCGGGGGTGGGCGCCCTGCGGCTCGGTCCGGCGCCCCGCGCCGCTTCCCCTTCCGCCCGTCCCGGCCATGCGGCTGTTCCGTTCCGCCCGCTCCGCGTACCAGACGCTCCGGTGCCCGCCTCCCGTACGCCCGGCCGGCCGGCCAGCCGGGCGCCGTTCGCCGGGCCGTTGGCCGCCCCTCCCGCCGGGTAGAGGTGAAGGGCGGGGCGGCCGAACGGTGAGAGAGAGGCGGTTACATGGCTCAGGAAGTGCGTGGCGTCGTGGCCCACACCAAGGGGGAACCGGTCCGGGTCGAGACCGTCCTGGTGCCCGACCCGGGGCCCGGTGAGGCGGTGGTGCGGGTGCAGGCGTGCGGGGTCTGCCACACCGATCTCCACTACCGCGACGGCGGGATCAACGACGAGTTCCCGTTCCTCCTCGGGCACGAGGCAGCCGGGATCGTGGAGACGGTGGGCGAGGGCGTCACCGATGTGGCCCCGGGCGACTTCGTGATCCTCAACTGGCGTGCGGTGTGCGGCACATGCCGGTCGTGCAAGCGCGGCCGGCCCTGGCACTGCTTCAACACCCACACCGCCGCACAGCCGCTGACGCTCGCCGACGGCACCGTGCTCACCGCCGCGCTGGGCATCGGCGCCTTCGCCGAGAAGACCCTCGTCGCGGCCGGCCAGTGCACCAAGGTCGACCCCTCCGCCTCCCCCGCCGCCGCCGGGCTGCTCGGCTGCGGCGTCATGGCGGGCCTCGGCGCCGCCCTCAACACCGGCCAGGTGGCGCGCGGTGACACGGTCGCCGTCATCGGCTGCGGCGGGGTCGGAAGCGCCGCCGTCGCGGGCGCCCGGCTGGCCGGCGCCTCGCAGATCATCGCGGTGGATCTGGACGAACGGAAGCTGGAGTGGGCCACCGGCCTCGGCGCCACCCACACCGTGCACGCCGGCACGGCCGACGTCGTCAGGAGCGTCCAGGAACTGACCGGCGGCTTCGGCGCGGACGTCGTCATCGACGCGGTGGGCCGTCCGGAGACCTACCACCAGGCCTTCTACGCCCGCGACCTGGCCGGGACCGTCGTCCTGGTCGGCGTGCCCACACCGGAGATGGTGCTGCAACTGCCGCTGCTCGACGTCTTCGGACGCGGCGGGTCCCTCAAGTCGTC
This sequence comes from Streptomyces sp. F63, assembly GCF_018070345.1. Lineage (GTDB taxonomy): Bacteria > Actinomycetota > Actinomycetes > Streptomycetales > Streptomycetaceae > Streptomyces. Next base: position 85,780 of record NZ_JAGPXX010000019.1, read on the forward strand.
CTGGTACGGGGACTGCCTGCCGGAACGGGACTTCCCGATGCTCATCGACCTCTATCTGCAGGGGCGGCTCGACCTGGACGCGTTCGTCAGCGAGACCATCGGGCTGGACGACGTCGAGGCCGCGTTCGACAAGATGCACCGCGGTGACGTGCTGCGGTCGGTGGTGCTGTTCTGATGGCCGGCTCCCCCGACTCCTCCAGTTCCCCCGGTTCCTCCGGCAGCCCCGGTTCCCCCGGATCCCCCGGATCCCCCGGATCCGGCGCGCTCCCGGCCGGCGGGGTGCGGATCGGCCACCTCGTCACCTCCGGCACCTTCTCCCTGGACGGGTCCACCTGGGAGGTGGACAACAACGTCTGGCTGGTCGGCGACGACCGCGAGGTGTACGTCATCGACGCGGCGCACGATGCGGAGGCCGTCCTCGCCGCGGTCGGCCGCCGCCGCCTGCTCGGGGTGGTCTGCACGCACGGGCACGACGACCACATCGACGCGGCACCCGAAGTGGCGGACCGCACCGGCGCCCCGGTCCTGCTGCACCCGGACGACAGGGTGCTGTGGGAGATGAGGCACCCGGACCGCCGGCCCGACGCGCCCCTCGCCGACGGCGACATCCTCACCGTCGGGGGCACGGAGCTGCGCGTGCTGCACACGCCCGGGCACAGCCCCGGGGCGGTCTGCCTGTACGCGGCCGGGCTGGGCACCGTCTTCTCCGGCGACACCCTCTTCCGGGGCGGGCCGGGCGCCACCGGACGCTCGTACTCCTCGTTCCCGCTGATCATCGACTCGATCCGGGACCGGCTGCTGACCCTGCCGCCGAAAACGGTGGTCCGCACCGGGCACGGCGACTCGACCACGGTGGGGGACGAGGCGCCGCATCTGGAGGAGTGGATCGAGCGGGGGCACTGAGCCGGCGGGCCGGAAGCGGAAAGCCCGGAGAGGAAGCCGGAAGCCGGAGTCCGGGAGTGGCCAAGCGCGGGTCCGGAGTGGCGCGCACCCCGGCCAGTCGGGCGGGGGCGTGTCTCCGGACCCGTTCCGGCCGGGCAAGCGGGGGGAGGACGGGCAGGGCCGGAGCGGACGGGGGCGGGGCGGGGTCCGTGGGCCCGGACGGAACGGTTCGCCGCCGTGGGACCATCGACCATGTGATCGACCTCGGCTACTCCCTCTCCCGCCGCTTCCCGGATCCTCCGCAGACGGACTACCGCACCGCCGATGTGCGGACCCTGCGGCATGATCTGTTCTGCGGTGATGTCTACCTCGCGGACACCAAGGCGGACCGGGAGCTGTCCACAGCCTGGGGATGGGTGCCCGTACTGGACTTCGCCTGGGCCCTGTGCGACATCGTCGAGCAGCTCGACCAGGATCCGCGCGGCAGCCGTTCGCACCGCCGTCACCACGCCGAGCTGGACTTCACCGAGTCCGCGGACCGGCTGCTCTTCGAGCGCCGGTTCGGCTGGGTCGACATCAGCGCCGACTGGCAGCCCGCCGGCGAACCCCCGCTGACCTTCGGTCACCCGGCGCTGCGCCGGGAGGCCCGGGACTTCCTCCAGGACGTCATCGCGGACCTCACGGACCTGCACGAAGGGCTCGCGGACAACCCCGTCGTCTGGGACCTCCTGGCGCGCTTCCCGCGCGTCTGAGTGCGTGTCCGCCCACTCCCGGAGAGCGAGCGGCCGGGGAAGCCCGGGCAGGGCGGGCGCCGGGATCCGCGCCGACCTCGCGGCCCTCGGCCGCCGGCCCGGAGCACCGGGTACCGGGCACCAGCGCCGGCCGTGACCGCCCACCGCATGGCCGCTACGCATGGCCGCTACGCGTTGACACCGATCGTCAGCGTCGCCGCGTAGCCCTCCGCGAGCGAGCCGCCGAGCTGCGTGAGCGTGAGGAGGCCGGAGGCCGAGCCGCCGCCGTCGTAGACGCCGTCGTCGTACAGGTGCGTCTCGGGGGTGGTGTTCTCCCGGTACGGGCCGGCTGCCTGCACGCGGGAGTTGATCTCCGGGTCGAAGTAGAGCTGGCCGGTGTGGACGATCTCGCCGCCCGTGTACGAACCGCCGTCGGGCGTGATGTCCGTGTGCACCCGCAGATGGGTGTGGACCGCACGGGAGGTGTAGTGGCCGGGCCAGACGGAGACCAACTCCACCTGGCCGTTCTCGTCGGTCACCGCCCCGCCGCGGCAGAAGGTGCCGTTGTCCTCCCCGGGATGGCCGTTGCGGCCGACGAAGCCGGAGTACTCCCCGAGGTGGTCGGCGTGCCAGAGCTCGACCAGGGCGCCCGGCAGCGGGGCGCAACCGGCGGACTGGTCGACGACGGTGAGCAGATAGTGCACCGGGAAGCCGGGCCTGTCCTCGCTGATCTCCCGGCGGATCAGTGCGCCGGCCAGCGCGTACGGGCCTTCGGTGACCTCCGCGGTGAGCGAGCAGACGCCCAGGCCGGAGGCATCGCCGGCGGAGGTCTCCACACCGGCGCCGCCGGACGGCCCGCCCCCCGCCGAGGCCATGCCGGCCAGGCCGAGCCCCGTGGCGGCCGCGGCGGCCGAGCCGCCGATGATGACCCGGCGGCGGCTGATCGGGCTCTTGCGCCGGTGCTTGCCCGTGTTCGCCCGCCGGGGGAACGGGAGTTGAGGGGTTTCTGTCATGGGCACGAAAGTAGAGCACACCCGTGAGCGGCGTTCACCGTCCCCCCGGGTTGCGGGCAACGGTACGACCGGACGCCGGTCACGGCCCGGCGTCGGCCACCCCCGGCACGGCACCGGCTCCCTCCGCCGGAGGGGGTAGCGGACGACCCGGCCTCCGTCCCGCCGCGCGGGGTACGGGACGACGCGGAACCCTCAGCCGGGCCACAGCTCGCCGACGGGCACGGGACCGCGGTCGCCGACGGGCGCGAGCCGCGGTTGCGCGCGGGCCCGTGCGGCATTCGCGGGGCACCGCGGACGCCGGGGACCGGACCGCACCGGGATCGGCGCCGGGACGGGCCGCCCACGGACGGGTGCGGAACGGCATGGAGAACGCCGAGCCGGGCGACGGCTCCCCCGCGGACGGTGCGATCCCCCTACGGGCACGTACGACGCCTCACCGCGAAACGCGCGCCCCGGTGACCGGAGCACGTCGCGCGCGCCGGGACCGGCCCGCCGGACGGGATACGGGACGACGCGGACCACTGAGCCGGGCGGCGGTTCGCCGGCGGGCGCGGGCTGCGCGTCAAGGGTGGGCGCGCAGTCCGGCGCCTCGGGGGCGGGCGCGGACCCCGGCGGCCGGACCGGAAACGGGACCGGCGGGGGCGGACGCGGCGGTTCTCACGGCCTGCTCGGCGTAGAGGGCCCCGGCCAGCAACGGCACGCTTCCCGCGGGGCTCAGCGCCTGCTCGCGGAGGTCGACGTCGAAGGCGGCCAGCGCCGCCCGTCCCGCCTCCGCCGCCGCGCCGCCCGCGTCCAGGACGGCGCGGGCGCCCGACTGGACCCGGCGCAGGCCGTGGGGCCCGGCCTCGTACAGCACGGTGGTGTCCTGCAGGGTGGACATGACGGTGAGCAGTGCGTCGAGCCGGGCGCTGGTCTCGTCCGCGCCGGCGTTCCGCGTCGTACGGAGCGCGTCGAGCGCCCGGCGCACGTGCGGCAGACCCGCGCGCGCCTCCCCCCGCGCGCCCGCCGCCCCGTAGCGAACGGAGACCGCCGAACCCCGGGAGGGGCGGAGGGGCGCGCCCCGGTCGCGGTGTACGGCAAGGCGTTTCACCACTGCGCCGAGTTCGCCGGGCGCGGCACCCGGCTCCAGCGCCGATGCCGCCACGAGCAGGCCCAGCACCCAGACCGCCCCGCGGTGGACCCGGGTGCCGCAGGCGGCGCGCCGCACGGTCCATTCCGTGGAGCGGCCGATGGCGCCCAGTTCGGCGCGGAGTTCCGGGGACGGCTCACCGGTTCGGCGCGCGGCCGCGGCCATGGCCGTGAGCCCGGGGGCGAGGGCCCCGGCGGCCCAGCGGAGGGCGCCCGGATCCGGGGTGGCGTGGCGGGCGGCGGAGGCGGGCGCGCGGGCGGCGGGGATACGGGCAGAGGCGGCACGGGGGCGAGCGGCGCGGGAATCAACGGCGCGGGAGCCGAGGTCCCGCACATCGAAGCCCCGGGCGCCGGGGTCCGGGTCGCGTGTATCGGTGAGGTTCGGTTTCGGGGTGAGGTCCACCGCGGCCACGACCGCCCGGATCGCCACCTCCGCGAGCCGTGCGTCCCGCGCGTCCACGAAGCGGCCGCGCCGCCCGCTTCCCCCGGCCGCCGCCCCGGCCGTCGACAGCACCATCGCCCCTCCCGCCCCCGCGCGCCCGGCCCGGCGGGCGTCCACCGGTGACGCGATCTTGAGGGTCGGGCGGGCATCCGGTCAACTCCCCCGTAGCAGAGACCACTTGGGGGCCGGACCTTGTTCTCCGGTCGGGAGCACGGACATTGCGGATTCCCCGGTGGGAACGGTGGAGTGGCCGCACCGCCACGGACCGTGCACCGCCGTACCCGGCAGCCCGAGGCGGGGGCGCGGTGGCCCGGCGACCGGGCAGGGACGGGCGGGGCGCGAAACGGCCCGTGCGCGCCGGCGAGGGCCGGGGCCGGAGGACCCGGAGCACCAGGCCCGAGGATCGGGGCCGCGCTCTTGCCCCGCCCCCGTCCTCCCCGCCTCGTCCTCCCCGGCCCGGGGCTCAGTGGCTGCCGGCCGGGTGTGCCGGGACCCCCCGGGCGCTCCCGGTCCGGCCGGCCACCTCGGCCGAGGCCAGACCGTCCAGGGCCTCGCCGGTCAGGCGGTAGCCCGTCCATTCCCGCATCGGAATCGCGCCCATCGCCTCGTAGAAGTCGATCGACGGCGTGTTCCAGTTCAGCACGGACCACTCCAGGCGCCCGTATCCCCGCTCCGTGCAGATGCGGGCCAACTCGGCGAGCAGGGCCTTGCCGTGGCCCCGGCCGCGTGCCTCCGGACGGACGTACAGGTCCTCGAGGTAGATGCCGTGTACCCCCTGCCAGGTGGAGAAGTTGAGGAACCAGAGCGCGAAGCCCTCCACCACACCGTCCGTCTCCGCGATGTGCGCGTAGGCGGCGGGGCGGTCACCGAAGAGCGCCTCGTGTATGTGCTGCTCGGTGGCGCGCACCTCGTGCCCGGCCTTCTCGTAGACGGCCAGCTCACGGATCATGGCGACGATGGCCGGGACGTCGCCGGCCGTGGCGGTACGAATCATGGGAACCAACCTACGGGCCCCGCCAGCGGGTCACCGGAGCGCCACCGTCCGTCACCGCGGGCGGCCCCTGCCCGCGCTGCCCGGCCGGCCCGCACCGCTCCGGGCGGAGCAGGACCGGGAGACCGGAATCCGGGAGGCGTCCGGCCGCCGGCGGCAGACTGAACCAGGGGCCCGCCAACCACGTCCCACACTCCGTGACTTATCCCCGGGAGGACGCCATCGGACGGCGCACCGACGCGGACGATGTGCCACCCGACGCGGCGGCCGCCACGGCAGACGCCGCTGAGGCCGGTGGTGGTCTCACGGGGCGTGCGGGGCTCGCCGGTCTCGCCGGTCTCCCCGGTGCAGGCACCGGTACCGGACGGAGCCTGCCGGAACAGCGCACGGCGTCGGACGCGCCATCGACGCCGCTCCCGTCGACCGCACCCGCACCCGCGCCCGCGCCCGCACCCACGCCTGAGGCGGCGCCGGAATCCGCACGGGCACCGGAACCCGCGCCGGCACCGGCCTCCTCGGGATCCGCGCCCCCGTCCGGCCCCCCGTCGTCCCCCTCACCCGGCAGCGCCACCATCACCGCCACCGCATCGCACGGGAGCGGACGACACGGACAGCGCGGGCACGGACACGGACACGGACACAGGCACGGGCACGGGCACGGGCACGGGCACGGGCGGGCCCGGGGTCTCGGCCTCCGGCGGGCGGCCGTTCTGTCTCCGGCCGCCGTGGCCCTGCTGCTCGGCCTCTGGGGTATCCGCCGGGAGAACAGCATGTGGCGGGACGAATCGGTGACGTACCAGGTCGCGCATCGTGAACTGCCGGACATCTGGCGGCTCCTGGGCGAGGTGGACGCCGTGCACGGCCTGTACTACCTGTTGATGAAGGCCGTGTTCACCCTCTGGGACGGCGGACTCGTCGCGCTGCGCCTGCCGTCCGTCCTGGCGACGGCGCTCGCCGCCGCCGGCGTCGCCGCCATCGCGCTCCGGTTCGCCGGGGCCCGGGCCGCCGCGTTCGCCGGGACGGCGTTCGCCGTCGTCCCGATGGTGCAGCACTATGCGCAGGAGGGGCGCTCATACGCCCTGGTCTGCGCGGCCGTCGTCTGGGCCTGCCACCTCCTGCTGCGGGGCGTGGAGGGTGGCGGCACCCGGGTCTGGGCGGCGTACGCGGGCACGGTGCTCGTCGCCGCCTGGCTGCACGAGTTCGCCGTCCTGGTGCTGGCCGCCCATGGCGTGACGCTGTTCCGGTCCGCCGCTCCCCCCGCGGCGCGCCGGGCCTGGCTGATCGCCTCGGGGGCCGTCGGTGCGGGGGTCCTGCCGCTGGCCCTGGTGAGCGCCGGGCAGGCGGAACAGCAGCTCGGCTGGCTCAGCCGGCCGGGACTCGGCGCGTGGCTGGCCTACTTGGGGCTGTCCGCGGCGGGCTGGGCCTGCGCGCGAGCCCTGCCGACGACGCCCGCCCGGCGCATGCCGCCAGGCGACCGGGCGCGGAGACCACCGGACCGTACGAAACGGCCGGCGCTGGAGCAGTGGGAGCAGTCGGAGCCACCGAGGGAATCCGAAAGCTCCGGGAAATCCGTGCGCGCCGGGGGATCCATGCCCCCCGGGGGAACCGGACGGGCGACATCCGGCGCCCTTCCGCCACCGCCCCCCGCCGTCCGCCCGGCAGACCTGGCGCTGCCGCTGCTCGTCGTCCCGACCGGGCTGCTGATGACGGTCTCCCTGATCAAGCCGTGGTACGTCGACCGCTACGTCCTCTACGGCACGGCCGGTCTCGCGCTCCTCCTGGGCCTCTGCCTGGACCGCGCCGCGGCCCCGGCGATCCTGGGCCGGCTCCTCCCCCGGCGTCCCGTCCGGATCGTGGCCGTGGCCGGCTGCGCGGCGGGGCTGGCTGCCGTCCTTCTCCCCTGGTCACTTCTGGTCCGTTCCCCGGAGAGCCGCAAGGACGACGTGGTGGCGGTCGCGGAAGCCGTACGGGAAGCGGCGGCCCCCGGTGACGCCGTGCTGTTCATGCCGGCCCGGCGCCGGGAGTGGCTGCTGTCCTTCCCGGACGTCCACGCCGGCGTCGAGGACCTGGCGCTGCGGCAGAGCCCCGCGGCCTCCGCGACCCTCCAGGGCACGGAGCTCCCGGCGGACGAGATACGCCGGCGCGTCCTGGCGGCGGACCGGGTCATCGCCCTCACGGACCCGGAGGGACAGCCGCTCGACGCGTCCCCCGGGGAAGCCGTGAAGCGCGAGGTGCTGCACGCCCACTTCCGCCGGTGCGCCCCGGTCCGGGTACGCGGCGCGCGCATCGTCGTCTACGTGCGCACGGGCGCCTGCGGCGTTCGGGACCGGCCCGGCCGACCGGGCTGACCGCGGCTTCCGCACCGCCTCGGCAGGCCGCACGGCGCGAGGAACGGGGGGAACACAACGAGGCACCCGCCGCCCGACGGGAACCGGGCCGGCTCCCGTCGGGCGGAGCGTCCCGGTCGGGCCGGCGCCCCCGGTCAGTGGAAACGTATGTATCCGTTACGGTCGGAATCCGGGCCGCCCCTGGTGTACGCGTGGACGTCCGACCGGCTGCCCGAGGGCTTGTACAGGTGGATGGTGTCGCGGTCGTTGTTCCACGGGAAAGCGCAGTTGTCGCGGTGGACGACGTTGTACGTGTCGGAGTCGTTGCCGCGTCCACCACGAAGCTTCACGTGGTCGCCGGGCTGCAAGTCGTGATGGGCGGAGAAGGCGAAGCGATTGCCGGCGGCGTCCTTGACCGCGTAGTTCTTGAGGTTGATCGTCGCCCTGGACGAGTAGTTCTTGATCGTCAGGTACGCGTCGCGGGTGTTGCCGGAGACGGGCGGAGCCGCGCCTCCCCCGGCGTGGCGGAGGCCCAGGATTGCGCACGCAGTACCGGCTCCCGTCACAGTCGCTCATCCATGAGGAAATCCAGACATCAACAGTCGGGAAACGCACGCGAGGGGCTGCATCCGAACCGGTGGGTATCGACGGCCTCCCCCTCCCCGTGACCATGCGGGGATGCGGCCATCTGCGGAATCTTGTACGGGCTTGGGGCGACGTCCATGTCGTCGACCGCCTGCCGGGCGGCAACCGCAATGAGGTCCTGGAGGTGCGACGCGGCGTCGAGAGGCTGGTGGCGCGGCGCAGCAGAAGAGAGCCTGCGGCCCTCGCCTGGGAACTGGATCTGCTGGAGTATCTGGACGGCCACGGGTTCACAGTCCCTGCCGTGGTGCCCGCCATGGACGGCCGCCGCCACGTCGACGGTGCCGTGGTCCAGCGCTGGTTGGACGGCGGCCCACCGGGTCCCGGGGACTGGCCGGCCGTCACGGCCGAACTGCGGCGGCTGCACGCCCTCACCCGGGGGTGGCCCCAACGACCCGGTTTCCGTTCGACCAGGGATCTCCTCCACCGCGACCGCGGCGGCGACATCGACCTGACCGCCATGCCGGATGAGGCCGTGGTGGCCTGCCGCAACGCCTGGCGGAAGCTGGAGGCCACCCCGTCGGCCGTCGTGCACGGCGATCCGGCCGCCGCGAACATCCGCGTCACCGGACACGGCATCGGATTCCTCGACTGGGACGAGGCCCGCGTCGACCACACCGACCTCGACCTGGTCGGCCTGGCCGTCCTGCCCGTCGAGACCCTGCCACCGCACCGACTGGCCCGGGCCCGGGCCGCCATCCACGCCTGGGAGGCCGCGAACGCCTGGCTCATCGAGCCCGCGTACGCACGCAAGCGCCTTGCGCAACTGACCTCGGGCGCGGGCAGAGTTCCCTGAACCGGAGGAACGGACGAACGGACCACGGCAGGCCGCCCAGGGGTGACGTCGAGCCGAAACCGACTGAGCCCCGCCGGGCTGTTCACCGCCCCCGCAGGATCCGCGCCCACTGAGCTCGGCGCCTGATCGCAGCCGGAGGGGCAGGCACCGACCTCACACGTACAGAACGCGTACGCCCGCCGGGGCATCACCTGGCGGGCAGTGATCAACTGGTCCCTGACCAGCACTGGAAGTCAGAGCCGACTGTCGGGTTCGAACCGACGACCTTCGCTTTACAAGAGCGGTGCTCTACCAGCTGAGCTAAGTCGGCGTTGCGCGTGGTCGCGCGAAAGCGGCTCCACTGTACACAGAGGGCCACTGCGCGGGCCACGCCATGGGGGGCGCGGCGGCCGGCTGCGCGGGCCCCGGCCTCCGGCACGGCGTGTATCGGGGCAGATTCCGGCGTCTCTGTGGAGGCCGGACGGGTTCGGTCGAGGGCCGCGCGGGCTTCGGCCGGTGGCCGAAAGAGCTCGGGCGGGGACCCGGCCGGGACCAGCCCGGGACCAGCCCGGGGCCGGGCAGGGGCCGGGCAGGGGCCGGGCAGGGGCCGGGCAGGGGCCGGGCAGGGGCCGGGCAGGGGCCGGGCAGGGGCCGGGCAGGGGCCGGGCAGGGGCCGGGCAGGGGCCGGGCGGGCTTGCGGGAGTGGTCGCTCTCCGAGGGCCGGGATCTTTCGCAACCCAATCGGTACTGACAAAGCCTCGCCCTACGGATAGCGTCAAGCCAGCGGTCCGCGGTCTCGCGGGCCCCACATCACCTTTACTCGGATCGTCCGGCACGTTCCTGCCGGTGAAGGGACACATCACCATGGCTACGGTCACGTTCGACAACGCCACGCGCATCTATCCGGGCTCGGAGAAGGCGGCGGTCGACAAGCTCAACATCGACATCCAGGACGGCGAATTCCTCGTCCTCGTCGGCCCCTCCGGCTGCGGAAAGTCCACCTCCCTGCGGATGCTGGCCGGCCTGGAGGACGTCAACAGCGGCGCGATCCGCATCGGTGAGCGCGACGTCACCCACCTCCCGCCGAAGGACCGGGACATCGCCATGGTGTTCCAGAACTACGCGCTCTACCCGCACATGACCGTCGCCGACAACATGGGCTTCGCGCTCAAGATCGCCGGCGTCAACAAGGCGGAGATCCGCAAGAAGGTCGAGGACGCCGCCAAGATCCTCGACCTCACCGAGTACCTGGGCCGTAAGCCGAAGGCGCTCTCCGGCGGTCAGCGGCAGCGTGTGGCGATGGGCCGCGCCATCGTGCGCGAGCCGCAGGTGTTCCTCATGGACGAGCCGCTGTCGAACCTCGACGCCAAGCTCCGCGTCTCCACCCGCACCCAGATCGCGGGTCTGCAGCGCCGCCTCGGCATCACCACGGTCTACGTCACCCACGACCAGGTCGAGGCCATGACCATGGGCGACCGGGTGGCGGTCCTCAAGGACGGTCTGCTCCAGCAGGTCGACTCCCCGCGCAACATGTACGACCGCCCGGCCAACCTCTTCGTCGCCGGCTTCATCGGCTCCCCCGCGATGAACCTCATCGAGGTGCCCATCACCGACGGTGGTGTCAAGTTCGGCAACAGCGTCGTGCCGGTCTCGCGCGAGGCCCTGAGCGCCGCGTCCGCCCACGGCGACCGTACGGTGACCGTCGGCGTGCGCCCCGAGCACTTCACCGTCGTCGAGAGCAACGGTGGTGCCGCCCAGTCGCTCTCCAAGGAGTCGGAGGCCGCCCCCGCCGGACTCGCGGTGGACGTGAACGTCATCGAGGAGACCGGTGCCGACGGCTACATCTACGGCACCGTGGATGTCGGCGGCGCGTCCAAGGACCTCGTCGTCCGGGTCAGCAGCCGCGCGGTTCCGGAGAAGGGTTCCACGGTCCACGTCGTGCCCAGCCCGGGCGAGATTCACGTCTTCGCGACCTCCACCGGCGAGCGCCTCGCCGACTGAGTTCCGCCCGCCCCGGCTGCTCGACGGCGGCGGTGCCGTACCCCCGGCGGGTGCGGCACCGCCGCCGTTTTTCCGCATACGGGCCCGGGTGCGCGGGAGTTGATCCAGTCGGCCGGGGAGGGCGCGGCGGAAGACGTACGGACGGCCAACGGCGGCAGCGGACGTCAACCGGGAGCGGGCGGGCTCGCCGGTCCGTCACTCACCGGAGTGACCAATTGTCACCATGTCATCGCTCCCGGCTACCATCGCGGCGTGAACACCGTAGCCAGCCGAATCGGCCGCAGTCTCGCCCTCGTTCTGCCCGTCGTGCTCGTCCTCTCCGGCACGCTCGCCGTCACGCGCGTCGCCTGGTCGACCTCCGAGCCGGAGTCCGTGCTCGCCGCCTCCTCGGCGCGGGCGTCCAGCGCCGCCGCGCCGCGTGCCGCCCACGAACTGCTACGCGACCGGCTCGTCGCCGAACTCCGGGAGCGGGATCCGGGCGTGGCGCTCACCACCCTCCAGGAGGAGGTCAACCGGCGCCCGTCGCTGGCCGCGCACTGCGTCTCCCTCGCGCGGGCGCTCGGGCGCGCGGCCGTCGCCAAGTACGGGCCGCGCGGAGCGCAGAAGTTCTCCCGGCCGGTGTGCGACACGGCGTTCGCCTCCGGCGTGGCCCAGCAGGCGCACCGGGGACGCTGAGCCGAGCGGTCCGGCCGTCCGCGCCGGCCGCGCCCGCACCGGCCGCGCCCGCGCCGGCCGCGCAGGGCCCGCCCCCGCAGGCCGGTCCGAGGCGGGGCCGGGAGCCCGGTCCGGGCCGGGAGCCCGGTCCGGGCGGCGTCGCGGACCGGGCGGTCCAGCAGGCGCCCCCGTGAGCATCCGTCAACGGCACCCCGCGCCCAGGACATTCCCCGGGCGCGGCCGTGTACCGTCGGCCCCTTCGGCGCCTCGCCTATCGTGCGCCTCATGACTCACCCCACCCAAGCCGTGCTCCTGGCCGGCGGCCAGGGGACACGGCTGCGTCCGTACACCGACGACCGGCCCAAGCCCATGGTCGAGATCCCCGGCACCGGGACACCGATCATCGGCCACCAACTGGACTGGCTCGCCGACGAGGGCGTCACGGACGTGGTCGTCGCCTGCGGCCATCTCGCCGAGGTCCTCCAGGACTGGCTGACCGCCGCCGCCGGCCGGCTTCCGCTGCGCGTCACCACCGTCGTCGAGAAGGAACCGCTGGGCCGCGGCGGCGGACTCAAGTACGCCGCCGGCTCGCTCCCCCACCCGGACCGGCCCTGGTACGCCGCCAACGCGGACATCTGGACGCGCTTCCCGCTCCGTGACATGGCCGCCTTCCACCAGGAGCGCGACGCCGAGGCCACCCTCGCGCTGGCCCGGCCGCGCATCCCCTGGGGTGTGGTCGAGACCGACGCGTTCGGGCACGTCCTCGACTTCATCGAGGCTCCCCCGTCGCCCTACCCCGTCAACGCCGGGGTCTACGTCTTCTCTCCCTCCTTCGCCGCCCTCCTGCCGGATCGGGGCGACCACGAGCGGACCACCTTCCCCCGGCTCGCCCGGCAGCGGCGGCTGGCCGGCTATCCGCTGCCGCAGGGCGTGTACTGGCGCGCCATCGACACGGCGAAGGACCTGGAGAAGGCCGCGGAGGAACTGGCCACCGTACGCAAGGCCGCCCCCGGCGGAGGCCGCGCGTAACGTGCGGTTGGCCACCAGCCGTCGCCCACAGCGCACCGCCTGCCCGCCCGCTGCCGCTCCTGCCGGCTTGGAGCAGCGAACGGCTCCGCACACCGGAACGGCTCACCGTCTTCGTGACGGTGAGCCGTTGGCCGGTGCGGGGCCGGCGCCGGTGACGCCGCTTGTCCTACCGCGTCGGCCGCCTGCGTGATCAGCCCAGCAGGCCGCCCAGTGCTCCGCGGCCACCGCCCGATGTCCCTCCACCGGATCCGCCACCACCCGCCGAGCCGCCGCCCGCACCGCCGCCGGCGCCGCCCGACGCGTCACCGCCGTCCGGGCCCGTGTCCGGCGCGCCTCCGCTGCTGCCCGCCGAGGAGGGGCCGGTCGTCCCCGCGGCCGGCGGTTCCGGAGCGAACGTCGGCTGCGGTGGCGCCTCCTGGCTGCCCTCCGTCGCCCCTTGTGTGGGCTGCGCGTGGTCGTCCCCGCTCTCGGCCGCGTCCGCGGAGTCCCGCGCCGACGGTGAGGTGGAGGGGTCCGTCGCCCGGTCGTCCTCCCGGGTGCCCGGGCCTTCCGTCGCCCCGCCCTCCGCTCGGCTCTCCTCCGCGGAGCGGTCCGGCAGCGGTGAACCGGGCAGATGATTGCGCGGGGTCTCGCCGGGGCCGCTGGGCACGGTCGTCAGATCCGTGGACCGGACCGCTCCGCCCAGCATCGCCCCGGTGACCAGTGACCCTCCCACGGCGATGGCCGCCATCACCGAACCGCGCCGCAGCACCCGCCCGCGCAACTCCCGGACGTCCACCCGCGGGCCCAGCCGCCGCCAGGCCTCGCTCGCCAGCCGGCCGTCCAGGGAGTAGACCGGTGCCCCCGCGATGATCAGCGGGCTCCAGGCGGCGAGATACAGCATGTCCGGCGCCTCGTAACCGACCGCACCGCGCCAGCTGACGGTCAGCAGCAGGGCGGCCGACACCAGGGCACCGACGGACGCGGCGAGCCGCTGCCAGAGGCCGCAGACGGTCAGCACCCCCACCACGATCTGCAGGAACGCCACCGTCAGCCCGGAGCCGACCGGGTGCGCCAGCGCGAAGTCGTGCAGCGGGGCCGCGACGCCGGAGGGCTCCAGTGTGCGCAGCCGGTTGACGAGCGAGCCGCGCTCCCCGCCGTCGAAGTAGACGGGGTCGCAGAGCTTGCCCATCCCCGCGTAGACGGAGATGAAGCCGAGGAGGATGCGCAGCGGCAGCAGGACGACACCCAGGTTCATGCGGCGGCCGGGGTAGTACGCGTGCCGGACCGTGCCGGCGCCGCCCGGCCGGTGCCCGTCGCCCGGCTCCTCCTCGCCGGGGGCGTGGGCGTCGTCCTCGTGGTGTTGTCCCGGCGTGCCGTACCGGTCGGTGTGCACGCCGTACGGGGTGGTGTCGTCGAGGGCGAGGGGGTCCCGGTCCCAAGAGCCGTACGGGGCGGGCGAGGTGCGCGGGCCCGGGGGGGCGTCCGCTGCACCGTCCGGGCCGTACGGATCGTCCGGGCCGTACGGATCGTCCGAGCGCTTCGGCGGGCGGTGGCCGTACGGCAGCGGGTACGGCGGTGTCGGCGGTCCGTGGTCGGATGCGCCGGGCGCCGGCTCCGTGCCGCCCGGCGGCCCGCCCGGCAGCCGGGGGACGCGCTGTCCGTGAGCGGTCGGCCGAGGCCGGGTGTGGTCCCCGGGACGGATACCGGGGAGGAGTTGAGTGGTGTCGTCGGGTCCGCTCCGGCCGCCCGGGCTCCGGCCGTCCCCCGGGGCCGGCCCGGTCGTGTCGAGGAGGCGCGTGGGGACCCCGCCCGCGTAGTGGTGGCCGGTGAGGCCGGCGCCCGCGAGGCCGGCGGCGGGGTGGTGCGCGGCCCGGGAGCGCCGCGCTCCGGAGGTCTCCGCAGGCTCCGTGGCGCGGCCGCTCCGCACCGCCGGAGCCCTGTTCCCCGCCGCGGGGACGGAGCCGGCCGCGGGGACCGGGGTCACGCGCGTGAAGCGGGCCGGGGCCGGCACCCGCAGGCGGGTCGGCGGCGCGGCGAGCTGCACCCGGAAGCTGGCCTGGTTGACGGCGACCTGAGCCGGGTCGCACGGCACCTTCACCGTGCTCCACGGCGGCTCTTCGTCGAAGCCCTGCGAGCGTCCCCCGGGAGGACGGTGTGTTGTGGTCTCCACACTCATCTAACCGAGTGACGGCCGGTTAAGACACTGCCGCCGCCGCCCTGATCTGTCCGAGACCCGTCAAGATCCTTCAGGGGCTCGACCGGCGGGAACGGCAGCCAACCGGCCCCGTCCGGCGGGCAGTCGGCCCCCGGAACGGGTCGCCGCACACCGGTCAGGCCCGGCGGCTCGCCGCCTCGTACAGGACCACTCCCGCCGCCACACCGGCGTTGAGGGACTCCGCACCGCCCGGCATCGGGATGCGCACCAGCAAGTCGCAGGTCTCGCCCACCAGCCGGGACAGGCCCTTCCCCTCGCTGCCGATCACGATCACGACCGGGCCGTCGAGCACCTCGACCTCGCCGAGCTCCGTATCACCGTCGCCGGACAGGCCCACGACCATGAGTCCGGCCTTCTGGTACGACTCCAGCACCCGCGTCATGTTCGCGGCGCGCGCCACCGGCGTACGGGCCGCGGTACCCGCCGACGTCTTCCAGGCCCCGGCGGTCATTCCGGCCGCGCGCCGCTCCGGCACGACGACGCCGTGGCCCCCGAAGGCGGAGACCGAGCGGACGATGGCGCCCAGGTTGCGCGGGTCGGTGATGCCGTCGAGGACGACGATCAGCGGGTCCTCGCCGGCGTCCTGCGCCGCGGCGAGCAGGTCGTCCGGGTGCGCGTAGTCGTACGGCGGGACCTGGAGGACGAGGCCCTGGTGGTTGAGGCCGTTCGTCATCCGGTCGAGCTCGGGGCGCGGCGCCTCCATGAGGTTCATGCCGCTCTCGGTGGCGAGCTGGATCGCCTCGCGCACGCGCTCGTCGCTGTCGATGTACTGCTGGACGTAGAGGGTGTTGGCGGGCACGCCCTCGCGCAGCGCCTCGGCGACCGAGTTGCGGCCGACGACCAGCTCATTGGTGCCCTTGGGGCCGCCGCGCCGGGGTGCGGGACGGCGGGCGGCCTGCTTGGCCCTGGCGTTGGCGATGCGGTTCTTCACATGCCCCTTGCGGGCGGACGCGGGCGGGGTCGGGCCCCTGCCCTCCAGTCCCTTGCGGCGCTGCCCGCCGCTGCCGACCTGCTGGCCCTTCTTGTTGCTGGTGCGACGGTTCCTGCGCTGGCTGTTGCCGGCCATGGTTCACCTGGTCTTTCCTCGGCCGTCCTGGCGACTGCCTGCTCGGATGCGTGTGTACGTCAGTACGCGGGTGTGGTGGTGCGTGGTGCGTGGTGCGTGCGTGGTGCCTGTGTGGTGCCTGTGTGGTGCGTGCGGCGCCGCGCGGTTGCCCGGGCGCTGCGGGGCGGATGGTGGCGGGTGGTGGCGGTGCGCACAGGGTGGCCGTGCGCGGTGCGCCCCCTCCAGCATGCCAAGAGCCGTGCGAAGCCCCTCCGGCGGACCGGGTCCCTCCGGCGGACCGGGTGTCCGTCAGCGGGAGCCGAGGCTCCAGCGGGGGCCCGACGGGGTGTCCTCAATGCTGAGACCGGACTCCTGGAGCCGGTCCCGGATGGCGTCGGCGGTCGCGTAGTCCTTGCGGGACCGGGCGGCCTGCCGCTGTTCGAGCACCAGGTGGACGAGGGAGTCCACCACGCCGTGCAGATCGGCGGCCGACTCCGCCGCGCCGCCCGCGCCCGCCCCGGACCACCGGGGGGCCAGCGGGTCGAGACCCAGCACACCGAGCATCGCACGGAGCTCGGCGAGCCGGGCGGCCACCGCCTCCTTGTCACCGTCGGCCAGCGCGGTGTTGCCGTTGCGGACGGTGGTGTGGACGATGGCGAGGGCCTGCGGCACGCCCAGGTCGTCGTCCATCGCCTCGGCGAAGTCCCCCGGCACCTCGGCGGCCGGCTCGACCGGGCCGCCGGCCAGCTCCACCGCACGCTGCACGAAGCCCTCGATCCGCCCGAAGGCCGCCTCCGCCTCCTGCAGCGCCTCCTCGGCGTATTCGATGGTGGAGCGGTAGTGCGGGGTGCCGAGGTAGTAACGGAGCACGATGGGGCGCCAGCGCTTGACCATCTCGGAGACCAGCACCGAGTTGCCCAGCGACTTGGACATCTTCTCGCCGCTCATCGTCACCCAGGCGTTGTGCGCCCAGTACCCGGCGAAGTCGTCGCCGTACGCCTTGGCCTGGGCGATCTCGTTCTCGTGGTGCGGAAAGACGAGGTCGACTCCGCCGCCGTGGATGTCGAAGGCCTCGCCGAGGTACTTGTGGGCCATGGCCGAGCACTCCAGGTGCCAGCCGGGGCGGCCGGGGCCCCACGGGGTCTCCCAGCTCGGCTCGCCGGGCTTGGCGGCCTTCCACATGGCGAAGTCGCGGGGGTCGCGCTTGCCCGTCTCGCCCTCGCCGGAGGGCTGGAGGAGGTTGTCCAACTGCTGGTTGGAGAGCGCGAGATAGCCCTCGAAGCTGCGGACGTCGAAGTAGACGTTGCCGTCGGCCGCGTAGGCGTGGCCCCGGTCGATGAGGCCGCGCATCATCTCGATCATCTCGGGGATGTGACCGGTGGCGCGGGGCTCGTAGGTCGGGGCGAGGCAGCCGAGGGCGTCGTACGCGGCGTTGAAGGCCCGCTCGTTGCGGTAGCCGATCGACCACCAGGGCTCGCCGGACTCCGCCGCCTTGGTGATGATCTTGTCGTCGATGTCGGTGACGTTGCGGATGAACGTCACCTCGTAGCCGCGGTACTCCAGCCAGCGGCGCATGATGTCGAAGTTGAGCCCCGAGCGGACGTGCCCGATGTGCGGGGGCGCCTGTACGGTCGCGCCGCACAGGTAGATCGAGACCCGGCCCGGGCTGAGCGGGGTGAAGTCACGGATCTGCCGGGCGCCGGTGTCGTACAGCCGAATAGTCACCCGCCCAGGGTACTGAGTTTTCCCGGTCCTTCCGGACGGGCTCCGCGGACCGCGGGACGGCCCCGCGGTCCGCGGTCCGCCGTTCCTCCCGGCGCGACGGACGGGCCGCACGGGCCGGGGACTTCCCCGGCCCTCCCGGCCCGTCCGTCGGCTCAGAGCCCGCCGGCGACCTTGCGGGGTGTGACGCGGACGACGATCCGGGGCCCGTCCTCGCCGGCCGCGGGGTTGAACTCGGCGTACCGCTTGCCGGTGTACTTGAGCGACAGTTCGTCGATCAGCTCCGGGCCGCCCTCCTCCGTGATGGACACCTCGCCGCGGATCTCGCCGTAGCGGTACGGGTCCTCCGGGTGGGTGACCAGCACACTGATCCGCGGGTCGCGGCGGAGGTTCTTCTCCTTGCGGCGGCCGACGGTCGTCGAGATCAGCACGTCGTCGCCGTCACGCTTCACCCAGACCACGGAGACCTGCGGGCTGCCGTCGGGCTGGACCGTGGCCACGGACGCGAAGACGGGGGAGTCGAGGACCTGCTTGAGTTCGTCGGAGAGTGCGGTCGGCACCGGGTTTCCTTCCCTCGGGACGTACGGATGTACGGACGTGCGGGGCACACACCCGGCCCCCCGGAGGCCGCACGGCCCCGTGCACGGGCGCGGGCCCGCGGCTGCGGGCGGGCCGGCCGGACGGCGGCGGGAGGCCGCCACCGCTGCCCCTTCCCGCTGATGCCTTCCCGGGCCCGTGCACGGAACACATGGCGGCCCGGAGGAGGCATCCGTCCGGCGGCAGCCGGGAACGCCGCGGGACGCCGGGACGCCGCCGGTTCAGCCCGCGTCCGGGAACACCAGGGCCGTGGCCAGGGCGGCCAGCCCTTCGGCGCGGCCCGTCAGCCCGAGGCCGTCCGTCGTCGTCCCGGAGACGGAGACCGGTGCGCCGACCGCGGCGGAGAGCACCTTCTGGGCCTCCTCCCGCCGTTGGCCGATCTTCGGCCGTACGCCGATGACCTGAATCGCCACATTGCCGATGCCGAAACCCGCTCCCCGGACGATCCGGGCCGCCTCGCCCAGCAGCGTCAGGCCGGAGGCGCCGGACCACTCGGGCCGCCCGGTGCCGAAGTGGGTGCCGAGATCGCCGAGTCCGGCCGCGGAGAAGAGGGCGTCGCAGGCCGCGTGGGCGGCGACGTCGCCGTCGGAGTGCCCGGCGAGGCCGTCCCCGGCGTCCTCCCAGAGCAGGCCGGCGCACCACAGTTCGCGGCCGGCCTCGAAGGCGTGCACGTCGGTGCCCACACCGACCAGCGGCAGCCGGAAGGCCGGGGGTCCGGGGGCCGCGGGGCCGGGCGTCGTCGGATCAGTAGCCATCGGTGGCCCTCCTGCGGGCGAGTACGGCCTCGGCGAGCACGAGGTCCAGCGGGCGCGTCACCTTGAACGCCTCCTCGTGGCCGGGCACGACCACGACCGGCAGCCCGAGCCGTTCGACCAGCCCGGCGTCGTCCGTCGCGCCCTCGCCCTCGGGTGCGCTCTTCTCGTGGGCGCGGGCGAGGGTCTCTCGGTCGAAGCCCTGCGGGGTCTGCACGGCGCGCAGCCGGACACGCTCGGGCGTGCCGAGAACGGTTTCCGGACCGCCGTCGGCGCGGGGCTCGACCTCCTTGACGGTGTCGGCGAGCGGCAGCGCCGGTACGACGGCGGGTGCGCCGCCCCGTACGGCGGCCGCGACGGCGTCGACGGTCTCCACGGGCACGAGCGGGCGCGCCGCGTCGTGGACGAGGACGTCGGTGATGCCGGCGGGCAGCGCGGCGAGGCCGAGGCTCACGGATTCCTGGCGGGTGGAGCCGCCCGGGACCACCGCGACCTCGGTGGTGCCGGCCGGCACGTGGTCGTCGAGGAGGGTGCGCACCTCGGCGGCGCCGTCGGGCGGTGCGACCACGACGACCAGCGAGACGGCGCGCGAGCGGGCCATGGCGCGGACGGCGTGGACGAGCATCGGGGTGCCGCCCAGGGTCCGCAGCGCCTTGGGGGCACCCGGTCCGAGGCGTACGCCGCGACCGGCCGCGGGGATGATCGCGGCGGTGCGGCGCGGGGGCCGCGCCGGCCCGGCCTCCGTGTGCGGGTCCGGGCCGGGGTGGAGGCCCGGGCCGGGGTGGAATGGGGTGGCGGGAGAAGTCGTTGAAGAGGACATCGGATTAGCGTTCAGGTTTGCTTCCTCGGCCGACGTGGGTATGGCCACAGCGTGCCAGGCTCGGCGCCTCGGTCGGTCCCTTCCGTGACAGCCCGACCGGGGAGCCTGCCCGGGCCCGGCACGCCTTGAGCGGTCCGGAGGCGCCGGGCGATCGGGCCGGTGGCGCGGCGGGGGTTCTCTTCCCGGGCTGGGTCCTGTGACTGTGGGGCTGGTGTGCACCCCCGGTTGCGGGAGGTACTGCGGAGCCGTCCGAAACCCGGGGCGCACGCCCGGAAGCGGACGATCAGCGAAAGACGGCAACGGCCCGCGGGGCTGGGCCGGAGGGGGCGAGCATGCCGCAGCGCCCGGCGACGGACCGACGTCACCCGGGCACCACGGCATTGCTGTTCCGCTGCTGCCGGGGGTTGCGCATCACCGGCTGACGCGCCTCCCTGCCGACGGGAGCGGCCCCGTTTCAGGAGGCTCAGGAGGCAAGGACCTCGTCGAGCAGAGCCTCGGCCTTGTCCTCGTTCGTGTTCTCCGCGAGAGCGAGCTCGCTCACCAGGATCTGGCGGGCCTTGGCGAGCATCCTCTTCTCACCGGCGGAGAGTCCGCGCTCACGCTCACGGCGCCAGAGGTCGCGAACGACCTCGGCGACCTTGATCACGTCGCCGGACGCGAGCTTCTCGAGATTTGCCTTGTAGCGTCGGGACCAGTTGGTCGGTTCTTCCGCGTAGGGTGCGCGCAGCACCTCGAAGACCCGGTCCAGCCCGTCCTGGCCGACCACGTCGCGTACACCGACGAACTCCGCGTTGTCCGCCGGAACGCGGACCGTCAGATCGCCCTGGGCGACCTTCAGCACCAAGTAGGTCTTGTCCACGCCTTTGATCTGGCGAGTTTCGATGGCCTCGATCAGCGCGGCCCCGTGATGGGGATAGACCACGGTGTCGCCAACCTTGAACGTCATGTGACAGGTACCCCTTCCGTGGCTATCCAGAGTAACACGGGAACGTGGTGTTCTGAATGGCGTTTTCGCAGGTCAGGGCGCATCTCCGGGCTTGACAACACGGCCCGGGACGTGCTGCGGAGGGCCCGGGAAAGCGGGTATTCGCAGGTCGGGACGGCTCTCCGGGTGGCGCGAAACCCCTCGGCCGCACGCCCCCGACCTTCTTCCGATCCGGCGGAACATCCCGAAATGTCGGAATCCGGGTGGAGGATTTCCGCTACTCCGTTCAGCTCCGGGGCCCGCTCCCGGCCGGTTTCGGAATTGATCGGCGAAGGACCACCGCACGCCCCGGCGCGCCACGGGCCGCCCGAATTCCGGACCACCGCACATTCACCGCCGATAACCGCGGCGACGAGGTGCGGGAACGGTATTCGGCAGCGCCGCAGGTGGCCCCCGGTTCCGGGCTGCTCGGTCGCGGGAGCGGGTCGGGTGCGGCAGCGAAGGGGCGGATCGGTAATCTGGCCCCGCTGACACACCCCGGGCGGCCCTGGCGCCGCCCCCGCCGTCCATCCGCGTCCGGGCGAAGCCGTTCGGCCGCCGTAGCTCGTCCTAGGAGAAGCCGCCGCCGTGAGCCGCAGCCTTCGACGCGGCATCCTCGCCGCCACCACCGTCGCGATCTCGCTCCTCACCGTCTCCGCGTGCGGGGCCGGGAACGAGGCCGGCACGAACCAAGTCAGTCCCGACAACGCCAGTGCGTCCGTCGGCAAGATCAAAATTCAGAACGTCAATGTGATCACCCAGGCGGAGGGCTCCGAGGGGCCGGCCGTCGTCTCGGCCAAGATCTTCAATACCGGTGGCACCGCCCAGACCCTCGAGTCCGTGACGGTCTCCCGGCAGGACGTCAAGGCCGAACTGTCCCCCGCCAAGGGCTCCGGCCCGGTGACCGTCCCGGCCCACGGCTCGGTGATCCTGTCGGGCAAGGGCAATGCCGCCGCGGAACTCGAGAGCCCGGAGGTCGAGGAGGGCGGCGTCACGCCGGTGGTCTTCACACTCAGCGGCACCGGCGACATCAAGGTCGACGCCGTGGTCATGCCCGCGGACGGCTACTTCGAGCGCTTCGGCCCGAGCGCACAGCCGACGCAGTCGCCCACGGCCACGCCGAGCAAGTCGCCGGAGGACACCGAGAGCCCGTCGGAGTCCGAGACCGCCACGGAGTCCCCCGCCGGCGACGAGAACGCGGGCGCCGGCAC
This sequence comes from Streptomyces sp. F63, assembly GCF_018070345.1. Taxonomy (GTDB): domain Bacteria; phylum Actinomycetota; class Actinomycetes; order Streptomycetales; family Streptomycetaceae; genus Streptomyces. Next base: position 107,703 of record NZ_JAGPXX010000019.1, read on the forward strand.
CCGGGAGGACGTCGCCAACGGAGACGAGGAGCCGCAGGGCGCCGCGGGTCACTGATCCGTACGGCGCGGGGCGCCGGCCCCACGGCGACCCGTACGGCACGGGTTCCGGCCGCCCGCAACGGCATCCCCGCCGGCGGGCGCCGGCCGGGAACCGCCGCGGGGGCCCCCCCCCCCCCCATGTGCGGGGTGGCGGGGCGCCCCGGCGGGT
>NZ_JAGPXX010000002.1 GCF_018070345.1 Streptomyces sp. F63
AACGGGATGCCCATCAGCCACCCGATCCGCCGGGAACATCCCGCTTCGCGGGACGTTCCCGAAAACCAGGATCAACCCCCGCAAGCCGACGCCACCGGGGTTGACGAAACAGATAGGGGCACCCCCCCGCAGGGCCGGGCGGGTCCGGGTGACCGTCGCCGGTGCCGCACAATGTGCGGATGAACGGAGCACATCCTCTCCCTGACGAGCCCGCACCGGCCGGGACGGGGGCCGTCCACCGCCTGCTGGTACTGCCCGACCGGGACACGGCCGAGGAAGCGGCCGCCGAGGCGGTGGAGCGCTTCGGCCTGGGCAGGGAGCCTGAGATCGTACGCGAGGCGCTCGCCGGTGAGGACGACGCCGAGGACGCCCAGTGGCTGGTCGTGATCGAGGAGCCGGCCGCCGGCCGGGACCCGGTGGTGCTGAAGGCGCTGGAGGCGCTCGCGGCGGAATACGACGGCTGGCTCGAGTCCGCGTGACACCGGCACGCGGGAGGGCCGGAGGGGGCCGGACCGGGGCGGGCGCGGAGGAACGGACCATCCCGAACAGCCGTCCGGTGAACGGTGCGTGACGGGCCCGGTAATCCGTCTCCGGCCCCGCTGACCGTCCGTACCGTGCTCACGCCGGTCCGACCGTCCCCCGCGAGGTTCCGCTGTGAGAGTGCCCGAGACCGGGATCCTCCTGGCCGCGGCCGGCATCGGCGCCACCCACCTGCGGCATTTCCCGGGACGGCGGACTCACCGCCGGCTTCATGACCTATCCGCACAGCGACACCGCCAGGAACCCCTTGCGCGCCCACGCCCTCGTGCCCCGCGTCGACCGCCGCTCCCTGCCGGACGCGCTCTGCCTGCCGTGACGGCGGCACCCGGCCTGGCGGGCGGACCGGTCACCGCGATCGCCCCGTGCGTGTCCGTCCGCAGCACCACCGCGCCCCCGGCCCGGAGGGCCCTCAGCGTGCGCGGGGCCGGGTGCCCGTAGTCGTTGTCCGCGCCACAGGAGATGAGGGCGATCCGGGGCCGCAGACGGCTGAGCAGCCCCGGGTCCTGGTAGGCGGATCCGTGGTGGGCGACCTTCAGGATGTCGACGGGCGGCAGTTCGGACGACAGCGCCAGGCGCTGCTGGGCCGGCGGTTCCAGATCACCGAGCAGCAGCATGGTCAGCCCTCCGGTCCGGACCAGCATCGTGACACTGGCGTCATTGGCGCCCTCCGCCACCAGGCCCGGCAGCGGCCAGAGCACCTGCCAGGCGATCGGGCCCAGCCGGCGCGGCCCCGGCACGCTCCGCAGTACCCGCACACCTGCGGCGGCCGCGGTCCGCCGCACGAACGCGGCCTGGTCCGCGGGGTCGTCGAGCGTCGTGGTCTCGATGGCACCGACCGAGCGGCCCCGCAGCAGACCGGGCAGGCCGGCCACGTGGTCCGCGTGGAAGTGGGTCAGGACCAGGAGCGGGATGCGCCGGACGCCGAGGCTCCGCAGACAGCGGTCCACCGCCTCCGGCTCCGGTCCCGCGTCCACGACCAGGGCCCTGCCCCCGCCCGCCGGGAGCACCAGGGCTTCCCCCTGGCCCACGTCGCAGACGGCGAGCCGCCACCCCGGCGGGGGCCAGCCGGTGACGAACCTCGGCAGCGGCCCCGGGCGCAGTACGGCCGTCAGCAGGACCAGCGCACAGCCCGCGCAGAGCCACGGGTGGCGCACCAGCCGCGGGACCAAGGACACCAGCAGCGCCGTGACGGCGGCAAGCAGCAGCCCACCGGTCCAGCCGCCCGGCCAGTGCAGCTCCGCGCCCGGCAGCGCCGCCCCGGTGCGGGCCACGGCCGCGATCCACTCCACCGGCCACCCGGCGAGCCAGGCCAGTGTCTCGGCGGCGGGCATCGCCAACGGGGCGGCCGCGAGCGCGGCGAAACCGAGCACCGTGGCCGGGGCCACGGCCAGTTCGGCAAGCAGATTGCACGGGATTGCGACCAGGCTCACCCGCGCCGCCAGCACCGCGACCACCGGCGCGCACACGGCCTGCGCCGCCGCCGCTGCCGCCAGCACCTCGGCCGCCCTGCCGGGAACCCGCCGCCGCTGCAGAGCGGCACTCCAGCGCGGGGCGAGCGTCAGCAGCGCGCCGGTCGCCAGTACCGAGAGGAGGAAACCGTACGAGCGGGCGAGCCACGGGTCGTACAGAACGAGCGACAGGACCGCGGCGGCCAGCGCGGGCAGCAGCGATCTCCGCCGGCCGGTGGCGATGGCCAGCAGGGCGATCCCACCGCAGGCGGCGGCCCGCAGCACACTCGGCTCCGGCCGGCACACGACGACGAAGCCCAGGACGAGCAGTCCGCCGAGCAGCGCCGTACCGCGCAGCGGGATCCCGAACCGGGGGGCCAGTCCGCGCCGTTCGGCCCGGATGGCCAGATGCGGGGGCCCGATCAGCAGAGCCAGCACGATCGTGAGGTTGGCACCGCTCACGGACAGCAGATGCACCAGATCGGTGGCGTGGAACGCCCGGTCGAGTTCGGGCGGTACCCGCGAGGTGTCACCCACCACGAGCCCGGGGAGCAGCGCCCGCGCGTCGGCCGGAAGCCCGCCGGACGCCTCCCGGAGCCCCGCCCGCAGCCCTCCGGCCGCCCGCTGCACGGCGGTCGGTCCCCGCACCACCACCGGCGGCCCCTTGCCGGTGCCCCGCAGCACGGCGGCCACCCGGTCTCCCCCGCCCCGGGAGGGCACGGCACGCGCCTCCAGCCGCAGCCGGGTGGACGGCAGCAGCCGCAGCCACGCCGCCCGCTCGCGCGCCCCCGGGCGCCGCTCGCCCTCGGCTCCTCCGGGAACGGCCCGGAGCGGGATGATGACGAGCACCGGTGTGCGGACCTCGGTGGCCGTGCCGTCCGCGGCCGTGACCCGCCGGGCCTCGGCCGTGAGCACCACGGCGGGTGGGCCGCTCCGCGGACCGTGCACCCGCGGGCGGGTGAGCCGCGGATCACCGGTGACCGTCACCTCGGCCGTGATCTTCGCCGATTGCCGTGCCAGGCCGGGCAGCGGTCCCCGGTGCAGATCGGCGGCGTGGAGCGCCCCCGAACCGGCCGCGGCCGCCGCACAGAAGAGGGCCGTCGCCAGCGCGATGCCTGTGCTCCCCCGGCGCCGCACGGCCGGCCCCGGCTCCGTACCGGGCGGTTCCCCGGCCGTCCGGCCGGCGGTCCGGCCCCCGCCGGGGTCCTCCGTCCGGCCACGGGTGAGAGCCGCGTGCAACACCACCAGCCCCGCCACCGCACAGCAGACCGCGCCGCCCGCGGCCGCGACCGGCTGGACGCCGACCGCCACGGCGGCAGCAGCCCACGCGGCCAGCGCACAGGGCAGCAAGCGCAGATCCGGGCCCTCCGGGCGCGGGGTCGCGGAGTCAAGCCTCCGGCCGGGAGCGGCGGCGGGTGCGGGCGCCCCCCTCATGGCCGCACCAGGGGCTGGATGTCCGCGAATCGGCGGTCGCCGATCCCGTTGACCTCGCGAAGCTGGTCGACGGATGCGAACCCTCCCTGACGGTCGCGGTGTTCGAGGATGCGCCGGGCCAGAACCGGCCCGACACCGGGGAGGCCGTCCAACTGCTCGAGTGTGGCGGTGCTGAGACTGACCGGTCCGGCGGCAGCTCCCCCGGCCGCCGGACCGGGCGCGCCCGCCGCTGCCCCGCCGGTGCCGGGCGCGGCCGCGGGGCCGCCCACCACGATCTGCTCACCATCGGTCAGGACGCGCGCCCGGTTGAGCCCGGTGGTGTCCGTGCCCGGACGGACACCACCGGCCGCTTCGAGCGCGTCCGCGACCCGCGATCCCGCGGGGAGCCGGCGAATCCCGGGCTTGCGGACCTTGCCCGCCACGTCCACCACGACGGCGCGGTCCCCGCCCGGCCGGACGGGCCCGGGAACCGAAGCGGGCGGGGCCGGGTCCGTGGCCTCGGGCAGCGCCGCGGGACCGGCCGCGCCGGCCGGCTCGGCCGCCGGCACCCGCACGGTGGCGGGCCGTCCGGTCCAGAAATGGTGGGCCGCGAATCCGACCGCGACCACGAGGACGACGGCGAGCGCGGCAAGAGTCCTCGGCTCCGCCCCGCAGCGCAGACTCACCCACAGCGGCAGCCGTTCGCCGAGGGCGAGCCGCCATCGGGAGTGCCACGGCAGCGGACGCGCCTCCGTACTCCTCCGCCCCCGCGATTCCGGATCGCTCAGCGGTGTGGGCGCGGGTTCGGCCGGCGGCTCCGGTTCCGGGACGACCGGCTGACGGGCCGGAAGGCCGCCGAAGAGAGCCGTCGCACGCGCCCTCGTCCCGCCTGGTGCGTCCCGCCCGTACACGGGTACCGCACGAGGAGCCCGGTGCCGGCGCCGGACGCGGCGGTCCGCCCGGGGCCTCCCGGGCCCCCGCGTGGCACCACGGCCGGGACCCGACGCGGTCGTCACGGAGTGTGTTCGGATGTCCATGCGGCGACGGTAGGACGACTGGCCGCGCTCGGCGGAAATACCGGAAATGCCGTGGATAACTCGCCGGTTGTGGAAAACTCCGTGCCCGTTTCGGATGAATGTCCGCCTCTGGGCCACCAACTCGGCCCCGCTGCCGCTTCACTGCGGGGCATGACCCGTTTTCGTCTTCTCGCCGTGCCGATCCCCCGTCCACGCACCCTTCTGATGCGCTTCTCCCGAGTCCTCCGCATCCGGCCGCCCGGTGGTCCGGTCGCCGTGCCCGCCGGACTGCACGGCGCACCCCTTCCGCCGGCGGAGCAGGAAGTCGTTCCCGCGACCGAGTCCCCACTCCCCCGTCCCGCGGCGGCGTCCGGCCGCGGCACCGCCGGGCCGCGGTCAGATCCGCGGAGACACCACCACGCCCAGGAGCCCCGGCCCGGTGTGGGCGCCGATCACCGCACCGACCTCGCTGACCAGGAGTTCGGCCAGCCCGGGCACCCGCGTCCGCAACCGTGCCGCCAGGGCTTCAGCCCGCTCCGCCGCCGCGAGATGGTGCACCGCGATGTCCACCGGCCCCGCGGCGGCCCGCTCCACCACGATCTCCTCCAGCCGGGCGATGGCCTTCGACGCCGTGCGCACCTTCTCCAGCGGCTCGATCCGCCCGCCGCCCAGTCTCAGCAGCGGCTTCACCGCCAGTGCCGAGCCGAGAAGAGCCTGCGCGGCGCCGATCCGGCCGCCGCGCCGCAGATAGTCGAGGGTGTCCACATAGAAGTAGGCCGCGGTGTCCTCCGCGCGCTTCTCGGCCGCGGCCACCGCCTCGTCCAGACTGCCCCCTGCCTCGGCGGTCTCCGCAGCGGTCAGCGCGCAGAAACCGAGGGCCATCGCCACCATGCCGGTGTCCACGACCCGTACCGGGACCGGCGCCTCCCGTGCGGCGAGCACAGCCGCGTCGTACGTGCCGGACATCTCCGCCGACAGGTGGAGGGACACGATGCCCGGCGCCCCGGCCGCGGCCACCTCGCGATAGGTGGCGGCGAACACCTCCGGGCTGGGCCGGGATGTGGTCACCGGTGTCCGGTGTTGCAGCGCCTGGGCAACGGACCGCGCGGAGACCTCGGTGCCCTCCTCCAGGGCCCGGTCACCGAGCACCACGGTCAGCGGTACGGCCCTGATGGCGTGCCGTTCCATCGCCTGCGGTGGCAGATAGGCCGTGGAATCGGTGACGATCGCGACATGGCGGGACATGAAGGGGAGGTTATCCGGGGATGACGGGCGCGGACAGCGCGGGGGCGATCTGCGGGTCTCCGGTCCCGGCCGGAACGGACGGATACCGCGCCGGCAGGCCCGGCGCCGGAATACGCGGGACCGGCACACACCGGTCGGACGGCACCGGTTCGGGCGGCGGCCGTACGGCCGCCGCCTGCCGGACAGCCGCGGCTGGGACTGCCGCCGGGGGCACGCAGCACGCGCCGCCGCGGGGACGGCTCATGTGGTGCTCTCGGGGCGCCGGGTCTTCTCCCAGGGAAAACCGGTGCGCAGCCGGGGCTCGCGGGCCGTGAGGGCGGGCGGTGTCCGCGGGGCCTCCTGCGCTCCGGCCTGTCCGGGCTGCGCCTCCGGTCCTGCCGGATCCGCGGCCTCCACCGCGTCGGCGCCGCCGGCCCGCGTCCCCGTCGATGTCCCGGCCGGCGTCTCTGTCGGTGTCTCTGTCGGCGTCTCTGTCGGCGTCCAGTGCCGCAGTGCGCCCGCCTCCATCTGGATCTGTCCGGTGAGATCGCCCAGGTCGTCGTCGGCGAACTGACGGGCGCGGTCCTGTGCGGCCCAGCGCAGTGAATCCGCGGAGTGCACGATCCGCTCGGTGCGTTCCCGCAGTCCGGGAAGGCGTGTGGCGACCCGGCTCCGGTCGGGCTCGCTCTCCAGCCGCTTCAGTTCGGCGTCCAGTTCCCTGCCGTGCGCGCTGAGGCGGTCGAACAGGCTCAGTGCCTCGCCGAGCGACGCGTCCTCCGGCGCGGCCGCCCGCAGGGTCTCCTGGGTGGCGCGCATGGAGGTGCGGAGCGAGAGGCGCAACTGGGCCACTTCGCCCGCCGCCCCGGGCAGAGTCAACTGCCGGGCCCTGAGCGTGGTGTCCTCGACCGTTCGGCGGGCCTGGGCGACCGTGCGGTCGACACCGCGCTTGGCGGCCCCCACGGCCTTGGCCGTCGCGTAGACCCCGGTTGCGACGAAGAGCACGAAGAAAAGGACCACCACCAGAATCGCGGCTTCCATGAACGCTCCTCGCAGTCTTCCGTGTGCCGGTGCGCGGTGCCCGGAACCGTCGTCCGCACCGAGGGACAGCGCGTCCCTCCCTCCTACGGTAAACGCCCCGGGCGGGCCGGGGGGTGCGTGCGAACCCCCGGCCCGCCCGGGAAAAACCCTGAGAGACCCCTACGGGCAGGGGTCACGCCGGGACGATGTTGACCAGCTTCGGTGCCCGCACGATCACCTTGCGGATGTCCGCGCCGCCCAGCGCGGCACGGACCGCGTCCTGCGCCAGTGCCAGCGCCTCCAGTTCGCCCTCGTCGATGGACGGCGCCACCTCCAGCCGCGCCTTGACCTTCCCCTTCACCTGCACCACGCAGGTGACGGTCTCGTCCTGGACGTAGGCCGGGTCGGCGACCGGGAAGGGCTCGTGGACGACGGAGGCGGTGTGGCCCAGCCGGTGCCACAGCTCCTCGGCGATGTGCGGAGCCAGCGGCGCGACCAGCAGCACCAGCCGCTCGGCCACCGTCCGGGGCACCGGGCCGCCCGCCTTGGTCAAATGGTTGTTCAGCTCGGTGACCTTGGCGATGGCCGTGTTGAAGCGCAGCGCGGCCATGTCCTGGGTGACGCCGTCGATCGCCTTGTGCAGGGCGCGCAGGGCGGCCTCGCCGGGTTCGGCGTCGGTGACGGTCACCTCGCCGGTGTTCTCATCCACGACGTTGCGCCACAGACGCTGCAGCAGCCGGTACTGGCCGACGACCGCGCGGGTGTCCCAGGGCCGGGAGACGTCCAGCGGGCCCATCGCCATCTCGTACAGGCGCAGGGTGTCCGCCCCGTACTCGGCGCAGATCTCGTCGGGCGTGACCGCGTTCTTCAGCGACTTGCCCATCTTGCCCAGCAGCCGGGTGACCTTCTCGCCCCCGTACCAGTAGGCGCCGTCGCGCTCCTCGACCTCGGCCGCCGGGACCGCGATGCCACGGCTGTCCCGGTAGACGTAGGCCTGGATCATGCCCTGGTTGTACAGCTTGTGGAACGGCTCGGCGGAGGACACGTACCCCAGGTCGTACAGCACCTTGGACCAGAAGCGGGCGTACAGCAGGTGCAGCACGGCGTGTTCCGCGCCGCCCACGTACAGGTCCACACCGCCGTGCGGCTGCCCTGCGCGCGGCCCCATCCAGTAACGCTCGATCTCGGGGTCGACCAGCTTCTCGCTGTTGTGCGGGTCCAGGTAGCGCAGCTCGTACCAGCAGGAACCGGCCCAGTTGGGCATGGTGTTGGTCTCGCGCCGGTACATTCGCGGTCCGCGCCCGTCGCCCAGGTCCAGCCGCACGTTCACCCACTCCTCGTTCCGGGACAGCGGGGTCTCCGGGGAGGTGTCGGCGTCGTCCGGGTCGAAGGTGCGCGGGGAGTAGTCGTCGACCTCCGGCAGTTCCAGCGGCAGCATCGACTCGGGCAGCGGATGGGCGACGCCGTCCTCGTCGTAGACGATGGGGAAGGGCTCGCCCCAGTAGCGCTGGCGGCTGAACAGCCAGTCGCGCAGACGGAAGTTGACGGTGCCCTCGCCGATGCCGCGCTCGGTCAGCCAGTCGGTGATCCGCGCCTTGGCCTCGGTGACGGTCAGACCGTCCAGCGACAGGCCGTCGCCGGCGGAGTTGACGATCTGCGCGTCGTAGGAGGCGAAGGCGTCGTCCCAGTCGGCCGGGTCGGTACCGCGGCCGTCGGACGGCTCAACGACGCAGCGCATCGGCAGCTCGAAAGCGCGCGCGAAGGCGAAGTCACGGCTGTCGTGCGCCGGCACGGCCATGATGGCGCCGGTGCCGTACCCCATCAGCACGTAGTCGGCGATGAACACGGGGACGCGCTCGCCGCTGACCGGGTTGACCGCGTACGCGCCGGTGAAGACACCGGTCTTCTCCTTGGCCTCCGCCTGCCGTTCGACGTCCGATTTCGACGCGGCCTGCTTGCGGTACTCGGCGACGGCCTCGGCCGGGGTCGCGTGCCCGCCGGTCCAGACGGCGTGGGTGCCCTCCGGCCAGGCGGCCGGAACGATCGAGTCCTCCCCGGAAACCAGCTCGTGCTCCGGGGCCAGCACCATGTAGGTGGCACCGAACAGGGTGTCCTGCCGGGTCGTGAACACGGTGACCGCGCGCTCACCGCCGGCGGCCGTGCGCACCGGGAAGTCGACACGGGCTCCCTCGCTGCGGCCGATCCAGTTGCGCTGCTGCAGCTTGATGGCCTCCGGCCAGTCCAGTGCCTCCAGGTCGTCCAGCAGCCGGTCGGCATAGGCCGTGATGCGCATGTTCCACTGGCGCAGCTTCGCCTTGAAGACGGGGAAGTTGCCGCGCTCGGAGCGGCCCTCCGCGGTGACCTCCTCGTTGGCCAGCACGGTGCCCAGGCCGGGGCACCAGTTCACCGGCGCGTCGGAGGCGTACGCCAGCCGGTACTCGCCCAGCAGACCGGCTCGTCCGGCCGCGTCCAGCTCGCCCCAGGGGCGCCATCCGGCCGGGGTCTCCCGCTCCCCGCTCTCGAACTGCTCGATCAGGGTGGCGATCGGCCGGGCCTTGTCCGCCGCCTCGTCGTACCAGGAGTTGAAGATCTGCAGGAAGATCCACTGGGTCCACTTGTAGTAGTCCGGGTCGATCGTGGCGAACGACCGGCGCGTGTCGTGGCCCAGGCCCAGCCGGCGCAGCTGGGCCTTCATGTTCTCGATGTTCGCCTCGGTGCTGGCGCGCGGGTGCGTGCCGGTCTGCACGGCGTACTGCTCGGCGGGCAGCCCGAAGGCGTCGAAGCCCAGGGTGTGCAGGACGTTGTGGCCGGTCATCCGGCTGAAGCGGGCGTAGACGTCGGTGGCGATGTAGCCCAGCGGATGGCCCACGTGCAGTCCCGCCCCGGAGGGGTACGGGAACATGTCCATGATGTATTTCTTCGGCCGGTCGACCGCACCGGAGCCACCGTCCGCGGCCAGGTCGCCGGTCGGGTTGGGGGCCTCGTAGACGCCCTCGGCGTCCCAGAAGTCCTGCCAGCGTGCCTCGATGTCGGCTGCCAGGGCCGCCTCGTACCGGAAGGGCGCCGCGGCCGGCCCGGGGGCGGAATGGGTGTCGCTCATCGTCTCAAAGCTCCATCGATCGTCTCTGCCCTCTGCGAGGCACGTTCCGGAAATGGAAAAACCCCTCGCACAGGAGGGGACGCCGCGCCGATTCCGGCCCGGTGGTTCTTTCCACCGGCCGGGACTGATCAGCGCGGCTCGCTAAGCAGAAGGCGTACGGCACGCATGCGTGTCAGGGTACCGCAGCCGTCACAGCCAACGCACCGAGCCGGGATTGAACGCCGGGCGCCGCCGGTCCGTATTGGTCGTTCGAGCAAATATCCATACGCCCGGACGTTGCCCGACAGGCCACCTAGCATGCGGAGCCGGGACCCCTTCCTCGCGTCACAGGAGTCGCCTCGCATGAAACCTCATCGCAAGGTTCCACGGAACATGCCCTCCATCCCCAAACCGGCCGCGTCGCAGACGAAGGTCTTCGCCGCGTCGGTCGCGCTCCTGCTCGTCATCCCGCTCATCCTGGCCCTGGCCACGGGCGACCGCTTCCGTGCCTTCCTGGACTTCGGTGCCGGCGTCCTCTCGCTTCTCACGCTCACCGCGTCCGTGGTCTGGGGGCTGATCGCGGCCCACCGGCTGCTGCTGAACCCGCGGGACCGGCTGCTGGCGCAGGGGGTCCACCGTGCCGTCGCCGTCGCCTCGCTCGGCTTCCTGGTGGTGCACGTCGCGGTCAAGGTCTCGCTGGACCACGCTCCCCTGATCGCCGCCCTGGTGCCCTTCAGCCTGGGCATCACCGGCGCGGGCGGCCTGATCGGCATGGGCTCGATGGCCGCCTACCTGATGGTGGTCGCGGGTTCCACCGGCGCGCTGCGCAGCACCTTCGTGCCCAACAGGGAGGTCGCGGGCCGCTGGCGGGCCATCCACGCCGTGGCCTACCCGTCCTGGTGCTTCGCCGTGATGCACGGCCTGTACGCGGGGCGTCCCGCCGCGGGCTGGGTGACCGCCATGTACGGACTGTCCCTGCTGGCCGTGGGGCTGGCGGTGGCGGCGCGGCTGCTGCCCCAGCCGCAGCGCCGGCGGATCGCGCAACTGGTGCTGTCGGTGATGCAGCCGGACGCCGCCGGGCACCGGCCCGCCGCGGCGGCCGAGGAAGGCGCCCGCCGCGACACCTCGGTGTCCCCGCTGCCCGGTGCGGGGTTCCGGCCCCGCGGCGCGGCGGCGTCCGCGTCCGCGTCCGCCTCCGCCGGCGGCCGCGACGAGATGCGGCCGCCGCTCGACTCGACCCGGGCGGTGCCGATCGGCAGCAGCCTGGGATCAGGCCTGTCGGCGGGGTACCGCGCGATGTCGTCCGACCAGACGTCCGGCGGGCGGGGGGATCCCCTGTCGGGGCCCGCGCCGGGCGGCCAGGGCTTCGCCGAGGCTCCCACCCGGCAGATGCCGACCTTCGCGGAATCCGGTGACGGCACGGGCGGGTACGCGGGATACGGCGGATACGGCGGATACGGCGGATACAGCGGGGCGAACGGCGTGGCGGGTGAGCCGCTGACCGGCTCCGTGACGGGCCAGGGGGACCCGTCCGCGGAAGCCTTCCCCCGCCGGACGGGGGACCCGCTGGCGGGCCGCGGTCCGGACCCGCTGCGCGATCCGCTGACCGAACCGTTCCCCGGGGTGACGCATCTGGCATCATCCGAGCGCTGGCCGACGCCGTCCCCGCCGCCGCCGGCACCGGCCGAGAACATCAGGCCCGCGCCTCAGCCGGACCCGCTGACCGACACCTCGACCGGATTCTCGTATCCGCCCCCGCCCGGTGAACCCTGGCAAGAGACCGCAGGAGGCCGACCATAAACGCCGAGCTGCCCGACGTACTCGATCTCCGGGTCGTGGGAGTCCCCCAGCTGACCGCCGGCCTGGACCTCGCCCGCCGCCTGGATCTCGACATGCACCTGAAGGTGCACGGGCCACTCCAGCCCATGCCCGGCGAGCGCCTGGCCGAACTGGCCGAGCTCATCTCGCTGAAGGGCAAGGGCGGTGCCGGCTTCCCCTTCGGCAAGAAGCTGCGGGCGGTGGCCAAGTCCGCGATACGCCGCGGGGTCCGCCCCGTCGTCGTCATCAACGGCAGCGAGGGGGAACCCAATTGCCGCAAGGACACCCTGCTCATGAACCGGGCCCCCCATCTGCCGCTGGACGGGGCCCTGCTGGCGGCCGAGGCGCTGGGCGCGCGCACCCTCGTCATCGCCGTCACCCGCGACTCCACCGAGTCGTCCATGCGGCAGGCCCTGGCCGAGCGAGGGCTCTCGGACCGCCGCGGCCAGCCGCTGCGCGCGCGGGTCGTGCGCACGCCCGAGCGCATGGTGTCCGGTGAGTCCTCGGCGGTGATCCGGGCGGCGAACGGGGGGCCGTCGCTGCCGCCGGGCCGCAAGGTCCGCGCCTCCGACTCGGGTGTGGCCAACGCGCCCACGCTGCTGTCCAACTGCGAGACGTTCGCCCAGCTCGCCGTGGCCGCACGGCTCGGCGCCGACCGCTACGGCAGCATCGGCCTGAGCACCGAGCCCGGCACCGTCATGCTCACGGTCTCCGGTTCCGTGCCGCGGCCGCTGGTCATGGAGGTGCCCAGCGGGGTGCCGCTGCGGTACGTGCTGGAGCTGGCCGGGGCACCGCCAATGCCGCAGGGCGTGCTGTCCGGCGGCTACCACGGCAAGTGGATGGACGGGATGTCGGCGCACGGCGCCACCATCTCCCGGGCGTCCATGGACGCGGCGGGCGGCGCGCTCGGCGCCGGCGCGCTGCTCCCGCTGAGCCCGGACACCTGCCCGCTGGGCGAGTGCCTGCGGGTCGCCAACTGGCTGGCCGCCGAGACGGCGGGCCAGTGCGGCCCCTGCAAGCTCGGTCTCCCCGCCGCGGCGGCCGGGCTCGCCGAGGTGCTGGGCGGCGGCGGCCGTACGGCCCTGGAGGCGCTCCGGCAGGTCACCCAGTCGGTCAAGGGCCGCGGTGCCTGTGCGCACCCGGACGGCTCCGTACGGTTCCTCACCTCCTCGCTGAGCGCCTTCACCGACGACCTCGCGGCGCACGCGCTCCAGGGCGGCTGCGGCCGGCCCACCCATGGCGTGCTGCCGCTCCCGTCGCCCGGCTACCAGGAGGAAGGCATCCCCAGCGGTCAGAAGCTGATGGTGGACTGGACCCTCTGCAAGGGCCAGTTGATCTGTGTCGGGGTGCTCCCCGAGCTGGTCCGGCAGGGGCCGGACGGCTACCCGGTGCTGGCCGACACCCCCGTACCGCTGCATCTGCAGGGCGAAGCGCAGCGGGCCGTCCGCCGCTGTCCCGAGCTGGCGCTGCGCCTGGAGGAGGCCCCGGCGCCGCGCAACTCCCTGCCGTCCTCCGGCGGCCGCAAGGCGCTTCCCCGCGGCGGCGGATGACCCGGTCGCGCACGGCCGCCGCCGGTGCCCCGCACGCGTCGCGCCGACGCGTGCGGGGCACCGCGCTCCAGTGGCCCGCACGCCCCACCGGGGGGTGGGGAGAAGCGGCTGGGACGACGCGGGAGGGGGAGCAAGAACACCAGAGCGGGCCGTCCGATCGGACGGCCCGCTCTGTTCATTGTGGAGCTAAGGAGAATTGAACTCCTGACCTCCTGCATGCCATGCAGGCGCTCTACCAACTGAGCTATAGCCCCGTGCCTCCGCCCCGGTTCCCCGTGGCGGCTGCGCCAACATTACACGGACTCCACCGCTCAGCGCCAAATCATTGGCCGCGGCCGGATCACCGGCCGGGCGTCACCGGGGTAGCCGTCTGGTTAGCATCGGTCCCCGCACCCGGAGCACAGCCGGGTCCGTCCCCGACCCGACTGGAGCCCCGCAGCGTGAGCGCTACGGAGTCTGCCGACACGGCCCTCGCCCCGTCCCTCTCCCCGGCGACGCGTGAACTGATCCGGGGGCGTCCGCTGTCCACCGCTCTCGCGTGCTGCCTCCTCTCCTTCGCGGTGTTCTGGTGCGCTCAGCGCCTCGCGAACGTCACGATGCTCGACCTCATGGTCTACCGGGCCGAGGGCTGGGCCGCGCGCGCCGGTGCGGACCTGTACGCCATGCGGGCCACCGAGGCGCGGCTGCCCAACACCTATCCGCCGTTCGCCGCGCTCCTGTTCATACCGCTCACCCTCCTCGGGGTGGACGAGATGCGGACCCTGGCGACCGCGGGGAATCTGGTGCTGCTGGTGGTGCTCGTCCATCTCGCACTGCGGCTGGTGGGCCGCCCGCTGTGGTGGCCCCGCCCGGCGGCGACGCTCGCCGTGGCCGGCGCCGCGGTCTGGTGCGAGCCGGTCTGGACGACGCTGCGCTACGGCCAGATAAACCTGCTGCTGGCGGTGCTGGTGCTGTGGGACCTCTCCCGGCGGCCCGGGGACGCCGGCTATCGCTGGGCCGGTCTCGGTATAGGGATCGCGGCGGGGCTCAAGCTGACACCCGCGCTGTTCGCGGTGCTGCTGGCGGTGGCGGGCATCGTCAAGGGCCGGCAGCGGCTGCGCGGACGGGGGGCCGGGGCGGTGGGCGGGACCGGCCGGACGGGCTTCTGGAATCCCTTGCTGAGGCAGTCGCTGACGGCGGGTGCCGCGTTCCTCGGGACCGCCCTGCTGGCCGCGGTGGCGCTGCCGCGCGACTCACGGCGCTTCTGGACGGAGGTGGTGTTCAGCACGGACCGTCCCGGCCTTGTCGAGCAGACCGCCAACCAGTCGCTGCGCGGGGCGCTCGCCCGGCTACTGCACACCCCCGATCCCGGGCTGTGGTGGGCCGGGGCCGCCGCGGTGGTGGCCGTCGCCGGCCTGGCCGCCGGGACGGCGGCGCTGCTGGCGGGGCTGGACGCCTGGGCCGCCGTGGCCTGCGCCATGACGGCCCTGCTGGTGAGCCCGGTCTCCTGGTCGCACCACTGGGTGTGGTGCGTCCCCCTGCTGGTGCTGCTGGGGTCCGAGGTGCTGAACCGTTCCGGCCGGTGGATGTGGCGGGCGGCCGCGGCAGGGACGGCGCTGCTCTTCTGCTCGTACGCCCTGTGGTGGGTGCCGCACACGCCGGGCGAGCGGGCGGAACTGCGCCAGCACGGCGGGCAGATGCTGCTCTCGGCCGGTTATCCGCTGTGCGGCGCGGCCTTCATCGGTCTCACCGCGGTGGTCGCGATACGGGCCCTGCGGCGCCGGTCGGCGCCGGCGGCGGACACCGGGGCCGCCGCCGGCGTGGCGGTGCCGGCCGGCGCAGGGAGGGTTCAGGCGGTGGCGAAGGAGTAGAACCGTTTCAGCGTGCAGTATTCGTCGAGCAGACGGCCGTAGATGGGCTCGCCGTCGAGTTCGCGGTAGGTCTCGATGGGGTCGCCGACGATGATGAGGGCCCGCGCGCACTCCTCGCACCAGTACTGGTAGTCGGAGTTCAGCGGTTCCATGTCCCGCACGACGGGCGTACCGCTGCCGCACCAGTCGCATTTCCGGCTGTGGGCACCCATCAGTCACTCCAGCTGTGGCCGCAGGCCGTGCAGACGTAGGAGACTCCGCCGTTGTCCCCGAGCACCTGGGCCACCAGGGCCGACCCGCAGGAGGGGCAGTGGAGAAGGGTCACGGTACGGCCGGGAGGGCGGGCGGCCGCCTCGATTGTGCTCGTCGGCATCAGGCTCCTCCCCTTCCGGCGTCCGATTCTGCCACGGGAGGACCGGCCGGGTCAGCGCCCCGGCCGCCGGGGCCGCCGACCGCGGTCGCTGCCGCTGCCGTCTTCTCCCGCAACGCGACGATCCCGCCTCCCCGGAGGGAAGACGGGATCGAACGGCGGTGGAGCTAAGGAGAATTGAACTCCTGACCTCCTGCATGCCATGCAGGCGCTCTACCAACTGAGCTATAGCCCCGCGCTCGCCACGCGCCGACCGGGTCTCCGCCGCCGCGTTGTGAACGAGCAGAAGCTTAACCGGTGACCAGCCGGAATGAGAAATCCGCGGTCCGGCCCGCCACCGGCGGCCTCTCAGGTGTCGTCGCCGAGCACCGGCTCCGGCAGCGTTCCGGCGTTGTGCTCGGTGAGCCGCCAGCCCCGCACGCCCTCGCTCAGCACGGACCAGCAGCAGTTGGAAAGGCCGCCGAGCGCCTCCCAGTGGCGGGAGTCCAGGCCGAGCAGACGGCCGATGGTGGTGCGGATCGTGCCGCCGTGGCTGACGACGACGAGCGTGCCGCCGTCGGCGAGCTTGTCGGCGTGGCTCATGACCACGGGCGCCGCCCGGTCGGCCACCTCGGTCTCCAGCTCGCCCCCGCCGCGCCGCACGGGCTCCCCGCGCTTCCAGCGGGCGTACTGCTCGCCGTAGCGCTCGACGATCTCCTCGTGGGTCAGCCCCTGCCAGCTGCCGGCGAAGGTCTCCCGCAGGCCCGCGTCGTGGGTGACCTCCAGACCGCACAGAACGGCCAGCTCGGCTGCCGTGTCGGCGGCGCGCCGGAGGTCGGAGGCCACGATCGCCTGGGGCTCCAGCGCGGTCAGCAGCCGGGCGGCCCGGCGGGCCTGGGCGACGCCGGTGCCGGTCAGCTCGATGTCGGTCGTCCCCTGGAAGCGGCGTTCCACGTTCCAGGCCGTCTGACCGTGCCGCCAGAGGATGATCCGGCGGCCGCGGCCGCTGCTGCTGCCGTTCAGCTCAGCTCACCGTCCTGCCCGGCCTCGGAGGCCGCGCTCTTCGCGTACTCCTCGGACCGGCCCCGGGTGGCGGCGGCGTCGGCGGGCAGCTCCAGCTCCGGGCAGTCCTTCCAGAGCCGCTCCAGCGCGTAGAAGACGCGCTCCTCGCTGTGCTGGACGTGCACGACGATGTCGACGTAGTCGAGCAGCACCCAGCGGGCCTCCCGGTCGCCCTCGCGGCGCACGGGCTTCACGCCCAGCTCCTTGTTCAGCCGTTCCTCGATCTCGTCGACGATCGCCTTGACCTGGCGGTCGTTGGGAGCGGAGGCGAGCAGAAAGGCGTCGGTGATCGACAGCACGTCGCTGACGTCGTAGGCGATGATGTCGTGCGCGAGCTTGTCGGCGGCCGCCTGGGCGGCGGCGTTGATCAGCTCGATGGAGCGGTCCGTGGCGGTCACAGGCAGGCTTTCGGTCGGGGAACGTCAGTACCGGCCGCGGCGCCCCGGGGGGCACCGCGGCCGGTATCCAGGATCGCACGCCCGGCGGACGGCGCCGCACGGCTCCTCCGCCGGGGCCGCGGCCGGGGGTGCGGCCCTCCGCTACGGGGAGTCCGCCCCGGCCGGGTAGTCCCGGCCGAGGACGACCGTCACATCGGCGTTGGACGCTCCCTTGCCCTTCTGCACCGCACTCTCCGGCAGGCCCAGGGTGACGGCGATCTCCTTGGCCTCCGCCGCCCGGTCCGCGCCGGTGTACGTCACCTCGGAGAGCTGCTGCGCGGCGTCGGCACTGCCTCCGTTCACGACGGTGTAGCCGCCGTTGACCAGGGCGACCCGCGCCTTCTCGGCGGCGCCGTCGTCACCGGTGGCGTTGCGGACGCTGATCCTCGGGGCCGCGTCCGGGTCGGCGTTGGTGACCTTGCCGCCGAGTACGTCCTTGACCACGGTGTCGGCGGTCTCCGGAGCGAGGGTGCCGTCCGGGCGCACGGGCAGCAGCTCGGTCGCGTACTCGCCGCCCTTGGCCTGCTCCCCCAGCTCGGCCAGGGAGGCGCCGAGCTGTGCCTCGGTGAGCGAGGGGTCGGCGATCTGGTTGAGCGACCGGACGGTCTCGGTGGCCATCTCCGCCTCGCCGGGCATTTTCCGCAGCACGGCCCGCAGGACCCGGCCGAAGCGCTGGAGCTGGTCGGTCTGGTCCTCGCCCTTGCGCAGCAAGGTGGCGTAGCCGACGGCGGCCCGACCGCCGAGGCTCACGTCCTTCCCCTTCCGCGCGAGGGGTTCCTCGCCCTTCTTCTCGCCCGGGACGTCGGCGTCGGTGTCGACGGTGATGCCGCCCACCAGTTCGACGAGATTCTCCAGATACGGGGTGTCGAGCCGCCAGCTGTGCTCGATCTCCGAGCCGAGCAGCGTGTTCAGCGCGTCGCGGGTGGGGCCGTTGCCGTCCTCCTCGACGGAGGAGCCGAGGGTCGTGGAACCGCCGCCCTCCGCGGAGACCGCAAGGGCGTTCGGCAGCAGCAGGGTGGTGCCCTTGCCCGTGGTCTCGTTGTCGACCAGGAGCGCCGTGGAGCTGCCGCCGTCCTTGGTGTGCCGCAGATGCACGATGATCACGTCGCGCTTCTGGGGCCCGCCGGCCGCCTCCGCTCCCGCACCGGCCCCGGACAGACCGGGCAGCTTGCCCGCGTACCAGAGGTATCCGGCACCGCCCGCCAGGGCGAGGACGAGGACCACGACCAGGGCGACCAGCCGGTTGCGACCCTTGCGCTTGCGCTCGTCGCGCCGCTCGGTTCGGGTCTCGGCGAACTTCAGCCAGTCGATGACGTCCTCGGCGGCCTCGTCGGGCTCCTCGATGAACGAGAACTGCTCGGTGCGGTAACCACCGGGGTCCTCCCCGCCCACCGCGCCGCCGCCCGTGCCTCCCGTGCCGCCCGGGGACTCCGCGGTGCGGGTCTGCTGCGGGGGAACCCAGGTCTCCTCCCCGGCCTGCTGCGCCGGGTACGGGTACGGGCTCTCGTACGCCCCCGGCTGCGCCTGCCGCGGATGCTGTTGCCGCTGCCCGGTGGTGCCGGGACCCGCCGCGCCGTAGGCGGCCGAATCGTAGCCCTGCTGCCGCGGGTCCGGGTACGGCTGGTGGGGGCGGCCGTAGGCGTCGTACTGCTGCGGCTGCTGGTATCCGTACGGGTCGTAGGAGCCCCGGCCCTGCTCGCCGTAGGGGGCGCCATAGGGATCGTACGGGTGTTCCGGCTGGTCCGGGCGTCGCGCCTGCCCTGCCTGCGCCGGGTCGCCGCCGCCCTGGGAAGGGTCGTAGTACTGCTGGGTGTACGGGTCGTAGACGTAGGGGTCCCGGCCGTCCTCGGGCCTTCCGTACCGCCCGGAGTGTGCGTCGTTCACCAGTGCCCCTTCCCTTGCCGGACCGGATCGCTCAACCGGCGTCCCGGTACAGCCCGCGCTTGTCGATGTAGCGCACCACCCCGTCCGGCACCAGATACCAGACGGGTGCGCCCGCCGCCACCCTCGCCCGGCAGTCCGTCGACGAGATGGCGAGCGCCGGGACCTCGATCAGCGAGACACCTCCGTCGGGCAGACCGGGGTCGGAGAGCAGGTGTCCCGGCCGGGTGACACCGATGAAGTGCGCCAGGGAGAACAGTTCGGGGGCGTCGCGCCAGCCGAGGATCTGCGAGAGGGCGTCCGCTCCGGTGATGAAGAACAGGTCCGCGTCGGGGTTCCGCTCGCGCAGGTCCCGCAGGGTGTCGATGGTGTAGGTCTTGCCGCCGCGGTCGATGTCGATCCGGCTGACCGAGAACTGCGGGTTGGACGCCGTGGCGATGACCGTCATCAGATAGCGGTCCTCGGCCGGGGAGACGTTCTGGTGGCTCTTCTGCCACGGCTGTCCGGTGGGCACGAACACCACCTCGTCCAAGTGGTACTTGGCGGCGACCTCGCTGGCCGCCACCAGGTGGCCGTGGTGAACCGGATCGAACGTCCCGCCCATCACTCCCAGCCGGCGCTTCGCCGGACCGGTCACAGGCATGTCCTGCTCTCCCATGCGTGCAGAGCCTACTTCCCGGTCCGGGGCAGCGTCCCGGCCCTCAGCGGTCGCGGTTGAGCCGTGTGGTGATCCAGAGCAGCAGGAGCAGCGCGAACAGCGCGCCCCCACCGGTCAGATACGGGTTGAGGCTCTCGTGGTTCCCGCCGTGCTCACCGCCCTCGGCGGCGAGCGTGATCAGGGCGTGGGCGGAGCTGGGAAGACTCATCTCGCAGACCTATCCAGGTGTTCGTCGGGCAGGGACGCTTGGGTAGCGCCCTCATCGTAAGCGGGGCCCCGGCGCAACCTCACGCCGACTCCTGGCGTCCTACGGAGTCCGACCGGCGTCACCCCGCTGTCACCGCCCCGAACTAGGGTGGGGACCGCACGGGGGATGGGGCCACACATCCGGGCCGACAATGGGGGTCACGATGACCGAAGCAAGCCATGAGCGTGTGCCGGACCGCAACCGCAGGCGGTTCCCGGGGATCTCCTCGCGTGCCTACGAGCATCCCGCCGACCGGTCCGCGCTGGTCGCGCTGCGCAAGCTGAGCGGCTTCGACACCGTCTTCAAGGCGCTCAGCGGCCTGCTGCCGGAGCGGTCGCTGCGCCTGCTCTTCCTCTCCGATTCGGTGCGGGTGAGCGACCAGCAGTTCGCGCATCTGCACACCATGCTGCTGGACGCCTGCGACATCCTGGACCTGAAGAAGGTCCCGGCAATGTACGTGCAGCAGAACCCGCAGCCCAACGCCATGTGCATCGGCCTCGACGAGCCGATCATCGTGGTGAGCACGGGTCTGGTCGAACTGCTCGACGAGGAGGAGATGCGGGCCGTCGTGGGCCACGAGGTGGGCCACGCGCTGTCCGGGCACTCCGTCTACCGGACCATTCTGCTCTTCCTTACCGGGCTCGCCCTCAAGGTCGCCTGGATCCCGCTGGGCAACGTGGCGATCATGGCGATCGTGACGGCACTGCGCGAGTGGTTCCGCAAGTCGGAACTGTCCGCGGACCGGGCCGGACTGCTCGTCGGGCAGGACCTTGAGGCGTCCATGCGCGGCCTGATGAAGATAGCCGGCGGCAACCATCTGCACGAGATGAACGTGGACGCCTTCCTGGCCCAGGCCGAGGAGTACGAGGCCGGCGGTGACCTGCGGGACTCCGTGCTGAAGATCCTGAACGTGCTGCCGCGCAGCCACCCGTTCACCACGGTCCGCGCCGCCGAGCTGAAGAAGTGGGCGCGGAGCCGCGACTACCAGCGGCTCATGGACGGCCACTACCCGCGCCGGGAGGAGGACGGGGACACCTCGGTGACCGACTCCATCAAGGAGTCCGCGAGCCACTACGCCGACACGGTGCGCACCAGCAAGGACCCCCTCATGGGCCTGGTGCGGGACATCGCCGGGGGTGCGGGCGACCTGGGCGGCAAGCTGCGGGACAGGTTCACCGGCGCTGCCGGCGGCAACGGCAACGGCGGCGGTGGCGGTTCCGAGCCGCCCCGGAGCAGCTAGTGCTGTGACCGGGAGGGCGCTCAGCGCGAGCCGCGGGGCAGGTCCGGCTGGGCCGCGTCCGCGAGCTCCCCGCAGAGCGCGGGGGTGGCGCGACCCGGGGCGAACGGGTCGGTTCCTGCCGGGCCGCTCCGGTCCGGGCGCTCCCCGGCGAGCAGCGGCCTCAGATACCGGGCCGTGTCCGCGGCGCAGCTCATCGGTCCGGCGTGCACCTGGCTCTGCACCACTTCGACCCGGTGGTCCCGCAGGTCACCGCGGTCGAAGCGGAACCGGGTCTCGCGCCGCACGGTGAAGAGGGAAGCCTCCCCGCCCTCCCCGTCCCCCGCCCGCTCGGCGTCCGCCGCGCGGAGCGCGTAGACGAAGACGTGGTCGCCGGTGACCTCCAGCTGGTCCGGGCCCGCCTCGGTGACGGCGAGGCTGCCCCGCACGCGTATCCCCGGATCGGCCAGCGCCACCTCCCCGGGATCGAAGCGGACCAGCCACCCGGGGGCGGCATGCCGTCCGTCGCCGGCCGGGTCCTCCATACTGCGGTCGAACTGCTCCTGCTGTGCCGGATCCACCAGCACCCGTACCGGGCGCACCGTACCGCCGGTGAGCACGTCCGGGTCGAGGGAGGACCGGACGATGTACTCCTTCGCGGCGTCGAGCGCGGCGAGCACCTGGCTGTCGGAGAAATTCCCGGTGCGCCGGGCCGCCGGCAGCGAGACCCCGTCGGCGCCCACCCGGAAATCTGCCGCCGGGCTGTGCTCGAAGAGCGCACCCGGGGCCGCCCCCGGCACGCTGCCGCGCGGCGCCAGCGGAAGGACCGCGCTGCGCAGGGGGCCGGGATCGTGCTCCGCGGCCGCCTGGTAGGGGCTGCGCACACCGAGGTAGACGGCCGTGCCGAAGGCCAGGGTGATCAGAACGACCAGCATGAGCACCTGCCGGTGCCCCCGGCCGCGGTCCCAGGGGGAGCGGTCGCGGACCGCGGGGGCGCGGTCCGTGAGCCGTTCCCGGGCGGAGAACTCCTGAAGCCGGGCAGCACGGACGAACGATTCGTCGAAAACGACGGATCGGTAATCGTCGTCACCACCGCCCGGGACGCCCTCGGGTGTCCCCTCAGGTGGGTCTCCAGGACCGGCCATACCAACAGAGTAGGTCGGAAGGGCACCTGGTAAACGCGGGGATCCGGGCAAATTCCCAGGCGGCCGGGCTGGGCCGCACGGGTGACCGCCGGCCCTCAGCGCCCGGCAGCCGAGGCGGTGGGCCGGGGAGCCTCCGCGGTGGCGGGCGGCGGTCCGCCGAGTCCGCCGATCCGGTCGCCGTCCACCCCCGTGGTCGCGGGCGGCGGCGCGGGGTCCTGCCGGGTGCCGGACTCGCCGCGGTAGACCGCCGCGAAGGCGAGCGCCACCATGCCCACGCCCATCACCACGGCGAGGACCCAGGCCACCGGCCGGTGCCAGCGGACCCGGCCGCGGTAGGGGCGCAGACTGCCGCCGTAGGGTCCGTACGGGTCGTGTGGATCGTGCTCCGCGCCGGCGGCCTCGTACCAGGACTCCCCGGTCTCGCGCTCCGCGCGGCCGACACCGTAGAGCTCGTGCAATTCGTCGTCGGTCGTGGGAACGCCGGGCCGGGGGCGGCGGGCCGCCTCGGCCTCCGCCCGCGCCTGAGCGGCGGCCAGCATCCGCTCGACGGCGGTGGGTTCGTGGACCGGTGCCGCCCGGATGAAGTCCTCGTCGAACGCCACGGTCGCGAACTCCTCGTCCGCGGCCCCGTGGTGGTGGCTGTCGGGCTCGTCACCGTCCGGGAACGGCCTGCCCCCCACATCGTCCGGCACCCGTCCAGGTTAGCCCCGGGCCGGTGGATTTGGGCAGGGAGAGCTGAAAATCGGCCCGGCGCACCGGTGGCGCGCCGGGCCGGTGGACCGGTCAGCAGGCCGGGCGGCCGCCGCCGCGGACATGGCCGTCACCGGTGACGATGTACTTGGTGGAGGTCAGCTCCGGCAGGCCCATCGGGCCGCGGGCGTGCAGCTTCTGGGTGGAGATGCCGATCTCCGCGCCGAAGCCGAACTGGCCGCCGTCGGTGAAGCGGGTGGAGGCGTTCACGGCGACCGTGGTGGAGTCCACCAGCTGGGTGAACCGGCGGGCGGCGGCCTGCGACGTGGTGACGATCGCCTCGGTGTGGCCGGAGGACCAGAGCCGGATGTGGGCCACGGCCGCGTCCAGCGAGTCCACGACCCCGGCGGCGATGTCGTAGGAGAGGTACTCGGTCTCCCAGTCCTCGGTGGTGGCCTCGACCACGGTCGCCCCGGTCTCCGAGCGCCCGGCGATCTCCCGCACCCGCTCGTCGGCGTGCACGGTCACCCCGGCCTCGGCCAGCGCCTTCAGCGCCCGCGGCAGGAACGCCTCGGCGACGTCCTGGTGGACGAGGACGGTCTCGGCGGCGTTGCAGACGCTGGGCCGCTGTGCCTTGGAGTTGACCAGGATCTCCACGGCCATGTCGAGATCGGTCTCGGCATCGATGTAGACGTGGCAGTTGCCGGTGCCGGTCTCGATGACGGGCACGGTGGACTCCTCGACGACCGTCTGGATCAGCGAGGCACCGCCGCGCGGGATCAGCACGTCGACCATGCCCCGGGCGCGCATCAGCTCCCGTACCGACTCGCGGCTGTCGCCGGGGACGAGCTGGACGGCGTCCGCGGGCAGACCGGCGCCGCCCACCGCGTCCCGCAGTACGGTGACCAGGGCGTGGTTCGAGGAGGAGGCGGAGGAGGAGCCGCGGAGCAGCACCGCGTTGCCCGACTTGAGGCAGAGCGCGGCGGCGTCCACGGTGACGTTCGGCCGCGCCTCGTAGATGATCCCGATGACGCCGAGGGGGACCCGCACCTGGCGCAGGTCGAGGCCGTTGGGAAGCGTCGAGCCGCGGACGACCTCGCCGACCGGGTCGGGCAGAGCCATCATGGCCCGGACGTCGGAGGCGATCGCCCGGATCCGCTCGGGGGTCAGCGTGAGGCGGTCGATGATCGCCTCGCTGGTGCCGGCGGCCCGCGCCCGCTCCACGTCCTCCGCGTTGGCCTCGACGATCTCCTTGATGCGCACTTCCAGGGCGTCGGCGATCGCGCGCAGTACGTCGTCCTTGGCCGATCGCGGCAGCGGGGCGATCTCGTTGGCCGCGGCACGGGCGCGGTAGGCGGCCCGGATGACCGGGGACTGCGGCATGGGATCGGCGAGGGGCGAAGGGAAGACGCTCATGAGCCCAGGGTACTGAGCCGCGGGCGCGTATCCCCGCGTGTTCCGCAGCGCGAGACGGCCGGCCGCCCGGTCCGGGGACCGTCCGTACACCTGGGCGGTGGGCGGGGCCGGTCCGTCTCCGGGCGGCGGCGCCGCCCACCGCCGGTGACGGCCCGGGCCGGGCAGTGCCGGGCCGCCTCAGAACGGATGGACGCCGACCGGTGAGACGGGCGGCGGACCGTAGCCCTCGGTGACGCGCTGGTGGTACGTCTCCCGGTCCACGACCTCCAGTCCGACGATCTCCCAGGGCGGCAGCCCCGCCGTCGCGCGGTGCTCGCCCCAGAGCCGCAGGGCGACGGCCGCCGCGTCGTGCAGGTCCCGGGCCTCCTCCCAGTACCGGATCTCGGCGTGGTCGGCCGCGTAGCGGCCGGTCAGCAGGAAGGGATGGTCGTGGGCGAGCTGCTCCAGCCCCCTGCGGACCTCCGCCGGCGGCGTCCGCGCGCCGGAGACGCTCAGGGTGATGTGCCACAGCCGGGACGGCTCGCGCCGCCCCTCTCCCGGGCCGCCCGTCCACGGCCCCGTTCCGGCGGCGGGCGCGGCCGGGACGGCGGAGACGGGCGGGCGGGCGGTGCGGTCGCGGGCTCCGCCCGTGCCGGCCGGAGCCCTTCGCTCCGCCGCTGCCCGGCGCAGCGTCTCCAGGCGCCCTCGTCTCACCGGCGGTCTCCTGTTCCGATGCGGCGCTCCGCGCTCCCGCGGAGGCGCCGTGTGCTGCTGACGGGCCGTCTCCCCTCCGCGGAGCGCGGCCCCGGCCGCCGTCCCGGCGTCCGTACCAAGAGTTGACCAGTCCGCGGGCGGCCGTGCGGGGTTTTCGGAAAATGGCCGCCGGTGAAAAGGGGCGGAGCGCGGCCGTCCGCGGCGGAGTCCGCAACGGAGGAGTGGCGCGTCAGCCGGTGCTGCGACGGGGAAGGACGCCGGGCAGCCCGCGCGGCCCGGTGCGGTGCGGTGCGCCGCGGGGCACCGGCCCGCTACTCAGCGGAGCACCACGAGGTCGTCGCGGTGGACGACCTCCCGCTCGTAGGCGGGCCCGAGCTCGCGCGCGAGGTCGCGGGTGGAGCGGCCGATGAGCCGGGGGATCTCCTTGGCGTCGAAGCTGACCAGCCCGCGGGCGACCGGGATGCCGGCGGTGTCGCGGAGCTCGACCGGGTCCCCCGCGCTGAAGTCGCCCTCCACGGCGGCGATACCGGCCGGCAGCAGGGAGCTGTGCCGTTCGACCACGGCCCGTACGGCACCGTCGTCCAGGGTCAGTGCGCCGAGCGGGGTCGAGGCGTGGGCGAGCCACAGCAGCCGTCCGGCGGAGCGCCGGCCCGTGCGGTGGAAGTAGGTGCCGATGGGGCGGCCAGCGAGCGCGTCGGCCGCCCGGCTGGCGGAGGTGAGCACCACCGGAATGCCCGCGGCGGCGGCGATCCGGGCGGCCTCGACCTTGGTGACCATGCCGCCGGTGCCGACCCCGGCCCGGCCGGCGCTGCCGATGGAGACCCCGTCCAGGTCCTTCATTCCCCGGACCTCGGGGATGCGGCTGGTGCCCGGGGTGCTGGGGTCGCCGTCGTAGAGGGCCTCGACGTCCGAGAGCAGCAGCAGCAGATCGGCGCGGACGAGATGGGCGACGAGGGCGGCGAGCCGGTCGTTGTCCCCGAAGCGGATCTCGTCCGTGGCCACCGTGTCGTTCTCGTTGACGACGGGGAGGGCGCCCATGGCCAGCAGCTGGTCGAGGGTGCGGTAGGCGTTGCGGTAGTGGGCCCGGCGGCTGGTGTCGTCGGAGGTGAGCAGGACCTGGCCGACCCGGATGCCGTAGCGGGCGAAGGAGGCGGTGTACCGGGCCACCAGCAGGCCCTGGCCGACGCTCGCGGCGGCTTGCTGACGGGCCAGGTCGCGGGGGCGGCGGCGGAGGCCGAGCGGGGCGAGACCGGCTGCGATGGCCCCGGACGAGACGAGCACGATCTCCTTCGTGGCGGTTTCCCGCGCGTCGTTGCCGCGTGCGGTGACCAGGGTGTCGACGAGGGCGTCCACGCGGTCGGCGTCGAGCCCGCCCGCCGAGGTCGTCAGGGAGGAGGAGCCGACCTTCACCACGATCCTCCGGGCCGAGGTGACGTCGTCCCGGTCCGCTGTCGATCCCGCTGCCCCTGACACCGCGCTGCTTCCTTCTCTCTCGCCGGCCGACGAGGCCGGACCGGCCGGCCGGGTGATCGAACCGCTGTCCCGGAGAATCTACGCCAGGTCGCCGACGGCCCGCCCGGCCGTCCGCCTCGCGGGACGAGCCGCCCGGACGGCGGAGAACCACCCGTGCACCCCGACGCCCGTCCGCCCGGCCACGGGAAGACGGCCCCGCTGCCGTTCCCCCCTCGCGGCTCTCGGACCTCCCCCCAGAACGTTATGAAACGGTCATGACGGATCAGGTCGCCGGTCACCCCGGTGACACCCGTCACGTGAAATTGTCTTAGCGGCGGCGCACGTCATACGGTCAGTGGTTGTTCTCCGCGGCAGCCCGCGTTCAGTCCGCGGCGCGCGCACCGGACCCACGTGGTCGCCCCCCGTCCACTCCTCCCCGCCAGGAGCCCAGCTCGTGCCCTCCGCCGGACCAGCCACCCGCCGTGTTGTGCAGCTCACAGCACTCTTCGCGATGTTCGCTGCCTACACGGGCCAGCTCGTGGGCGCTCTGCTGCCCCATGTGCCGGTCTTCGTCGCCGCCTCGGCAGGGGGGCTGGCTCTCGATCTGTATCTGCAGCTGAAGCAGCCGGGCCTGCTGTCGCTGCTGAGCAAGGTCCGCTTCGACGTCACCGTCCGGCAACTGCTGCGCGACATGCTGATCGTGCTGGGACTTCTCCGGATGGAGGGCATCAACCCGATCGCGGAGCACTCACCGCTGACCATCGGGCTGCTGGCCTTCTACATGACGCACTTCGCGTGCCAGGCCACCGCGGTGCTGGTGCGCCGCAGCCGGACCCTGCCGATCGTCACCCGGAACATCGACACCTCGGCCCTGCGGCTCTCACCGGCGCCGCCGCGCATCCTGTCCCGCCGTCCGGGCCACCGGCTGCTGACCTTCTCCATGCCCGTCACCGCCGGTCTGCTGGCCACCGTGGTCACCCGGGACGCCCTGTGGGGCGGCCTCGGGCTGGCCCTCGCGCTGGCCGTCTCCATCACCGGCACCCTGTACCTCGCGGGCTGGCTGCTGCCGGCCAAGCGCTCGGCGACGGAGGCGCGGGTCCTGAAGTGGCTGGACGCCTGGCTGGCTGAGTACCGGCCCACGATCGGCATGTACTTCTCCGGCGGCACCACCTCGGCGTACCAGGCCAATATGTGGCTCTCCACACTGCCGCAGCTCGACGGGAAGCCGGTCATCGTGCTCCGCGAGCGCTTCATGGTGCAGAAGATCGATGCCACGGACGTGCCGATCGTCTGCATCCCGAAGGTCGCGCATCTCATGCATCTGGAGCACTCGACGCTCAAGATGATGCTGCACCCGGCCAACTCGGGTAAGACCTCGCAGGTTCTGCGCATCCCCTCGATCAAGCACGCGTTCATCAACCACGGCGAGAGCGACAAGCTCTCCAGCTGCAACCCCTACGCCAAGGCCTACGACGAGATCTGGGTGGCCGGTCCGGCCGCGCGCGAGCGCTACCAGCTCGCCGATATCGGCGTCGACGACCGGGACGTGGTGGAGGTCGGCCGCCCGCAGCTGTCGCCGATCCGCCCGTACGCCGGCCCGCCGGCCGACGACGGTCTCACCACCGTGCTCTACGCCCCCACCTGGGAGGGCTGGACCAACGACCCGGGAAACACCTCGGTGATCCTCGCCGGGGAGAACATCGTCCGCCGGCTGCTCGCCGACCCGGGCGTGCGGCTGCTCTACAAGCCCCACCCCATGACCGGCTCCGTCGACCCGCGCGCCGCCCGTGCCAACGAGCGCATCCAGTCCATGATCACCGAGGCCAACGCCCGCCGCGGCGGTCCCCGGCCCGGCCCGGAGGCCGCCGCCGAACTGCGCCGCCGCACCGTCGAACTGGACCGGCTGACCAGTACGCACTTCCGCCCCGACGCCGACGAGGCCGAGCGGATGATGATCCAGTCGACGCCCGACACCGACCGCGCCGCTGCCGTGGTGGCGGCGACGGCCGCCTGGGAACGCGCGTACTGGGCGTCCTTCCCGGAGTGGGAGCACCAGATCATCACCGGCCCCCGGCCCGCCATCTACACCTGCTTCAACCAGGCCGATCTGCTGATCAGCGATGTGTCCAGCGTCGTCTCGGACTATCTGACCAGCGAGAAGCCCTACGCCGTGGCCAACACCAGCGGGCTGAGCGAGAAGGAGTTCCGGGCCGGCTTCCCGACCGTACGGGCGGCGGCCATCCTCACCCCGGACGCCGACGGCCTTCCGGAGCTGCTGGAGGCCGTGCGCAACCCGGAGAAGGACACCCTCGCGGCGGCCCGCGCGGAGCTCAAGACCCATCTGCTCGGCCCCGCCGACCCGCCGTCCCTGGTCCGTTTCAACGAGGCCGCGGCCACCTTGTGCGCGAAGGCCGACGAGCGGCGCGCCCGAATGGCGGCCCGGGCGGCCTCCGATGTGCCCACGCAGCGCGAGGGCGCGGAGGAGACGGCGGCCGAGCTGGCGTCCGAGGAGATCGAGCTGGAGCCGACCGGGACCCGGGAGCCGGCCGGCACCGCGGACCCGGCCGACGCTCCGGAGAGCAGCGACTCGGTCAACGTCTGACCGCCGGCCCGGCCCAGTACCCGCGCGCCGGGCCGGCGGTACCAGGGGCGGGGCCCGGAGGCCGTCTCCGGGCCCCGCCCCTGTCCGTTCCCGCTGCCGCCGCGCTCCCGCCCGCGCACCGCCCGGCGCCGCGGACCCGCACCGTCCGGGCTCAGCCCGTGCCGGTCTCCGGGTGGCGGGCGCGCCAGCCGGCCCAGGCCGACTCCACCATCTCCCGCACTCCGTACCGGGCCGACCAGCCGAGCTCCCGGCCGATCAGTTCCGCCGAGGCGACCACCCGCGCCGGGTCACCGGGGCGCCGCTCCCGCACCTCGGGCCGCGCGTCCAGGCCGGTGACCGCACCGATGATCCCGATCATCTCGGTCACCGAAACCCCTTCACCCCGCCCGATGTTGAGCACCAGGGCGGTCTTCGGATCGGCGGTCAGCCGCCGGACCGCCGCCACATGCGCGTCGGCCACGTCCTCGACATGGATGTAGTCCCGGACGCAGGTGCCGTCGGGCGTGGGGTAATCGTCACCGAAGACCAGCGGCGCCCGCTTCTCGGACAGCCGCTCGAAGACCATGGGGACGAGGTTGAAGACGCCCGCGTCGCTCAGCTCGGGAGCGGCGGCACCGGCCACGTTGAAGTAGCGCAGGGAGACCGTCGCCATGCCGTGCGCCCGCCCGGCCGCGGCCACCAGCCACTCACCCGCCAGCTTGGTCTCGCCGTACGGGCTCATCGGCGCGCACGGAGTGGACTCGGTGACGAGATCGGTCTCCGGCATGCCGTAGACGGCAGCCGAGGAGGAGAAGAGGAAACGGCTGACGCCGGCGTCGGCCGCCGCTTCGAGGACGGTCCGCAGCCCGTCGACGTTCTCCCGGTAGTAGAGCAGCGGCTTCTCCACCGACTCGCCGACCTGCTTCTTGGCAGCGATGTGCACGACACCCGTCACGCCGTGCTCGCGCAGGACGCGGTCCAGCAGCTCGCGGTCGAGCACGGAACCCCGCTCCAGCGGGACCGCGGAGGGCAGCCGTCCCGCCTCTCCGGTGCTCAGATCGTCGAGCACCACGGCGCGTTCGCCGCTGCCGGTCAGTGCCTTCACTACATGGGAGCCGATGTATCCGGCACCACCTGTGATCAACCACGTCATGGCGCCACCCTACGCCGTGCGGAGCGACGGCAGGACGGCTCTCCGGGGGGCCCGCGGTCCGGGGCCCCGAGGTCAGGAGCCCCGAGGGTCAGGAGCCCCGAGGGTCAGGGGCGCGTCCGGCGTCCGGCGTCCGTGGTCCCTCCGTGCGGGTCGTCGGCCGTCCCGGGGGCGCGGCGCCCGGCCGGTCAGGAGAACGGGTCGAAGCCCCGGTACTCCGCCTCGGCCTCGTCCCGCTCCGCATCCCGGTCGCGACGGCGGACCGCGGCCGGGCGCGGCGCCTCCAGGCGATGGTCCTCGCCGCGGCGGCCGAGCATCTCGGCGCCCGCGGCCATGCTCGGCTCCCAGTCGAAGACCACCGCATCGTCCTCGGGGCCGATCGCCACACCGTCGCCCGCCCGGGCACCTGCCTTGACCAGCGCGTCCTCCACGCCGAGGCGGTTGAGCCGGTCCGCGAGGTAGCCGACGGCCTCGTCGTTGCTGAAGTCCGTCTGCCGCACCCAGCGTTCCGGCTTCTCGCCCCGCACGCGGAACAGGGCCTCCTCCTCCCGGGTGACGGTGAAGCCCGCGTCGTCCACCGCCTTCGGGCGGATGACGATCCGGGTCGCCTCCTGCTTCGGCTTGGCGGCGCGCGCCCTCGCCACGATCTCGGCCAGCGCGAAGGAGAGCTCCTTCAGCCCGGTGTGGGCGACGGCCGACACCTCGAAGACCCGGTAACCGCGGGCCTCCAGATCGGGGCGGACCATGTCGGCGAGGTCCTTGCCGTCCGGCACGTCGATCTTGTTGAGGACGGCGATCCGCGGCCGGTCGCCCAGGCCGCCGTAGCTCCGCAGTTCCTCCTCGATGGTGTCGAGGTCGGAGAGCGGGTCGCGGTCGGACTCCAGGGTGGCGGTGTCCAGGACGTGCACCAGCACCGAGCAGCGCTCGACATGGCGCAGGAACTCCAGGCCCAGACCTCTGCCCCGGCTGGCGCCCGGGATCAGCCCCGGGACGTCCGCGACGGTGTAGACGGTCGAACCGGCCGTCACCACTCCGAGGTTGGGCACCAGGGTCGTGAACGGGTAGTCGGCGATCTTCGGTTTGGCGGCGGAGAGCACCGAGATCAGCGAGGACTTGCCGGCGCTCGGATAGCCGACCAGCGCCACATCGGCGACGGTCTTGAGCTCCAGGACGATGTCCCCGCTCTGCCCGGGCTCGCCGAGCAGCGCGAAGCCGGGCGCCTTGCGGCGGGCCGAGGCCAGCGCGGCGTTGCCGAGACCGCCGCGGCCCCCCTGCGCGGCCACGTAGGAGGTGCCCTGGCCGACGAGGTCGGCGAGCACCCGGCCCTGCCGGTCGAGGACGACGGTGCCGTCCGGGACCGGCAGCACCAGGTCCTGGCCGTCCTTGCCGGAACGGTTGCCGCCCTCCCCCGGCTTGCCGTTGCCGGCCCTGCGGTGCGGGCTGTGGTGGTAGTCGAGGAGCGTGGTGACGGACTGGTCGACGACCAGCGTCACATCGCCGCCCCGGCCGCCGTTGCCGCCGTCGGGGCCCCCGAGCGGCTTGAACTTCTCACGGTGGACGGAGGCGCAGCCGTGGCCTCCGTTACCCGCGGCGACATGCAGTTCGACGCGGTCCACGAAGGTGGTCATACGGGTGCCTCCTGCTGTGCGTACCGGCCTTCCGGCCTGGTGACGGGGTTGTCCTGCGGTACTGCGGGTCCTGCTGCCGCACCCCGCGCCGCGCGGGACCTGCCGCACGGCCGAGGGGGTACGGCCTGGTCAACGCACCGAGGGCGGACCGGCTTCCCGCCGCGAGCGTGCGCTGCGCGGCGGGAAGGACGGCCCGCCCTCGGTGCTGTGTCTTCGCGTCCGGGCTGATTACTCGGCGACCGGGACGATGTTCACGACCTTGCGGCCGCGGCTGGTGCCGAACTGCACCGCACCGGCGGCGAGGGCGAACAGCGTGTCGTCGCCGCCGCGGCCGACGCCGTTGCCCGGGTGGAAGTGGGTGCCGCGCTGGCGGACCAGGATCTCACCGGCGTTGACGACCTGACCGCCGAAGCGCTTCACGCCGAGCCGCTGGGCATTGGAGTCGCGCCCGTTCCGGGTGGACGATGCGCCCTTCTTGTGTGCCATGTGTTCTCAGTCCCTTACTTCGCAGCCGCGGGGATGTCGGTGATCTTCAGCGCCGTGTACTGCTGGCGGTGGCCCTGGCGCCGGCGGTAACCGGTCTTGTTCTTGTACCGCAGGATGTCGATCTTGGCGCCCTTGTGGTGGTCCACGATCTCGCCCTGGACCTTGATGCCCGCGAGGACCCACGGGTCGCTGGTGACGGAGTCGCCGTCGACCACGAGCAGGGTCGAGAGCTCGACCGTGTCGCCGACCTTGCCGGTGGAAATCTTGTCAACCTCAACGATGTCGCCGACAGCAACCTTGTGCTGGCGACCACCGCTGCGCACGATGGCGTACACGCGGATCTCACTCTCTGCTCGAACGGGACCCCTGATGCCAGCCGCTCACGCGGAAGCCGGATCCGCGAAGGATCCGTACCCGCGGTTTCCGGAAGGACGAGCGGCCTCCCCCGGCGGACCGGGAGGGATGTGCTCAAGGGGGTGGCGTACACACGCCGACAGTCAAGATTACGGGGCCTTGACACGCCGGTCAAACCGGCCCTCACCGGCACCGGGGGCCCTGCGGCCCGGGCGGTCCCCGCCGTCCCCCGGCCCCGTCCCCCCGGCCGTCCCGCGGCCGTCCCGCAGCCGTCCCGGGGAACGCCCCGTACGACTCCCGGGGTCCGGCGGCGGCACCCGTGATCCTCCCGCCACCGGCGGCGACCGGCACGGCGCCGGGCCGGTGCTCCGCCCCCCGGAGGAGGAGGCACACCGGCCCGGCGCCCGCACGGACCCGTGGGCCCGCCCGCGGCTACGACTCGTCGGCCGAGGCCGCGACCGGGGCGGAGGACTGCTCCGCCGCCACGGTCTTCTTCGCCGTCTTCCTGGTGGCGGCCTTCTTCGCCGTGGCCTTCTTGGCGGCCGCCTTCTTCGCCGTGCCCGGTTCCTTCTTGGCCGCCGTCTTCTTGACGGCCGCCTTCTTCGCCGTCGCCTTCTTGGCCGCGGCGCGCTTCGCCGCCTTCTTCGCCGGGGCCGCCGCGGGCTCCCGGCCCTCGCCGGGTTCAGCGGCCTCCACGTCCTCCGCCGCGGGCGGCGCCGACGGCTCCGCGGCCGGCTCACCGGCGGGGACGACCACCACGGCCGTCTCCTCCGGCTCCTCGGTGCCCTTCGGCGGACCCGCGGGGGCCGAGGCCTTGCGGACCGCCCGGCGGCGGGTACGCGCCGGAGGCGCCGCCTCGGCGGCCGGAGCGGGCTCGGCCGCCGGCTCCGCAGTCGGCTCGGCCGCCGCTTCGGGCCGCGCCTCGGGCTCGGCCGGGGCGACGACCACGACCGCCTCCTCCGCGGCCGCCTTCGGGGGGCCCGCCGGGGCGGACGCCTTGCGGACCGCCCGGCGCCGGCCACGGCCGACCCGGGAAGCCGCGGCCTCCGCCTCGGCCGCGCTGCTGAACAGCTCCTCGTCCGGGCTGAACGCGGGCTCCGGCAGCGCCACCGGTTCGGCGGCCTCCGCCGCCACCTCGGCCGGGGTCTCCGGGGACGCCACCGCGGCCACCGCGGCCTCGCCCCCCGCTCCGACGTCCGACGGCTCAGGGGCGTGGATGTGCGGCTCCGCCGCGGCCCCGCCGCCCTTGCCCTTCTTCTTCCGCTTGCCACCGCCGCCGGGCGCCGACGGCTGCTCCATGTGCACGATGACACCGCGCCCGTTGCAGTGGACGCAGGTCTCGGAGAACGACTCCAGCAGCCCCTGGCCGACCCGCTTGCGGGTCATCTGCACCAGGCCCAGCGAGGTGACCTCGGCCACCTGGTGCTTCGTCCGGTCGCGGCCCAGGCACTCCAGCAGCCGGCGCAGCACCAGGTCCCGGTTGGACTCCAGGACCATGTCGATGAAGTCGATCACGATGATGCCGCCCAGGTCGCGCAGCCGCAGCTGGCGCACGATCTCCTCGGCCGCCTCCAGGTTGTTCCTGGTGACCGTCTCCTCCAGGTTGCCGCCCTGACCGGTGAACTTGCCGGTGTTGACGTCGACGACGACCATCGCCTCGGTCCGGTCGATCACCAGCGAACCGCCGCTGGGCAGCCAGACCTTGCGGTCCAGCGCCTTCATCAGCTGCTCGTCGATCCGGTACGTGGCGAAGACGTCGACGTCCGACGTCCACTTCTGCAGCCGGTCGGTGAGGTCCGGGGCGACGTGCGAGACATAGCCCCGGATGGTCTCCCAGGCGCCGTCACCGCTGACGATGACCTTGGAGAAGTCCTCGTTGAAGATGTCGCGGACGACGCGGACGGTCATGTCCGGCTCGCCGTAGAGGAGGGTGGGGGCGCCGCCGCCCTTGGCCTTCTTCCGGATGTCGGCCCACTGCTGCTGCAGCCGCTCGACGTCCCGGGCCAGCTCCTCCTCGGAGGCGCCCTCGGCGGCGGTGCGGACGATGACGCCCGCGTCCTCCGGGACGATCCTCTTCAGGATCTGCTTCAGCCGGGACCGCTCGGTGTCCGGCAGCTTGCGGCTGATGCCGGTCATCGAGCCCTCGGGCACATAGACCAGGTAGCGGCCGGGCAGCGACACCTGGCTGGTGAGCCGGGCGCCCTTGTGACCGATCGGGTCCTTGGTGACCTGCACCAGAACCGACTGGCCCGACTTGAGCGCGGTCTCGATCCGGCGGGGACCGCCCGACATGCCGAGCGCGTCGAAGTTGACCTCGCCGGCGTACAGCACGGCGTTGCGGCCCTTGCCGATGTCGACGAACGCGGCCTCCATCGACGGCAGCACGTTCTGGACCTTGCCCAGATAGACGTTGCCGACGTAGCTGGTGGCCTGCTCCTTGTTGACGAAGTGCTCGACGAGGACACCGTCCTCCAGCACGCCGATCTGGGTGCGCTCACCGCTCTGGCGGACGACCATCACCCGCTCGACGGCTTCGCGCCGGGCCAGGAACTCGGCCTCGGTGATGATCGGCACCCGGCGGCGGCCCTGCTCGCGGCCCTCGCGACGGCGCTGCTTCTTCGCCTCCATCCGGGTCGAACCCTTGATGGAC
This sequence comes from Streptomyces sp. F63, assembly GCF_018070345.1. Lineage (GTDB taxonomy): Bacteria > Actinomycetota > Actinomycetes > Streptomycetales > Streptomycetaceae > Streptomyces. The sequence goes on from NZ_JAGPXX010000002.1 coordinate 35,051, forward strand.
TGCACCTCGTCGAAGCCCGTGCCGGGCTCCTCCTTCTTGCGCGGCTCGCGGATCTTGACGACCGTGCGCTCCGGGTCGTCCTGCGAGGCGTCGACCGGGTGGTCGCCGGCCTCGCCACTGCGCCGGCGCCGGCGCCGGCGGCGACGGCTGCTGCTGGTGCCGCCCGCACCGGCGCCGTCCTCCTGCTCGTCCCGCTCCTCGCGCTCGTCCCGGTCCCGGGTACCGGCACCCTCGCGGTCTCCGTCGGCGGAGGCCTCCCCGGCCTCCTCGCCCTCGGTCCCGGTGTCCTCCTCGCCGGTCTCCCCGGTCTCGCCGTTCCCCTCGCCCTCACCCCGGCGGCGGCGACGGCCACCCCGGCGGCGACGGCGGGACGGGCGCTCGCCGGCGTCCTCCTCACCGGCCTGCGCCTCCTCGGCCGCCTGCTCCTCCTCGGCGGGCTCGACGACGGCGCCGGCCTCGGGACCGGTGTCCTCCGCGGCACCACCCCGACGGCGGCGACGGCGCGTGCCGCCGGCCGCCGCGGCGGGCTGCCGCTCGGCGGCCTCCCCGGCCTCGCTCTCCTCTTCCGCGGCCTCGGCGGCGGCCGCCGCAGCGGCGCGCTCCGGCGTCTGGAACATGGGCTCGGTGAAGACCGGCGCCTGGAACACGGCCGTCGGCGGCCGGACGGCCCGGCGGCGGGTGCGGCCGGACGGCTCCGGCTCGGGCTCCTCGGCGGGCGCCGCGAACGGGGCGCGCCCGGCGGCACCGGCTCCCGCCTCCTCCGTCCCGGCATCGGCGACGGGCTCCGCGACGGGCTCCGTGACGGACTTCCGGCGCACGGCCCGGCGGCGCGAACGGGCCGGCTGCTCCTCGGCGGCGGAGCCCTCCACCGGCTCCGCCTCCCCGGGGGCCTCCCCGGTCTCCCCGCGGACGGGCACGGGGGCGTCGTCGGCCACCGGAGCGAGCTCCGGAGTGGCCAGACCGGTCTCGCTCCGGCGCGCGGAACGGCGGCGGGTGCGTCCTCGCGGCGCCTCCACGGCGTCGGCGACCGTCACGGCACCCTCGGTCAGCGGCTGCGCGGGGCTCTCCGGCGGGGCCTCCCCCTCGGGGGCGCCGCCCTGCACGGCCTCGCTCCCCTCGGCGGCGGCGGCCACCTCGGCCGGGGCACCGGCCGGAGCCGTGGCCTTGCGGACGGCACGGCGGCGGGTACGGCGCGGCGCCTCCTCCCCGGGCGGGGCGGAAGCGGTCTCGTCGGCCGGGGCCACGGCCGGGGTCTGGTCCCCGACGACCGTGGGCTCGGCCAGGTCACCGTCACCCGTGACGGTGGGTGCACCGGCCGGGGCGGTCGCCTTGCGGACGGCACGGCGGCGGGTACGGGCGCGGGGAGCGGCCTCCGCCTCGGCGGCGGGAGCGGCTTCGGCGGCCTCCGCCGCCGGAGTGCCGCCGGAGAGCTCGTCCTCCTCCACGGCGACCGCCTCGGCGGCGGCCTCCTCCTGAGCGGCGGTGGTCTCCTCGGCCGTCCCGGCCTCCTCCGGCTCCTCGGCGGAGCCGGGTGTCACGGCCTCGGGTGTCACGGCCTCGGGAGCGGCCTCGGCGGCCGTCTCCTGGGCCGACAGCGCCGTCAGGGCCGCCGGTGCGGCGGGCGCGGAGTCCGCGATCACCGTCGTGGCCCCGGCCTGCTCCCCTTCCGGTGTTCCCGCGTCCGGCGCGGCGGGCGGACCCGCCGGGCGGGAGGCCGCCCGGCGCCGCCGCCGCGGGGGCAGGGTGTCGCTGGGGCTGTTGTTCTCGGGGGTGTCCCCGGCGGCGCTGTCGTGCGCCGCCTCACGGGGCTCCATGGACTGGGACATGCGGGCGTTTCTCCCGTCACGCTCCCGGGCGCCGGGCCGGTGTCCGGTCGCGGGCCGCGTGATGTGCGCGGTCCCGCGGTCCGGGGCCTGGGCGCCGCACGGGAGCTGTCGTCTCACTCGCCGGTCCGTGGGGACGGCCCGGCGAAAGCTTCTGTGTCAACGCGTCGCCGGACCCGGGTGGCTCCCTGGTGCGTCGGCGACGCTTCGACGACCGTCCTTACGCGGTGCCCACCTGCGCTGCTCCGCCGAACGGCGGTGCCTCCGTCGCGGCGGCCGGTACGGCGGCCGTGGGTGGGGCGGCCGTGACAGCCTCGCGGTCGGGCACGAGCGGGTCGGTCACCGTGCCGGACTCCTCATCGAGCAGCCCCTGCGCCAGCCTGGTCACCGCTGCGGGGACCGGCGGCGCCAGGTCGGCCGTAGCTCGGAGGCCGGACAGGACGTCGTCGGGTCGTACGGCGGGTGTGGCATGCCGTACTACCAGGCGCAGTATCGCACAGGCCGTGTCGCCCGGCCCATCGGCCGGTGATTCCCCGGCCTCCAGCCGTACGACGGCGGCGCGCGCGTCGAACGTGCGGATCCCGTTCTTCGTCCGCCGCTCGACCTCCACCAACTCCGCCGCGAGAAAAGCGGCGACGGCCCCGCGGGCCTCCTCCGGACTCACCCCGGGAAGCCGCAGCTCCCACAGGGAAGCCTGCAGCCGGTCGGCCAGGCCGGAGGTCCGGGCCTCGACCGCGTCGACGACATCCAGACCGGCGGGCAGCGAAGCGTCGAGCAGCGCCCCGAGCTTCCCCGGGTCGCGGGGCTCGGTGAGGGCGATCTCCAGGAACTCGGCCTCACTGCCCGTGCCGGTGGGTGCGGCATTGGCGTAGGACACCTTGGGGTGCGGGGTGAAGCCGGCCGAGTACGCCATCGGCACCCCGGCACGCCGCAGGGCTCGTTCGAAAGCGCGCTGGAAGTCGCGGTGGCTGGTGAACCGGAGGCGGCCCCGCTTGGTGTAGCGCAGCCGGATGCGCTGCGCCACCGGTGCGGGCGGGGGGCCTTCGGGCTGTCGCTTGCCCAGGGTCGCTCAGTCCTTCGTGAGTCACGGTCGTCCTGCTTCCCAGGGTACGTGTGACGGGCACCGAAGGTTCCCGCAGGGCCGCCCGGCCGGAAGCGCACGCGGGAGCGCGGGAGCGCGAAGGCCCTCCGTTCCCGGTTCCTCCCGGGCCCGGAGGGCCTTGCGCACCGTCGGCCCCTTCGGGGACGGACGGCCCGGGGCCCGGCCCCGGCCGGCGTGTCCGGCTACTTGACGACCGTCAGCGGAAGCAGCTTCCTGCCGGTCGGCCCGATCTGGATGGACGTGTCCATCTGGGGGCAGACCCCACAATCGAAGCACGGGGTCCAGCGGCAGTCCTCGACCTCCGTCTCGTCGAGGGCGTCCTGCCAGTCCTCCCAGAGCCAGTCCTTGTCCAGGCCGGAGTCCAGGTGGTCCCAGGGCAGGACCTCCTCGTAGGACCGCTCACGGGTGGTGTACCAGTCGACGTCCACACCCTGCGGCGGAAGCACCTTCGCGGCGCACTCCATCCAGCGGTCGTAGGAGAAGTACTCCCGCCAGCCGTCGAAGCGGCCGCCGTCCTCGTAGACGGCGCGGATGACGGCGCCGATCCGCCGGTCGCCGCGGGAAAGCAGGCCCTCGACGATGCCGGGCTTGCCGTCGTGGTAGCGGAAGCCGATCGAGCGGCCGTACTTCTTGTCGCCGCGGATCTTGTCGCGGAGCTTGGCCAGCCGGGCGTCGGTCTCCTCCGCGGAGAGCTGCGGGGCCCACTGGAAGGGGGTGTGCGGCTTGGGGACGAAGCCGCCGATGGAGACGGTGCAGCGGATGTCGTTGCTGCCGGAGACCTCGCGGCCCTTGGCGATGACGTTGACCGCCATGTCACCGATCTGGAGGACGTCCTCATCGGTCTCGGTGGGCAGGCCGCACATGAAGTACAGCTTCACCTGCCGCCAGCCGTTGCCGTAGGCGGTGGCGACCGTGCGGATCAGGTCCTCCTCCGAGACCATCTTGTTGATGACCTTGCGGATGCGCTCGGAGCCCCCCTCGGGGGCGAAGGTGAGGCCGGACCGGCGGCCGTTGCGGGTGAGCTCGTTGGCCAGATCGATGTTGAAGGCGTCGACCCGGGTGGAGGGCAGCGAGAGGCCGATCTTGTCCTCTTCGTAGCGGTCGGCGAGCCCCTTGGCGATGTCGCCGATCTCACTGTGGTCGGCCGAGGAGAGCGAGAGCAGGCCGACCTCCTCGAAACCGGTGTTCTTCAGGCCCTGGTCCACCATCTCGCCGATGCCGGTGATGCTCCGCTCCCGCACCGGGCGGGTGATCATGCCGGCCTGGCAGAAGCGGCAGCCGCGGGTGCAGCCGCGGAAGATCTCCACGGACATCCGCTCGTGGACGGTCTCGGCGAGCGGGACCAGCGGCTGCTTGGGGTACGGCCATTCGTCGAGGTCCATGACGGTGTGCTTGGACACCCGCCACGGCACCCCGGAGGTGTTGGGCACGACGCGGGCGATCCGGCCGTCCGGCAGGTACTCGACGTCGTAGAAGCGGGGGACGTACACCCCGCCGGTCTTCGCCAGCCGGAGCAGCAGCTCCTCGCGGCCGCCGGGCCGCCCCTCCGCCTTCCACGCCCGGATGGTCTCGGTGATGGTGAGCACGGCCTGCTCTCCGTCGCCGATGACCGCGCAGTCGACGAACTCCGCGATCGGCTCGGGGTTGAAGGCGGCGTGGCCGCCGGCCAGGACGATCGGGTCGTCCTCCGTCCGCTCGGCGGCCGAGAGCGGAATCCCGGCCAGGTCGAGGGCGGCGAGCATGTTGGTGTAGCCGAGCTCCGTGGAGAAGCTCAGGCCGAAGACGTCGAACGCCTTCACCGGGCGGTGCCCGTCCACGGTGAACTGCGGTACCCCGTGCTCCCGCATCAGCTTCTCGAGGTCGGGCCAGACGCTGTAGGTGCGCTCGGCGAGGACGCCCTCGCGCTCGTTGAGCACCTCGTAGAGGATCATGACGCCCTGGTTGGGCAGTCCGATCTCGTAGGCGTCCGGGTACATGAGCGCCCAGCGGACGTCACAGGCGTCCCAGTCCTTGACGGTGGAGTTGAGTTCTCCGCCGACGTACTGGATGGGCTTCTGAACATGCGGGAGAAGCGCTTCCAGGCGTGGGAAGACCGACTCGACAGGCATCGCGGTGTCTCTCATGAAGCGGATAGGGGGACCATCCAGCGTACCGCCCGTCCCGCACCGGACGAACGCGTCGGCCGGGAGGACGGGACCGGGGGCGGCGCGGCGCCGCTCAGGCCGAGAGGGGCCGCTGCACCTTGATGGACTGGAGCAGGCCCACCGCGATCCAGACGGCGAACATCGAGGTGCCGCCGTAGGAGACGAAGGGCAGCGGCAGGCCGGCGACCGGCATGATGCCCAGGGTCATCCCGATGTTCTCGAAGGACTGGAAGGCGAACCAGGCGATGATGCCGGCGGCGACGATCGTGCCGTACAGCTCGGTGGTGTCCCGGGCGATGCGGCAGGCGCGCCAGAGGACGACACCGAGCAGCAGGATGATGAGCCCGGCGCCGAGGAAGCCGAGTTCCTCGCCGGCCACGGTGAAGATGAAGTCCGTCTGCTGCTCGGGCACGAACTGGCCGGTGGTCTGGGTGCCCTTGAAGAGTCCCGTGCCGTAGAGGCCGCCGGAACCGATGGCGATCCGGGCCTGGTTGGTGTTGTAGCCGACACCGGCCGGGTCGAGCTCGGGGTTGGCGAAGGCGGCGAACCGGTTGATCTGGTATTCGTCGAGCACGCCGAGCTGCCAGACGAGGACGGCGCCGGCGGCGCCGGTGCCCATCAGTCCGAAAACCCAGCGGTTGGAGGCGCCGGAGGCCAGCAGCACGCCCAGCACTATCACCGCCATGACCATCACGGAGCCGAGGTCCGGCATCAGCATGATGACGGCCATCGGTACGGTCGCGAGGGCCAGGGCCTGCACGACGGTCCGGTGGTCGGGGTGCACCCGGTCGCCGGCGTCCACCCGCGCGGCCAGCAGCATCGCCATGCCGAGGATGATGGTGACCTTGGTGAACTCGGACGGCTGGAGGGAGAAGCCGCCGATGTCGAGCCAGGCGTGCGCGCCGTTGACGGTGGTGCCCAGCGGTGTCAGTACGAGGGCGACCAGGACCACGGAGAGTCCGTAGAGGATCGGCACCGCGCCGCGCAGGGTGCGGTGGCCGAGCCAGACGGTGCCCACCATGAGGGCGAAGCCGATCCCGACGTTCAGGGTGTGGCGCACCAGGAAGTCGTACGGATCGCCGTTGTTGAGCTCCGTGCGGTTGCGCGTGGCCGACCACACCAGCAGCGAGCCGAGGCCGGAGAGCATCAGGGCGGCCAGCAGCATCGGCCAGTCGAGGCGGCGGAGTATCGAGTCGCGCGCGGTGAGACGGCCCCAGACGCCCTGTTGCGGGGTGTAGCGGCTGATGGAGAAGCCGAAGCCGTGCGCGGTCACTCGCCGCCCCTCCGTCCGGCCGCCTTGGGCATCTTGGCAGCCTTGATGGAGCCGTCCTCGCGGATCTCCGGCAGGTCCTTCTGCGGCTTGGGCAGCAGCGCCTTCTTCTTGTTGATGCCGCCCTTCTCGTCGATGCCGTAGAGCGCGTTGTAGAGGTTGCGCACGGCGGGGGCGGAGGCGCCGGATCCGGTGCCGCCCTGGGAGATCGTCATGACGATCGCGTAGTCCTCGGTGTACGTGGCGAACCAGGAGGTCGTCTGCTTGCCGTAGACCTCGGCGGTACCGGTCTTGGCGTGCATCGGGATCTTGTCCTGCGGCCAGCCGCCGAACCGCCAGGCGGCGGTGCCGCGGGTGGCGACACCCGCCAGGGCCTTGTCCATCTGCCGCATCGTCTTCTTGTCGACGGGCAGTTTGCCGCGTGCCTTCGGCTCGATCTTCTCGATCTCCTTGCCGTCGGGGCTCACGATCGCCTTGCCGACGGTCGGGGTGTGGAGGGTGCCGCCGTTGCTGATGGCGGCGTAGATGGACGCCATCTGGATGGGGGTGACGAGGGTGTCGCCCTGGCCGATGGAGTAGTTCACCGAGTCGTAGGCGTGCAGTTTCATGCCCCCCAGGCAGTTCTCCCGGGAGAGCACCGTGAGGTAGTCCTTCTTCTTCGGCCATCGCTTGGCGCGCTCGCACCAGTCGTCCTTGTTGGCCTCCCAGAAGTCCTTCTTCCACTGGCGGTCGGGGATCCGGCCGCTGACCTCGTTGGGGAGGTCGATGTCCGTCTTCTCCCCGAGGCCGAACTCGTGGGCGGTCCGGTAGAACCAGTCCTTCGCGTTCTTCTTCGGCTTGAGGCCGCCGTCCTTGCGCCACTCCTGGTGGGAGAGGCGGTAGAAGACGGTGTCGCAGGAGACCTCCAGGGCCCGGCCGAGGTCGATCATGCCGTGGTCCTGCGACTCGAAGTTCTTGAAGACCTGGTTGCCGATGCTGTACGAGCTGGTGCAGGCGTAGTTGCCGTTGAAGTCGTAGCCGGCCCTGACCGCGGCGGCGGTCGGGACGACCTTGAAGATGGAGCCGGGGGCGGCCTGGCCCTGGATCGCCCGGTTGAGCAGCGGGTAGTTGGACTTCTTGGCGGTCATCTTGGCGTAGTCCTTGCCGGAGATGCCGCCGACCCAGGCGTTGGGGTCGTAGTCCGGGTTGGAGGCCATGGCGACGATCCGGCCGGTCTTCGCCTCCATGACGACGACGGCGCCCGCGTCGGCCTCGTAGTTGCGGTTGGTGTTGCGGTCGTGCTGCTTGCGGGCTTCCTTCATCGCCTGGTGCAGTTCCTTCTCGGCGAGGGCCTGCACCCGGGCGTCGATGCTCGTGATCACGTTGTGGCCGGCCACGGCCGGGTCGCTCTCGGTCATGCCCATCACACGGCCGAGCTTGTCCACCTCGTACCGGGTGACACCGGCCTTGCCGCGCAGCCACTTGTCGTAGGAGCGCTCCAGGCCGGACCGCCCGACCTGGTCCGAGCGGAGGAAGGGCGAGTCGGTGTCCTCGGCCTCCTTGATCTCCTCGTCGGTGACGGGCGACAGATAGCCCAGGACCTGGGCGGTGTCGGCGCCGCCGGGCGCGGCGTAGCGGCGGACGGCGGTGGGCTCGGCGGTGATGCCGGGGAAGTCCTCGGCGCGCTCGCGGATCGTCAGCGCCTGCTGGGCCGTGGCCTCGTCGGTGATGGGGATGGGCTGGTACGGGGAGCCGTTCCAGCAGGGCTGCTTGGTCTTGGCGTCGCACAGCCGGACCTTCTCCATGACCTCCCTGGGCTTCATGCCGAGCACTCCGGCGAGTCGGGTCAGCACGGCCTCGCCGTCGTCCCGCATCTTCAGCAGCTCGGTGCGGCTGGCGGAGACGACGAGCCGGGTCTCGTTGTCGGCGAGCGGGACCCCGCGGGCGTCGAGGATGGAGCCGCGGACGGCCGGTTTGACGACCTGCTGGACGTGGTTTCCGGCGGCCTCGGCCGTGTACTCGTCGCCGTTGCGGATCTGGAGGTACCAGAGCCGCCCGGCGAGGGTGGCGAGGAGGGAGAAGACCAGGATCTGGATGGCGATGAGCCGGATGGTGACCCGGGAGGTCCGCCCGGTCTCCGGAATGTTGCTCACTGCGCTGCCCCCTGGAGTGCTGCCGCCGGCGGTGCCGTGTGCGCGGCCCGGCCGGCGCGGTCGTCGGGTCGTACGGGTGTGCCCCGGCGCGTCGTCACAGCCGCTTGACCCCCTTGATGCGGGCCGCCCGGACCCTGGCCGGGCGGCCGCCGCCCAGCAGTCCGCCGCGCTGGCCGCCGATGCGGCCCCCGGCCCGGCCGCCGCGTCCGGTCCCCAGCCGCTGCCCGGTGCCGCTGCTCAGCCAGTTGCCGTAGGCGCCCTTGCCGCTGCCGGTGCCGCTCGCGGATTCCGCCAGCGGGTCGATCTCGGTGCGGCGGGCCAGTGCCATCACCCCGGGGACGACGAAGGGGGCCAGCAGCAGGTCGTAGAGGGCCGCGGTGGCGAGCAGGCCGGGCAGGCCGACCTGGCGGGCGGAGGTGTCGCCGACGAGGGCGCCGACACCCGCGTAGAGGAGGGTGGTGCCGACGGCCGCGATGACGACCGCCAGCAGGGGGGCGGTGGCCGAGCGGAGCCGGCCGCTCTCCGGCTTGGCCAGGCCGGTGAGGTAGCCGATCAGGCAGAGGACCAGGGCGTAGCGTCCGACGGCGTGGTCGGCCGGGGGCGCGAGGTCGGCGAGCAGTCCGGCGCTGAAGCCGATCAGGGCACCGCTGACGTGGCCGTAGACGAGGGCCAGTCCGAGGACCACCAGAAGGGTGAGGTCGGGGACGGCGCCGGGCAGTTGCAGCCGGGCGAGAACGCTCACCTGGAGGACGAGGGCGACGACGACGAGGGCCGCGGAGAGCAGGATCCGGTTGAGGCGCATCGGTCAGTTCCCGTCGGGAGCGGGGATGGAGGGGGTGGCGGTGACCGTCACCGTGGGCGTCGGCTTGGGCCGCTTCGGCTTCGGCGGCAGCACGGTGTCCCGCGGGTCCTTGCGGGGCGGCTGGACGACGACGCCGACGATGTCGAGCTTGGTGAAGCCGACGAAGGGCCGGACCTGCACCGTACGGGTCAGCTCTCCCCGGGAGGGGTCGACGCGGGTGACCTCGCCGACGGGCACGCCGGCCACGAAGGGCTTGCCGCCCTGCGAGCCGAAGGTCACCATCCGGTCGCCCTTCTTGACCACGGTCTTCCCGTTGAGCAGCTGAACGCGCAGGTCGCGGCCGCCCTGGCCGGTGGCGAAGCCGAGTTCGCCGCTTCCTTCCAGCCGGGTGCCGACGGTGAAGTCCGGGTCGTTGGCGAGGAGGACGGTGGCGGTCGAGGGGCCGACGGTGGTGACGCGTCCGACGAGGCCGTCACCGTTGAGCACGGTCATGTCGCGGGCGATGCCGTCCTCGCTGCCGACGTCGATGGTGACCGTCCAGGAGAAGCCCTGGGCCGCTCCTATGGCGATGACCTGGGCGCCCTTGATGCGGTACTGGCCGGCGCCGGCGGTTCTGAGCATCTTGTCGAGTTCACCGGCCCGGCTGCGGGTGCGGTCGTCGCTGCCGAGTTTGAGCTTCAGGGCGGCGTTCTCCTGCTCCAGGGCCGCGATGCGGCTGTGCCGCTCGCCCGAGTCGCGGACCGCGCCGATGGCGTTGCCGATCGGGTCGACGGCGGACGCGACGCCGTTCTCCACCGGCCCGAAGGCCGATGCGGCGGCCTGCCGGGCGCCGTCCAGCGGTGACTCCTCGCCGCCGCGGATGTCCACCGTGATCAGCGCGAACGCGATGGCGATCAGCAGCACCAGGAGCAGCCGGCTCTCTCGTGTGTCCCTCACGTGCGACGGCGTGCCTTCCTCGTCGGACCGGCCGGCCGCGGCCGGGTCCGGTCATCATCGGGAGCTGTGGTCCTGGAACGGTCCCGTTCCGGAAGCGGTCCCGGGTGGCGGAACGGTGGGGGCCGCCGTGTGCCGCGGTCCCCGGGGAGGGGTGGTGGGCGGCGCGCCGGCCGGGCCGGCCGGTGCGCCGCCCGGGTCTAGCGGCGGGGCTGGGAGTCCAGCACCTGCTGGAGCGCCTCGAACTCCTCCACGCACTTGCCGGAGCCGAGCGCGACGGAGTCCAGGGGGTTCTCGGCGATGTGGATCGGCATGCCCGTCTCCTGGCGCAGCCGCTCGTCGAGCCCGCGGAGCAGGCCGCCGCCTCCGGTGAGGACGATGCCGCGGTCCATGATGTCGCCGGACAGCTCCGGCGGGCACTTGTCGAGCGTGGTCTTGACGGCGTCGACGATGGCGTGGACGGGCTCCTCCATGGCCTTGCGGACCTCGCCGGAGGAGATCACCACGGTCTTCGGCAGGCCGCTGACCAGGTCACGGCCCCGGATCTCGGTGTGCTCGTCCTCGCCGGAGTCGAAGGCGGAACCAATCGTGATCTTGATGTTCTCGGCGGAGCGCTCACCGAGGAGGAGGCTGTACTCCTTCTTGATGTGCTGGATGATCGCGTTGTCCAGTTCGTCACCCGCGACCCGGATCGACTGGGCGGTGACGATGCCGCCGAGGGAGATCACGGCGACCTCGGTGGTACCGCCGCCGATGTCCACCACCATGTTGCCGGTGGCCTCGTGCACCGGGAGGCCGGAGCCGATCGCGGCGGCCATCGGCTCCTCGATGATGTGCACCTGCCGGGCGCCGGCCTGCGTGGAGGCCTCGATCACGGCGCGGCGCTCGACCCCGGTGATGCCGGAGGGCACGCAGACGACCACCCGAGGGCGGGCCAGGTAGCGCCGCTTGTGGATCTTGAGGATGAAGTAGCGGAGCATCCGCTCGGTGATCTCGAAGTCGGCGATGACGCCGTCCTTGAGCGGGCGGACGGCGACGATGTTCCCGGGGGTGCGGCCGATCATCTTCTTCGCCTCGGCCCCGACCGCCAGAATTCCGCCGGTATTCGTGTTGATGGCGACGACCGAGGGCTCATTGAGGACGATGCCGCGGCCTCGGACATACACCAGGGTGTTCGCGGTGCCGAGGTCGACAGCCATGTCACGGCCGATGAACGACATGTTGTTCCCCATGAGGATATGTCTGGCCTTCCCAGCTGGAAATGATGACTTTTGAGGTCAGGCGGGGTGAGGACGATGGGTGTGAAGCTTCCATCGTAGTCACGACCGCGGCGGCTCCGCGCGACGGCCCTCCCATTGTCGGGGGAAGGAATGCCTGCCTCTGTAATGCTGACGTCGTGTCGGAGTGATGGGTTCCCCTCCGGGCCCCCGCATATGCCAAGGGGCGGCCGGTTTCCCCGGCCGCCCCAGGTCACACGCGGGTTACGACTGACAGATCGTCAGGCCACATGCCCCTCCGGAAGCGGTGCTCAGGCCGCCCCGGGGAAGAAGAGCTTGAACTCCCGCTCCGCCGACTCCTCGGAGTCCGAGGCGTGGATGAGGTTCTCGCGCACGATCGTGCCGAAGTCGCCGCGGATGCTGCCCGGACCGGCGGCGATCGGGTCGGTCGGGCCGGCCAGGGCGCGGACGCCCTCGATCACCCGTTCCCCCTCGACGGCCAGGACCACGACCGGACCGGAGGACATGAACTCCACCAGCGGCTCGTAGAACGGCTTGCCGACATGCTCGCCGTAGTGCTGCTCCAGCACCTCGCGGCCCAGCTCGCGCAGTTCCAGCGCGCTGATCCGCCAGCCCGCCTTCCGCTCGATACGGCCGATGATCTCGCCGATCAGATTCCTCCTGACCGCGTCCGGCTTGAGGATGACGAGCGTGCGCTGGCTCACGGCATGAGCTCCTTCGTGTCTGCGGGTGCGGGGTGGCACGAGGCTACAGGGGCGGCCGGAGCGGGCGGCACGCCGTGTCCGCGCCGGAACCCTCCCGGCGCACCCCTCCCGGAGCGCGCCACCGGACGGGGCGGATCAGGCCGCGGCGCCCGGGGCGTGCCGGGCCCTCGCCTCGTCGATCCTGCGCCCGTAGTGCACCGAGGCCCACCACAGGCCCGCGAAGACGGCGCCGAGGAAGAACATCGCCGGCACCACCAGGCCACTGGCGATCAGCGCCGCCTGAAGCGCCCACCCGGTCGCCACCGCGCCCGGCCGGGACAGCACACCGGCCAGGGCCAGGCAGAGCAGCATCGCCGTGCCGCTCACCGTCCAGACCAGCCCGGCGGAGAGGTCCGAGGTCCGCATCACGACCAGCCCGGCGAAGCCGATCACGAAGAACTCGCCGATCAGCGTGGACGCGCACAGTGTCCGCATCGCTCAGCCCCTGCCCTTCCCCAGCAGCAGCCGGGCCTCACCCACCGTGATCACCGAACCCGTCACCAGCACGCCCGCGGCGGCGAACTCGCCCTCCTCCTCGGCCAGGGTGATCGCCGCTTCCAGCGCGTCGTCCAACCGGGGTTCGACCTGCACCCGCTCCTCGCCGAACACCTCGACGGCGAGCGCCGCCAGTTCGTCCACGTCCATGGCCCGGTGGGTGGAGTTGCGGGTCACCACCACCTCCTGGAACACCGGCTCGAAGGCCTCCAGCAGGCCCTTGACGTCCTTCTCACCGCTCGGGCCGACCACGCCGACCAGATGGCCGAAGCCGAACGCCTCGGTCACCGTCGCGGCCGCCGCGCGCGCCCCCGCCGGATTGTGGGCCGCGTCCAGGACGACCGTCGGGCTCTTCCGCACGATCTCCATCCGGCCCGGCGACACCACCGAGGCGAAGGCCGTGCGCACCGTATCGGCGTCCAGCAGCCGGGCGTGCTCCGAGCCGATGCCGAAGAACGCCTCGACGGCGGCGAGCGCGACCGCCGCGTTGTGCGCCTGGTGCGCACCGTGCAGCGGCAGGAAGATCTCCGGGTACTCGCCGCCGAGGCCGCGCAGCGCCAGCAGCTGCCCGCCGACCGCGATCTCGCGGCTGGTCACGCCGAACTCCATGCCCTCGCGGGCCACGGTGGCGTCCACCTCCACGGCCTTCTTGAGCATGGCCTGCGCGGCGTCCACCGGCTGCTGGGCGAGGACGACCGTGGCGCCCTGCTTGATGATCCCGGCCTTCTCCACGGCGATCTCGCCGGTGGAGCCGCCGAGCCGGTCGGTGTGGTCCAGGTCGATGGGCGTGACGACGGCGACCCCGGCCTCGATCACGTTGGTGGCGTCCCAGCTGCCGCCCATGCCGACCTCGACGACCGCGACGTCGACCGGCGCGTCGGCGAAGGCGGCGTACGCCATGCCGGTGAGCACCTCGAAGAAGGAGAGCCGGTGCTCCTGCGCGGTGTCGACCATCTCCACGTACGGGGCGATGTCGCGGTACGTCTCGATGAACTTCGCGGCGGGCACGGGCGCGCCGTCGATGCTGATGCGCTCGGTCACCGACTGCACGTGCGGGCTGGTGTAGCGCCCGGTGCGCAGCTCGAAGGCGGTCAGCAGGGCCTCGATCATGCGGGCGGTACTGGTCTTGCCGTTGGTGCCGGTGATGTGGATCGACGGATACGAGCGCTGCGGCTCGCCGAGGACGTCCATCAGCGCGCTGATGCGGGTGAGGGACGGCTCCAGCTTCGTCTCCGGCCAGCGGCCCGCCAGCTCGGCCTCGACCTCCCGGAGCCGGCGGTCGGTCTCCGGGTCCTCGGGACGGGCGGGGGCCTCGTCGGCCCCCGGCGGACCGGCCTGGGTGCGCAGGGTCCGGCTGCCCGCCTCGATCACCGCCAGATCCGGATCGCGGCCGGTCTCCGCCTCGACGATTCTGTCGAAGGGGTCCTCGGGTTCGTCGGGCTGGGAATTCCCGTGCGGGGCGCGCTCACTCACGGGGGTCAGTCTACGGAGCCGTACGGGTGCCGGCGTCCGACCGGGCCGTGCTCCCGGTCACCCCCGCCGCGCCACGGCGGGCCGCCCGCCCCGCCCGGTGGATGAGGGGAACGGCGCGGGGAACGCCGCGTCCCCCGCGCCCGGCGGATCGGCCGGGCGCGGGGGACGGTGGCGTGAGACCGCCGGTCAGCCCTGGGGGAGGCCGGCGAGCTGGGCGGTGATGCGCTCGATGTCCGCCTCGGCGGTGCTCAGCCGGGTGCGGATCTTGTCCACGACGTGGTCCGGGGCCTTGGCCAGGAACGCGCCGTTGCCGAGCTTCGCCGTGGCCTGGGCCTTCTCCTTCTCGGCGGCCGCCAGGTCCTTGGTGAGCCGCTTGTGCTCGGCCGCGACGTCGATGGTGCCGGAGAGGTCCAGCGCGACCGTGGCGCCCGCGACCGGCAGGGTGGCGGTGGGCGTGAAGCCCTCGCCCTCCGGCTGGAGGCGGAGCAGCTGCCGGATGGCGGGTTCGTGGCCGGCGAGGTCCGTGCCCGCCAGGTCCAGCCGGGCCGGGACCTTCTGGCCGGGCTGGAGCCCCTGGTCGGCGCGGAACCGGCGGACCTCGGTGACCACCTGCTGGACCGTCGCGATCTCCCGCTCGGCCGCGGCGTCGCGGAAACCGCTGTCGCCGGGCCAGTCGGCGATGACGACCGACTCCCGTCCGGTGAGGGCCGTCCACAGCGTCTCGGTGACGAACGGGATCACCGGGTGCAGCAGGCGCAGCGTGACATCCAGGACCTCGCCGAGGACCCGGCGCGAGGCCTCGGCGGCGGGGCCGCCGGCCTGGAAGACGGTCTTGGTCAGCTCGACGTACCAGTCGAACACCTCGTCCCAGGCGAAGTGGAAGAGGGTGTCGCTGAGCTTGGCGAACTGGTAGTCGTCGTAGTACGCGTCGACCTCGGCGACGACCGCGTTCAGCCGGGAGAGAATCCAGCGGTCGGCCGGCGACAGCCCGTCCGCCGCGGGGAGTCCGCCCTCGACCGTGGCGCCGTTCATCAGGGCGAAGCGGGTGGCGTTCCAGATCTTGTTGGCGAAGTTGCGGGACGCCTGGACCCAGTCCTCGCCGATCGGGACGTCGACGCCCGGGTTGGCGCCGCGGGCCAGGGTGAAGCGAACGGCGTCGGAGCCGTACTTGTCCATCCAGTCCAGCGGGTTGACCGCGTTGCCGAAGGACTTCGACATCTTCTTGCCGAACTGGTCGCGGACCATGCCGTGCAGGGCGATGGTGTGGAACGGCGGGGTGCCGTCCATCGCGTACAGGCCGAACATCATCATCCGGGCGACCCAGAAGAAGAGGATGTCGTAGCCGGTGACCAGGACGGAGTTGGGATAGAACTTCGCCAGGCTGTCGGTCCGTTCGGGCCAGCCGAGGGTGGAGAACGGCCAGAGCCCGGAGGAGAACCAGGTGTCCAGGACGTCGGCGTCCTGCCGCCAGCCCTCGCCGGTCGGCGGCTGCTCGTCCGGGCCGACGCAGACCGTCTCGCCGTTCGGGCCGTACCAGACCGGGATGCGGTGGCCCCACCACAACTGCCGCGAGATGCACCAGTCGTGGAGGTTGTCGACCCAGCCGAAGTAGCGGGACTCCATCTCCTTGGGATGGATGGTGACCCGGCCGTCGCGGACGGCGTCGCCCGCGGCCTTCGCCAGCGGGCCGACCTTGACCCACCACTGCATCGACAGCCGCGGCTCGATGGTCGTCTTGCAGCGCGAGCAGTGGCCGACGGAGTGCGTGTACGGGCGCTTCTCGGCGGTGATCCGGCCCTCGGCGCGCAGCGCGGCGACGATGGCGCTGCGCGCCTCCAGCCGGTCCAGGCCCTGGAACGGGCCGTGCGCGGTGATGACCGCGTGCTCGTCCATGACCGTGAGGCTCGGCAGGTCGTGGCGCCGGCCGATCTCGAAGTCGTTCGGGTCGTGGGCGGGCGTCACCTTGACGGCACCGGTGCCGAACTCCGGGTCGACGTGCTCGTCGGCGACGACCGGGATCCGGCGGCCGGTGAGCGGCAGCTCGATCTCGGTGCCGACGAGGTGGCGGTAGCGGTCGTCCTCCGGGTGGACGGCGACGGCGGTGTCGCCGAGCATCGTCTCCGCACGGGTCGTGGCGACGACGATGGAGTTCTCGCCCTCGCCGTAGCGGATGGAGACCAGCTCGCCCTCGTCGTCCTGGTACTCGACCTCGATGTCCGAGATGGCGGTGAGGCAGCGCGGGCACCAGTTGATGATGCGCTCGGCGCGGTAGATCAGCTCGTCGTCGTAGAGCCGCTTGAAGATGGTCTGGACGGCGCGCGAGAGGCCCTCGTCCATCGTGAAGCGCTCACGGGACCAGGCGACGCCGTCGCCCAGGCGCTTCATCTGGCCGGAGATCTGCCCGCCGGACTCGGCCTTCCACTTCCAGACCCGCTCGGTGAACGCCTCGCGGCCCAGGTCGTGCCGGGACTTGCCCTCCTTGGCCAGCTCCCGCTCGACGACGTTCTGCGTGGCGATGCCGGCGTGGTCCATGCCGGGCTGCCACAGCGTCTCGTGGCCCTGCATCCGCTTGCGGCGGGTGAGGGCGTCGATCAGCGTGTGCTCGAAGGCGTGGCCGAGGTGGAGGGAGCCGGTGACGTTGGGCGGGGGGATGACGATGGTGTACGGCTCTTTGGCGCTCTTCGCGTCCGCCTCGAAGTAACCGCGCTCTACCCAGCGCTCGTAGAGCGGCCCCTCCGCGTCGGCCGGTGCGTACTGGGTCGGCAGGTGGGCGGGGGCGCTGCTGTGGGCCCCGGTCCCGGGGCGCTGGGAGTTGTCGGTCACGACCGTCAGTCTAAGGGCGGGGCCTCCGCTGTTACGAACCCGTTGCCGCCCCGGGGTAAAGCCCGCATAAGTCGTCGGGGAGGATGAGCCCAACTGTTCTGTGCACCGAGGGGGATTCATGAGTCACCACCAGCCGCCACCGCAGCCGGGCCCGTACGGGGGCGGCGCGCCCGGCCCGTACGGCCGGGGCGGTGCGGCCGGAGCCCCCGGCCCCGGCTGGTCGCCGCAGGCCCCCGGCCAGGTGCCTCCGCAGGGCTACGGGTATCCGCAGGGCGGACCGCCGCCCGGCCCGTACGGGCAGCCGCCGCAGCCCGGCCCGTACGGCGGCGCGCCGGGCCCCTACGGGCAGCAGCCCGGCGGCCCGCAGCCGCCCCACGGGCGGCCGCAGCCCCACGGCCGGATGCCCCCGCCCCCGCCGGGCGGCGGCAAGGGCAGGCGGGCGGGCGTCATCGTGGGTGCCGCGGTGGCGGTGGCCGCGATCGCCGGCACGCTGGTCTTCCTCACCGGCGGATCCGGCGACGACGGCCCGCACAAGCTGACCACGCCGCAGACGGTCGCCGGCGAGTTCGAACGCCAGGGCGAGGGCAAGGACGACTCCGGTGTCTCCGGCAAGGACCGGGAGTCGCTGGACCAGCTTCCCGGCGTCAAGGACCCGCATCCCGTCCAGGCCGAGTACGCGACGGCCTCCAAGAAGCAGATGCTGCTGACCGGTGTCTGGGGCACGGTCGACAATCCCGAGCAGGTCATCGACGCCATGTTCACCGTGCTGCGGACGATGGCCGAGGACGAGGGGACCGTCGAGGTCCTCGGCAGCCCCGAGGAGGCCGAGCCCGACGGTCTCGGCAGCGCCGTGATGAAGTGCCAGAAGTTCAAGACGAC
The DNA here is from genome assembly GCF_018070345.1 of Streptomyces sp. F63. Lineage (GTDB taxonomy): Bacteria > Actinomycetota > Actinomycetes > Streptomycetales > Streptomycetaceae > Streptomyces. Next base: position 52,908 of record NZ_JAGPXX010000002.1, read on the forward strand.
CAACGAGGACCCGAACGCCAAGGTGAAGGAGGCCGAGCTTCCCGTGTGCATCTGGGCGGACTCCAGCACGGTCGGCGGCGTCATGGTCATCGATCCGCTGGCCGTCCTCGCCGGCAAGGCGGACCTCGACGCGGTCGCGGAGACCACGGCCGAGGTGCGGGCGGACGCCCGGGTCGAGCTCGGCAAGTGATCCGGGCCCGGGGAGAGGACGAGCCGCGCATGAGCCACCAGCAGCCGGGTCCGTACGGCGGACCGCCGCAGCAGCAGCCGCAGGGCGGACCGGGTTACGGCCACCCGGGGCAGCCGGGCGGGTACGGCGGGCAGCCCGCCCCGTACCACCCCGGTGCGTACGGCGGGCACCCCCAGGGCCAGCCGCAGCCGTACGGCCGGGTGTCCCCGCCCGCGCCGGGCGGCGGCAAGGGCAGGACGGCCGGCATCGTGGCGGGCGCCGTGGTGGCGGTGGCCGCGATTGCCGGGGGTGTCGTCCTCTTCGGCGGTGGAGGCCCGGGCGGCGGCGGTGACATGGCCCCGTACACCGTGAAACTGCCGGAGAAGCTGGTCAACGGCGAGTACACCCGGGCCGAGGGCGGCGACGGGCAGGGCGGCGGGCTGGCCGGCGGGAAGGAGGCCGCGAAGCTGGGTGTCAGGAACGGCTCCTCCGTCTCCGGCAGTTACACCAACGCCGCGAACGACAATCTCGTCGTCGCCGGCCTGTATGGCGAGATCGACGACCCCGGGGCGGCGGTCGACCGCCTCTTCGCGCAGATGGAGAAGAACCAGGAAGCGGTCTCCGCCACCGTGCGGATCGACGAGGTCACCCCGGTCCGGGAGTACTCCCCGGACGGGTTCGACGGGACCGTGATGAAGTGCAAGACCCAGAAGGCGACGGCCGGTTCGGGCGCCGCCGAGGTCACCTCCGGGGCGACGTTCTGCGCCTGGGGCGACACCAGCGCCCTCGGGGTGGTCCAGTTCCAGATCACGTCGATGGACGACTCCAGCGAACTCAAGTCCACCGACGAGGTGGCGGAGATGACGAACACGGCCCGGGACGAGAGCCGCGTCGAGAAGTAGCCCGGAACGCCGCGCAGCACCCGGCGCGCCCCGGCACCCCGTATGTCCACAGCTCCCGGCGCACCCGGGCACCGGGAGCGAGAACCACCAGCAGCGCGTCCCGAGGGGGGACCTCATGAGCCACAACCAGCCTCCGCCGTCGCCCGGTCCGTACGGCGGCGGGCAGCCGCCCAACCCGTACGGCGCCCCGCAGCAGCCGGGCTACGGCTATCCCCAGCAGGGTCAGCCGCACATCCCGCAGCAGCCCCATCCGCAGCCGGGCTACGGGTACCCGCCGCAGGGCGGCCCCGCCGGTCAGCCGTGGCCGCAGACCCCGCCGCCGCCCCCGTCGCGCGGGCTGGGCAAGGGCGCCGTCATCGGGATCGTCGCCGGTTCGGTGGCGGTGCTGACCGTGGTCGGCCTCGGGGTCGCCGCGCTCCTCGGCGGTCCGGAGGGCACCGAGAAGCTCACCACGCCGCAGTCCCTGCTGGGCGGCGACTACGAACGCGCCGAGGACAGCGCGCAGTTGGAGCAGCAGCGCAAACTGCTCCAGGACGAACTGCCGTCCGACGGCACCGCGGTGGTCGGCCAGTACCTGAAGGGCGGCAGCATCGAGAAGGGTGCGCTGATCCTCTCCGGCGCCTGGGGGGACATCGACTCCGACCCGGCGGAGATGCGCAAGGACGCGCTGGACGGCATGGTGCAGGGCCAGCCGGGTTCGCAGGTCGTCCAGAAGCAGACGGACTACGAGATCAACGGTGACACGCTCAGCTGCCAGTTGGTGAAGGCCGGCCAGGGGCTGGCGAACATGTACATGCCCGCCTGTGCCTGGGCGGACAACTCCACCATGGCCGTGGTCGCCGTCGTCTCCGCCGACTACACCTCCGAGGGCTCCGTGGACCTCAAGGAGTTCTCCGAGACGGTCGGGAAGGTCAAGGAGGAGACCGTCCAGCCGAAGTGACGGCAGAACCCCCGGGCCCGCGGCCGCTCCGGCGCCGCGGGCCCGGCGACGCCGAAAGGGGCGGCCCGGTGCATCCCGGCCCGCCCCTTCGGCGTTGTGCTCACGGCGCCGTGCTGACGGCGCGGTGCCGACGGCGCCGTGCTCAGGCGCTCTTCTCGTGCCGCTCCCCCGGCTCGCCGCCGCGGCTGCGCGGCACGAGCGTCGGGTTCACATTGGAGTGCACGACCTCGGCGGTGATGACGACGCGGGCGACGTCCTTGCGGGACGGCACCTCGTACATCACCGACATCAGCACCTCCTCCATGATGGCGCGCAGGCCCCGGGCCCCGGTGCCGCGCAGGATCGCCTGGTCGGCGATGGCCTCCAGCGCCGGGCGGTCGAAGTCCAGCTCGACGTTGTCCAGTTCGAAGAGGCGCTGGTACTGCTTGACGAGCGCGTTGCGCGGTTCGACCAGGATCTGCAGCAGCGCCTCGCGGTCGAGGTTGTGCACGGAGGTGATGACCGGGAGCCGCCCGATGAACTCGGGGATCATCCCGAACTTCACCAGGTCCTCCGGCATGACCTCCTGGAACTGGTCGCTGGCCTCGATCTCCCGCTTGGAGCGGATGGTCGCGCCGAAGCCGATGCCCTTGGCGCCGGCCCGGGACTCGATGATCTTCTCCAGACCGGCGAAGGCCCCGCCCACGATGAACAGCACGTTGGTGGTGTCGATCTGGATGAACTCCTGGTGCGGGTGCTTCCGCCCGCCCTGCGGCGGCACCGAGGCGGTGGTGCCCTCCAGGATCTTCAGCAGGGCCTGCTGCACGCCCTCGCCGGAGACGTCGCGGGTGATCGACGGGTTCTCGCTCTTCCGCGCGACCTTGTCGATCTCGTCGATGTAGATGATCCCGGTCTCGGCCTTCTTGACGTCGTAGTCGGCCGCCTGGATCAGCTTCAGCAGGATGTTCTCGACGTCCTCGCCGACATAGCCGGCCTCCGTCAGCGCGGTGGCGTCGGCGATGGCGAACGGGACGTTGAGCATCCGGGCCAGGGTCTGCGCCAGCAGGGTCTTGCCGGAACCCGTCGGGCCGAGCAACAGGATGTTGGACTTGGCCAGTTCGATGCCGTCGTCCCGGCTGTCGCGGCTGTTCTCGCCGGCCTGGACCCGCTTGTAGTGGTTGTAGACGGCGACGGACAGGGCCTTCTTCGCGGCCTCCTGCCCGACGACGTACCCTTCCAGGAACTCGTAGATCTCGCGGGGCTTGGGGAGTTCCTCCCAGCGGACCTCGGAGGTCTCCGCGAGCTCCTCCTCGATGATCTCGTTGCAGAGGTCGATGCACTCGTCGCAGATGTAGACACCCGGGCCTGCGATGAGCTTCTTCACCTGCTTCTGGCTCTTTCCGCAGAATGAGCACTTGAGCAGATCGCCGCCGTCACCGATACGTGCCACGAGGTGCTTCCCCTTCGCCTGGGATCCGCCCTGATCATCGGACCCTGGTGCCTGTCTGGGTTGTCCGGAGTCCGCGACGCGGTCAGTCGTCACGGTCCGCCGCCCCCTCCCGACGGTACCTTGCCGGGCCCCCGGTCCGGGCCCCCCTTGGACCGACTCGGCCCAAGGGGGATACCGCAGTTATGCGGAAACGGAACTCTTCCGGGTCGAAACGATCTGGTCGATCAGACCGTACGCCAGGGACTCGTCCGCGTTGAGGATCTTGTCGCGCTCGATGTCGTCCTTGATCTGCTCGATCGGCGTGGTGGAGTGCTTGGCGAGCAGCTCCTCCAGCATCGAGCGGGTCCGGATGACCTCGTTCGCCGCGATCTCCAGGTCGGAGACCTGACCGCGCCCGATCTCACTGTACGGCTGGTGAATGAGGACCCGGGCGTTGGGGAGGGCCATGCGCTTGCCGGGGGTGCCGGCGGCGAGCAGCACGGCCGCGGCGGACGCCGCCTGGCCCATGCACACCGTCTGGATGTCCGGCTTCACGAACTGCATGGTGTCGTAGATCGCGGTCAGCGCGGTGAACGAGCCACCGGGGCTGTTGATGTAGATCGAGATGTCCCGGTCCGGGTCCATGGACTCCAGGCAGAGCAGCTGGGCCATGACGTCGTTCGCCGAGGCGTCGTCGATCTGCACCCCGAGGAAGATCACGCGCTCCTCGAAGAGCTTCGCGTACGGGTCGTACTCGCGCACGCCCTGGGAGGTGCGCTCGACGAAGCGCGGCACGATGTAACGGGACTCGGCCTGGTGACTGGTGTCGTACTGAGCGCGCAGACCCTCGGGGAGGCCGCTGCCGGAGAGATTGTTCATAAGACTGTTCACCGTCCTGGTGGCGATCTGTGGGCTGAGGGGTCTGGACTCGGGGCCGCCGTCAGGGCTCAGGCCCCGGTGCCGCCCCCGCCCGGAACGCCGGTGGCGGAGGGCATGACGTCGTCGATCAGGCCGTAGTCCTTGGCCTCCTGGGCCGTGAACCAGCGGTCGCGGTCGGAGTCGTGGGTGATCTGCTCGACGGTCTGGCCGGTGTGGAAGGCCGTGAGCTCCGCCAGCGTGCGCTTGTTGCGCAGCAGCCGCTCCGCGTGGATCTTGATGTCCGAGGCGGAACCGCCCAGGCCCGCGGACGGCTGGTGGATCAGGATCTCGCTGTTCGGCAGCGCGAAGCGCTTGCCGCGGGTCCCCGCGCTCAGCAGGAACTGGCCCATGGAGGCGGCCAGACCCATGCCGATGGTCACGATGTCGTTCTTGATGTACTGCATGGTGTCGTAGATCGCCATGCCGGCCGTCACCGAGCCGCCGGGACTGTTGATGTAGAGGAAGATGTCCTTGTCCGGGTCGGCGGCCAGGAGCAGCAGCTGCGCCGTGATCTTGTTGGCGATGTCATCGTCCACGGGCTGGCCGAGGAAGATGATCCGCTCATTGAGCAGCCGGTTGTAGACCTGGTCGCCGAGACCGCCGAAATTGGGCTCAGCGGCGGCGGAGGGCATCGGGATCGTCACGTGTCCACCTGCTCTAGTCGGACGGCGACGGGCCGTCTCAGCGTGTCTTTCGGGCCGGGGATCCGGGTGGTGCCGGGGCGCTCCCGGCGCCTTCCGGAGACTCCCCTGCCCCCGTATCTACGGACCCTAACGCGCTGGTCGGCGGGCGCCATCCCGCATTGTCAGCTGTTCGCTGTGAGCGCAGGCCCGGCGGCGCGGGGCGCCCGGACGGGGCACACCGGAACGCGGCAGGCCCGGACGCGGTGCGCGTCCGGGCCTGCCACAAGCGGTCCCCGCGGGTTCCGTACCGGGGGGCGCGGAGCGGAGGTTCAGGCGCCGGTCTCGCCGGTCTGCGCGGCCTTCTCGGTCGCCTCCTGACCGGCGGCGGCGGTGTCGCCGGACTCGGGGGCGGACTCCTCGGAGGCCGCCTCGGCCGTCTCCGCCGCCTCGTCCTCCTCCTCGTCCTCCAGGTCGACGATCTCGCCGTTGGTGTCCTTGACCGTGGCGGCCTCGACGACCACGGCGAGCGCCTTGCCCCGGGCGACCTCGCCGACGAGCATCGGCACCTGGCCGCCCTCGACGACGGCCTGGGCGAACTGGTCGGGGCTCATGCCGGAGGACTGGGCACGGCGCATGAGGTGCTCGGTCAGCTCCTCCTGGCCGACGGAGAGCTTCTCCTTGTTGACCAGCTCGTCCAGGACGAACTGGGTGCGGATGCCCTTCTCCGCCTGCTCGCGCAGCTCGGCGTCGAACTCCTCGGCGGTCTTGCCCTGGACCTTGAGGTAGCCGTCCAGGTCCATCCCCATCTGGCCGAGCTGGTGGTGCTCCAGGTTGTGCTTGCGGGTGTTGACCTCGTCGTCGAGGAGCTTCTCGGGGATCGGGACCTCGACCAGCTCCAGAAGGGCGTCGAGCACCTTCTCCTGGGCCTCGGTGGCCTGCTCGTACACCTTCGACTGCTCCAGGCGCTTGCGGCTGTCCGCGCGCAGCTCCTCCAGGGTGTCGAACTCACTGGCCAGCTGGGCGAAGTCGTCGTCCAGCGCGGGGAGTTCACGGGCGGCGACGGCGGTGACGTCGACCTTGACCTCGGCCTCCCTGCCCTGGGCGGAGCCGCCCTTGAGCTCGGAGGTGAAGGTGGTGCTGCCGCCGGCCTCCAGGCCGGTCACGGCCTCGTCGATGCCGTCGAGCAGTTCGCCGGAGCCGATGGTGTAGCTCACGCCCTTGGCGACACCGTCCTCCAGGACCTCGCCGTCGACCTTGGCCTCCAGGTCGATCGTCACCACGTCGCCCTCGGCGGCGGCGCGCTCGACGGGGGTGGTGGAGGCGAAACGGTCACGGAGCTGCTCGACCGCCTTGTCCACGTCCTCGTCGGTGACCTCGACGGCGTCGACGGTCACCTCGATACCGGAGTAGTCCGGGATCTCCAGGGACGGGCGGATGTCCACCTCGGCGGTGAAGGCCAGGACCTCGCCGTCCTTGAGCTCCGTGATGTCGACCTCGGGCTGGCCGAGCGGGTTGAGGTCGCCCTCGTTCACCGCGTCGGTGTAGAACTTCGGCAGCGCGTCGTTGACGGCCTCCTCCAGCACCGCGCCGCGGCCGAACCGCTGGTCGATCACCCGGGCGGGGATCTTCCCCTTGCGGAAGCCCGGCACCGTGACCTGCTGGTTGATCTTCTTGTACGCCGCGTCGAGGCTGGGCTTGAGCTCCTCGAAGGGCACCTCGACAGTGAGCCGAACCCGGGTCGGGTTCAGGGTCTCCACGGCGCTCTTCACGGTTCGGTCTCCTTGGGGCTGACTTCTGGGATGCTGCAGAGGGATCTCGACTCTCTGCCGATGGCGCCCCATGCGGTGATCGACTGGGTGGATCCACAGTGGATGACCGACACAGACGGACACGGGCACGCAGCTTGCATAGTAACCGCAAGCGGTATCCGGTCCCTAACGGGAGCGGGCCCGCCCGCGACCGCATCTCCCGGCGGCCGCGGTACCGGTGCCGCGGCCCGGAAAAAGCCGCGGTCCGTCGGTCACGGGGGGCGGGGAACGGCGGTGATGGTCGGGGTGGCCGGATTCGAACCGACGGCCTTCCGCTCCCAAAGCGGACGCGCTACCAAGCTGCGCCACACCCCGCTGGTGCGAGACGTAGGGTACATGGCCGCAGGTGCGGGAGGGCGCCGTAACGGGAGCGGCCGGTGACGGGTGTGCGAGTGACCGTCCGGACCCGCTACGATGCACACCGTGCCGCGGCGGCTCCGCCGGGCGGCGCGTGCGGGCGTAGCTCAATGGTAGAGCCCCAGTCTTCCAAACTGGCTACGCGGGTTCGATTCCCGTCGCCCGCTCCACAGGCATCGGGGCCGGATCCGGAAGATCTTCTTCCGGGTCCGGCCCCGGGTCTTTTCCACGGCCGGATCAGTAGGGTGACGGCATGGAGATCTGGGTCAACCCCGCCTGCTCGAAGTGCCGCTCCGCCGTACGCCTCCTCGACGACGCGGGCGCCGAGTACACGGTCCGCCGCTACCTGGAGGACCCGCCGAGCACGGACGAGCTGCGCGCCGTACTCGACCGGCTCGGCCTCGAACCGTGGGACATCACCCGGACCCGGGAGGCCGAGGCGGGGGAACTGGGCATCGGCGCCTGGCCGAGGGAGCCGGCCGAGCGGGAGCGCTGGATCGGGGCCCTGGCCGCGCATCCGCGGCTGATCCAGCGTCCGATCATCACCGCCGACGACGGCACCGCCGCGGTCGCCCGCGACGAGGACACCGTCCGGGACACCATCGCGCGGGGACGCTGAGGAACCGCGCGAGGGCGAGGAACCGCCCGAGGGCGGAGCCGGGAAGCGGGAGCGGGAGCCGGTGCGCGCCCGCGCGGAGCCTCCCGTGCGGGCGGCCCGCGGTCCCCGTGCGGCGGTGCGCCGGTCAGAAGCTGATCTGGTTGAGCGTGTCCGCGAGCGAGTCCAGCAGTCTCTGGATGGTCGGGGCCATGCCCGACGACGCCAGGAAGAAACCGAACAGCACGGCCACCAGGGCCGGTCCGCCCTTGAGCGACCCGGACTTCATCAGCACGATCATGATGATCAACAGGACGACAACAGCAGACAGCGAAATGACCACAACTGATCCCACCCTCGGTCGGAACGACGTCACCGGCCCCGGAAGTGCGGCCCCGCACCCCACGCCGGGACCATCGTGCCACCAACGCGGGACGGGGTTGTCCCCTGTTGGTATTTCGTCGGCCATCTGTTCACGCCAGCCCTATGCCCACGGCCGGCCCTCGGGCAAACGGCCGGGGCCGCGGCGGCCCGCGCCCGTGATCCATGTCATGTTCACGGACGGGGCCGATACCCATCAAACGGGCGGATCGTCCGCCTTGAGCTGCGCCGGACGGGGTAGCAGCCGTCATTGAAGGAGAGCAGGGGGAAGGTTTTACGGACAACGCCCCCCGACGCTATGGTGCCTCAGATGTTGCACGCTGCCCCGTCCCCCTCGTGCGCGGTGATGTCCCGGTCCGCCCTCCCCCAGTTGCGCTGGGAGGGCCCGTGACGAACGTGCTGCGCCCCCACGGCCACCAGCGGACGCCGCTCCCCCCGGAAACCCGCGCGTCCCCCCTCACCCCGTCCCACAGCTCCGCGACGCCGCATCCCGGGGGTTCCCCCACTCCCCCGGGCGGAAACGGCGCCGTCAAGAAGCGCGATCCGTTCTTCGACAACGCCAAGTACCTGGCGATCGTCCTCGTGGCCGTCGGCCACGCCTGGCAGCCGCTGACGGCCGACAGCCGTATCGCCGAAGCGGCGTACATGTTCGTGTACGCCTTCCACATGCCGGCCTTCATCGTCATCTCCGGCTACTTCTCCCGCAGTTTCGACATGCGGACCGACCGGTTGCAGCGGCTGGTCACCGGTGTGGCCGTGCCGTACGTCATCTTCGAGACGGTCTACAGCTACTTCAAGCGGTACGCCAACGACGATCCCGGCTACCCGATCAGTCTGCTCGACCCCTGGTACCTCACCTGGTTCCTGATCGCGCTGTTCGTCTGGCGGCTCACCACCCCGCTGTGGAAGATCGTGCGCTGGCCCGTCCCGCTCGCGCTCGCCATCGCCGTCCTGGCCTCGGTCTCCCCCGACATCGGCGACGACCTGGACCTCCAGCGGGTGCTGCAGTTCCTGCCGTTCTTCGTGGTCGGCCTGATGCTCAAACCGGAGCACTTCCAGCTGGTGCGCCGCCGCGAGGTGCGGATCCTCTCCGTACCGGTGTTCGCCGCCGCACTGCTCTTCTCCTACTGGGCGGCACCACGGATGGCGACGAGCTGGTTCTACCACCGCGACAGCGTGCAGGAGCTGACCGCACCCTGGTGGACCGGCCTGGTGATGACACCGGCGCTGTTCGGCTGCTCCATGGTGCTGGCCGCCTGCTTCTACGCCTGGGTGCCGCGGCGCGAGATGTGGTTCACCGCCCTCGGCGCCGGCACGCTGTACGGCTATCTCCTGCACGGCTTCCTGGCCAAGGGCTCCCGCTTCTGGGACTGGTACGACGCGGCCTGGGTGAACACCGCCTGGGGCGCCGCCGTGCTCACCGTCCTCGCGGCGGCCGTGGTGACGGTACTGTGCACCACGCCGGTGCAGCGGGTGTTCCACTTCGCCATGGAGCCGAGGATGGAGTGGGCGTTCCGGCGCGACGCGGCCGAACTGGCCCGCGGCCGGACGGGCGGGACCGAGAAGAAGCCGGCGGCACGGGCCGCCGGGGACGGCGAGGCGGCCGGCCGCGGCTGAGGCGCCCCACCGCCTCCTCGCCCGCCCCACCGCCTCCTCCACCGCACGGACGGCCCGAACGGGCACGGCGCCGCGGCCCCGGGTATTCCCGCCCGGGGGCCGCGGCGCCGTCGTGTGCCGTGGAGCGCCGTCCGCACCGGCCGCGCCGCCCGCACCGGCCCGCCGTCAGCTCCGGCGGTGGTGAGGATGTCGTAGTCGTCCACGAGGACGACGATCCGCGGGCCGGTGTACCAGGCGCCGTCGGCCAGCGCGTCCTGGTCGGCGAGGCCGTCGGGCATCCGCTTCTCCAGTTCCTTGGCGATGCCCGCCGAGAGCGCCCCGCAGATCTTGGAGTTGTGGGCGTAGCCGCCCCGGTACTCCCCGGGCACCAGGGTGCGCAGCCCGCGCCGCGGGTCCATGACGGCGAAGACGAGGTCGTCCTCGCCGTGGCGCGCCATGAGGCCGTTCGCGACCAGCCGCAGCAGATTGCTCTTGCCGCACTCGCTGTCGCCGAGCACCAGGAGATGCTGGTCGCGTTCGAAGAGGTCGACCAGGTCGGATCGGCGTCCGGTCAACAGCTTCAGCTCGATGGCCGCCTCGTCGCCCGCGCGAATGGGCCTCAGATCGCGGCGCGTCCTTGCCTGGTCTGCGATGACGCAGGCGTCGCGGGCGTCGGTCCTTCCCTCGCCGCGGTAGCCGTCAGCTGCCCGGTTGGCCAGGCGACCGGGGATGGGCTCGATCAACCCGATCAAGAACGTAGAGCCGCTTGACCTGCACGGACGTGATTCTCGGCACGCACAGTGCCGGGGACGGTCCACGGACGCGGGCGCGGTGACGAAGCGGGCGGGGCACGCGACGGCACGACGGGAAGGACCGCGCGGACGTATGCCACACGGTCTGGGAGGGGCATGTGCCACCCAACCGGGCTTGTAGCTGTGTGGCGGGAACAGCGTCAAGCAAGCACGACAATATTCTCATATCGGGCGGGGCGGGTGTCAGCCCTGGATTGCGTCCGCTTCTCCGGGGAGCGCGCCGGCGCAGGTCGCTCGCCCGAACTTGCCGACGGCGGTGGCGCTTTGGGCGTGCTTGCCGCGGACGGCGAGTGCACAGCGGGCCTGGCCGCCCTTCTCGCCCAGGACGATGCTGACGGTCGGCTCCTGGCCGAGGGGGACGTCCACCGTCTTGCGCCAGGGCAGGGTGGCCCCCTTGACGACGACGGCCTCGCCGGAGGTGTTGCGGGCCTGGTAGGTGATGTCGGCGGTGCCCTTGCCGGTGACTTCGTAGGTCACCGCGGCGGTGGGGGTACGGTCCGCCGGTTTCTCGTCGCCCTTGCCCGAGTCGAGCACACCGTACAGGGCGAGGCCGCCGCAGACGGCCAGGACGACGCCGCCGGCGAGCAGACCGGCGCGGTCGCCGGAGGGTTTCCTCGGACCTGGTGCATCCGTTTCCTCCGCTTCGGTTTCCTCGGTTTTTCCGGGCACGGTCGAATTCTCCTCAACGAGTGAATGGGAAGGCCCACAGGCTGCAGCCGGGCTGGTTATACACGATGCCACCGACCGATGACCAGCGAGCGGAAATATCGGACACCCCGCGTCCCCTTTGGCGTCAATTGCCCTGTATCTGAGATTACTTGACATGGCGTCATGAGAATGAATAGAAACCCGGCGCCGCTGCCTACGGCCTCTCGATCCGAGCTGGGAAGGCCGGTTTGCGGCAGCGGTGTTCGGACCATGACGGACAAGGAAAGGTTTGGCGTGAGACCCAGACTGGGCAGGCTTGTGGCGTGCCTTGCGGTGGCTGCGGTGACGAGTACCGCGCTGCCTCAGGTCGCTTATGCGGCGCCCGCTGATGATGGTGACGGAAAGGGAATTGTCGACACCATCAAAGGCTGGTTCGCGGATGACGGCGATGATGGCGGAGGATTGGACAAGCCTCCGTCGCATAACGAATTGGAGATGGCCGACCGGCAGAAACTGCCGAAGGGCAAAGCCGCTCCGAAGGCGAAGCGGGTCAAGGAGCTGAAGGGCCGGCGAACGGCAAACGCCCGTTTCTGGCAGCTGTCGGACGGCCGAGTGGAGGCGGAGCTGTCGGCGGTGCCGACGTCGTACCGTTCCGGCACGGGCGAGAAGACATCCTGGAAATCCATCGACACAACCGTGCGCGGTACGAAGGCGAAGGGTTTCGAGTTCGCCAATACCACGAACAACGGACGTACCTGGTTCGGCGGTGACGCCGGCCGTCTGGTGCGTTTCGCCTCGCCGAGCGGCCGTTCGGTCACCCTCGGCCTGGAGGGCGCGAGCGGCGACCTGAAGCCCACGGCCAAGGGCTCGACCGTCACGTACAAGGACGCGGCACAAGGCGCGGACCTGGAGTACGCCGTCGGCCCGGGCCGGGTGAAGGAGAACATCACCCTGGCCGAACGCCCGGACGGCCCCGTGCGGTTCACCTTCACGCTGGACACCGCCGGTCTCACCCCGAAGGCCCACAAGGACGGCTCGATCGCCCTGTACGGCGAGTTGCCGCACACGCCGGAGCTGGTCATCCCGGCGCCGTACATGACGGACGCGAAGAAGGCGGAGAGGTCCGTCTTCGGCCGGACCTACAGCACCAGGGTCAGCCAGAAGCTCACCAGGGACGGCGACTCCTGGAAGCTGACGGTCACGCCGGACACGAAGTGGCTGGCGGCCAAGGAGCGGCAGTACCCGGTCGTCATCGACCCGACGATCACCATCGCGCCGTCGCCGTCCGGCTCGCAGGACACGATGGTCCTGTCGGATCAGCCGTCGGTGAACTTCAACACCAGCTGGAAGCTGTCGGCGGGCAAGACCGACACGGGCACCTCCCGGTCGCTGGTCAAGTTCCCGCTGAGCGAGATCCCGGCGGGCACGCAGATCGACGCCGCGCGCCTGGAGATGTACTTCGACCAGGCACACACCACCAACGCCAACGACGTCACCATCGGTGCCTACCGGGCGACCGGGGCGTGGACCGAGTCGACGGCGACCTGGTCCAACACCAGTGCGCTGGTGGGTGAGCTGTCCGGCACCAGTGTGCAGGTCGACGACGGGGACCCCGGGACGACGGCGGCGGTCGGCACGTGGAAGCCGGGGTCGCAGACGTACGGGATCGACGGCGACTACCTGTACAACAAGGACTCGATCACCACCGACACCTACACCTGGCAGCCCAGGCTGCCGGAGACGGCGTCTTACCGGGTGGACGCACACTATGTGCAGTATTCGGACCGGGCCACGGCGGCCCCGTACACGGTGACAGGGCGGGACGGTACGGCCACCTACACGGTGGACCAGTCGGCGGGTTCGGGCGGGGTGTGGGCGCCGCTGAAGGGCGGCTCGCAGATCTGGTTCTCCAAGGGCACGGCCGGCAAGGTCGTCCTCGGGGACACGGATGCCTCGACCGCGGTCACCGCGGACGCGATGCGCTGGGTGAACCCGGCGTCGATCGTGAAGAACACCGGTGAGTACAACCAGTGGCACAAGTTCCCGGTCACGGACACGGTGCAGCAGTGGCTGGACGGCACCTCGGCCAACCACGGCTTCGTGCTGAAGGCGACGAACGAGTCCACCGCTCTGACCGGTGGCCCGCGCTATGAGGCCGGCGACGGCGACTACGGCGGCGAGACCTCGACGATCCCGCGGCTGACGGTCACCTACGGCAAGGTCGGCACGACGCTGAACTCGCCGACGGTGATCCACGGCACGGGCCCGGAGCTGTCGTGGAAGGCGTACTCCAACACCACCGGTGACAGCGGTCTGGACATCGCCGAGTACCAGCTGCACCGTTCCACGCAGCAGGCCTTCACGCCGTCGGCCGCGACGCTCGTCGCGCCGGTCGACAAGGCTGCCACCAGCTACACGGACACCACCGCGACGCCGACCCCGGACTCCTCGGCGAACGAGATCGGCCGCTCGTACTACTACCAGCTGGCGGTGCAGACCAAGAGCGGCGAGCTGCTCGGTTCACCGACCCGCGTCGTGGGCGTGCCGAAGGCGGGCCGCACGATGAAGCTGATCCAGGGCACGTCCGGGGTGACGGACACGACCCTGTCGTCCGCGCAGCCGAACACCAACCAGAACACCATCTCCTCCTGGGGCGTCGGGCAGAAGTGGCTGAGCGTGGGCAACAACTCCTCCACGTACGGCAAGACCCGCGCGGCGATGAAGTTCACCACCTCCGACATCCCCACCACGGCCACGGTGCTGGAGTCACGCCTCTTCATGTGGGGCGCGGAGACCACCACGGGCACCAACGGCGCGATCTACGAACTGCACGGACTGACCCGGGACTTCGCCGAAACCAGCGCCACCTGGAACAACGCCGACTCCGCCACCGCGTGGACGGCGCCGGGCGGTGACTACTCGGCGACCGTGTCGGACACCGTCGCGCAGATGTCGGAGGTGGGCCGCCACTGGTGGGACGCCACCTCGCTCACCCAGGGCTGGATCAAGACGCCGGCCGGCAACAAGGGCGCGATGGTCAGGCTGAAGGACGAATCCGCCACCGGCCCGCAGGAACGCACCCTGTTCCTGGCCTCGGAGACATCCGACCACCAGCTCGGCCCGCTGCTGCGCGTGATCTACGTCGACTCCACGGCGGAGGACACGTACTACGCGCCGCAGACCCCGGCCCGGATGACCCCGAACTCCACCTACACGGTGGACTTCACGGTCACCAACACCACGTCGAGTGCGTGGGCGAGCGGTGAGCGGGGGCTGTCGTACACGTGGAAGCTCCCGGACGGCACCGATGTCACGACCGGCGGCAACCAGCTCTCCACGGCGATACCGGCGCTGTCGCCCGGCCAGTCGGCGACGATCCAGGCGCAGGTCAAGACGCCGATCAACTCCGATTCCGGTAACAAGCGGACGGACTACGTGCTCGGCTGGGACGTGAAGAAGGTCTCCGACGGCAGTTGGCTGTCGGCCGGGACCGGCGGCATCGCACCGTTGAAGCAGAACGTGGCGGTGGAGGACCCCACCGCCAACACGCTCGGCCTGGAGAAGTTCTACTCCTACACGGGGAAGAACACGGGCGCGGGCTCGACGGTGATGAACAACCTGGCGTCGGGCAACAGCGTGTGGTCGTACAACGCGTTCACCAACCCGGGCCGAGGGCTGACGACGTTCGCGAGGTTCGCGTACAACTCGCTGGACACCTCCGACACCGTGTCGGGAGCGGGCTGGTCGGCGCAGCTGGCCGGGCCGATCCGGCTGGGCGCCCCGCTCGACTTCCACCCCAACCCGAACGCGAACGCGACGGAGATCCGTCTGCCGGACGGTGACGGCACCACACACGTCTTCACCCAGCAGGCCGACGGCACGTGGAAGGCCCCGGCCGGCGTCCACTACCGCATCACCATGAAGGCGGGCCTGGACTGCACCCCGGACAAGGACCCGGTACCGGACGCCTGGACCCTGCTCCGCCCGGACGGCACGCGCTTCTTCTTCGGCTGCGACGGCTACATGACGTCCGTCGTCGACAAGAACGGCAACACGCAGACGTACACGTACGAGGAACGCAAGTCCAACAACAAGCCGACCAAGTTCCTCACGTACATCACCGACCCGGCCGGCCGGCAGTCCCTGCGGGTCGAGTACTACAAGAAGGGCGACGCGTCGTACGACTACATCGACGACACGGGCGCCAAGGTCACCGGCTCGAACCTGACCAACTCGAAGATCTACGACCACATCAAGTCGATCACGGACATCTCCGGGTCCGTCTCGGGCCTGCCGGTCCGCAAGATCTCCTTCTTCTACACGCCGAAGGGTCTGCTCGGTCAGTTCACCGACGGCGACGGCTCCGGCCAGCCGAAGGTGTTCACGTTCACCTACGACGCCACCCAGGGCAACAAGAACGTCAAGCTGGTCAAGGCCACCGACCCGCGCGGCAACGGCACCGACCTGGCGTACTACGCCCCCAAGGAGGGCGACGACCCGAAGTATCACTGGTGGACGAAGACCGTCACCGACCGGCTCGGCCATGACACGGGCTTCGCGTACGCGGCGAACGCCACGAATACGGAGTTCACCGACACCACGGTCACCGACGCGGAGTCGCACGCCACGCAGTACGTGACGGACGATTTCGGCCGCCCCGTACAGACGACCAACGCCAAGTCCCAGACCAGCAAGTTGAGCTGGGACGCGGACAACAACGTCACCTACCTGGAGGAGGACAACGGCGCCAAGACCGCGTACTGCTACGACCAGAAGACCGGCTACCCGCTCTGGCAGCGCGACGCGGAGAACAACAAGACAGGCGTCCCGGACCAGACGACCACCTGCGTGACGGACACCAGCCAGTGGCCGGCCAACGCGGTCACGTACGAGTACCAGACGCGCGCCGACGGCTACTCCGCCGACCTGTTCCGCAAGACCTCCCAGGAGGGCCGGGCCTGGCAGTTCGGCTACGACTCCTTCGGCAACCTGACCACGGTCACCGACCCCAAGGGCGTCGCGACCACCTCGGTGCCGGACGACTACACCACGTCGTACGCGTACAACTCCTACGGCCAGCTGACCAAGGCGACCGACGCCAACGGCAACCCGACCGAGTACAAGGAGTTCGGCCCGACCGGATACCCGACGACGATCACGGACGCGAAGACCAACTCGACTGCGTACGAATACGACGAGCGAGGCCAGGTCACCAAGGTCACCGACGCCCACCAGAAGGTGACCACGCAGACGTACGACACCTTCGGCCGTCCGCTGGTCAACACGGTGCCCAAGGACCAGGCGGCGGGTGACCTGATCACCACCCCGGCACCGGTGTACGACGCCAACGACAACATCACCAAGTCGACGGCGCCGAACGGTGCGGTCTCCACGGCGGTGTACGACGACGCGGACCAGGTCAGCTCGGCGACGGCGCCGGCGAACAACCAGACCGACCCGCGCACCTCGACGTACACCTACAACAAGGTCGGCAACCTCAAGTCGACGACGGAGCCCAAGGGCACCGCGACGACGGCGGATTCGACCGACTACGTCATCACCAACCACTACGACGAGATCTACCAGCTCACCTCCGTCGTCAACGCCACGGGCGACAAGCTCTCGTACGAGTACGACAGCGTCGGCAACGTCACCAAGGTCATCGATCCCAAGAAGAACGCGACGACCGACACCACCGACTACACGACCAGGACCGACTACGACCTGAACCACCGGGTCACGGTCGTCACAGACACAGCCGGCAAGACCACCGAGAAGGGCTACGACAAGGACGGTCTGGTCACCTCGACCACGGACGCGGAGAGCAACACCACGCTCATCACCTACGACGAGCGCGGCAAGCAGACCGAGGTCAAGGTCCCGCACGACGGCACATCGGCCATCACGTACCGCACGACGAAGTACGAGTACGACCAGGTCGGCAACGCCACCAAGGTGATCACTCCGCGTGCCGTCGCGGCCGGGTCGACGGAGGCGTTCACCGCCCGTACCGAGTACGACGAGCTGAACCGTCCGGTCAAGCAGTACCAGCCCTACGACCCGGCGGACTCCCGCTACAACAACCCCGGCGTCTACACGCAGACCGTCTACGACAAGGTCGGCCGGGTGAAGAAGACCTCGCTGCCGCCGTCCGAGGGTGAGACGGTCCGCAACGAGACCACCAACAGCTACTTCGACAACGGCTGGGTGAAGTCGTCCACGGACCCGTGGGACATCGCCACCACCTACGACTACAACGAGACGGGCCAGCAGGCCAAGCGGACCCTGACCTCGGCGGGCGGCTCTTCGGACCGCACCATGACCTGGTCGTACTACCCGGACGGCTCGCTGAAGTCGCGGTCGGACGACGGCGTCCCGGTGGGCAAGTCGGTGGTCCTGGTGGACAACTCCGACACTCAGAACACAGCGAAGACCGGCACCTGGACGAAGGGAGAGGCCGCCGGTCAGCAGGGCTACAACCACGAGACCCACGCGGCGGGCACGGGCACGGACGCCTTCTCGTGGACGCTGAACATCCCCAGGGACGGCACGTACACCGTGTACGTGAAGTTCCCGGACGTGGCGGGCGCCGCGACGACGGCGAAGTACACGCTCACCCATGCGACCGGAACGGCCGACAAGACGATCGACCAGAGCACGGCCGCGAACCAGGACACCTGGGTTGCGCTGGGCTCCCACTCCTTCCAGCAGGGCAACGACGCCAAGCTGCAGCTGGTCCAGAACAGCGGTGGCACGGTCGTCGCCGACGCTGTCAAGCTCGTGCGTGACACCAGCGGCGACCCGGCCGACACGGAGAACAGCGACTTCGCCTACTCCTACGACCTCAACGGCAACCTGACCAAGATCGACGACACCTCGTCGACCGCGCAGATCGACGCGTACACCGTCACCTACACGGGCCTCAACCAGGTCCGGAAGGTGACCGAGTCGCTGTCCGGCACGGAGAAGAAGTCCACGTCGTACACGTACGATGCCAACGGCCAGCCGGAGACGGTCACCCACCCCGACCAGTTCTCCACGTACACGTACACCACGCGTGAGCTGGTGAAGACGGTCTCGGTCGGCAAGACGCCGACGGACGCCTCGCCCAAGGCGACCTCGTACACGTACACCGCCCGCGGCCAGAAGCTGCAGGAGACCAAGGCCAACGGCAACACCGTCGACTACGCGTACTACCTCGACGGCGCGCTGAAGACCTCGGTGGAGAAGAAGGGCAACGGCACCCTCGTCGCCTCGCATACCTATGCCTACGGCCCCAACGGCAACAAGGCGCAGGACGTCGCGAAGAAGATGAACGCCGACAACCACACGGCGTACCTCGAATCGACCACGGACTACACCTACGACCCGGCCGACCGGCTGGCGAAGTCGGTGAAGACAGGCAACGGGGCCGGGACGGAAACGTACATCCACGACGACAACGCCAACGTCATCAGCCAGACGGTCAAGGGCACCACAACCACCTACAACTACGACCGCAACCGCCTGCTGAGTGCCACCGCCGGTGGTGTGTCGGCGAGCTACACCTACGACCCATTCGGCCGCCAGGAATCGGTCACCAGCGGCGGAGAGATCATCTCCCGGAAGGTGTACGACGGCTTCGACCACGTCATCGAGTCCCAGAAGATGGATGACACGGGGACATTGAAGTCGACGACGTACGCCTTCGACCCGCTGGACCGTACCGCTTCCAAGACCGCGGACGGCAAGACCACCACGTTCGCCTACCTCGGCTTGGGCAGCGAGGTACTGAACGAAGCGGTCTCCGGCGAGCTGACCAAGTCGTACCAGTACAGCCCGTGGGGCGAGCGCCTGTCGCAGATCAAGCACAACAGCGACGGCACGACGGAGGACAGCTACTACGGCTACAACAGCCACACCGACGTCGAAACCCTCACCGACGACACCGGCAACACCATGGCGACGTACGGCTACACGGCCTACGGCAAGGCCGACGACGCCGAGTTCACCGGCATCGACAAGCCCGACGCCGCAGACCCCGGCAAGGAGCCCTACAACCCCTACCGCTACAACGCCAATCGCTGGGACGCCCACTCCGGCACCTATGACATGGGCTTCCGCGACTACGACCCGGGCCTGAACCGCTTCACCACCCGGGACATGTACAACGGCGCCCTCGCCGATATGAAGCTCGGCACAGACCCCTACACCAGCAACCGGTACGCCTTTACTGGGGGCAATCCGGTCAACTTCGTCGAGATCGACGGCCATGGCGCCTGCAAGGATCTCGGAATCTGCGAATTCGGCGGCGGCGAGTCCTCGGACGAGGTTGCCAAGGAAGTCGGCCTCGCCGGTTGCAGTTGGGTTCCCGTCGCAGGATGGGGCTGTGACCTGTACGACCTGAATCGGTCGATCGATGAAGGGGACGGGTGGGGAGTCCTAGCCGGTGTCATCGGCTTCCTGCCGTTCGGTGACATCGCCAAGGCGCCGCGTCAGCTGGACAGCATCAAGAAAGCCACCGACCTGAGGAAGTCCCCCGGCGGAGTCGTGGGCGGCAGCAAACTTCCAGATATCGACGGAAAGTGGCTCAAGGGTTCCGCCGGCAATGCCGGGAAGGTTCCGGGGCAGGTGGCGCGCGCCCTGCAAGGGCGAGAGTTCAAGGATTGGAACGAATTCCGAAAGGCGTTCTGGGTCGAGGTGTCCAAGGTTCCCGAGCTGGCCAAGCAGTTCGGCGACAGGGATTTCTACCGCATGCAGAACGGCGCAGCTCCGAAGACTGATCCCACGCAGGCGGTAGGGAAGAACAACAGTTATGTGCTGCATCACCGGACACCGATCCATGATGGTGGCGGCGTGTACGATCTCGACAATCTCGTGATTGTGACGCCGCAGTATCATGCTGAAGTGCTGGATCCCGGCTATCACTACGACTGAGGAGGTGCGGAGTGGCGCTGGGTGATCTTTCACGAGATCAGCTCGTCGAACTCGTGCGGCGTATCGTCGCCTTCGACGGCACCGAAGAAGAGGTCGACGCCATGGAGCAGCTGTTCGAGGAGAGCGTTCCGTATCCGGGCGCATATTCCTTGATCTACCGACATGACCCGGAGCTCACTCCAGAGGAAGTGGTCGACACGGCCCTCTCCTATGAGGCAATCGCGCCACCCCACAACCCGGGCGCGGCCTGACCGGGAACCGGCGGCCCACCACGTTCAGTGGTGGGCCGCCGGTCCATTTCCCGGATTGACCCGTCGCCGGGAGGTGTTCGGCGGGGCCGGCGGCTTGTGTCGTTGGACGGCACGCTGTTCGACGTGCCCGCCTCCGACGCCAATGCCGCCTTTTTCGGTAGCGGCGGCTCTCCTGCTTCACCGTGATCCGGATCCCCCTCCGGACGAATCATCCGGATGACCAGGGCGGAACCAGCACCATGGGCCCAGCTGGCCCGGGTCACCCGTGAACTGCGGAATCGCCTCGGGCTTGATCACACCGGCACCTGCCGGCCATGACCACCGTTGCCGCCATTGCCGCCGGCATCGCCCTGCCCCCGGGCAGCCTTCAACGCCGCCGGATCCCGGGGGGCCTGACGGGCACTCGTGTCCCCTCCGAGCGGGCAGGCGGACCGGCGGGCCGTGGCCGAAAGCCCGCGGGCCGGAGGGCAGGGGCGGAGGGTTCAGTCGCGGCAGATCATCAGCAGGGCGCGGTCGTCGTTGACGTCCTTCGCGACCGCCTCGATCAAGTGCCACGCGGCGCCGTGGAAGCCGGAGGCGACGTAGCGGTCGGCCTCGCCCGTCAGGCGGTCGAGGCCCTCGCTGAGTTCGCGCTCGGCCGACTCCACCAGGCCGTCCGTGAAGAGCATCAGGACGTCGCCCGGGCACAGGGTGCCCTTCACGGGCTCGAACTCCGCCCCCGCGTAGACCCCGAGCAGGGGGCCCTCGGCGCCTTTCTGCTCCCAGCGTCCCGTCCCGGCGCAGAAGTGCAGGCCCGGGGGGTGGCCCGCGGAGATGAGTTCGTAGTCGCCGCTGTCGAGGTCCAGGACGAGGTGGATGGAGGTGGCGAAGCCCTCGGTCCAGTCCTGGCGGAGCAGATAGCCGTTGGCGGCCGGGAGGAACTGGTGCGGCGGGAGCGAGCCGAGCAGGCCGCCGAAGGCGCCGGAGAGCAGCAGGGCGCGCGAGGCGGCATCCATGCCCTTGCCGGACACGTCGGTGAGGACGACCTCCAGGGTGCGGCCGCCGTTCGTGCGGGCCGCGACGACGAAGTCTCCGGAGAAGGACTGGCCGCCGGCCGGGCGGAGTGCCATCTCGCGGTGCCAGCCGCGGGGCAGGCCGGGGAGCTTGCTCTGGACGCGGATGCGTTCCCGGAGGTCGAAGAGCATGGTGCCGCCGCGCCGCCAGGGCACGCCGACGCGGCTGCGGAACTGGGCGATGATCAGCCCGGAGAAGCCGACCGCGCCGACGACGAGGATGTCGCCCGGGGTGACCACGGGAACGTTCGCGTACTCCTCGATCACCGACGCCTCGATGATGAGCGCACCGGCCGCCGCCGCGTACATCAGCAGCACGCTGGACGGCCGCAGCAGCAGCCCGGCGGCGACGATCGGGAGCACCAGGGCGGAGGGCGGGCACCACAGGGGCGCCGCCATGGTCCCGGCCGCGATGGCGGGGACGCTGAGCAGCAGGGCGACGAGGGCGATCCAGTCGGAGCCGTCACCGCGGAAGTAATCCACGGCGGCCTTGCGCAGCCCGATCCGGACCCGGTGCGTCCTTCTGCGCATGCGGGCCGTGAACGTCTCCACCCTCACCTCGTGTGCCATTTCACCGGGACCCTATCCACCCGTTCGGCGGCGCGTCGATTCACGGCGCGTCGGAATCCGCGGATCGTTGCGCCCGCCCCGCCTCCGTGCGCTCCCGACGCACCCGAAACCCGGTCGCCCGTTCGGAATGCTGCTGGTAGTGATGGGCTCATGACCACAGAGACGCGGGTACTGCGACCCGCGGAATGGGACGAATGGTATGGGCGGCTGGAACTGGCGTTCGGCGGGATCCCCGAAGCCCCGCAGGAACGCGAACTCTGGCGCGGCCTCACCGAGTACGACCGTTCGATCGGCGTCTGGGAGGACGGCAATTGCGTCGGCACGGCCGGCGCCTTCAGTTTCCGGATGACGGTGCCGGGCGGGGCACCGGCACCGGCGGCCGGGGTGACCATGGTGAGCGTCCTGGCGACGCACCGCCGGCGGGGGATTCTCACGGGCATGATGCGGCGCGTGCTGGACGACGTGCGCGCACTCGGTGAGCCGCTCGCCGTACTCACCGCCTCCGAGCCGGGCATCTACGGCCGGTTCGGATACGGCATCGCGTCCCAGGAGCTCGCTCTGGAGATCGACACGGAACGGGCCGGACTGCGGGTGCCGGACCGCACGGATGACGTAACGCTGCGGCTGGCCGCGCCCGGTGACGTCCAGGACCGGTGCGAGGCGGTCTACGCCCGGCGGGTGCCCGCCCGGCCCGGGATGCTCGCCCGGTCGCCGGGGTGGGAGCGGCTGCCGCTGCTCGACCCGAAGGCGAGCCGGGCGGGTGCCTCGCCGCTGCAGTGCGTGCTGGCCGAGCGGGACGGCGAGACGGCCGGCTACGCACGCTACGCGCTCAAGCCCGAGTGGGGCCCGCGGGGGGCGGACGGCACGGTCGTCCTGCGCGATCTGGAGGCGCTGGACCCGGCGGCGTCCGCGGCGCTCTGGCGCTTCCTCTTCGGGATCGACCTGACCTCGCGGCTGGCGGTGCGGAGCCGTCCGGTCGACGATCCGCTGCTGCATCTGGTGTCCGATGTCCGCCGCTGCTCGCCGCGGCTCCGCGACGGGCTGCATCTGCGCGTGGTGGACGTGGGCGCGGCCCTGGAGGCGCGGACCTACGCCTGCCCGGTGGACGTCGTGCTGGAGGTCACCGACGCCTTCTGCCCCTGGAACGAGGGACGCTGGCGGCTGAGCGGCGACGCGAAGGGCGCCACCTGTACCCGCACCTCGGACGCGGCCGAACTGTCGCTCTCCGTACGGGAACTGGGGTCCGCCTATCTGGGTGGCTTCTCGCTGGCCGCGCTGGCGGGCACCGGCCGGGTGCGCGAGGTGCACCGGCACGCTCTCGGCCGGACGTCGCGCGCCTTTCTCGGCGATGTCGCGCCCTGGCTGCCGCACGGCTTCTGAGCGGGGGGACCGGGCCGTGCTCCGGCTGCCGCGCGGCCGCGGAAGGGGGCGGCGGAACGCGGCTGCGCAACACGGCGGCGCCGGACGGGCCGGCGCGGCCGTTGCCGTCCCCTCGCGGGCCGCCGCCCCCACTCTCCGGCGGCGCCCGAGCGGGCTCAGCCGGGCTGGCAGCCGGGGCACCAGAAGAGGTTGCGGGCGGCCAGTTCCGCCGTGCGGACCTCGCCGCCGCAGATGTGGCAGGGCAGACCGGTGCGGCGGTAGACGTACACCTCGCCGCCGTGGTCGTCGACGCGGGGCGGGCGGCCCATCGCCTCCGGGGTGTGCTCGGGGCGGACGGTGTCGATCCGGTTGTTCCGTACGCCCTCGCGCATCAGCGTGACCAGATCGGCCCAGATCGCGTCCCATTCGGCGCGGGTCAGATCGCGGCCCGCGCGGTAGGGGTCGATGCCGTGCCGGAAGAGGACTTCGGCGCGGTAGACGTTGCCGACGCCCGCGACGACCTTCTGGTCCATCAGCAGGGCGGCGACGCTACTGCGGCTGCGGCTGATGCGCCGCCAGGCCCGCTCCCCGTCGTCGCCCGGGCGGAGCGGGTCCGGGCCGAGCCGGTCGTGTATGGCCCGCTTGTCCTCGTCGGTGAGCAGGGCACAGGTGGTGGGGCCGCGCAGGTCCGCGAACGCCTCGGGGTTCGCCAGGCGCAGCCGTACGGTCTCGGCGGGCGGCGGCGCGGGGGCCGGGCCGAAGCCCAGTTTGCCGAAGAGGCCGAGGTGGATGTGGATCCAGGTGGCGCCGGGGAAGCCGAGGAAGAGGTGCTTGCCGTGGGCCTCGGCGGTCTCCATGATCCGGCCGTCGACCAGGGCGGCGCCGTCGGCGAACTTGCCCTGCGGGCTGGTGGCGCGCACGGCGCGGCCGCCGAACCGGGAGAGGTGGTCGGCGGCCAGCCGGTGGACGGTGTGCCCTTCGGGCATGTGCTGCTCGGTTCCCCCGCTCAGTCCTGCCGCGGGTGGTGGGCCGGGATCTCGGGGAGCTTGCCGGTGTTCTCGTAGGCGCTGAGCATCTCGATGCGGCGGGTGTGCCGCTCCTCGCCCGAGTACGGGGTGTTGAGGAAGGTCTCGACGAACTTCACGGCCTCGTCCCGGCTGTGCATGCGGCCGCCGACGCTGATGACGTTGGCGTCGTTGTGCTCCCGGGCCAGTTCGGCGGTCTGTTCGCTCCAGACGAGCGCGGCACGGACGCCCTTGACCTTGTTGGCGGCCATCTGCTCGCCGTTGCCCGAGCCGCCGATGACGATGCCGAGGCTCTCGGCGTCGGCGGCGGTCCGCTCGGCGGCGCGGAGGCAGAACGGCGGGTAGTCGTCCTGGGCGTCGTAGATGTGCGGGCCGCAGTCGACGGGCTCGTGGCCGTGGGCCGTGAGCCACTCCACAAGGTGGTTCTTGAGTTCGAAACCGGCATGATCGGAGCCGAGGTACACGCGCATGGGAAGCAGTGTGGCACGGCCCGGCCGGGGCGTCGCCGAGGGGTGCGCCGAGGGGGTGGCCGTCCCGGCGGACACGGGGCGGCGGACAGCCCGGGACGCCCGGCGGACGCCGGACGCGGTACGCGGACGGGCGGTACGCGGACGGGCGGTACGCGGACGGGCGGTACGCGGACGGGCGGTACGCGGACGGGCCGGCCCCGCGGCCGCGGTGAGGCGGCGCGGGGCCGGCCGTCCCCGTACGGGACGCGGGTCAGCCGCGGCGGCCGGCGAGCTTCCAGGCGGCCGGCAGGGCGCCCATGGCGAGGGCGGCCTTCAGGGCGTCCCCGATGAGGAACGGCAGCATGCCGACGGCGACGGCCTTGCCGAAGGAGAGGTCCGCGGCGAGGGCGAGGTAGGGCACACCGACGGCGTAGATGATCAGCGAGCCGAGCGCCATGGTGCCCGCGGTGCGCAGCACGCCGCGGTCGCCGCCGCGCCGGGCCAGCGCGCCGACGACGGTGGCGGCGAGCAGCATGCCCAGGATGTAGCCGAAGGTCGCCGAGCCGGCGCCGCCCGCGAACCACGGCATGCCGGCCATGCCGGCGAGCGTGTAGAGGGCGAGCGAGAGGAAGCCGCGGCCGGCGCCGAGCGAGGCCCCGACGAGCAGCGCGGCGAAGGTCTGGCCGGTGACGGGGACGGGGGAGCCGGGCACGGGGACGACGAGCTGGGCCGCGGCACCGGTGAGCGCGGCGCCCCCGGCGACGAGGGCCGCGTCGCGCAGCCGGGCGCGGGTGGCGGTGGCCGCGGGCAGCAGGTCGGCGAGGACCGCGCCGGGGCGGCGGGGGCGGGTGACGGCGGCAGTGCTCATGGGTGCTCCGCGGGGTGAGGACGGCGGTGGGACAGAGTGACGCTAGCCGACGGGTCAACGATCGTTCACCATGAGCCGCCGACAAAGGCGGGACAGAAGGCTTGGTAGGTTTCCCATAACGGCCCGGTGGCGCCTGGGCGGGCGGGGGCGGGCCCCACGGGACCGCTCCGTGACTCTCGTCACGCGGAGCCGCCGGACAGAGTGGGGTCCGGAGTCGGCCGCCAAGGGCGGGCGAGGCCGCGGCAGATGGGGCCGGTCCTGTTGGGATCCACCAAAGCGGCTCCGGCCGGCCGGTGGCGCGTCGCCGACTCACCGGGGGCGCGGCACCGGGCCCGCGGGTTCCGCGGCGGAGGCGCGGGGCCACGGAGCGTCAGCCAGGCGTCCGGATATCGGTATGAAACCAGGCCGACTTTGTTGTGAGCGGAACACGCCAGGAGACTGAGGCGTCCCCCGACCTCTCGTGCACTGGACGTCACACCCATGAACCGGACGACCTCCCCGCCCTCCGCGCCCCCCGGCGCCGGGGCGGCCGGGACCCCCGAGCGCGGCACCCCGCTCTCCGGCGGCCTCAAACAGCGCCACCTGTCGATGATCGCCCTGGGCGGGGTGATCGGAGCCGGGCTGTTCGTCGGCTCGGGCGCCGGCATCGCCGCCGCCGGGCCCTCGATCGTGCTCGCCTACGCGCTGTCCGGCGCGCTGGTGCTGCTGGTCATGCGGATGCTCGGCGAGATGTCCGCGGCCCACCCCGCCTCCGGCTCCTTCTCCGTGCACGCGGAACGGGCCATCGGCCGCTGGGCGGGCTTCACCGCGGGCTGGATGTTCTGGACGCTGCTGTGCGTGGCCGTCGCCGCCGAGGCCATCGGCGCGGCCGCGATCATGACGGGCTGGCTGCCGGGCACGGAGTCCTGGATGTGGGTGGCCGTCTTCATGGCGCTGTTCTGCGGCACCAATCTGGCGGCGGTCGGCAACTTCGGTGAACTGGAGTTCTGGTTCGCCGCGTTGAAGGTGCTCGCCATCGCCGCCTTCCTGGTCCTCGGCGTACTGGCGATCCTGGGCGCGCTCCCCGGCACGGAGGCGCCGGGGACGGCCCATCTCACCGGCGACGGGGGCTGGCTGCCGAACGGCGTGGACGGCTTCCTCGTCGGTCTGCTCGCCTCGGTGTTCGCCTACGGCGGGCTGGAGACGGTGACCATCGCCGCCGCCGAGTCGGAGCGCCCCCGGCAGGGGGTCGCCCGTGCCGTGCGCACGGCGATGTGGCGGATCGCCCTCTTCTACGTCGGCTCCATGGCCGTGATCGTCACCCTGATCCCGTGGAACGACGCCTCGGTGGTCCGGCCGGGCCCGTATGTGGCCGTGCTCGACTTCCTCGCGGTGCCGGCCGCCGGGCAGATCATGAACGCCGTGATTCTCGCGGCCCTGCTGTCCGCGATGAACGCCAACATCTACGGCGCCTCCCGCATGGCGTACTCGCTGACCGCCCGGGGCGACGGCCCGGCGGCCCTGGGACGGGTCTCCGGCGGTGTGCCGCGCCGCGCCGTGGTGGCCTCCTCCGCCTTCGGTTTCCTGGCGGTGCTGCTGAGCTTCCGGTGGCCGGACACGGTCTTCGCCTGGCTGCTCAACATGGTGGGCGCCGCCGTGCTGGTGGTGTGGGGGTTCATCGCGGCGGCCCAACTGCGGGCCCGGCGGCGGCTGGAGCGCGAGGCGCCGGAGCGGCTGACCGTGCGCATGTGGTGGTTCCCGTATCTGACGTGGGTGGCGCTGGCCGGTATCGCGGCCGTGCTGCTGCTGATGCTGCGGGACGGCGCGACCCGGACGCAGCTCTGCTTCACCGCCGGGCTGACGCTCGTGCTGGCCGTCACCGGCCTGCTGCGGCAGCGGCGGGCGAACCGGCCCGCCGGAGACGGCACGCGCTGAGGGGCGCGACGAGCGCGGCCACGACGGCCCCGCGCGCACGGGTCGCGCGGGGCCGTGGCGCGGCCGCGGAGGCCGGTCAGTCGAAGACCGGCCCCTGGACGCGGGTCCGCTTGATCTCGTAGAAGCCGGGCGTGGAGGCGACCATCAGCGTGCCGTCCCACAGCTTCGCCGCGGCCTCGCCCTTGGGGGCGGGGGTGACGACGGGACCGAAGAAGGCGCAGGGCGCGCCGTCCGCGCCGGGCACGGCGATCACCGGGGTGCCCACCTCCTCGCCGACCAGTTCGATGCCCTGCTTGTGCGAGGCGCGCAGCTCCGCGTCGTAGGCGTCGGTGTCCGCGGCGCCGGCCAGTTCCGCCGGCAGCCCGGCGTCGCGGAGCGCGGCGGCCATGGAATCGCGCGAGACGCCCTCGCCGCGGTTGTGGAAGCGGGTGCCGAAGGCCGTGTAGAGCGGCCCCAGCACGTCGCTGCCGTGCTCCCGCTCGGCCGCGATGGCGACCCGCACCGGGCCCCAGGCCGTCTTCTCCAGCAGCTCGCGGTACTCCTCCGGAAGCTCGTCCAGCTTCGGTTCGTTGAGGACCGCCAGGCTCATCACGTGCCAGCGCACCTCCACCGGGCGCACCTTCTCGACCTCCAGCATCCAGCGCGAGGTGAGCCAGGCCCAGGGACAGACCGGGTCGAACCAGAAGTCGACGGGCGTCTTCTCGGGTGCGGTCACGGGAGTTCTCCTCATCAGGGGTTCGGTCCGCTGCACTGCGTGCTCAGGTGGTTCCCACGGTGAACCACTGGCGCTGTGTGACACATTCCCACCCGCCGGTGAGCGCGTGACACTATGGCGACTGTTCGCACTGTGAGACCGCGGTGCGTGACACATGTGAGTGACAGACGAGGCAAAGGAGCCGTCGTGCCCGGTGAGAACCTGACCCGTGACGAAGCCCGTGAGCGGGCCGGGCTGCTGACCGTCCACGGGTACGAGGTGGCGCTGGACCTGCGGTCGGCGACGGCCCCGGACACCTCCGGGCCGCGCACCTTCCGCTCCGTCACCACGATCCGCTTCGGCTGCGCCCGGCCCGGCGCGTCGAGCTTCGCCGACCTGCTCGCCCCGTCCGTGAACGCGGTCGTCCTCAACGGCCGCGAACTCGACCCGGCCGCCGTGTTCGACGGCACGCGGATCGCGCTGGAGGACCTCCGCGAGGAGAACGTCCTCACCGTCGACGCGCAGTGCGCCTACAGCCGCACCGGCGAGGGCCTGCACCGCTTCGCCGACCCGGAGGACGGCGAGGTCTACCTCTACACGCAGTACGAGCCGGCCGACGCGCGCAGGGTCTTCGCCACCTTCGAACAGCCCGATCTGAAGGCCCCGTTCACCTTCACCGTCACCGCCCCCGAGGGCTGGACGGTCCTGAACAACGGCGCGGCCGACGGCGAGCCCCTCCCCGCGGAGGGCGGCGGCGCCGTCTGGCGCTTCCTGCCGACGAAGACCATCTCGACGTACATCACGGCCGTCGTGGCCGGGCCGTACCACATGGTCCGCGACACCTACCGGCGCACGCTGGACGACGGCGGCGAGCTGGAGATCCCGCTCGGCGCCCTCTGCCGCAAGGGGCTCGCCCGCCACTTCGACGCGGACGACATCTTCACCGTCACCAAGCAGGGCCTGGACTTCTTCCACGAGCACTTCGGCTTCCCGTACCCGTTCGGCAAGTACGACCAGGCGTTCGTGCCGGAGTACAACCTCGGCGCCATGGAGAACCCGGGCCTGGTCACCTTCCGCGAGGAGTACGTCTTCCGCGGCAAGGTCACCCAGGCCTCGTACGAGAGCCGGGCCAACGTCATCCTGCACGAGATGGCGCACATGTGGTTCGGCGACCTCGTCACCATGGAGTGGTGGGACGACCTGTGGCTCAAGGAGTCCTTCGCCGACTTCATGGGCGCCTTCTCCCTGGTGGAGGCGACGCGCTTCGAGAACGGCTGGATCACCTTCGCCAACCGCCGCAAGGCGTGGGCGTACCGCGCCGACCAGCTGCCCTCCACGCACCCCGTCACCGCCGACATCCGCGACCTCCAGGACGCCAAGCTCAACTTCGACGGCATCACCTACGCCAAGGGCGCCTCGGTGCTCAAGCAGCTCGTCGCGTACGCCGGCCGGGACGCCTTCCTGGAGGGCGCCCGCCGCTACTTCCAGCGGCACGCCTACGGCAACACCCGTCTCGAACACCTGCTGTCCGTCCTGGAGGAGACCTCCGGGCGCGACATGGCCGAGTGGTCCCGCGCCTGGCTGCAGACCGCGGGCGTCAACGTCCTGACGCCGGACGTCGTGTACGACGCCGAGGGCCGGATCACCGAGCTGGCCGTCCTGCAGGAGGCGGCCCCCTCCCATCCGGAGCTGCGCCCGCACCGGGTCGCCATCGGCCTCTACCGGCGCGAGGGCGACAAGCTGGTGCGCTACCGCCGCACCGAGACGGATGCCGCCGGGCCCCGCACGGTCGTCGCCGAGCTGGCCGGGGCCGAGCGCCCCGATCTGATCCTCGTCAACGACGACGACCTCACCTACTGCAAGACGCGCTTCGACGCGCACTCCCTCGGCACCCTACGCGGGCACCTGGGCGACATCACGGACCCGCTGGCCCGCGCGTTGTGCTGGTCGGCCCTGTGGGGCCTCACCCGGGACGGGCTGATGCCCGCCCGCGACTTCCTCGACCTGGTGCTGCGCTTCGCCGGCCGCGAGAGCGACATCGGCGTGCTGCAGATGCTGCACGCCTGGGCGCACTCCGCGCTCGTCCACTACACCGCCCCCGACCGGCGCGAACAGAGTGGCCGGGCGCTGGCCGAGGGCGCGCTCGGCGAGCTGCGGCTGGCCGAGCCGGGCAGCGGCCACCAGCTGGCCTGGGCACGGTTCTTCGCGCTGACCGCGGGCAGCGCGGCCGATCTGCAACTGCTGCAGGGGCTGCTGGCGGGGACGGCCGGGATCGACGGTCTGGAGGTGGACCAGGAACTGCGCTGGGCCTTCCTCGAACCGCTCGCCGCGCACGGGGCCGCCGGAGCTGCCGAGATCAACGCCGAACTGGCGCGCGACGACACCGCCTCCGGCAAGCGCCACCAGACGCGCTGCCTCGCCGCCCGGCCCTCCGCCGAGGTGAAGGAGCAGGCCTGGGCCGATGTGGTGGAGTCGGACGCGTTGTCGAACACCCTGGTCGAGGCCACCATCGCCGGCTTGGACCAGCCCGGTCAGCGCGAGCTGCTGGCGCCGTACGTCCCGCGGTACTTCGCCGTGATCGAGCAGGTGTGGGAGAAGCGGTCCATCGAGATCGCGATGTCGATCGTGCGGGGCCTGTTCCCGATGCTCCAGGGCAACCAGGAGACGCTGGACGCGGCACAGTCGTGGCTGGACGAGCACCGGGACGCGCCGCCGGCGCTGCGGCGGCTGGTGCTGGAGGCGCACGCCGATCTGGCGCGTGCCCTGCGGGCCCAGGACTGCGACAGGGCGGCGGACTTCGCGGGCTGAGCACGCCCCGGCAACAGCGGAACGGCCGGCCGCCCGCTCCCGGGGTACGGGAACGGGCGGCCGGCCCGGGCGCGGCGGCGGGCGGCGGGCCGCCGCCGGCCGGCGGCCGGGTCAGGACGTTCCGCAGAACTCCGCCTCGGCGACGGCCCGTCCGTCACCGGCCCAGTCGCCGTTGACGTTGAAGGCCGCCGCGTGGTCCCCCGCCCGGGTGACGGTCGCCGCGGACGCCGAGCCGTGGATGCCGCCGCTGTGCCCCCAGATGGTGACGTCGCAGGAGAGGGTCTGCGGGTAGATGCCCAGACCGTAGCGCTCCAGGCCCTCCTCGCCGGTCGCCACGGTGGTCAGCATGGCCTTCAGCTGGCGGTCCGGCAGCAGCTTTCCGCGCACCAGGGCCCGGTAGAAGCGGTTGAGGTCGCCCGTGGTGGAGATCATCTCCCCGGCCGCTCCGGCGATGGAGGGGTTGAGCTCGGTGGTGTCGTAGATCTTCTCCTCCGGGTCGCCGCCGAGCGTGGAGTAGGCGCGGCCGTGCGGGCGGGGCATGTCCGGGTCGGTGCCGGGCACCGTGGTGGCGCGGAGGCGGAGCGGCCGGAGGATGCGGCGCTCGATCTCCTCGGCGTACTCCTCGCCGGTCACCCGCTCGATGACCATGCCGGCCAGGACGTAGTTGGTGTTGGAGTAGTTCCAGCCGGTGCCGGGCGCGAAGTCCGGCTCGTGGCTCGTTCCGATGCTCACGAGCTGCTCCGGCGTCCAGGTGTCGTAGCGGTGCTCCAGGAAGCCGGGGCCGAACAGCTTCTCGGCGAATGCGGCATCGGAGGTGTAGTCGAAGAGACCGCTGGTGTGGTTGAGGAGTTGCCGGACGGTGATCGTCCGGCCGTCGTTGCCCTGGCCGCGCACCACGCCCGGGAGCCACTTCTCGACGGTGTCGTCCAGGTCGATCCGCCGTTCCGCCTCCAGTTGGAGGAGGACGGTGGCGACGAAGGTCTTGGTGATGCTGCCGACGCGGAACCGGTCCTTCGGCAGCCGGGGCCGCTCGGTCTCCAGGTCGGCGACGCCGGAGGAGGCGTTCCAGGCCCCGTGGCGGTCGACGGCCTGGAGCAGCACCCCGGGGACGCCCGCCGCGACCTGGGCGTCCATGGCCTTCCGTGTCGCCTCGTGCCCGTGGCCGTGGCCCGGGGCCGGCTTCGCCGCCGCCTCGGCCGCCGGGCCCGCCGCCGCGACCGGGGCGGCGCCCAGCGCGCCGGCCGCCAGGGCCGCGGCCGTCAGGGCCGCGACGAGCGTGCCGCGCCGTCCTCTGCGTGAACGTGTCGCCATGAGTCCGTTCCCTCCGTTGCCTGCTACCGGTGGACCGCGCCGTGTCGGGCCGCGCGGCCGCGCCGGGGAGGACTCTCCGCCGGTGGCGGGGGTTGATCCCGTTCCGGCCCGGGCGGGCGGAGGGGCCGGTTCCGGCCGTCCCGCGGCGCGTTCCGGCCGGGGAGCGCGGCCGGGTGCTCCCGCGCTGCGGCAGCACCGGTCGGCGGCGGTCGGCGGCGGTCAGCTCCGGGCGAGCAGCAGTTCGGTGTTGCGGTCGCCGGGCTCTCCCGCGAGCGTGGTGCGCGCGCCGGGGGTGTTGAAGGACAACTCGCGGTAGAGGGAGGCCAGTCCGGTCTGGGAGAGGTCGGCGTGGTCCACCCGGTACGGGGCGGCCGACTCCACGAGCGTGGTGAAGAGGGAGAGCGTGCCGTCGTGGTTGTCCACCAGTTCGATCACCCGGGCGAGCTGGGGGAAGTCGACGTGTGAGGCGGTGGAGACCTCCCAGAAGCCGTCGCGCGGGGTGATGTTGTTCTTGTGGCTGTGCCCGTTGATCCAGGCCAGGACGTTGCGGTGGCGGCCGAGCAGGGCGAGCAGTTCCTCACCGCCGTGCCGTTTCTCGTCCGGCCGGGCCGGGTCGGGGCGCAGATTGCGCATGGTGGCGCCGGTGTGGTGGCTGAAGACCAGGACGTGCTCGTCCCGGTGCTCGGCGAGGGTCCGCTCCAGCCAGCGGAGCTGCGCGGTGCCGAGGGATCCCTCGTAGTGGCCGCCGTTGTCGGTGCTGTCGAGGCTGATGCCGAGGACGCCGTCGGCGATGCGGAAGGAGTAGTACAGGCGTTCCTCGGCGAGGTTGTCGCTGGTGTAGCCGTGGCCGCGCGGCCCGGGGCCGGTGTGCCACGGGTCCAGGTGCGCGGTGACGTATTCGAGCGGGGTGAAGGGGGCGCGGCGCTCGTCGGGGGTGACCTGGCGCATGCCCCGGGTGCGGGAGCGCAGCAGTTCTTCGAAGCGTCGGCCCTCCGGGTCGGCGGCCTTCCTGACGTTGGCCCAGAGGGCGGCGCCCTCGGCCGGGGGCAGGTTCTCCAGCTTGCGGCCGCCGACGGCGAACTCGGCGAAGAAGCCGCCGCGGGCGTAGGCGCCGCCGGGCAGGGTGTCGTGGTTGCCGACGGTTGAGTACCAGGGCATGCGCAGGCCGGGGCTGCGGACCTCGCGGATCGCGGCGCCGAGGAAGCCGTCGATGCGGGGGAAGCCGAGCTGCTTGTCGTTGTCGCGCAGGGCGTCCTCCGGCTGCCAGTAGAGCGGCAGGCCGCTGTTCTGCACGCCCTCGTAGCGGCGTTCGTCGCCGGTGTTGGGGATGATCCGGCCGCCGCTCATGGCGGTGAGGAACCACTGCAGTTCGGCCCGGGAGTTGTTGTCGGTGTTGTCACCGGTGGTCATGGCGAAGGCGAGCGGGCTGCCGGTGGCGGGGCCGCCGGGCAGCGCGTTGACGCGTTCGATGAGCGAGACGGTGCCGGCGACGGAGAGCGCCTCCTGCGGGCGCCAGGCGCTGGCCGTCGAGGCGCGCAGATACTCGTAGCGCAGCGGGTGCTGGACGTCGACGATGTGCAGGTCCGTGAACTGGACGAAGCAGGCGAGAGTGGTGCGCCGGCCGTCTCTGCCGCCCCGGGCGGACGCCAGTTCGGTGCGGACGACGCGGGGCCAGCCGGGGCCCTCCCCCAGCCGCCGGTAGCCCGTGGTGCCGCGCGGGGTGGCGACCGTGTCGAGCGTGGTGCCGTGCCGGAAGGAGGTGCCGCGGTCGCGGTCCGGCGGTGCGGCGGACGGCGCGGTGGCGGGCCCGGCGGAGCGGGGGCGGGGCGGCGCGGTGGCGGCCTCCGCCGGTCCGCCGCCGGAACCGAGGGCCGCGCCGAGGCCGGCGGAGACTCCGACGGCACCGGCGGTGGCGAGCAGGGCACGGCGGTGGAGGGCTGCGGAGTCGGTCGATCCGGTGCGGGACATGGGGGCTCCCCGGGTGCTGCGCGCGGACACGGCGGAAGCGGGGGGCGGGCCCCGCTCACCCGGATGCTTGGCACCGGGGGTGGCCTGCGTTTGAACGAGGCCGGAACGTCCGGCGCCCATCGCGGCACATCGATCACCGGTACGGGAAGCAGTCATCCGGCTCCGGCCCGCGGGTTCCCCGCCGCTCACCCGGAGTTCACCGGGCGCCCGCGCCGGGGCGGATGGCAGCACGACGACGGGACAGCGGTGGAGACCGCGGCAGCACGGCCTCCGGGGCGGCCGGGGAGGGCGTTCGCCCGACGTTCAACGAACTTTCACCACCGGCGAATTGGGGCTTGGCACCCGCTTCGCCCCCGAATGGCGGTGGCGGAAATACGCCACCGTCCGCTCAGCGGGCGCCCAACCCTCCCCAAACTCTTCGCACTTACATATAAGTGCGGTCAACCGGATCCGATTTCCGAACAAGGGTGGCCATGCCTTCTTCTCCCATACCCGAGCCGCCGTCCGGCCCGAGACGCGCGGCCCGCGCGGCGATCACCGCGGGCCTCGTGGCCGCGCTCGCCGCCGCCGGCCCCGTCCCGGCCTTCGCCGCGGACGGCGGCCCCGGCTCCTCCCCCGCCCCGGCGAAGTCCGCGGAGGACAAGCTCGGCTCCGCCGACGCCGAACTGCTCGCCGAGGCCAAGTCCGACGGCGACAAGAACATCACGATGATGCTCGCCACCGCCCCCGGGGCGACCGAGCGGGCCGTCGACGAACTGGAGTCCGTCAAGGGCGCCTCCGTCGGCCGCGCCTACGACAAGCTCGGCTACGTCCGGGCCACCGTGCCCACCCGCCGCGCCGACGCGGCCATCGCCAAGGCCGCGAAACTCTCCGCCGTCCACGGCATCGACCTCCGCCAGGAGATCGAGCTGCCCGACCCGACGCCGAAGGGCGACCGCGCGAAGGGCGCCAGGACCGGCCCCAGGGGCTCGTACGACGGCCCGGACGAGAACACCCCCGCGAAGAACCCGTACCAGCCGTCCCACGAGACCGGCGCCGTCGACTTCGTGAAGAAGCACCCGAAGGCGGACGGCCGGGGCATCACCATCGGCATCCTCGACTCCGGCGTGGACCTCGGGCACCCCGCCCTCCAGGAGACCACCACCGGCGAGCGCAAGATCACCGACTGGGTGACGGCGACCGACCCGATCGTGGACGGCGACGGCACCTGGCGCCCCATGGTCCAGGACGTCTCCGGGCCCACCTTCACCTACGCCGGCCGCACCTGGACCGCGCCCGAGGGCTCGTACCGCGTCAGCCGCTTCGCCGAGTCCGCCACCACCGGCGGCGACATGGCGGGCGACCTCAACCGGGACGGCGACACCACCGACACCTGGGGCCTGCTGTACGACCCGGCCGCCGGCACCGTCCGCGTCGACCTCGACGACGACGGGGACTTCGGCGACCAGGAGGCGATGAAGCCGTACAAGGACGGCTTCCAGGTGGCCTACTTCGGCACCGACGACCCGGACACGGCGATCGCCGAGCGGATCCCCTTCGTGGTGGAGATCCGCAAGGACGTGCCGATGGACCCGTACGGCGGCGACTGGACCGGCAAGACCGCCGACTTCGTCAACATCGGCGTCGTCGAGGGCTCCCACGGCACGCACGTCGCGGGCATCACCGCCGCCAACGGCCTCTTCGGCGGGAAGATGGACGGCGCCGCCCCCGGCGCGAAGCTCGTCTCCTCGC
Source organism: Streptomyces sp. F63 (assembly GCF_018070345.1). Classification (GTDB taxonomy): domain Bacteria; phylum Actinomycetota; class Actinomycetes; order Streptomycetales; family Streptomycetaceae; genus Streptomyces. The sequence goes on from NZ_JAGPXX010000002.1 coordinate 88,981, forward strand.
GCGCCTGCACCTGGTCCGGCGGCTGCACCAACGTCGCGCTCACCGAGGGCATGATCGATCTCGTCGTCAACCGCGGCGTCGACATCGTCAACATGTCCATCGGCGGTCTGCCCCCGCTGAACGACGGCAACAACGCCCGCTCCGAGCTGTACACCCGGCTCATCGACACCTACGGCGTGCAGCTCGTCATCTCCGCCGGCAACAGCGGGCCCGGCGCCAACACCATCGGCGACCCCTCGCTCGCCGACAAGGTGATCAGCGTCGGCGCCTCCGCCTCCCGCGAGACCTGGGCGGCGAACTACGGCTCCGTGATGCGGACCCGCTACTCGATGATGCCGTTCTCCTCCCGCGGCCCGCGCGAGGACGGCGGCTTCACCCCGACCCTCGCCGCGCCCGGGGCCTCCATCAACACCGTCCCGAGCTGGCAGCCCGGCCAGCCCGTCGCCGAGGCCGGCTACGAGCTGCCGCCCGGCTACGGCATGCTGCAGGGCACGTCGATGGCCTCCCCGCAGGCCGCCGGCGCCTCCGCGCTGCTGCTGTCCGCCGCGAAGCAGAAGAAGATCGAGCTCACCCCGGCGAAGCTGCGCACCGCGCTGACCAGCACGGCCCACCGCATCAGGGGCTTCCAGGCGTACGAGCAGGGCGCCGGGCTCATGGACGTGGTGGACGCCTGGTCCGCGATCCGCAACGGCGCGAGCGCCCACGAGTACACCGTCTCCGCCCCGGTGAACACCGTCCTCTCCGGCTACCTCAAGACCCCGCACCGCGGCACCGGCGTCTACGACCGCGAGGGCGGCCTCAAGGCCGGCCAGTCCCGGACGTACGACGTCAGCATCACCCGCACCAGCGGTCCGGACCGCCGGATCCGGCACGAGCTGAACTGGGCGAACAACGACGGCACCTTCTCCCTCGCGGGCTACGACACCGTCTACCTGCCGCTGGGCAAGCCGGTCACCGTCAAGGTCCGGGCCAAGGCCCGCACCGCCGGCTTCCACAGCGCCGTCCTGGAGCTCGACGACCGGCGCACCCGGGGCACCGACAAGCAGATCCTGACGAGCGTCGTGGTCGCCGACGAGCTGGCCGCCCCGTCGTACGCGGTGAAGAAGTCCGGCAAGGCCGAGCGGAACCGGAACACCTCGTACTTCGTCACCGTGCCGGAGGGCGCCAAGAGCCTGGAGATCCGGATGGACGGGCTCAAGGACGGCAGCCAGACCCGGTGGATCGCCATCAACCCGTACGGCGTGCCGGTCGACCCGAGCAGCACGATCTACTGCTACCCGAACTACAGCAGCCCCAACAACACCTGTGACCCGTCACGGCGCGGCTACGCCGACCCGATGCCGGGCGTGTGGGAGATCGAGGTCGAGTCGCGGCGCACCTCGCCGCTGCTGTACAACCCGTACACGGTGACGGCGACGGCACTCGGCACCGTGTTCGACCCGGCCGTGCGGACCATCGAGGAGGCCCGGATCGGCACTCCGGCCGCGGTGGACTGGAAGGTCACCAACGGCTTCGGTGCCATCGACGGCAAGCTGAAGGGCGGCGAGCTGGGCTCGGCCAAGAGCGCCCGCCCGTCCATCGGCGACGGCGCCTCGCAGGAGACCACCGTCGAGGTCCCGGAGGGCGTCTCCCGGCTGGACGTGACCATCGGCTCACCCTCCGACACCGGCGCCGACCTGGACCTCTCGGTCTACAAGGACGGCGCGCTGGTGGACTACGACGCGGACGGCGACTCCGAGGAGTCGGTGACGCTCACCGAGCCCGCGGCCGGCACCTACACCGTGGTGGTGGACGGCTACTCGGTGCCCGCGGGCACGACCGAGTACGACTACCTCGATGTGTTCTACGCCTCCTCGCTCGGCGAGGTGACCGTGGACGAATCGGCGGTCGTGAAGCTCGGCAACGGCGCGTCCGCGCAGGTGGGAGCCGAGGTCGTGGTGAACGGCGCGGCTCCGGAGGGCCGTGAGTTCTTCGGCGAGGTCAGCCTGCTGAACGCCCACGGCACGGTCACCGGCAAGGGCAGCGTCAAGATCGGAAAGGTCCTTCCGTAGCGGCCTGAGACACTGGACGGCGGGGCGGGCGCTCTCGGAGCACCCGCCCCGCCGGCAGTACGGCACCACAGGCAGCAGCACAGGAAGGCGTCCCATGAGGATCGGAATCGTCGGAGCCACCGGACAGGTCGGCGGCGTGATGCGGAAGATGCTGGCCGAACGCTCGTTCCCGGTGGAACGGCTGCGGCTCTTCGCATCGGCCCGCTCGGCCGGGAAGACCCTGGACTGGCAGGGCGAGCAGATCACCGTCGAGGACGCGACCACGGCCGACTACTCCGGCCTGGACGTGGTGCTCTTCTCGGCGGGCGGCGCCACCTCGCGCGCCCTGGCCGAGAAGGTCGCCTCCGCCGGCCCCGTGGTGATCGACAACTCCTCCGCCTGGCGGCTGGACCCCGACGTCCCGCTGGTCGTCGCTGAGGTCAACCCGCACGCCGCCATGCGGCGCCCCAAGGGGATCATCGCCAACCCGAACTGCACCACCATGGCGGCCATGCCCGTGCTGCGCCCGCTGCACGCCGAGGCCGGGCTGTCCTCCCTCGTCGTCTCCACGTACCAGGCGGTGTCCGGCAGCGGGCTGGGCGGGGTCCAGGAGCTGGACGAGCAGATCCGCGAGGCCGCGCCGTCCGCGACGGCCCTGACCCACGACGGATCGGCCGTGAAGTTCCCCGAGCCGCAGAAGTACGTGCGGCCCATCGCGTTCAATGTGCTGCCGATGGCCGGATCGGTCGTGGACGACGGGTCGGCCGAGACCGACGAGGAGCAGAAGCTCCGCAACGAGAGCCGGAAGATCCTGGAGATCCCCGGGCTGAAGGTCTCCGGCACCTGCGTCCGGGTCCCCGTCTTCACCGGCCACTCCCTCCAGATCAACGCCCGCTTCGACCGCCCGATCAGCCCCGAGCGCGCCAAGGAGCTCCTCGCGGGCGCCCCCGGCGTGACCCTGTCGGACGTCCCCACCCCGCTGCAGGCCGCCGGCCAGGACCCGACCTTCGTCGGCCGCATCCGCGCGGACGAGACGGTGGAGCACGGGCTGGCCCTCTTCTGCTCCAGCGACAACCTCCGCAAGGGCGCGGCGCTCAACGCCGTGCAGATCGCCGAACTGGTCGTCGCCCAGGCGGGCTGATCCCGGCCTGGTCCCCGGTCCCCCGGTCCCGGTCCGTCGCGGGCCGGGACCGGTCGTTTCCGGCACTGGTCCAGTCCGTTGCGACCAGCGGGGCGCCCTTCCGCGGCGGCCCCGGAGACCTGCCGGAACCGGGCCCGGCGGCTCGGCGAAACCTGCTGCGATCACGGGGGCGCCCCGTGCGAGGATGGCCGTTCCGTCCGACGAATGGGAGATGCCTACCGTGCCTGGCACGAACCTCACCCGGGAGGAGGCGCAGCAGCGGGCGCGCCTCCTGACCACCCACGCGTACGAGATCGAGCTGGACCTGAGCAACGCGCAGGAGCCGGAGGGGGGGACCTTCCGTTCGGTCACCACGGTCCGCTTCGACGCGGCCGAGGAGGGGGCCGGCACCTTCGTCGACCTGGTGGCGCCGGCGGTGCGCGAGGTGGTGCTGAACGGCGAGGCGCTCGACCCGGCGGAGGTCTTCGCCGAATCGCGGATCACGCTGCCGTCCCTGGCGGCCGGGCCGAATGAGCTGCGGGTGGTCGCCGACTGCGCCTACACCAACACCGGTGAGGGCCTGCACCGCTTCGTCGACCCGGTGGACCAGCAGGCGTATCTCTACACCCAGTTCGAGGTGCCGGACGCCCGGCGGGTCTTCGCCTGCTTCGAACAGCCGGACCTCAAGGGGACCTTCACGTTCACCGTGACGGCGCCCGAGGGGTGGACGGTCATCTCGGGCGCCCCGCTCGCGGACGGCGCGGAGAAGCCGGCGGACGGCGTCTGGCGGTTCGCGCCGACCCCGCGGCTCTCCACCTACGTCACCGCGCTGGTCGCGGGCCCGTACCACGGCGTGCACAGCACCTGGGAGGGCGAGGGCCGCTCGGTGCCGCTGGGGATCTACTGCCGCCCCTCCCTCGCCGAGCACCTGGACGCGGACGCGATCTTCGAGGTCACCCGGCAGGGCTTCGACTGGTTCCAGGAGAAGTTCGACTACCCGTACCCGTTCGAGAAGTACGACCAGCTCTTCGTACCGGAGTTCAACGCGGGCGCGATGGAGAACGCCGGGGCCGTGACCATCCGCGACCAGTACGTCTTCCGGTCCAAGGTGACCGACGCGGCGTACGAGACGCGCGCCGAGACCATCCTCCACGAGCTGGCCCACATGTGGTTCGGCGATCTCGTCACCATGGAGTGGTGGAACGACCTCTGGCTGAACGAGTCGTTCGCCACCTACACCTCCATCGCCTGCCAGGCGCACGCCCCCGGCTCGAAGTGGCCGCACTCCTGGACCACCTTCGCCAACTCCATGAAGACCTGGGCGTACCGGCAGGACCAGTTGCCGTCCACCCACCCGATCATGGCGGAGATCCGGGACCTCGACGACGTCCTGGTCAACTTCGACGGCATCACGTACGCCAAGGGCGCCTCGGTGCTCAAGCAGCTCGTCGCGTATGTCGGCACGGACGCGTTCTTCCGCGGCGTGCAGACGTACTTCAAGCGGCACGAGTGGGGCAACACCCGCCTCTCCGACCTGCTCGGCGCGCTGGAGGAGACCTCGGGCCGCGACCTGGGGGCGTGGTCGCAGGCGTGGCTGGAGACGGCCGGCATCAACGTCCTCCGCCCCGAGATCGCGGCCGACGGCTCCACGATCACCTCCTTCGCCGTACGCCAGGAGGCCCCGGCGCTGCCGCTGGGCGCCAAGGCCTCCGTGTCGGGCGAGGACGGCCCGCCGCTGGGCACGCTGCGCCCGCACCGCATCGCCATCGGCTGCTACGAGCTGCGCGACGGCAAGCTGGTCCGCACCGAGCGGATCGAACTGGACATCGACGGCGAGCTGACCGAGGTGCCGCAGCTGGCGGGGAAGAAGCGCCCCGCCGTGATCCTCCTCAACGACGACGACCTGTCGTACGCCAAGGTGCGGCTCGACCCCGAGTCGCTGGCCGTGATCACCCAGCACCTCGGCGACTTCACCGAGTCCCTGCCGCGGGCCCTGTGCTGGGCCTCCGCCTGGGACATGACCCGGGACGGCGAACTGGCCACCCGCGACTATCTGGAGCTGGTCCTGTCCGGGATCGGCAAGGAGTCGGACATCGGCGTCGTCCAGTCGCTGCACCGGCAGGTGAAGCTGGCCCTGGCCCTGTACGCGGCGCCGTCCTGGCGCGAGCTGGGCCAGGCGCGCTGGAGCGAGGCGGCCCTGGAGCACCTGCGGGCGGCCGATCCGGGCAGCGATCACCAGCTGGCCTGGGCCCGCGCCTTCGCCGCCACGGCCCGCACGGACGCCCAGCTCGACCTGGTGCGGGGACTGCTGGACGGCACGGAGACGGTCGAGGGGCTCACCGTCGACACCGAGCTGCGCTGGACGCTGCTGGAGCGGCTGGCGGCCACCGGCCGGGCGGACGAGCCGGAGATCGCGGCCGAGCTGGAACGCGACCGCACCTCGGCGGGCGAGCAGCACGCGGCGACGGCGCGGGCGGCCCGGCCGACGGAGGAGGCCAAGGCCGAGGCGTGGGCGTCGGTGGTCGGGTCGGACAAGCTGCCGAACGCCGTGCAGGGCGCGGTCATCGGCGGCTTCGTCCAGACCGACCAGCAGGAACTGCTCGCCCCGTACGCGGCGAAGTACTTCGCCGCGGTGAAGGACGTCTGGGAGTCGCGCAGCCACGAGATGGCCCAGCAGATCGCGGTCGGCCTCTACCCGGCGCTCCAGATCTCGCAGGCCACGCTGGACGCCACGGACGCCTGGCTGGACTCCGCGGAACCGACACCGGCCCTGCGCCGGCTGGTCACCGAGTCCCGGGCCGGTGTCGAACGGGCCCTCACGGCGCAGGCGGCGGACGCGGCGGCCGCTGTCTGAGGCCGCGACAGCGGCGCGAAGGGCGCCGGCCGGAGGCGTCCGACGGTTACGGAGAGGCGGGGAAGCGGAGAGCGGCGGGGCCGGCCGGTGCGTCACGGGCGCACGGCCCGGGCCCGCCGTTCGCGGCGCTCGCTCCGGACGGAGCGGGCCCCGGGGAGTCCGGGGCGGGCGGCGGACGCACAGCAGCCCCCGGACCACACGGGTTCCGGGGGCGGCGCGCGCCGGGCGCGGGGGTGCGGCGGCGGCTCAGGCCTGCCGCTTCTCCTGCTTGTGCGACTTGTCCAGCACCATCACCAGGCCGGCGATGACGAGGAAGGAGATCACCGGGAGGGCGACATAGAGCCCCAGGGTCTCGCCGACGCTCAGGCCCGGACCCGGGTCGTCACCGGCGTCGCGAACCAGTGCGAACGCGGGGGACGACATCAGCAGCATCATCAGCGTCGAACCGGCCATGACGGCACCGGTGCGCAGCACGTTCTTGTTGTCCACGGTGCCAACGTAGCGAACGTCCGGCGGGCCCGCGCGACCGGGTACCCCTTATGGCCGATCGGCCGCGCCGGTGCCGCCGCCCGCCTCCCCCGCGTCGTCCGCGTCGTCCGCGTCGTCCGCGTCCTCCGCCTCCCCCGGCGGTGCGGCGGCCAGGTGCTCGGCGAGGTCGGTCATCAGGGCGTGCAGGCGCGGTGACGCCGCGAGCTGTTCCAGGGTGACGGGGCGGCCGGTGGCGTCGGCGACCGGCAGCCGCCAGTTGGGGTACTGGTCCCAGGTCCCGGGCAGATTCTGCGGGCGCCGGTCCCCCACGCAGTCCGGCAGCCAGACACCGATCATGCGGGCCGGGGTGCGGCACAGGAAGCGGTAGACGGCACGGACGGCCGCCTCCTCGTCCCCCCGCCCCCCGGACAGCAGCCCGAGTTCGCTGAGCACCGCCAGCCAGTCGGCGATCTCCACCGCGTCCTCGGCCTGCTCCTCGGCCAGTGGCCGGGTCAGCAGGCCCAGCCGGTGCCGCAGTCCGACGTGCTCGCCCGTCAGCCGGGCGGCGGTGCTCGGCAGGTCGTGCGTGGTGGCGGTGGCCAGGCAGTCGGCCCGCCAGCGCTCGGGCGGCAGCGGCCTCGGCCGCTGCCGGGCGCCGGCGGCCGGGGCGGGGCCGGGGCCGGGGGCGGACGTACCGGCGGTCGCCCCGGTGGCCGCGGCGGCGCCGGCGGACCCGGCGGACTCGTAATCGCGTTCGAACCAGAGCACCGATGTGCCCAGGACACCGCGCTCCGCGAGCGCGTCCCGCATCCCCGGCTCCACCGTACCCAGGTCCTCCCCCACGACGACGGCGCCGGCCCGGTGCGCCTCCAGGGCCAGCACGGCGAGCATGGCCTCGGTGTCGTAGCGGACGTAGGCGCCCTCGGTCGGCGGGCGGCCCTCGGGGACCCACCAGAGCCGGGAGAGCCCCATGACGTGGTCGATGCGGAGGGCGCCCGCGTGCCGCAGCAGCCCGCGCAGCAGGTCCCGGAAGGGGGCGTAGCCGGTGCCGGCGAGGGCGTCGGGACGCCAGGGCGGCAGACCCCAGTCCTGCCCGTGCGGGCTGAAGGCGTCGGGCGGCGCTCCGACCGACATGCCGGCGGCGTAGACGTCCTGCCGCGCCCAGACGTCGGCACCGGAGGGGTGGACGCCGACCGCGAGGTCGTGCACCAGTCCGATGGGCATGCCGGCGTCGAGGGCGGAGCGCTGCGCGGTGCCGAGCTGGCTGTCGGTGAGCCAGGCGAGCCAGCAGTGGAAGTCGACGCGGTCCAGGATCTCGCCGCGGGCGCGGGCGGCCTGCGGGGAGCGCGGATCGCTCAGGCCGCCGGGCCAGCGCCGCCAGTCGGGACCGTGGAGTTCGGCGAGGGCGCACCAGGTGGCGTGGTCGTCGAGGGCCTGTCCCTGGTCGGCGAGGAAGGCGCAGTAGGCGGCGCGGCGGCCCGGGCCGAGGGGCACGGCGCGCACGAGTTCGAGCGCTTCGCGCTTGAGGCGCCAGACGGCGTCGCGGTCGATGAGCGCCCCCCGGCGCAGGACGCCTTCGCGCAGGGCCTCGGCGCGGGCGGCGACGGCGGCGGCGCGCTCGCGCTCCGGGGCGGGCAGCCGGACGTACTCGGGGATGTCCTCGACGCGTAGATGCACCGGGTCGGGGAAACGACGGGAGGAGGGCCGGTACGGCGAGGGGTCCGTGGGGCTTCCGGGCACGGCGGCGTGCAGTGGGTTGAGCTGGAGGAAGCCGGTGCCGAGTGCCCGGCCGGACCAGGCGGCGAACTCGGCGAGGTCGCCGAGGTCGCCCATGCCCCAGGACCGGGAGGAGAGCAGGGAGTAGAGCTGTACGAGGAAGCCGTGGGTGCGGCCGGGCGGTTCGGGCATCCGTTCGGGAGCGGTGATCAGGACGGCCCGGCCGGACCGGCCGCCGGGTGCCTCCGCGTGGAGCGTGTGGCAGCCGGGCGGCAGGGTCACGGCCGGGCCGGGGTCCCAGTCCAGGCTCTCGCCGGCCTCGGTGCGGACGCGCAGGACCGCGTCCTCCGGGAGGCCGGGGAGCGTTCCGGGCCGCGGCGGCCGGCCCGTCGTCACGACGACGGCCGGCGGCAGCAGCCGGTCACGCTCGGCCCGTTCCCGCCGGTCCAGGGCGGCTCGGACGGCCTGCGGGGTCGAGGCGTCGACCCCCAGCGAGGCCAGCACGGCGACGACGGTGTCCTCGGGGACCCGGAGCGTACGGCCCGGAGAGGGCTCGTACGACGTTGCGACCCCGTGCAGTGCTGCGAGCCGCGCGCGGCCCATTCAGACCTCCGTGCACTCCAGACCGGCGCCCATGCCGGTCGCCGTGGGTTCACTGGTCAGCGGAAGTTCGGTGGCGAGCGCGGGCTCGCTGGTGAGGGGGTTGCTGTCGGGCAGGGGTGGTTCGCTGGTGAGCGGGGGCTCGGAGTATTCGCCGGAGCTGGCGCCGTCGAGACCCGAGTCGATGTCCGTCAGTCCGTCGAGGTCCAGCGGATTGAACGGTTCGACCGGGTCGCCGGGTTTGGAGAGAGTCGAGAGGAGAAGAGCGGATGTGGCCACCTGGGCCTCCGTAGTTCGTGGTCGGTACGACACAGCAGCCCTACCCCGCTGGAGCCGTGGCAGACCCAAACGCGGGGCGAACGTGGCTCTCGTCACAATCGCTCCCCGATGGGTTGATTTCGCGGCCGGACGGCACTTCCGGCGCAGGGCTTGAAGCCGAAAGGGTAGTCACGGCGGCGGATTTCTTGCGAGAGCAACAAGGGGGTCAGTGGCGGAGGCAACGAAAAAAACGGGACATAACATCGCCTATCCTCCTGGTGAGCTCACCAGACGCGCGGACGCGGCCCCCAGCCCCACGCCCGCGGACGGGGCACGGCGGCCGCCTCGACCTGCGCGGCCAGCGCCAGCAGCGGGCCCTCGGCCCCGTGGGCGGCGCCGAGCATCATCCCGACGGGCAGCCCGTCCTCCGTCCATTCCACGGGCAGGGAGACCGCGGGCAGACCGGCGATGTTCCACGGCCCCGTGAACGGGGTGAAGGCCACCTGGGCGGCGAAATCGGCCGCCGGGTCCGCGTCGTTCCGCAGTGCGCCCACGGGCGCGGGCGGCTGGGCGAGCGTGGGGGTGAGCACGGCGTCACACCCGGCCACGGCCGCGGCGAGCCGCCGGCCGACCCGCTGCATGGACTCCAGGGCCCGCGCGTAGTCCAGCCCGGAAGCCTCGCGGCCGCGCTCCCGCAGCCACCGCGTCAGCGGCAGCAGTTCCGCCTCCCGCTCCGGGGGGACGGGCGCCAGCGCGGCCATCACCGCCCAGACCGGCGTGAAGGTGTCCCGGTCCCCCGGCCGCAGCGGCTGCTCCAGATCGACCACCTCGTGCCCCAGTCCGGCCAGCAGCGCGGACGTCCTCTCGTACGCGGCGAGCACCTCCGGCGCGACGGTGACACCGGGCACGTCCGGACGCGCCCAGCGGCCGATCCGCAGCCGGCCGGGGGTCCGGTCACACCAGCGGAGGAACGGCGTCTCCGGCGCGGCCAGCGGCACCGGGTCGCCGGGTACGGGGGCAGCCATCACATCCAGCAGCGCCGCGGCGTCCCGGACGGTGCGGGCGAGCGGCCCGGCGGTGGCCAGGCCGCTGACGTCACCGCCCGGGGCGGGACTGACCCGGCCCCGGCTGGGCTTCACACCGACGATGCCGCAGCAGCTCGCGGGGATGCGGATGGAGCCGCCGCCGTCACTGCCCTGCGCGGCGGGCGCCAGTCCGGCGGCCACGGCCGCGGCCGCGCCCCCGCTGGACCCCCCGGCGCCCCGCGAGAGGTCGTACGGCGAACGGGCGGGCGGCCCGGCCCGGCCCTCGGTGTAGGCGGGCAGCCCGAACTCGGGGGTGTTGGTCTTGCCCAGCAGGACGGTGCCGGCCTCCCGGAGCAGCGCGACGAGCCGGGGCTCCTCGTCGTCCTCGGGGACGGTGTGCCCGGCGAAGACGGCGGAGCCGTAGGTGCAGCGGACGCCCGGCACGGCGTCGAGGTCCTTGACCGGCAGCGGCACCCCCAGCAGCGGCGGCAGCCCGTCACCGCCGCCCGCGGTGCCGCCGCGGCCCGCCGTGCGCCGCGCGAGGAGGCGCTCGGCCCGCCGCGCGCCGTCCAGCGCGCGGTCGGCGGTGACGGTGAGGTAGGCGCCCACGGAATCGTCCAGGCGCTCGATGCGGCGCAGATAGTGCTCGGCGAGTTCGACCGGGGAGAGCTCCCCGCCCCGCACGGCCGTGGCCTGTTCGAGCATCGTCAACTCATGGGGATCCGCCATCCGCCCACTGTAGGACCGGGGCCGCCCCCGGCCGGCGGACGCGTCCGGCCAAGGCCGCCGTATACCCGCCCTGCTCCCGCCAACACCCCCGCCATACCTCGCCAATCGGGACATGCGGGGCCCGAACGTTGACACTTCTCCCGGGGCGGTGGTGGGCTCTTTCCGGTTGCCCGGGGTTCCGCCCCCCGAGGGGGCGGGCGGCCGGCAGGTCTGGACAGGGCGAGGAGACGACCGTGCAGTTCCGGTTCACCGGCCCGCTCGGTGGCGGCGCAGACGACGGACGGGGCGGCACGCGGACAGCGGGGGAACCCGCCGGGCCGCGCGACACGGGCTGCCGGCGCCGGGGCCGCCCCGCCGGCGGGCTGCGTCCCCGCGTCGCCGGAGCGACCGCGCTGGCCGCCGCGATGATCGGCGGACTCGTCGGAACGGCGCCCGGAGCGGCCGCGGCGCCCTCCCCCGCGGGCGGCCCGGCCTCCACGGCCGAGGACCGCAAGGGCGACGGCTCCGTACCGCCCGTCTGGCCCCGGCCGCAGGATCTGCGCGCCCAGGGGAAGCCCGTCCGGGTGACCGAGCGGGTGGCCCTGGTGTCCGACGAGCACACCGATCCGTACGCGCTGGACGCGCTGCGCGCCCTGCTGCGCTCGGCCGGCGCCCGGACGGTGCTCGACGTCCGCCCGGACGGCGAACCGCCCCGGGACGCCCTGGTGGTGCGCGCGGACGCCGGGAGCGCGGCGGAGGCCCTGCGTTCCCTGCGCGCGCCCTCGGCGGCGGATCTGCCGTCCGGCGGCTACCGGCTGGCGGTCGGCCGGACCGGCGGACGGGACACGGTCGCGCTCGCCGGCCGGGGCGCCGACGGCCTCTTCCACGCCGTGCAGACACTGCGTCAGCTCGTCATCTCCTCCGGGGACGGCGACGGAGAGAAAGGGGAAGAGGGCGAGGGTGACCGCGGCACCGCGGACCGTGCCGGCCGCTCCTTCGCCGGCGTCGTCGTGCGCGACTGGCCGGGCACCGCCGTGCGCGGCATCGCGGAGAGCTTCTACGGCACCCCGTGGACCCGCGAACAGCGCCTGCAGCAGCTCGACTTCCTGGGCCGCACCAAGCAGAACCGCTACCTCTACGCGGCCGGCGACGACCCGTACCGGCAGACCCGCTGGCGCGACCCGTACCCGGCCGGGCAGCGCGGGGAGTTCCGCGCGCTGGCCGAACGGGCCCGCGCCAACCACGTGACGCTGGGCTGGGCGGTGGCCCCCGGCCAGGCGCTCTGCTTCTCCTCCGACGACGACGTCAGGGCGCTCACCCGCAAGATCGACGCCATGTGGGCGCTGGGTGTCCGCGCGTTCCAGCTCCAGTTCCAGGACGTGAGCTACAGCGAGTGGCACTGCGACACGGACGCCCGGCGCTTCGGCTCCGGGCCGGAGGCGGCAGCCGAGGCCCAGGCCCGGGTCGCGAACGCCGTCGCCGGTCATCTCGCCGACCGCCACCCCGGCGCCGTCCCGCTCTCCGTGCTGCCCACCGAGTACTACCAGGAGGGCACCACCGCCTACCGCAGCGCCCTCGCGGGAGCACTGCGCCGGGAGGTGGAGGTCGCCTGGACGGGCGTCGGCGTCGTGCCGAAGACCATCACCGGCGGCGAACTGGCCGACGCCCGCGAGGCGTTCGGCCACCCGATCGTCACCATGGACAACTACCCGGTCAACGACTTCGCGCAGGACCGGCTCTTCCTCGGCCCGTACCGGGGACGGGAACCGGGCGTCGCCGTCGGCTCCGCCGCGCTGCTGGCCAACGCCATGACGCAGCCGGCCGCCTCCCGCATCCCGCTGTTCACGGCGGCCGACTTCTCCTGGAACCCGCGCGGCTACCGGCCGCAGGAGTCCTGGCAGGCGGCCGTCGACGCCCTCGCGGGCCCGGACGCCCGGTCCCGGCAGGCGCTGGGCGTCCTCGCGGCCCACGGCTCCTCCTCGGAGCTGGGCGGCAAGGAGTCGGCGTATCTGCGGCCGCTGATCGACGCGCTCTGGACCGCCCACAGCAGCGGTGACCGCGAGAAGCTGGAGAAGGCGGGCGAACGGCTGCGCGAGGCCTTCCGCGTCATGGGCCGGGCGCGGGACCACCTCGCCGGGCCGGCGGGCGAGGAACTGGCGGCGGACGGGGAGGCCGGTCCGTGGCTCGCGCAGCTGGCGCGCTACGGCCGCGCGGGCGAACGGGCCGTGGAGATGCTGCTCGCACAGGCGCGCGGGGACGGCGCGGCGGCCTGGCGGGCGCAGCTGGAGCTGCGGGAGCTCCGGAAGGAGATCGCCGCCTCGCCGGCGACCGTCGGCGAGGGCGTGCTCGACCCGTTCCTGAAGAAGGCGGCCGGGCGCGCGGACGCCTGGACGGGCGCCGACCGGGCCCGCCCCCGCGACGCGTACACGGAACGGCCCGGGGAGCTCCGCGTCGACCTGGGCGGCACCCGCCCGCTGGCCGCGGTGACCGTCCTGTCCCGCCCCGGCCGGGACACCGACGCGGCCGTCGAGGCGCATGTCCCCGGGGAGGGCTGGCGGAGCCTGGGCCGGCTGTCCGGGGACGGCTGGACGCAGCTGGGCGGGAAGGACGTCCGCGCCGACACCGTGCGGCTCACCTGGCCGCGCGGCGGGCGGCCCCCGGAGGTACGGGGCGTGGTGCCGTGGTTCGCCGACCTGCCCGACGCCCGGCTCGACCTGGCGGACGGCGAGACGGACGTCACCATCGGCGGCGAGGAGGAGGTCCCGGTCGAGCTGACCGCGGAACGGCCCTCGGACGTGCGCGGCCGGCTGGTGGCCACCTCCCCCGAGGGCATCGAGGTGAAGGTCCCGCAGGGCGTCACCGTGCGGCGGGGCACGAAGACCGAGGTGCCGGTGACGGTCTCCGTCCCGGAGGACACCCCCGCCGGCTCGTACGAAGTGCCGTTCGACTTCGCGGGTGAGAAGCGGACGCTGACCGTGCGGGCGTTCCCCGAGACCGGCGGGCCGGATCTGGCGCGCGGGGCCACGGCCACCTCCTCGGGCGACGAGACCGCCGACTTCCCGGCGCCGGCGGCGGTCGACGGCGACCCGGCGACCCGCTGGTCCTCCCCCGCGGAGGACAACGCCTGGTTCCAGCTGGAACTGGCCCGTCCGGCCCGGGTCGGCCAAGTGGTGCTGCACTGGCAGGACGCGTACGCGGCCCGCTACCGCGTCCAGGTCTCGTCCGACGGGCGCGTCTGGCGGGACGCGGCGGCCGTGCGGGGACGGCCGCGGCGGCCGGGAGTCGGTGCGGATGGACGCGCCGGACACCCGGTTCATCCGCGTCCAGGGCGAGAAGCGCGCCACCCGGTACGGCTATTCGCTGTTCTCCGTGGAGGCGTACGCGGTCGGAGGCTGAGCCCCGGGCCCGCCGCGGCATCCGCCTCCCCGCGCCCGGACGGCGCCGGCCCGCGCACGCCGCCGGCACCGGGCGCGCGGGCGGCACCGGGCGCGCGGGCGGCACCGGGCGCGCGGGCGGCACCGGGCCGCACGGCGGGCACAAGAGGGCCCGGATCTAGGCGGATATGCCGTCGATCCGGGCCATGGCGTCCTCGGCGCCGTAGGGCTGCAAATACGGCAGCCAGCGTGGGTCCCGATGCCCGGTGCCGATGATGCGCCAGGCCAGTCCGGAGGGGGGCGCCGGCTGGTGCCGCAGCCGCCAGCCCAGCTCCGACACGTGCCGGTCCGCCTTGACGTGGTTGCAGCGCCGGCAGGCGGCGACCACGTTCTCCCAGGAGTGCTGGCCGCCGCGGCTGCGCGGGATGACGTGGTCGACGCTCGTCGCGGTGGCACCGCAGTAGGCGCAGCGCCCGCCGTCCCGCGCGAACAGGGCCCGCCGGGTGAGCGGGACGGGCCCCCGGTAGGGCACCCGTACAAAACGCTTCAGGCGGACGACGCTGGGCGCGGGGACCGCCTGGGTCGCGCTGTGCATCAGGGCGCCGGAGTCCTCAAGGCTGACCGCCTTGCCGTTGAGGACGAGCACGAGGGCGCGGCGGAGCGGTACGACGCCGAGCGGCTCGTACGACGCGTTGAGGACCAGGACGTGCGGCACGGTGCCTCCTTGTACGCCGGCGGCGCGTGGCTCGCGCCGGGACGATCTGCAGATAGTTTCCCCTCAGCCCAGGTGATGGCGCCACCAGGTCCGCGTAACGCATCAGGAGTGTTTTCGACCACACGGTGTCCCGGCCCGCGGGAAGGGGTCGCTCCCCCGAGCGGAACGAACAGATGAACCCGCCCGTCCCGTTAGTCTGGTTGGTCTGCCGGCCGGACCATCCGGTGCCACCGGGCGGCCGGGTCGTACACGGAGGGTTTCGCTGTGTTCTGGTACCTCGCCGATGCCACCACTCCCGCCGCGCCGACGCTCCGGGAGGCACAGGAGAACGCCACCCAGGCGGCCGGATGGGTGGAGGAGAACTGGTCCGTCTGGCTGGGCGCGGGGCTGCGCATCCTGCTGATCGTCGTGATCGCCTTCGCCCTGCGGTCCGTCGTCCGGCGCACCATCACCAAGCTCATCAACCGGATGAACCGCGCCTCCCAGGCCACCGAGGGCCTTCCGCTGCGCGGTCTGCTGGTGAACGCCGAGCGGCGCCGGCAGCGCTCCGAGGCGATCGGCTCGGTGCTGCGCAGCGTCACCTCCTTCGTCATCCTGGGCACGGCGGCGCTGACCGTGCTCTCCGTGCTGAGCATCAACCTCGCGCCGCTTCTCGCCAGCGCCGGCGTGGCCGGCATCGCGCTGGGCTTCGGCGCGCGCAACCTCGTCACCGACTTCCTCTCCGGCGTCTTCATGATCCTGGAGGACCAGTACGGGGTGGGCGACGTGGTCGACGCGGGGGTGGCGAGCGGCGAGGTCATCGAGGTCGGTCTGCGCGTGACCAAGCTGCGCGGTGACGAGGGCGAGATCTGGTACGTCCGCAACGGCGAGATCAAGCGGATCGGCAACAAGAGCCAGGGCTGGGCGACCGCCTCCGTGGACGTGCACCTGCGTCCCGACGAGGACCTGGAGAAGGCCCGCAGGGCCATCGTGGAGGCCGGTGAGCGGATGGCCGCGGAGGAGCCGTGGAACGAGCGGCTGTGGGGCCCCGTCGACGTGCTGGGCCTGGAGTCGATGACGCTGGAGTCCCTGGTGATCCGCACCTCGGCCAGGACCATGCCGGGCAAACGGCTCGGAGTGGAGCGGGAACTGCGCTGGCGTGTCAAGCAGGCATTCGACGAAGCGGGCATCCGGATCGTCGGCGCCGGGCCCGAGCCCGCCGACGAGGCCCCGCAGCGGGACCCGCTGGCCGGGGTGGCTCCCCCGTCGGCCCTGGCCAGTCCCACCTCGCCGCAGTCCGTCAACGCCTCTCCGCTGCCGCAGAGCCCGCCCGCGCCGCCGTCGTCCCCGGCGTCCGGCCCGAACGTCCCCCACCTGTCCAAGTAGCGGCTGCGCACCACGGTCCGGCGGCCGGTCCTCCGGTGCGGCCGGGGAAGGGATGGCCATGCGACTCGCGGTCGTCGGCGGAGGATCCACCTACACCCCGGAGCTCATCGACGGGTTCGCGCGGCTGCGCGATGTCCTGCCGGTGGACGAACTGGTCCTGATCGATCCGGCGGCGGACCGGCTGGAGCTCGTCGGCGGCCTGGCCCGGCGCATCCTCGCCCGGCAGGGCCACCCCGGCCGGATCGTCCTCACCGGCGATCCGGACGCCGGGGTGGAGGGCGCGGACGCCGTCCTGCTCCAGTTGCGCGTCGGCGGGCAGGCCGCGCGCCGGGAGGACGAGACCTGGCCGCTGGAGTGCGGCTGCGTCGGCCAGGAGACCACCGGGGCCGGCGGCCTCGCCAAGGCGCTGCGCACCGTCCCCGTCGTCCTGGACATCGCCGAGCGGGTGCGGCGGCGCAGCCCGCGCGCCTGGATCGTCGACTTCACGAACCCGGTCGGCATCGTCACCCGCGCGCTGCTGGCCGCCGGCCACCGGGCCGTCGGCCTGTGCAACGTGGCCATCGGCTTCCAGCGGCGGTTCGCGGCGCTGCTGGACGCGGACCCGGCGGACGTCTCCCTGGAGCACGTCGGCCTGAACCATCTGACGTGGGAGCGCGGAGTGCGGCTGGGGGGCACCGACGTCCTGCCGAGGCTGATCGCCGAGCACGGCGGCGCCCTGGCGGACGCCCTGCGCCTGCCGCGCACCCTCCTCGAACGGCTCGGCGTCGTCCCCTCGTACTACCTGCGCTACTACTACCGGCACGACGAGGTCGTACGGGAACAGCAGGAGGGCCCCTCGCGCGCCGCCGAGGTGGCCGGGATCGAGCGGCGGCTGCTGGAGATGTACGCCGATCCGGCGCTGGACCACAAGCCGGAGCTGCTCTCCCGGCGGGGCGGCGCCTACTACTCGGAGGCGGCGGTGGCACTCACCGCCGCACTGCTGCGCCGGCCCGGGAGGAGCGGCGGGACCCGGGAGGACGGGGACCCGGGCGGCCGGAGTCCGGACGGCGAGGAGGACGTGCAGGTGGTGAACGTCCGCAACGACGGCACCCTGCCGTTCCTGCCCGGCGACGCCGTCATCGAGGTCCCGGCGGCGGTCGGCCCGGGCGGCGCCCGCCCACTGCCGGTACGCCCCCTGGAACCGCTGTACGCGGGCCTGGTCGCGCAAGTGACCGCCTACGAGCACCTCGCCCTGGAGGCGGCCCTCAAGGGCGGCCGCGACCGGGTGTTCGAAGCGCTGCTCTGCCATCCCCTCATCGGGCAGACCGACCACGCCGAGCGCCTGACCGACTCCCTGCTCGCGCACAACCGGCAGCACCTGGCATGGGCGTGACCCCCGGCCCCGCCGCCGGAACCCGGCCGCTCCCGGCGGCCGTGCTGGCCTTCGACGCCGGCAACAGCAAGACCGACGCGGCCCTGGTCGCCCCCGACGGCCGCGTCCTCGGCACCGGCCGGGCCGGGGGCTTCCGCCCGCCCGCCACCGGGATCGACGCGGCCGTGGACGTCCTCGCCCGCGCGGCCGCGGCAGCGGCGGAAGCGGCGGGACTGCCGTTCGGCGCCGCACCGGTCGCCGAGCGGGTGTCGGCCTGCCTGGCCAACGCCGATCTTCCCGCCGAGGAGCGGCGGCTGCGGGAGGCCGTGGCGGAACGCGGCTGGGGCCGCGCCACCGAGGTCGCCAACGACACCTTCGCCGTCCTGCGCGCCGGGGCGGACGAGCCCCGGGGGGTCGCGGTGGTGTGCGGGGCGGGCATCAACTGCGCCGGGATGACACCGGACGGGCGGACGGCCCGGTTCCCGGCCCTCGGCCCGCTCTCCGGAGACCTCGGCGGCGGCCGGTGGCTCGCCGGCGAGGCGGTCTGGTTCGCCGCCCGTGCCGAGGACGGCCGGGGCGAGCCGACGGCACTGGCCCGCGCCGTCCCCGCGCACTTCGGGCTGGCCACCATGGCGGAGCTGATCGAGGCCGTGCACCTCGGCCGCCTCGGCACCCGGCGCCTGCACGGCCTGGCGCCCGTGCTCTTCGCGGTGGCCGGAGCCGGCGACCCCGTCGCACGGTCCGTCGTCCACCGGCAGGCCGAGGAGATCGTCACCCTGGCCCGCGTGGCGCTGGACCGGCTCGGCCTGCTCGGCGAGGAGACCCCGGTCCTGCTCGGCGGCGGTGTGCTCGCCGCCCGCCCCCCTCTCCTGCTCGACGCGGTCACCCGGCTGCTGGCCGAGCAGGCGCCGAAGGCCGTCCCCCGCGTGGTCACCGCTCCGCCGGTGCTCGGCGCCGCCCTCCTCGGCCTGGACCGCACGGGAGCACCGGCCGGCGCCCGCGCCCGCCTGCGCGGGCACTACGCCGCCCGCGGGTGAACCCCTCCCGCCGCCCCGGTGATGCCCGGTGACAGGCCGCAACACGGCGCGCACCACCGCGAATCGGCGCGCACCTGGCAGGATCGGCACGGCGGAGCGCGTAAGGCGGGCGAGACCGGGGAGTATGACAGCGCGCCGCGGAAGGTGATCGGGGACGGCGACGCCGCGGCGGCCGCCACGCACACAGGAGAGGTGATCGATGGGGGTCCCGGGATCCGGCCCCGGCGCCACGGGGCAACCTCAGGGTCCGGTCATGGACGTGGAGGAGGTGGACCGTGCCCTGGCGCGGCTCTGCGCGGAGCACGAGGCGATCGAGACCTCCCTGCTCGCCCTCCAGGACCACGCGGGCCGCCGCCTGCTGGAGGGCGCCGAACTGACCGGTGTCACCAAGAGCCGCTGGGCGGCCACCGAGGAGGTCGTCGGCTTCCTCTGGACCTGTTTCGACGCCTGCACCGCCACGCTGAACCGGGCCCGGGAGCTGCGCTCCCGCCGGCGCTGGCCGACCGACGGCGAACTGGCCAAGCTGACCGCCCTGCTGCGGGACGAGGACGTCGTCCTGCCGCCCTCCGGGGACCCGGCTCTCGCCGGTGACGCGCCCGAGCCCGGTGAACGCTTGGCCCTCCGCACCGCCATCGACCGGATGAACAGCGGCTACGCGCAGGCCCTGGAGGTGGTGGTGGCCGCCGAGGCCGTCTGGTCGGCGCTGCCCGCACGGATCGACATGCTCGCCGCCGAACTCCGGCGCACGCGCTCCCTGGCGCACTCCGTCGGCGTCCGCCCCGGCGAGCACCCCGCGGGCGACCGCCTGGAGCGGATCACCGACGAGCTGACCGCGCTCCGGGCCGAGGTGGTCTCCGACCCGCTCGCCTACTGGACGCCCGCGCGCGGCAGTTCGGCTCCCGGTGGAGGCCGTCCCGACACCACCCGCTACGACCGCGAGGCCCGCGCCCTGGAAGACGTCCGGCGCGAGATCGAGGCAGTGCTCGACGTGCGGCAGGACGCCGAGCAGCGGCTGCACCGGCTCCGCGACGTCCTCTCCCGCGCCGACCGCACCCTCACCGAAGCCCGGGAGGCACGCGGCGAGGTGCTCGCCAAGATCGCCGCGTCGGAGGTGCCCGCCGTGAGCGGCCCGCCGACCGCCCTGCACGAACAACTGTCCACCGCCGCCGCGTATCGCCGGCACGGCCAGTGGCACCGCCTGTCGCCCCTGCTGGACCGCCTCGAACAGCGGGCCGAGGACGAGCTGTTGCGGGCGCGGGAGTCGCTGACGGCGGTGACCGCCCCGCTGGCCGTACGGGCCGAGTTGCGCGGACGCCTCGACGCCTGCAAGGCACGGCTCACCCGGCACGGTCTGGCCGGTGACCCGCTGCTGGCCGAGCGGTACGACACCGCCCGCCGCATGCTGTGGAGCGCCCCGTGCGACCTGCGGGCGGCCGAACGCGCGGTGCTGCGCTACCAGGAGGCGGCGGCGGAGGCCCTGGTGCCGCGCCGGCGGAGGCCGGAGGAATGAGAGACCCCCGGCATCCCGGCCGCGCGGCCGGCCACGGACACCCCGGCGGCGGGGGACCCCCGGACCGCGGTACGGCCGCGGCCACCGGCTCGCCGGCGGGTCCCGGTTCCGCGGCGGGTCCGGGCGGCCGCGCCGGAGCGCGGCCGTCGCCCCGTCCCGCGCCCGCCCCCGAAGCCCGTCCCGGGCCACCGACACCGGACCGCCCCCCGGCCGGACCGCTGCCGGCCGGAGCGGCGGGCGCCGCGGCCGGCCCGGCCGGCCTCCCCGGCGCGCCGGTGCCGGGAGACGACCCCCTGCCCGCCCACTCGGTACGGAGCTCCATGGAACCGGACGACTACCCGATCGCGGCGCCGCGTTCGGCCCCGGCGGCCGACCCGCGCGACCCCAGAGCCCCCGTCGCCCACGACCACGGGAACGGCGCCTCCGGTCCGCGCGGCGCGTACGGAACGGAGCGGCCGGACCGCCCCGCGGACACCCCCGGGGCGCGCCGCGGGGAGACTCCCGCCCCGGGGCCGCCGGGCACCGGCACGGCCGGTGGCGCCGCGGCCGGTACCGGTACGGCCGACGGCACGGCCGGGGAGGCGGCGGACGCGGGCACGACCGCCGGATCCCCCGGCGCGCTCTGCGTCGCCTGCCGCAAGGGCACGGTCGCCCCGGACGGCCGCTGCGAGCACTGCGGTCACGCGCAGCCCCGGGAACGCGACCACACGGAGAGCGAACTGGCCGGGACCGTCGCCGCGGTCACCGACCGCGGCCTGCGCCACCACCGCAACGAGGACGCGTTCGCGCTCTGCGGGACCGCCCTGCCGGGCGGCACTCCGGCGGTGGCGGCCGTGGTCTGCGACGGCGTCTCGTCGGCCACCCGCCCGGACGAGGCCTCGGCCGCCGCGGCCGGGGCGGCCCGGGAATCCCTGTCCGCCGCGCTGCCCTCCGGCACTCCGGTCCGGCAGGCGATGCACGACGCGCTGGTCGCCGCCGGGACGGCCGTCACCACCCTCTCCGGGGTGGACGGCACCGGCTACCGCTACGGGGAGCCGCGCCCCCATCAGAACGCCCCGGCCTGCACGATCGTCTCCGCTCTCCGCAGCGGTGACACGCTCACCGTCGGCTGGATCGGCGACAGCAGGGCGTACTGGGTGCCCGACGACCGCACCACTCCCGCCCGGCTGACCGAGGACGACTCCTGGGCGGCGCAGATGGTCGCGGGCGGACTGCTGTCGGAGCGCGAGGCCTACGCCGACCCCCGCGCGCACGCGATCACCGGCTGGCTGGGCGCCGACGCCTACGAACTGGCGCCGCACATCGCCACGTTCACCCCGGACCGGCCCGGTGTCGTGGTGGTGTGCACGGACGGCCTGTGGAACTACGCCGAGAGCGCCGGGGAGATGGCCCTGGCGGTGCCGGCCGACGCGCGTTCCCGTCCCCTGCACGGAGCGCGGGCACTGGTGGGGTACGCGCTCGACGGCGGCGGCCACGACAACGTGACCGTGGCCGTCCTCCCGTTCTCCGGCCCCCCGGCCGACGCGACGGCCTGACCCCGCCCGCCGCGCTGCCGGCGATCGCACGGCCGTCGATCGCCCCCGCCGTCGGTGATCCGACGGCAATACGGGGCGACAACGCGGTGAAACCGTTGACGGGTTGATTAGTGCGTCTGTGTAGAGCTGCCGGCCTCCCGGCCGGGACGGTCCGCGGCCCCGCCGTCCGCTCGCCCCGGCCGGGCGGACGGCGGTGGCCGCAGCCGCCCGGTGCCGGAAGCGCGGGCCGCCGTCGCACAGGCCCGCAGGTCACGAACGTCGGCAGCGGCAGCGGGGCGCCGGCCGCCACCGCCGTGAACGGAGCGAACCGTTCAGGCACGGTGCGCCTCCTCGAACAGGAGGAGCGTCACACCGTCCCGTGGTGGTGGGCGCTCCGTCCGCGGCGAACGGTACTGTGCGACAGAGGACAAGCACCGCGGAAACCGACGAGACGACGCTCAGATGCGCGCTCCTCCGGGACGGCGCGCGCCAGGCAGTGACACACCCGACGGGCTCTGAAGGGGCCCGGGGGAAAGGGGGAAGCACCGACATGCCGACCTGTCCGAACGGTCACCAGTCGGGGTCCGACAACTGGTGCGAGGTCTGCGGACTTCTCATGCCGGGCGCCGGCGCGCCCGCGGCCTCCGCTTCGCACGCACCCCCGCCCCCGCCCCCGCCACCTCCCGCGCCGGGTGCCGCGCCGGCCGGCCCGCACGGAGGGCACGGCGCCCCGGGGCCGCAGGGCCCGCCCGGCGGCTACGGCTATCCCGCTCCCCAGCAGGCGCAGACCGGCCCGCCGCCCCCGGGCCCCGGGGCGTACGGCATGCCGCCCGGCGCTCCGCAGGAGCAGTGCCCGCGCTGCCGCAAGCCGCGCGAGGCACCGGCGGCCTTCTGCACCGAGTGCGGCCACGCCTTCGACGCACCGTCGCAGGGCGGCTTCCCGCCGCCTCCCCAGCAGCCGGGCCACAGTCTGCTGCCCCCGGCCTTCCAGCAGCCGCCACCGGCACAACAGCAGCAGCCCGGCCGGCCCCCGCAGGACTCCGGCTACCAGGGCCCGCCGCCCCAGCAGCCGGGCCGCCCCGGCGAGCCCCCGGCCCCCGGCCCCGGCCCGCACCCGCATCAGCACCAGCACCAGCACCAGCACCAGCACCAGGGCGCCCCGCACCAGGCACCGCCGGCACCGCCGGCACCGCCCCAAGAAGCCGGCCCGTCCGGCGGGTTCCCGCCACCCCCGGCACCGCCCGGGCAGGGCTTCCCGGAGAGCGACTGGACCCTGCCGCCGCCCGGCCCGGCGGCGCAGCGGCAGCACCAGCCACCACAGCCGCCCGCCCCGGCCTTCGGCGACAGCCCGGCCTTCGGCGAAGGCACCGGCCACGGGAGCGGTCCCGGCTACGGCGCTCCGCCGCCCGGGCCCGAGGCACAGCGGGCCGCCGAACCGCAGCCGCCCCGGCCGTCCGCCGCCGAGCAGGAGTGGGTCGCCGTCATCGCCCCCGACCGCGAGTACTTCACGGCGATGCTGGCCCGCAGCGGCCCCGAAGCCGCCCAGCTGAACCTGCCCGCGTACTCCCCCGAGCAGCGGCTCGCACTGGACCGCCCGCAGATCACCATCGGGCGGCGGCGGCACAGCACCGGCGAGGCGCCGGACATCGACCTCTCCCAGTCCCCGGAGGACCCGGGCGTCTCCCACCAGCACGCGATGCTGGTGCGGCAGCCCGAGGGCGACTGGGCGGTCGTGGACCAGGACTCGACCAACGGCACCACCATCAACGGCGGCGAGGAACCGATCCAGCCGTATGTGCCCGTTCCGCTGCGCGAGGGCGACCGGGTCCACGTCGGTGCCTGGACCACCATCACGGTCCGCCGCGGCTGACGGCGTCCCGCCCGCCCCGGCCGTGACCCGGCCGGGGCCCGGCGGGCGGGCCCCGCGTCCCCCGGACGTCGTCCGGCGCGTCTGAGAGCATGGAAGGGTGAAAAGGATTCCGCGCGGCACGCTTCAGGAGCAGACCTTCTACGAGCAGATCGGCGGGGAGCCGACCTTCCGGCGGCTGGTGCACCGCTTCTACGAAGGGGTCGCCGAAGATCCCCTGCTGCGGCCGATGTACCCGGAGGAGGACCTCGGTCCGGCCGAGGACCGGCTCGCCCTCTTCCTCATGCAGTACTGGGGCGGCCCCACCACCTACAGCGAGAACCGCGGCCACCCCCGGCTGCGGATGCGGCACGCCCCCTTCACCGTGAACCGGGCGGCCCACGACGCCTGGCTGCGCCACATGCGCACGGCGCTGGAGGAACTGGAGCTCTCCCCGGAGCACGAGGAGCAGTTCTGGCGCTATCTGACCTACGCCGCCGCCACGTTGATCAACACCGACGACGACGCATGACGGCGGGCGCCGAGCCGGGCCGCTGAGCCGCCGGGCCGCTGAGCCGGCACGGCCCGGACCACGGGTCCGAGGGCTTTCCGGGCTGCCGGGAGCCCTCGGCAGAGCCGCCGCGTGCCGCTCGGACGGACGGGGAGCGGCCCGCAACCGATACGGGAAGCCCGGGCGCCGGGGAACAGGCCGAGCCGTTCCGAGGCGGCGTGCGCGTCGCCGAGCGCACCGGGGGAGGCCGGGCGGCCGGTATCGGCGCGGTCCGGCCGGATCCGGTCAGACCGGTGTGAGCGGCAGTCCCGGCGGGGTGCTGCCGCGCACGGCGATCGAGCCGTAGGGGGTGCGGAGGCGGAGCCAGGTGCCCGCGGCGAGGAGCGCCAGGGGCTCCTCCGGGACGGTGCGCGGGGCGACAGCGGTCGCCGAGGCCGTCGCGCTCGCCCTCACGGCCGTACCCCCGCGGGCGGGCCGGACCGGTCCGGCCCGCTCCGGGGCCGGGCGGAGGAAGCCGAGGGACTGCGCGGCGTGCGCGGCGCGCAGCGGAAGCCCCGTGCCGTCCAGCGTGCGGGACCAGATCTCGCGCCCGATGCGGTCGCGCTCGGCGCGGGTGCGGCGCGGCTCGGGAAGCGCCGCGTCGCGGGTGCGGAACTCGGCCACGGCGGCGGCGAGCGCCGCACGGATCTCCTCCGGTCCGGGCAGTCCGGGCAGCTGCCGCCAGCCGGTGCGCGGTGGCAGCACCCCGGCCCAGGGCGGGCCGGTGACGCTGCCGGGCACGCGGACGGACGCCCCGCCGTCCGGGTCACCGGACGCCGGGCCGGACGGGGACGCGGCGTCCAGCGCGTCGGCCAACTGACCGGCGGACACGGTCAGATCGAGCCCTCCCGGACGGCCGGCCGCGTCCGCGAGCCGTGCGGTGCGGATGGCGAGCACCTCGAAGGGCGCCGGGCGGCCGAAGACGGCGAGCAGGCCGCCCCCGGTCTGCAGGCGCACCGCAGCCGCGCGGTCGTAGTGGATCAGCCGGACCAGGAAGGCGGCGAGGTCCGCCGCCTCCCCGGTGTCCGCGAGACGCAGTGCGGTCATGCCGCGACGGCCTCCCCGGCGGGACCGCCGGCCTCCGGGTTCCCGGTGTCGGCACCGCCGGCGGCGTCGTCCGTGTACGCCTCCAGGAAGGCGCGTTCCTCGGCGGTGATGCGGCGCGGCCGGCCCTCGGCGAGGTTGTACGGGACGACGATGGTCGAGGCCCGGACGTACACCTGCTCCCGGTCCTTGACCTCGTAGGCGACGGTCAGCGACGCAGCCCCGATCTTCGTCACCCAGGTCTCGACGGTGACCGGCTCATGGCGGTGGACCAGCGGACGCAGGTAGTCGATCTCGTGCCGGGCGACCACCGAGCCGCCGGTGAAGGACGTGCTGCCCTCCCCCGGCGCCAGCCGGAACATGAAGTCGATGCGCGCCTCCTCCAGATAGCGGAGGAAGACCACGTTGTTCACATGGCCGAAGGCATCCATGTCCGACCAGCGCAGGGGGCAGGAGTAGACGTGTCGCACGCTCAGCCCCGGGTGAGCTTCTTGTGCGTGGCGCGGTGCGGACGGGCCGCCTCCGGGCCGAGCCGCTCGATCTTGTTCTTCTCGTACGACTCGAAGTTGCCCTCGAACCAGAACCACTTGGAGTCGCCCTCGTAGGCGAGGATGTGGGTCGCCACGCGGTCGAGGAACCAGCGGTCGTGGGAGACGACCACGGCGCAGCCGGGGAACTCCAGCAGCGCGTTCTCCAGCGAGGAGAGGGTCTCCACGTCCAGGTCGTTGGTCGGCTCGTCGAGGAGCAGCAGGTTGCCGCCCTGCTTGAGGGTGAGCGCCAGGTTGAGGCGGTTGCGCTCACCGCCGGAGAGGACCCCGGCCGGCTTCTGCTGGTCCGGGCCCTTGAAACCGAAGGCGGACACATACGCCCGGGAGGGCATCTCGACCTGGCCGACGTTGATGTAGTCCAGTTCGTCGGAGACGACGGCCCACAGCGTCTTCTTCGGGTCGATGTTGGCGCGGCCCTGGTCGACGTAGGAGATCCTGACCGTCTCACCGACCTTGATCGAGCCCGAGTCCGGGGTCTCGATGCCCTGGATCATCTTGAACAGGGTCGTCTTGCCGGCGCCGTTGGGGCCGATCACGCCGACGATGCCGTTCCGCGGCAGGGTGAAGGAGAGGTCCTCGATGAGGACCTTGTCGCCGAAGGCCTTGTTGAGCTTCTCGACCTCGACGACGACGTTGCCCAGGCGCGGGCCCGGCGGGATCTGGATCTCCTCGAAGTCCAGCTTCCGGGTCTTCTCGGCCTCGGCGGCCATCTCCTCGTAACGGGTGAGGCGCGCCTTGGACTTGGCCTGCCGGCCCTTGGCGTTGGAGCGGACCCAGTCCAGCTCCTCCTTGAGCCGCTTGGCGCGCTTGGCGTCCTTCTGGCCCTCGACCTTGAGGCGGGCGGCCTTCTTGTCGAGGTAGGTGGAGTAGTTGCCCTCGTAGGCGATCGCGCGGCCGCGGTCGAGCTCCAGGATCCACTCGGCGACGTTGTCGAGGAAGTACCGGTCGTGGGTGACGGCCACGACGGTGCCCTTGTACTTGGCGAGGTGCTGCTCCAGCCACTGCACGGACTCGGCGTCCAGGTGGTTGGTGGGCTCGTCGAGCAGCAGCAGGTCGGGGGCCTCCAGCAGCAGCTTGCAGAGGGCGACGCGGCGGCGCTCACCGCCGGAGAGGTTGGTCACCGGCCAGTCGCCGGGCGGGCAGCCGAGGGCGTCCATGGCCTGCTCCAGCTGGCTGTCCAGCTCCCAGGCGTTCGCGTGGTCCAGCTTCTCCTGGAGCTTGCCCATCTCCTCCAGCAGCGCGTCGGAGTAGTCGGTGGCCATCTGCTCGGCGATCTCGTTGAACCGCTGGAGCTGGTCGATGGTCTCGCGCACGCCGTCCTGGACGTTCTCCAGCACGGTCTTGGTCTCGTCCAGCGGGGGCTCCTGGAGGAGCATGCCCACGCTGTAGCCGGGGGTGAGGAAGGCGTCGCCGTTGGACGGCTGCTCCAGCCCCGCCATGATCTTGAGAACCGTCGACTTGCCGGCGCCGTTCGGGCCGACGACGCCGATCTTCGCGCCGGGCAGGAAGCTCAGCGTGACGTCGTCGAGGATCACCTTGTCGCCGTGCGCTTTGCGCGTCTTGCGCATGGTGTAGATGAACTCAGCCAAGAGAAACCGTCCGGCAATCGATGGGTGGGTGGGTACACCCATCTTGCCGTACCGCCGCTCCCGACCGGAAACCCGTTGTCCGCGTCGCGGGACGCTCGGGGCGCCGGCGCGGTACGCCCTGCCGTCCGGAGGCGGCGGGACGGGGACGGGCGCGGCGGCCGCGGGCCGTGAGAGCCGCGAACCGGCGCGGCCGGGGCATGGCGAAGGGCCGGAATCCGTGGATTCCGGCCCTTCGCTCGGGTGCTTCACAGGTCACCGCGGAGGGTGCGCGCCGCACCGGCCCGGTCCGCGGCCGGGGCGGCGGGGGTCACTCACCCGCGACGGCGGCCTTCTTCCGGCGGAGGAAGAAGACGGTGGCGCCACCGGCCAGCACCAGGGCGAACGCGACACCGGCGATCACCGGGGTGGCGCTGCTGCTGCCGGTCTCGGCGAGGTCGCCCTCACCGGCCGGGGTGCCGGAGTCGTCGCCGGCCTCGTCACCGGAACCGCCGGCCGTGGCCGGGCTCGGCTCCGAGGACGGCACGGGGCCCTCGCCGGTGCCGGTGGTCTCGCAGTCGAGGACGCCCTCGAAGGTCTTCTCGAAGCCGTTCGGGCCGGTGATGGTGAACTTGTAGGCCTGGTCCTCCTTCACCGGAAGGGTGACGGTCTCGGACTTGCCCGCCTCGATGGTGTGCTTCTGTCCGCCGAGCTCGAAGGTGAACGGCTCGTCACCCTCGTTGGCGGCCGTCACGTCCACGCCGTTCTTGGCGCAGTTCTCCTTGGCCGAGACGGCCGGGACGGGACCGGTCTTGGCCCACTCCGCCGTGGCCGTGGCGGTCACGGTGCTCTCGCTGGAGCCGGCCAGGATCTGCGTCTGGCTCTTGGTCGGGCTGGCGAAGGCCCGGCCGACCTCCACCTTGGTGGTGGCCTTGACGTTCAGCGAGGTGGAGCCGGCCGGGGTGTCGGTCGGCACGTCGAAGAACAGCTCACCGCCGTTGGCGATGCTGGTGACCGGCTGGCCGTTCTTGTCGACGACCTTGACGTCGGCCGCGGCGGCACCCGGCTCGACGGTGGCCGATTCGGCGTTCGTCTGCACCTTGATCGGGCCGAGCCGGTCACCGGGCTTGCCGGAGACGGCCGGCGGGTCCAGGACGAGCGACGCCTTCGGCTCCGCCAGGTTCTGCGCCGCCTTCTCCAGGTAGTCCGCGAGCTTCTCGGCCTCGGGGTTCTTGGCCTCGACATTCGCCTGGTCCGAGAAGCGCCAGATGGCGACCTGGGTGCCGGCCGCGGCGGTCTTCTCCGTCAGGCTGCCCGCACCGGCGCTCTTGGCCAGCGCGGCCAGGTCGTTCACCTGCGGGTAGGAGTTCTGCAGGATCCAGCGGATCTTGCCCGCGTCGGCGTTGTCGTGCAGCGAGGTCTGGTCCCAGGACTTCTCCTCGTACTGGGCCTTCTTCTGCGTGGGGTTGGCGATGTCGATGCAGTAGGTCTGCAGGCTGCCGCCCCCGTTGACGGTCATGCCGAAGAGGCCGGCGCCGACCTCCTGCTTCTCGCCGCCCTTGTGGGTGATGATCGCGTCATCGAACACCTCAAGACCGTTGAGGGTGGCGGTCACACCGCCCTCGAACGGAACGGCGTCGTCCGCGACGGCCGGCGCGGCGGTGGCTATCGCACCCGCCGCGACGAGGCCGGAGGCCAGAACCGCGGCGGCAAGGCGGGCAGAGCCCCGCCTGCGTACAGAGATCATGAAATTTCCCCTCCGAGCGAGGCAGCCTTGGGAGCGCCTCGCGGTCAAACCTGTAAGCCCCCGTGGCTACGCACGGGATCTTAGGAAGGAAGTGTGACCGAATGACCGGCCAGTTCAGCCGATAAGCGTTCCGAAGCGGAATCGTTATACGAGAGAGCGTTTCTGACCTGGGATTATCGATAAATCCGCACGCGGCCGGAGGGGCAATCACGGGGGATTGGGATCACACCCTCACGACCGGAACAGTCCACCGGAAGCCTCCGGATAGTCATCCAATCCGGACGCTCAGAACCCGGTGCCCGCGAGCCGCGGCGAGGCTTCCGCCGACGGCGGGCCCCCGGCCGCCGGGTCCGTTCCCGGCCGCGCTCCCGGCGGCGTTTCCCGGGGTTCGGGCGGCGACGCGCCCGGCGGCCCCGGAGCCGCGGCGGGCCGACGGGCCGTCACCTCCGCCGCCGGGCGCGTCACCCGGTGGAACGCCGAGGTGCCCCGCGCGAGGTCGTGGCCCACCGCCGTCGCGTCGATGTCCGCCGACACCCGCGGCCTGCCCTCGTGTTCCGTCTCCCGCACCCTCAGCCGGCCCCGCACGATGAGCGGTTCGCCGACGCTCACCGACGCCGCGACGTTCGCCGCCAGCGCCCGGCGCGTCCATACGGTGTAGAAGCTGGTGGGGCCGTCCGTCCACACCTCACGCTGCCGGTCCCAGCGCCGGGCCGTCGCGGCCAGCCGGAACCGGGCGACCATCAGCCCGTCGGCCGTCTCCCGGCAGTCCACCCGCGTCGCGGCGTTGCCCGTCACCGTCAGCACGGTCTCGTTCATCGCGTCCGCCTCCCCCTGGTCCCCGCGGTCCCGCTCTCGCGGCGCGGTCCGCATCCCGCCCTGTCCGTACGGCTGCCATCGTGGCCGGATCCGCCGTAGTCCGCTGGGGCCTGTGGACTACTCACCGGTTGTGGAGAACCGGCTCACCCGGAAGGAGGGCCGACAGCCGCGAGAACACCGGCCCCAAGTCCCGTGACCCACCTCACACCGGCTCCTGTCAGGAATCGCCGCGCCGTCCCGCTCAAGGAGCAAGCGATTCAGACAGGAGCCACACCATGAAGCACCGCATCCTCGTCCTCGGTGCCGGTTACGCCGGGGCCTTCGCCGCCGGCAGCCTGGCCCGCCGGCTCTCCCCCGCCGACACCGAGCTCACCGTCGTCAACGCCGAGCCGGTCTTCGTCGAGCGGATGCGCATGCACCAGCTCGCGGCGGGCCGGGAACGCCCGGCCCGGCAGCTCACCGACGTGTTCGCGGGCACCGGGGTACGCCTGCGCGTGGCGCGCGTCACCGCGATCGACCCGGAGCGCGGGACCGTCGCCGTGACCGGAGAGGACGGCACCGGCGAACTCGGGTACGACACGCTGCTGTACACGCTCGGCAGCCGGGTCGCCGACCACGGCGTCCCCGGTGTGGCCGAGCACGCCTTCGACGTCGCCGGGCGGCCGTCGGCGCTGCGGCTGCGCGCGCGCCTGGACGACCTGGACGGATCCGGCAGCGTACTGGTCGTCGGTGAGGGCCTGACCGGCATCGAGACGGCCACCGAGCTCGCCGAGGCGCGTCCCGGTCTTTCCGTGACGCTCGCGGCCCGGGGCGAGCTGGGAGCCCGGCTCTCCCCGGGAGCCCGGCTCCACCTCCGCGAGGCCTTCGACCGGCTCGGCATCACCGTCCACGAACACACCGTCATCGAGGCGGTCGGGGCGACGCACGCGGTCGGCGCGGACGGCACGTCCTTCCCCGCCGACGCGACCGTGTGGGCGGCCGGCTTCGCCGTGGACCCCTGCGCCGCCGCCGCCGGTTTCGAGGTCACCGGTGAGGGCCGGATCGTCGTCGACGACACCATGCGCTCGGTCTCGCACCCGGACGTCTACGCCGCCGGTGACAGCGCGTACGCGATCGGCGCGAACGGCCGGCCGCTGCCGATGTCCTGCGCCTCGGCGGGACACACCGCCCTGCAGGCGACGGACGCGATCGTGGGACGGCTGACCGGACGCCCGGTTCCGCGCGTCAAGAAGACCTACATCGGCAACCACATCGGTCTGGGGCGGTACGACGCGATCCTCCAGATGGTCGATGGCGGCACACGGGCGAAGTCCTGGTTCGTGGGCGGCCGGAAAGCCGCGCGGGTGAAGGCGGGCATCATCAGGGGCAGCCTGTGGGGCGTGACGCATCCGACCTTCGGCATGCCGAAGCGCAAGCGCCGCCTGACCGCCACCACAACTCCTGCCGTCACCCCGGCCGTTGCCACGGCGCCCGAGAATGCCGCCGCATAAGGTCGACCGCGTGGAGAGCACCGCCGCTGACCGCTTCGAGGCCGGCCGGGCCCGGCTGGCCTCGCTCGCGTACCGTCTGCTCGGCTCGGCAGCCGACGCCGAGGACATCGTGCAGGACGCGTACCTGCGCTGGCACGCCGCCGACCGGGAGCGGATCGAGGTGCCGGAGGCATGGCTGACCAAAGTCGTCACCAACCTCTGCCTGGACCGGCTCCGCTCGGCACCGGTGCGCCGCGAACGCGCGGCCGGCGCCTGGATGCCCGAGCCCCTTCTCGACGGCGATCCGATGCTCGGCCCGGCCGAGACCTTCGAGCAGCGCGAATCGGTGTCGCTCGCCGTCCTGACCCTGATGGAGCGGCTCTCCCCGGTCGAACGGGCCGTCTACGTCCTGCGCGAGGCGTTCTCCTACCCCCACTCCGAGATCGCCGCGATCCTCGACGTCTCGGAGTCCGCGAGCCAGCAGCACGCCCACCGGGCCCGGCGCCGGGTCGCGGCCGCGCGCCGCGGCGGCGGTGAGGTCGACCCGGAGTCCGCGCGCAGGGTCCTCGAGGAGTTCCTCGCCGCCGCGTCCTCGGGGCGTACCGAACGTCTGGTGGCCCTCCTCACCGACGACGCGACCGCGGTCTCCGACGGCGCGGGCCTCTTCAGAACACTGCGGCGCTACGAGACGCCCGAGCGCGTCGCCACCCTGATGCGGAACGCCGTCAAGCCCACTCCCGCGAAGCGGCGCCTGGTGGGCGGCTCACCCACGTTCCACATCGGGCGGGTCAACGGCCGGCCCGCCGTGCTCGCCGTGCTGGAGGACCGCATCGTGGGCGCCGCGGCGTTCGAGATCAGCGATGGCAAGGTCGCGGCGCTGCACGGCGTCGCCGCCCCGGAACGGCTCGCCCGCCTCACCGCGGCGTGGCGGCGGCACACACCCGGCGCGCCGCCCATCGGCCGGTGGTGACCCGCGTCGCCGCCGCCCCGCTCCGCCGCGCCGGGGTCCGCGTGACGGACGGCGGTGGAGCGCTTCTCCGGCCGGGGAGCCGGTGGGGCCGGGGGGCCGGGGGGCCGCGGCCCCACCGGGGCGTCCCCGGTGCCCGGCGGGTGCCGGGGACGCCCCTCAACCCGGCCGGGGGCCTCCGGCGGTGACGGCGTGCTGGGCCCGCGCCTCGCGGTAGCGCAGCAGTTCCGCGGCCATCGGTTCGAGGACCAGGGACCGGCCGCAGGCGGCGGACGCGTCGCGCAGCGACCGTTCCGTCTCCTCACCGCGGCGCCGGGCCGGGCCCCGGGACGCGATCCGGCAGAGACGGGCGAGCAGCGGGCCGCACACCGAGGCGGTGACCAGCAGCAGCGCGGGTCGCGGCCAGTCACCGGCCGGTCCGGCCGCCAGCCGCGTCATCAGCCAGACGGCGGCGGTGACGTGAAGGCCGAGCAGCAGCCACTGGGTGGCCGAGACCACCGCCCACCAACGGGGCCGGCCCGGTCTGCCGCCGGGCACCGGCCGGACGGCCGCCCGGTCCAGGGCTTCCGTCAGCTCTCCGGTACCGCCCACGGCGGAGTCCAGCACCGCGCGGGCCCAGGGCTCCGGAAGGCCGGCGGTCGCGTCGGCCGCCACGGCCCGCACGGCCTGCTCCACCACGGCGCGGGCGGCCCGCGGCCCGGACCCTCCGCCGCTGTCCGGTTCCGGGCCCGGGGGGCCCGAACCCGGGCCCGGGTTCGGGCCCCTGGACAGGCCCATGCCCGCGTCCGTGACCGGCTCGGCGGCCGGACCCGTGCCCGGGGCGGGTGCGGTGCCGGGTTCCGGGGCGGCCTCCGGGACGGCGGCCGGGCCGTCCCGCCGGGGCCGCCGGGCCGGGGCGCCCTCCCCCGGCTCGGGGCCGGCCGCCGAGCCGGTCACGGCCCGCGTCCCGGTCACGCTCCCCGTCCCGGCCACCACGGACCCGGGCGACCGCCTCGCCGCGAGGTGGTGGCGCAGCCTGGTCCACGGAGTGCCGCACGCCTGTTCCGACTGGCTCAGCCAGGCCCGTTCGGCCGCCTGCCCGGCCGCCACGGCACCGACCGACGCGGCCAGCCGGTCCTCGAACTCCTCGCGGCCCCGCGCCGAGAGACCGGTCCAGCCCTCGGCCAGGCAGACCGGAGCGAGCCGGTCGGCGGCACCGTCCACATCGGCGGCCAGTCTGCGCTCGGCGGCCTTGCGGGTCGCCACGAAGCGCGCGAGCTGTTCCCGCAGCTCGCCGACGCCCTCTCCGGTCAGTGCCGACAGCGCCAGCACCATCGCTCCCGGCTCGCCGTGCTCGCCGACGGCCAGTCCGTCCTCGTCCAGCAGCCGCCGCACGTCGTGCAGTACGCGGTGGGCGGCGTCGCCGGGAAGCCGGTCGATCTGGTTGAGGACCACGAAGGTCACCTCGTCGTAGCCCGCGAGCGGACGGAGATAGCGCTCGTGCAGCACCGCGTCCGCGTACTTCTCCGGGTCCACGACCCACACCACGGCGTCGACCAGGCCGAGCAGCCGGTCCACCAGCCGGCGGTGGCCGGGGACGGCGGAGTCGTGGTCCGGCAGATCGAGCAGGACCAGCCCGTCCAGGTCCGGCGCGGGGTGGTGCCCGGCACCCGGCGCGGATGCCGGTTCCGGTGCCGGTTCCGGTTCCGGCGCGAGGCCCGGCCACTGCCGGCACGGGTCGCCCGGGGCCCGGCGGCGCAGGGCGGAGGGCACGCCGAGCCGGTCCAGGAGACCGTCGGCCCCGTCCGACCAGGTGCAGGCCAGCGGCGCGGTGGTCGTGGGACGGCGGATGCCCGTCTCGGAGACCGGGGCACCGGCCAGGGCGTTGAACAGCGTCGACTTGCCGCTGCCGCACGCCCCGGCGAGCGCGACGACGGTGTGGCCGAGGGAGAGCCGGTGCCGGGCCACGGCCTCGTCGAGCACCTGTCCGGCCTCCGTGAGGAGGCGCGCGTCGAGCCGGGCGGCGGAGAGTCCGACGAGCTCGCGCAGCGCCTCCAACCGCGTCCGCAGGCCGCGGCTGAATCCGGCGGGCGGACGCGGCGGTTCCGGGGCCGGGTCGGCCGGAACGTGGCGTGCCGGGGAGGCGGTGCCACGTTCGCCGCGTTCGCCGCCCTCCTCGCCCCCGGCCCCGGTCCCGGCCCCGCGTGCCCCGGCGCCGGCGTCGTCCGCGCGGCTGCCCGGACGGGCCCGCTCGATGTCGTACGGACGGGCGGACCGGGGGACGCCTGCCCAGGGTGCGCGCCGGGCGATCAACCCGTCGTTCCAGGCCAGGTCTTCGGGTGCGGGCGGCTCTGCGGTCCGCTCCGGGCAGGGCCGGGGCTCCGCCTCCGGCCGCTCCTCCTCGCTCCGCGGCGCGTGGGAGGTCCGTGCCGGTGCCTCGGGTGGAGCACCGGCCCCGCGGTCTTCCGGTGCGGGCGCGGCTCCGTCGGGCCCCCTTACGGCCCCGTGTCCCGTGCGCGTCCCGGCGGGGCCGGGCCCGGCACCGGCCCAGGGGTGCGAGCCGGTGTCCGGGCCGGGCCCCGTCCTCCGGCGGGGACTCCCCGGCGCGGACGCGGACCGCTCCGGAGGCGCGTCCGGACCCGCGCCCCGGTTCTCCGGGTCCGCGTCCGCGCCCGCGTCCGGACCCGCGTCCGCGCCCGCGCCCGTGCCCGGATCCGCCTCCGCGCCCGGACCCGCGTCCGCGTCCGTGTCCGGCCCCGTGGCGGCGCGCACCGGGACGGACTCCGCGCCGGCCGTGCCGGCCGTGCCGGGCCCCCGGGCCTCCTCCGCCCGCGCGGTCGGCAGCAGTGGTGGCGGCGCCGGCTCCGCGGGCCGCGATCCGGCGGGGTCCGTGCCGGGCCGCGGGCGGTCGGCATCCTCGGGGCGGTCGGAGGTCAGGGCCATGCCGGTCACCTCTCCTTCTGCAGTACGGACAACGCGGCGATCAGCCGGGCCTGGTGATCGGGCGCCAGACGGAGGTCGTCGAGCGGCGCGAGCCGCCGGTCGCGCTCGCCGTGGAGGGTGCGCTCCCCGCATTCGGTGAGGAGCCGTTCCCCCCGGTCGCGAAGGCGTGCGGCGGCCTCCTCGCCCAGCATCCGGGCGAGCTGGTCGGCCGCCGTGCGGGCCCGGCCGCCGGCGAGAAGGGCGACGGCCAGCAGCGCGGCCACGTGGTCGGGATCGGCGGTGCCCGGACGGTGCGCCAGGGCGGCCTCCTCCTCGGCCAGTTCCTCGACACAACGGGACCAGCGCCGTACGGCCACGCCGACCCGGTCGGCGGAGCCGGCCGCGCGGGCGGACATCTCGGGGAGCGGGCCCGCTCCGGCGGCCCGGTCCCGCCGCCAGTCCCCGCGCATGCGTTCGTCGGCGTGGATGACGGCGCAGCACAGGTGCGCGGCGAGGCTGTCGGAGCACGCCTCCAGGAGTTCACCCGGTCCGCTGTGCCAGGGGTAGCCGCGCCAGCGGGCGAGGGCATCGCCCGCGAGGACCGCGCCGGCGGCCAGTTCACCGCGCGCCCGCGCCGCGGCCTCGTCATAAGCCTGTTCGACGCACTGGGACAGTCTGACGGCGGCGGAGTGCTGCGCGGCCGCCGCCGCTGCCAGGGCGGGCACCCGGACGTCCAGGGAGGCGAGTACGCCGTTCACCGTCCGGGTGGCGGCGACGGTCCGGGCCGCGGGGTCCTGCGCGCGCTGCGCGAGCCAGTCGCGGAGGCCGGCCACGGCGGTGGCGGGCAGCAGTCCGCCGCCGTCACCGGCCGACTCGGGAAGCTCGGGGACGGTGAAGCGGGGGACGTCCCCGAGACCGGCCCTGTCGAGCAGCGCCCCGTACTGCCGCGCGACCTCCGCGGCGACCTGGTGCGGCACCCGGTCGAGCACGGTGACGAGTGTGGCGTCGTACTCCTTGGCCGAGCGCAGCAGATGCCAGGGCACCGCATCGGCGTAGCGGGTGGCGGTGGTGACGAGCACCCAGACGTCCGCCGCGGAGATCAGCTGGGAGGCGAGTTCGCGGTTGCGGACGACGAGGGAGTCGATGTCGGGGGCGTCGAGCAGGGCCAGTCCGGGCGGGAGGCTGCTCGCCGTCTCGACGCGGAGAGCGGTCTCCGCGCCGTCCGTCCCGTCGTCGGCCTCCTCCAGTTCCTCCGCGAACAGGTCGTGCGCGTACGGCAGAAACTCACCGCGCCCGGCCTCCCGGCCGGCCGCGCGGACTCGCACCAGGTCGGGGAGCACCCGCCGGCCCGCGAACCAGTGGTGGTCCTCGGGATGGCAGACGAGCACGGGGGTGCGGGTGGTGGGCCGGAGCACGCCGGCGGGGCTGACGGGCCGTCCCACGAGCGAGTTGACGAGGGTGGACTTGCCGGCGCCCGTCGAGCCGCCGACGACGGCGAGGAGGGGCGCCTCGGGGGCTCTGAGCCGGGGGAAGAGGTAGTCGTCCAGCTGCGCCAGCAGCTCCGCCCGGTTCTGACGGGCGCGCACGGCGCCCGGGAGGGCCAGCGGGAAGCGCAGTGCGGCGACACGGTCGCGCAGTGCGGACAGTGCGTCGAGCAGCCGGGGCTGTGCATCCAAAGTCGCCACATGCGAAGAATGCCCGTTTTTAGTAGGTTTTTGAAGCGTATGACGGACCTGCGTGCCGGGAGATCGTGATACGGCTGTGACCCCCGGGGGCCAGGCATAACGAGTGCACAACACCCGACGGTTGAGACGTGAAAAGCGATGCGGGATTCGCACCTGCCTGCGATTATCGGGTTCGCTTCACTGAACCTCCACAAGGTGTCACGGAGGTGAAGCAAGCGGGACGAGGTGCACGGAGCCCTATCCTTGTCCCGGCAAGGCAAGGCCAAGGTACGCCGTTCTCCGGGCACCGGCACCACCGCCCGCAGCGCGGTCGGACCCGCTGGCGCCGGGGCTCCAGGCCGCCGAGGCCGCCATCCGGCCCCCGTAGCTCAGTGGATAGAGCAGGTGCCTTCTAAGCACTTGGCCGCAGGTTCGAGTCCTGCCGGGGGCGCCCAGAACATGGGAAGCACGGGACGCACGCGGCCCGGCGACTCCCTGCCCGCCACCGGGCTCCCGGCAGCCCGTAGCCCGTAGCCCGTAGCCCGTAGCCGCACGATCGGCCGGTCCCCGCGCCCCCGCAGCCGGGGAAGCCGCAAGCGGTTGCACACGGCATGAGGGCCCATCATCGACGGCGGCACCACTGATGGTGTGTCAGCGAACTCCTCCACCGAGCGGCTCTGCTTGGCCTTCAGCCGAATGATCTTGGTTCGGGGGGCTTCGATGCGGCCGGCATCGGCGTGCTGAGCCGTATCGCCCGCGTCAGCGAGCCGAGTGGCCGGCATCACGGGGAAACCTCGCCCCGCCCTTCGCATGGGCGCAGCGGACCATCGCAGGCGGACAAGCACCGGCTCCGGCACAGCGAGCGACCTGTGGCGCGCACGGCAGCGTGCGCTCATCGACAGCGGTCGCCGGAACCAGGCCAAGCAGATGAACGTCGACGAGATCAGGACGCTCTGCGGCACCAAGTACGACGCCCACATCGCCGATGTGATCGGCGGTCTCCGGCACAACGGGTAGTTCCACGCGTTGCTCACCCAACGCGGCTGGACGATCGACTACGACGTCCTGACGGAGCGACAGCGTGGTGCACGTGGACCCGGCGCTCGATCCTCCGCGTGGAGGCACCCGCGTTTCTCGGGATGAACGCTCGACGATGCCGTATCCGCCCCGAGCGCCCTCGGCGACCCCGAGGTGGTACGCCGCTCGGCCTCGTCGCTCGTCGCTCGTCGCCTGCGACAAGATCGTGATCCGGGCACTGTGCGAGGAGAACGAGAACGAAGTCTCGGCGATCGGGCTGTGGTGGCCCGGCGAGGGGACGGCCGCCACCTGGCTCCGCGCCTTTCCACCGCGGTCCGCAATCCTCTCCGTCAGCCCTGGGCGAGGCGACACGGTGCTGGTCCGGGAACTCGGGATCAACTCGGAGTCCCTGCGGGGCTGGGTGAAGAAGGCCGGCGCCGCCGAGCAGGCGAAGACGATCGAGATCGTGAGCATGCGGCCGCCTTCTTCGCGAAGGAGAGCGACGACCGGTGAGCACGGTATGCCGGTTCGTCCACACGGAGCAGGCGGACTACCCGGTCACGGCTGCTGTGCAAGGCGCTGGAGACGGCCCGGTCCACGTACTACGCGTGGGCCGCCCGGGCCGAGGCCCGGGCAGCGCGGCGACGGGCGGATGAGACCCCGGCCCACGAGATCACGGTGATCCACGCCGCCTCCCGGCGCGACTACGGCGTCCCGCGCGTCACCGCTGAACCGCGCCGCCAGGGCCGGGGGGTCAACCAGGCGGATGGAACGGATCACGCGGGAGCACGGCATCACCGGGAACAGCCGACGCACCGCCGTGGCACCGGCCGGGCAGCCCCGCGCGGCGGTAGGGCGCGGGGTGTGCGGGGCGGTGCCGGAGAGCCACGGCGGGGTCGGAGGGCCGACGGCCGGCGGCCGCGGCCGCGTCCCGCGCGCCGTGCCGCGGGGCAGCGCGGCGGATCGCCGTGGGTCCCGGCGGATCGCGCCGTGCGGCGGCGGTCAGCCCGCGGGTGCGGGAGCGGCGGAACCGGTGCCCGGGGGGTCACGGGCGACGGCGAGGAGGGCCATGTCGTCGGCCGACCTCCCGTCCGTGTGCGCCTCGATGTCTTCGAGCAGCGCGTCGAGGAGAGCCGTCGGCCCCGGGAAGCGGCGGCCGCTCAGCCGGGCCACCGGGTCGTAGAAGGCGCCCTCGGAGTTCCGCGCCTCGGTCACCCCGTCCGTGTAGAGCAGCAGCGTGGCCGACGGCGGGAAGGGCACCACGGCGCCGCCGTCCTCCGGCTCCTCGCCGAGCGCCAGGCCCAGCGGCAGCGCGTACGATCCCGGCTCCAGCGGCCGCACGGTGCCGTCCGGCAGGAGCAGCAGGGGCGGGGGATGGCCGCGGTTGACGATCCGCAGCCGGTCCGGTTCGCCGGCCGGGACCTCCGCGAGGACGGCCGTGACGAACCCCTCGTCCTCCTCCGTCCCGGCCCGCTGCCGGGCCTCCCGGCGCAGTGCGCTCTCGATCCATTCGGCGGCCTCCGGCAGGTCCGGAACGCGCTCGGCCGCCTCCCGGAAGGCGCCGAGCACGACGGTCACGGCGTCCACGGCCGACAGCCCCTTGCCGCGGACGTCCCCCACCACCATCCGCGTCCCGTACGGCGTGCTCTGCACCGCGTACAGGTCGCCGCCGATGCGGGCGCCCGTGTATGCCGCCTCGTACCGCACCGCGACGGACAGGTGGCCGATCCGGGCGGGCGGTGTCGGCAGGACGGCGATCTGGGCCGCCTCGGCGATCCGGCGGGCCGAGGCGAGCCGGACGACGCTGCGCCGCAGAGCGCTGTTGATGAGCGGGGACAGCAGGCCCACGAAGACGACCGTGGTCAGACGGACCAGCGCCTCCCCGGTGGGGATTCTGTCCCACCAGAAGGCGTTCACCGACATCACCGCCACCGCGACGGCCGACACGGTCAGCGTGCCGCGCAGGGTCCAGAGGGCCGCGGCCGCCAGCGGCGCGGCGGCATAGGTGGCGGAGACCGTCGTGCCCCTCGGCACCACCAGATTGATGACGACCCCGGTCAGGATCAGCCCGTACGGCAGCACCCACGGGGCGCAGCCGAACAGGCCGGTGCGGTGGAGGCGCTCCCAGGGGTCCTCACCGCTGCTGTCGTTCATCGGCCCGTGCCGCCCTTTCGCCCTTCCGGTGTCCGTGCCTCCGGCTCCGATTCCTCCGGCCCGCACCGCGCACGTCCTCGGCCTCCAATCTCCCGCCCGTCCGGTGCTCCGGCCAGCCGGTTGCCACCAGACGGACGAGATGCCGCGCAGGGACCGGGAGGGGCGTGCGATGCGCGGAGTGGCGTGACGTGCGAAGGGGCGTGACGCCGTGAGCGCCACGCCCCGCGAGGTGTTCGATGCCGGTCGATCGGGAAGGGGCCCGGCGCGGGCCGGGGACCCGGCGCCGATCAGGCCGCCGGTTCGCCTACGTGCGCTGCCGTCGGCCGCCTCCCGCCATGGCCGCGGTGGCGAAGGCCAGAAGGGCCGCGACGCCACCGGCGATGATGTTGGTCGTGAGGGTCCTGGTCGTCGACACGTCTCCGACGACGACCCAGGGCGCGACGACGGTCCACAGACCGATACCGGCCATCGCCCAGCTCATGCCGTGCGTGCGGTCGTAGGCGTCGCCGCCCATGCCGCGTGCCAGGAGGACGAAGGCCAGACCCGCGATGAGGTTGGTCACCGCCAGCGCCGTCAGGCCGCTGAATCCCACGATCCAGGGCGAAGCGGCGATGAAGAGGCCGGTCAGCAGGCTGAGGGCCTCGACCGCCTGAGCGGTCGGCGAGGCCACCGCCCGTTCGGACTGGGCCTGCAGGGCCATGATGTCGGGGTGCTGGGCGATGCTCGACGATGTCTGTGCAGTCACCTGGAACCCCTCCTTCCCTTTCGTCTGATGTGCCTACTACTAACGGCGTAACCAGGGGGTTCCCGCCCAAACGCGGCGTGTCCACCGGATCGGGCCGGGCGGACCGTCCGTGTCCGGACCGCCACGGTGCGCTTCCGGCCGGTGCTCCGGGACCGGAGCCGGTGCCATCCGGGCCCTCCTCCGCGCCGAGCGGGTCACGGCGGGCCGTGTGCTCCGCCCGGCCGGCGACCGCGATCCCGGGATGGCGCAGATCGAACGCCGGGAACGACCCGCCGTGTGACACGTCTCATGCCCGGCCGTACCGGCATGTGGCGCAGGTGAGTTGGGGACGCGGCCGGTGGTGTGCGGAGACACGGGGAGGGGAACACGGCATGCCCGCGCGCGCCACGGGTACGCGCGTGCTCGGCCTTCCGCGGCCGGACCGGTGACCGGCCCGTGCCGCACGGCCGCCCGCACCCTCGTCGACAGCGAAGGAACACCACCGTGGCCACGGCAACCGCGAACCCCCCGATCTACCAGCTCCTCGTCGAGGAGCACGGTGACGTGCTCGCCGCGACCCGGGACGCCGTCCGGGAGACGCAGCGCGCCGCGAGCGCCGCTCTGGACTGGAGCGATCTGCGCCCCGCCCGCCGGGCGGTGGAGCAGGGACGGGCGGACAACGCCGGGGGCGGCGCCCGGGACCGTACCCGGGAGCCCGGACGGGAGCCCGGGCCGAGGCCCGGCGCGACGGCCGGGACCCCTGCGGCCGGGGCGGAGGCCCCTGAGGCGGAGGCCCCTGAGGCCGGGAAGGGGAGCCCGGAGGCCGGGAAGGGGGGCCCGGAGGACGGGGCGGAGGCGGGCTGGTTCGGCCGCCCGGAACAGGCCGGGCCGTCCGGGCGGGAGACGCCCGGCACCGGCACTGCGGAGGAACTCCGGCGTTGACGTGCTCCCCGGCCCGGAGTCCGGGGACTCCCGGCTCGGGTCGTCCGGTCCTTCCGGGGGCTTCGTGCTTCATCGCGCTGTACGGGCACGGGTGCCCGTGTTGCCGGCGCTCCACCGGCATTCTGCGAGACTCCCGGGCGCCGGGGAATGCTTCACGGCGCCGGAACGGCTACGGCCGCCGTGCGCGGAGCACGGCGGCCGTGGTGCGCGGTCGGGCGCGGTGACGATGACCACCGCTGCCCGCCTCGCGGTTCGGATGCCCGTCCTTCCCCTCGGTCATGCGTTCCCTTCTGCGTTCCGCCGGCGCCTCAGTCGGTCGGGACCAGGACGACCGGGCAGTGCGCGTGGTGCAGCACCGCCTGGGTGACCGGGCCGAGCTGCAGCCCGAGGTGCCGGTGCGTGCGGTGGGTGGCGAGCACGATCACGTCGGCGGTGCGGCTGGCCTCGACCAGCGCGGGGGCCGCCGCGTTGCACTCGTGGTCCGGGATGACCTCCACGTCCGGGAACTCCGCCCGGAACGGCGCCACCTCGTACCGGGGCAGGGCCTCGGCCTCCTTGCGGCGCTCGTCGCCCTCCTTCGGGGGGACGTCGAAGGCGCCCATGTACGCGCCGGCCGGCAGCGGCGGGTACAGCCAGGCGTGCAGGGCCCGCAGCCGGGCTCCGCGCCGGGATGCCTCCTCGAAGCCGAAGCGCACCGCGTCGCCGTCCTGGTCGGACTCCACGCCCACCACCACGGTGCCGCGGGCGGCCGCGTCGGTGGCCTCACCCCGGACAATCATCAGCGGGCTCGCGCAGTGCGCGGCGACGCGGAGGCTGACCGAGCCGAGCAGAAGCCCGGTGAAGCCACCGTGGCCGCGGGTGCCGAGCACCGTCAGCGCGGCGGTCTCGCTGTGCCGCACCAGGGCGGGGACGACGGCCTCGCTGGTGGTCACGGGTATGACCTCCAGCCCGGGGTGGGTCGCGCGGACCTTCTCGACCGCCTGGCCGACCATCGCCTGGGTCTCCTCGGCGAGCGTCGGCGGCTCGTGCGGGGTCTCGCCGGGCAGCGGCGGCGGGTTCCACGGCCAGCCGCACAGGACCTCCAGCGCGGTGTCGCGCCGGACGGCCTCCTCGGCGGCGCGGTCGAGGGCGCGGAACGACGGTTCCGACCCGTCGAAACCGACGACGACGCGGCCGCGGATGTCTTCGTTCTTGCCGGTGGCGGTCATGACATTCCTCCCGAGTGATCCATCCGGTGCTGCGGTGGTGCGTGCAGCGGTCGTGCGGTGTGCGTGTGCGGTTGTGCGGTCCGGCCGGTCCCGGCCGGGGGCGGACGGCGCCGTCCCCGGCCGGGCCGCCGGGGCTATCCGGCGGCCGGGGCGACCCGGTCGCCGTAGTAGGCGGCGCGCATGATGGCCTGCATGTCGTCGAGCATCGGCATGCGCGGGTTGGCCGGTGCGCACTGGTCCTCGTAGGCGTTGAGCGCCTGCTGCGGCAGGGCCTCCAGGAAGGCGGTCTCGT
Organism: Streptomyces sp. F63; assembly: GCF_018070345.1. GTDB lineage: Bacteria > Actinomycetota > Actinomycetes > Streptomycetales > Streptomycetaceae > Streptomyces. The sequence continues at coordinate 132,080 of NZ_JAGPXX010000002.1, forward strand.
CGACGCCGGCGGCCTTGAAGGACGGTTCGATGCCGGCCGCGTCGCGCAGCCGCTCGACCGCGGCGGCGTAGGACTCGACACCCTCCGCGGGGGTGGTGGCGGGCAGGCCCAGGGCGCGGGCGATCTCCTGGAAGCGTTCCGGTGCCCGGTAGCTCTCGTACTTGGGCCAGCTCGTGAGCTTGGTCGGCACGGTGCCGTTGTAGCGGATGACGTGCGGCAGCAGGATCGCGTTGGTGCGGCCGTGGGCGACGTGGAAGGTGGCTCCCAGGGTGTGCGCCATGGCGTGGACGATGCCGAGGAAGGCGTTGCCGAACGCCATGCCCGCGATGGTGCCCGCGTTGTGCACCCGCTCCCGGGCCTCCGGGCTGGCGGCCCGGTTGTTCACGGCCTGTTCGAGATTCTCGAAGATGAGCTTGATGGCGTGCAGGGCGGGGCCGTCGGTGAAGTCGTTGGCGTAGACGGAGACATAGGCCTCGGTGGCGTGGGTGAGGGCGTCGAAGCCGCTGTCGGCGGCCAGGGCCGGCGGCAGGTCGGCGGTGAGCAGCGGGTCGACGATGGCGACGCTGGGGGTCAGCGCGTAGTCGGCCAGCGGGTACTTGCGGCCGGTTGCCGGGTCGGAGATGACGGCGAACGGGGTGACCTCGGCGCCGGTGCCGGAGGTGGTCGGCACGCACACCAGGCGGGCGCGCTCGCCGAGGACCGGGAAGCGGAAGGCCCGCTTGCGGATGTCGGAGAACTTCTGCCGCATGTCGGCGAAGTCGATGTCCGGCTGTTCGTAGAGCAGCCACATCACCTTGGCGGCGTCCATCGGGGAACCGCCGCCCAGGGCGATGATGGTGTCCGGCTTGAAGTCCCGCATCAGGGCGGCCCCGCGCTGCACGGAGTCGATGCTCGGCTCCGGCTCGACGTCGTCGATGACCTGGACGGTGACCGGCTGCGGGCGGCGCTGCAGCACACGGTTGATCCGGTCGACGTAGCCCAGGCGGGTCATGGTGGCGTCGGTGACGACGGTGATCCGGTGGACGTCCGGCATGGAAGCCAGGTAGCGGATCGCCTGCGGCTCGAAGTAGATCTTCGGCGGCACCTTGAACCACTGCAGATTGTTGTGACGGGTGCTCATGCGCTTGATGTTGAGGAGGTTGGCGGCCGAGACGTTGTTCGAGACGGAGGTCGAGCCCCAGGAGCCGCAGCCCAGGGTCAGCGACGGCAGCAGGCTGTTGTAGATGCCGCCGATGGCGCCGTGCGAGGAGGGCGCGTTGACGATGACACGGACGGTCTTCATCCGGCGGCCGTACGCCTCGGCCAGCTCCTCGTCGGCGGTGTGGATGACGGCGCTGTGGCCCTGGCCGTGGAAGGCGACCATCGCCGCCGCCAGGTCGAAGCCCTCGTCGGTGGAGCCGGCGCGCAGCACGGCCAGCACGGGGCAGAGCTTTTCGCGGGTCAGCGGCTCGTCGGCGCCGACGTGGTCGGTCTCGACCAGGATGACGGAGGTCTCCGGCGGCACGGTGAAGCCGGCCCGCTCGGCGATCCAGGCCGGGCTCTGGCCCACGACGGCCGGGTTGACCTTGGCCTCGCAGCCCTCGCCGCCGCCGGCGCCGGCGGGGAAGAGGAACGCCTCCAGCTTCCGCTTCTCCTCGGCGGTGGCCCGGTGGGCGTGCAGCTTCGCGAACTCCGCGAGCGCGGCCTCGTAGATCTCCTCGTCGAGGATGACGGCCTGCTCCGAGGCGCAGATCATGCCGTTGTCGAACGCCTTGGACAGGACGATGTCGTTGACGGCCCGGCGGAGCACGGCGCTGCGGTGCACATACGCGGGGACGTTGCCGGCGCCGACGCCCAGCGCGGGCTTGCCGGCCGAGTAGGCCGCCTTGACCATGCTGTTGCCGCCGGTGGCCAGGATCATCGCGACGCCGTCGTGGTGCATCAGCGCGGCGGTGCCCTCGATGGACGGCTGCTCGATCCACTGCACGCAGTGCTCCGGCGCGCCCGCCGCCACCGCCGCGTCCCGCACGACGCGCGCCGCCTCGGCGCTGCACCGCTGGGCGCTGGGGTGGAAGGCGAAGACCACCGGGTTGCGGGTCTTCAGTGCGAGGAGCGCCTTGAAGATGGTGGTGGAGGTCGGGTTGGTGACGGGGGTGACCGCGGCGACCACGCCCACGGGCTCGGCGATCTCGACGAGGTCCTCGATGTCGTCGCGGCTGATGACGCCCACAGTCTTGGTCTTGGCCATGCTGTGGGTGACGTGCTCGCAGGCGAACATGTTCTTCGCCGCCTTGTCCTCGAAGACACCGCGGCCGGTCTCCTCAACGGCCATCCGCGCGAGCTGGGTGTGCTTGTCGAGGGCGGCGACCGACGCCTTGGCGACGATGTGGTCGACCTGCTCCTGCGTCAGGTGCTCGTACGCGGCGAGGGCCTTGAGGCCGTTGGCCACCAACGCGTCGACGGCAGAGGTGCGTTCGCCTGCCACGCTGCCGGTTGCCGCGCCGCCGCCCGCCGCGCCGCCGGAAGCCGGGCCGGTGACCGCCGCGCCGCCGGAAGCCGGGCCGGTGACCGCGCCGCCGGAAGCCGGGCCGGTGACCGCGCCGCCGGCGGGGGCCGGCTGGGCGGACTGCTGGTCGGACTTCGCGGGCTTGGCGGGCTTCGCGGCCTTGGCGGGCTTCGCGGCGGGCCGGGTGCCGGCGTCGTGTCGGGTCATTGCGGTGAGCCTCCGTCGTGGGGTCGCGTGACCGGTGCGGGTCGCGGGGCTCGGTCCGGTGGGGCCGTGTCCCGGGGGCTGGTTGCCGCCCCTCGTCCATCAGACTTCCGCAGCGACGAGGTGGTCCACAGGTCCCGAAGGTCCCGCCGCGGCAGGCCGATGGGGCTCCAAAACCAGGGTACGAAAGGGGACCCCGGGCCGGGTCCCGGCCGGGACCGCCGGGCCGGCGGGGACCTTGGGGCCCATCGGTCCCCCGCCCGGGGACGACAGGGACCTGTCGGGGCGCCGGTGCCCGGGGCGACCGTGGAGGCACGTCCTCACCAAGGAAGAGGCCCCACCATGGTCCGTTACGTGTACGACTTCACCGAGGGCGGCCGCGACATGGCCGGCCTGCTCGGCGGCAAGGGCGCCAATCTGGCGGAGATGACCCGGATGGGCCTGCCCGTGCCGCCGGGATTCACCGTCACGACCGAGGCGTGCCGGGCCTTCCTGGCCACCGGTTCCGAGCCGGAGGGCCTGGGGATCGAGGTGGCGGAGAGCCTGGCGGCGCTCGAACGGGACGCCGGACGGAAGCTGGGGCAGGCGGACGACCCGCTGCTGCTCTCCGTGCGTTCCGGGGCCCGGTTCTCCATGCCCGGCATGATGGAGACGATCCTCGACATCGGCCTCAACGACCGCTCCGTGCTGGGTCTCGCGGAGGTCTCCGGGCAGGAGCGCTTCGCCTGGGACTCCTACCGCCGCCTCATCCAGATGTTCGGCAGCACCGTCATGGGCGTCGACAGCGCCCTGTTCGAAGCCGCGCTGGCCGCGCTCAAGGAGCGCCGCGGCGCCTCGGACGACCTGCACCTGGACGCCGCCGACCTGACGGAACTCACCAGGACCTACAAGGAGATCATCCGCCGTGAGACGGGCGAGGAGTTCCCGCAGGAGCCCGAGGAGCAGCTCCAGCGGGCGATCCGCGCCGTCTTCGACTCCTGGAACGGCGAGCGCGCCCGCATCTACCGCCGGCGCGAGCACATCTCCGACGACCTGGGCACCGCCGTCAACGTGCAGCGCATGGTCTTCGGCAACCTCGGCCCCGACTCCGGCAGCGGTGTCGCCTTCACCCGCGACCCGGCCACCGGGCGCCCCGGCATCTACGGCGACTACCTGGCCAACGCGCAGGGCGAGGACGTCGTCGCCGGCATCCGCAACGCCGTTCCGCTGGAGGAGCTGGGGCGGACCGACCCCACCTCGTACGCGCGGCTGCGCGAGTACCTCCAGACGCTGGAGGACCACTACCGCGACCTGTGCGACATCGAGTTCACCATCGAGCGCGGCAAGCTGTGGATGCTGCAGACCCGGGTCGGCAAGCGCACCGCCGAGGCCGCCTTCGCCATCGCCTCCGAACTGGCGGACGAGGGGATGATCACGGAGGACGAGGCCCTGGCCCGGGTCTCCGGCGACCGGCTCGCCCGGCTGATGTTCCCCCGCTTCGACACCGACGCGGTCGGCGCCACCCTCGCGCGCGGCATCCCGGCCTCGCCCGGTGCCGCCGTCGGCGTCGCGGTGTTCGACTCCGCCGAGGCGGTGCGGCGCGCGGCGGCCGGGGAGAAGGTCGTCCTCGTCCGGCAGGAGACCACCCCGGACGACCTGCCCGGCATGATCGCCGCACAGGCCATCCTCACCAGCCGCGGCGGCAAGACCAGCCACGCGGCGGTCGTCGCCCGCGGGATGGGCAAGGTCTGCGTGTGCGGCGCCGAGGAACTGGCCGTGGACACCGGGGCGCGGCGGTTCACCACCAACGGCACGACGGTGACGGAGGGCACCGAGATCTCCGTGGACGGCTCGGCCGGCACGGTGCTCCTCGGGGCGGCCCCGCTGATCGACTCGGTCGTCATGCGGTACTTCGAGGACGGCGGCAGGATCGCGGAAGACGCCACCGCCGCCACCACCTCCGGCTCCGCCACCGCTGCCGGGGAGGACTCGGCGCCCGTCGTCGCGGCCGTGGACCGCATCATGCGGCGCGCGGACTCCGTGCGCCGCCTCCAGGTGCGGGCCAACGCCGACACCCCGGAGGACGCCGAGCGGGCCCGCCGGTTCGGCGCCCAGGGCATCGGCCTCTGCCGCACCGAGCACATGTTCCTCGGCGACCGCCGCAAGCTGGTCGAGTCGATGATCCTCGCCACCACGGACGAGGAGCGCGACGCGTCCCTGGCGGCCCTGCTGCCGCTCCAGCGGGAGGACTTCACCGGAATCCTCGCCGCGATGGACGGCCTCCCCGTCACCATCCGGCTGCTCGACCCGCCGCTGCACGAGTTCCTGCCCGACCGCACGGAGCTGTCGGTGCGTGTCGCCTCGACCGTGGCGCGCGGGGAGACCCCGGAGCCGCACGACGTCGAACTGCTGGCGGCCGTCAACCGGATGCACGAGGAGAACCCGATGCTGGGCCTGCGCGGAGTGCGCCTGGGCCTCGTCGTCCCGGGCCTCTTCGCCATGCAGGTGCGGGCCATCGCCGAGGCGGTGGTGGAACGCAAGCGGGCCGGCGGCGACCCGCGAGCGGAGATCATGGTGCCGCTCGTGGACACCGTCAAGGAACTGAGCCTGGTCCGCGAGGAGGCCGAGGAGGTCCTCGCCGAGGTCTCCAAGGCGTCCGGGGTGACGGTGGACCTCCCGATCGGCACGATGATCGAACTGCCCCGGGCCGCGCTCACCGCGGGCCGTATCGCGGAGGCCGCGGAGTTCTTCTCCTTCGGGACGAACGACCTGACCCAGACCACCTGGGGCTTCTCCCGCGACGACGTCGAGGCCGAGTTCTTCTCCGCCTACCTGGAGAAGGGCATCTTCCCGGTCTCCCCGTTCGAGACCCTCGACCGGGAGGGCGTGGGCCGGCTGGTGGAGATCGCGGTCGCCGAGGGCCGCGCCGCCCGCCCGGACCTGAAGATCGGCGTCTGCGGCGAGCACGGCGGCGACCCGGACTCGGTCCACTTCTTCCACGGCGCCGGTCTGGACTACGTGTCCTGCTCCCCGTTCCGTGTCCCGGTGGCCCGCCTGGAGGCCGGCCGCGCCGCGATCCCGGACGACGGCACCGACACGACGAAGTGACGTGACGATCGGCGACCGGGCCCGGCCCCCGAACCCCGGGGCAGCCGGGCCCGGCCCACCGCCCCGCCCGCAGTCCGCCGCCCTCCCCCGCGCCCGGACCCGGCATGTCAGGGCCGGGTCCGGGCATCGGCGGACGGAGGGCGGGGGCCTGGTCGCGTCGTCGCCCTGCCCACCGATCGGACCTTCCGGCCAGCGATCCCTACCCCGGCATGCCGGAGCCGCCGGCTCGGTACGGCGCGTCCGGGTCGGCGCCCGGCGGCTCCGGTGCCAACTCCGGTTCGGAGGTGGACAACCGCGCGGAGTGCTGTGCGGAGCCCTCGTTCGCTGACGTTGTCGTCAACTACTGCCGTCACCCCATACAGAAGCCCCGCCAGGACACACCTGACGGGGCTTCTGCATTGCTATCGCGTATGCCGGACTCGGCATCAGCTCGGCGCGATCAGTTGTCTATCCCCCGGAGGGAATCTGTCGCAGTAATTCACCGGACAGGAATTGCATGAATCCCTCGAAATCTCGCGCGATCACCTGTACCCCGGACTCTTCCACCTCATAAATATCACCGATGAGGGATCCGCCTTCCAGTCGAACAATCTCTCCGGTTTGACGATCGGCGGCAAACAATGCGCCGCCACCGTCAGAGCCAAACACGGCGACAGTCCGATCGGGAACGCTACTCACCTGCGTTGGCTGAGCACCACGCACTCCCTCAACCACATACTCGGCCTCGTCGACAAAGAACCCTGGACCGACATCAGGCAAGGAGATTTGTGCAACGTGCGAATAGAAGTCGATCAAATCCCTCGCACCCGCGTCGCTCAGGACCGCAGCGAGCGCGTCGCGACCGCTGCCATCTGCGGATCTTGACACATAGTGCTCACCGGGCGGATAGCCATGCATAGTCTCGAACCCTGCGACGAACCGTGAGGCTAGGCGCGACATTTCATCGATCCAGCTATCAACGTTCGGCCCAGAAATAGGCACCATATCCCCTATCAATCTGCCCCGCGAAGTCTTCTATTTGAGCTCGCGAGGGGTTCGGGTTCATGTCATGGAACCATTTCCATTGGTTGGTTATCTCTTGATGGACGTTGGCTCCACGAAACTTCATCCTACTGCCGGGCACCCCTCGCATGTTGGATGGCGCATCGAAATCAAAGTCACCAAGCTCCGGATGGTTTCGATACTCCTGCGGGATGGCATGGTGGGCATCCCAATCATCTGGCAGCCGCTTCATGCCGCTGCGGTGCAAGTGCGCCTGGAACCTACCTCGGTAGTTGCCGATGTCGATGGTAGGAGCTTCAGGCGCCTTACCCGTAGGACATCCGTTGCTGTTGTGAACGAGTACCGGAGTCTGCCCCGCCAGCACATAGTACGTGGGGGGACACGCATCAGCCCGGGGGAACGGTCCTGGGCCGGCGGGCAGCGGTACGCAGGTGTTGCCGGGTGTCCAGCCCGCCCCGGGATTGCAGTGGGCGACGCCGGTGTCGGGGTCGAGGAGGTTGCCGTTGGCACGTAGCCGTGGGACATTCCGTCACCCCGGAGGCACGCCAGTGTCCTCAGCATCCGCCGAATTCCGGATACAAAATTGCGCTCTCCGCCGACTTTTGGGATGCGAACAGAGAGGAAAGCATCGAGAACGAATGGTGGATATGCTTCACAGAGGTCAACGAAATCCGTGGGGAATTTCGTTCCGACTTCGCGTTCGACATAATTCCAGTCGATGCGCCGGCCACCACCGACTCGGCGGCTCGTGGGATTCCAGTGTCCTGATTCGTTAGTTCGTGTGCAGTATGCGGCGAGGGTTTCGAGGATCTGGTCTGCGGTCTTGGTCCACACGAACGGCTTGGGGTTCTTGTTCCATTCGTTGATCCAGCCGCGATGTCCCGTTCGAGCTCGACGACGCTGCGGTGGGCCGAGCGGCGCCGCCCCGGAACTCAGCTGGGCTGCTCCATGGAACCCTGGCTCAGGTACAACGAAACCCTGATAGGAGTATCATCGGGGTCAAGATGCTCAAGACCTAGGATGACGTGAACGTTGGCAACCTTCCAACAATCCACGTACACAAAGGGGAATTCGTCCTTGTCCAGCACCAAGTCTTCTGACCCAACCGAGAATTTCTGACCAAGTAGCTGAACAAGCCGGTTCGCCAGCTCCCGACAGTAATGGATTTGGTCCTTATACCCTTCGGATACAGCCTTGATGTAGTCGGCCGAATTCCAATCGACCTGCCACTCCTTTAGCGTAACACCGACGGCTACGGCGTCCCTGTCATATTCGATACCCAACAGAAGGCTGCCAAGCCCCAAGCGCTTCGGATACGGAAGAGACACTGAACCGACCGGTTCCCAGCCCGAAACGACGAGTTCAGACGAGATCTCCTCCGCGTCCCACGGACGTTCGAACCGTACAGCCACCTCTACGAGCTCAAGCACCGATTGCAGATCAACGTCAAAAATCATTTCATCCCCACTGTCGATACATGAAAGACCTGAAGTGCACCGCTTTCCATCTCCTCTGGGAACCATTCCTGGAAGACCGCCCGGTAAAATGCGGCACCACTGACATTTGAAACAGCATAGCGGACACCGCTACCGCCTAGAGCACCATTCAATCCGAGGAGGCGTCGCGCCTGGCCGACCGCGGTATCTTCATTGAAGACTGTTCGAGGATGCGAAGGGTTATAGAGACTCTTGTTCCAGGAGCCAGGGTGGTCATTTCCAGTCCACTTCGCCTCAGTGATGAAGCCATTCGCATCCGGCCCGCCGTCTACCTTGATCAACTGCCCGTTATGCTGCCACCACTGCTCTTCATCTGCACCGGTGACATATTCTTGATATCGGAACCCGACATTGCTCCGCTTCTGTGCTTCAGAAATTTTGTACGTGCCCTGGAAGACCGGACAGCCGCCTGACCCCACATGGTACGTGGGGGGACACGCATCAGCCCGGGGGAACGGTCCTGGGCCGGCGGGCAGTGGTACGCAGGTGTTGCCGGGTGTCGAGCCCGCCCCGGGATTGCAGTAGGCGACGCCGGTGTCGGGGTCGAGGAGGTTGCCGTTGCCGGTGCACTGGAGGCCGAGGAGGCCGCCGGCGCAGAAGCCGCTGCCGTCGGGGAACTGCTTGAAGTACTCCGCGAGATCCTCAGCGGAGAATTCGAGCTCCTTGAGCGACAGGGTGAAGGAGTCGTCGACGAACTCGTCGTGTTCGGCGTCGGTCCCAGCCTCGGGGCTCGGCCGGGCGGAGGGCGTGGTGAGCGCATCGGCGATCAGGTCCTCCCACGGCGGCGGAGGCGGAGGAGGGGGAGGGCCGACGTTGCCGCAGTCGTAGACGCACCCGCCAGAGCCGGGGCCAAGGCCGGGGCCGGGGCCGGGGCCATGACCGGAACCGGGGCCACTCGGGCTGATGACACTCCCCCGGTAGGGGCCGGTGCGGTAGTTGTTTCCTGGCGTCTTCTTCGGCCGGGGCTTGGGACCGCACGGCGGGCCACCAGGCAGCTCGCACGGGTGGGCCCCGAGGGTGCCCCCTGCGGTGTAGAAATCCCAGAACCAGCCGACGGGACCAAGGAGCCGTTTCCCGAGGGTGCGGGCAACCTGGCCAGGATGCCGGACTACCCAGCGCGCCCCCTTCTTCGCAAATCTTCCGGCTGTGTTGGCGTATCGCTCGGCCTCCCGGATGCCGTCATCGATCCACGTCGGCGTGCAGACCCCCCAAAGGCAGGCTTTGTGTCCGCTGGGGTCGGTGTTCAGCAGCGGGCTGCCGTTGCCGTAGCCGTACCGGTTGGCCGCGATGGACGGAACGGGGTTGAGCGTCCAGGTGTCGCGGGAGGAGAAGCCTCCGGTGGCCGGGTCGTACCAGCGGGCGTGCATGTTCACCTGGCCCGTGTCCGGGTCCGTGTACTCGCCCTGATAACCCAGCGTGCCGGTCGCCCCGGTCCGCGCGGTGACCTCGCCGAACGGCGAGTAGCCGGCCGAGCCGTCCAGCGCGCCGGTGGCCGGGTCGAAGGAACCCGTCACATCGCCGTGCTGGTCGGACAGGATCGCCGCGGCGCCCGTGCCGTCCGCGTCCGCCGAGGACAACGCCTCGCCCGACGGGCCGCGGAAGACCAGCTGTCCGCCGCCGGAGACCAGGTTGTTGGACTGGTCGGCGTAGGCCAGGGTCCGCGTGCCCTGCTCGACCAGGCGGCCCAGCGCGTCGTAGGCGTACGTCGTGCCATCACTGGTGATCATCCGGCCCTGCGCGTCGAACGCCGCCGTGTGACTGCCGTCCGGGCCGCTGCTGCCGGTGCGGGTGCCGCGCGCCGAGTACGTGTACGTCACGTCCCCGGCCGCCAGCAGGCGGTTGCGCTCGTCGTAGACCGCCGTCACGTCTCCGGCGCCGGTGCGGTTGCCCGCCGCGTCCCACGTGTAGTCGGTGACCGTGCCGTCGGCGCCCGTCCAGCTCGTCAGGCGGCCCGCCCGGTCGTAGCCGTAGGACTGGCTGCCCGAACCCGCCGTGCCCGTCGTCGTCCTGCCCGTCAGACGGGAGGCGTCGTCGTAGGCGTAGCCCACCGACGCCGTGGCCGTGCCGCCCGGTGCCTCAAGGGTGTCCGAGGTCAGGCGGTCCAGCGCGTCGTAGGCCAGGGACCGGGTGGCGCCGCTCGTGCCGTAGCCGATCGACGTCAGCCGCGAGGCCGCGTCGTAGCCGTATGTCCGCGTCGCCTGTGTCAGCGGGTCCGCCGCCGTCCGCAGACGGCCCGCCGTGTCGTAGCCGAAGGTGGCCTGGCCCGCCGCGTCCGTGCGGCCGGTCAGCCTGCCCTCCTCGTCGTAGCCGAAGCTCGCCGTGCCGGACGGGCCGTCGGAGGACAGCAGGTTGCCGCGGTCGTCGTAGGTGAAGGTGTCCGTGCCGCCCGGCGCACCGGCCGAGGTCAGCCGGCCGGCCGCGTCGTAGCCGAAGGTGTCCGGTGTCGTGGACGCCTCGGCGCCGGAGCCGGTGACCTCGGTGAGGCGGCCGAGCGCGTCGAACGTGCGTTGCAGGGTCACCCCGCCCGGCTGAAGCTCCCGCACCGGCCGGCCGGCCGCGTCGTACACCGTCGTCCAGGTGCGGTCCGCGGCGTCCGGGTGGGCCGTGGTGGACGGCTCCACCACCGACTCCGGCTCGCCGTGGCTGGTGTAGGTGTACCAAGTGGTGTTGCCCCGCCCGTCCGTCAGCCGCGTGCGGTTGCCCGCCGCGTCGTAGCCGTACGTCGTCGTGATCGACGTGTCCGCGTCGACCGGCTCGACCAGCTTCGTCAGCCGGCCCAGCGCGTCGAAGGTCTGCTCGACCGTGTGGCCCAGCTCGTTCGTGGCCTCGACCGGGTTGCCGTCCGCGTCGTACGCGGAGCCGCGGGTGCGCAGCACCGCTCCCGTGCCGTCCTCGTCCGTGACCGTGGTCGTCCGGCCCGCCAGGTCGTGGGACGTGCGGGTCGTACGGCCCTGCGGGGTGGTCACCGACGCCGCCAGGCCGGTCGGTCCGTAGGAGTACGCCGTCTGCCCGCCCGCCGCGTCCGTGACCGTGGTCGGCTGGCCGGCCGCGTTGTAGGCGCCGGACGTCTCAAGGCCCGTCGGGCTCGTCGTCGACAGCAGGTTGCCCGCGTCGTCGTAGGTGAGCGTCGTGGTGAACGCGCCCGGTGCCGGACGGCGTTCGATCCGGGTCGTGGTGATCTGCCGTCCGAGGTCGTCGTACGTGGCCTCGGTGCGGGCGCCGGCCGGGCCGGTGGCCGACAGCCGCTCGCCCAGCAGGTCGTGGGTGAAGGTGGCCACCGGGGCGGAGGCGCCCTCCGACGGGGCCGGCCGCGTCACCTTGGCGAGGTTGCCGAGCTGGTCGTAGACGTAGGCGGTGGTCTTGCCCAGTGCGTCCGTCTCACTCGCCAGGTTGCCGGCTGCGTCGTACGTGCGGGTGATCTCGGGCGTCAGGGGCGACGTGGCGCCCGGCGGCGTGTACTCCGGCAGCGTGGTGCCGACTTCGCGGCCCAGGGCGTCGAACGCCGTGTGCACGACCTCGCCGTTCGGGCCGCGGGCGTCGGTCGCCTCACCGAAGGTGTTGTAGCCGACGGTGGTGACCGGGCGCGCGGTGGCCGCCGCGGACTGCCGCGTCTCGACCGTCACCGGCGCCGAGCGCGTCTCGGTCAGGCGGCCGAGCGTGTCGTACGTGTAGTCCGTGGTGTGCGCCGCCGGATCAGCGCCGGTGACGTTGCCCCGCGGTGAGGTCTCGGACACCACCAGGCCCCGGTCGTCGACCACACGGGTCGTGACGAGGTCGTCGGTACCGTTCTCCACCGTCCGGCGGGTGACCGCCCCGGTGACGTCGCGCTCGTAGCGGACGTTCTCGGTGCGGGTGCCGCCCGCGCCGGAGTACGTCGCGGAGAGCACCGCGCCGGCCGCGTCGTAGGTGTACGCGGTGCGCCGGGCCAGGCCGCCGGGGTCGAGGACCTCGGCGGTCGTGCGGCCCGCGGCGTCGACCTCGTACGTCGTCGTGACCGCGCCGTTGCCGGTGGTCTCACCGACCAGGTTCCCGGCGGCGTCGTAGGTGCGGTCGCTCAGCACCAGGTCGCGGGTCGAGCCGTCCGGGTCGTGGAAGCCGGACAGGATCTCCTGCGCGGGCAGCCCGTCATCGTAGTAGGTGTACCGGGTGGTGCGGCCCATCGCGTCGGTGTGCTCGGCCAGCCGTCCGGCCGGGTCGTACGCGTAGGAGTCGAGGACCACATCGGCCGCGGCGGACGGGTTGTTCGGGTCGCCGGTCCAGCCGGTCAGGGTGACTTCGGCGAGCCGGCCGAGCGCCGTGTAGGTGTAGTGGTAGGCGCGGTCGCCGGGCAGGGTGCGGCTGGTCTGGTGGCCGTAGGCGTCGTAGCCGTAGCTCTCCTGACGCCCAGCCGCGTCGGTAAGCGTGGCCAGGCGGCCACGGCTGCCGTAGGTGCGCTCCACCGTGCGGGTCGCGTCGCCGCCCGCCAGGTCGGACACGGACTCCTTCAGGACCCGGCCGTCCGCGTCGTAGGTGTACGTGGTCCGCGCCTGGTGCCGGTCGCCCGTGATCCGGTTGGTGGTCTCGGGCTCGGTGACCGTCACCGGGCGGGACTCGCCGTCGTACACCGTGGTGGTGGTCACGCCGCTCGGCTGCGCGTCCGAGGTCACCGTGGCGCCGGTCTCCCGGCCGAGCGCGTCGTACGTGTAATCGGTGACGACACCGGCCGGGTCGGTGACCACGGCGAGGTCGCCGGCCGCGGTGTACGACCGCTCGGTCACGCCGCCGCGCGCGTTGGTCGTGGTGGACAGCAGCCCGGCCGGGACCGTGCCGCCGCCGACCGCGGTCTCGGTGCCGTCGGTGAAGGTGTGGGTCTCCGTGCGGCCGGAGGGGAAGTCCGGGGTGGCCGGGGTCGTGGTGGAGACCCGGTCGCCATGGCTGTTGTAGCCGTAGCTCGTCCGGTACGTGTCGTCCGTCGCGCTGGTCGAACGGGCGTCCCGCTCGGCGGTCAGCTGGTCGTTGCGCGGGTCCAGGGGATCGGCCGTGTTGAGGTAGTAGCTGAAGTGCGAGGTGTGGCAGGTGGCCTCGTCCCCGGCGTCCCGGCACGTGGTCTGGGAGATCTTGTTGCCGCGCGCGTCGTGGCCGAGGCGGGTGACCGTGCCGTCGGGCCCGGTGGTCGCCGCCAGGAAGCCGCCGGTGTCGTACGCGAAGCCGGCCGTGTTGCCGGCCACGTCGGTCTGGGCGACCAGCCGGTTGCCCTGGAGCGGGTCGTAGGTGTAGCTGGACGTCCGGTCGTCGGGATCGGTGACCGTCACGGTCACGGTGGGCTTCTCGGGTACCGCCGCCTGGTCGTCGGTGGCGGGTTTGCCGCCGCTGCCGGTGAGCCGGTGGGCGGAGAGCCGATAGGTGCCGCCGTTCGTGTCCGTGTAGGAGGACACGCGGTCGCGCACGGTGTCGTAGCTCACCTGGGAGTGCACCCGGCCGCTGGGCAGCGTCACCTTGGTGAGCTGCTGCGCGGTGGCGCGGGAGGCGTGGTGCTCGGCGACGGTGCGTGCGCCCAGCGGGCGGGCGTAGACCGCGGCCTCGTCGATGTCTCCGGCGAAGTGGCCGGTCGTCCCGGAGGTCGCGGGCCAGTTGTTCCAGTAGCCGGCCCCGAGGTAGACGAAGCGCTGGTCGTACTGGGTGATGTCACCGCTGAGGCTGCCGGCCCGGGCGCCGTCCAGGTACAGGGTCTGGGTATTGCCCGCCGCGGTCAGCGCGGCGTGGTGCCAGTTGCCGTCATTGACCGTGCCGGCCGAGGTGATGGGCGCGGTGGCGCCGTTCCAGAACTCGCCGCGCAGCTTGCCGTCCGTGCCCACATAGAGCGCGGGGGTGTACTTGCCGGGGGTGTTCTCCTCCAGGGTGTGGTCCTGATAGCTGAGGAGGACGCCGCTGCCGGTGGTGCGGAACCACAGTTCGACGGTCAGATACGGGGTGTCGGAGACCAGTTGGTCCGGCAGTTGCACGGACGACGTGCTGCCGTTGAAGGTCGCCGCGGTGTCCGGGCTTCCCGCCAGGGCGCCGGAGGTGCCCAGCTGGACGTTCCGGTAGGTGCCCGCGTGGTCGTCCCGGTCCAGCAGCAGATCGCTGGCCGCCGTGGTCGCACCCGCCTCCTCGTCCAGGCGCCAGTACGAGAACGGCCCGGCGTCCCGCACGACTGTGCGGTGGTGCGAGCCGTTGCCGTAGGTGTAGGCGGTGCAGGCACCGGCGGCGTCCTCGGGGCCGCAGACCTGTGTGAGCTGGTCGCCGTCGTAGGTGTAGGTCCAGGTGAGCGGGTCGGTGGTGGCGTCGGGCGCGTCGGTGGTGACGGTGGTCACATGGCTGCCCGCCCAGGTCAGGTGCAGGGCGCGGCCGCCGGTCGCGGTGACCGTGGTCAGTTCGCCCTCGGTGTTGTACGCGAGGGTCTGCTCGCGTCCCCGGAAGTCGGTCACCTCGGTGAGCCGCCCGGCGTCGTCGAAGACGTAACCGGTCCGGGCCTTGTCGGTCAGCCGCCAGCCGCCGCCGGTGCGGGCGGTCAGGGTGGAGAAACTGCCGTAGGGCGGTGCGTAGCTGCCGTCCGGGTTCTTGCCGAACCGCACCTGCCGGCCGCTGGGCAGGGTGATCACGATGTTGCCGGTGCCGTCGCCGTCCGGCTCGGCCCGCATGTCGTAGCGGGTGCTCCAGCCCGCCCCGAAGGCGTTGCCGGAGCGCGGGTCGCGGCTGTTGTAGGTGCGGGTGACCGTCAGGCCGGGTCCCACGGTCGCCACTTGGGCGTCGGTATCGGTGGTGGTGTAGTTGCCGATGCCGGGGTCCACCTCGCGGCCCGCGCCGTCCAGGCCCCGGCCGCCCAGGTGGGAGGTGATCGCGGGCTGCTCGACCGCAGTGGTGAAGGTGTAGTAAGGGCTGAGCGGTCCCTCGGTAGTGGCCTCACGGGACTTGACCCGCCACACGTACTGCTCGCCCCAGTTGAGCGTGGAGGACGGGACAGTCCAGGTGCGGTGCTCCACCCAGTCGGAGTCGACACAGTTCACGGGGACGTCGGTGGTGCCCTCGCAGAGCTCGAACCAGTAGTCGAGATCGGCGCCCGACGGGTAGTGGTCGAGGCTCTCGGCGTCCACGAACAGCGCGGGGGTGAGGGAGCCGACCTGTCCGCCGGGGTGCGGGTAGATGTCGGTGATGCTCGGCCCGACGTCCTGGGAGGTGACGGTGACGGTGGCGACCGGGACGCTCTGGCCGGAGAACCACTTCTGGCCGCGCAGCCGCTGCATATCGAAATTGATCTTGTACTTGCCCGGAGGCAGCGGTGGTATCCGGGCGCTGAGCGTCGCGTCGTCGCCGGGCGTGAGGCGCTCGGTGAGCCGGGTGAACGCGACGGCGTCGAGCAGGTCGCCGGTGTCGTAGTCGCGCACCCGTGCGCCGAGCCGCACCTCGTTCCAGCCGAGCGGCTCCCAGGTGAAGTCGCCGACGTTCTTCACGTTGACGGAGACCTCACCGCCCTGGTGGCCGGTCAGCGGCTCGGTCTGCGAGCCGACGCTGTACTTGGCGCCCCACGCGCTGTGGGTGATCGCCATGTAGGGCTTATTGGCGGAGTTGGCGCTGCCGAAGCGCTTCCAGGGGCCGCTGGTGGAGAAGTCCGCCCAGAGCGCCAGGCCGTGGTTGGCGGCGGTGCCCTCGACCCAGTCCTGGACCAGGTCGGTGCCCTTCTTGCCGAGGTCGATGACCCGCCATTTGGAGCCTCCGCAGTTCTCGCCGTGGGCGAAGGAGTCGGAGGCGATCACGTCGCTGTAGCTCGGCGGGCGGTTGTTCCAGGTGACCGTGGTGGAGCTCCATGCCCCGGTGACCTGGTGCACGGTCATCTTCTGCGCGGTGCAGCTGGACGACCAGACGTTGAACAGTCCCAGGTCGGCATTGAGGATGTAACGGTTTTTCAGCTGACTGCTGACGTTGTTGAACCGCATGTAGCTGATCGCGCGGCTCCCGCCCCCGTCGTAGCTGCCGATCTTGAGTTCGTCGTCCCCGGCGAAGTTCTCGTCCGGCCAGTCGTCCTGCACGAAGGAGTCGCCGTTGGTGTCGATGTCGTCCACGCTGGGGTCGACCCGCACGGGGTACTCACGCTCCGGCGCGTCCAGCCAGGCGTCGTCCAGCGCCACCTTCAGGGCCCACTGGTCCCCCTGCCGCTCCAGGCTGTAGGTGACGCCGCCGGACAGGGCCGGGCCACCGGTTCCCGGGTCGTGCGAGGAGTCCTCCATCCAGCCCTGCGGGATCACGGCCTGGGCCTCGCCCGCCGCGTCGCGCAGCAGTACGGCGCCATCGGCGTTGATCTCGGGTGTCAGTCCGTCGAGACCGAGCGGGAAGGTCCATTCACGGGGTGCGTCGGGTGAGTTGAGGACGATCGTCTCTTTGATCGCGCCGTGGTCCGCCTCCAGCACCACGTCCGAGTCCGGCCGGATGTTCTTGTAGTGAGCGGCGTCACCGTGCACCTCGGCGGCGGCGTCGGAAGCTCCGTCGACGCCGAACTCCACGCCGTGGTCGCCGCCGTCGACTCTCATCGAGGCCAGTGCGGGGTCGTCACCGCGGGACGCCAGGGTCAGCCCGGTGTCGTCGGATGCCGCGGCGAGGCGGTCGGCGCCGCTCGCGTCGCCGGCCTGGCCGCCCTTGGCCTCGCCGGCCGGGACCAGCGAGGTGTCGATCTCCTGCCAGGTGCCGGAGCCGTCCTGGTAGTGCACCGGTTCGGTGTAGAGCCGAGTGGTGTGCGTGCCGTCGGGGTTGCGGAACTCCTTGATGTTGGAGCCCCGTTCGCCGCTCACCTCCACGCTGTTCTCGCCGTCGAAGCCCGTGGGGGCAACCGCGTCGCCCTCGGCGGCCTGCCGCACGGCCTCCGGCTTCGCTTCCGGCTCGACCGGAGTGAACCCCGGGCCGCTCTCGTGGAGCGGGAGAGCCCCCTTGGCCGCCTTCAGGTCGGCGGAATCGATGCTGTTGCTGCCGTTGGCGTCCGTGCGCTCGGCACCGACCTCGTGCTTCCTGCCGGCCGCGGTACCCGTGCGCTGCGTCGGTGCCTCGGTGTCCGACCAGGGCGCGGCCCGCGCCACCGAGGTCAGCGCGGGGGGCGGCAGCAGGGTCGCGCACAGCGCCAGCAGCACGCTCCCCGACGTCAGGCCGACGGCGCGCGCCGGGCGCCCGCCGGGGTGACGGCGCCGGAAGCCCGGAAGCGTGCGCTGACGAGGTCGGCTGTGCACAGCACTCCTTCAAACCACAAGGCCGATCGCCCGCGTGAGGGGGCGACCGGCCAGATGCAGGACAGACGGATGCGCGCTGTGAAGGCGTGAAGCACCCGAGTGGCGTACACGTTAAATGATCAGCAACGTCAGCAGTGATGCCCATGACAACGCTTTTGTAACGAGATCAACCGAGATGTTCGACCTTCGCAAGTGGTTCACGGGCCCTCCAAGGGCCGTTCCCCCGGTGCCACAGGGGCAAACGGGCTCTCAGGACATCGGGCTCCGACCGACGTTGAACGGCTCCCGCCGTGATCAAGTCGAGATGAACGCGGGGATAACCTGCATCGCCGATCACGGCAGCGCGCATCTCGTTGCGGCAGCGCGCCGCGTACGCCACCCCCCGCAGCAGCGAAGGACGAGTGAAGGGCAGTCATGGCCGAGAAGAAGGCAAGTCCGCGCCGCCTGCGGAAATGGCATGCGGCGGTCGGTCTGCTCGTCTGCACGGGCGCGGTGGCCACGGCCGTTCTCGTCGCCGGTACCGGCGAACCGGCAACCGCGCCCTACGACTTCAACGGCGACGGCAAGCCCGACCTGGCCATCGGCCTGCCGGGTAACGCAGTCTCCGGTCACGCGGCGGCGGGCTCGGTCGTCATCGCCAACGGCACCGCGTCCGGGCCCGCGAGCACATCCGTGCGCATCGACCAGGAGTCCCCGGGGGTGCCCGGAGCAGCCGAGGACGACGACAGCTTCGGACAGGCTTTCGCCAGTGGAGACTTCGACAACGACGGCCACGCCGACCTCGCGATAGCCTCCCCGTTGGAAGCCGTCGACACCACCGAGGGCGCCGGAATGCTGACTGTGCACTACGGATCGTCCGGGGGCCTCTACGACTCCCGTACGGACGTCTTCACGGAAGACACGACCGGCATGCCCGGCGCCGTGGGCCGGGACGAGCTCTTCGCCTACTCCCTGGCCGCCGGGGACCTCAATGGCGACGGCTACAGTGATCTGGCGATCGGTCAGCCGCTCGACCTGGCGGGGGGCGATTCCAACGCCGGGTCCATCAAGGTGATGTTCGGTTCGGCGAGCGGCCTGACAGCCGGCTCGACCGTGTGGCTCGACCAGTCCACCGCCAATGTCCCCGGAACCCCGGAGCCCGGCGACCGCTTCGGCGAGCAGATCGCCATCGGCGACATCAACGGCGACGGCACCCAGGACCTGGTCTCGGCCACCATCGGCGAGCAGATCTCCGGCAGTTCGGACCGCGGCTCGATCCACGTGCTGTACGGACCCATTACGGACGCCCCGGCCTCCGGGGGGTACCTCGACTCCGGAAACGTCACCGGCATCGGCGAGTTCGCGGGCAGCGCACTCGCCCTCGGCCACTTCAACGACGACCCGTACACGGACGTGGCCATCGGCGTCTCCGACCAGAAGGTCGTCGAGGACGGTGCCGCCGGCCGCCTCGCGGTGGTCTACTCCGACGCCGAGGGCCTCTCCACCGACCGCGTGGAACTCTTCGATCAGGACACCCCGGGCATCGCCGGAGCCCCCGAGCAGGAGGACTACTTCGCCGCTTCGCTCGCCTCGGGTGACTTCGACGGGGACGGCGTGGACGACTTGGTCGCCGGCATGCGCAGCGAGGCGATCGGCTCGACCAAGGGTGCCGGAGCCTCCCTGGTTCTCTTCGGCAACGCAACCGGCGGCATCTCGACTTCCGGCGCTCTGTGGATCGACCAGGACACCGCCGGCGTACCCGGGGTCGTGGCCACGGCCGACCACTTCGGCTGGACCGTCGGCGCGCTGGACACGGACGGAAACGGCAGAGTCGAGCCGCTGATCGGGGCTCCCGGCAACGCGGCGGGCACAGTGACCGTGCTCGAGGCCGCCCCGGGCACGCTGGAGTCCGCCACCGCACTCGCAGAAGGCGACCTCGGCTGGTCCGCCGGGAGCGACGGCGACGCCTTCGGCATCGCGCTGCCGGCTCCGTAGCTTCTCCGCACGCCCGCACCGTCGCCGACAGGCATGGACCCGCACCGCACAGTCCGCGCCCGGGACGGTGGCTCGCGCCTCGGGCGCGGGCTTCCGTGCCGGGAAACCACTTCGTCCCCCTCTTCCGCGGCCTTCCGGCTGTGCGCGCCGAACCCTGGACGGACGCGATGGCGGCCGGTGCGGACAAAGCAGGCGCGGGCAGGGTCAGTTCAGCGACTTCTCGATCGCCTCGAAGATGTCCGCGTCGGTCTCCTGCTGCCAGGAGGGCAGCTCGGCCCAGTCGGCCACGTAACCGGGTTTCGGGTCCTCGAAGTGCTGGTACATCTGGGCGATCCAGCAGGTCGCGACATAGCGCCCCTTCTGCTCCCGGGTGAGGCGGGAGGCGTGCCCGCCGCTCAGTTCGAGGAACTGGCGCACCTGCTCGTGGACGGCCCCGGCCGCCGCCCGCTCCCACTCCGGCGTCTCGTCCCAGGGCGTCACATACCCGGGCTTCGGCTCACCGGGAAAGTGCGCGCGCATGCCCGCGATCCACGCCTCCCGGAACAACCTCGCGCCCTCGGTCCGGTCCATGCCTGCCCCTTGTCTGCCGTGGCTCTTCTCGCTGTCAGGTGTTGGCGCTCTGCCATGCTGCGGCGTGCTCGTCGAGCCTTGTGGCTTCGGCCGAGCCGCGGTTGCGGAACACCGTCAGGCTGCGGCGCATATCCGCTACGGCCTCCCGGGCGCGGGCCGAGTTCACTCCCCGCAACCCGCGCAGCGCCGTCGTCCAGGTGCCGCATGCGCTGTCCATCCGTCCCTGCCACAACTGCGCATGTCCCAGGTCGGCGAGAGTCAGTGCGTGGATCCGGGGGTGCGTCGCCGGGTTCCAGCAGCGGGCGGAGCGCCGGTACTGCTCTTCAGCGGCTTTCACGTCCCTCAGAGCGGTCAGGGCCTTTGCCGTCTGGTTGGCGAGCCGCGCCTCCGGCGGACCGCCCAGGCTTGCCCAGCCGGGCGGCTGGTCCGTCTTCGCGGTGTCCATCAGCCTCTCTGCGGTGGTGATGGCGGACAGGGCACCGGCACGGTTGCCCTCGGCCGCGTGAGCCCGGGCCAGGGTGAGCCAGAACAGGCTTTCCGTCTCCTTGTCGACCCGCCTGCGGACCCGGTTCAGCGCCGCGTCGGCCAGGTCCACGCAGTGCGTGTTGTGGCCGTTGTCGAACGCCTGGTGCGCCAGGATCCGCAGGACGTAACCGGCGTGCGCTCGCGGGTCCGCTTCCTCCGCCAACTGGAAGGAGTGCAGGTAGTAGCGCTGCGCCAGTCCCGCCCGCCCGGCATCGTGGGCTTTCCAGCCGGCGAGATACGCGAGTTCGGCGGCGGCTCCGAACATGCCGCGCCGCACCCCGTCGTCGGCGAACGTGCCACGGCAGTAGGCCGCCACGTCCGTGGCGAGATACTCCACGACCGCCGACCGGCCCGTGTCGCCGCCCAACCGCTCGTCAGCCCTGGTGAAGACCTTCGTCACCTCGCGGACGGTGGCGATCTCCGCTGCTCCGATACGCCCGCCGGCGTCGGCTCGCCGCGCTCGCTGTGCCGCCTCGGCGGTCCCCGGGGAAAGGGGCAGCGCCAGAGCGCTCACCGAGTACGCGGTGGTGCTGAGAAACCTGCGTCGGTCCACGTCCGCCCGTCCTAGGTGCGCGAGGGACTCGACCGGATCGGCTGCGAGTCCGGGGCCGCCCGCGTCTTCGGGCGACGGTAGCCCGATGTCGGCCGGCGTGACGAGACGCCCGAGTCTCCGGGAGAGAGCTTCGGCGACATAGCGGGTGGTTGTCGTCCTCGGCGGCGTCCCCGCCACCCAGTACGCCACGGCCGCGGAGCTCGTGCGGACCGTGTCGTCGCCGTTCTCCGCGGCCACCTCGCGAACGCGCCGCGCAAGAGCCGCGTAGCTCATCCCGGCTTCTTGCAGGACGGAACGGAGCGCCTCGTTCGGCTGCCTTCCCTGACGGGACATACCCCTCCCCTGGCGGCGGCATTGAGCACGTTGAGCGACCTGAGCCCACCGGGCCCGTAGTTACCCAAAGCTCCCATCAGTTTACTGAGCGTACGAAAGCCCGGAAGAGTGCGCTCGACGGAAGAGGTTCTTCGCCATGGCACCATCCCCCGCCTTCGCGAGCCGCGGTGCTCACGCCGATCTCCCGGACACGGCCGACGCGGCCCGCCCCGTCTCCGGGACACTCGTCAACCGCGCCGCTGACGGCCGCGTTCCGGCGTACGGCACCCCGGCCAACCGCGCCAACCGGCTGGACCTCGTCTTCGACCGTGCCGAGGACGGCGACCCATACCGCTGGCCGGGCCGCGCCCGCGTTGTGGTAACCGAGTACTTGATGCGCTGGGAACTCGCCGGCTTCGTGGACGAGATGCGGCTCTTGGTCTCAGAGCTCGTCAGCAACGCCGTACGCCACGGCTGGGGCGACCGGACGAGTCTCCACATGACCCGGGAGGACGGGAAGGTCCATCTCACCGTCGCCGGCGAGTCCACGGGCCGGCCCGGCCTGCGCGATCCAGGCCCGGACGAGGAGAACGGCCGCGGTCTTCAGCTCGTCGACCACATCGCCGACGTGTGGGGAACGGACGGCGACGGCACCGTGTGGTGCTCGGTCAGCACTGCTGCCGACGAGGATCCACGGCCCACGGCTACGAACGCAGACTGACTTTCGGTCAACGCTCCACCTCGTCCTGCCATCAGCAGGGGGGAGGCGGGCATGTCGCCGGACAACACCAGTGAGGAGCTGACGTGCCAGTACCCCATGACATCGCGGCGGAGCGCGAGCTCTGGGACGCCTACGCCGGCAGTGCCCGCAACGACGTGACGGATGCGGAGCCTGTCTTCAACTGGACGCAGTACAAAGGCCACGGTCCGGGGCCCGAGCTCCTCGGCAGGCCGGGCAGTGTGCTGGAGATCGGGTGCGGCACCGGACGTGCGCTCGCCTGCCTCGCTCAGCGGGGCGTCAAGGCGAAGGGGGTGGATCTCTCCCCCGTCATGGTCGGGAACGTCTCGAAGCGGTGGGGGCCGCTGGGGGTCGAGTTCGTGTGTGCGGAAGTCCTGGAGTTCCTGTCGGAGGACCGGGCGGCCTACGACGCCGTGTACTCGGTCTTCGGGGCCGTCTGGTTCTGCGACCCCGGCCGGCTCTTCCCGCTGGTCGCGCAGCGGTTGAACCCCGGTGGCGTCTTCGCGTTCTCGCAGCCGCCCGCCATTCCCGGGGCCTACGGGCCGCAGGGCATGTACAAGGGCGGCTTCGCCGGTCCGGCCCTGTTCACCTACCGCTACAGCTACAAGCCGGAGGTCTGGGCCCGCTTCCTCACTCGCGCGGGGTTCCGGGACGTTGACGTACTCGTGCTGGACGCTCCCGTCCCGGGGCACATCGGCACACTGATCGCCACGGCTTCGGCACCGCCGTGAACAGGTCCCCGGCCGGGCCCGTACGGCGGCCGCCTACACGGCGCCCGTCGAGGGCGGGCGTACGCCGCCGGGCCCCGTGAACGGCCGGGGAGAGGAGCCCTACGAGCTGGGCTTGATCGGCTTGTCCTCGTCACCGGACAGCAGCATCTGGGGGACCTGCCTGAAGGTCCACCCCTTCTTCGTGTGCTCGAACACCCACACCACGTCGAACCGGTGGCCCGGCCAGTGGTCCGGGATGTTCAGCCTGCTGCCGTCGGCTCCGGTCAGGTCTCGTGCGAGCTTGGGGATCGTCCCGTGGTGCCAGGCCACCAGGGAGGTCCCCTTCCGCCCGGCCAGCTCCTTGGCCAGCTTCTTCTCGTCGTCGTTGTCGTAGGAGGTGTCGATCGTCTTTCCGAGCTTGTCCGCCAGGGGGGTCACGGTCTCGATCGGGCGCCGGCTGACGGGCCGCCCGTGGTGCTCCGCAGAGGTGGCGTAGATCCGGTGCGGACGGGACAGGCCGGAGCGCGGAATGCCCTCGTACGGTGCGAACAGTTCCGCCAGCGCACCGGCCCGCTGCCAGCCCCGCACCGCGAGGGAGTCCTTGTCCTGCTCCCCGGACTCCTCGACCCCGTACGGAAGACTGCCGTCGTCGGCGGGCTTCTCCGCATGCCGGATGATCATCACGGTGGTGCCGGTCCCGTGGGCGGCCTGCCCGGCGCGCCCGGCGTCACCGGAGGCCGAGGCGGAACCTCCGGCCAGAGCCGGAACCGCCACCACCGCGGCGCAGGCGGCGGCCGACCTCTTCAGCAGCGTCCGGCGGGAACTCTTCACGGTCTTCACGGGGGTGTCTCCTCAAAGCCCTTCGGCATCGGCTTCTTTTCCCGCATCATCACCGCCGGGTCCAGAAGGCCGGGAGACGCCACAGCGCGCGCACCGCGAACCACCCGCCCAGCCGAGCCGGTTCGGCGGGACGGGGCGGGTGCCCGTCGGCGGTCCGGGGGCGGGCCCGGGCGTCAGCAGGGCGGGCCCGTCCGTCAGCGGTCGCGGACCAGGCGGACCGGGCGGCGCGGAGTGGCCGGGCCCACGGGGCCGTAGCCGAGGCGGATCAGCATCTGGATGTGGCGGGGGCGGCCGCGGCCGTCGCCGAGGGCCCAGCGCAGGTCCGGGTACTCCAGGCCCTGGTGGAGCAGGGACGCCCGGACGCCCTCGGCGGTGGCGACCAGCAGCACGTGTTCCAGGGCCTGCCCGGCGCGCAGCCAGTCGGCGCGGCGGTCGTGCGTGGTGGACAGGACGGCGATGACGGGGCGCCGTTCGAAGGCTGCGGTCGGGCGGCCGCTCGCGGGGCGCATCCCCGCGAAGTCCCGCATCGGCAGCTGCCCCGTGGCGTCCTGCGGGCCCAGGACGGAGCCGGGCATCCCGTCGAACGTTCCCTCCCGTATCCAGCGGCGGCTCTCCGCGCGCCGCATCTGGTCGTGGGTGTTGCGGCGCTCGCCCTCCGCGGTGACGCGCAGCAGCCGGGCCGTCTCGGTCGGGCCGGGGAAGGACAGCAGCACGCCCTCGGCGTGCGCGGCCTCGGTCAGTTCGGCCGGGAGTCGGCTCGGCAGGGGGTGCGCTGAGAACGGGAAGCGGCTGCTGTGCCGCTGCCACAGCGCGTCGTAGAGGTCCGGCCGGTGGCCGCCCGGGCGGGGCCGGCCGGCCAGGCGTACGGAGGCCAGCAGGTCGGGCTCGCCGGGGCGCGGCAGCAGGCGGACCACCGGCTCCCGGCCGAGGTGGGCCGCGGCCACCCGCAGGTTGAACAGGGCCGCGCCGACGGAGACGTGCAGCGCGCGGCCGACCGGGTCGGCGTGGCGCAGCGCGCGGTCGGCCGCCGCGCGGATCTCCACCACGGCGGTGGCGGGATCCATGCGGTAGCGCCAGGGCTGGGTGTTGTACATCGAGGGCGCGGCCACGGACGCGGAGATCAGCTTCTCCAGGGTGGCCGTGTCCGGCGGGGCGGTGGTCGTCATGTCGTCAGTCCTCCCGGTGCCCGGCGTGGGATGCCCGCGCCGTGGAAAACGCGCCGTCCGGGTCCCGGTCCCGCCCGGGCCCGGGTTTCAGCAGGGGCCGTGCTGCAGGGACGGCTGCGGCGCCGCCTGGGTGGCCAGGACGGCGGCCTGGATCCGGCGTTCCACGCCGAGCTTGGCGAGCAGCCGGGAGATGTGGTTCTTGACGGTCTTCTCGGAGAGGTAGAGCCGCCGGCCGATCTCGCGGTTGGTCAGCCCCTCGCCGATGAGGCCGAGGATCTCCCGCTCCCGCGGGGACAGATCGGCCAGCACCTCGCTCCGGACCTCCGCCTCCTCGTCCTCGCCGCGCAGGCTGGTCATCAGCCGGGCGGTGGTGGCGGGATCGAGCATGGACTGCCCGGAGGCCACGGTGCGGACGGCGGAGACCAGGTCGAGGCCCGTGATCTGCTTGAGGACGTAGCCGGAGGCGCCGGCCATGATGGCGTCGAGCAGCGCCTCGTCGTCGTCGAACGAGGTGAGCATCAGGCAGGCCAGGTCCGGCATCCGGTCGCGCAGCTCGCGGCAGACCGCGATGCCGTTCCCGTCGGGCAGCCGCACGTCGAGTACGGCGACGTCGGGGCGGAGCGCGGTGGCGCGGACGAGTGCCTGCTCGGCGGTGACCGCCTCGCCGACGACGTTGATGTCCGGCTCCGATTCCAGCAGGTCCTGGACCCCGCGCCGGACGACCTCGTGGTCGTCGAGCAGGAAGACCCTGATGGGCTTCTCCGGTACTGCCTCGCGTTCTTCCTCGGCCATGGTGTCCCTCGGGAGTGGTGAACCGTCGCTCCCCCGATCGTCACGCCGCCGGGGACGGGCCGGTTAGGGCCGAACGGTCCCTGGACGCCGTCCGTTGGTCACCGGCCCGGCGGGGTCCGGTACCTCGGGGCCGCGGGAGGACGGGAGCGGGTACGGGGCCGGGGCCGGGGGGGCCGTCGGGCGGGGCCGGGCCGGGCGCGCGGCGCACCGGGGGGCCTGCGGCGCGCCGGGGGGCGCGGCTCGCCGGGACCGTTGGGCGCGGACCGCCGTCCGTGGGCGTGCCCCGCACAGGCTTCCGGGGGCATGCCGCGTGTGCGGAGACGCCGGCGCGGATGCCTCCGGCGCGGCCGTTCCCGGCGCGGCGCCTCCGGCCCCGAAGTGCGCCGGGCCCCGGACGGGTCCCCTGACCCGGATCCGTACGGGGCCCGGCGCACGCCCAGCGCACGCCGGCGCGCACTCGGCGCCGCGGCCTGCCGGCCCGGCCGGTCCTGGCGGGCCCGGCGGTCCTGGCGGGCCCGGGTCAGGCCTCGGGCACTCCGCCGACGGCGAGCGGCGGGACGACCGGCGGGCACGGCTCGGGCCCGGCGAAGGCGCACTCCACGTCCACCACACCGGCCACCGCGCGGGTCAGCCGGGCCGCGACCGGGACCAGGGAGCAGTCCGGAATCCGCCCGGCGAGGACCACCATGCCCTGGTGCACACGCACCTCCACGGCCGCCGCCTCGCCGAAGAGCGGGCCGGTCACCTCGCGGCGCACCTCCTCCGCGATGTCCTCGTCGGTGCGGAGGAAGACCTTGAGCAGGTCTCCCCGGCTGACGACGCCGGCGAGGGTGCCCCCGGGGTCGGTCACCGGCAGCCTCTTGACCTTCCGCAACGCCATGATCCGCGCGGCCTCGGCGAGGGTGGCGCCGGCCCGCACGGTGACGGCGGGGGACGTCATCAGCTCTCCCGCGGTGTACGCCTCCGCCTTGACCACGTCACGCCGGCGTTCGGGATCGTCCAGGCCGGGCGGACAGAGCCTGCGGAACTCCTCCTTCGGCAGCAGATCGGCCTCGGAGACCACGCCGATGACGCGGCCGTCCTCGCCCAGCACCGGCAGGGCGCTGATCTCCCACTCCAGCATGGTCCGGACGATCTCCTTGAAGGGAGCGTCCCGGCCGACGCCGATGACCGTGTGCGTCATCACGTCATTGACGATGTGCTCTCCGCCCTGCACAGCTCCTCCTGGGTTCGTGTGGCGCTCGGGGGTACGGCCGGTCCTGCGGGTCCGGCCGGTCCTGCGGGTCCGGCCGGTCCTGCGGGTCCGGCCGTGGGAAGCCCGGAGCCGGAGCCCGGGCCGGCAGTCCGGGCCGGCAGTCCGGGCCGGCAGTCCGGGCCCGGTCGGGCCGGCCCGGACCGTCAGAGGCTGCGCAGCCAGTCGTCCACGGTGCCCTGCGCGGTCGACGCCTCGGCCGGCCGCAGCCGGGAGTCGTCGTACCGGGAGGTCAGCCGGTCGACCACCGAGACCACGCCGTCGATCTGCCCGGTCATCCGGACGGCGACGGGCACCTCGCTGCTGCGCTCCAGCTCGCCCTCCAGCGTGACCACGCCGTCGGTGACGGTGACCTTGATCGCCTGCGGCACCAGCCACAGGGTGCGGACCAGCACCTCGTCGATCACCTCGGCGCGGATCTCCTCGTCCGGCCGGAGGAAGACCTGGAGCAGGTCGCGGCGGGTGACGATGCCGACCAGCCGGTCCTCCTCGTCGATCACGGGCAGCCGCTCGACGCGGAACTTGGCCAGGGTGCGGGCCGCCTCCGCGATGGAACTCTCGGCGCGCACCGTGACCGCCGGGGAGGACATCAGTTCACCGGCCGTCAGCGCGCGGGCCTTGACGGCGGTCCGGTGAGCGGACGGGGTGAGGCGGAAGCGGTGGCGCCGCTCCCCCGAGTCCGTCTTCTCGGCCTGCCGGGCCATGAGGTCCGTCTCGGAGATCACGCCGAGGACCTTCTCGTCGTCGTCCACGACGGGCACCCCGCTGATGCGGTGCTCCGCGAGCAGGGCCGCGACGTCCTTGAACGGGGTGCTGCGGACGACCCGGACGACGTCGCCCGTCATCACGCTGCCGACCTTCCGCTGCTTCATGGCCATCTCCTCATCTCCCGGTCCTCGGCGGGCCGGTCCGGTGCCTGGGTTTCCTCGTCCGGCTCGTCCCGCCCGCCCGGTTCCGGTGGCGTTCCGGTACGGGCGGCGCGGCCACGGGTCCGCGATTCCACGATCCGTCCGGCCGCCGGCGCTTCACAGGGGCTGCCCGGGCCGGTCGCGGGGCCGTTCGGCCCCCCGGGGCCCGGGCCGTACGGCGCCCCGGCGCGGACCTCCCCCGGGAGCTCCCCCGGCCGCGCCCGGCCGGCTCCCCGCCCGGGGCCCGCCGCGGGCGGCCGCGGGCCGCCCGGCGTCCAAGAGGCCCGGGAAATGGGGGCCGTTGGGCCCGCCCGGTCCGGTCCTTCGGCACCCGGCGCACGCCGGTGCGGGGCGCCATGGTTGAAGCGTCACCCCGACCGGCGGCCACCGACCGGCAGCCCCGGACGGGAGACACCCGGAAGGGAGACACCCGGAAGGGTCCACCCCGAGCGAAGGAGCCCGTCATGGCCGTCATGCAGGAACCCCGTCTGAACCGCCGTATGCAGGTCCCGTCCCAGCGTGCGGCCCTGACCGCCCCGGAGCACGGCGCGGTCATGACCCCGGCGGGCGCGAAGACCTTCGCGATCGTCCGCATCGTGACCGGCTTCGTCTTCCTCTGGGCCTTCCTCGACAAGACCTTCGGGTGGGGCTACGCCACCCCCGCGGGCAAGGGCTGGATCGACGGCGGATCGCCCACCGAGGGCTTCCTGAGCCACGTGGCCGTCGGGCCCCTGGAGTCCTTCTTCCACGACATCGCGGGCGCCGGCTGGGCGAACTGGCTGTTCATGCTGGGCCTGCTGGGCATCGGCGTCGCGCTCCTCAGCGGTGTGGCACTGCGGCTGGCCGCCGTCGCCGGCTCCGTGATGATGATGCTGATGTGGGCGGCCGAATGGCCACTCGCACAACACCTGTCGGACGGCGCGCCGAGCATGTCGACCAACCCCGTGGCCGACTACCACCTGATCTACGCGCTGGTCCTGATCGCCCTCGCCGCCGCCTACGCCGGCAACACCTGGGGCCTGGGCCGCAAGTGGGCGGAACTGCCCATCGTCCGCAAGAACCGCTGGCTCCTCTGACCTCCCTCATGAGCCGCGGCGCGAAAGCTCCGACCGGGCCGGCGCCCAGCACCGCCGGCCCGGCCGGTGTGTCCGGGCCCGGCCCCGGGCCCGTCCTCGCACCGGGTGCCCGCGCCGCCGTCGCCACAGCCGCCACACACAACCGCCAGCACACGTTCCGGAGGAACGGAAAATGACCGTACGGGTAGGCATCAACGGATTCGGCCGCATCGGGCGCAACTACCTGCGCAGTGCCCTGGGCCGGACGGACGACACCACTCCGGTCGAGGTGGTGGCCATCAACGACATCGCGCCGACGGCGACCCTCGCCCATCTCCTGGAGTACGACTCCACCTACGGCCGACTCGGCCGCACCGTCGCGCACGACGCCGGCTCGATCACCGTGGACGGCCACCGCATCGCCGTCACCGCCGAGCGCGACCCGGCCGAACTCGCCTGGGCCGAGCACGGCGTGGACATCGTCATCGAGGCCACCGGCCGCTTCCGCACCCGCGAGGAGATCGCCCGCCACCTCAAGGCCGGCGCCCGCAAGGTGCTGCTCTCCGCGCCCGGCAAGGACGTGGACGCCACCATCGTCATGGGCGTCAACGAGACGGACTACGACCCCGAGCGGCACGAGATCGTCTCCAACGCCTCCTGCACCACCAACTGCGTGGTGCCGATGGTCAAGGTGCTCCACGAGCGCTTCGGCATCGTCAAGGGGCTGATGACGACCATCCACGGCTACACCAACGACCAGTCGGTGCTGGACAGTCCGCACAAGGACCTGCGCCGCGCCCGCACGGCCGCCGTCAGCATCATCCCGACGTCCACCGGCGCCGCCCGCGCCGTCGGCCTGGTCCTGCCCGAGCTGGCCGGGGTCCTGGACGGCATCGCGGTCCGCGTCCCCGTCGAGGACGGCTCGCTGACCGACCTCGCGCTGGTGCTGCGCCGCGCGGCCACCGCCGAGGAGATCAACGAGGCGTTCGCGGAGGCCGCCGAGGGCGGGCTGAACGGTGTGCTGCGCGTGAGCAGCGCGCCGATCGTCTCCCGCGACATCGTCGGCGACCCGGCCTCCTGCGTCGTCGACGCCCCGCTCACGCAGGCGCGCGGCGAACTGGTCAAGGTCTTCGGCTGGTACGACAACGAATGGGGCTACAGCAACCGGCTGCTGGACCTCACGGAGTACGTGGCCGCCCGGCTCTGACCGGGCGACCGCGCCCCACGGGCCCTTCCGCGCCGCCGCACCGCCCGGCGCGGAAGGGCCCGGCGCGTTCCGGGACCGCCGGTGCCCCGGCCGGGACTTGCGGCCCCTCCAACAGCCGTCTCCCGCCTGCGAGTCTGAAAACGAAGCAAGGACGTCACCACGGCGTTCACATCCCTGGAGGTAGCCACCATGTCCCGTCCCGTCACCCTCGGTCTCGACGGCTCCCGCGAGAGCATCGCCGCCGCCGACTGGGCGGCCCGCGAGGCTGAGCTCCGCGGACTGCCGCTGCGCGTCGTCCACGTCTGGGAACCGCTGCCCTACCCGCTGCCGCCGAGCACCGACGCCGAGGTCCAGCGCCACTGGGCCGAGCGCATCCCGCGCGAGGCCACCGACGAACTCGCCGCCCGCCACCCGGGCCTGGAGATCACCCGGGACCAGCTCCGGGGCCACCCGGTGGAGGTGCTGCCGCTGGTCGCGGACGAGTCGGAGCTGCTCGTCCTCGGCTCCCGCGGGCTCAAGGGCCTGACCGGCTTCCTGGTGGGCTCGGTCGGCCTGTCCACCGCGGCCCACGCCCGCCGGCCCGTCGTCCTGGTCCGGGCCGGGGAGCAGGGGGGCGACGAGCACCGGCCCGACGCGGCGGGGCGGGCCTCCACCGGCACCCCGTACAGGGACGTCGTCCTCGGACTGGACCTGGCCGGGCCCAGCGACGAGCTGCTGGAGTTCGCCTTCGACGCCGCCGCGCGGCGCGGCGCCCGGCTGCGCGTGGTGCACGGCTGGAGCGTGGCGCCCCACGGCGACCTGCCCGCGTCCGCCGACCTGGAGGCGGAGCTCGGCGAGCGGCGCGCCGGCGAGCTCGACGGGGTCCTGCGCACCTGGCGGCAGAAGTTCCCCGGGGTGGAGGTCGAGGCGCAGGCGGTCATCGGCAAGCCCGCCGACCATCTGCTGGAGTCGGGCTGCGACGCCTCGCTGGTCGTCATCGGCCGCCGTATCCGCCGCTCGCCGGTGGGGACCCACCTGGGCGCCGTCGCCCACGCGGTGCTGCACCACTGCTCGGTGCCGGTCGCGGTCGTCCCGCACGACTGAGGCCCGCGACTGAGGCCCGCGGCGGCCCGGTGCCGCTCCCGGCGGGGCGCGGCCCGGAGAAGGCGCCCGGCGCGGCCCGAACCGCAACGCGACAACGGCCCGTCGGCCGCCCCGTGAACCGGGGCCGGCCGACAGGCCGTAGCGCGGCGCGGACCGCGCGTGCGCGGCCGTTCCGGCCGGCGCCGACTGGCCGGCCTCCACGGCGTCGGGGCACCGGCGCACACCCCCCGCGTCGTCCGCCGGATGCGTGGCTGCGGCCGAGCAGGGCCGGACGGGCCGGAGGGGGCCGAGCAGCCCCGGACGGGCCGGACCCGGACGCGGACTACACCTGCGGGGCCGCGTCCCGGGACTTCCGTGGCGGCAGCGGAAGCGGCAGGCCGGGCAGACCGTCGATACTGGCCGCGATGTGCTCCTTCTTCTCGAAGTACCGGGCCAGGGACGCGTCGTCCTCCCGCTCGAAACGCTTGCGGTGCAGGTCGCGGTCGCCTTCGTAGGCCATGTACGGAACGGCGTAGCCGCAGGTGTCGCGGATGAGAGAGGCCGTCACGACGATGACGGCGCGCAGCCCGTGCAGGGCAGGGTCGATGTCCGGGAAGTGCGTGAGCAGTTCCTCGAAGCGCGGGTCGTCGCGGAAGACCGGCTCACCGCGGCCGTGGACGCGCACGATGTTCGGCGGGCCCTGGAAGGCGCACCACATCAGGGTGATCCGGCCGTTCTCGCGCAGGTGGGCGACGGTTTCGGCGTTGCTGCCGGCGAAGTCGAGGTAGGCCACGGTCCGTTCGTCGAGCACCGCGAAGGAGCCGGTGAGGCCCTTGGGCGACAGATTGACGGTGCCGTCCCCGTCCAGCGGCGCGGTCGCCGTGAAGAAGACCGGCTGCGCCTCGATGAAGGCCCGGAGCCTTCCGTCTATGCGTTCGTAGGTTTTCCCCATGCCCGCCATTCTGGTCGGTGCGGCCACCCGAGGCGGAAAATTCGCTCGAACCCGGAGGGTCCAGCGCCGTCACGGGTGCGGGGAGTCCGGGGCGACGGCCTCCAGATCGGCGATGTTGCCGGACGTCATCGTCCGCACGTGCTCGGTGGTGTGCTGCGCGGGCCGGTCCCCACCCAGGCCACCGTCAGGAGGCGTGACCTACGGCCCGGAGCAGCCGACGCCGCCCGTAAATCGCGTTGTGGCGCCAGGGGTCCGTCCATAGGGTCTGGGCATGTCGATACGTCTCCGTATGCGCCAAGCCCTCCCGGAAGCCATGCGCGCCCGCGACAAGGCGGCGGTGAGCGCCCTGCGTTCGACACTGGCCGCGCTGGACAACGCAGAGGCGGTGCCCGTGGGCGAGACCGGGGTCCGCACCGGGGCCCTGGAGGACTCGCCGGCGGGCGCCGGTGCCACCGAGGCGGCACGGCGTGAACTGAGCGAGGGCGGTGTGGTGGACGTCGTACGCACCGAGGCCGCCGAACGGCTGGCAGTAGCGGAGCAGTTGACGGCACCGGCGCACGCGGATCGCGCCGCCCGGCTCCGCGCGGAGGCCGCCGTCCTGCTCCGCTTCCTCGACGGGCCCGGTCACGCGTAGGGCACGGCGCCGCACCGGTCCGGCGATCCCGGCGCTACCGGACCGGGCCGGCGCGACGTCGGGCCCGGAGGACTGATTTCCCGTTCCGGCAACAGAGTCTTGCTGCTCCTCCGCGTAAGCCCCCATGAGCATCGGGTAGACAGACCGCGACTCGACCGAGGGGGCATCGTGCGCGTGACCAAACTGGCCAGCACCTGTGAGAACGGGGACTGCCCGACGCTTTACGCGACGGACCGGGACACGATCCTCATACGGGGAGAGACTCCGGTCGATCACGGGCTGGCGCTGCCCGCGCACGAGACCGTCGTCGAGATCCCCGTGGAACTCCTCCGGAAGGTTCTCCGTGATCAGCGCATCTGACGACCTGGCCGCCCGCTTCTCCTCCTTCGAGGAAGAGGCGTTCCGGTTGGAGACCCTCGACGACTACGGGCAGTCCGGCAACTCGGACGCCTACCGGGCCTTCCTCTCGGGGGAACCCAAGCCGGAGGGGTACAACGCCGCCTGGCTCAAGACGGTGCGCCGCGCGACGGAGAGCGGTAAGCGCATGCTGCGCGTGCATGTGCTGTCCCGGCCGCTGACCCCGTATCTCCGGTACGAGCTGGGCTGGGGCTATCTGACCAACATGACGGCCGGGGAGGAGTTCTTCATCCTGGACACGACCGACCGCGCGAACCCGCTGAAGGGAGCGCCGGACTTCTGGCTGTTCGACGGCCGCGAACCGGTCGTCCTGAACTACGACGAGACGGGGGCCTTCCTCGGCCCGGCCTTCCCGGCAGCCACGGAAGCGCCATCCGGTGGGGGGGAGTCCGAATTCACCACCTACCGCGACGTGGCCCTGGCCCAGTCGGTGCCGTTCACCGAGTGGTGGGAGAAGCACGGGGCGGAGTGAACCGGACAGAGCTGGGCGCGGCACTGCGGGCGCTACGGCAGGCAGCCGGCAAGGAGGCCAAGGCCGTCGCTCGCGGCGCCGTCATGTCCACGAGCAAGCTGAGCAAGATCGAGAACGGCCGCGCCGCGCCGAGCGTGGCGGATACGGAGCGCATTCTCACCACCCTCGGCGTCTCCGAAGAGGTCAAGTCGGAGTACATGGCCGCGGCCCGCGCCCAGGCCACGGAGGCGACGGCGTGGCGGCTCCACCGGCGGATGGGCTTCCACCGCAAGCAGGAGCAGATCCGCGCTCTTGAGCAGTCCATGACCCTGCTCCGCCTCTTCCAGCCCTCACTGGTCCCCGGCCTGCTCCAGACGCCCGAATACATGCGAGCCGTCCTGTCCGGCAAAGAACTGGGCGAGGAGATGCTGTCCCGCACGGTCGGTGCGCGGATCGCCCGGCAGACAGTGCTGTACGAACACGGGAAGGAACTGCGCTTCGTCGTCACGGAGCCGGTGCTGCGCTGGCAGCTCCTCCCGCCGCTCATGATGGCCCAGCAGTTGGACCGGTTGATCTCGCTGTCCCGGATGCCGCACGTGGACATCCGCGTCGTGCCCCTGTCCGTTCGGCAGCAGGATGTGCCCGGCCACTCCTTCGTGATCCGCGACGACCGCCTGGTGACGGTGGAGACGACGCACGCCGAGATGATCGTGACGGACCCGAGGGATGTGGCGCTGTACGCCGCCAAGTTCGAGCGCTTCTCCCGCACCGCCCTGGCCGGCGACGCCATGCGCGCCTTCGTCGCGGGTGTCCGGGACGGGTTCTTGCGCGAGCGGGAGACATGATGCCGGCCGCAGGCGCTCTCCGCTTCCGTTGCTGTCAGCCTTTGTGCGACGGGGCGGGACTCGGGCCGCCCGGCCGCTCGCAGCAGGTACGGAGTGCTGTCAGCGCGTCCCATCCGTTCCCCGGACCGAAAAGCCGGAGGGTGTCGCTCAGGGCGGCGTTCAGGATGACGTACTCCTCCGGGGCGCAGGACAGGTCGCCCCACGGCTCGCGGATGTGCGCGCGGGCCAGGACCCGGCCGCAGCCGGTGCAACGGATCCACGGGACCAGAAGGAGCTGATCGCGAAGGCCGGCCGCGGCCCCGGGCAGAGGCGCTCGCGTCGCGTCTTCGATCAGGCGCACAGCGGAGCCGCTCCCCTCGCCGGGGCACTGGGCGAGGACCGGCCCGAGCGGCCGGGGCCACATCCCCCACGCTTCGCAGACGACGGCGATCTCGGCCCGGGTGGTCTCGTCGATGACCACCTGTCGCCGCGACAGGGAGGAGACCAGCAGTTCGAGGCCGGCTTCCTGCTCGCCGATGCTCCAGAAGTCCTCGAATTCCCGCGCTTCTTCGGGCGGCAGGAGCGCGGCAAGCCGGTGCCACACGGCGGCTTCACCGGTCACGTGGCCGAGGACCGTGCGGTCCGGGGCCGGGGCCCGCACCCGAGGCCGGCGACAGGTCCTCCGCCGGACGCCTGCACCAGTTCGGCGAACGCCGTCAGCATCGCGCGCGGCAAGGGGGCCGGCTCCGAGGGAGCCTTGACGGACGCGGCGTAAGCGGTGGCGACGGTGTCATACGACTCCCGCACGGCGGTGAGATGGGAAGGCTCGGTCACACGGTGAATCTAGTGTGCCGCGCCGGAAGCGTTCCCCGTAAGCTCGCGGCATCCGGCATGGACGGGCCTCTGGGCCTTCTCCAGGCCGGCGACCGGCAACGAAGGAGCATGGGGTGAACGGCAATCCCGTGTACCACTGGATCGGGCTGGCCGTGTCGACAGCGCTCATGCTGCCGGTTCCGGTGGCGCTGCTGTCGGGCTGGGTACCGGCGTCGATGCGGAAGCGGCAGGCCGGGCTGCGGCTTCGCGCCTACGGCTTCCTGTGCTGCTACGCCCTCGTGCTCGTCAACGCCATCCCGCGGATCGCCGACGCCTCCTACGAGACGGTCATGGCCTGCATGCTCCTCGGCTTCGGCTTCATCGCCGCCGCTGCCGTCCTGTTCCTGCTCGCGGCCCGCAAGGATGCGCCGGCCCGGCCAGCCGACCCCCTCGCCTCTCGCCCGGGCTGAGTCCCCTGGCCCCGGGCCGCCCGCCCCGCCGCGTTACCGGCGCTGCGGTTTCCCCCCGCTCCGCCCACGCCGGCCTCGAAGACTGGCACGCCTCACCAGGTCTGCGCGGTCAGGTCAGCCCGCACCGCTTGGCCATCGTCATCAGCTCCGGCCTGGACCGCTGATGCATGACGAACAGGACCCGGAGCACCTCACGGCTCATCGGGTGGATCTCCGTCATCTGCGGGGCAATCCGGAACGATTTCTTCAGCGCTTCCTCTGCCCGCTCCCAGTTCCGCAGGGCCAGATGTGCCCGGGCCGTGTCGATGCACAACCGGCCGATACGGTTCGGCTTCAGCCCTGCCGGCGGGTCGTCCAGCAGCGACTCGGCCATCCGCACGGCTTGGTCCGGCTGGTCGAGTTCGATCCGGGCGGCCATCTCGTAGAGCGCCGTGTTGCCCGCGCCGAAGGTCAGCGTGTGCCGCACCACGTCCCGAGGCAGTTGCTCCGCCAGGTTCTTCGCCCTGCGCAGATGCTCGGACGTGGCGTTCTTGTCCTTGTGCCGGGAAGCGAGGACGACGCCCCGCAAGTGGAGCGAGCCCAGGTGGACGATGTGGTCGACGCCCTGTCCTCCGACCGCTTCGTAGCGGGCGATGGCACGCTGCACGATCGCCAGACCGTCGTCGTACTGGCCCGCGCTCTGGTAGCAGCCGGCCTCGTTCCACGCCGCGCCCGATTCGGCTTCCGGGTTCCACGTCTGCTGCGCGGCCCAGGACTGCCGGGAGACGATCATGTCGGCGAGGTCCGGCTGTGCGAGCCGGTGTGCCACCGAGTACGCGCAGCTGTAGACATCGGCGAGGGTGCCCCAGGCGGTGGCGTCCCCGTCCGAGGCCAGCGCGGTGGCGGTTGCCTGTCCGAGTAGTCCGGGGAGGACTCTCAGCAATTCCAGGTATTTCGTCTCCGCCCGGAGTTCGGCCGCTTTCGACAGGCAGGACGCCAGGACGCCGGGCTCGGGCACATCCTCCTTGGGCAACGTGTGCCGACGCACCGCGCTGCGCAGGTCGTTCAGGAGATCCGCCTGCTCGGACGGGCCGAGGAAGGGTTGCCCGTAGATGCGGGCCGTGGGGACGCGCAGCGCCTTGGCGATAGCGGCGACCACCGCCGGGGCGGCCGGCCGGAGCCCCGTCTCGATCTTGCTGAGGTAGGACACGGTGATGCCCGCGGCGTCGGCCAGCCTGCGTTGCCCGAGACCACGCGCCTTCCGCAGCACGGCGATGTTCTCGCCCGGGGCGGGTGTGCTCTCCATGCGCTCAGTGTTCCACGCCGAGGGCCGAGAACCCTATCAACTAAGCGTTGACCAAGGGAAGTTGTGCAAGTTCAGTGTGAACCGATCTTGATCTCCCGGAGTTGACTGATTACCGAAAGCGAACCGACGGAGGTCCCCATGCCGGATGGAATCAGAGACCCTGACTGCTCGAACGCCAGAACCGAGGCGGCGGACGAGTCGGTTCGCGATACGGCGATGCTGGACCTCGGCAGGGCGCCGGCTGAGCCTGTCAGCCGCATCGCCGAGTGGCTCACCGAGCGGGCCTGACCATGGCGACCGCCTGGGATTCCGCCGAACGCCGCTGGTCTGGTCCGGCGCCCAGAAACAGGCGGGCCGAACAGCCGCTCTCACCGAACCGCCAGGTGCCGGGAGCCTCCGCGTGGCCGCAAGACACTGCGCGGAGGCAGAGGGCCGCCCACGCCCGGACCGACCGCCAACAGGACCACAGCGAAAGGACAGAACGATGAGCAGGAGCATCAGCCGGGTACCGGCCACGCCCATGACGAGCGCAACATCCGGCGCCAACGCCACTGGCCGGCCCCGGCGATGTCCCATCCCTCCAACTCCGGCCACTGCCCGCCCCGCTGACGAACACGGCAGGACATCCGGCCCGCCCGGCCATGCCCGGCGCCCGGCACGCTGTCCTCAGGCCGGCCCCGTACTCGTCCCCCTCTCCCCGGAGCCCACCTCGTGACCACGTACGGACAGGTGGACGGGTGGGAAGTGCTGCGCTGCGTCGGGCGGCAGATCGGGGTGCTCCGCGGCCGGGCCGAGCTGACGCGGGCCGAACTGGGCGAGTCGATCGGCTACAGCAGCCACGCGGTCGCGGCGACCGAGCAGGGGCGCCGGCCACCGAGCCCGGTGTTTCTCGACGGGGCAGACAAGGCGCTGGAGGCCGGGGGTGTACTGACGGCCGCCGCCGAGCTGGTCGAGCACGTCCGGGCGGCGGGCTCGGCCACCTGTCCGGCGCCGTCGGTGATCGCCGCCTGGCACGCCTACGCGCCGTCGGTCGTACCCGAACTCCTGCGCACGGACGACTACGCCCGGGCGGTGCTGCGCGCCCTCCGGCCGACGGCGAGCGCGACGGAACTCGACGCCGAGGTCAGCGCGTCCGCGGCCCGCCGCGAAGTGCTCCACCGGAACTCGGACCTGCTGGTCACCTGCGTGCTGGAAGAGGCCGTCCTGCACCGCGCGTACGGGGGCCCCGAGGCGCTGCGCGGGCAGATCGCGTACCTGGCCGAGGTGGCGCGGCTGCCGCGGGTGCAGCTCCAGGTGATGCCGCTGGACGCGGTGGAGCACGCGGCTCCCGATGGGCCGCTCCTGCTGCTGGAGCCCGCCACGGCACGGCCCGTGGTGGCGCGGACCGGTCACCGCACGGTGACGCGCCCCGCCGAAGTCCGCGCGCTGCAGCAGCGCTACGGCACCCTGCGCGGCCAGGCCCTCAGCCCGGCGGACTCCCTGGCGCTCCTGGAGAGCCTGCAGTGCGCCAAGCCCCAAGGCGCCGAATAAGTGGCGCAGGCGTTGCGCGTTCGCTGCCGCACCAGGTCGCTGTACCCGAAGCGCGGTGAAGCGGGATCAGCGCCAGGCCTCGATGAGGTGGTCCGGGGTGAGGACGGTGACGCCGGTGGCGGTGGAGCCGCTGCGGGTCACGGCGAGGAGCGGGGTGGTCGCATCCGCACCGGGGAGCTGGGAGCGGTGGGTGTGCAGGCGGGCGAGGTCGCGCTGGTCGAAGGGCTTGTTCTCCAGCCACTTGATCGAGCCGACCGCCGTGATCCTCTTGGCGATCGGCGAGCGATCCGCGCCGACGATGTCGATCTCGGGGTCGTTGCTGCGGGTCCAGTAGCCGCCGATGATCTGGGTGCCCGCCGGGAGGTGGTCGTCGATGAGGCGCCACAGGGCCTCGCGGACCACGGGTTCGACGGCGCGCCCACGCCACGTTGTCCAGTGCGTGCGGATGGTGTCGAGGACACGGTCGCCGCGGCCGCGTTCGACGGTGGGGATCCCGGGGCCGATGAAGGAGAGCCAGAAGCGGAGGTAGGGGTCCTCGATGCGGTAGCGGGTCTCACGGCTGGGACGGGTGGACAGGGGGAGGTCGGCCGCCACCATGCGGCGCCCCGTGAGGAGTTCGAGGGAGCGGGTGAGGGAGCCGGGGTTGAGGCCGCCGGCAGCCCGGCCGATGAGGGTGAAGGTGCGCTCGCCGTGGCCGATGGCGCCGAGAACAGTGCGGGCCTGGGCTTCGGTGGGGAACTCCGCCGCCAGGGTGCGTTCGCCGCTGACCAGGAGGGCTGAGGTGGGGTGGCGGAGGGCGGTGTCCAGGTACTCCCACAGGTCCGCGCCGCGCGGCCACTCCTCCAGGATGAGCGGCAGCCCGCCGCTGACCAGGTAGGCGTCGAAGGCGTCGGCCGGGGACAGGTCGAGCATGTCGGCGACGTCGGCGGGACTGAGCGGCGGGACCACCATCTCCGTGCCGCGCTGGTAGAAGGGGCGGCCGTAGGTGTTGAGCTTCTCCATCATGGCGAGGTCCGAGCCGACGAGGATCAGCAGCACGGGGAGCCGGGAGAGGGTGCGGTCGAAGGCCTTCTGCAGGGCGCCTTCGAAGCTGGGGTCCTCGCTGACGAGGTAGGGCATCTCGTCGAGGACGACGACGCTGGGCGAGTCGGCGGGCAGCGCGGTCGCCAGCATGCCGAAGGCCGCGTCCCAGGACTGGGGGGTGCCGAAGCCGCTGAAGCGCGCGGCGTCCGGGAGGCCGGCCGCCGCGAGCTCGGCCCCGAAGCCGGCCAGGTCCTCTTTTTTCGAGCCTCCGACTGCCGTGAAGAAGAGGTGGGGCAGCCGGGAACGCTCGAGGAATTCCTCCACCAGCCGGGACTTGCCGACGCGGCGGCGGCCGCGCACGAGCAGCGCCCGCCCGGGGCGCCCCGTACGGCTCCCGGACCGCACCTTGCCCATGAGGTCGTCGAGGTGGGCGAGCTCCGTACGCCGTCCGATGAATCCGTCCACTGCCGACTGGTCCTTCCTCCCCGGAGATGCTTGCATGGATGATACTTTCATTGATGCAAGCATCTCCGGCTGCGGCCCTGGATGCACCCGGACGGGTGACGCAGTGCGGCTGCCCGGCGTCTGACGCCGAGGACCGGCACCGGCCATGGTCCCGGCCGGCCAGGACCTCTTCGCCGCCATCGGGCGGCCGTGGCGCCACCGCAGTCTTCCGTTCTCGCTGCGGGCAGACGGATCAGGCACCGGAGAGGGACACGCGTCGGCACAGCGGCGCACCGTTCGGGCCCCGAGCCGGAGCCGCGAAGAAAGGTCCGCGCTCGCCCGGCGGGCGGGTGCCGGGCGAGCGCGGTGGGGCCGGGGAGGACCCCCCTCAGGTCCTCCCCGGGCCCGGTTCCGGCGGCCGGCCGGGGCGCGGTCCCTCTGCCCCGGACGGCCTTCTCCGGTTCGGCGCGGTCAGCGGCGCCTTCGTGGAGGCTCCGGTCGGCGGCGCCTTCGTGGAGGCTTCCGTCGGC
Organism: Streptomyces sp. F63; assembly: GCF_018070345.1. Taxonomy (GTDB): domain Bacteria; phylum Actinomycetota; class Actinomycetes; order Streptomycetales; family Streptomycetaceae; genus Streptomyces. Next base: position 172,622 of record NZ_JAGPXX010000002.1, read on the forward strand.
GGCCTGCGCGGAGACTGCCGGTCAGCGGCCCTCGCGGAGGCTTTCCGGCGGGCCCAGGTAGCTGGGCTCCAGGCCGCCGGTGTCGACCACCAGCTTCTGGACGACCACGGTCGGGTCCACCATCCACAGCTTGAGGAGGTGGCGGCCCGGCCTGGCGATGGTGTGCCGGGTGACGGTGAGGTTGGTGTTGTCGGAGGTGTTGCGGGCCCACTGGCGGTTCATGCGGGTGTCGTCGGAGCCGGTGGCCGCGATGACGTCCACCGTCTGCGGCTTGTCGTCGTCGAACGAGACGGCGTAGCGCAGGCCCTCGGTCGGCAGGACGTTGTTCCGCGGCGACAGGTACGCCAGCACCTCCACCTCGCCCGCCGTGACGAGCGTCAGCTCGTACTGCAGGTGCGGGCCGCGGCCGCCGGGCTTGCGGCTGGGCGCGGTGACGGGGAACGGGGTGACGCCGGAGCCGGTGCGGCCGATGTCGGGCAGGACCTCCCAGCGGACGCCGTAGGCTCCGACGGCGCGGGTGAAGTGGGCGGCCTCCACGGAGACGTAGCCGCTCGCCTCGATGAAGCCGCGGCGGGCGCGGCGCGGCAGCCGGGGGTTCTCGACGACGGCGCGGACCTCCACGGAGGTGCCGCCGGGCCCGGTGACGGTGATGGGCACCTCGGTGGTGCCCTGGGGGGCGCGCCGCCAGTCCACGCGCACCGTCGCCCGCACCTGCTTCTCGACCCGGCCCCGGCCCTTCTCGACGCGGATCCACGGCACGGACGGCTCGATGAGGTAACCGAAGGGCCGCGAGCCGCGGTTGAAGACCTCGATGTACTGGTCGGGGCGGGTCTGGTAGGGGCTGAAGGCCGGGAGCACCGCCGGTTGCTCCGCGTGCGGCCACCAGGCGTCGGAGCCGTCGATGCCGACGCCCATCTCGGCGCGGTCCGGCAGTTCGATGCGCTTGACGGCCGGGAAGACCTCGTCGGGCAGGGCGACGTGGTTGGGGGTCTGCGGCTGCTGCCAGCCGGCGTCGGGGCCGTAGCGCTCCGTGTCGCCGTAGCCGATCTTGGGCTGGGTCTGGAATCCCTTCCACTTCCCGCCCGCCAGGCGGTTGTTGTAGTGGTCCGACATGGCCTGGTCCTCGGCGAACCGGGCGTCGGTGGCGTCGGCCAGGTCGTTGGTGAGGGCGCGGCCCTGGGCGGCGTAGTGGATGTTGGTGAACTCGGCGAGGCGCAGGGCGTAGAGGTTGGCGGTGGCCTTCACCTGGTAGTACACGAGCTGGTAGTAGGCGTCCCGCCAGGCACGGGGGATTCTGCGGCGGATGCGCTCCGCCTCCCCGGCCAGTTCCTCCCACTCCTCGGTGACGCGCTCCAGCTCGCGGTAGTGGTTGAGGCGGAAGGGACTGGCCTGGTCGTCGTAGACGACGGCGTCGGAGTCGGTGGCCGGGTCCTTCGCCGGGTCGAGGGTGATGCGGCGGTTGAGGAGTTCGGGCTTGCGGCGGGCCTGGAGGACGCCGTAGGTGTGCAGCACCTCGGCGATGGCCTCGGCCCGGCCGGGGCCGAAGTTCTCCTCGGCGTAGGCGCGTTCCCACTCCTCCAGGCGGTGGAGCGGCCAGCGCTCCGGGTCCCAGGCGTAGTCGAGGAAGAACTGCAGCGGCAGTTCCTCGGCCTTCATGTCGCCGACGTTGACGACCCAGAGGCGGTCGACGCCGTAGGCGTGGGAGAGGTGGAGCTGCTCCCAGGTGCTGGCCAGGTTGACGGTGTCGACCCACTTGTAGTTGCGGCCGGCGCCCACGTAGTCGAAGTGGTAGTAGATGCCGTAGCCGCCGGCGCGGGCGGGCAGCGACTGGTCGGGCAGCTTGCGCAGGTTGCCCCAGTTGTCGTCGCAGAAGACGACGGTGACGTCCTCGGGCGGGCGCAGGCCCTTGTCCCAGTAGCGCTGAACCTCCTTGTAGAGGGTCTGCACCTGCGGCACTTGGGTGAGCTGCTTCTCGCCGAAGAAGTCGGTGAGGATGCCGCGCTGGGCGGCGATGATCGACTCCATCAGGTCGATGCCGTCGCCGTCGGGCAGGCTGACGTCGCCGTTGCCGCGCATGCCGAGGGTGACGACACCCTCGAAGTCCTGCTCCGTCATGCGGCGGATGCCGTCGGCCCAGTACTTCTTGATGGCCTCGCCGTTGCGGCGGAAGCTCCACTCGCCGGTGCCGCCGTAGGGGTCCTCGCCCGGCTCGGTGATGTTCCCGTTCTCGTCGCGCTTCGCGGGGGTGGCGTGGCGGTTCCACTCCTCGATGCCGCGCATCATCGGTGCCTCGTGGGAGGTGCCCATGACGACGCCGTAGCGCTGGGCGGTGGCGTGGTTCTCCGGGTCGTCCTCGGCGAAGGCGCGGCCCCAGACGGCGGGCCAGAGGTAGTTGGCCTTCAGCCGCAGCATGACCTCGAACACCTTGGCGTAGAAGGCGCTGTTGAAGCCGTTGGGGAAGCCCTCGGCGTGGCCGGGGCCGAAGAACTCGGGCGCCCAGGTGCCGAGGGCGGGGTTCTCGTCGTTGATGAAGAAGCCGCGGTACTTGACGGCGGGGGTGCCCTGGCTGTGGCGGCCGGGCAGCGCGTACAGCTCCGCGCGGCGGCGCGGCGGTACGTCGTCCCACCAGTGCCAGGGGGAGACGCCGATCTGGCGGGAGGTCTCGTACGCGCCGTAGATGGTGCCGCGCTGGTCGCTGCCGGCGATGACGAAGGCCCGGTCGACGCCGGGCATGGGGTGGCGCACGACCTGCTGGAGTGAGGTCTCCCACGTGCCCTCGATGCCGCGCACATCGAGCTTGCCGGCCTCGACGAGACCGTCGATCAGCGGGCTGCGGCCGATGGTGCCGACGATGACGAGGTCGCGGTGCGGGGACTTCGCGGCCTCTGCGGCCTTCGCCGCCTCCGCCGCCTTCCCCGCCTTCGCGCCGTCGGTGACGGCGGGCTGCACGCCGGTGACGCGCTCGATGTCCGCCCGGAGGTCGTCCACGACGCGGACCACTCCGGGGTGGTCGTCCGGGCTGACCGCGATCGGGGCGGCCTTGCCGCGGGCGACGAGCGGGAAGGCGTCGCGCCGCGCCTCGAAGGCGATGAACCGGCCCCGGCCGGTCTTCCCCGGCGTCACCCGGCCGAAGGCGGAGCCCTGCTCGGCCGCCGCGGCGGCGGGGGCGGTGGCGGTGGCCGCCGCGGCGGTGGCGGCGGTGGCCACGGCGGCTGCCAGGAGGGTGCGGCGGCTCGGACGGCTCGTCGGTGCGGGGTCCGGGGCGGTTCCGAAGGATCTCATGAGCGCGATCTCCGCAACGGTGGTGGAGGGAGTGGTGCCGCGAAAGTTATCGGAGATATTCCGGAACAACAATGGATCGGGCAGCCTGCTCATGACGCGCGCTCAGAACCGCAGGCCATACAGGCCTGTTGTGGAACGGGTTGACGGCCCGGCCGTTACCGGATGTCGACCGAAAGCTTTCGGGGCCCGCGGTCGTACCCCAGCCGTGCCCGGGCCGTGCCCGGGCCGTGCCCCGGCCGCGCGTCAGGCCGGGGCGTCGGTGACCGGAGCGAGCGCCGCCGGCAGTTCCGAGCGGCGGCGAATTCCCAACTTGCGGTAGGCGCTGGTCAGATGGGTCTCCACGGTGCGCCGTGCCAGGTGCAGCAGCTCGCAGATCTCCGCGTTGGTCCGCCCCTCGGCGGCGAGCCCGGCGATCCGGCGCTCGCTCTCCGTCAGCGCGGCCGGTCCGCTGTGGACCCGCACCACCCGCGCCCCGCTGTTCACCAGCGACCGCTCGGCCGCCGCCACCATCCGCCGGGCGCCCAGCTCCTCCGCCAGGCCCGCCGCCTCGCGCAGCACCGTACGGGCCCGGCCGCGCTCCCCGGCGGCGGTCAGCCGGTCCCCCAGCGCGATGAGGGCGAGCACCAGTTCGCGTTCCCCGCCCTCGGGGGCGGTGCGCAGCACGGCCACGGCCCGCCGGCTCAGCTCGGTGCCGCGGCGGCCGCCGGTCACGGTGCCCAGCACCCGCAGGGCCCGCCCCACGGTCCGGGGGGTGCCCCAGACGAGCGCCAGCCGGTACTCCTCCTCGGCGAGTTCCAGCGCCTCCGCCGTCCGGCCCAGCCGCCGCAGGCACTCGGCCGCGCCGGACCGCCAGGGGGTGACGACCGGGCTCAGCACGTCGCGGTCCGTCTGCCGCCGGCCGCACTCCCGGAAGTCCGCGAGCGCGGCGGAGTGGTCGCCGTCCGCGGCCCGCAGCACGCCCCGGGCGTAGAGGAAGCGGTTCCACTCCCAGGAGTCGCGCGGGCCGTCCGCGGCGATGCGGTCGGCCAGCCGCCGCGCGTCGTCGCGGCGTCCCGTCTCCAGCAGGGCCTGGACGGCCTGGGACAGCACATTGACGGAACCGTGCGGCACGGAGCCGTCCGCCGGGGCGCCGGGCCGCGGGTTCTCCAGGGCCGCCCGGACGGCGGGCTCGGCCAGCAGTTCGCCGTAGCGGCCGCGGGCCGCGGCGGCGTCGGCGCGGGTGTCCGCCAGGGCGTGCAGGGCCGGGCTGAGCGCCACCGGCCGGTACGCGGAGAGCCGTTCCTCCGTGATCCGGTCGACCTCGTCGTAGCGGTCGGCCCACTGGAGGACGGCGGCGACGGTGGCCAGGACGTACGGGGCCAGCGCGGGGTCGGCCGGGGTCTTCGACAGCGCGCAGAGACGCCCCACCGCCTCCTTGGCGGAGATCAGCCCGGCGGTCGCCTCGTAGCGGACCAGCAGGGCCTGTTCGGCCTGGTCGAGGCGGTCGGGCGAGTGGGCGGCGACATGGCGCAGCCCGGCCATCACCCGCAGCCAGCTCGCCCGGTCGTACGCGGCGAGCAGTGCGGCGGCGGCCTGCGCGGCCCGGGCCTGGGCCGAGCGGTCCGGCAGTTCCTCGCAGAGGGTCCGCAGGATCTCCAGGGCCGCGTGGACGTCCCCGCCGCGCGCCAGGGCGGTGCCGAGGGCGACGGTGGTGCGGAGCCGGCCGGAGCCGGCCGGCTGCCGCAGCGGCACGGCCTCCGTGAGGTGCCGTACGCCGACCCGGCGCCCGGCGTCGGCCTCCAGGCAGCCGAGTTCGGTCAGGACCTGGCCGCGGCGTTCGCGCGACAGGGGCTCGTCCAGGGCGCGGCGCAGGAAGTCGCCGGCGGGCCGCGTCCGGCCCTCGCGCACGGCGGCGGCCGCCGCCTCCAGCAGCGCGTGCACCGCCCAGTCCGCGCCGACGGCGGGGACGTCCAGCAGCCGGCGGGCCACCGCGTCGGCGGACTCGCCACGCTGGTACAGGAGTTCGGCCGCCCTGCGGTGCACCTCCTGCCGGCGCCGGTGCGGCCAGCCGTCGAGGAGCACGTCGCGCAGCAGCGGGTGCGCGACACGGGGCGGGGCGCCGGGGGCGGCCCGGACGAGGAGTCCGGCGGTCGCCATGGCGTCGATCCAGCGCCCGGTCCGGCCCGGGTCGGTCCCGGCGACGTCCGCCAGCAGCCCGGTGTCGCCGGTGGTGTCCAGCTCGGCGAGGGTGCGGGCGAGTTCGGCCGTGGCGGGCCCGGCGCTCTCCAGGGCCCAGGCGAGCATGGTGGGGTAGCTGCCGGAGTGCAGCCGCGCCCCCGTGTCCGGGAAGGGACCGGTGCCGCCGGTGACCGCCGCCAGCCGCGCCAGGTCGTCCAGCAGGGCGTGGAGGAGCAGCGGGACACCCGCGGTCGCGCGCAGGCAGCCGTCGATCCAGCCGGGCGGCAGGCCCGCGCCCAGCCGTTCGCGGACGAGTCCCGCCGCGGCGCGGAAGCTCAGCGGGCCGAGCGTGTGCACGCTGAACAGGGTGGACGGCAGGGTGCGCAGCAGGCACGGCCGCGGGGGGTCCAGGTCGTACTGGGAGCGCTCGGTGAGGACCAGCAGGACGGGTAAGCGGTCGAGGAGGCGGGCGGCCCGGACGAACCAGCCGCGGGAGGACGGGTCGGCCAGGTGCACGTCGTCCACCGCGAGCAGCAGCGGCCCGTCGGCCGCGTACGAACGCAGCAGCCGCCAGAGCGCGGCGGCCTGGCCGGTTCCGTGCAGGGAGTGGTCCTCCCCGGTTCCCGGCTCCTCCCCGGTTCCCGGCTCCCCGCCGGGGCGCCGTCCGGGTTCCCGGGCGGGGGGCCGCAGTTCCGCGTCCAGGAGCCCGGCCACGGCGGCGAGGTCCGTGCGCGACTCCTCCCGGGAGCAGCGGACCCGCAGCACGCGCGTGCCGCGCCGCGCCTCCCGGGACGCGACCGCCTCCAGCAGCGCGCTGCGGCCGGTGCCGGTGGCGCCGCACACCATGACGAGACGGCCGGTGCCGGCCCGGGCTCGGACGGCGTCGGCGCACACCCGCTCCAGCACGTCACGGCGTTCGCGCAGGGCGGTGAGATCGCATTCCTCGGCGGTCGCGCTCGTCATCGTGCTCCCGTTCATGGGGACCTCTCCGGTGTCTGCGTCGCATCCCGGCGGAGCGGGGCTCCGCGGTGGGGCCGGCCGGCGGAACGGCACTCTCCGCGCCGCCCGAAGAGATGCGGGGAGCGCTCCCATGGTTGAGTCCGTGGTCTTCTCGTGGTTGACCACGATTGCAGGACGGCCGCCCCGGGGGGAAACCTGTGCCCGGTGGCGTCGGACACAAATCGCGTCACAGAACGAACTTTTGTCGCCCATATCCCGTCAACGGCGGTACGAGGCCGGCGACATACGGTCCCCCGGACAGCGGTGCCGATGTCGCCGCCGCCGTCCGGCCGCCGAGCAGCAGCACACGGAGCCGGTGACCCGGGCCTCCGGAAGTGGGGGAAGACGTGCGTACGACGTTCCAGAGCACGATGACGGCCGACCGCATACCCGTGGTCATCCACGCCTCCGACCCGATCACCAGAGCCGGTGCGGTCAGCCAGCTCCGGCAGCGCCCCGAGGTCGAACTCCTCGGCGAGAGCCGGGGGATGGAGCCCCGCGCCGCCGGAGTCCGGGCCGCCGGGGAGATACGCGCCGGGGAAGCACGGGCCGGCGAGGCACGCGCCGGCGAGGCACGGACCGGCGAGGCACGCGCCGGCGAGGCACGCAGTGGTGCCCGCACCGTCGCCGTGGTGCTCGCGGACCGGCTGGACGAGACCACGATGCTGCGGCTGCGCAGACTCGTCCGCACCGACGGCCTGAACGCCGTCCTGGTCACCGGTGTCATCCGGGAGGCCGAACTGCTCCAGGTCATCGAGTGCGGGGTCGGCGCCATCCTCTGGCGCCACGAAGCCACCGACCAGCGGCTGCTGCAGGCCGTGGTGGCCGCGGCGCGCGGCGAGGGCGACCTGCCGTCCGATCTGCTGGGACGGCTGATCAACCAGGTCGGGCGGCTCCAGCGGAACGCCGCGCAGCAGCCGGGCGGCAGTCCGGCCGGACTGGCGCCGCGCGAGATCGACATCCTCCGGCTGGTGTCCGAGGGCCTGGACACCCGGGAGATCGCCGGAAAGTTGTCCTATTCCGAGCGCACCGTGAAGAACGTCCTGCACGGGCTGACCACCCGGCTCCAGCTCCGCAACCGCGCCCACGCCGTCGCCTACGCGCTGCGCGAGGGCTACATCTGAGCCCGTGCCCGAGCCGTCTCGCGCGCCGCCGTGGGGGCCGGCGCACGAGCGGCCGCCGCGGGCTGCGGCCCGTACGGCCCCCGTTGCCCGCGCGGACGGCGACGGGGGCCGTACGGGCAACGGACGCTGCCCCCGCGCCGTCCCCCCGCTACGGGACGGACGGGCCCCGGCCGGGACAGGATGCCGCGGGGGAACGCCGTGCGGGAGCGCGGGACAGCGGAACGGGAAGGGCCGGGCAGCACGGTGATTCACGAGGTCGACCACGTTCTGCAGGGCCTCCTGCGCGGTGGTGTGTTCTCCGGAACGGATGTGGAGATCTCCTTCGATGCCCCGAGCCGCGACTGGGCCGCGCGCCGCAACACCCCCACGATCGACGCCTATCTGTACGACATCCGCGAGGACACCGAGCGAAGGCAGCGCGGCGCGGTCTCCGTGAAGGATGCCCGGGGCATCGTACTGAAGCGCCGTCAGCCACCCCGCTGGTTTCGGCTGTCGTATCTGGTCACCGCCTGGACCAAGCGCCCGGAGGACGAACACCGGCTGCTGTCGGCCGTCCTCGCCACTCTGCTACCCCACGAGGTGCTGACCCCCTCGGAGCTGACGGGCGCGCTCGCGGAGCTGGGGCTCTCCGTACCGATCACCATCGGGGTGCCGCCGTCCGAATCGCGCTCCCTCGCCGACATCTGGTCGGCGCTGGGCGGCGAACTGAAACCGTCGCTGGACGTGGTGGTCACCGCGCCCTTCCCGGCCGTACCCGAGTACGCGGCGGGGCCGCCGGTCACCGAGGGCGCGGGGGTCCGGGTCCGCGGACTGGATGGCGGCCCGGACGGATCACCGGAGCGGCACCACCGGCCGCGCCACCTGCGGCGGTTGACCGGCGGCGCGGCCCCGGCGAGCGGGGCCGGCCCCCGTCGCGGCGGACGGGACGGCGGGGACGACGGGGATGACGGGGACGGCCGGGGCGACGGGGACGGCCGGGGTGGAAAGCCGGACGGGGACGGTGACGCGAACGGGGGCACGCCCGGTGACGCCCCGGGCGGCGGACCGGGGCCCGGAAGCGGTCCCGGGCCGGCGGCCGGAACCCCGCCCGGTGACCGCTGGACCGCCGGAGCGGCGGACCGCCGGACGGGCGGAGCGCGGCCCCGGTGACAGCTTTCCCTACCTCACGGACAACCCCGAGCACATGAACGACCCGGAGCGCACTGATCACAGGAACCACACAGAACAGCCGGACCGGATGGACCACTTGAGCCGGATGAACCACACCGAGCACACAGACCGCTCGGACCGATCCGACCGCTCCGACCACTCGGGCCGTTCCGACCGTTCCGACCGCTCGGGCCGCTCGGGCCGCTCGGATCGCCGGACGTCCCGCCCAGCCGCGGCACTCGTCGCCCGGCTCGCCCGCCTGCGCGAACACACCGCGGCCGTGGTGGAGTCGCGCAGCACGGGCGACCCGACCGCCGACGACCCGCTGCGCGGTCTCTATCTGTCCCCCGACGCGATCACGCACGCGCTGCGCACGGCCGGCGGCACACCACCACGCACCGGCGAGAACGACACCATCGACGCGCACGACGACGGTGACGGCGCCAGCCACGGCGGCGAGGACGACGCCGGCGAGGACAGCGGCGCCGCCGCGGGCCGGCCGCCCGGCCGGGCCACCGCGCACCCGGACGACCGGCTGCCCCGGCTGGCGGCACGGTTCGGACTCGGCCGGCTGGACATCCGGATCCTGCTGACCGCACTCGCCCCCGATGTCGACCGGGCCTTCGAACCCCTCTACGGCTATCTCAACGACGACGTCGGCAGGCGCCGCGCCACCACCGGACTGGTGCTCGACCTGTGCGGCCTGCCCGCCGCGTCGGCCGCCGCCCGGGCCCGGCTCCATCCGTCCGCGCCCCTGCGCGCGACCGGCCTGCTTCTCGTCGAGGAGGACGAACGCCCCTTCCTCTCCCGCTCCTTGCGCGTGCCCGACCGGGTCACCGCCCATCTGCTCGGCGACGACACCCCCGACGCCGCCCTCATCGGGCACGCCCGGCTGCTGCCGGCAACGGGTCCGGCCGGAGCCGGTGCAGCCGGTGCGACCAGTGCGGCCGGTGCCACCTGTGCAGCCCGTGCGGCCGGTGCGGCCCGTGCGGCCAGTGCGGCCGGTGCCGCCGGTGCGACCGGTGCGGCCGGTGAAGCCGGTGAAGCCGATGGCACGGGCGGCGGCGGGCGGCCCGATTCCTTCACGGGACGGCTCGCCGCACGGCTGACCGCAGGGCCTGCCACGGGGCCCCAGCTCGTACATCTGCGCGAACACCGTCCCGGCGACGGCCTCTCCTGCGCCCTGACCGCGCTGCGGGCGGCCGGCCGGGAGGCGCTCCTCCTCACCCCGGCCCCGGCGACCGGAGCCACGGCCGGAGCGGACGGCCACCACCACACTGACCCGGCGGCGGCCCCCACGCCCACGCACTCCGGCCCGCCGCCGCTCACCGCGCTGCTGCGCGAGGCACGGCTGCGCGACTGCGCGATCGTCGTGGCCCCGCTGCCGGACGGCGAGGCGGCGGCGACGCTGGTCCGGGGGCTGTCCACGGAGGACGTACCGGTGCTGCTGGCGGGGCCGGACCCGTACGACCCGCACTGGTCCGGCGAACACCCCGCGCCGCTGGCCCTCGACGCCCCCCGGCGCGCGGCCGGGGCGACCGCCGTCTGGGCCGAGGCGCTGGGCCTGGACGACGACGGGGACGGCCCGGATCGCGGCGAGGGCAGTGACAGAAACGGGAACGACGGCAGCGGGAGCAGCGGTACCGGCACCGGTGACGGGCTCGACCTGGCCCGGGTCACCGCCGCCTACCGGCTCGGTGACGAGCAGATCCGGCGCGCCGCCGGGGCCGCGCGCGGTCTGGCCGTCTTCGACGGCACTCCTCTCACCGCCGCCCACATCCGGCTGGCCGCGCGCCAGCAGTCCGCCTCGGGGCTGGAGCGGCACGCCCGCCGTATCCGGCCCGCCGTGGACTGGGACGATCTCGTCCTCCCCGAGGCCCCGCTGGCGCAGTTGCGCGAGCTTGCCCTGCGGTCCCGGTTCCGGGACCGGGTGCTGGGCGAGTGGCGGCTGAGTGCGGGCGGCGGCCGGGGCCGCGGCGTCCTGGGCCTGTTCGCGGGCGAGTCCGGCACCGGCAAGACCCTGTCGGCCGAGGTGGTGGCCGCCGAACTGGGCCTCGACCTCTACGTCGTCCAGCTCTCCTCCGTCGTCGACAAGTACGTGGGCGAGACGGAGAAGAACCTCGAACGCATCTTCACCGAGGCGGACCGCACCGACGCGGTGCTGCTCTTCGACGAGGCCGACGCCGTGTTCGGCAAGCGCTCCGAGGTGAAGGACGCGCACGACCGCTACGCCAACATGGAGAGCGCCTATCTGCTCCAGCGGCTGGAGTCCTTCGACGGCATCGCGCTGCTGACCACCAACCTCCGGGCCAATATCGACGAGGCGTTCACCCGCCGGCTCGACCTGGTGGTCGACTTCCCGTTCCCCGACGCGGAGCAGCGCCTCGCGCTGTGGCACAACAGCCTGGCGGCCGTTCCGTGCGAGGACGGCCTCGACGCGGGGCCGTGCGCGCGGGAGTTCGAGCTGTCCGGCGGCGCCATCCGCAGCGCCGTGGTCACCGCCGCCTACGCGGCGGCGGCCCGGGGCGGGGCCGTGGGCCCGGAGGATCTGCTGGCCGGGGCGCGTCGCGAGTACCGCAAGGCCGGCCGGCTGGTCCCGTCGGCCGGCCGGGGCTGGTGACCGTACAGGGCCGGAGGCCGTGTGTGCCGCGCTAGTGTGCCGCGCTAGGCCCCGGGGCCGGTCACCCGGGAACTCATCAACTGACCGTACTCGTCAGCCCTCTTCGACGCTCCGAGTGCCGTATGCCAAGAAGGTGCCGTAGCCGGGGCGGCCCGCGCACGCCCCGGCTACGGCACCACCGCCGACCACTTCCCCCGCCGGAGGCGCACGGTGCCGTCCGGGTCGATGCGGACCTTGGCCCCGTAGACCGGCAGGGCGCCCTCGGTGTTGAGGCGGGTTCTGATCCGCTCCAGTTCGTCCCACAGCCGCCGGGGTCCGCTCTGGTGGACCTCCGGCGGGTCGGTCCAGGAGGCGGTGGCCCGGGCCCAGGAGCCGTCGGGGTGCGCCATCCAGGCGGTGCGCCGCCGGCCGGGCCCCTCCTCGAAGCGGTGCTCGATGCCGGGGGCGGTCAGCTCCAGCATCGACCACACATCCCACGCCTCCTGCACGTTCAGGACGGGATAGCGGCCGGTGCCGACGTGCTCGCCCTCCTGGTCGCGGGCCGCGGCGAACTGCTCGCCGAGCCCAGGCCCGAGCCCGGGCGGGTGCGGATAGTCGGTGCCGTGGCGGGCGCGCATGAACCCCGCACGGTCCCACTGCACTTCGCCGTCCGCGCCTCCGTCCTCGCTCTTGTCGGCGGTGACGATGACGGGCATGTTCTCCAGGGTGGTGACGAGCCGCCCGCCCGGGCGCAGCGCGGCCAGCCACGAGGCCGGGACGGGCCGGACGGCGACCATGGAGACGATGCGGTCGTAGCTGCCCGGCAGCGGTCCGGTGGCGTCCAACTCCCGTACGGCCGACGCCAGGCCGGCCGACGCCAGACGTTCGGTGGCGGCCTTCACCAGGTAGCCGTCCACGTCCACGCTGGTCACCCGGCCGGCGCCGAGGCGTGCGCAGGCCAGGGCCGTGGAGTAGCCGGATCCGGTGCCCACGATGAGCAGGTCCGCGCTGTCGCTGATCATGCCGTGCCGCAGCATGCGCACCACCAGGGACGGGTGGGTGGAGGAGGAGGTCGGCAGGCCGGTCGGCCGGTCGCCGGGGCGGGCGTGGTCGGCGTGCAGAGGTCCGACCCGGGTCACCAGCGATCCCGCGTAGCTGTAGGCGGCCGACGCCCACCGGGCTTCGTCGGCCGGGCCGTCGCGCAGCTCCCAGCCGTCGCCGTCGGGCTGCCACCAGCGGGGGACGAAGAGGTGGCGGGGCGTGGACGCCACGGCGGGCCGCCATCGCGACACCGGGTGCGTCACCGCGGCGGCAAGCCGTTCGGCGGGCCCGTTCCAGTCCATGGCCGGCTCTTTCATTCGTAGGCCGGATCGCAGGCCGGCGTCTCCGCCGGGGAGCAGTCGGAGCCGTCGCTGTTCGGGTTGCAGCCGGTCGCGGTCCGGCACTTGGGGATCCGGGCGACCAGATCGGCCATGTCGGCGCTCCCCAGAATGGTCCCAAGTGGTGTGGCCCGGACGTTACCGGCCGGGGGCAGGAAGCGGGAGAGCACGCACGGCCAGACGTCCCCGTGCGGGCCGATGGCGGCACGCCCGATCCCGCACTTGCCGCACAGTTCACCAACGGCGGGCGCCGTGGTGGCGGCGGCCCGGCCGATGCCGCGCTGCCGGTCGGTGTGGATGCGCTGGACCCCGAGGGCTTCCAGCTCCCCGCGGGCCTGTTCGACGCGCTGCCCGTCGAAGGTGTCGATGATGCCGACCCTGAGTGGGATGCCGAGCCGCACGGCCCTGCGGATGTTGTCGCGGATACGGCGGTGCGAGGCCCGGCGGCCGGTGACCCAGGCATGCTGGTCGGCCGCGTCGCTGTAGTAGGACGTGGCCAGGGACACCGCCGGGTGCCGCAGACGCTCCCACAGCGACTGCCGGACGGCCACGAGGTTGGAGAACACCTCGACGCGGAGGCCCTGAGCGAGCGCGTGGTCCAGCAGCTCGGGGAAGTCGGGGTGAAGGGTCGGCTCGCCGCCGATGAACTGGACGTGGGGCACACCCATGCCGGCGGCCTGCCGGAGCACCGACCGCCAATCGCCGGCCGTCATGGTGCCGTGCCCGCCGGAACGGCCGGAGTCGGCGTAGCAGTGGGCGCAGGCGAGCTGGCACTTTCCGGTGATCTCCAACTCCAGGGATTTCGTCGTGAGTGGGGTCGCTGTTGTCATGGCCGGTCTTCCTCTCGGTGTCGGTCCCGATCTCGGTCAGGTCGGCAGAGCTGTTGCGGTGGTGGTTGCGGTCGGACGTCATATCGGCTTGGCGGTCTCGGCTCCGTTCGGGTCGGGCGCGGGGTCCTGGCGGGCCGGTGTGTCCTGATATACCCGGATGTTCCCGGCCAGTTGCTGCATCTCGTGGCCGATGACGGCGGGGTCGGCGTCGGTGTCGGCCACCACGACCAGCCGACTGTCCTTCCCGGCCGAGGAGATGAGGACCAGCCGGGTGTCCAGTTCCGCGGCGATCTGCCGCACCTGGTCGTCGCTGTTCAGAAGCCTCCCGGACCCGCCGGCCAGGGAGTACATGCCGCAGGCCACGGCCGCGAGATGAGCGGCGGTGTCCCGGTCCGTGCCGGAGAACGTCTTCACCAGCCCGTCCCGGGAGAGGAGCACCGCCGTCAGGGCGCCGGGTACGTGTGCTGCCAAGCCCTCCAGAAGCCACGTCAGATGGCTGCCGGGAACGTCTGCGTGCACGGTCATGCGGGGTCTTTCTCCTGTCTGTGGTGGGCGGGTGTGTTCGACACCCGGCGTGGTGGGCCGCCCGACCGCCCACGGGAGAAGCGGTCGAGCGGCCCGGGTGCCTCGCAGGGACCCGAACGGGGGGCCGCGGCCGCTGCGAGGCGGCTTCGGGGGACCGGCGCGATCAGGCCCGGCGGCAGGTCGGACCCGCCCTGGAGGTGGGTCTGCGCGGGCCCCGGGTCGGGATGGCACGCGCCCCGGGTCAGGATGGAGGAACGCGAGGTCAGCCGGCGGCGGCTACTTCACACTCCGGCTCGTCGGCAGGGGCAGCGGCGGTGAGAGTGCACCACACGCGGCTGACGTCTTCGCTGACGCCCCAGTCTTCGGCGAGGGCCTGGACGAGGAGGAGCCCGCGGCCGTTCTCGTCGTCCTCGCTGGGTGAGGGCAGGTTCTCCGGACCCCACGCGCACGGCTGGTTCTGGGCGGCACCGGTGGTCGTCACGTCGAGGCGAACTTCGCCGTCGCGGCAGGTCAGCCGGAGGGCGACGTCTCCGTGGCCGTGGCACACCGCGTTGCTCAGCAGCTCCGACACCACAAGCCGCACGTCGTCGACCAGGCCGCCCAGCTTCCACAACTCCAGCTGCTGGGCCGCCACTTCACGCGCCCGGCCCGGCCACCGGCGTCCGTCACCGTCCACGGCCCTCCGGAACACCAGGTCCAGGCCATCGCCGCGAAGGGTGAGGGCACCGCGCCCCGGGAGACAGCCGTCAGGGGCGCGGCCAGACGGTGTCCCGGGAGCGGGGCGTGCTGTGCCCGCCGTGTCCGGCGTCACGAGGTCCGCGCCGGGGTCTGCGGCGGTCGGGGGAAGCGCGGGCATGAGGGGACCTCTTGGTGTGAGGCCGGCGGGCAGGCCGGCAGCCGGCGCGCGGTGGCGGGTAGCTGGGCCCGGTATCGGCAGTGAACGTCGCAGGGCGGGGTTGGTATGCGAGGGAAAACCTGTCGAGGCTGCGTCAGCCAGGGCCCATAGGAGGATGCGTTCAGCCAGCGGGCGGCTGCGGTGGGTGCTCACGGTGCATCCGCCGCGCCGACGAGGAGTGCGCCGACTTCGGCGCAGAGCCGGAGAGCTTCCTCAGCCGTGACGACAAGCTCCAAGTCTTCGGCTTCGGTGCCATCACCGTGACTGATGCGTAGCGGGATGGCGAACCGGCCGGCTTCGGTCATCCGGACGGCAGCCCCGGACGTACGTTCGGCTCGCTTACCCCACGGTTCCGTGACCGTTGAGTGACTTGTAGTCATGAAGAGAACCGTAGAACCAAAGCGGCTGGTCACCCCTGAGAAGAATTCAGGGCTGACCAGCCGTAAGGGGGAGTGAGGTTATGCAGACATGCCGATGTGCCGTGCAACTGCCCGCAATTCCATCTTGAACAGTGGCTTTTCCCGCTTGAGTAGGTCAGCCACCGCCTCGCGGACCAAGGGCGAGTAGACGATTTCTTCCGGTGACTCGGCCTTCAAACGACCCAGCATGTGCACGGTTGCGTAGTCGTCCCGCTGAGCTCGACTGCAGTTCATGACCTCGATGAGATAGCGGGTACGCCGCTCGAGTGGCGTCTTGTCGCTGAGGGGGATGCTGTCCGCCAGTCGCATGGCCTCACTGCTGTTCCCTTCCTCAGCTGCCAAGTGCACGCTGTGCATGGCCACGTTGCCCGGCCCGAAACAGGTGTGCCAGTCGTTCCGGTCCGTACCGATACGCTCGGCGACACGCTCGGCCCCGCGGTAGAGGTCCCAGGCCACTGTGTCCTGGCTGGTCCGTACGGCAGCCACGGCCCCTTGCAGGTGCAGGGCGCCGTACGCCGACAGGTGCTCCACACGGGCGTCCTCGTCCGGGGCGCAGTTGGCGATCATCTCTCGTGCGAGTTCGACGCTGTCCCTCACGTCGCCAGCGGATGTGAGCACACACGACAGATTCCACGCGGCTGCAGCCAGGAGACCCGGATCACCGACGCTGTCAGCCAGCGCCAGCCCACGGTCTGCCGCAATCCGCGCCAGCGCCGGTTCACCCAAGCGGCGCAGCCAAATCTGAAAGAGTCCGTACAGGCTGATCATGTCCTGGATGACGGGCCGCTCGCTCGTCGCATCGACATCCCGCAGCAGGGCGTTGCCCCACCCCAGCAGACCGGGAAGCAACTCCCCGACATCCGAATACCGGTTCTCCCTCTGGGTCTCGTAGACCTCCCATGCCTTGGCCACAGCATCGGCGAACTTCTCGGACGTCTCGCTTCCCATGCCGTTGGCCAGCAGGGACGACGGCATGGACAGGGCGCGGCGGATTGCCGGCACGGCTGCGTGCTGCGCATCGCTGCCGTCCACCGCGCCGGAGAGCACTCCGCCCGTCAGATCGGAGAGGTCCCGGACGCCCAGTACCTGTGCGAGATCCCACAGGACCGAGATGCGGTCCACGGGCAGCAGTCCGTGCTCCACCTTGTAGATCCAGTTCTCCGACCTGCCGACCAGCTCGGCCAGGTTCCTTTGAGAGAGCAAGCGCCTTTCGCGGTAGTACCGGATGCGCTCCCCGACAGTGAAGTGTCGTTCGTACGGCATGGATTGGCCTCCCTGGCGCTGCGTACGGGGCACTTGTAGCCAGCGTAGGCCCGGCAGTTCGGCCCAAGGGGTGATACTGGACGTCTCTCCCTCGGGAAGGGCACTCACGGCTTCTTGTGGACGTGAGTGCGGGGCCACCAGTTCACGCACGTCGGTGAGGAGTGCCTTTGAGTTACCACGGTTTGATCCTGGATTTCGGTGGTGTCCTCACCACTCGCATGCGACTCAACGGCGAAGCCTTTGAGCGGTCCGAAGGCCTGCCCCCGGGTGCCTATTTTCACGCCCTGAACGAACACCCGGACGGGGTCGCCATCTATGCCGACCTGGAGGTCGGCCGCGCCACACAGACCGAGTGGAACCAGGTGATCGGCGGCATCCTCGGCATCGACCCCACCAATCTCATGGGCCGGGCCCTGGCCAACCTCCGACCCGAAGCAGCGATCGTAGAAGCTGCCGACCGGGCCAGAGCTGCCGGTGTCAAAGTGGCGATGCTCTCCAACTCTTTCGGCCTGGAGCCGTACAACCCGTATGCGGCGCTCGGTATGCACGAAGGATTCGACGTGGTTGTGCTCTCTGAGCAGGTAGGGGTGCGGAAGCCGTCCACCGCCATCTACCAGCACGCCCTGGATGAGCTCGGCCTGGCCGGGCCGGAATGCGTGTTCGTGGACGACCACGCCCAAAACCTCCCGCCGGCCGAGGCGCTCGGAATCCGCACCGTTCACCACACAGACGCCGGCTCGACCGCCACGCAGCTCGACGCGTTCTTGTCGGCCCGCACCGGAGAGGGCCCGCTCGCGGTCCGGTAGGGGACGCCCAGCGGCCTGACCGTGGTTGCCGCGGCTGCGTCCAGCGGGAGCGGTTCCGCGTCGCTCGGACTCCGAAGGGCGTTGCCGGGCACGGTGTGGGGGAGTCCTTCGGCGGCGGCGTCAGCCAGGGCACCTCGGCGTGTGCGCGGCCGAGCCGGGGGGTTCGTCGTCATGGTTCGGCTCCATGTCGGAACGGTCAGTGACGACATGGTGACCGGATGGCCAGACCCCAACTATCACGAGTTGGTGATAGTTGGGGCCATGGCTTCGCCGGGTGTCACTTGGGTGCGGGTCCAAGCCAGGATCCATAGGCCGGGAAAGTGTCCGGCAGCCGCCGGTGGGCCGCCTCCAGTCCGGCGTAGGTATCGCGGACCGTCGGGTGGTACTTCGCCTGCTGGGGAGCCGCTTTGCGGGCCATGAGCAGGCTGGCGAACGCGTCGCCGAGCCTGCCGGTCCACAGCTGGGCACGTGCGACTTCCGCGTGGTGGTGGCTGGTGCGGGAGTTCGGCCAGTCCGCGGGAATGTGCGTCCTGTCGGCCTCCTTCACGGCTCGCCCGTACTGGTCGAGTTCCGCGAGGACCGACACGCGATGCACTTTGGCTTTCGTCGGGGACCGGGGCCCGAGTCTCAGCCCGGCAGACGGCCGTTGTACTTCCAGAGCTGGTTGGTCGCGCCGTTGCAGGGCCACAGCACGGCCGTGCTGCCATCGGCCTTCTGGTGGTCGAAGATGTCGACGCACTTGCCGGAGTCCACGGCGAGCAGATACCTGTCCTCGTGGAACCGGAACTGCTGGGCGGGCTGCCCGTTGCAGTTGGCGATCTGGATGTCGGTGAAGTCGTCGTGCTTGCCCCAGGCCACGTCCATGCACATCCCCTGGGAGCGGAACGTGCCGTCGTTCTCCGCCTTCCAGGTCTGCCCCGCGGAGCCCTTGCGGCAGGTCTCGATGACGAGCTGGGTGCCGTCCAGGCCGTCGGTGCTGCTCAGGCACTTGCCGGAGTCGTCGCTGACGAAGGTGCCGGTGACCGACGGCGCCTTGTTCTCCTTCGCGGGCGCCGTCTCCTCGCCGCCACCGCCACCGCCGCCCGCGTCGTCCTCGCCGCCTTCGCTGTCCTTCTCCTTCTCCGGGGCGTCCGCCGGCTTCTTCGGCTTCTCGTCCTCCGCCGGGGCCGACGGCTCGGGCGCGGATGCCGAGGGACTCGCGGACGGCGGTGCGAGTTCCTGGGGCTGCTCCCCGGCGGCCGCGGCCTTCTCGGTGGCCAGGGTCTTGACCTGCGGGCCCCGGGCGAACCAGAGGATCGCCAACGTCATACCCAGCGCGAGCAGCAGAGCGAAGCCGGCCAGCACCCAGTGCGGGAAGACGCTGCGCTGGACGTAGGTGCCCTCGACGGGCAGCGGCTCGGTTCCCGAGCGCTGGAGGGCCAGGGCGAAGGGGCGGATCTCCTTCCGCCCGAACCAGCTGACCTCCTTCGGCCGCACGCTCGTCTTCACCCACGCGGCCCGGCCCGGCTCGATCTGCAGACTGCTCGGATGAACGTCGAAGCCGAGCTGGTCGCTGGGATCGCCGCCGGTCACCGAGGCGGTCAGCCGGGTGTTGCCCAGATTGTCCACCGCGAGGACGGGACGGCCGCGGAAGCGCCCCTTGGTGACGGGAGGCACCAGTTCGGCCCGCACCTCCGTGAACGGCGTGATGGTGAGGTTGCCCTCCACCACCGTGGCCGCCTCCGGGTGCTCCGTCGGCACGATCTGCACACCGTACGGATTGGGCCCGGCGGTCGCGTCGGGCGAACGCGGCGGTGAGAACCGCAGCTCCACCGTGCCCGTCTGCCCCGGATACACCTTCAGGGCAGCTGGCTCCGCGCGCACCCAGAGAGCCGGATCGCCCACCGGGACGACGCGGTACTCGTCCACCACGTCCCCGGTGTTCCGGATTCGCAGCCGCACCATCGTGGTGCCGCCCGCGTCCACCGTCGTCGAAGCCGGCTCAAGAGAAGTCCACATACTCACGCGCCCGACGCTAGCCATCCGGCCGGAGCCGGTCACCAGGAGACGAGGCAGGGCCGATGCCCCAACGGACCTCCCCGTTGCCTTTTCGGCACGGCGCGGTCCCGGCGCGCGCGAGGCGGACGGGCCGGCCGGCGCCCCGGGCGGGCCGGGTGCTGGCGGGGTGCTGGCCGGCCGCGGGCGGCGGGCGGTACGGAAGGGCAGGCGACGCTGCCCCCGGTTGCGCCCCGCCGGACAGCGTTCCCCGCCCCGCAGAGGGGATTACTTGACTGTCCGTGCCCGTGGCCGCGAGCCCGGAGGCGGAAGGCGGCACGGCGCGGGCGGCGGATCGTCCGCCGGGCCCTCGCCTCCGGCCGGCCCCCGCGTCCGCCTCGTGCGGCGGCCCGTCCCGTTCCCGCGCGGCGGACGGCTCCGGTGCGGTGCACGCCCGGAACACCGGGCCGCCCCGGGCGCCGGCGCCCGGGTGACGGCCCCCGCGCGGCCCCCGGCGGCGGGCCGCCCGGTCGGCGCGCGCCAACTGCCCGTACGGGCAGCCCTCTTGCCCCTGGTCCGGTACCCGTGACCGTTTTCGCCGGACGCGGGCTCGGCGAGGCTGGGCGGCGTCACATCGCGTACTCCGAGGAGAGCCCAGCATGCCGTCGTATCTGTCACCGGGCGTCTACGTGGAGGAGGTGGCCAGTGGCTCTCGTCCCATCGAGGGGGTGGGCACCTCCGTGGCGGCCTTCGTCGGCCTCGCGCCGGAAGGGCCGCTCAACGAACCGACGCTGGTGACCAACTGGACGCAGTACGTGGCGGCCTTCGGCGACTTCACCGACGGGTACCACCTCGCCCACTCCGTCTACGGCTTCTTCAACAACGGCGGCAGCGCCGCCTATGTCGTCCGCGTCGGCGGCGTGCCCGGCGGGGAGTCGGGGACGGCCGCCGGCGCGGGCGGCTCGGCGAACGGGAAGAGGGCCGCCGGGGACGGTCCCGCGGCCCTGCCCGCCGGGGAACCGCGGCAGCTCGGCAAGTTCCGGGTGGCCGCGATCGCCGCCGCCGAGAGCGGCGCCGGACTGAGCGTCGAGGTCGCCGACCCGGAGGGCGAGGGGCCCGCCGAGCGCTTCCGGCTGATCGTCAAGGACGGCGACCGCCCGGTCGAGACCTTCGACGTCACGGCCAGCAAGAAGAGCGGCCGCACCTACGTCGTCACCCAGGTGCGGGAGCGCTCCCGGCTGATCACCGTGGAGGAGGCCGCGCCCGCCGCGCAGCTCGCCCGCCCGGAGAACCAGACGGTGGCGCTGCCCGCCCCGGCCGGTGCCGTGGCGACCCGGGGCGCGGAGGGCGGCGGTGTGGCTCCGGCCGGCGGCCAGGCCGGGCCGGGTGAGTACCTCGGTGACTCCGCCGACCGCACCGGCTTCGGCGGTCTGGAGGCCGTGGACGAGATCTCCATGGTCGCCGTCCCCGACCTGATGGCGGCCTACCAGCGCGGCGCCCTCGACCTGGAGGCCGTCAAGGCCGTCCAGCTCGGGCTCATCGCGCACTGCGAGCTGATGGGCGACCGCGTCGCCGTCATCGACCCGCCGCCGGGGCTCAACGCCCGCGAGGTGCGGGTCTGGCGGCAGGAGACCGCGGGCTACGACTCCAAGTACGCGGCGCTGTACTACCCCTGGATCAAGGTCTTCGACCCCTCCTCCGGCCAGCCGCGGCTCGTTCCGCCGAGCGGCCACGTGGCGGGCATCTGGGCGCGCAACGACGCCGAGCGCGGCGTGCACAAGGCACCCGCCAACGAGGTGGTGCGCGGCGCCGTCGACCTGGAGCTGCAGATCACCCGCGGCGAGCAGGACCTGCTCAACCCCGTCGGCGTCAACTGCATCCGGGCCTTCCCCGGCCGCGGCATCCGCGTCTGGGGCGCCCGCACCCTCTCCTCCGACCCGGCCTGGCGCTACCTCAACGTCCGCCGGTACTTCAACTACCTGGAGGAGTCGATCCTGATCGGCACCCAGTGGGTGGTGTTCGAGCCCAACGACCACGCGCTGTGGGCCCGGATCCGGCGGAACGTCTCGGCGTTCCTCGTCAACGAGTGGCGCAGCGGCGCCCTGTTCGGCGCCCGCCCGGAGGACGCGTACTACGTCAAGTGCGACGAGGAGACCAACCCCCCGGAGTCGGTGGACCTCGGGCGCGTCATCTGCGAGATCGGCGTGTCGCCGGTGAAGCCGGCCGAGTTCGTGATCTTCCGGCTGGCGCAGTTCTCCGACGGCGGCGGCCAGTTGGACGAGTGAGCCGCGCGGCGCCGCCGCGGGCGCGCGCCGGCTCCTCCCGGCCAACCGTCATTCAGTCAGCAGCCGTCACGCCTTCCCGCCCCCGGGGAGGACACGGGCAGTCCGCCGCGCCGCGTGCCGGCGAACCGAGTAGAAGGACCACAGCTCCATGAGTCTGCAGCCAGGTGACGCCCTCACCTCACACAATTTCGGCATCCAGATCGACGGCGTCATGGTCGAGTTCCTGCAGGAGGTCAGCGGTCTGACCCGGGAGCAGGACGTCATCGAATACATGCAGGTGTCCGAGCAGGGCAAGCCGGTGACGAAGAAGATGCCGGGCGTGGCCAAGGCCGGCGAGGTCACGGTCGTGCGCGGCGCGACCCAGTCGTCCGTCTTCAGCGAGTGGATCGACACCTCCATGGCGGGCACCATGGCCTCCGCCCGGAAGAACGCCACGATCGTGGTGATGGACTACGAGAACAACCCGGTCAAGCGGTACAACCTGCGCCAGGCGTGGGCCCGCAAGGTGGACACCAGCACGGTGAAGGCCGGCGAGGCCTCCGCGCTCACCGAGACCGTGACCATCACCTACGAAGAACTGGTCATGGACTGATGCGCCGTTCCGTCAGCGGGCTCGCCGCGCCCCCCGCTCCCGACGCGCTGAGCGCCGAGGAGCGGGCGGCCATCGGCACCGCCCCGGCCCCGCCTCCCGCGCGGCAGCAGCGGCGGCGGCTGCAAACCGAGTTCGAGTTCGAACTGCCGCGCGGCTACGTGGACGACGCGGGCGCGGTGCACCGGCACGGCGTGATGCGGCTGGCGACGGCCCGCGACGAGCTGGTCCCGCTGCGGGATGTGCGGGTCCAGGAGAACCCGGCCTATCTGTCGGTGGTGCTGCTCAGCCGGGTCATCACCCGGCTGGGCACACTGCCGGCGGTGCACGACGGGATCGTGGAGCAGCTGTTCGCCTCCGACCTGGCCTTCCTGCAGGACTTCTACCGCCAGGTCAACGCCGAGGGGCACACCCGCGCCGGGGTGACCTGCCCGCACTGCGAGCAGCCGTTCGAGGTCGAGCTCGGCGGGAGCCGCCTGGGGGAATCGTGACGTACGCGACCGACCGCATCCAGGAGGAGATCGCGTACATCGCCTACCACTTCCACTGGACGCTCGACGACATTCTGGATCTGGAGCACGGCGACCGGCGGGCCTACGCCCGCCGGATCGCGGAGCTCGTCACGCGCGCCGGCGCGGAGGGGTGAGGGGGAACGGTGGGAATCCTCGACCGGCTGCGGAGGCGCGGTGCCGGCGGCCCCGGTGACCGCGCGGGCACGGAGGCCGGCTCGGACGCGAAGGCCGACGTGGGCGCCGGAGCCGACGCGAGCGCCCGAGCCGGCGCGGGTGCGCCGTTCACTGCGCCGTTCACCGCGCCGTCCTCCGTACCGCCGCCGTCCCCTTCGCGGCCCTCCCCGCTCCCGCCGTCCGCCACGGCGGGTCCGGCCCCGGCGTCCGCGTCCGTCCCCGGAGCGCCGGGAGGGAGACCCGGCACCGCTCCCGGCGCCCCGGGACACCGGGCCCCGGCACCGGCCGGTCGTCCGGGCGGGGGCGCGCACCAGCCGGGTGACCGGTCCCCGCTGCCGCCCATCCAGCGGACGACCGCCCACGGGGGGCCGGTGGCGTCCACGGAATTCGGCCGTACCCTGCGCACCTGGCAGAACCCCTCCTTCTCCGGGCCGGGCCTCTCGCACGCCGTCCTCGACGACGCGCCGACGGGGATCGTCCACGGACTGCTCCGCAGCCGCGGCGCGGACGGCTCCGTCCCGGCAGCGGCGGCCGGTTCCGCCGGTCAGGGCGGGCGGCTGGGGGGACCGGCCGCCAGGGAGGCTTCGGATTCTCCGCGTTCTCCCGGCGCTCCCGGCGCTCCCGGCGCTCCCGGCGCTCCCGGCGCTCCCGGCGCTCCCGGTGCTCCCGGCGCTCCCGGTGCTCAGGAGAGGGCCGGCACACCGTCCGCCGACGCGTCGGTGCCCGCTCCCGACCGGGCGGTCCAGCGGGCCGTGGCGGCGGCGCGGCCGACCGGGCCGGCCGTGGCCCCGGTCCGTACGTCCCCCGGCACCGGCCGGTCCGGACCCGCGCTGACCACGGCCGCGCGCGGTGGCACGCTGCCGGCCGATGGCCTGCGCGCGCTGCCCGTCGCCGCCCGTGCGGCATCCGCGGGGGAGGCCGGGCGGCGCGGCTCAAGCACCCTTGCGGAAAGCGTCACTTCGGCCTCCCGTTCCCTCTCCGCACCCCCCTCCGTCACGGTCCCGGCGACCGTGCACCGCTCCGCGAGCGCCGAGGGACCGGGCGGCCCCGGCCCCGGCGCAAGGCCGGGCGCGGGGCACGGCTCCCGCCCGGCGTCCGCGCCCTCCGGGCCGGCTTCTTCCTCCGGGCCGGCCTCGTCCTCCGGGCCGGCGACGGCCCGCCGGTCCGGCGAGGCCGGGCGCGGACGGCCGCCGCTGGGAGCACCGGTGGCCGGCCCGCCCGCCGGTGCCGTACCGCTGACCCGTCCTTCGGCCGGTGAGGGCACCCCGATACAGCGCGCCACAGCCCCGGACTCCCCTGCCGGACCGAACGGTTCCGCGACGGGACCGGTCCGGCGCGCCGATGGCCCGTCCGGCGGGGAAGCGGCCGGACGGCTCTCCGGCGCTGCCAACGGAGCGAACGCGAGACCGGACGGCCCCGGTCCGGGGCCGGGCTCCGGTTCCGGTCCGGGGCCGGGGCCGGGCTCCGGTTCGGCGCCGGGTTCCGGTCCGAGGCCGGGTTCCGGCCCGGCTTCGGGCTCTGGTTCGGGGCCGGGGCCGGGGCCGGGGCCGGGCTCTGGTTCGGCTCCTGGTCCTGCTTCGGGCTCTGGTTCGGGGAGGGCGGCGACAACGTCCGCTCCGGCCACCGCCCGGGGGGCCGTTGCCGCCACGGGTACGGACTCCGGTACTGCCTCGCCCTCCGCCACCCGCTCCACGCCCGCCGTCCGCGTGACACCGCCTCCGGTCCGGCCGCTGGCCACGGCACGGCCGATACGGCTCGCCGGCGGCGGCCCGGCCGGGCTGCCCTCCGTGCAGCGTTCCGCCACGGCACCGGCGGTCCGCATGCGCCGCCTCGATCCCGCGCCCGCGTACCGGGCGGCCCGGGACGGCTCCCCGGCGGGGCGGGCCCCCGACAGGACGCATCAGCCGGGCGTGACGTCGGTGTCCGGCCCCCCGCAGGGGGACGCCGGGCCGGGCCCGCGAGACCGGCGTGCCGCCGCGCCGTCCCCGGCGTCCGGGGCCTCGGGTCCCATCCGGGCGGCGCCACCGAGCGGATCCCGAGCCGGGGACCCCGGCACTGGCCCGGCTCCGGCGCCGGGCGCCCCCGGCCACCGGCGCGGCCGGGGCCTCGGCGCACGGCTCCGTGACGCCCTCGGGCGGCGCGGCGGCACCGCCGACGTGCCGGGTCTCCCCGCGACGGCCCCGCACGGGCCGTCCGGTGGCGCGGACCGGGCCACGCCGGTGCAGCGCCGTGCCCGCGCCCACCCGTCGTCGTCCTCCCCGGACGCCGGCAAGCGCCCGGGCGGTACGAACGGTGGCGCGACGGACAGTGCGCGGCGGTCCGCTCCGGCCGCCGAGCCCGGTGACCGGGCGGCCTCCGGACGGGCAGGTGATCCCGGCTCCGGTCGCGTCCCGCCGCTGCCTCCTGGCGTGCGGGGCGCGGCCGTCCCCTCCCCGGTGCAGCGGGCGCCTGCGGTGCCCGGGGCCGGCCCCGGCACGCCGTCCGGCGCGGCGGGAGCCTCCCGCCCGGGTGACCGGGCCACCGGTCCGGGCCTCTCCGGCAGCGGCCCGGTCGTGGGGGGTACGGCGACGGCAGCGGGCGGGGCACATACGGACGTCGGGTCCGCTGCCGTGCGGCGGTCCGCCGCCGCGCCCGGCTCCCGGCGCTCCGGGGCGCCGGGTTCCGTCGCCGCCGGCGGCGACGGCCCGGTCCGGGCGTCCCGGCGGGAGCCCCACGCGAACGTGCCCGGGCGCACCGCACCCTCGAACTCCGTTCCGCCGACGCCCACTTCAGCCGGCCACCCGGACGGCAGCGTGCAGCGACGGGTGTCCGGTCAGCCGTCCCGGTCCGGTGAACGGGCCGCGGGCCCGGGCGTGCCGGGCACCGGAGCGGCCGCACCGCGTACCGCCGCCCCGTCCCCGGGCGCCGGAGGGGAGCCGCAGGTCTCCGTGCCGTCCGGCGGGCAGGCGCCGATACCGGTGCAGCGGGCTGCCGCGGCCGGGCCCGCCCCTCACCCGGCCACCGCCGGGGGAACACCGGCTCCAGCGCCGGGCACGGCGCCGGCCTCCTCCGCCGGCGTGCCCTCCGCCGACGCGCCGTCGTCTGGCGGCGCCGGCGGGGCCCACGGGGCCGGCGGGGCCGGCGGGGCCATCGCCGCGTCCACCGTTGCGATCGGCCCCGCGAGCCCACCTGCTCCGGACGCGCTGCCCGTCCAGCGGCTCGCCGCCGCCCCGGACGCGGCCGGTGCCTCCCCGGCCGAGGCACCGGGCGGTTCGGCGGCACCCGGCCCTGTCGCACCCCTCGCGGTCCCCGGTTCCGCGTCGCGGCGGACCGCCGTGTCCTCCGGAGCGCCCGGCGGACAGGGCGGCGGCACCGCACCGGCGCTCGGGGGGACGGCGGTCCAGCGGCTGTCCGCCGCTCCGGCCGCGCCGCGCACCCCCGAGGCGGGACCGTCCCTCTCCGGCTCCGGTGCGGGACCGTCCGTCTGGCCCGGTGCGGGACCGTCCGTCTCCGGGCCCGTGGCACCCCCCGGGGCGCGCCGTACAGCGGGTTCCCCGGCGGCCGGGCCGGTGGCGGGCTCCGCTGCCGCCCCCGCGCCGCGGCTGGTCACGACGTCCTCCCGGACGGACACGCCAAGTGCGGCGCCGCCCGTGGCCGGTCTCGGCGTGCCGCGTTTCCGGGCGGTCTCCCGTACCGGAACGGCGCCGGCCCCCGGTGCCGGCGCGGAGCGAAGCGGCCGCCCGGCCGGCGCACGGGCCGTTCCCGGTGCGATCCCCCCGGCCGACACGCCGGCGGTGCAGCGCGCGGGGCCGGGCACGGCGCCGGACGGCCGGGCTCCGGCGTGCCGCTCACGGCGGCGGCCGCCGCTCCGCTCGTCCCGCTGCCGCTCCAGCGCGCCACCACCGCCGGATCACCGGACCGGTCACCGGCCGCTCCTCCGGAGCCGGAACCGCGACAG
Organism: Streptomyces sp. F63; assembly: GCF_018070345.1. GTDB lineage: Bacteria > Actinomycetota > Actinomycetes > Streptomycetales > Streptomycetaceae > Streptomyces. The sequence continues at coordinate 199,520 of NZ_JAGPXX010000002.1, forward strand.
CCGCCCGGCGTCACGGTCGTGCAGCGCGCGCCGGCCGCCGTGACGGCGCCCCGAGCACCGCGGCCGCCGTCGTCCGCCCCGGCGGGACCGCCGGGCGGCCCCGGCGCCGGCTTCGCCCCGGAGTCGCTGACACACCACCAACTCGACCAGCTCGCGGACCTGTTGCTGGCACCACTGGTGCGGCGGATCCGCAAGGACAAGGAGGAGAGGGACAAGCTGGCCCGGCTGCTGTTCCACCCGACCATGCGGCTGCTGAGGGACAACAGCCGGCTGGACGAGCTGGCCCGGGTGCTGCTCGGTCCGATGTCCCGGCTGCTCCGTGCCGAACTCCGCCAGGAACGCGAACGGATCGGCAGGCTCCGCGACTCCCGCCGCTGACCGGGGCGCCGCCGCGCGGACCGGCACCGGCCCGCACCACAGCACTGCCACAGCACCCTCCGGAACAGCACCCTCCGGGACAGCACCGTCCGGGTCCGGACCGCTGAGAAGAGCGCCGCCCGGAACGGCACCGCAGACCCGCACCGCACAGACCCGCACCGCACGCAGGCACCGGAACAGCACCGCCGAACCGCGCTCCCCGGCAACGGTCCGGACCGCCGCCCGGCGGCCGCGCCCCGGCCACCCACGAGAGAGAACCGGAAGGTCGACCCATGAGCACCGAGGATCCCGGCTCCACCCTCTACTTCACGCTGTCCATCGACGGCCAGAGCCTGGGCTCGTTCAACGGGTGCGAAGGGCTGGCGTCCAGCGTGGAGGTCGAGCAGCGCCACGAGGGCGGCAACAACGACTTCGTCTGGCAGCTCCCCACCCGGATCGTTCACTCGAACATCCGGCTGACCCGCCCCCTGACCCCGGACACGGCGCGCGTCGCCGCCTGGATCTCCGAGGTCGCCACCGGCGTCACCCGCCCCACCGCGCAGATCTCCGCCCTCCGCGCGGACGGTTCGCTCGTCGCCCGCTGGGGTCTCATGGACGTGCTGCCGGTGAGCTGGACCGGTCCGACGCTCGACCCGGCGAACCCGAGCGTGGCCACCGAGGTGCTGGAGATCGCCCACCACGGCTTCACCGACGCGGGAGGCGAGTGATGCCCGGCTGGAAGAGCGCCGGGAAGGGCGGCGCCGCACTCGGCAGCGCCGCCCAGGGCTGGGCCGGCCAGAGCCTCGTGCGGGCCACCCTCCGGGTCCACCAGCCACCGACCGGCAACAGCAACTCCCCCGGTGCGCTGATCAAGGAACTGGAGTTCCAGTTCAACCCCTCCGAGCTGTCGCTGAGCCGCCGCTCCACCTGGAAGAGCACCGCCGCGGCGGCGGTCCGCGACGCGCCGCCGCCGGAGTTCATCGGCCCGGAGCCGCGCTCCCTGGACGTGGAGGTGTTCTTCGACCGCTCCGACGACCCGGGCTCGAACGACGTGCAGAAGGCGTGCGAAGTGCTGCTCTCCTGCTGCGAGGTGACGGAGGCCAGCATCGCCGCCAAACGGCCTTCGACGCCCTGGGTGAAGTTCCAGTGGGGCAACTTCTCCACGGTCAGCTTCAACGCCTACGTCGGCTCGGTCGACGTCGAGTACACGCTGTTCGCCTCCAGCGGCCTGCCGATGCGCGCCACCTGCCGGCTCCACCTGGAGGAGATCCCGAGCGGCAAGCCCGGCCAGAACCCGACCTCCGGCGCGCTGACCACCCGGCGCGTGCACCGGGTGGTGGCCGGTGACTCGCTGCCCTCGCTGGCCTTCCGCGAGTACGGGGACGCCACCGCCTGGCGCCTCATCGCGGAGGCCAACGGCATCGACGATCCGGCACGGCTCCCGCCCGGCCGGGAGCTGCTGCTCCCGGCGGCCGAGGAGGTGGGCGCGTGACCGGCCCTGCGGCTCCCCGCGCCGGGGCGCGGGGCGGCGGGCGGGCACCGTGCGGCCCGTTCCGCAACCGGACGGGACGGCCCACGGCCCGCACCCGCGCGCCGTAGCACGGCAGCACGGCAGCACGGCAGCACGAGAACACCGCAGGACGAGAACACCGCAGTACGGGAACACCGCAGGACGAGAAGGAACACAGGTCACCGACGTGCCAGAAGCAACCCGCTCCCGCGTGCTGGAGGTCAGCATCAACGGCGCCGTGCTGCGCGGAGACGACGCCCTGCTGCTCATCGAGGGCTGGGTGGACTTCGCCGCCGGGGTACCGGGCGCCTTCCAGCTGACCTTCCGCGACGAGGACCGCGAGGCGCTGCGGCTGGTGAACGCCGAGATCGGCGCCCCCGTGGTGCTGACCGCCGTCTCCGGCCCGCAGCGCACGAAGCTGCTCACGGGGGAGATCACCGGCCTGGAGACCGACTACGACGGCCAGGGCAGCTTCAGCATCGTGCGCGGCTACGACGCGGGCCACCGGCTGCTGCGGAAGAAGCGGGTGGCCGGCTACCGGGGCATGAACGCGGCCCTCATCGCGCAGCGGCTGCTCGCGGACGCCGGGGTGCCGGCCGGGAGGATCGGCCCCACCCCGGGCACCTACCCGTACATCACCCAGGCCGGGGTCTCCGACTGGGACTTCCTCTGCCGGCTCGCGGACGAGAACAACGTGGTGATGTCGGTGGACGCGGACGGGAAGTTCCAGTTCGCCCCGGCCAAGCGGGCCTCCGGGGCACCCGCCGCCGGCTCCCCGCTCTCCCCCGCCGACAACCCGCGGGAGCTCCGCGGCGGCCAGGAGGTGAAGCGCTGCCGTTCCACCGTCACCGCCTCCGACCAGGTCGCGCGGGTGGAGGTGCGCGGCTGGGACGTCTCGGCCAAGAGCGCCCTCACCGAGAAGGCGTCCGCGCGGGCCGCCAACAAGGGCGCCCTGATCGGCACCACCCCCGGCACGGCCCTGGCGGGCTTCAAACCGGCCAAGGAGGTCGAACTGGCGCGCACCGACACGCCGTTCGACAACCAGCGGCAGGTGAAGAAGGCCGCGGAGGCGCTCGCGGACGATGTGACCGGCGCCTTCGCCGAGGTCGAGGTCTGTGTGCACGGCGAGCCCACGCTGCGGCCCGGTGTGCCCGTCACGCTCACGGACGTCGGCAAGCCGTTCGAGGGCAAGTACACCGTCACGGGCGCCCGCCACGTCTACGCGGCCGGCGCCGGCTACGAGACCTGGGTGACCGTCACCGGCCGCCAGTGGCGCTCGTTCTACGGCCTGGCCTCCGGCGGCGGCGACGGCTTCGGCGGTCGGCTGCCGAGCGTCGCCAACGCCCTGGTCACCGATGTGCAGGACCCGCTGCGCCAGGGCCGGGTCAAACTGAGGTTCCCCTGGCTGGACGACACGTACATCAGCGACTGGACGCGCACCGTGCAGTACGGGGGCGTCCAGGGCGGCGGGCTGATCACGCCGAGCGTCAACGACGAGGTGCTGGTGGCGTTCGACCGCGGCGCGCTCGACCACCCGTACGTCATCGGCAGCCTGTACAACGGCCGGGACAAGCCCGGCCGCGGCGATGTGCAGTACTACGACAAGCTGGGCCGGGTCGTCCGCCGCACCCTGGCCGACCGCGCCAACAACCGGCTGGACCTGCTGGACCAGCCGACGATGCGCCGCAAGCGCGGCGTCCGGCTGAGCACCGGCGACGAGAAGCTGACGGTGCATCTCGACCGGACGAGGACCGAGATCACCGTGGACAGCAAGGGCGCGGTCTCCATCACCGGCGGCACCGACGTCACCGTCAAGGCCGGCCGGGCCCTCACCCTCCAGGCGGGCGGACCGATCTCGATGCGCAGCGGCGGGGCCATCACCCTGACGGCCGCGACGCGCGTCCAGACCACCGCCCCCACCGTCGGCCTCACCGGATCGACGACGGTGAGCATCAGCGGGGCCGCCACGGATGTGAAGTCCTCGCTGGTGAACGTGAGCGCCGGGGCCGTGAACGTGGTGTCGGCCGCGGCGCTCAGCCTGCAGGCCACCGCCGCGGTCTCGATCCGGGGCGCCACGATCCCGCTGCTGGGCCTCGTCACCGCCAACGGCAAACCCGTCATCTGACCGCCCGTCCGGACCCGGCCCCTCCCCTTCCACTCCCACCCGTCCGTCCCGTGACCGCTGGAGCCCCGCTCATGCATCCGACCGCACCGACCACCGCGCCGCAGCACCGCGCCGGCCCCGGCCCCGGCCCCGGCCCCCGTCACGGAACCGGCCCCGGTCCCGGGAGGGCGGTCCGCCATGGCTGAGCAGTTCGTCGGTTCCGGCTGGGCGTTCCCGATGCGCATCAGCCCGTCCGGAGGCATCGCCCTGGTCAGCGGGGAACGCGAGATCGAGGAGGCCATCCGGCTGGTGCTGGGCACCGCGCCCGGTGAGCGGCCCATGCGGCCGGAGTACGGCTGCGCCATCCACGACCTCGTCTTCGCACCCGTCAACGAGTCGACGGCGGGCCGCATCCAGAGCGAGGTCCGTGCCGGCCTCGACCGCTGGGAGCCGCGCATCGAGGTGGACGAGGTGGAGGTGACGGCGGGCGAGCCGGCCGTGCTCTACATCGACGTCCGCTACCGCGTGCGCGGCACCAACAACCCGCGCAGCCTCGTCTTCCCGTTCTATGTGATCCCGTCCCACGACGAGCCGACGTCCGCCTCCGCCGAGGACGGCGGACCAGCCACAGAAGGCGACCGCTGATGGCCCTGCCCTCCCCCAACCTCGACGACCGTCGCTTCCAGCAGTTCGTCGACGACGCCAAGCGCTACATTCAGCAGCGCGCCCCGGAGTGGACCGACCACAACGTGTCCGACCCGGGCGTGACCCTGGTGGAGACGGTCGCGCACATGGCCGACCAGATCGTGTACCGGCTCAACCGGGTGCCGGAGAAGAACTATCTGGCCTTCCTCGACCTGCTCGGCATCACCCTCTTCCCGCCCTCCGCCGCCCGCGCCGGCGTCACGTTCTGGCTCTCCGCCCCGCAGCCCCGGCCGATCCTGCTGCCCGCGGGCACGGAGGTGGCCACCGAGCGCACCGAGACCGAGGAGGCCGTCGTCTTCGCCACCGAGGACGACCTCAACGTGCTGCCCTGCTCGCTGCGGCACGTCGTGGTGCAGCCCGGCGGGGAGACGGCCACCGACCGGACCCACGACGTGGCCGAGGGCCAGGACGTCACCTGCTTCGCGGACGCGCCGCGCCCCGGCGACGCGCTGCTGATCGGGCTCAGCAGCGCCGTGCCGCACTGCGCGGTCGTGCTCGAACTCGGCAGCCGCGTCGACGGAGTCGGCGTCGACCCGCGGCAGCCGCCACTGGCCTGGGAGGCGTGGACCGCCGACGGCTGGGCGCCCTGCGAGCTGGAGGAGGACACCACCGGCGGCCTCAACCGCCCCGGCGAGGTGGTCCTGCACATGCCCGGCGGGCACATCCTCTCCCGCACCGGCCGGCACGAGGCGGGCTGGCTGCGCTGCCGGGTCACCGAACCCGCCGCCGGCCAGCCCTTCTACACCTCCTCCCCGACCCTGCGGTCCGCCGACGCCTTCACCATCGGCGGCACCACCCGCGCCGTGCACGCCGAAGTGGTCGCGGACGAGGCGCTCGGCGAGGCCACCGGCCTGCCCGGGCAGCGGCTTCGGCTGGCCCGCCCGCCCGTGGTCGCCGACACCCCGCCGCTGCATCTCCAGGTCGTCGCGGACGACGGCTGGTCCGACTGGGAGGTCGTACCGCACTTCGCCGCCTCGGGCCCGGACGACCGGCATGTGACGCTCGACCCGGCCACAGGCGAGGTCGCCTTCGGTCCGTCCGTCCGCGAACCCGACGGCACCCTGCGCCAGTACGGCGCCGTGCCCCGGAAGGGCGCCGTCATCCGCGCCCACCGCTACCGCACGGGCGGCGGCCGGTCCGGCAACGTCGCCCGCGGCACCATCCAGGTGCTCCGCAGCTCCGTGCCGTACGTCACGCGGGTGGAGAACCGCGAAGCGGCGAGCGGCGGTGTGGACGGCGAGACGGTCGAGGAGGCCAAGGTCCGGGCGCCCGTCACGCTGCGCGCCCAGGACCGGGCCGTCACCCTGCGGGACTACGAGCAGCTGGCCCGCCGCGCCGCCCCGGAGACCGCACGCATCACCTGCCTGGAGGCGGACCCCGAGGAGCACGGCGCCTACGCGGTGCGGGTGCTGGTCGTCCCCGACGCCGTACCGGACCGGGGCGGCCGGCTGCGCTTCGAGCAACTGGTCCCCGCCGACGACCTGCTGGAGCGAATCACCCGTTACCTGGACGAACGGCGCCTCATCGGCACCCGGCTCGCCGTGGGCCCGCCCTACTACCAGGGCGTCACGGTCGTCTCCACCCTGCACGCCTTCCGGGGCGTCGACCACGACACGGTGCGGCAGCAGGCGCTGGACGCCCTGTACCGGCATCTGGACCCGCTGGCCGGCGGCGCGCACGGCAAGGGCTGGCGGTTCGGGCATCCGGTGCAGGCCGGTGAGGTCTTCGCCGTCCTCCAGCGCGTCCCCGGGGTCGAACTCGTGGACGAGGTACGGCTCTACCCGGCCGACCCGCTGACCGGCAAGCGCGGTGACGCGACCGACCGCATCGACCTGGAGCGGCCCGCGCTGGTCTTCTCGTTCGACCACCGCGTCCGCGTGATCGGGGGCTGAGCACGGTGCGCGGATCGATCGACGGGCTGGGCAGCGCGCAGCCGCTCGGCCTGATGCTCCCGGCGCTCTACGCGGACGACGAGCTGGCGCAGCGCTTCACGGCCGGCCTGGACGAGGTGCTCGCCCCGTTCCTGAACGTCCTGGACTGCCTGGAGGCGTACTTCGACCCGGCGCTGGCCCCACTGGACTTCACCGCCTGGCTGGGCGGCTGGGTGGGCGCCGAGACGGAGCAGGACTCCGCGGACGGGTCCGCGGGCGGCCGGCCGCGGACAGCGGGCGCGGCCGGCGGACCGGCGCACGGTGCGGGCGGGAACGCGGGCGCCGGACCGGATGCCGGGGCCGGACCGGATGCCGGGGCCGGTGTTCCGGCGGAGCCCCCGCTCGACGCCCCGGCGGAGGCGCGGCTGCGCGAGGCCGTGGCCGTCGCCGCCACGCTGCACCGGCTGCGCGGCACCCGGCGCGGACTGGCCACGGCCGTCCGGCTGGTGTTCGGCGTGGAGCCCGAGATCACCGAAAGCGGCGCGGCGAGCTGGGCGGAGCGGCCCCTGGGCGCCGTCCCCGGCGAGCGCCGCCCGCGTCTGCACGTGTCGATCCGGCTCCCCGAGCCGGATCCCGGGGCCGAGCCCCGCCTCGACGAACTGGTCGCGGCGGCCCGCCCCGCCCATATGCCCTACACGGTCACCGTGACCGTCGCAGAGAGGACGACCCGAACGTGAACAGGGACAGCCGAACGGAACACCGCGATCCCGGCCGGCCCGACGCCTGCGCCGAGTGCGGTACGCGGGCGGAACCGGGACAGCCCTTCTGCGAGGGCTGCGGAGCGGTCCTCGACTGGGGCCCGGCCGGGGGTACGGGAACCGGCGGCCGATCGGGTACCGGCCGTACCGGTGCGGACGGCGCCGGTTCCGACCGTCCCGGAACGGCCGGAAGCGGGGCGGCCGGAAGCGGACCGACGGCGCGCGGCGCGGCCAACGGCCCGGGAAGCGGCGGTGCCGGCCCGACCGGCGGGTCCCGGAACGCCCCGGCCGGCGGCCCGCCGGGCAGGAGCCACGACACCGGTGCCGGCAGCGGCGCCGCCCCGGCCGGCGGCCGTGCGGCCGCGGCCCACGGCGGACCCGCCACACCCCCGCCGCCGGCCGCACCCCCCGGGGCCGCGCCGGCGCCGCCCACCGCACCGCCTGGCGCCGCGCCCCCGCCGCCCGCCACGCCACCGCGGGCCGCCGCTCGGGGAACGGCGCCCGCGGCCGGGGGGACGAGCCCGGCGCCGCAGCCCGCGGCGAGCCGGGGCGGGGCCGCCCCGGCGCCCCACGCGCCGCACCCGGCCGCCGCAACCGCCGCGGCCGGCCGCACGGGCAGCGCCGGCCGGGGATCCGCCCGGCCCGCCGCCGGTTCCGCACGGGCGCTCTCCGACGACGACCCCACCGTCCGCAACGACGTCGTCCCGGCGGCGGGCGCCCCGGCCTCCTCCGCACCCCCGGCCCCGGCGGGCGTCCCGGGCACGGGCGTCCCGGGCACGGCGGCAGCCCCCGCAGGCCCGCCCCCCGCCGACGCCCCCGGCTCAGCCCCGCACGGAGCGGGGGGCGCCGTCGCGCCCCCGCCCCACGGCGGGCAGCCCGGCGTGCTCAGGAGCGCGCCCCCCGCCGGGAGCGCTCCGGGTCCGGCCGCGCACGTCCCCGCGCCCGCCGGGAGCGCCCACGCCTCCCCCGCCCCGGACGGCCCGCGCCCTCCGGAACCGCCCACCCTCCGCAACTCCACCGTGCCCGCCCCGCGCGGCACCACCGAACGCACGCCGCAGGACGAAGCCGCCACCCGGGCCCGGGCCCTGCTCGTCCCCCTGGCGGAACCGGAGCCGCGCGCCGCCGCGCCGGCCCCGGTCGCGCCCGTGCTGCCGGGACGGCCCGACGCCGCCCGCCCACAGGTGCGCCGGTCCGCCACCGAGGTCGAGGAGACCGGCGCCGTCTGCCCCTGGTGTTCCACCGGCAACCGGCCCGACCGCCACTTCTGCCGCCGCTGCGCCCTGTCCCTCGCGGGCGCGCCCGGCGGCGGCGGGCGGCTCCCCTGGTGGCGGCGGCTGTTCTCCGGGCGGGAGGAGAGGCGGTGGGCCGGTGACCGGCCGCGGCTGCGCCGGGGCCTGGCCTGGCTGCTGCCGCTGGTCGGCTGGGGTCTGGTGGCGGCGCTCGTCGTCACGGCGGTCTTCACGGCACCGGCCGCGATCCAGGCGGTGAAGGACCATTTCGCCAAACGGGCGCCCGTCTCCCCGGACACCTTCGCCGCCTCCCGTTCCTACGCCGGCCACGGCCCCGAGCTGGCGTTCGACAAGTTCTCCAACACGTACTGGGGCCCGGGCATCACCGGCGACGGCGCGGGCGAGTGGATCGAGGCCCGCTTCGCCCAGCCCGTCGACTCCCTGGACGTGCTGGTCACGCCCGGCGTCTCGGCACGGTCGAACGAGCAGGGCCAGAGCGCCCGGCCGAGCCGTCTGGAGGCGCTGGTCACCACCGCGGACGGCACGAAGGAGACGCGGATGCTGACCCTCGACCAGGGCGCCCGGCAGGAGCGTCCGCTCCGGGCCCGGGACGTGGTCTCCGTGCGGTTCACGGTGGTGTCCTCGTTCGGGGCCGCAGCCGACAAGCAGGTGGCGATCGCCGAGATCGAGTTCTTCGGCCCCTCGGGCTCGTACTCCCGCCGGTGAACGGGGTGAACGGTGGCCGGTCACCCGGTGCCCCGGTGCGTGCGCCGGTGACCGGCGCCCCGGTGACCGGCGCGGGGGCGTCCTCCCCGCCGCCCCCGCCCGCCCCGTTCGCCCCGGAATTCACCCGGGCGGCGGGAACCGTCTTCGTCCCGCGCCCGTTGCACAGTCGGGCAAAGAAATCGTCAAGGGCGCTGCCCGCGCCGGATTGAGCAGGGGATTCCATGGGTGTCAGCCTTTCCAAGGGCGGCAATGTCTCACTGAGCAAGGAGGCACCGGGTCTGACCGCGGTCACCGTCGGGCTGGGCTGGGACGTCCGTACGACCACGGGAACCGACTTCGACCTGGACGCGAGCGCGCTGCTCGTCGACAGCGCCGGCAAGGTCCTGTCGGACCAGCACTTCGTCTTCTTCAACAACCTCAAGAGCCCCGAGGGCGCCGTCGAGCACACCGGCGACAACCTCACGGGGGAGGGCGAGGGGGACGACGAGCAGATCAAGGTCGCGCTGACCACGGTCCCGGCCCAGGTCGACAAGATCGTCTTCCCGGTCTCCATCCACGAGGCGGAGACCCGCCAGCAGAGCTTCGGCCAGGTACGGAACGCCTTCATCCGCGTGGTGAACCAGGCCGACAACAACGAGCTGGCCCGCTACGACCTGACGGAGGACGCCTCGACGGAGACGGCCATGGTCTTCGGCGAGCTGTACCGGCACGGCTCGGAGTGGAAGTTCCGCGCCGTCGGCCAGGGCTACGCCTCGGGCCTGCGCGGCATCGCCCAGGACTTCGGGGTCAACGTCTGACTGCCGCAGTCACCAGGTCCTGACCTGCGCCTTTGCGGGTCAGAGGCCACAGAGGGCACAGCGGGGCACTCGGCGCGGCAAAGGCGTTGTCGAGTGCCTTCCGCGTCTTGTTCTCCGAGTCGGGGAACAGGTGGCTGTACACGTTCAGGGTCATGGCCGCGTTCGTGTGCCCGAGCCGCTCGGACACGACCTTGACCGACTCCCCCGCAGCGATCAGCAGACTCGCGTACGTGTGGCGCAGGGCGTGCATGCCCGTGCCCTTGGGCAGTCCGGCCCGCTGCACAGCCTTCCGCCACACGTTGTCGTAGAACCAGGTACGGGCAACCGGCCCGCCGTCGGCGCCCCGGAACACGAAGCCTTCCCGCCCCGTGGGGTGCGCCTTCAGAAGCGCCGCCAGTGCCGCAGCGGACGACCCCATCAGCGGGATACACGGCAGGGGAGGGAACGGACCTTCTTTACGACCTGTTCGGCAGTCTTGCGGAACCGTATGTGATGCAGCCTGCGGCCGGTTGGCTCATGCGGAATGCCACGCTTACGGCCATTCGGAAGCACAAGGGGACGACAGGCGAAACGGCCGGTACGGATTTTGTGACCGACGGCCCGGCCAGCGCGTTCGGCGCAATGATCGGGAAGCCCGTTTTCATTGACCCGTATGTGCCTGCTATGGCCGCGAACGCTAAGTCTGTTCTCTTCGGGGACTGGTCGCGCTATGTCGTTCGCATGGTCAACGGAATCCGGTTCGATCGGTCCGACGACTACGCCTTTAACACGGACCTTGTGACGTTCCGTGCTCTCCTGCGTGCGGACGCTGCGCTTGTCGATACGACAGGCGCAATCAAGTATTTCGCTCACTCTGCCACCTGACAGGCAGCACTAAGGGCCCCGGTACTCTCTCGCGTTTGCGGGACGGTACCGGGGCCCTTTTCTGCGTTGCGGGAAGAATGCTGCCGTGCCCTATGCTGCTTCTTTCGCCTTACGCAGTGCTTCGCGGTGTTCCCAGGTCCACGGGGCATTTCTCAAGTCATCCGGGAGTTGCGCGAGGCCGGAAGACAGATGATCGACAGAGTCGCCATAGCGCCCTAGGGCTAGCGTGCAGAGTCCGAGGTTGAGACGGTTGAATACTGGCGTAAGCCAATAGGACGTCCTGGGCGGCGGCAAGGCAGCCGCCTTATCCGTCAATTGCTCCGCTTCCTCGACCATGCGCAAGGCTTGGTCCTTTTGCCCTAGCTGAGCCATACCGGCTGCCGCTTGAAGAATGTCACCGAGCCTTTGGGCGGGATGCGCACCGGGTGTATGTGCTGCGGCAGCGAACCAGCGGGCAATGGCTTGCGGGCGCGCTTGCTGCCGAGCAACGTACCCTTTGAAGTTCAGCGCTTGAGCGGCAAGGGTCCCGTTCCCGACTTCGTCGGCCAACTCTAGAGCATCGTTGAGAAGCCTTACAGCGTCGGTGTCTTCCCTGGCTTGAGCAAGCATCCATCCTGCGAATTGCACAAACTCCGACGCTACTTCTGCCAACCGATCCCGGTGCGGTCCCCTGGCATTCTTGAGGAGTTGAGTTACCTCTTTCGTTTGCGCCATTGTCGCAGGGATTACTGACTCCGGCTTTGCCGTGTCGTCCAAACGCCGGTAAGCCGCCAGGACTCCGGCCAATGCGTCAACGGTTCCTGCGTCCAGTCGGGAAGGCTGGGCGGTGCTGCGCGATACTCGGGACTGATCGTCCGAGTTCAGCACTATTCCGGCCAGCGCACCGCCTGTCCCCAGGAGATTGTCTAGCGATTGCACGAGCTTTTCGGAAGGCGCCTGTTTCCCGTTGAGTACCCGAGAGAGGTAAGCCGGATCGTAATTCATTGCGCGTGCGGCGGCTTTCATCGAATAGCCGTTATCCCGCAAGGATCTGCGTGCAAGATCGGCAAAGTCGCTCATCCTGGCCCCCAGGGGGTTGACCGTTGACCCCTCCAGGGTAGTCAACGCCGGTCAACTCCCGCGTGAGCTTTGCGTACTCCAAGCATTGTCGATGCAAGGACCCCCGCGACCGTCCGACCGGCCCGGGGGCATGGCCGACGCTGCGAGGAGCGACGACATGAGGGATCTTATCGAGAGTGCACTCGAATGGGTGAGAGCAGTCCTATGCGGGCCGCGTACCGATGGCAGGCACAGCCGCGCCTATCTCGCCGAGAGGCAGCCTGCCGACCGGGTGCAGTCGCAGGAGTGGCGCCCCGACCCGTACGACGCCCGTTGGCGCCGCTGGGCGAGGAACGTCGAACGCTGCCGCTTGGACGGGCGACCGCTGCCGCACTTCCCCGGACCGTGGCAGCAGGAGCCAGCCGGCCCGGTGCCGCCGTCCGACTGTGAGGAAGACCCCGGGGAGTTGGTCCGGCCCTACGTCGTGGCGCACGCCCGAGCGGCACAGGAGAAGCAGCGGTGAGCGCCCAGGAGAGCCCAGAAGCGCCGGAAGTGGGGACGCTCGCGCGAGACGTCCAGGGGGACCGCGTAGGGGTCGTGGTGGACCGTATGGGCGGGCACGTGTGGCTCAGGCCCCGGAAAGGCGGACGGGAATGGACGGTGCCGGTCGGCGGAGTCGAGCCGCTTCCCGAGCCTGCCGACGACTTGAGCGCCCGAGTGGCCGAAGCCAACAAGCAGAGCCGAGACAGGGGGTTGCTGTGACGCGCTCGATCCTCCGTGCCGCCGAGTGGACCCTGGGCGTGGACATCGACGAGGAAGCGGCACAGGGCGTGTCCGCCGTGTGCCTGGCGTGCGGAAAGCAGTCGGCAGTGTCCGCCGATGACCGCCTGGCCGTCGAAATCTGGGCGCTCAAGCACACGGGCTTGAACCCCGGCCACCGGCGCTACAAGGCGACGGCAGAGACGCACTGGCGAGTCACACCGGCAGAGGGCAACCCCTACCGGGAGAGCGACGACCGGCACGACCGGGCGGACGAGTAGGCGCCCGGCCGGGACAAGCCGCGCCCCCGTCTGCCTGAGCTACCGGCAGACGGGGGCGCCTCGCTGTGTTCACGGCCGGGCGGACCGGGGCACAGGGAGGGCACACGAGGGCGGGAAACAGTGGCAATCGCTGAGATGCGCCGAGAGTGGTTTCCGCACGTCAAGTGCCTTTGCACGGGAAAGGCGCAGGCCAGGACCAGACTGGAAAAACTTCGGGGTCAACGTCTGAGCGCGGGCGAGCCGCCGCACGGCCGGCCCGCGCGCGGCCCGCACCGCGCCAGTCCGCCGCAGGGGCGGTCCGGGGTTTCCTCCCGGACCGCCCCTGCCACACGCCGGGCCGGCGCCCACGCGCAGCCGTACAGCCGACCCGCGCCGCGCACACCCGGTCCGCGCGCCCCGCGCCCCCCACGCCATCGGCCCCCACCTTCCCGGCGCCCCGGCACGGCACCGGCCCCCGGCACGGCACCCGCCCCCGGCGACCACGCGCGTGCCCCCGGGGCCCGGGCGGCGGCAGGGACACCCGCGCCCCAACACCCGGCGTTCGCCGTCGGCTTCAGTCCGGCGCCCCGCCGCTCAGGCCCATCATCAGCGTGACGACCACACCCACCGCGCCCGGCACGATGTCCAGGCGGTCCGTCAGCTGCCGGGAGAGCCACAGGCCCCGGCCGCTCTCCCCCGTCAACTCCCCGGGCGCGTCCGCCGGAACGGCGTCCGCGGTGCAGCCGGGGCCCTCGTCCGTCACCCGGCAGTGCAGCGTGCCGTCGGCGCGTTCGAGCACCAGGTGTCCTCGCCCACCGCCGTGTTCGACGGCGTTGCAGGCCACTTCGTGGACGGCGAGGACGAAGTCGCTGCGCCGCGGCTCCGGCAGTCCCGCCTCCGCGGCACATTCACCGACGCGCAGCCGGAGCCCGGGGAGGTCCTCCACGCCGAACGACAGTTCCAGCAGGGGTTTTCGCGGTGCCTGGGGGTCGGGTTCGCGTGGTGGTCCGTCCGTCCGCACGCTCATGGCCTCGCCACCTCGACCTCCATCGGCCCGGCCGCCGCTCTCCCGCACCGGCAGCCGGTCCCGGAACGACGGGCACGGCCGCCCCGGCCCGCGCGGCCGCGGCCGCGGCCTTCGGTACGGGCTCCTTGCCTTCAGTGCCGGACAGACACTACTCGGAGTCATCAACCAACACCACGCGTAACCGCAATTGCTTCGCTGCCCACCGCTCTTGACCGGATGCACCGGAAAGCCGACCGGAAGCGTCGTTGTAGTGTCCGCAACCGTGCCATCGCGGAGATGATCAGCCGCGTATATCGCTATCACACGGGGAGAACTCGCCCATGAGCATCGTCAGTTGGATCGTCCTCGGCCTGATCGCCGGAGTGGTGGCCAAGGTTCTGCTGCCCGGGCGCGACCCGGGCGGCCTCCTCGGCACCACCCTCATCGGCATCGCCGGCGCCTTCATCGGCGGCTGGCTGTCCTCCGAGTACCTGGACCGGCCGATCGACAAGGACTTCTACGACCCGGCCCTCTGGGTGGCCGCCGTCGCCGGCTCGCTGGTCCTGCTGATCGCCTACCGCATCCTCTTCGGCCACTCGCGCGAACGCCGCTGAGGGCACCGACGGCACGGGCGGCTCCGGCGCGGGAGCCGACGCCGGAGTCACCGCCGGAGCCGGCTCCTGCCGGGCGGACCGGGTGATGGCCGCCTCCACGGCCGCCACCCGGTCCGCGAGCAGCCCCAGAGCACCCACGGCCCGCGCCAGCGGATCCTGACCGGCACCGCCCAGCGCCCGGTCCCGCAGGTGGCCGTCCACGATCCCCCGGCGGCGGGCCTCCTGTTCCGGCGTGATCCGGCCGCGCAGTTCCGCCAGCTTCAGCAGGTTGAACTCCGCCTCGCCGTGGAGGGTCTGCGCCTCGGCCGCGTAGTGGTCGTCGAGCAGCGCCTCCAGCTCGGCGCCGTTCATCACGGGGGCGATCCGTTCCGCGATCTTGTTCATGTCGCGGTAGGAGCCCTGAAGCCGGAAGGGCGGCTCGGTGCGGGAGGCGTCGGACCGGGCCGCCGAGGCGATGTACGCGGCGTTGACCGCCAGGACGGTGCGCCGCGCCGCGAGCAGCAGCCGCAGCACGGCCGTGATCCGCTCCAGCTCGGCGGGCGGGTACGGGTGGGCGAGCCGGTCGGGCCGCGCGCCCTCGTCCCCGCCGGCCATCCGGACGAGCAGTTCGAGGTCCGCGCGGTCCCGGCCGGCGAGCGGGGCCAGCACCGGGTTGGCGGTCAGCGCGTTCTCGACGAAGCTGAGCGCGAAGACGTCCTCCCGGCCGGTGAGCACGTCGCCGAGGTTCCACACGTCGGCGCGGTTGGCCAGCATGTCCGGCAGCCGGAAGCGCTCCCCGGACTCGGTGTACGGATTGCCGGCCATGCAGACCGCGAAGCGCTTGCCGCGCAGGTCGTAGCGGCGCGGCCGGCCGCCGTGCACCCCGTCGATGCGGCGCTGGGCGTCGCAGAGCGGGATGAACTTCTGCAGCAGCTCGGGCGAGGTGTGCTGGATGTCGTCCAGGTACAGCAGGACGTTGTTGCCCGCCGCCAGCGCGAAGTTGATCTTCTCGACCTCCTGCCGCGCGGTCGCGTCGGGGGCCCGTGCCGGGTCGAGCGAAGTGACGGAGCGGCCGAGCGCCGGTCCGTCGATCTTGACGAACATCAGCCCGAGCCGGTCGGCCACGTATTCCATGAGCGTCGTCTTGCCGTAGCCGGGCGGTGAGAGCAGAAGCAGCAGACCGCTGCTGTCGGTGCGCTTGGCGTCGCCCGCCGCGCCGAGCTGCTGGGCGAGGTTGTCGCCGACGAGCGGCAGATACACCTCGTCGATGAGGCGGCTGCGGACGAAACCGGTCAGCGGCCGCGGCCGGAACTCATCCAGCCGCAGCCGGGCCCGCTCGCGGGCCACCAGGGCCGTCCGCCGCCGCTGGTAGGCACGGAAGCCCGGCACCCGCTCCTCGCGGAACCTCCGCGTCCGCTCCAGGAATTCGTCCAGCCGCAGCCGCAGGGAACCGCCGGTGACGCGCGGGTGCTCGCCCAGCAGTCCCTCGACGGTGACCTCCGTGGCGGCGTCGCACGGGTAGCGGGGCAGGTCCGGGCAGAGCTCGGCGGCGACCGCCTCGGCGAGGTCGCCGTCCGCCGCGCCGCCGGAGGCGCGGGCGTACGAGCCCAGCCAGGCCGCGGCGAGCTGACGGCGGGCCGGAAGGTCGTCACCGAGCGCGGCCAGGTCCGCGGCGCAGCCCCCGCCGGCCGCCGAGTCCCGGAACGCTTCGGTCAGCCGCCGGGCGCCGGGGCCGCTGACGAACCCGCCCGGCTCCGCGGCCAGTTCCTCGAACAGGTACGCGGCGGCGCTCCGGTGGTGGCCCGCCGGGGTCCGGCCGGCCGGCTCGCCGCGCTGTCCCCGGCCCGGAGCCCGTGTCCGGTCCTGTCCCGATGCCCGGCCCTGTTCCCCGGCCGCGGCGCCGGGCGGCGGCCCATCCGGGCCGGGGCCGGGCGGCGGCCCGGATGGGCCGGGGCCCGTTCCCCCTGCCCCGGGCGTCACCCCCGCGGTCACCCCCGCCGTCACCCCGGCCATCCCCTGGTCCCGGTCCGTTGCCGTGCCCGTCACCCCGGCCGTCCCCGTGCCCGTCCCCCGGTCCACGCCGGCCCCGGCGCCCGCGCCGCCGCTCTCCGCCTCGAACGCCGCCAGGGCGGCTGCCAGTTCGGCCACCAGGTCGCCGATCTCCGGTGCGCTCCCGAACGCCGCACGGGCGCGGGCCAGCGACGCGGCCCGCCGCGCCCAGGCCGAGCGGGCCCGCGGCGTCGTACCGTGCGCCCAGAACAGCTGTGCCGCCGCGCGCGCCCGGCCGCCGTGGCGGAGCAGCCCCGCGTCCGCGCGCAGCCGCAGCAGGGCGGCCAGCAGCAGGGCCGCGTCGTGGTCGTGGACCCCGCGCTCGTGCCCCTCGTCGTACGCGGCGTGGGCCGCCTCCCGCACCAGCGCGAGCAGCCCGCCCTCCTCGGCGGCCGCCTTCCGCAGCCGGTCCTCGTCCTCCGTGTGCAGGACGGTCGCGGCGAGGTGTTCCGCGCGGTAGACCTCCGCCGT
The DNA here is from genome assembly GCF_018070345.1 of Streptomyces sp. F63. Taxonomy (GTDB): domain Bacteria; phylum Actinomycetota; class Actinomycetes; order Streptomycetales; family Streptomycetaceae; genus Streptomyces. The sequence continues at coordinate 216,617 of NZ_JAGPXX010000002.1, forward strand.
CTCGGAGGGCAGGGTCTGGCCCCAGTACGGCCGGGTGGCCGCGAACTCCGGGTCGGTGACGGGCTCCCGGTAGTCCGTGCCGGTGAGCGCGAGGGACATCCCGTCGCCGGACGGCAGCAGGGCGAGCCCGGCCGGCCGGGTGGTGACCGCGAAGCGGTGCCGGCCGAGGCGGATGGTGCCGCCGCCGTCGCCGTAGAGGTCGGCGCGGTCGCGCTGGGCGCGGGCGGCCTCCTCGCGGGCGGCCTTGAGGCGGCCCCGCAGCTCCTCCGCCCGTACGGTGTCGCCGAGCCCGTCCAGTTCGTCGGCGGTGGCGCGCACCTTGGCGGCCATGGGGTCGGTGGCGAAGAAGGTGTGCACGGCCTCCGGCCCGTCCAGGGCGGCGGCGCGGCGGCGGACCGTGTCGAGGACGCGGCCCGCGGAGTCCGCCAGCCGGCCCGCGTGCCGGGCGCGGTCGTCCCGCAGGCTCTGGGCGCGGCCGGCGAACGCCTCCTCCACCTCGGCCCGTTTGGCGTCCAGTTCGGCGCTGAAGTCGTCGAACGCGGCGAACCGCGCCTGCGCCTGTTCGATCCGCAGCAGCAGTCCGGCGAGCTGCTCCTCGCAGTTCTCCGGGGTGGAGGCGGCGGCCAGCGCGGCGGTGGCGGCCTGGCCGAGGAGGGCGAACTCGGCGGCGTAGGCGGCCCGGCCCTCGTGGTCCAGCAGTGCGCGGCGGCGGGCGGCGAGCACGGCGCGGGCGCGGTTGACGCCGCCGAGCGTCTCGGCGATCCGCTCCAGGATGACGGTGCGCACGGTGGCGTCGGCGATGTCCAGGCCGCCGACGACCTCGGTGACGGTGCGCAGATCCTCCGCGAGCGCGTCCAGGCGTCCGCCGAGCGGCTCCGCCTCGGCGGCCGTGCCGGCCCGGCCGGCGGCGTCCGTCAGCGCGGCGGTCTCCTCGCGCTGGGCGGCGAAGGCGTCGGGGCGGCCGAGGAAGGCGACGGCTCGCTGCCCGGCGGACTCCAGGTCGTGCTCCAGCGCGGCGGCCAGCTCCGTGATCTTCTCCCCGTCCGCGTACCGCAGTTCGCGCACGCTTTCGAGCCGGCCCCGGCAGCGGCGGAGCTCCGTCAGCCGGGCGATCCACTCGCCGGCGTCCGCCGGGGACTCGCCGCGCACCCGGCGGACCACGGAGGCGATGTGCTCCGCCGTCTCCTCCAGCGCCTCGGCGGCCCGCCGCCGGAGCGCGGTGACGGCCTCGAACTCGTCCAGCGCCCGGCGGGCGGTGTCCCGCAGCGCGGTCAGCGGCTCGTGCAGAGCACCGCAGTCGCCGGCGGCCAGCCAGTGGTACCGGTCCGCGACCCGTTCGCAGGACTCGGCCAGGGCGCGGTACACGGCCGCGGCGGGCCCGCTGTCCTCGACGGCGCGCACCACGCCCAGGCAGGCCGAGATGCCGCCCACCAGATCGGCGTTGCCGATCCGGGCCAGCGGGCCGCCCCCGGCCGGCGGACGGGCCGCCGCGTGGGTGTCGGAGGTGTACGGGGTGTGCCAGAGCTGCACCGGATGCACGCGGGCGGGCTCGTCGTCCTCCCGCTCGCGCAGCACGACGAGGGTGCCGTCGTCGAACAGGGCGTGGCCGCGGCAGGCCAGCGGAGGGGCGACCTCCTTGCGGATGACGTTGTACGACAGCAGCAGCGCGCGGCCCCGCGCCCGGTCCCGGAACGCGTACAGCACGTCCTCGCCGTTCGGGGAGCGCACGGTGCGTTCGAAGGCCAGTCCGGCGGTGTCCGCGGCGTCGAATGTCTTGACGGCCCCGGTGGCCAGGCAGTAGCCGCCGGGAAAGACGATGCCCTCGTCGCCGGGGAGCCGGCGGCAGGCGCCGCCGATGCCGTCGAGGCGCACCGCACTCTCCGTGGTGCTGTTGAAGACGTAGTGGCGGTCGGTCTCCTCCTTGTACGGGCGAACGCGCAGCAGCACCAGCGGGCCGACCCGGGCGTGCGCCACCGCCGCGTCGGCGAGCGACTGCAGAGGCTCGTCGACGGGCTCGCTCAGGATGCCGCCGGGGGTCTCCGTGTCGTCCGCCGTCTTGAGCACCAGGGCGCCGCCCACGCAGGACACGTACAGGCCGTCGGTGACGCGGACGTGCGGGTGCCGGCCAAGGACGTGGTCCTCGCGGGTGGCCTCGGTCCAGGTGACGTCGTGGGCGGGCTCGGCGGTGTCGTCGCGGTCGCCGCGCCCGTCGAGGAACTCGGCCGTTCCGTCCGCCGTTCCGTCCGCTGTTCCGCCGTCGGCCAGCCGCCAGCGCAGCACGCGGGTGTCGGTGGGGCCGGTGCGGAAGACGGCGAGCAGCTTCTCCCCGGTCCGGCGGAGCCGCAGCAGTTCCGCGTCGCGGTAGTAGCGGCGCAGCTCGGCGAACTCCCGTACGAAGCCGGGGTCCACCAGCACCGGGTCCGCGTCGCGCTCGACGAGGGTGAAGCCGGTGCCGTGGCCGCCGGGGCCGCCGGGGCCGCTGTGGCCGTCACCACTGCTGTCACCGCTGCCGCTGCCGTCGCCGCCGGCGTCAGCGCTGCCGCTGCCGTGGCTGCCGTCACCGCGGTCGCCGTCCCGTTCGAGCCCGTACGCCATGAGGACGGCGCCGTCAGCGGCGGTGTTGGCACCCACCAGCAGCCGGCCGCCGACCGCGACGACGTCCCGGACCACCCCGGGCTGCGCGGTGCGCACCGTCCCCGTGCCGAGGAGCCGCAGCCCGCCGGTGCCGAAGACGGCCGCCCGCCGCTCGTTGAGCGCCTCGGCACGCCGCGCCAACTCCCGGGCCTGCGCCGCGAGCCGGGCGCGCAGCACCTCGTGGGTGCCGGCGTCGACGGCTTCCGTCCGGGCGCCGGCCGTTGCCGTGTCGGCGTCCACCGCTTCCGTCGCGCCGTCCGCGCCGGCCCGCCGCTCCTGCTCCGTACCCACATCGACCTCTCAGCCCGTTCCGCCCGCCGGTCCGCACCGGCCGGGTCCTGCTTCCGTCACGACAGGGCCGCACCCGCCGTCTTCCGCACCTTCCGTGCGGGGCTCCGCTGTGTGGTCCCGCCGGTGTCGGCGGGCTCCGGCCCCCTGAACCGGGCGGTTCCGCCACGCCCGACCGGTGCGCCGTCACGGGCCCCGTGCGGGCCGCCGGCCGGGACTTGGCCACCGGGCCGGCGCCGATCGCCGCCCCGGCGGTGGACGGGGCACACCCCCGTCGTGCCCCGCCCACCGTTCCGGGAAGACGTGGAGTACCGCCCGGCGCCGGACCCGCGAACGGACAACCGTGCGGATCCACCGTCCCGTTGAGCAGGCGGCACGGCGGGCGACACCCCCGTCGCCTCCCGCCGTGCCCCGCCCTCCCCGCGACACCGGCGCGCGCCCCGACCCCCGTCCGGGGCGCGCGCCGTGCCGCGCTACGCGGCGGTCTTCGTCCCCGACCCGTTCAGGCCGGGGCCGGCCACCGGCAGGTCCGCCAGGCCCAGCCGCTCGGCCGTGTCGAGGAGTTCGCGGAGGCCGCCCGCCCGGGCACCCTCGCCGCCACCGGCCTTCATGAGCTTCATCAGCAGCGCCGACACCGTCAGATCCCGTACGTCGGCCGGGCCCACCGAGCCCAGGACGCGGGTGAGGTCCTCGGTGAAGGACGCCTCGCCGTTCAGCCACGGACCGGCGAGCGCCCGCGCCGTCCCGGAGTTGGCCACGAACCCGTCGACGCTCTTGCCGAGCGTGACCGCGCCCGCGATCCGGTCGAAGAAGGCGCTCTCGCCGCCGACGATGGAGATGTCCGCGCTCTCCAGGCCGGTGGCCAGCACCGTCGCCTGCGCCTCGGCCACCTGCCGCTGCGTCTCCAGCCCGGCCAGCCGGATGTCCTTCTCCGCCTCCAGCCGCAGCCGGTACTCCTCGTGCTCCCGGGAGGCGGCGTCGAGTGCCGCCATGGCCGCGGCCTTCTCGGTGAGCCCCTCGGCCTCCGCCTTCAGCCTGCTGCCGACGGCCTCCGCCTCGGCCAGCGCCCTGGCCCGGGCCCCCTCCGCCTCGGCCCGCAGCCGCGCCTCGGTGGCCTGCGCCTCGGCCAGCCCGGTCTTCTCGATGGCCTCGGCCTCCTTCTCCCGCACCTGCACCCGGGCGAGCCCGGCCGCGGCCTCCTCGGCCTGGATGCCCTCGGCGAGCCGCACCTTGGCGCGGGCGTCCATCTCCGCCGTCTTCTGGCGGGCCTCGGCGAGCGTCAGTTCCTCGGCGGCCCGGTGCGCGGCGGCCTGCTCCGCGGCCTCGGCGGCCTTGATGTCCTTGACGAGCTTCTCCTGGGCCTCGGCCTCGGCGGCGATGACGAGGGCCTGCCGCTCCCGCTCGGCCTCCTCGACGGCGCGCAGCCGCTTGATGCTCTCCTCCTGCTCGGCGACGGTGCGGTCGACGGCGACGCGCTCCCGGATCACCTCGGCGATGTCCCGCTTCTCCGCCTCGACCTCCTTCTCGGCGGCGATCCGGGTGAGCTGCGTCTCCCGCTCCCGGGCGATGACCTCCAGCAGCCGGTCCTTCTCGATCCGCTCGGACTCGATGGCGATGACCCGCTCGCGGTTCTTGCCCGCGACCTCCACCTCGCGCTGCTGGTTCTCCCGCTGGATGCCGAGCTGCTCCTCGGTGCGCAGGAACGCGGCCTGGGCGCGCAGCCGCTCCTCCTCCATGACCCGTGCCGTCTCGGCCTCCTCGCGGGCCCGTACGGTCTCGATCTCCCGGCGCTGCTTGATCTCGGCGTCCGCCTGCCGGCGCTCCAGTTCGAGGACGGCCTCCCGGGCGTCCACGTTCTGGCGGGTGATCTCCTTCTCCTCCTGCCGCTGGAACTCGTTGGTGCGGACGTGCTCGACGGCGGTCAGCTCGGTGATCTTGCGGATGCCCTGGGCGTCGAGGATGTTGGCCGGGTCGAGCTGCTGGAGCGGGGTCTGCTCCAGGTAGTCGATGGCCGCGTCCTCCAGGCTGTAGCCGTTGAGGTCGGTGCCGATGACCTGGATGATCCGGTCCCGGAACTCGTCCCGCTTGGTGTAGAGGTCGGCGAAGTCGAGCTGCTTGCCGACGGTCTTGAGCGCCTCGGAGAACTTGGCGTTGAAGAGTTCCTGGAGCGTCGCGCGGTCGCTGGCGCGTTCGGTGCCGATCGCCTGGGCGACCTTGATGACGTCCTCCACGGTCTTGTTGACCCGGACGAAGAACGAGATGCGGATGTCGGCGCGGATGTTGTCCCGGCAGATCAGCCCCTCGCGGCCGGTGCGGCCGATCTCGATGGTCTTCACCGAGATGTCCATGACCTCGGCCCGGTGGAGCACGGGCAGCACGACCTGCCCGGTGAAGGTGACGTCGACCTTGCGCATCTTCGAGACGATCAGCGCCTTGCCCTGCTCCACCTTGCGGAACAGCCGGCTGATGACGAAGACGAGCGCGATGACGACGAGGAGCACGACGGCGATGAACACGCCGATGCCCAGGGTGATGGCATCCATCGGAAGTCCCTTGCGGCAGAGATGAGTTGAGCGGAAAGAACAAGCGGGGGAGGCGGCCCGGGGCGGAGGCCGGCACGGCACGCGCTCCCGGCGGGGCGGAGGAGGACAGGCCGGGGCGGGCCCCGGGGGCCGGAGCCTCAGGGCCGGTGCACCGGCGGTCGCGGTACGGCCGTCAGGCGGCGGTACTCCGGGGATCGAGCGCCGGATCGTACGGCGCGGCCCAGAAGAACTCCCGTTCCTCGTCATAGGCGTAGAGCAGCGCCGTGGATCCCGAGGTGAGGCCGGGATCCCGGCCGTTCTGCCGGACCTGCACGAGAGCGGTGGAGCCGTCCCGCGCGGCCACCTCCGCCTGGCCGAAGCCGGGCCCGACCGAACCGGTGCGGATGGTGCAGGTGAGACCGACGAAGTCCTGCCGCGATGGCTCGGGCGCGGTGGCGAAGACCCGGCGCAGCGGCCGCACCAGCAGCGCGGTCACCCACCAGGAGAGCAGCAGCGCCGCGAGCAGCAGTCCCACGGAGGCGGCGCCGCGGCCGAGCCCGGCGAGGCCCGTGCGGTCCAGGAGGACGGTGCCGGTGAGGCAGGTGAGCCAGGCGACCGGCACCAGCAGCGAGAAGGCCACCGCGACCGGGACCCCGCCGAGCCCCAGCGCCGCGGAGTCCACGTCCCCGTCGAAGATGTCGTGCTCGGCCGTGCCGATCCCCACCAGCAGCCAGAAGGCGGCGATGACGATGACCGCGGAGCTGAACAGAACGGTCGGGAAGGCCACTGCCGCCGCCAGGAATTCAGCCACCGGGTTCCGTCCTCTCACTCCGCGCACCGTAACGGGGAAGCACGGCCCCGGTGCCGGATCCCTTCCGGAGTCCGGCACCGGGGCAGCCCCCGTTTCCCCGTGGCACCCATCCTGACAGCCGACCCGGACCCGGCACATTGCCGGTTTCCGGCAACCTTTACGGTGGATCCCATGCCGGGGAGCCACCGCTCGGCGAATCCCGGGCGCGCCGGGAGTACCGCGGAGGGGGACACGTGACGCCAGTGGAGGAAGAGCCGGACCGGGACGACTTCCTGGCCGGTTACGCCGAGATACTCGCCGAGGTCTCCGCCACCGGGCGCCGCCTCACCCGCGACGAACTCGCCTCCCGGCGCCGGGCCGGCGAGCGCGCCGCCGAACGGGGCTACGGACTGCGCAAGCTGGTCGCGGAGCACCTCGACGCGACCCGCACCGGCTGGTCCGCCCTGCCCGGCGCCACGGCCGCGAACGGCGTCCGGGAGCTGCGCACCGTCGTGGACTGCGTCCTGGCCGCCACCCACCAGACCGTCGACGCCGTCGCCGAGGGCTACGAACGCGCCCAGCGCCTCGCCGTCCGCCAGGAGGAGGCCGCACGCCGGGAGTTCATCGACGACCTCCTCTACGGCCGCAGCGACCTCGGCCGCCTCGCGGAACGCGCCGAACGGCTCGGCCTGCGCCTGGCGCACGAGCACACCGTCGCCGTCGCCGACGGACCGGACCTCTACGACGAGACCCACCCGGTGACGCGCCGGGTGGAGGCGGCGCTGCTCGCCCGCTTCGGGGACCGGCGCATCCTGCTGACGACGAAGGACGGCCGGATCGTCCTGGTGGCACCCGGCAGCCACGAGGAGGTCGTCCGCCACTTCGCCAAGCAGGCCCACGTCGCCATGGGCGGCGGGGGAACGGACCGGGTGGCCGTCGGCCGCTCCCACCCCGGGCCGGGCGGTGTCGTCCACAGCTACGAGGAGGCGCTCACGGCCCTCGAACTGGCCGACCGCATGGGCCTCCCGGGCCCCCTGCTGCGCGCCGCGGACCTGCTGGTGTACCCGGTGCTGACCCGCGACCGGCAGGCGATGGCCGACCTCGTCCGCACCACCCTCGGCCCGCTGGAGAAGGCCCGCGGCGGCGCCGAGCCGATGCTGCGCACCCTCTCCGCGTACTTCGACGCGGGCTGCGTGGCGGCGGAGACCGCCCGCCGCCTCTCCCTCAGCGTCCGCGCCCTCACCTACCGCCTGGCCCGCATCCACGAACTCACCGGCTCGGACCCCTCCGACCCGATGCACCGCTACACCCTCCAGACGGCGGTCATAGGCGCCCGCCTCCTGGACTGGCCGACCCAGAAGCTCTGACCGTCCGGACCGAGCACCAGCAGCACGGCCGGCGCCGTGGGCCCCGGCCCGATGTGGACGGAAACCCACGCCATGCTGCGGGGAGCGGGGAGAGCGTGAGCTGACCTCGGCTTTTCACTTGAGCCGGCATCCGCATCCTGAACGGGAAAGCGAAAGCACCTTCCAACCTGCGACGACAGACCTTTTTCAGGTTCACGTTGTTCCAACAGGAAGGTACTTCCACCAGCACACCACGGGTTCGCGCCCTCGGTTTGTCCTCTCGGCCAACGGCCATGGAGTGCCCAGTTACACCGAGGCCCAATCGCTGGCCGATGGTGCTACCACCGGCGTGACCACGTCTTCAGTAGCGCACCGCGGCGGTCGCGGCTCAGGCGCACCCATCACCACGGCCCCGACCTGCTCACCGGCACGGACAGCACTGGAGCCGCCAAGGCGTTCCTCCATCACATACACACCCTGTGCGCCCGTGAAATCCGCACTTTTCGCATTTCGCGCCTGGCGGGCAATGGTGATCTCGCCCGAGATCCTGCACTGCGGTTCGCAGTCGGCGAGGAGCTGTGCCGGGGTACGCCCTCAGCCATCATGTCGGCGTCTTCCGGGTTCTCGGAGAACTGAGGGCAGTCGGCGGGGCGGCCGGGGAAGAGCACTTCAAACCGGGTCTGCTCGGTCCAGCACAGACGGAAGACTCGCCATCATCAACAGCGGTGAGGACGGCAGAAGGGAACAGTGGGCGCCGGCGTCTGACAGCCCTTCGCACCTCATGTCAACGATCGAGCGCTGCATATCGAACCAGAGAAATTGAGTCCATTCGCCTGCGGTGAAAGGGAGCGCTCACGCAAGATGCCATACAGCGCTACCGGTAACAGAAATGGAAATCCGGTGTTATCGCGCAGGCATGAGGAAACTAGTGTCCTGAGTCGCTAGTTCGTGTGCAGTATGTGGCGAGGGTGTCGAGGATGTCGTCAGCGGTCTTCGTCCAGACGAACGGCTTGGGGTTCTTGTTCCACTCGTTGATCCAGCCGCGGATGTCCCGTTCGAGTTCGATGACGCTGCGGTGGGCCGAGCGGCGGAGTTTGCGGCAGGTCAGCTCGGCGAACCAGCGCTCGACGAGGTTGAGCCAGGACGCCGAGGTGGGAGTGAAGTGAAGGTGGAAGCGCGGGTGACGCAGCAGCCACTTCTTGACCGGCTCGGTCTTGTGGGTGGCGTAGTTGTCCAGGACCAGGTGGAGTTCGAGGTCCTTGGGGACGGCGGCGTCGATGACCTTCAGGAAGCGGAGGAATTCCTGGTGGCGATGGCGGCGGTAGTGCTGGGCGATGACCGAGCCGGAGGCGATGTCCAGGGCGGCGAACAGGCCGGTCGTGCCGTGCCGGACGTAGTCATGGGTCATCTTCGCCGGCGTGGTCGGTGCCATCGGCAGCACGGGCCGGGTTCGGTCCAGGGCCTGTATCTGCGATTTCTCGTCCACGGCAAGGACCAGGGCGTTCTCGGGCGGGGCGAGGTAGATGCCCACCACGTCGCGGACCTTGGTCACGAACTGCGGGTCGGTCGACAGCTCCAGGTCTCCACGATGTGCGGCTTGAGGCCGAACGCCCGCCAAATCCGCGAGATCGCCGATTGCGACATCCCGGCCGTCCGGGCCATCGAACGCGTCGACCAGTGCGAATCACCCGTCGGTGGCGCCTGATCCAGGGTTTTGGCGACCAGGGCTTCGACCTGCTCGTCCGTGATCTTCCGCGGGGCCCCCGAGCGCGGTCGGTCCACCAGACCTTCCAGCCGGTCCGCAGTGAACCGGGCCCGCCACTTGCGTACGGTCTCCCGCGAGACACCCAGATCCTGCGCGATCTGCGCGTTCGGCCGGCCCTCCGCGCACGCCAGCACGATCCTCGACCGCAGTGCCAGTGCCTGAGTCGCCGTCTGCTTGCGCAACCAGCCCCGCAGCACCCTGCGTTCGCGATCGGACAACTCCAGCAACAACGGCTTCGGACCAGGCATCACCCCACCCTACAACCGCCCGCGAACTTCTGACTCAGGACACTAGGAACTCCCGCTGAGCGCCATCCATACCGCACCGGCGACAGAAATCACGACACTCAGAGCCAGGGAAAAGTCGGCTGGTGTGCACCGTGTCCAGCGGACGAGCAAGGTCGTCTTGACTTCACTTACTGGCCGACGCGAATCAAGCCAGTCGTCTATTTTTCGTTTAGCGCCCTCGCTTGAGCCAACGTAGTGGTCGATAAGAGAGCCCCCGAAGGCGAAGGCCGGGATTTTCCGATATTCGTCGATGCGCACCTCCAGAGTGCCGTCATCGCTGACCGACGCACCACCGATCAGCCCTAGCGGAATAGTGTGGGTGCGCAGTGGATTAATCACCAGTAGGTCTGCCTCGCGTAGGACCACCTTGCAGTTTGCGATGCGTCCAGACACGCCCGCAAGGGCCAGATATATGGGTACTCCTTGCCATCCAGTACGGAAGCCGCTCATCGAGCTCACCTTCAGTACGGCGAAACTCATTCCAACCCCCAACCCGACAACAAGAATCCCGAAAATAATCGGCCAAGAACGCCGTCTCAGTATACGCGGGACTACCTGCACATCCATCGCCTTCATTTTCTGCTATCCGGAGCGTTTCGGTCGTGACGGAAAATTCCTGTTCCCTCGCGTGCTCAATTTCTGCGGCTGTTCGGCTTTCGCGACAAGGTTGACGTTTTTAAAAAGGTTCACCCTCAGCACCACCCCGCGGCGCTTCCGGGGCTCGCTGCACCCGCACCGCAGAACGTAGTAGAAAGACCCGTGTTGATGCTTACGTTGGCGTAGGTGGCCCCCCAGTCTACTGTTTTGCGATACCCGTAAATGGTAACGTTCTCAGCCTGATGTACCGTCCTAACACGCGTACGGGTCACAAAAGCCGATCCCCGCCATCCCCCTGCGAGCTTCCTCGCGGCAGCCCCTCCCATAAGGGTCCATGCGAGCCCCCTGGCGGCCGTTGCGTAATTCCAGCTTCCCGTTGTCACTCCATCACCAATGAAAGTAGCCCCCACGACAGCCACGCCTGCTGCTGCACAGGTCCCTGCCGACACAACCAAACAGGCTCCAAAAGCTGCTCCAGGTAGAACTCTGTTTTTCCAGCCGTCCCATGTGCCGAAGGTGTCCTTCGTCCAACCCCAGGACGATTCACCCAATTTTGACCAGAATCCCTCGTCCTTCTTGTTTCTTTCTGCTTGTGCTTTCGTGTATGCGAGGCGGCGTTCTTCGCGGTATGCGTCGTTGTATTCTTTTTGGGCGGCGGACGTGGTTTGGCCGTAGGAGTTGTGGCCGCGGTGGCCGTAGGAATTGTAGCGACCCTTGGACGGATTGGCGAAGATGCGTTTCTTGCTTCCGGGGGTCCAGGGAATGTAGGAGCCGGAGTTGCCGGGACTGCCGGGGTTTCCTCCTGAGACGGCAGAGTTGATCTTGGGCGTGAGCTTGGGCAGGCCACCGCTGCAGGCGATCTTTCCCTGCACGCATTCTTCGATGGCTTCTCCGGTGGGGTCGGCGTTGGTGGCGGGGTTGTTGTTGCCGTAGGTGTAGGGGTTGTGCTGGGTGGGGTCGTCGGTGAGGAGGAGGGGGTCGACGGAGAGGAAGCGGCCCAGGTCGGGATCGTACTCGCGGGCGCCGAGGTGGGTGAGTCCGGTGGGGTCGGTGGTTCCGCCGAGGAAGCCGCGGTCGCCGGGCCAGTTGGAGGTGCCGCTGCTGGTGCGGGGGCTGCCGAAGGGGAGTTGTTTGCGGCGGGTGACGGCTTGGCCGGCGCCCCAGGCGACGGCGATCAGTGCGGTGCCCTGGCGGTCGCCGAAGAGGAAGTGGATGCCGGAGCTGTTGCGGACGGCGATGGTCTCGTCGCCGTGGGTGTAGTAGCGCGTGGCGGTCTTCGTGCCGGTACTGGTGGTCTTCAGTTCGTTGCCGCCGGGCAGGTAGGCGGTGGCGGACCCGTCTGCTTCCTTGGCCAGCAGGCGGTTGCCGGAGGAGTCGTAGAGGTATTCGGTGGTCTTGCCGTTCTCGGTGAGGGTGGCGAGTCTGCCCTCCGGGCTCCAGGTGAGCTGCTGGTCACGGGGGCCGCCGGTGCGGCTGGTGGTGTTGCCGGCCTCGTCGTAGGTGAAGGTTTCCGTGGTCCCGTCCTCGGGCCCGCCGGCGGTGGTCACCGAGCGCAGGGCGTGCGGGTTGTCGTCCGCCGGTGTGCCGGGGGTGTAGGTGCGGGTGATATCGGCGGATCCGGCCGCGGTCGCGTGCCGGGTCTCCTTGGTGCGATGGCTCGCCACGTCGTAGGTGTAGGAGTGCCAGTAGGCGTCCGGGCCGCCGACGGTGGAGGCGGACGGGCCGGCGGCGCAGGTGTCGTCGGCGTTCTTGGTGGTCCAGGCGTCTGTCATCCGGCGCAGGGCGTCGACGCTGAAGCACTGGGTGTCGGTCGAGGCGGTCTCGCCCTGGCCCGAGGTGCTGGAAACACGCTGGACATTGCCGGCCGCGTCGTAGCCGTAGCGGGTGTCCTCGATCCGCAGTACCTCATCACCGTCGAGGGTGCTGCGGGTCAGGTCACCGGTGTGCTCGTCCCAGTTCTGCGTCCGGTAGACCTTACGGCCCAGGACCCCGTACTCGGTACGCACCGGACGGGAGAACACATCATGCGACGTGGCATTCACCAACACGATCGAGCCGATCGTGGTCTTCTGCGGGAGGTCGCCCTCACCGAAGACCGTGGTCTGGCGCTCGCCGGGCAGGTTGCCGAGGGCCGGGTGCTTCACCCACTCCTGAGTGCCGGTGTACTTGTTGTAGCCGAAGGTCCAGGTGTAGTCACCGGCCAGGGCTCCCGCACCGGCCGGGAGGGTGGTGGTCGACGACATCGGCTGATAGCGGTCGTTGTAGGTGTTGACGCGTGTCGCGTAGGACTGGCCGTCCACATGGCTGGTGCTGGAGGAGGGCAGGCCCTTGGCGGCGACGTCGTACGTCCAAGAGGCGCGCAGTTCGCTGCCCTGCTTCAGCTCTTTCTGCCGACCGAGTTCGTCGTAGATCGTGGTGAGTTCGATGCCCCGGGCGTCGGTGACCTTGAAGGGCCGGTCCGCGTCGTCATAGGCGGTCCTGGTCAGGCCCTTGTCGGGGTCGTCCGCTACGGTCTGCCGGCCCCGGGCGTCGTAGGTCCAGGTCCACACGGTGCCGGACGGGTCGGTCATCTTCGTCAAGTTGCCACGCCGGTCATAGGCGTAGGTGGTGGCCTGGAACTCGGTGCGGTCGGCGTTGGTGTGGGCCCGCGACTCGGTCTTCCGGCCCAGAGCGTCCGTGATGGTGGTGGTCGCCGTACCGCCCTGAGGGGGGATGACCGTGGTGCGGTCGCCGCCGTGCACGGTCGTGGTCCGCTTGGTCTCGTCGCCGAACTTCAGCGCGATCGCGGCCGTCGTCCGTCCGGCGCCGTCGTACTCCATCTCCATGCCCGCCGGAACCTTGGTGTCGTCGCCCTCCCGCAGAGTCGTCGAGGGCTTGACCGGCGCGTAATAGGCACCGTAGGTCTTCCGGGTCTGGCCGCGGGTGTCGTAGAGGTTCTCGGTGATGACACTTCCGCCGGCATCGCCAATGGCGGGGGACTGGGTCTCGCGCTGGCGCAGGAGACCGTCGTAGAAGGTGTAGGAGGTGTCGTACTCGCCGAGGCGGTTGATGGTCTTGGCGGTGACGACGTTGGGGCTGGTCCGGGAAATCCGGTAGGCGTACTCGGCCGACGGCTGCGCGGGGTGGTCCGCCTTCGCCCAGCCCGGCGCCCAGGCCCGCAGGACCCGGCCCAGGGCGTCGTACTCGACATCGGTGCGCTTGTCGTTCGCGTCGACGGAGGCGGTGATGGTGCCGCGGAGCGGATCGGTGAACTCGGCCGTCGCGTGGCCGAGTTCGTTGGTGGAGACGGTCTCGGTGGGTGTCTGGCCGGCGGCCGGGGTGCGGCTGATCGTCGTGGTGGCACCGGAGGCATCCGTTGCCGCGGTCTGGCGCCCGAAGGCGTCGTAGGTCGCGGTGCTGACGGTCACGAAGCCGGTGCCGGCCCCGTCGTTCTCGTCGCGCCGGGTCTCATCGCCCTTGGTGGGGGCCGCGTCCAGCGTGGTGGCGCCGTCGTAGTAGGAGCGGTTCACCGAGATGAGATCGCCGGGCAGGTCGGGTGTGGTGCCGCACGGTTTGGCGACCGTGGTGGACTCGGCGACCAGAGTGAGGATGTTCTTGTCCGTGTTCCGTGCGTAGGTGGTGCTGGTGCACCGCTCGTCGCCGCTCTTCGCGGTGTCGCCCGTCCGGGACACCGAGTCGACCTTGCCGTACGAGTCGAAGGTTCGGCTGGTCTCGGTGCGCCGCAGCGCCGCGCCCGCGACGGTGGTGCGGGAACGGTCCTCCTTCACCCCGGTCCGGTAGGCGTGCACGGCCGGCAGCCCGTCCGCCGTGCGGGAGTGCGTCGCGGTGGCGCTTGAGCGCCAGGGAATGTGACTGGTGGCTGAGACGAGGTCGCCGCCCACGCCGTTGTAGGTGGCGGTCTCACGGGTCATCCCGGCGAACGCCTCGTGGTCGGTGGCCTCGTTGCCCTCGCCGTCGGGGACCTTGGCACCGGTGGTGCCGCGGAAGTAACGGGTCTCACTCAGCGTCTGGGTACCCTGCGCGGGGTCGCCGGCGCGCGTCTGGACGCGCTCGTATCCCTTGCGGTCTCCATAGGTCCGGTGCTTCGCCTTGGTGAACTCGTCGTCGCCCTTGGCCCAGGCGAGTCCGCCGAGGTAGGAGTAGTCGGTGCGCTTGACGGGCGCTCCCGCGGTGTTGTCGGACTCCAGGATCTGGGTGACCACATAGGAGTGGAACCAGTCCTGGTACGGCTCGTAGCCCGCGGCCGGGGCGTCCGGCGGGGACCAGATCACGGGGTAGCAGCGCTTGGTGTTCGAGGACGGTGTGGGCAGGTTGTCCGCCGCGCACTGCCGGGCCGAGTAGGTGACGCCGACGGTGCCTCCCGTCTCGGTGTCGACTCCGTACACGCGGTAGCGGTTGTACGGCGGTATCTCGTCGACCGCGCCTTCCACCCGGTTGGGGAGCTGCTGTCCGCGGAAGGAGACGGCAGGCAGTGTGACAGCGCTGTCCGCTGTATGGCCGGTGCGGGTGATCGACTTCAGCCACAGCGCCGGGTCGGTGCCGTCTCCCGCAGCGGGGAAGTCGTGCTTCAGCTCCCAGGAATCGACCTTCTTGTAGGCGCCGCCGTTCAACGCCGACGTGGTGACGCCGGTCAGGCGCTTGCGGGTGAAGTAAGAGGGCGACGAATTGCCTTCGCAGGTGGCGCCGGAAGCGCAGTACTGGTCGAACGGGACATCCGGCCACTTCTTGGCGTTGGCTTCGGTGAACTTGTCCGTAGCGCAGTCAAAGGTGTCCGTGGGCAGGCAGCGTTCGGCCACGGTGAACTCGGCCTTGGCCACTGCCTGGTCCGCGTACATGCGGTTGGACCGCAGGCCGTACTCGATCCGCTTGAGATAGCCGCCCCGGGTGTAGTCGGTCGGGGTGCCCTCGTACGAGGCGTTGATGTTGCGCTGGTAGCGGTTGCTCTCCTTGGACCAGTAGTACGCCATGGCGTTGGAGTGAGGGTCGACGACGTAGTCGAGGTGCCAGCGCCATGCCTGCTGGCACCAGGAGTCCTTGAACGTTTCGGCATGGCAGGCCTCGCCGGAGTGGTTGCCGAACACCGGAACGGTCCAAACGGAGTTGGTCTCCGGCTTGCCGTCGGCCCAGCCGGGCAGCCGGTTGTAGCCGAAGTAGTAGCGGGTGCCGTCAGGCGCGGTCACCCGCCAGTACTCTCCGTCGTTGTCCCCGTTGCCGCGGTTACTGCTCTTCAGCTGGGCGATCTTGGTGCCGTCGTCGTTCTTCTTCCGCCACTCGCCGGTGTCATCGTCCTTGACGAGCTCACTGGAGGAACCGCCGAGCGAGAGGGTGGCGTTCTCCTTCTTCCAGCACTGATCGCCTACCTTGTGGGAGGGGTTGTTGCCGTCCTTCTTGTCGTCCTCACAGGACACATAGCGGCGCTCGATGGACCCCGGCGAGAGCGACCAGCCGTCACCGATCCAGTTGGCCTGGTTGTTGGTGGTGGCGGTGCGGCCGTCGATCGCCTGGGAGGAGTACGACAGCCCGAGGTCCGGCTCCAGGCCGCCGGGCACCGCGGGGGTTTCCATGTCGTACGTCCACGAGAAGCCGCCCGAGGAGCCGCCGGCCTCCCACTTGCCCGAGGGAGCCAGCGAAGTGGCGGTGAAGTCGCCGGTAGCACCCGAGGGCGCTGCGGTCACGGCGAACAGTGTGGTGCCGGACGACACGGCGCCGCTGAGGGAACGGGCGCCGGCAGAGGATGACGCCACCGGGGCGTCCGGAGCCTGGGCTCCGGCCTTGACGACATCCGTCTCGACCTCAGCCGAAAGGGTGCCCTTCTCGCGGTCGTTACGGGTGCTGAGGATCTCCCCCGGCGCGCAGTCCTTGCTGCGGGGGGTGCTGAGCACGCAGTCGGGCATCTTGCGCAGGACGAGCCGGGAGGCCCAGTCACCGCCGTACATCCCGGCGAAGCCCGAATAGTCCAGTTCGATCCCGAAATCATCCGTGCCCTTCTTCGCACCCTGGGCCCGGACCGCGATCAGGACACCATCGGTCCCGACCCTGTCGGCGGCCTTGCGGTCCAGCACTTGGACCTGCACCCGTTCTGCGATGGCCCCACCCTTGCTCCGGGGCTTGTCCTCAGCGGCCGCCAGGGCCAACGGCAGTGAGCCGGCCTTGACCCGCTTGCCCTTCCCCGCGCCCGGCACTGCGGTCGTCACCGTGCCCGGCGCAGGCCACGCAGCCTTGCTGTCCGGCTTCCAGTCGTCCTTCGCGACCTCGTCCGGTTTGTTCAGGCGGCGCGCGTCAACCTCGGAGACGGGTACCGGGTCTGGCTGCTGAAGCTTCCGCAGCTGCAGCTCGGCGGCTACGGCCACCGGACCGGCGAGCAAACCGGCCAGAAGGTATGCCACAAGGGTCGCAGCGATCAGCCGTATACCACGCCAGGAATTCCGGGCAGTACGTGATACCGACTTCGGCGCGCCGGACACGTGACCGATCACCGTTCCCCCCACAGGGTCTTCATTAAATGCAAAGGAATCGTGAACGTAGCACCGCGGGTGACGCCTTCCAAGGGGCCAGAAGCACCTTGATCACTCCGTTACCGAGAAGCGTTGACCGAATACCCCTTTTCGGGCTCATTGAGGTTGGTCCGCACCCTTTGACGCTCCATCAGTCTTGTTGTTAGCCAAGCAGGTTGAAACAAGACCGCCCTGCCGGCCGACCGGTCGGCAGGGCGACCCCAAGGGTGATCAAGGGGACTTTTTGGGCATCTAGCTTTCCGGGCATTTCCGTCTAGGGTGGCTTCCCGATGGCCCACTCTGCTTCCATGTGGAAGAAAAGGAAATGAAAAGGATCTGCGATGAGGACACTTAAGAGAGGGCTCCCCGGCGATCCGCGAAGACGTCGTGGAGTCATCAGTTCGGCATTGGGGCTCGCACTGTGCGCGCCGCTTTTCGCCGTGCTGCCTGCCACAGCCGCCGAGGAGCAGGAGCCGGCCGTGGAGCGGTCCCTCACCGAGGAGGCGCAGGCTCTGGAACAGGCTTCCGACACCGGCGAACCGGCGGAGGTCCTGTCCCTGCGGACCGAGACCTCCCAGGTGTTCGCGAACCCCTCGGGAACCTTCACGCAGGACAGCTACGCCCTGCCGCAGTGGGTCAGGAAGGGCGGCAGACTCGTCGGCGTCGACACGACGCTGCACGAGAACGAGGACGGTACCTACTCGCCCAAGGCCACAGAAGTGGACGTGCGGTTCTCGGGTGGAGGCGGCGGACCGCTCGTGACCGTCATGCGTGACGGTCGAAGCATGGCATGGAGCTGGCCGCACGACCTGCCCGAGCCGGTGGTCGAGGATGACACCGTCACCTACCGCGATGTCCTGACCGATGTGGATCTGAAGCTCAAAGCCGGGTCCGCCGGTTTCGGTCAACTGCTGGTCGTCAAGACGGCGGATGCCGCCGCCGACCCCGCACTGGACCGGATCGACTTCGGTCTCGCCACAGACGGGCTCAGTGCCGAGGCCGACAACCACGGCAACCTCACCGCAATCAACCCGGCCGGCCAGGAGATCTTCACCGCGCCCACGCCTCTGATGTGGGACAGCACCACCACCGAGCAGGTCTCGGCATCCGGGACGGCAAGCCTGCGTACGGCAGCTTCCGCACCGCCCATTGACGAGTTCGAGGTTCCCCACGGTGCCCGTGACGCCGCCCTGGGCATCAAAATCAACGATGACACCCTCTCCCTGACTCCCGATCAGAGCGTGCTGAGAGGTGAGGAAACCCAGTACCCCGTCTACATCGACCCGTCTGTCTCCGGGTCGCGCTACGCGTGGACCATTGCCTACAAGAAGTACCCCAGCACCTCGTACTACAACGGCAACGGCTGGAAGAACTCAAACGGTTCGTATGGCACCACGACCGCGCGGGCCGGCTACGAGAACCACACCAACGGGCTGGCGCGCTCCTACTTCCGCATGAACACCAAGAATCTGTGGAGTACTGACAAGGTCGTCTCCAAGTCGACCTTCCGGATCAAGAACACCTGGTCCTGGTCGTGCACGGCCAAGCCGATCGAGCTGTGGCGTACTGCGGCGATCGGTTCGTCGACCACGTGGAACAACCGGCCGACCCGCCGCGAGAAGATGGCCACGGTCACCGACGCCAAAGGCTGGAGCAGCAGCTGCCCTGCGGGCAACCTCGCCTTCAACGTGACACAGGCGGCCAAGGACGCGGCAGCCAGTCACTGGAACACCGTCACCTTTGAGCTCGCGGCGTCCAACGAGTCCGACGTGTACGGCTGGAAGAAGTTCGACGCCAAGTCCGCCGTCTTCTCCACCGAGTACAACACCCGTCCGGGAGCACCCACAGGGCTGGACACCAGCCCCAGCACCAGGAACGACGAGGGTTGCGGAGACACGCCTCCGCACGGGTTGATCGGCAACACCGACATCTACCTGAAGGCCAAGGCCACGGACAAGGACGGTGGGACGGTCAACATCAAGTTCCATCTCTGGGCCACCGGACACCACCCCAACAGTGATCCGAACGGTGTCCTGATCGTCGACAAGACGGTCGCCGTGACGTCCGGCACCGTGGCGAAACTCAAAGTCACGAAGGGCACGCTCTCCCCGCATATCGCCACGGCGAGCGGCAACTTCTCCTGGAAGGCACAGGCCAGCGATGGCAAGCTGTCCTCCGACTGGACGCCGACCCTTGGTGCCCCGGGCTGCCGCTTCGTCTTCGATCCCGACCGGCCCAGCACCCCGCCCGGCGTCACCTCCACACAGTTCCCCGACGGCAGCGACGGCTGGCCCTCCGTGACGGGCTCCGTGCGGACGGAGGGTTCCTTTACGCTCTCCAGTGGTGGAGTGGCGGACGTCGCGAAGTATGAGTACTGGACCGACTCCGAGCCGGCTGTGCGCAGCGCATCGCCGAGCACTGCGGGCGGGAGCGTCACCGTCAAGATCACTCCGTCCAGTGCCGGGGCCAACGTCCTGTACGCCCGCAGCCTGGACAAGGTGGGCAACAGATCCGACCAGGTCGGCTATCTCTTCTACGCGAACGGACTCGCGGAAGCGGACAAACCTGGAGACATCAACGGCGACGGGAACCCGGACTTGTGGGCCGTGGACAAGGACGGCGTCCTGCACCGGTACTACGGCGCGGGGGACGGCACCGTCACGGACAACGCCAAAACCGCGTCCAACTTCCTGTGGAACGAGACAGGGATCACCCACCGCGGAGACTGGACCGGTGACGGCTACGAGGACCTCATCGCACTGCGCAGCGAGTCCGACGGGACCAGTCGTCTGTGGCTCCACCCGAACAACGGCTACGGTTTTGCCTGCACCAACTGCTCGGGCGAGGACAGCGACCGCAGGGAACTCACCGTCTACGAGGACGAGAACGACCACTGGCAGAACGCCGACCAGATCCTGGCCATCGGGGACGTCGACGGACCGCTCGACATCGACGGTGACGGCACAGCCGATCAACCCGGCTACCCCGACCTGCTCGTGAAGGAAGGCGACCGGGTCTGGCTGTACTTCGGCGCTCCCGACACCCGCCTGGACTCCGATCGCGAGCCCGTGCTGCTCGCCTCCGAAGCCTGGGCGGAACAGGACCTCATCGCTCCTGGTGACACCGATGGAGACGGCCGGGTGGATCTCGCCACACGTGACCGCGCCACTGGCGATCTCTTCGTTCATCGCGGTGTCGACGAGTACGGAGACTGGCTCACCGACGAGTCGCACAAGGTGCAGGCGGGCACCAGCTTCACTGTGGCGGCCAACCCGCTGATCACATCGCCCGGCGATGCCGATCACAGCGGGGAGTTCGACCTCTGGTACACGCGCAGCAGCACCAACATCCTCGTCGCCTATCTGGATCCCGGCACTGACCACAAGCGAAAGGTTGAGCTGGCGGGGGACTGGACGGGCTACCAGGCCATCAGCTGACGGCCCTCGCACAGCGCGCCGTGGGTTCCTGTCCGCATCGGGCGGGAGCCCACGGCGTCGGCATGCTCCGGTGCGGTTCAGCGTTCCACTACGCGTCGTCCCCGGACAACCCGCACGTCCTGCGCTCGGTGACCACCGCCGACGGCCCCGAGGACGGGACCACGGAAACCTTCACCTACGACGAGGCCGGCAACACCGAAAGCCGCACCGACGGCCCCCGGAACCAGCAGCTCACCTGGAGCCCGGAGGGCAGGCTCGCCACCCTCACCGAGAACGGCAAGACCACCGAATACCTCTACGACGAGACCCACCCGGTGACGCGCCGGGTGGAGGCGGCGCTGCTCGCCCGCTTCGGGGACCGGCGCATCCTGCTGACGACGAAGGACGGCCGGATCGTCCTGGTG
This sequence comes from Streptomyces sp. F63, assembly GCF_018070345.1. Classification (GTDB taxonomy): domain Bacteria; phylum Actinomycetota; class Actinomycetes; order Streptomycetales; family Streptomycetaceae; genus Streptomyces. The sequence continues at coordinate 237,181 of NZ_JAGPXX010000002.1, forward strand.
GCACCCGGCAACCACGAGGAGGCGCTCACCGCCCTCGAACTGGCCGACCGCATGGACCTCCCGGGCCCCCTGCTGCGCGCCGCCGACCTGCTGGTGTACCCGGTGCTGAGCCGCGACCGGCAGGCGATGGCCGACCTGGTCCGCACCACCCTCGGCCCGCTGGAGAAGGCCCGCGGCGGCGCCGGGCCCATGCTGCGCACGCTCTCCGCCTACTTCGACGCGGGCTGCGTGGCGGCCGAGACGGCCCGCCGCCTCTCCCTCAGCGTCCGCGCCCTCACCTACCGCCTGGCCCGCATCCACGAACTCACCGGCTCGGACCCCTCCGACCCGATGCACCGCTACACCCTCCAGACGGCGGTGATCGGCGCCCGCCTCCTGGACTGGCCGGCGCAGAAACTCTGAGTCGGGCGCCCGGCGACGAACACCGGGAACTCGCTGTCGTCCGGGCACCGGACTGTGCCAGGATCCGGCGCATGCCCGTTCGATACCCGCGCCCCCTGCGTCCCGGTGACCGTGTCGGTGTTTCCGCTCCGTCCAGCGGAGTCGCGACGGAACTGCGTGAGCGGCTGAACGTCGCCGTGCGTCATGTGGAGGCGCACGGGTACGAGGTCGTCCTCGGCCGGTGCTTGGACGGCTCCGGCCACGTCAGCGCCTCGGCCGCCGACCGCGCGGGCGAACTGATGTCGATGCTGACCGATCCCGCGATCAGGGCCGTCGTGCCGCCGTGGGGCGGAGAGACCGCGATCGACCTGATCCCGTTGCTCGACTGGAACAGGCTGCGCGAGGCGGAGCCGACCTGGCTCGTCGGCTTCTCCGACATCTCGACCCTCATGACACCGCTGACGCTGCTCACCGGCACGGCGACCCTCCACGGCAACAACCTCCTGGAGACGCCCTATCGCGTACCCGAAGGGCTGCTGTCGTGGCTGGACATCGTCGCCGCACCCCCGGGCCACCGGTTCACCCAGACCCCGCCCGGCCGTCACCGGGCCGCGGGCTTCGACGACTTCGCCGTCTTCCCGGACGCCCGCGAGTACAAGCTCGACGCGCGGGGCACGTGGGTCCGGCTCGACGGCGGTGGCGCCGTGGAGGCCGAGGGGAGGCTGATCGGGGGCTGCATCGAGACGCTGTGCAATCTCGCGGGGTCGCCCTGGCTCGATGTCACGGCTTTCGCCCGGGACACGTCCCCGGAAGGGCTCCTCGTGTACGTAGAGGCAGCCGAGCATGACGCCTTCACCATCTGCCGGAACCTGCACGGCATGAGACTCGCCGGCTTCTTCGACCGCGCGAACGCGGTTCTCGTCGGCCGGACCGGCGCGCCCGACAGCAGCTCCCTCAGCCAGCACGAAGCCGTCCTCGACGCCCTCGGCTCCCTGGGCGTGCCGATCATCGCCGACCTCGAGTGTGGCCACGTCCCGCCCTACATGCCGATCGTCAACGGAGCCCGCGGCCGCGTCGTTCACTCATCGAGCCGGAGCGAGCTGACACAGACGCTGGACTGACGTACCCGTGCCCGTTCACCGAGGTGGACCGGGGCCCCGGCCCGCAGCGCCGCCCGTGCCGCGGCCCCGGCCAGGTTCCCCGGTCGGCGTCACCGGAACACCAGTGCGCCGCAGCTCTTGGATCGCTACCGTCAGCTTGCATGACTCCTCCTCGTCAGCGCCCTCCCTTCGCGGCGGATGAACGGACCCAGCTTCTCGGCTGGTTCGACATGCAGCGCGCGATCGTCCACCTGAAGTGCGAAGGGCTGTCGGACGACGACGCCCATCGCTCGCTGCTGCCGTCCTCACCGCTGATGACGATGGCCGGGATCGTCTCCCATCTGCGCTGGGCCGAGCAGACCTGGTTCGAGGTGCTGTTCCTCGGCCGCCCCGCCGACGGGCCGCAGTTCTCCGAGGACCCGGAGGACGCCGACATGATGGCCGAGGGCATTCCCCTGGCACGGCTCCTCGCCGACTACGAGCGGCAGTGCCGGATCTCCGACGAGATCATCGCCGCCCACTCCCTCGACGAGACCGGCCGCCACCCCGACTTCGCCTCGGCCCGGGCCAGCCTGCGCTGGATGCTCCTCCACATGACCGAGGAAACCGCCCGCCACGCCGGCCACATGGACATCATCCGCGAGCTGCTGGACGGCGGTAAGGGCTACTACTGACCGACGCCGGCCTGTCCGTCCGGCCCGGTGCCGCGGTCGTCCGGCACGGCGGTCAGCCGGCCCGCTGCACTCACCCGGGCTCGCCCGGGGCCACCGAGCGGCCCCGAGGAGCCGGCGACCGGGCCGGTCGGCGCGGGGCCTCGGCTCCCCGTCCGTGGCGGATCCGCCGCAGGACGTCGGCGTGGAGCGCGTCCAGACCGCCGGGCGGCAGCGGGGCGGGGCTGCCGGTGAGGGAGTACCACTCCTCCGCGCCGGTGTACTGGATCCGGACGTCGGCGAGACCGTCCGGCCGCAGGCCGGTGACCACGGTCAGATCACCCGTGATGACACCGACCTCGTCGGTCATGGCGCCGCCGCGCCCGGCGGTCACGTCGCTCCGGAGCCGCTCGGGCGCCGGCCCGCTGTCGGAAGGGGTCATGGGGTACAGGTATCCAGCATGTCGGTCAGCATGTCCTTCTCCTCCGCGGTGACCGACAGGCCGTACTCCGTCTTGACCGCGGTCCAGGCCCGGGAGTAGGTGCACCAGTAGGTCTTGGCCGGCGGCTGCCACTCGTCGGGGCCCTGGTCGCCCTTGGACCGGTTGGACGCCGCGGACACGGCGATCAGCTGCGGGCCGCTCAGGTCGTTCGCGAACTCTTCGCGCTTGTCCTGCGTCCATGAGCCGGCGCCGGAGCGCCAGGCGTTGGCCAGCGGCACCATGTGGTCGATGTCGAGATCCGAGGCGTCCGTGAACGTCTCCTCGTCGTACGCGCTGACCCACCGGCCGGACACCGCACGGCACTCGTCGTCCCGCTTCACCTCGGTGCCGTCGCGCTCCAGCACGGCCTCCCGGGTGTTGCAGCGCTCCCCCTGCGCGGACCAGTGCGGGAACTTCGAGCGGGAGTAGCCGGACATCGAGCGGTGCGGGGCCACCTCCAGGCCGGCGAGTTGCGTCCGCGCCTCCGCGGCGGACGGCACGCCCGGCAGCGTGCCCTCACCGGCGGCCCCGTCCTCCCCCGCGCGCGGAGGTGCCGAGGAGGCACCGCTCGGCGCGGAGGGCGTCCCGCCCGGTACACCGCCGGACGCTTCGCCGTCGAGGGTGCCCGAGCAGCCCGTCAACGCGAATATGGTCACCGCCGCCAGGCTCCGCCCCCACCACTGGTACCCCATGAGCTGCTGCATTCCCCTCACTCGACGGCCTGCGCGCGCAGCGTATCCGTCCCCGGCGGCCCGGCGGACCGGCCGGTACGACAATATCGGGGGCATCCGGAGCGGTTGCGGACGTCCGCCCGGCGCAGAGCCGGCACACCTGGGCCTGCCCGGGCCGCCGGGATCCGTTCCGGCGGCTGCCGTCCACGATCAGCGGGGTGCCCGGCCGCCGGCCACCGGGCGGTTCCGTACCGGCTCTCCCAACGGGTACCGGCCGGGCTCGGTGACCCGCGCGGCCCCGCCCCGCGGCCCCGTCAGGACACCACGTCCTTCGCGCGGAAGTGGCGGAAGGCCAGGGCGAACAGAACCAGGGCGTAGGCCGTGGAGACGGCGGCGCCGCGGGCCATGCCGCCCCACTCCAGTTGCGGCTGGAGGGCGTCGGCCCAGGCGAACTGCCAGTGCGCGGGCAGGAACTGGCGCCAGTCGCCGAGGGCCGTCACCGCGTCGAGGACGTTGCCCACGATGGTCAGGCCGACCGCGCCGCCCACCGCGCCCAGTGGGGCGTCGGTGACCGTGGAGAGCCAGAACGCCAGGCCGGCGGTGACCAGTTGGCCGACGAAGACGAACGCGACGACGATCCCCAGGCGGACCAGCGCCGTTCCCGGATCGAGCGAGCCCCCGGTCGGCAGCTCCAGGCCGCCCCAGCCGTACACCGCCGTGCCCGCCACCAGGCCGACCAGCGGCAGCAGGACCATCGCCGCCGCGCTGAAGGCGAGGGCCACGGTGAGCTTGCTCAGCAGCAGACGCGAGCGCGGCACCGGTGACGCCAGCAGATAGCGCAGCGACGACCAGCTCGCCTCGGACGCCACCGTGTCCCCGCAGAACAGCGCCACCGGCACCACCAGCAGAAAGCCCGCCGAGACGAAGACGCACGCCATGGCGAAGTTGAGGCCGGAGGCGGTGGCCGTGTCGATCAGGGAGATGCGGCCGTTGCCGCCGCGCTCGTCCGGGTCGCCGCCGATGGCGAAGGCGGCGATGAGGATGAACGGCAGGGCGGCCAGGATGCCGTAGACGACGAGCGTCCGGCGGCGGCGCAGTTGCCGTACGGCCTCCACCCGCAGGGGCAGGGTGTGGCGGGGGCGGTAGCCGGGGGCCGTCTCCGGGGCGGTGTCGCCGGTCCCGGGGGTCCCGGTTGCGGCGGGCCGCCGTTCCGCGGTGGCGGTGGCGGTGGCCCCGGCAGCCGTGGCCGTGGTTCCCTTCGCCTTCGCGTCGCCTGCCGTACCGGGCTTCGCCGTACCGGGCTTCGCCGGGCCGGAGCCCGGCGCCCCGGCGCGCGTCCCGCCGTTCGCCGTTCCCGTGTGCGGCGCTCCGCTGCCGTTCGCCGCCCCGGCGGGCGGCTTGCCGGCGTTCCCGGCCCCGGCGCCGTTCGCGCCGCCGTCGCCGTTCGCTGCGGTGGGGTCCGGAACCCCGCCGGACGGTCGTTCCGTGGGGCCGGTCACGCGGCACCTCCGATCAGAGTGAGGAAGGCGTCCTCCAGGCGGCGGTGCGGGCCGATCCGGTCGACGGGGACACCGAGGCGTACGAGTTCGGGGAGGAGCTGGGATGCGGTCATGCCGTCGAGCCGGACCAGCAGTCCCTCCTCGGCGCGGACCACGGAGCCGACGCCCGTGAGGGCCGCCACCTCGTCCACGCGCTCGTCGGACACCGGTCCGCCCGCGACGCCCACCAGCAGGGTGTCGCCCGAGCCGGTGATCTCCGCGACGGGTCCGGCGCTGACGAGCCGGCCCCGGTCCATGACGACCAGGTGGGTGCAGGTCTGCTCGACCTCGGCCAGGAGGTGACTGGAGACGATCACGGTCCGGCCGCCGGAGGCATAACGAACCATGACGTTCCGCATCTCCCGGATCTGTGGCGGGTCCAGGCCGTTGGTCGGTTCGTCGAGGATCAGCAGATCCGGCAGGCCGAGCATGGCCTGGGCGATGGCGAGCCGCTGCCGCATGCCCTGCGAGTACGTGCGGACGGCGCGCTCCAGGGCGTCGCCGAGCCCGGCGATCTCCAGGGCCTCGTCCAGGTGCGCCTCGTCGGCGGGGCGGCCGGTGGCCTGCCAGTACAGCTCCAGATTGGCGCGGCCGGAGAGGTGCGGCAGGAAGCCGGGACCCTCGACGAACGCGCCGACCCGGGAGAGCACGGGCGCGCCGGGCCGGATCGCGTGCCCGAAGACGCGGATCTCGCCCGCGTCGGGGGTGATGAGCCCCATGAGCATCCGGAGGGTGGTGGTCTTGCCGGCGCCGTTGGGGCCGAGGAGGCCGAGCACCTGGCCGCGTTCGACCCGGAAGGAGAGGTCCTGGACGGCGTACCGGTCGGCCGATTTGGCGTAGCGCTTGCCGAGTCCGGTGATCGTCAGCGGGACGCCGGCGAGCGCCGGGTCGGGCGCGGGGGTGGTGACGCGGCGGCGGCCGGTGAGCAGCAGGACGGCGCCGAGGGCGGCACCCGCGAGCGGCAGGCCCCAGACCCAGGCGGGCAGGCCGCTGTTCTCGCTCGCCAGACCGGGGGCGGTGGGCACGGTGAGACCGGTGTCCGCCAGGGAGACGCGGTACTCGGCGGGCTCCAGGGGCGAGGCATAGCCCATGTCGGTGGCGGAGAGGACGAGCCGCATCCGGTGCCCGGCCTCGAACTTGTGGTCGATGACGGGGAGGCGCAGCTCCACGGTGCGGCCGCCGTCCTCCCCCGCTCCCCCGACCCGTACGGGGGCGACGAGCTGGGAGGGCAGCAACTGGCTGCCGCTCGGGCCGACGTCGTACACCTTGGCGAAGAGCACCGCGTCCTCCGTGTCGGAGGCGACGCGCACCCGGGCCGTCGGAGCGCCGGTGACGCGAACGGCGGAGGCGAGCGGTTCCGAGTCGAACGCCGCCGACTGACCGGGGAAGTCCAGGGCCACGCCGGCGCCGAAGGCCGTCAGCTGGGCCGCCGCGCCGGAGAGGCCGGGGACGGAGGAGACGGCGGCCGGGGTGCCGCCCGCCGGACTGGTCACGGTCTGCGCGCGGCCGGCGAGGCGGACGGTGCGGGTCTTGTCGCCGTCGAGGCCGGGGTAGTGGTCGCCGACGGCGCCGCTCAGCTGCACCCGGCCGTTGGTGGAGTCGAAGCCGCCGGTGCGGCTGACGCGGAAGGCGGCCCCGGTGTCCGTCTCCTCGTCGCCCTTGAGGTGCCGGTCGAACCAGGCGCCGACGCGCTGCCGGACGCGTTCGGTCTCCTGGTCGCCGCCGTCGTGCCCGCCCGCGATCCAGTCGACGGAGACGGGCGCGCCGTTCTCCTTGATCTGGCGGGCCATGGCGTCGGCGTGGCTCAGCGGGAAGAGGGAGTCGGCCTGTCCGCCGATGACGAGGGTGGGGGCCTTGATGCGGTCGCCGACGGCGACGGGGCTGCGCTCCCGCAGCAGTTCCACGGCCTCGGCGTCCGGCTTCCCGGCGACGGCGACCCGTTCGTACATCTCGCACAGCGCCGTCTCGAAGCGCCCGCAGGAGCGGTCCCCCGTGAGCGGCTCCGGCCGGAAGGGCGCCTCGGGGGCCCGGCCCCCGCCGCCTCCGCCGCCGGTGGCGCCGCCCGTGTCACCCGCGCCGCCCGTGCCCCGGCCGGCTCCGCCGCCGTCCGGCGCGTCCTCGGGGGACGGGCCCATGTCGGTGGGGAAGGGGGTGGAGCCGGTGGTGAAGAAGATGCCGGACCAGAGCTTCTTGAAGACGCCGTTCGGGAAGAGCGCCTCGGAGAGGTCCCAGTAGGTGTTCTGGGCGGCGATGGCGTCGATGCGCCGGTCGTGGCCGGCCGTCAGCAGCGAGATCGCGCCGCCGTACGAGGCTCCGGCGATGCCGACGCGCGGGTCGCCGTCGGCGTCGAGCTTCACCTCGGGGCGCTTCGCCAGCCAGTCCACGAGCCGCCGCACGTCGGCGACCTCGTTCTCCCTGTCGTTGAGCCCGATCCGGCCGGTGGACTTCCCGAAACCGCGCGCCGACCAGGTGAGGACGGCGTAACCGTCGCGGGCCAGGCCCTCCGCCTGCTCGTGCAGATCCTTCTTGCTGCCGCCGAAGCCGTGCGCCAGCAGCACCGCCGGGCGCCGTCCGGAGGCGGGGCCCGCGGTGTAGAAGGAGGTGTCGATCCGCACGCTGCGGCGGGCCGCGGGCCCCTCGCCGTCGCCGTCCGTGTCACCGCCGGGGGCCGGCATCGTCAGATACCGGTCCTCGCGGTGCACGCCGGCCGGCTCGTCCGCGACGGCGGCCCAGGTGCCCGCGCCCGCGACGAGGGCCACCGCCACCGCCCCGGCGGCCAGCCGGCCCCGTCCGCGGGGCAGGGCGCGGGGCAGCCTGAGCCGCCCGGGGGTCCGGGGCTGTCGAGAATCCATGCCCCTGAGCCTACGCAGCACCGCCGGCTTCACACCTGTCCCGGGTAGGACCCGCGACCCCTCTCAGGGGCGTACATCCTGGACGCCGTGTACAGCGGACGCGGTATACGCAGCCCCCGAATGGGAACGTCCGTTCGGGCGGAAGAGGTACTTCCCCGCCCCTTCGGCGACCGCGCCACGCAAGCGGTGGGCCGGCAAAGACCAACCAAAGGTGCATCATGGGATGAATTTCACGAAACGGTACTGCCATCCGGTGGGCTGACGAGACCGTCCCCGGGCACCCCGCAGCAGCCCAGCGCGCCGAGACGCTCTCCCGGCGGCCCGGCCGGGTGCCGGTTCCGTTGTCCTCCGCAGAGCCGTGGGGCCGCACATGAACTGGTTGTCGTCACCGTTCCTCACGCAGTGGGCCCTGCCCGCCGGGCTGAGCGCGCTGGTGGCCTGGATCTGCCTGGTACGGCAGTACCACGGCAAGGGGCGGCTGCTGGGAACCTGGCGGTCCGCTCTGCTGTCGGCCGCCGTGGTCGGGGTCATGGCCGCGATCGCCCTGCTGGCGGTCGCCCTGCTCCCGCTGCTCGCCGAGGTGCCGGCCGCCGCCGTCGGAGTGGCCACCGGCGCCGGAGTGCTGCGCCGCGGACGGGCCGTGCAGCAGGACACCACCAAGCCGTTCCTGACCTTCCTCACCCTCGGCACCACGCATCTCCTGGAGCTGCTGGAGGCCCGGATGGAGACCGACTGCGCCGACTGGTGCGACGACATGGTGAGCGGGGTCGCTGACCCCCACCAGATGCGGATCTTCGTCCACGCCGTGCGGCTGCACCTGCTGGCCCGCCATGCGGACAAGGCGGGCCGCAAACTCGCGGAAGAGCGGTTCGCCGAGGCCGAAGCCGCGCTCCAGCGGGCCATCGAAACCGAAGCCCGGACCGGCGGACCCTGCCGGCCACCCGGCCGCGACGGCCTTCCCGAGCCGCGCCGCGACCGCCGCGACCGCCGCGACCACGGCGACCGCGGCGACCGCGGCGACCGCGGCGACCGCGGCGACCGCGATGACTGCGGCGAGGCGGAGCGGGTGGAGTGCCTGCGGGCCCGGGGAGAGGCGCTGCACAGCTGCAAGCTGCTGCTGCGGGTCGCCTATCTGCTCGGCCGGCGCTCCGACCGGTGGCGGCTGCTCGACCTGCTGGACGGGGCGGCACCCGCCGGTCGCCGCCGGGACGCCCCGCTGCCCACCCAGCGGCACCCCCACCGGCGGTGGTTCGGCCGGTCCGGCCGGGTCCGGAACGGCCTGGGCAGGCGTACGGCGCCGGGAGCGGAAACGGGACCGGGAGCGTCAGAGCCGCGACCGGACGACGCCACCGCGCAGGCTTGACGCGCCGTCGCCCCCGGTCTCGTCCGACCGCCTGGCGCTCTGCGGGCGCGGCGTATCGGTGAACCGGATCTCCACACGGGCGCCCATCGCGGCGGCGGCGCCCGCCAGGGACCGGACGGTGAGGTTGGCGTCCCCGGAGAGAATCTGGCTGACCCGGCCCGGGCTGACGCCCATGAGCCTCGCCAGGTCCGACCGGGAGAGCCCGCGGGCGGCCAGCTCGCCGGCCAGCGCGGTCGCCGCCTGCCGTGCCAGCTTCGCGGCGGCCGCGTCGGTCTCGCTCTCGCCACGCGCCATGAATGGCATGGTGTCAACCCCCCAGATCGGCATGTTCCTTGGGACGGCGAGGTCTCTGCCGCCAGCATGCCACCTTTAGCTCCGGCTGAACGGCGCTGCGAGGTGTTCCGACACGCGGACCGCCCGGTGTGGCCCTGGTGCACCGCGGGGCCACACCGCCTTTGAGCTGGAGAGATCACGGGTGGGTGAACCACCGCGCGGGGCCGGGGATTCACCCCGGCGCGGGCCCGCCATCCGCAGGCGCCGGTACGGCATCCGTGCGGTGTCCGGGCGGTTCCGGTGCCACGCGCGGCTCCGAACCGCGTCCGCCACCACGGCGGGGGACGGAGGCGGGATGTCCTGTGCCGCCGTGCTGTGAGCGCGTGCCATTGACGTCCGAGCGAGGGCGGGACGGCACGGCGACGGCGGTCCGCCTGCGTCAACGGCTCCAGTAGTCGCGGCGGGGCAGTTCCACCCACACATCCGGAGGTCCCACCACGGCACGGCTGTCGGCCGGACGCAGTCCCGCATAGGCGCAGGAAAAAGCCACGGCGTTGTACAGGTAGAGGTACGAGGCCAGCACCTCCTCGGAGGTGTCGTCCTCGCGCGGCCCCCCGCCCGGGTGCAGGTCCCAGCCCTCGACGACGCCATGCCGGGCGATGCTGCCCTGATTGCCGCTCTTGGGGTTGGCGTACAGGCCGTAGCAGAGCGTGCCGGCGGACAACCGGGTCAGCACACCCGGCATCTGCGGCGCGTATCCCCAGGGCTGTGTCACGACGCAACCGCCCGGCACGGACGTCACGCCGATGATCCGCAAGCTCTCGTCCATGTCGTACTCGTACGGATCCTCCAGCAGCTCTTCGATGACGTCGCCCTCCACCGGCGCCGCCTCCAGACGGCGCACCGCCTCGGCCGCGTCGATGCCGGCCACGCAGGCCAGCCCCATACCGTCGTGGTGGAATGCGCCCAGTGCCGTGATGAGCCGACCGGCCTCTTCCGCTGCCGCCCGCTCCGTGTCGGTCAGGCGTATCCCTTCCGGCACCGGGAACAGGTCAGGCGTCGGTCCGGCCAGACTCAGCCTCCCCGGTGACCAGCCGCCGATCGACGGCCGCCAGGGGTCGGCCCCGGCAGCGGCGAGGGCTCGTGCGTTGTCCGGCTTCCTGGACACGACGGCCTCCCAGAGCGCCGTCGCCCCGTTCTCCAGCGCGTCCACATCCGCAACCCGGGCGGCCAACTCCGCGACGACCGCCGGGGACCCGAACACCGCCGCGCGGTGCAGCGGCCGGCCTCCGCTCCATTTCTCCGGGTCGGCGCCTTCGTCGAGACGCCGGCGAATCTCGTCGGCATCCGTCCAGTCCCAGCCCATGCCGGTCCAGCCGTGGCCCTCTGCTGCCACCGATCCCCCTCCACCATGTCGTGTGTTCTCGCGCTACACGCTCGCACACGGGTCTGACAGCGGACACGGGAGACGGGGCGCGGAGCAGCGCCCCCGGGGGGACGAACTCGACCGACAGGAACGCGTTCGCGGGGACCGGCAGTTCGAGGTCCGGTGCCTCCGGCGACGCGAATCCGCGGCGCGGGCGGCTGGTGGCGGCCCGCGTCACAGGTACCGCCTGCGCGCCGCCGCGTGACGCTCGTACTCCTCGCGGGCTCTGCGGGCGGCCGGGCGGGTGGCGGTCCCGGCCACCGGTACGTCCCACCAGGCCTGCGCGCCCGGCACCCCGCTCTCCGTTTCCGTGCCCGCAGCCGCTTCCCTCTCCGGTACCGCCGCTTCCGGTTCCGCCGCGAGCTCCACATGGACGCAGACCGGCCGGTCGCACGCGCGGGCCACCGCCAGAGCCTCCCGCAGCTCCCCCGCCGTCCCCGCGCGCAGCACGTCCATGCCGAGGCTGGCGGCGTTGGCGGCGAGGTCGACGGGCAGCGGGTCGCCGGTGTAGCTCCCGTCGGCGGCCCGGAAGCGGTAGGCGGTGCCGAAGCGTTCGGCGCCGGTCGCCTCGGAGAGCCCGCCGATGGAGGCGTAGCCGTGGTTCTGGAGCAGCACGAGCTTGACCGGGATGCCCTCCTGGACCGCCGTGACGATCTCCGTCGGCATCATCAGATACGTGCCGTCGCCGACCAGCGCCCAGACGGGCCGGCCGGGCGCGGCCAGGGCCACCCCGATGGCGGCCGGGATCTCGTATCCCATGCAGGAGTAGCCGTACTCGACGTGGTACTGGCGCGGGGAACGGGCCCGCCACAGCTTGTGCAGATCGCCGGGGAGGGAACCGGCCGCGTTGATGACGATGTCCTCGTCCCCCACCAGCGCGTCGAGGGCGCCGAGGACCCGGGCCTGGGTGGGACGGGCGGCGGGATCGCCGTTCCCCGCGAAGGCGCGGTCGACGCGCTCCTCCCAGCGGGCCCTGGCGCGCCCGTACGCGTCCTCGTACGCGCGCTCCACGCGATGGCCGGCGAGGGCGTCCGTCAGCGCGCCGAGTCCCGCACGGGCGTCGGCGACCAGCGGCAGACCGCTCATCTTGTGGCCGTCGAACGCGGTGATGTTCAGGTTGACGAAGCGGACGCCGGGGGCGGCGAACAGGGTGCCGGAGGCCGTGGTGAAGTCGCTCCACCGGGTGCCGACGCCCAGGACCGCGTCCGCGGTACGGGCGAGATCGTCGGCGGTGGCGGTGCCGGTGTGCCCGATGCCGCCGACGTCGGCCGGGTGGTCGTGGCGGAGCGAGCCCTTGCCGGCCTGGGTGGAGGCCACGGGAATGCCGGTGGCGTCGGCGAGCGCCGCGAGCGCCTGCTCGGCCTCGCTGTGGTGAACGCCGCCACCCGCGACGATCAGCGGGCGGCGGGCGGCGCGCAGGACGGCGGCCGCCTCGGCCAGGGCCTCGGCGTCGGGCGCAGGACGGCGGACCCGCCACACCCGCTCGGCGAAGAACTCCTCCGGCCAGTCGTACGCCTCGGCCTGCACGTCCTGCGGGAGCGCGAGGGTGACGGCACCGGTCTCCGCCGGGTCGGCGAGCACCCGCACGGCCTGCAGCGCGGCGGGGATCAGCGCCTCGGGGCGCGTCACCCGGTCGAAGTACCGGGACACCGGCCGCAGGCAGTCGTTGACGGACACATCACCCGCGGACACCGCTTCGAGCTGCTGGAGCACCGGGTCGGCGGGGCGGGTGGCGAAGGTGTCACCGGGCAGCAGCAGGACGGGCAGCCGATTGACGGTCGCGAGGGCGGCGCCGGTGACGAGGTTGGTGGCGCCGGGGCCGATGGAGGTGGTGACGGCCTGCGCGGAGAGCCGGGCGGTCTGGCGGGCGTGGGCCACCGCGGCGTGCACCATGGCCTGCTCGTTGCGGCCCTGGAAGTACGGCATACGGTCGGCGCCGGTCTCCAGCAGCGCCTGGCCGAGGCCGGCGACGTTGCCGTGGCCGAAGATGCCCCAGCAGGCGCGGATGAGGCGGTGCCGCTCGCCGTCGCGTTCGGTGAACTGCCGCGCGAGGAAGGCGACCAGGGCCTGCGCGACGGTGAGACGGCGGGTCCGGCCGCTGCCGGTGGCGGTGCCGGTGCTCACGGGCGGTCTCCTTCGAGGGACGGGGACGGGGACGGGGACGGGGACGGGGAAGGGGCGCCGGCGCCGGGGAGGCCGGTGCCCGCGGGCCCGGGTCGCGCGCCGCCCGTTCCGGCGCCGGCGGTGGCGGTGGCGGTGGCGGTGGCGGCTCCGGCGGCGCTCGGCGCGGCGCCCGCGGGCGGGACCTCGGGCGCCCGGTGGAAGGGCAGCCGGGGGTCCGCGGGCTGTTCCGGCCACGTGGCGCGGACCCAGGCGTGGTCCGGGTGGTCGCTGATCAGCCAGGCCCGCTCGTCGGCCGGGCCCGCCATGACGTTGAGGTAGTACATGTCGTGGCCCGGGGCCGCGATGGACGGACCGTGCCAGCCGTCCGGGACGAGCACGGTGTCGCCGCCGCGGACCTCGGCGAGGAGGTCGCTGCCCCGGCCGCGCCCGGACGGACTGACCCGCTGATAGCCGAGCCCCGGGGTGCCGCGGGGCGCGGCCGCGATCTCGAAGTAGTAGATCTCCTCCAGCTCGGACTCCCGGCCGGGCAGATGCTCGTCGTGCTTGTGCGGTGGATACGAGGACCAGTTGCCCCCCGGGGTGAGCACCTCCACCGCGATCAGCTTGTCGGCCTCGAAGGCCCCGGCGGCGGCGAAGTTGTTGACCTGGCGCGAGCAGGTGCCGCCGCCCCGCAGCTCGACGCCGACGCCGGAGGCGGGCCCGTAGCGGGCGGGCAGCCGGCGTCCGCAGCGCGCGCCGGGCAGTGCGAAACGGCCGCCGGTGGGCGTGGTGATACGCGCCCAGGACTCACGGGGCACATAGGCGAAGTCGGTGACACCGCTGAACACATCGTCCCGGCCGTGCAGTTCGAACGTCTCGTCGAAACTCTCGCCGCCCGGGGTGACGGTGAGGATCTCGACGGTGCAGCCGCCGCTGAGCGGCAGGACGATCCACTCGCTGCCGCCCGCGTCGAACCCGTGGGAGCCGCCGGGCGGCAGATCGAGTACGCGCAGGCCGGCGAAGCCCCAGCCGGCCCGCTCCGGTTCGACGACGGTCGTGTACGGGCCGGTGGCCGTGACCCCGGCGGGGAGATGGAGACCGCCGGGAGGCCCGGGGCGGCGCCCGGGGTGGTCGGGATGGCCGGGGTGGTCCGGGTGGCCGGGGTGGTCCGGGTGGCCGGGATGCTTGAGGTGATCGGACGTCATGGTGCGAGTCTCCCCACGAGCGCGGGAGTATCCCGGACGGCCGGGACGCCCTGGATGCTCCGGATGGCCGGGGAGGCCCGGGACGGCCGCGACGGCTTCGGGCGCGGGATCTCCCGCGAAGCCCGTCACGGGGTGAGGGCCGCTTCGACCTCGGCGGCCGTCGGCATGGCCGCGGAGCAGGCCAGCCGGGAGGCGACGATCGCACCGGCCGCGTTGGCGTGGCGCATGGTGCGCTCCAGATCCCAGCCGGCGAGCAGTCCGTGGCAGAGCGAGCCGCCGAACGCGTCTCCCGCGCCGAGGCCGTTGACCACCTCCACGGGCACGGGGGGCACTTCGGCCGTGGTGCCGTCGCGGTGCATCGCGAGCACACCGCGCGGGCCCTGCTTGACGACGGCGAGTTCCACGCCGGCGTCGAGCAGCGCGCGGGCGCAGTCCTTCGGCTCCCGCAGCCCGGTGGCGATCTCGCACTCGTCGAGGTTGCCGACGGCGACGGTGGCGTGCGCCAGGGCCCGCGCGTAGTGGGGGCGCGCGGCGGCCGCGCGGGCCGCGCGTGCGGCCGGGCCCTCTCCCCCCGGGTCCGCGGCGGGGGCACCGGCGGGGCTTGCGCCGGGTGGGGGCCAGAACACCGGGCGCCAGTCGAGGTCGAAGACGGTGGCTCTCCCGGCGGTGCCGCCGGAGGTCCGGTCCGGGCCGCCGGCCGTCCCGGACGGGCCCCCGGCCGGCGAGGGCCCGGAGGCCGGGGGCCCGGAGCCGGCGAGCCCGGAGCAGGAGCGGGCCTCCAGTGCCGCCAGCGTCGCCGAGCGGCTCGGCTCCTCACACAGCCCGGTGCCCGTCACCCAGAACACCCGTGCGGTCCGGATCGCGTCGAGGTCCAGCTCACCGGCCACGATCTCCAGATCCGGGGCCTTCGGCTGCCGGTAGAAGTAGAGCGGGAAGTGGTCCGGCGGAAAGATCTCGCAGAAGGTCACCGGCGTCGGCAGCCGCGGCACGGCCGTCACCCACCGGTCGTCCACCCCGAACTCCCGCAGCGCGCGGTGGACGTACTCCCCGAACGGGTCGGACCCGGTGCGGCTGATGACGGCGGTGCGCCGGCCCAGCCGGGCGGCCGCCACCGCGACATTGGTGGCCGAGCCGCCGAGGAACTTCCCGAAGGTCTCCACCTCCGCCAGTCCCGCCCCGGTCTGCAGCGGATAGAGGTCCACCCCGGTCCGGCCCATCGTGATCAGCTCATAGGGGGCGTCGTCCGGGTCGGACGGTGTGCCGGTGGCCTCCGGCTCGGTGCGCTCCGGCATGGTGATCCCCTCGGCTCGGTGCGGGTCCGTCGCGGTCGCGCCCTCGTGTCCGGTTCCGGCCGCGCAGCGTGTCCATGTTCTGTCCTGACATGCAGTCGCCACCCCTCTGGGGGATTTGACCGTACGTCCGTATGTCCGGACCTTGTCTTGACACGCCTCCCGTCGGGCAGGAGGCTACCGGGCATCCCTGCCCGTCCCCTGTGCCGCCGACACGGGAGACACCGCCTTCTCCGGTCACCCCGCGACCGATGAGAGGAGAGCACGTCACATGACCGCAGGACCCCCCGCCTCCGCCACGCGCTCCGCCTCGTCCGCCCTGCCCCTCGACCGGCTCCGGATCGGCTCCGCCCCCGACTCCTGGGGGGTGTGGTTCCCCGAGGACGACCGCCAGGTGCCGTGGCGGCGCTTTCTCGACGAAGTGGCGGACGCCGGCTACTCCTGGATCGAACTCGGCCCCTACGGCTATCTCCCCACCGATCCCGTCCGCTTGCGGGACGAGACCCGGCGCCGCGGCCTGCGGGTCTCCGCCGGCACCGTCTTCACCGCGCTGCACCGTGGTCCGGCCGTCTGGGACGCCACCTGGGCCCATGTCTCCCAGGTCGCCGAACTGACCCGGGCGATGGGCGCCGGGCACCTCGTGGTCATCCCCTCCTTCTGGCGGGACGACAAGACCGCCGAGATCACCGAGGACCGGGAGCTGACCCCCGATCAGTGGCGGGACCTCACCAGCGGCATGGAACGCCTGGGCCGCGAGGTCCGCGACCGCTACGGCCTGGAGATCGCCGTCCACCCGCACGCCGACACCCACATCGACGGCGAGGAGAACGTCACCCGCTTCCTCGACGCCACGGATCCCGCCCTGGTCCGGCTCTGCCTGGACACCGGCCATTACGCCTACTGCGGCGGTGACAGCGTGCGTCTCATCAAGACCTACGGGGAGCGGATCGGCTACCTCCACCTCAAGCAGGTGGACCCGGAGGTCCTGGCCCGGGTGGTCGCGGAGGGCGTGCCGTTCGGGCCCGCGGTGGCCCAGGGCGTGATGTGCGAGCCCCCCGGCGGCGTACCGGCCCTCGAACCGGTGCTGAAGGCCGCACAGGGACTCGGCGTCGACCTCTTCGCCATCGTCGAGCAGGACATGTACCCCTGCGAGCCGGACCGCCCGTTCCCCATCGCGGAACGGACCCGCAGATTCCTGCGGAGCTGCGGGGCCCGGTAGTACGGCAGCCCCGCAGCCCGACCGCTCGGCAACCGGCGGCGCGGCAGCCGGCGTTGCCGCACCCGGAGCACCCGAACACCCGGCCGTCATCACCGGGAGGGCGGAGGACACATGACCGACCAGGGAACACTCGGCGTCGCCGTCATCGGCGCGGGGCGCATGGGCGCCGACCACATCCGGCGGCTGGACCGGACCGTCAGCGGCGCCCGGGTCGCCGCCGTCGTCGATGTCGACGCCGAGCGCGCCAAGCGGCTCGCCGACGGGATCGACGGCTGCGCCGCCCACACCGATCCGGCGGCCGCGCTGGTCTCCGAGGGCGTCGACGCGGTGCTGATCGCCTCCCCGGGGCCGGTGCACGAGGAGCAGGTGCTGCTGGCCCTGGAGCACGGCCTGCCGGTGCTCTGCGAGAAACCGCTGACCCCGGACGCCTCCTCCGCGCTACGGGTCCTGCGGGCCGAGAGCGCCCTCGGCCGGCGCCGGGTGCAGGTGGCCTTCATGCGCCGTTACGACAGCGAGTACGTACGGCTCAAGGCGCTGCTCGACACCGGCGAACTCGGGCGGCCGCGGATGCTGCACTGCCGGCACCGGAATGTCGCCAGCCCGCCCGGCTTCACCGAGCAGATGATGATCAGCGACTCGGTGGCGCACGAGATCGACGCGACCCGCTGGCTGCTCGGACAGGAGATCACCGCGGTGACCGTACTGCGTCCCGGCTCGGGCGGAGTGCACGAGCCGCACCTGGTGCTGTTCGAGACGGACGGCGGCGTGGTGGTCGATGTGGAGATCTTCGTCAACTGCGGTTTCGGCTACCAGGTGCAGTGCGAGGCCGTGTGCGAGGCAGGCAGCGCGCGGATCGGCGACGGGCACGCCATGGTGACCCATACCGCCGGCCGCTGGGGCGGGGAGATCGCCCAGGACTACGTGGTGCGCTTCGAGGACGCCTACGACCGCGAGGTGCAGCAGTGGGTGGACGCGAGCCGCCGCGGCGAGGTCACCGGCCCGAGTGCCTGGGACGGCTACGCGGTCGCAGCGGTCTGCGAGGCCGGGGTACGGGCGCAGTCCGGCGGAGGACGGCAGCCCGTCGCCCTCGCCGAACGGCCTGGGCTCTACCGCTGAGCCCCCGAGCCCTCCCGGGCGGGCCCGGTCCTCCCGGTCTCCTCCGCCCCGGCGGCTCCCTCGGCCCGGTCGGTTCCCGCATCCCCGCCGCTTCTCCCGGTCCTGTCCGCCCCTCCGGCCCCGGCGGCTCCCTCGGCCCGGTCGCCTTTCTCCTCCCCGGCGGCCGCCGCATCGGGGCCCGCCGTGGCGTCCCCCGCCGCCTTCCGCTCCGGGCGAGGGGCGCTCTCCCCCTCGCTCAGGCCGAAACGGGCGTGCAGTCGGCGCAGCGGGCGCGGAGCCCACCAGGTGGCCCTGCCGGTGAGCCCCATGACCGCCGGGACCAGCAGGGTGCGCACCACCATCGCGTCCATCAGCACGGCCAGGGCGATTCCGAAGCCGAGCATCTTGGTGTTGGTGACCCGGGAGGCTCCGATGGCGATCATCACCACGGCAAGGATCAGCGCCGCGGCGGTGATGAGCCCGCCGGTGCGGCTGAGGCCGAAGACCACCGCGTTCCGGTGGTCGCCGCTGCGGTCGTACTCCTCCTTGATCCGGGAGAGCAGGAAGACCCCGTAGTCCATGGAGAGGCCGAAGGCGACACAGAACATCAGCACGGGGAGTGTGGTCTCCATGTCACCCGTCGCGGTGAAGTCCAGCAGCCCGGAGAGATGCCCTTCCTGGAAGACCCATACCAGGGCACCGAACATCGCCGTCAGGCTGAGGGCGTTGAGCACCACGGCCTGGATCGGTATCAGCACACTCCCGGTGAGGAGGAAGACCAGCAGCAGCGTGGTGAGCACGATGATCGCCAGGGCCCACGGCAACCGGTCGGCTATGGCGTCCTTGGTGTCGACGAGGACGGCGGCGGTGCCGGTGACCGAGGCGTCGAACGGCGCCTTACCATTCTCGGCCCGCACCTCGCGCACCAGCTCCTGACTGGCGGTGTCCACCGCCTCGCCGCGCGGCAGCACGCTGATCTGGGCGGAGCTCCCGGCGGTGCGCGCCGCCTCGGCCGGGCCCGGCTCGCGGACCCTCTCCCCGCCGGCGTACTGCCCGGTGGGGCCGTCCACCCGCAGCACGTCGGGAAGCCGGGAGATCCGCGCGCTGTACGCGTCCAGCTCCCGGGCCGAGGGGCCGCCCTCGGCCAGCACCTCGACCGCCCCGCCGGGCGTGCCGGGGAAGCCGTTCCGCAGCTGGTCCTGTACAACGCGGGACTCGGCGGTGACGGGCAGCTGGCGGTCGTCGACCGTGCCGAACGTCGCCCCGGCGAAGGGGGCACCGAGCAGCACCAGGACGGCGGTGGTGCCGATCGCGAAGAACGGCGCCCGGCGCATCACCAGCCGGCCGGTACGCGCCCAGCCCTCGCCGGTCTCGGGTGCGGCCGGCCGGCCGCGGCGCAGCAGCCTGCGCAGGTCCAGGGCGTTCACCCGGTGGCCGAGCAGCACGAGCGCGGCGGGCAGCACGGAGAGGGCGGCCAGCGCGGCCAGCAGCACCACGGCGATACCGGCGTAGGCGAAGGAGCGCAGGAAGTACTGCGGGAAGACCAGCATCGCGGCCAGTGAGACGGCGACGGTGAGTGCGGAGAAGAGGACGGTGCGCCCGGCGGTGCGCAGGGTCCTGCCCATCGCGGGCCGGGGACCCGCGCCGCCGGCCAGCTCCTCCCGGTACCGCCGGACGATGAAGAGGGCGTAGTCGATGGCGAGTCCGAGACCCAGCGCCGTGGTGAGATTCTGCGCGAAGACGGAGACATCGGTGAGTTCGGTGAGCCCGCGCAGCACCGCGTTGGTGCCCAGGATCGCGACGACCCCGATGAGCAGCGGGAGCAGGGCGGCCACAGCGCTGCCGAAGACGATGATCAGCAGCACCAGGGTGACGGGCAGGGCGATGAGCTCCGCCCGGAGCAGGTCCTCCTGGACGGTGGTCTGCAGTTCGTTCTGCAGGGCGGCCCGGCCGCCGATCGACACCTCGACGGGGCCGTGCTCCCCGCGGAGTCCCGGAGCGATCCGCTCCAGGGTGCGATGGACGGCGTTCTCGTCGCCCTCGATCCGGGCGGTGATCAGAGCCTGCCGGCCGTCCTCGGCACGCAGCCCGGGCGAGCGGGTGGCCCAGTAGGAGGTGACGCCGGTGACGGACTTCTCCCCGCTCAGCCGCTCGGCGAGTTTCCGGCCCTCCGCGGCGACGGCCGGGGCGTCGACGGAGGCCCCGCCGCCGTCGACGAGCAGGAGCAGATTGGGCCCGGAGGCAGGGAAGCTCCGGTCGAGCGCCTCGGTGGCGGCGGTGGACTCGGCGTGCGGCGCCTCGAAGCCGCCGCTGCCCATCCGGTCCGCGACACCGCTCCCCGCGAACACGGCCAGGGCCGTGAAGAGAAGGGCGGCCAGCAGGGACAGCCTCGGCCTGGCCGTGACGAACCGGGTCCAGCCGCCGGTACGGCCGTTGTCAGCAGACATGAAGCAGGTGCCCCTTCCCCCCGATTGCCAATAGACTTGGCAAAGACGAGCGATCGCTCGCGTTCCCTAGAATGCGAGTGGGCGCTCGCATTTGTCAACCGCCGCCAGACAGGCAGAGAGTCCGGGGAAGACGCGCGTGTCCGAGAAGCAGCCGACGGCGCCGGGGGCAGCCGGCGAGGAGACCCCCGCCGGGCAGCGGCGCGACGGGGCCCGGCCCCCGGAGCGGCCCGGCACGGAGCGCCCGCCGGCCGCGGCCAGGCGACCGCGGCGCCGGCAGGCCCGCGGGGAGCGCCGCATCGAGCAGCTCCTGGAGGCGGCCGCCCGGGTCTTCTGCGACCACGGCTACAGCGGGGCCAGCACCAACGCCATCGCCCGCGAGGCGGGCGTCTCCCCGGGCACCCTCTACCAGTTCTTCCCGAACAAGGAGGCCATCGCCGTCGAGCTGGGCGGCCGCCTGCTGCACCGGATGCGCGAGGCCCACGGCCAGGTCTTCACCACGGAGAACGCCATGCTGCCGCTGCCCGAGGCCCTGGACCGGATCATCGACCCGCTGATCGGCTTCATCCGCCGCAACCCCGCCTCCCTCGCACTGATGCACGCCCCCGGACTGCCCCAGGACATCGCCGACGAGCACGAGGCCCTCGACGGCGCCTTCCGGGCCCGCACCGCCGAGCTGATCGCCCTGCGCGCCCCCGGCCTGCCCGCCGGACAGTGCGAACGCGCCGCCACCCTGGCCTTCACCTTCTTCACCGCGGGGATGGAGCTGGCCATGAGCCACGAGGGCGTGGAGCGCGAGGCCTACTTCGCCGAGCTGAAGGCCGCGCTGCACCGCTATCTCGCCCCGGTCGTCGGCGCGGGGGCGCCCGCCTCCCCCTGAGTGCCGACCTCCCCCTGAGAGCCCGCCGCCCCCTGAGCTCCGCCTCCCGTCGGCCACAGGAAACAGTTACCCCCTAGGGGTATAGGGTATGATGCCGGTGGAGCCCCCGGCGGGCATGGAAAGCGATCAACGATCACCCCTGCCGGCCTCCACCCCGCAGACGCCTACCCGAGGAGAAGACCATGAGCGCCACCGCCACGTACCGGGTGACCGGAATGACCTGCGGTCACTGCGAGGGAGCGGTGACCGAGGAACTGTCCGCGCTCGACGGCGTCAGCTCCGTCAAGGCCGTCGCCGCCACCGGCCTGGTCACCGTCACCTCCGAGGCCCCGCTGGACCACGAGGCCGTCCGCGCCGCCGTCGACGAGGCCGGTTACGAACTGGCCGGCCAGGCCTGACGGGCCCGGCCGCCCTTCCCTCGCCGGGCCGTGCCCCTCCGCCACCGCGGTCCCCGCACGGCCCGGCCCTCCCTCCCGGAGACCTTCATGACCAGCACGGCTCACCAGACCCCGCCGGAAGCCCCCGAGGAGCCCCGGCAGCGGGTCGAACTCTCCATCGGCGGTATGACCTGCGCCTCCTGCGCGGCCCGGGTCGAGAAGAAGCTCAACCGCATGGACGGCGTCTCCGCCACGGTGAACTACGCCACCGAGAAGGCGCGGATCGAGTTCGCCGACGGCATCGTCGTCGGCGACCTCATCGCCACCGTCGAGAAGACCGGCTACACCGCCGAGCGCAAGCCGGAGCCGCCCCCCGCGCCGGAGCCCTCGCTGCCCGCGGCCGCGAGCGGGCCCGCCGCGTCCCCCGGCGGCCCGCCCGCCCCGGCCGGCGGCGCGGCGGACCGGCACCGCGCCGAGCTCGAAACCCTGCACGAGCGCCTGCTCGTCTCCCTCGTCCTGTCGGTTCCCGTGGTGCTGATGGCGATGGTGCCCGCCCTCCAGTTCGACAACTGGCAGTGGCTGTCGCTCACCCTCGCCGCTCCCGTCATCGTGTGGGGCGCGCTCCCCTTCCACCGCGCCGCCTGGACGAACCTGCGGCACGGCGCCGCCACCATGGACACCCTGGTGTCCATCGGCACCCTGGCCGCCTTCGGCTGGTCGCTGTGGGCGCTGTTCCTGGGCGACGCCGGGATGCACGGGATGCGGCACGAGTTCAGCCTCGCCGTCTCCCGCTCGGACGCCTCCTCCGCCATCTATCTCGAAGTGGCCGCCGGGGTGACGACCTTCATCCTGCTCGGCCGCTATCTGGAGGCGCGTTCCAAGCGCAGCGCGGGTGCGGCCCTGCGGGCCCTGCTGGAGCTCGGCGCCAAGGAAGTGGCCGTGCTCCACCCGGACGGGCGGGAGGAGCTGATGGCGGCCGACCGGCTCACGGTCGGCACCCGCTTCGTGGTCCGCCCGGGCGAGAAGATCGCCACCGACGGTCTCGTGGTGGAGGGCAGTTCCGCCGTGGACGCCTCCATGCTCACCGGCGAGTCGGTTCCGGTGGACGTGACGGCCGGCGACACCGTGACCGGGGCGACGGTCAACGCGGGCGGCCGGCTGGTCGTGGAGGCGACCCGGGTCGGCGCCGACACCCAGTTGTCCCGGATGGCGGCACTGGTCGAGGAGGCGCAGAGCGGCAAGGCCGAGGTGCAGCGGCTCGCCGACCGGATCTCCGCCGTCTTCGTACCGGTCGTCATCCTGATCGCGCTCGGCACCCTGGCCGCCTGGCTCCTCGCGGGCGGCGGCGCCACCGCCGCCTTCACGGCCGCCGTCGCCGTACTGATCATCGCCTGCCCGTGCGCGCTGGGCCTGGCCACCCCGACGGCCCTGCTGGTCGGTACGGGGCGCGGCGCCCAGCTCGGCATCCTGATCAAGGGACCGGAGGTGCTGGAGTCCACCCGGCGGGTGGACACCGTGGTCCTCGACAAGACCGGCACCGTCACCACCGGGCGGATGACGCTGCACGAGGCCGTCCCGGCCGACGGCGTGACCGAGGAGGAACTGCTGCGCCTGGCCGGCGCGGTGGAGAACGCCTCGGAGCACCCGATCGCGCGGGCCGTGGCCGCCGGAGCCGTCGAGCGGGCCGGCACCCTGCCCGCCGTGACGGACTTCGAGAACGTTCCCGGCCTCGGTGTCCGCGGACGGGTCGGCGGCCGCGCCGTGCTCGTCGGCCGGGAGCCGCTGCCGGGCCGCGGCGGGGACGGGGACGGCGCGCTCCCGGCGTCCCTCGCCGCGGCGAGGGACGCCGCCGGGGCCGCGGGGCGCACGGCCGTCACGGTCACCGTGGACGGCCGGCCGGCCGGGGTGCTGACGGTCGCGGACACCGTCAAGGACAGCAGCGCCGGGGCCGTCGCGGAGCTGCGCGCCCTGGGGCTCACTCCCGTCCTGCTGACCGGCGACCACCCGGCGGTGGCCGAGGCCGTGGCCCGCGCCGTCGGCATCGACGAGGTGATCGCCGGGGTGCTGCCGCAGGACAAGGTGGCGGTCGTGCGGCGGCTCCGGGAAGAGGGCCGGACGGTCGCCATGGTCGGTGACGGGGTCAATGACGCGGCGGCACTGGCGACCGCGGATCTGGGGCTGGCGATGGGCACGGGCACCGACGCGGCCATCGAGGCCGCCGATCTGACTCTGGTCCGCGGGGATCCGCGGGTGGCGGCGGACGCGATCCGGCTCTCGCGCCGGACCCTGCGCACCATCAAGGGCAATCTCTTCTGGGCCTTCGGCTACAACGTGGCGGCGCTGCCGCTCGCCGCGGCCGGACTCCTCAGCCCGATGATCGCCGGGGCCGCGATGGCCTTCTCGTCCGTTTTCGTCGTCACCAACAGCCTGAGATTGCGTTCCTTCACAGCATCACCAGAAGCTGCATGAGACTCTCACCCCGGCGTCCGGATCTCCTTATCGGAGCCCTTGCCCTCATTGGCCCCTTATGGCATGAGACCCAGATCACATTCTTCGGGGGTAACCATTGAGGCGGGTCGTGAGTCTAACCGTGCGATGCAACACCTCCGGCGGGGTGCGGCATCCGCCTGGCGGACCCGTCTTGGGGGACGGATCCCGTCGTGCGTGGCCGGGGCGCGTGCCCGGGGAGCTTTGAGCGGCCCTCCCGTACGTGCTCGTCCCGGCAGGCACCAACCGGCCCCGGCCGGACAACCGAAGACAACCAGAGACCATCGAACAGAGCAGCACGAGCCGAAGCTTCCGGCCGCGGGATCCCGCGGCGGGCAGACCCCCGGCCGGATCCCGTGGGGGGAATCCGATCCGGGATTGGAGAGCGCTTCGCCGGCCGACCCGTGGGGGGATCGGCCGCGGGGCGCTCTCCACCTTTTCCGGGGCCGGTCAGCACTCCGGAGCACACCGCCGGCCGCCGGGCCCTCCCCGCGGCCCCCGCGCGCACGACCGGGGGCCGCCCCGCGACGGCTGCGGGCGGCCCCCGGTCCGGAACCCCCGGGACGCCCCGGGTCCGGTCGAACGGTCAAGCGGTAAAGCGGTAACCGCGGTCAGCGCTTCTCCAGCGGAACGAAGTCCCGTTCCACGACGCCCGTGTAGATCTGGCGCGGGCGGCCGATCCGGGACCCCGGCTCCTTGATCATCTCGTGCCACTGGGCGATCCAGCCGGGCAGCCGGCCGAGCGCGAAGAGCACGGTGAACATCTCGGTCGGGAAGCCCATGGCCCGGTAGATCAGACCGGTGTAGAAGTCCACGTTGGGGTAGAGCTTGCGCTCGACGAAGTAGTCGTCGGCCAGCGCGTGCTCCTCCAGCTTGAGCGCGATGTCCAGCAGCTCGTCGGACTTGCCGAGGGAGGCGAGCACATCGTGGGCCGCGGCCTTGATGATCTTCGCCCGGGGGTCGAAGTTCTTGTAGACACGGTGTCCGAAGCCCATGAGCTTCACACCGTCTTCCTTGTTCTTCACCTTGCGGATGAAGGTGTCGACATCGTTGCCGGAGTCCCGGATCCCCTCCAGCATCTCCAGCACCGACTGGTTGGCCCCGCCGTGCAGCGGACCCCACAGCGCGCAGATGCCCGCCGAGATCGAGGCGAACATGTTGGCCTGCGAGGAGCCGACGAGGCGCACCGTCGAGGTCGAGCAGTTCTGCTCGTGGTCGGCGTGCAGGATCAGCAGCTTCTCCAGCGCGCTGACCATGACCGGGTTCAGCTCGTACTCGGCGGCCGGCACGGAGAAGGTCATCCGCAGGAAGTTCTCGACGTAGCCGAGATCGTTGCGCGGGTAGACGACCGGGTGGCCGATCGACTTCTTGTACGCGTACGCGGCGATCGTGGGCAGCTTGGCCAGCAGCCGGATCGTCGAGAGATGGCGCTGCTCCGGATGGAACGGGTTGTGGCTGTCCTGGTAGAACGTGGACAGCGCGCTGACCACGGAGGACAGCATCGCCATCGGGTGCGCGTCGCGCGGGAAGCCGTCGTAGAAGCGTTTGACGTCCTCGTGCAGCAGCGTGTGCTGGGTGATCTCGTTCTGGAAGCCGGCGAGCTGGTCGGCCGTCGGGAGTTCACCGTTGATCAGCAGATACGCGGTCTCGAGGAAGGTGCTGTGCTCGGCGAGCTGCTCGATCGGGTAACCGCGGTAGCGCAGGATGCCCTGCTCACCGTCGAGATAGGTGATCGCCGACTGATACGCCGCGGTGTTGCCGTAACCGCTGTCCAGGGTCACCAGACCGGTTTGGTTGCGGAGCTTCGCGATGTCGAAGCCCTTGTTACCGACAGTGCTGTCGGCAATGGGGAACCGGTATTCGCCGTCCCCGTACCGCAGTACTACTGAGTTGTCGCTCACGTCATCCCTCACCGACGTTGTGCCTCTTCTTCGAGGTGCCCTGACTGCCTCTACCTTCCCCCATATGGCCAGAAGCCGTGCACTCGGGGTCGGCCGTCAGGCCTATTGGTGGCACGGCGTGCCGCGTGCGGGCCCATCCTGCTCCTCCCGGCACGACCGCGAAAGGCGGTGTCCAGGATTCAGATCGCGCCACTGAGCCGGTGGTCCAGAGCCGTGCAGCGCCGGCCGGCCGAGACGGTGCGGACCGCCTGGCCCAGGGCCCGCCGGGAACCGACCAGTACCACCAGTTTCTTGGCCCGGGTGACCGCCGTATAGAGCAGATTGCGCTGGAGCATCATCCAGGCGCTGGTGGTCACCGGGATCACCACGGCCGGGTACTCGCTGCCCTGCGAGCGGTGGATCGTCACGGCGTAGGCGTGCGCCAGCTCGTCGAGCTCGTCGAAGTCGTAGGGGATGTCCTCGTCCTCGTCGGTGCGGACGGTGAGCCGCTGGTCGTCCTGGCTGAGTGAGGTGACCACGCCGACCGTGCCGTTGAAGACGCCGTTCTCCCCCTTCTCGTAGTTGTTGCGGATCTGGGTGACCTTGTCGCCGACCCGGAAGATCCGGCCGCCGAAGCGCCGCTCCGGCAGATCGGGCCGGGCCGGGGTGACGGCCTGCTGGAGCAGGCCGTTGAGCGTGCCCGCCCCCGCCGGGCCCCGGTGCATGGGGGTGAGCACCTGGACGTCCCGGCGCGGGTCCAGCCCGAACTTCGCGGGGATGCGCCGCGCCACCACATCGACGGTGAGGCGGCCGGCCTCCTCCGCATCCTCCTCGGGGAAGAGGAAGAAGTCGGGCAGGCCCTGCGTGACCGGCGGAACGCCGGAGTTGATGCGGTGCGCGTTGGTCACCACCCCCGACTGCTGCGCCTGGCGGAAGATCCGGGTGAGCCGTACCGCGGGCACCGGGCTGCCGGGGGCGAGCAGATCCCGCAGCACCTCCCCCGCCCCCACCGAGGGCAGCTGGTCCACATCGCCCACCATCAGCAGGTGGGCGCCCGGCGGGACCGCCTTGACCAGTTTGTTGGCCAACAGCAGATCCAGCATCGAGGCCTCGTCGACGACGACCAGATCGGCGTCCAGCGGCCGGTCCCGGTCGTAGGCGGCGTCCCCGCCCGGCTTCAGTTCCAGCAGCCGGTGCACCGTGGAGGCCTCGGCGCCCGTCAGCTCCGACAGCCGCTTCGCCGCCCGGCCGGTCGGCGCCGCCAGCACCACCTTCGCCCGCTTCGCCCGGGCCAGCTCCACCACGGAGCGCACGGTGAAGGACTTGCCGCAGCCGGGCCCGCCGGTCAGCACCGCGACCTTCTCCGTCAGCGCCAGCCGCACCGCCTGCTCCTGCTCGGGGGCGAGCTCCGCCCCCGTCCGCTCCCCCAGCCAGGCCAGCGCCTTCCGCCAGTCGACGCCGCGGAAGGCCGGCATCCGGTCCTCCCCGGTGCGCAGCAGCCGCAGCACCTGGCCGGCCAGGGAGATCTCGGCCCGGTGGAACGGCACCAGATAGACCGCCGACACCGGCTGCCCGTCCTCCGGCCCCGGCACGGTCTGCCGGACGACGCCCTCCGCCTCGCCCGCCAGCTCCCCCAGGCAGTCGATGACCAGCCCGGTGTCCACCTGGAGCAGTTTCACCGCGTCCGAGATGAGCTGTTCCTCGGGGAGGTAGCAGTGGCCCTGGTCGGAGGACTGCGACAGGGCGTACTGGAGCCCGGCCTTGACGCGGTCCGGGCTGTCGTGCGGTATCCCGACCGCCTGGGCGATGCGGTCGGCGGTGAGGAAGCCGATGCCCCAGACATCGGCCGCGAGCCGGTAGGGCTGGTTGCGCACCACGGAGATCGAGGCGTCGCCGTACTTCTTGTAGATCCGTACGGCGATGGAGGTGGAGACCCCGACGCCCTGGAGGAAGACCATCACCTCCTTGATCGCCTTCTGCTCCTCCCAGGCGGCGCCGATCAGCTTGGTGCGCTTGGGGCCCAGCCCCGGCACCTCGATCAGGCGCCCCGGCTCCTTCTCGATGACGTCGAGGGTGTCGATCCCGAAGTGGTCGACGATCCGCTCGGCGATCCGCGGCCCGATCCCCTTGATCAGCCCGGAGCCCAGATAGCGGCGGATGCCCTGAACGGTGGCGGGGAGCACGGTGGTGTAGTTCTCGACGGTGAACTGCTTGCCGTACTGCGGGTGGGAGCCCCAGCGGCCCTCCATGCGCAGTGACTCGCCGGGCTGCGCGCCGAGCAGCGAACCGACGACCGTCAGCAGATCGCCGGCGCCGCGCCCGGTGTCGACCCGGGCGACCGTGTAGCCGTTCTCCTCGTTCGCGTAGGTGATCCGCTCCAGGACCCCCTCGACCACCGACAGCTGTGCCATGCCGTGACGGTACCGCCGACCTCCGACACGGCGGACGGCCTGTGGACAACCGGGACCACTCCGCCGGACGCGTCCGGACGGCGCGGAACGGGCCCGTTCCCGGCGACTTGCCCCCAACGGCCCCCGGAATCGGTCAAGCTGACCGTACCGACGAACCGACGGACCGGCAGAACGCAGCCGTCCCACCCGCCCGGGCGGCCTCCGGCAGAGGGGGAGACAACGCATGCATGGCTACGACCTGCTGGTCGTGGGCTCGGCCAACGCCGATCTCGTGATCGGAGTCGACCGGCGCCCGGCGGCGGGGGAGACGGTGCTCGGCTCCGACCTGGCCGTCCACCCCGGTGGCAAGGGCGCCAACCAGGCCGTCGCCGCCGCGCGCCTCGGAGCGCGCACCGCCCTGCTGGCCCGGGTCGGCGGCGACGCGTACGGGCGGTTGCTGCTCGATGCGCAGCGGGCGGCGGGCGTCGACACGGTGGGGGTCCTCGTCGGCGGGGAACCGACGGGGGTCGCGGTCATCACGGTGGACGGAGCGGGCGACAACAGCATCATTGTCTCCCCGGGCGCCAACGCCCGTCTGGGTCCGGGGGACATCCGGGCGGCCGGCAGCCTGCTGGCCTCGGCCCGGGTCGTCTCGGCGCAACTGGAGATCCCCATGGCGGCCGTGGCGGAGGCGGTGCGCTCGCGCGCCCCGGGCGCCCGGCTGGTGCTCAACGCCTCACCTCCCGCGCAGATGCCGCCGCAGGTCCTCGCCGCCTGCGATCCCCTCGTCGTCAATGAGCACGAGGCGCTGGCCCTGCTCTCCGGCCACCCGTCCGCCGAGGCGGACGAGCCGGCCGTCTGGGCCTCCGCGCTGCTCTCCCGCGGGCCGCGTTCGGTGGTGGTCACCCTGGGCCCGGCCGGCGCGCTGGCCGCCGACCGGCACGGCGTGGTGACGGTGCCCGCGCCGCGGGTGCCGGTGGTGGACACCACCGGGGCGGGCGACGCGTTCACGGGGGCCCTGGCCTGGCGGCTCGGTAGGGGCGACGGGCTGGAGACGGCCGTGCGGTACGCGGTCCGGGTCGGCTCCGCCGCCTGCACCCGCGCCGGGGCGCAGAGTTCCTTCCCGCGGGCCGCGGATCTGGCCGTACTGCCCGAGGCGCCGCGGGGTGCCGCACCCCCGGACGCCCCGCCGCCGTACGAGGGGTGACGGGCGAGAGGTGACGGGCGAGAGGTGACGGCCCGGGCCGGAAAGGCCGGTGAACCATATCGAGGGTGCCCGGTCGACGGACCGGGCACCCTCGGATCCCCCCCACGACGGTCCCCCCTGCAAATCCCCCCAGATCTCCCCCCGGGAAGCCCGACACCGAGTACGACAGCCCGGGCCCGGAAAGGGTTGCACAGCTTTTCATAGCTATTCCCCCCTTCTTCCGGCGCCGGTCCCCGCGCCCGCTGTGAGCTGCCCGTATGCCCGTGGTCGCGGCCGGACGTACCGTGGAGGACATGATGTTTCTCCGGAAGATCACCGATCCCGTGGCCCGGGCCGTCTCCAAGAAGACCGGCATTCCCGCCTCCCGGGTCACCCGCGCCCTCAACACCGGGATCCCCGTAGCGGCGGCGGCACTCGCCCGGCGGCGGGGCAGGCGGCGCTAGCGCTGTGACCGGGACGGCGAGCCGGTGAACCTTCCCGGTCACGGCACTAGCGACTCCGGCTCCCGGTACCGGCGTCCGCGGCCGGCCCCGGTCTCCCGGGTGCGGCCGGGTGCCGGGAAAGGGTCCGGACGGAGGCCGGGACGGTCACGGGCCGGGGGCCGCCCGCCAGTTCGAGCAACGCCCAGACGCACTTGCCGACGCCCTCGCGGGGCCGAATGCCCCAGTCGTACGACAGCGCCGCCACCAGGGCCAGTCCCCGGCCGCCCTCCGCGTCCGCCCCCGCCTGCGCGGGAACGGGCAGCCGGTCGCTCGCGTCCGAGACCTCCAGCCGCAGCAGTCGTCCGGTCAGCTCGAAGCGCGCCTCGATCTCCCGTCCGTGCGGCACGCGCGCGTGCCGCACGGCGTTGGTCATCAGTTCGGAGATCAGCAGTTCCGCGCTGTCCGCCGCGTCCCCTTTCACGCCCCAGGCCGACAACTGGGTCCGCAAGGCGGCGCGGGCCCGCCCCACACTGCGGGGGTGGCGCGGGAAACGGTTCTCTACGCCGCCGGTCCGGTCGCTTGTCTCCGTCATGCAGGTGGCACCTTTCCGAATACCGTCGCTCTGCGCGATCAGTTCGCTACCTGCTGTACCCAGCGAGCGCCCGGAAGATCCCTCCGGACGGCTGTGTCGCCCCGGGCGGAGGTTGACGAGCCGTCATAAACGGCCACCCGGACCGGCCTCGGGCCCACGCCCGCACGGGGCGCCGGCCCGGCCCTACCCCACCAGCCGGCGATAGCGCTCCGCGGTCTCCGCCAGCACCTCCGCGCCGTCGCGCGCCCACAGCGCCGGGTTGAAGATCTCCACCTCCACGGGACCGCCGTAGCCCGCCGCGTCCACCCGTGCGCGAAATCCGCGGAGATCGACACAGCCGTCGCCGAGTTGGCCCCGGCCGAGCAGCGCGCCCTCGGGCAGGGGCGTCACCCAGTCGGCGAGCTGAAAGGCGGCGATGCGGCCCGACGCGCCCGCGCGGTCGATCAGTTCGGGCACGGTGTCGTCCCACCACAGGTGGTACGTGTCCACCACGACGCCCATCCGGTCGGCGGGGAAGCGCTCGGCCAGGTCGAGCGCCTGGGCCAGGGTGGAGACCACGCACCGGTCCGAGGCGAACATGGGGTGCAGGGGTTCGATGGCCGGCCGCACCCCGCGTTCGGCGGCGTAGGGCACCAGTTCGGCCAGCGCGTCGGCGATCCGTTCCCGCGCCGCGCGCAGATCACGGTTCCCCTCCGGCAGTCCGCCGCACACCAGGACGAGGGTGCCGGTGCCCAGGGCGGCGGCCTCGTCCACGGCGGCGCGGTTGTCGGCGAGCGCCGCGGCCCGTTCCGCCGGGTCGGTGGCGGTGAGGAAGCCGCCCCGGCAGAGGCTGCTGACCGTCAGGCCCGCCTCGCGCATGAGCCGCGCCGCGCGCTCCACTCCGTACGCCCGCACCGGCGCGCGCCACAGCCCCACGCTCCGTACGCCCGCCTCGGCGCACCCCGCGGCCAGTTCGGGGAGCGACCACTGGCGGATGGTCTCCTGGTTGAGGCTGAAGCGGTCCAGGCCGTTCACGGGGCGACTCCGTGGAGGGTGAGGAGAGTGCGCATCCGGTGCTCCGCCAGCTCCGGGTCCGGGAACAGGCCGAGCCCGTCCGCCAGTTCGTAGGCCCGGGCCAGGTGCGGCAGCGAGCGGGCCGACTGGAGGCCGCCGACCATGGTGAAGTGCGCCTGGTGGCCCGCGAGCCAGGCCAGCAGGACCACACCGGTCTTGTAGTGGCGGGTCGGAGCGGTGAAGAGGTGGCGGGAGAGCGGGACGGTGGGGTCGAGGAGAGCGCGGAAACCGGCGGTGTCCCCGGTGTCCAGGACGCGCACCGCCTCGGCGGCGAGCGGGGCGAGGGGGTCGAAGACGCCCAGCAGCGCGTGGCTGAAGCCGTGTCCGTCACCGGCGATGAGTCCGGGGTAGTGGAAGTCGTCGCCGGTGTAGCAGCGGACGCCGTCCGGCAGCCGCCGGCGCAGGGCGGTCTCGCGGCCGGCGTCCAGCAGGGACACCTTCACCCCGTCCACCTTGTCCGGATGGGCGGCGATCACGTCGAGGAAGGTGTCCGTCGCGGTGTCGAGGTCCGCGCTGCCCCAGTAACCCTCCAGCGCCGGGTCGAACATGGGGCCGAGCCAGTGCAGGATGACCGGCTCCCGGGCCTGCCGCAGCAGCTGCCCGTAGAGCTCCAGGTAGTCCTCCGGGCCGCGGGCGGCGGCGGCCAGGGCGCGGGACGCCATCAGCACGGCTCCCGCGCCCGATGCCTCGACCACCGCGAGCTGTTCCTCGTATGCGGCGCGCACGGCGGCCGGGCCGGCACCGGGCGCGGTGAGCTGGTCGGTGCCCGCGCCGCAGACGATCCGGCCGCCCGCGGCCCGCGCCTCGGCGGCGGAGCGGCGGATCAGCTCGGCGGCGCGCGGCCAGTCCAGGCCCATGCCGCGCTGTGCGGTGTCCATGGCCTCGGCGACCCCGAGGCCGTGCGACCAGAGGTGGCGCCGGAAGGCGAGGGTGGCCTCCCAGTCGACGGCCGCCGGGCCGTCCGGCGCGGTGTCCGCGAAGGGGTCGGCGACGACGTGCGCGGCGGCGTGGACGATACGGGACCGCGGGGCGCCCTGCGGGCTCCGCGCGCCCCGCGCGTGCACGGCCGGGGCGGGCTCGCGGCGCGGCTCGTACGCCCGGAGCGCGCCCCCGGCGGCGGGCAGGCGGAGGGTCACAGCGTCAGCTCCGGCACGTCGAGGCGGCGGCCCTGGGCAGCCGACCGCAGGCCGAGTTCGGCGAGCTGCACCCCGCGCGCCCCGGCGAGGAGGTCCCAGCTCCAGGGCTCGTCCAGCACCACATGGCGCAGGAACAGCTCCCACTGGGTCCTGAAGCCGTTGCCGAACTCCTCGTTGTCCGGCACCTCCTGCCACTGCGCCCGGAAGGGCTCGGCCGCCGGCAGATCGGGGTTCCACACGGGCTTCGGGGTGGCCGACCGGTGCTGCGCGCGGCAGCCGCGCAGCCCGGCGACGGCCGAGCCCTCCGTGCCGTCGACCTGGAACTCGACCAGTTCGTCGCGGTGAACGCGCACCGCCCAGGAGGAGTTGATCTGCGCGACGGCGCCGCCGGCCAGGCGGAAGATGCCGTAGGCGGCGTCGTCGGCCGTCGCCTCGTAGGGCTTGCCGCGCTCGTCCCAGCGGCGCGGGATGTGCGTGACCACCTCGGCCTGCACACTGCGCACCGGCCCGAACAGCTCGTGCAGCACGTACTCCCAGTGCGGGAACATGTCCATGACGATTCCGCCCCCGTCCTGCACGCGGTAGTTCCAGGAGGGGCGCTGCGCGGGCTGCCAGTCGCCCTCGAACACCCAGTAGCCGAACTCGCCCCGGACCGAGAGGATCTCGCCGAAGAATCCGCCGTCGGCCAGCCGCTTCAGCTTGCGCAGGCCGGGGAGGAAGATCTTGTCCTGGACGACGCCGTGCTTGACCCCGGCGTCCCGCGCGAGCCGTGCCAGCTCCAGGGCCCCGCCGAGGTCCCCGGCGGCCGGCTTCTCGCAGTAGACGTGCTTGCCGGCGGCGATCGCCTTCCGTACGGCCGCCTCGCGGGCGGAGGTGAGCTGCGCGTCGAAGTAGACGTCGGTGGCCGGGTCGGCGAGGACGCCGTCGAGGTCGGTGGTCCAGTGCTCCAGGCCGTGCCGCTCGGCGATGGCCCGCAGAGCGTGCTCGCGGCGGCCGACGAGCACGGGTTCCGGCCAGATGACCGTCCCGTCGTCCAGTTCCAGGCCGCCCTGCTCGCGGAGAGCGAGCACCGAGCGCAGCAGGTGCTGCCGGTAGCCCATCCGGCCGGTCACCCCGTTCATGGCGATGCGTACCGTCGTGCGTGTCACTCGACCGTCCTCTCTCCCGCCCCTGCCCCACCGCCCCGCGCGGCCCGCCCCTGTGCGGCGTCATCCTGCACGGGAGCGACAGCAAGCGCTTACTACGCCTGACGCTAACCGGCCCGCACGGCCTCCCACAAGACAGCCGACCGGCACGGCCACCGCGATCGGACACCTGTTCCCCATCAGCGGGACTTCGGCGGCCTCCCCGCGCCCGCTCACCAGTCCAGCGCCGCCAGGTGCTCCTCGACGCGGCCCCGGCCCCACGCCCCGTCGGCGATCAGCAGCCGGTAGCGGTAGCCGAAGCTCTCCCCCGGCGGCAGGGTGAACTCCTCGAAGAATGCCCAGGAGAAGGCGACGCTCGGGGCCGGCTCGGAGCGGACGAACCAGTGCGAGGCGTGGATCGCCCGGTCGTTCTCCGGCGCGTGCGCGAAGACCAGCGTGCTGTGCGCGTCGACGGCGTCGTGCTCGCCGGTGAAGGCCAGCCAGGGCGCGGCGGTGCCCATCATGGCGGCGGCCCCGGCCTCCCCTCGGCCGCCGCGACCGTCCGGGCCGAGCACGTCACCGCCGGTGAGGTCCCGCGGGCCGCGCCAGTGCAGACCGGTGTAGCCCGCCATGTCCCGGCCGGCCGTGGTCGGCGAACCGAACTCCAGGGGTGCCGTGCGGATATTGGTGAGCCGGGTCGACCAGTCGAGCGCCCAGCAGCCCGCGGCCGGGTCGGCGGAGTGCGCGGCGACGGTCCGCGATTCCCGCGCCCACTCCTCTCCCCCGTGCGCGACCCAGGTCAGCCGCTCGGTGAAGGACATCCGGCCGCCGTCCGCCCCGACGCGGTCGAAGCCGTCGTGCCGCATGGACCCGACCCGCTCGGGGATGCGCCGGTAACCGCGGCCCCGGAGGTAGGAGTTGCCACCCCAGAAGTTCTGGTGGGAGAGATGGCTGGCCGTCATCTGGAGGCCCTTGTGCCAGCGGTGGTCGTTGGGCCGGTAGCCGGTGACGGCGCGCCCGGCGAGGGTGCGCAGCGGGTGGACGTACGGTTTGGGCGACTCGTACGGCTCGGGGTCGGGGCGGTAGACGTAGGCCATCAGTTCGACGCCACCGCAGGCGACGGAGATCCGTTCGCCGTGGACGTGCGTCACGGTGAGGGGCGCGCTCATCGTTCTCCGAGGGGTGTGACGCCGGGGCGACCGGCGGGGCTGCGGACGGAAGCGACGGAAAGACGCTCGGGAAAGCATCTGA
This sequence comes from Streptomyces sp. F63, assembly GCF_018070345.1. Lineage (GTDB taxonomy): Bacteria > Actinomycetota > Actinomycetes > Streptomycetales > Streptomycetaceae > Streptomyces. The sequence continues at coordinate 272,070 of NZ_JAGPXX010000002.1, forward strand.
GAAAGCGCTTTCCGCAGAAGGGACCCTAGGCAGAGCGCACAGCGGTGGACAAGACTGCGGGCGGCAGCCCACCGGCCCGGTGCTCCGCGGCACGCGCGGGTGAGAACATGCCCGGGGGGATCGAACGGAAGGTCCCGCACCGTCCGGCGGCGACACGGAGGAACAGATGGCAGTGACTCTGGCGGATGTGGCGGCGCACGCCAAGGTCTCCTCGGCCACGGTCTCCAGAGTGCTCAGCGGCAACTACCCGGTCTCCGAGGCCACCCGGGCACGGGTGCTGCGGGCGGTGAACGAGCTGGACTACGTGGTGAACGGGCCGGCCAGCGCCCTCGCCGCGGCCACCTCCGACCTGGTCGGCATCCTCGTCAACGACATCGCCGACCCCTTCTTCGGGATCATCGCCGGGGCCGTGCAGTCGGAGATCGCCGGTCTCCCCGGGGCCGGGGGGAAGCTCGCCGTCGTGTGCAACACCGGCGGCTCCCCGGAACGGGAGCTCACGTATCTCACGCTGCTCCAGCGCCAGCGGGCCGCCGCCGTGGTCGTCACCGGCGGCGCCGCCGAGGGCGCGGACCACACCGCCGCCGTGGCGGCCAAGCTCGGACGGCTGACCGCCGCGGGCACCCGCGTCGTCCTCTGCGGCCGGCCGCCGCTGCCGCACAGCGGGGACGGAGAGCCGGCCGTGACCACCCTGGCCTTCGACAACCGGGGCGGCGCCCAGCGGCTGACCGAACACCTGCTCGCCCTGGGCCACCGCCGCATCGGCTACGTGACCGGGCCACCGGACCGGACGACCACCCGGCACCGGCTGGAGGGCCACCGCGCCGCCCTCGCCGCCGCCGGACTCACCGAGGGATCGGAGCGGCTGACCGTGCACGGGTCCTTCGACCGCGCCTCCGGCTACGACGCCACCCTCGAACTGCTGCGCAGGGAGCCGGATATGACGGCCGTCGTGGCCGCGAACGACACCATCGCCCTCGGAGCCTTCGCCGCGCTGCGCGACCGGGGACTGCGGATCCCCGAGGACGTCTCCGTGGCCGGCTTCGACGACCTCCCCTTCAGCGCGGACGCCGTGCCCGCGCTGACGACCGTACGCCTGCCGCTCCAGGACGCCGGGGCCCGCGCGGGGCGGCTGGCGATGGACCGCGAGACGGCCCCGCCCGGCGGTGTGGCCACCGTCCGGGCCGAGCTCATGGCCCGGGCCTCGACCGCCCCGCCGCGCTGACCGGGCCGGACCGGCGCCCTGGGCGGTGCGGGTCCGGGCGCCCCTCGGCTCCGTGAGGTGCGGGCCTCCGGCCGGGGCGGCCGGCCGCCCTCCCGGCCGCGCGCGCCGTCGCCCCGGCCGCGCACGCGTCCCGTACCGGTCCGTACCGGTCCGTCCCGTGCCGTACTACCCGGCCGGCGGGCGGTCCGACCGCCGCGCGGTCCCTCGGCCGGGGCCCGCGACGGTCCCGTACGGGCCCCTTCGGCATGTCCGCGCCGACTTTGGGCACTCGGCTGGTGTCCGTGCGAACCCGGCAGGGTGGCGGTACGGACGCAGACGGCCCGCCGGCACCGCCCCACGCGGCACCGGCGGGGACCCACCCGACCGACACACCCCAGGAGCCCTCCCGTGCGACTCGCCTTCTCGACCCTCGGTGTCCCCGGCATGGAGATCCCCGAGGTGGCGCGGCTCGCCGCGGACAACGGCTTCCATGGCGTGGAACTGCGCGTCCACCCCGACGAGCCGGTGCACCCCGGAGTGGGCGCCGACGTCCGCAAGGAGGTCGTGCGCCGCTTCCAGGACGCCGGGGTGCGCGTGCTGAGCGCCGCCGGCTACAGCCGCGTCGCGGCGCCCGGTGACGACGAGACGGTCGTCGACGAACTGCACGGTCTGCTCGCCCTCGCGCACGACCTGGGTGCCCCCTACGTACGGGTGTTCCCCGGTGGGGTGGACCAGCCCACGACGGAGGAGGCCGACGCGGCCGCCGCCCGCCGGCTCGGGGCCGCCGCCCCGCGCGCCGCCGACCTGGGCGTCAGCCTCCTCCTGGAGACCCACGACTCGCACCGCCGGGGCGCCGACGCGGCGCGTGTGCTGGGCCTGGTCGGGCATGCGTCCGTCGGCGCGGTCTGGGACGTGATGCACCCCTGGCTGGCCGGCGAGGACCCGGAGACGACGTACGCCGTGCTCGCCCCGCACCTCCGTTACGTCCAGGTCAAGGACATCGCGTCGGTCGAGGACACCAGCCCGCTGCCGCTCGGCGCGGGCGCGCTGCCCCTCGCCGAGTGCGTGGACCTGCTCACCCGGCAGGACTCGGCGGAGACCCGTCCGGACGCGGGCGAGGGCTGGCTGTGCTGGGAGTACGAGAAGCGCTGGTACCCGCGGGCTCCGGACCTGCCGGGGCTGCTGGCGCCGGCCCGCGATCACCTGCTGGGGCTGCTGACCCAGTCCGCCTGAGGAGACCGCCGCTCCGGCCGCCGCGGCTCCGGCCGCCACTCCGCCGATCCGGCCCGGCGCGCCCGCCGAACGAGGTGACGGCCAGTCCGCCGACCAGCAGCACAGCGGCACACCACCGCAGCGCGCTGACGTCCTCGTCGAGCAGCAGTGCCGCGGAGGACATCCCGAAGACCGGCACCAGCAGGGAGAACGGGGCGACGGACGAGGCGGGATACCGGCGGAGCAGGAAGCCCCGGGCCCCGAAACCGAACACGGTGGCGCACCAGGCGACGTAGAGGATCGCCCCGGCGCCGCGGTCCTCGCCGCGCGCGTGCCGCGACCCGTACGGGCCCATGGGGCGCACGGCCCATTGACTGGCGGAAACTTTCCGGATATCCGTTGACAGCTGGAAGTTTCCTTCACCTGTCGTGCCGTCAGTCCGCCGGACCGTCAGCCGTCCCACCCTTCTGCCCGCCCGCTCCGGCACCGGCCCCGTCCCGCCTCTCGCACCGGCCGCTCTCCCGGGCACGCCCCCGCCGGCCACCGGGGACCGCGGCGGCCACGGGCCTTCCCGCACCGGCACCCCACCTCCGTACGGAAGGAGCGCACCGTGCACCACTCCCCGTCCCGCCGCACCCTGCTCACCGCCGCCGCCGTGGCGGCGGCACTCACCGCCACCGGCGCCGGCGAGGTCTCCGCCGCCGGCCCGGCCGGCGAAGCCGCCCGCCGGCCGGGGCACCACCCGGTCGACCGGACGAGACTCCGCCGCCTCATCTCCGGGATGAGCCTGCGGGAGAAGGTCGGCCAGCTGTTCGTCATGCGGGTCCACGGGCACTCCGCGACCGACCCGGACCCGGCCGACGCCGCCGCCAACCGCAAGGAGATCGGGGTCTCCACCGCGGCCGAACTGATCTCCGAGTACCACGTCGGCGGCATCATCTACTTCGCCTGGGCGCACAACGTCCGCGACCCGCACCAGATCGCCCGCCTCTCCAACGGCATCCAGCGCGCCGGCCTCGCCCAGCCCACCCCGGTCCCCCTGCTCATCTCCACCGACCAGGAACACGGCCTCGTGGCCCGCGTGGGCGCACCCGCCACGCTGCTGCCCGGCGCGATGGCGCTGGGCGCGGACGGCTCGCGCGAGGACGCCCGGAAGGCCGCGTTCATCTCCGGTTCGGAACTGGCCGCCATGGGCATCCGCCAGGACTACGCGCCGGTCGCCGACGTCAACGTCAACCCGGCCAACCCGGTCATCGGCGTACGGTCCTTCGGCGCCGATCCGGAGGCCGTCGCCCGGCTGGTCGCCGCCCAGGTGAGGGGCTACCAGAGCGCCTGCGTCGCGGCCACCGCCAAGCACTTCCCGGGCCACGGCGACACCCACACGGACAGTCACACCGGCCTGCCGGTCATCACCCACAGCGAGGAGGAGTGGCAGCGGCTCGACGCGCCGCCGTTCCGCGCCGCCATCGCCGCCGGCGTCGACTCGATCATGACGGCGCACCTGGTCGTCCCCGCCCTCGACCCGGCGGAGGACCCGGCGACCCTCTCCCGTCCGATCCTCACCGGCATCCTGCGGGAGCGCCTCGGCTACGACGGGGTGGTGGTGACCGATGCCCTCGACATGGCGGGCGTCCGGCAGAAGTACGGCGACGACCGGGTGCCGGTGCTCGCCCTCCAGGCCGGAGCCGACCAGCTCCTCAACCCGCCGGACTTCCGGCTCGCCTACAACGCCGTGCTGGCGGCCGTGGAGAGCGGCGACATCAGCGAGGAGCGCGTCGACACCTCGCTGCTGCGCATCCTGGAGCTCAAGCAGCGCCGCGGCCTGTTCGACCGGCCCTACGTGACCTCCTCGGGCGTCGACCGCACCGTCGGCATCCCGCCCCACCAGCGGGCGGCGCAGCGGATCGCCGACCGCACCACCACGCTGCTCCTCAACCGGCGGACCGGCGGCCGCCGCACCCTGCCCCTCGACCCCCGCAGGAGGAACGACCTGCTGGTGGTGGGCGCCGACCCGTCCGCCCCTTCCGGCACCGGCGGGCCGCCCACCGCCGTCCTCGCCCGGACCCTCGACGGGCTGGGCTTCTCCGCCACCGCCCTCTCCACCGGCATCACGCCCACCCGCGAGCTGATCGACCGGGCCGTGGCCGCCGCGGCCGGCCGGGACGCCGTGGTGGTGGCCACGTACAACGTGACCGCCGCGTCCCCGCAGCGCACCCTGGTCTCCGAACTCGTGGCGACCGGCGTGCCCGTCGTCCAGCTGGCCATCCGCAACCCGTACGACATCGCCCGGCTCGACGGGGTCGCGGCCTCCCTGGCGAGCTATTCCTGGACGGACGGGGAGATGCGCGCCGCCGCCCGGGTGATCGCCGGCCGGGTCGATCCCACCGGGCGGCTGCCCGTGCCGGTCACCGCCGCGGACGACCCGGACCGGGTGCTGTACCCCATCGGCCACGGCTTGTCGTACTGATCCCGGCGCCAGCCGGGGCACATTCCCGGGCAAGACCTCGTAAAAGCCCCGCTCCCGCCGGGAGTGTGCCCGTCCCCGCGGGCCACACCCGGCGGACGGGGGATGATGAGCCCATGCGCGCGAGACGACAGAGCGGGACACCGGCGGCGGCACGGACGGCGCGAGGGACGCGCCGTGCCGCGGCGGGTGTCCTGCTCGCCCTTCCGCTCGTCCTCGCCGCCGCCTGCGGGCAGCCGGACCCCTCCGGCGGCGGCCGCACCGCCGGCCCCGGGGACGGGGCCGGGGCCGGCCCGAGCCCGTCCCTGCTGAACGTGGTCTTCCTGGCCGAGGGCGAGTGCAGCACCCGCGGCCGTCAGTCCTTCGACGAGGTGCCGTGCGGCAGCGAGCGCGCCGTGGCCAAGGTGCTGCTCCGCTTCCACGGCGGGACCGAGGACGGGCCGGTCTGCCCGGCCCGTACGGACTTCCTGCTGCACATCACCGAGCGCCCGGACGGCGTCGGCGATACCGGCGACGGCGGCTCCGATGCCCGGCGCGGCTACGCCTGCATGCGCAACCTGGAGCCGCCGCACCCCGGCGACCCGGGCGGCGGTGGCGGCCCGCGCACGATCGCGGGCGACTGCGTCCGGCTGACCCGGAAGAACGAGGTCCGGGAGGTCTCCTGTGCCGAATCCGCCGTGCCCGCACCGGAGTTCAAGGTAATCAAGGCGGTCGCCAAGCGCTCCGCCTGCCCCACGTCCACGGACCTGTACGTCCGGCTGGGCGGCGACAAGCCCACCGGCTGCGCCCGGCGTCTCTGAGCCCCGGGCGGGAGATTCCCGTCCCGGCGGGCCCCGGGCGGGCGCCGCCGTCAGCCCGGCGCCCACCCGTGCCGTACGGCCGCTCCGTGGACCGCGGTGCCGTACGGCCGTTCCGGGCCGCGCCTACGGCCGCAGGGCGTTCCGCGCTTCGACGGGTTTCCGGTCGAGCCGCGCGTCCCGCTCGGCCAGCGGTTCGGCCTTCGAGGCGTCGCGGCGGACGGCGGCGGGCGCCACGCCCGCCCACTCCAGGACTTCGGCGGTGGCCTTGTCCCGTTCCTCCTCCGCCAGTCCGGCGATGTTCGCCCCGTGGTTGGCACCGGGCGCGGTGAAGACGTACGCGTCGCGCGCGCCCTTGCCGGGGCGGAACCGCTCCGCGCCCCACGGGTCGTTCTCGCCGTAGACGAAGAGCATCCGCTCCGCACGGTGGCGCACCCAGCGGTCGATGTCGTCCATCACCCGGCCCCGCCAGCGCATCGGGATGTCGCGGGGAACGTAGCTGCGCGGCTGGTAGATGCCCGGGTGGCGGAGCAGGCCGTCCAGGTGCGGGGTGCGAAAGGAGGGCCAGCCCAGTTCGGTCCCGGCCTGGTAGAAGTACGGCGCGTAGTCGGCGAGGACCTGGTCGGTGTAGAAGGAGAAGCCGGACACCTCGTCGACGAAGGTGTAGAGGGTGCCGGTGGAGGCCGTGGGCTCGGGCACCTCGGCGCAGTCCGCCTCCGTCCGGTACTGCCAGAAGGCCCAGACCAGGTCGAGGACGACGTTCTCGTACGCCTTGTCGGCGCTGCCGACCGTGGTGAAGGTGGCTCCGTTCTCGCGGGCCCAGTCCTCATAGCGCCGGACGATCTCGTCGCGGCGGACGAGGACCTCGCGCTGGACGGCGTTCAGCGCGGCCCGGCACTCCGGTGTGGAGACCTGTTCGAAGAAGCGGTCGTAGGCGGAGTCCTCGCGGTTGCGGACGTCGTTGGGTGCGACGTAGGCGATGGTGCCGTCCATGTCGTCCGGGTGGAAGCGGCGGTAGTAGGTGGCGGTCATGCCGCCCTTGCTGCCGCCGGTGGACAGCCAGTTGGCGCGGTAGATCCGCTTGAGGGCCCGGAAGAGGCGGTGCTGGTCGTCGGCGGCCTGCCGGATGTCCAGCCTGGACCAGTCGGCCGGATCGGGACGGGAGGGGCTGAAGTAGCGGTACTCCAGGGAGACCTGGTTGCCGTCCACGATGCGGGTGGGCTCGCTGCGGCCCGGCCGGGGGGAGACGTGGTAGCCGGAGGTGTGGAAGACCACCGGCCGGCTGGTGTCCTTGTGCAGCAGCGTGAGCCGCTGCCGGAAGGTGCCGAGGTACGGGCGGCGGTGGTCCACCGGCTGGGTGTACCGCAGGACGAAGAACCGGTAGCCGTCGACCGGCTTCTCCTCCACCAGGCTCATGCCCCGGATCGCGAGGATCCGGTCCTTGATGTCGGCCGGTTCGGTGCGTTCGGTGCCGCGGGCGCCGTCGGTGCCGCCGGTGCCGCCGGGGGTGCCCGCGGCGCGCGTCGTGCCCGTGCCGGCGGCCTCCGTGGCCGTGTTCGCGGCGGCCGGCGCCGTTCCGGTGCCCAGGGTGCCCAGGAACACCGCCAGCGCCGGCAGCCACGTCAACGCCTTGCGCATCCGCCCTCCCCGAGTTCGCGTGAGCCTGCGAACCTAGCGGGCAGGGCGGCCGTCCGCCAGACCGCCGTGCCGGTGCGGCCCGAACGGGCACCGGGCCGGGGCGCGCGGCGGCACCCCGGCCCGGGACGGGGACGGCAGCGGCACCGGCACCGCCCGTGCCGGTGCCGCCGGTGCCGCCGGTGTCAGTTGGCGTTCTCCGTGGCCTCGGCCTCCCGCTGGAGCGTCTGCAGCACGCTCCCCGGGTTGCCGCCCTCCTCCACCGTGGTGCCGATCTCCCGGCGCAGGGTGCGGACGGTGGGGGCCCAGGACACCTTGTCGACCGGGTACAGCTGGGCGGTGCGCAACTGGTCCAGGAACTCCCAGACGTTCCGGTGCGACTCGTCGGCGCGCATCTCGTCGAAGGCGGAGTTGGTCACCGGCAGCAGGTCGTACTGCGCGGCGAACTTGAGGACGTTCTCCTTCTCGTAGACGAAGTTGAGGAAGGCGCTGATCTCCTTGCGGTGCCCGTTCTGCTTGAAGGCCGTCATCCAGTCGGCGACTCCGGTGGTGGCCGTGGACGGCTTCTGCTGACCGGGCAGCGGTGCCATGCCGAAGTCGATGCCGCCCTCCTGGGCGCGTTCCATCAGCGTCGGGTGCCCGTTGAGCATGGCGATCTCGCCGCGGATGAAGGCGTCGTAGACGTCCTGGCGGTTCGTCTTGGACGGGGAGCGGTTGGTGAGCTCCTTGGCGACCATCTCGTCGCGCAGCCATTCGAAGGCCCGGACGTTCTCGGGGGCGTCGAAGATGTAGCTGCCGGTGTTGTCGGTGTAGCCGCCGCCGGCGCTGAGCATCCAGTTGAGCGTTTCGGCCTGCGCCTCCTCCGGGCCCAGCGGCAGTCCGTACGGGGTCTCGACGCCGGACTGCTTGAGCGCGACGGCGTCCGCCTGGAGCTCGTCCCAGGTCTTCGGCGGGCTGTCGATGCCGGCCTGCTTCAGCAGCTTCTTGTTGTAGAAGAACACCCGGGTGCTGGCGGTGAACGGCAGGCCGTACTGCTTGCGGTTGGCGGTGCCCGCTTCGGAGACGGCGCGCACGAAGTCGGCCTGGGCGGGGATGGAGAGCAGCTCGTCGGCGCTGTAGAGCCTGCCCTCGGCCGCGTAGTCGGCGTAGGTGGCGATCTGGGCCATGTCCGGCGCCTTGCCGGCCTTCACCAGGTCGGCGACCTTGCGGTCGACCTCGCCGCGTTCGTAGACGTCGACATCGACCGCTATCTCCGGGTGCTCGAACTGGAATTCGCCGATGAGCTGGTCCCAGTATCTCTTGGAACTGGTGCCGGATCTGTCGCCGTATTCGGTCACGATCAGCTTGAGCTGGGCATCACCGCTCTCCGCGGTGGCACTGTCGCCGCACGCCGAGAGGGTCAGGACCAGACCGGCCGAGAGACCCGCCGCCATCGGACCGAGGAAACGCCGCTGCACTGCACTACCGCCTTCTGCTCACGATGCGAAACCGCCGCACCGATCAAAACCGGACACGGCGCGACTTATGAGTTTCCATCGCGGGACGTTCCCGGTCTACGCCACGGTGCGTATCGCTTAGGTATCGAAGCGGAACCGCCGGGTGTCACACCCCCGCGGTTTCCGGCTCTCCGGCGAAGGTGCGCCACAGCCGGGCGTAGTGCCCGTCCGCGGCGAGCAGTTCGGCGTGGGTGCCGTCCTCGACGACCCGGCCGTGGTCCATGACGACCACCCGGTCGGCGCGGGCGGCGGTGGTCAGGCGATGGGCGACCACGAGGGTCGTCCGCCGGCCCGCCAGCCGGTCCGTGGCCTGGTTGACCAGGGCCTCCGTCGCCAGGTCCAGCGCGGCCGTCGCCTCGTCGAGCAGCAGGACGTCCGGGTCGACGAGCTCGGCGCGGGCCAGTGCGATCAACTGCCGCTGACCGGCGGACAGATTGCGGCCCCGCTCGGAGACCTCGTGCAGATAGCCGCCGTCGAGCGAGGCGACCATCTCGTGCGCGCCGACGGCCCGTGCGGCGGCCTCCACTTCGGCGTCGGTGGCGTCCGGACGCCCGTAGGCGATGGCGTCCCGCACAGTGCCCGGGAAGAGATACGACTCCTGCGGCACGACCCCCAGCCGGTGGCGGTATCCGGCCAGATCCAGTGCGCGCAGATCGGTGCCGTCGACCAGCACGGCACCCTCGGTCGGATCGTAGAAACGGGCGACGAGCTTGACGAGCGTGGACTTGCCCGCGCCGGTCTCACCGACGAACGCCACCGTCTGCCCGGGCGGGATCCGCAGATCCACCCCGGCCAGCGCCTCCTCCGGGACACCGTCCCCCGCGGCGGCCCCGTAGCGGAACCGGACACCGTCGAAGACGATCTCCCCGCGCAGCTCCCGCACCTCGCGCGGGTGTTCGGCCGGCGCCGTGCTGGTCGGCTCCCGCAGCAGCTCCTGGATGCGGCGGAGCGACACCGCCGCCTGCTGGTAGCCGTCGAACACCTGCGAGAGCTGCTGCACCGGCGCGAAGAACAGATCAATGTAGAGCAGATAGGCGACGAGCGCGCCCGCCGTCAGCGTCCCCTCGCTCACCCGCCCCGCGCCCACGATCAGCACGGCCGCCGCCGCGACGGACGCGAGCAGCTGCACGAACGGGAAGTAGACGGAAATCAGCCACTGCCCGCGCACCCGCGCCTGCCGGTAGCCGTCGCTGCGCCGGGTGAAGCGCTCGATGCCGTCCCGCTCGCGGCGGAACGCCTGGACGATGCGGAGCCCGGCCACGCTCTCCTGGAGGTCGCCGTTGACGACGCTGACCCGCTCCCGCGCCAGCTCGTACGCCTTGACGCTCTGGCGCCGGAAGAAGACGGTCCCCGCGATCAGCACCGGCAGGGTGCTGAAGACGACCAGCGCCAGTTCGACGTCGATGACGACCAGGACGACCAGGATGCCGGAGAAGGTGAGGAGTGAGACCAGCGCGGTGACGAGCCCGGTCTGCAGGAAGGTGGAGAGCGCGTCCACGTCCGTGGTCATCCGGGTCATGATGCGGCCGGTCAGCTCGCGCTCGTAGTAGTCCAGACCGAGCCGCTGGAGCTGCGCGAAGATCTTCACGCGGAGGCTGTAGAGGATGCGCTCACCGGTGCGGCCCGTCATCCGCGTCTCGCCGATCTGCGCGGCCCACTGGGCGAGGACCACCAGCAGGGCCACGCCGGAGGCCGCCCACACCGCGCCGAGCGCCAGCCGCTGCACGCCCTCGTCGATGCCGTGCCGGATGAGGACGGGGAGCAGCAGTCCGGCTCCCGCGTCGACGGCCACCAGCAGCAGGGCCAGCAGCAGGGGCCGGCCGAAGCCGTGCAGCAGCCGCCGCAGCCCGTAGTCCCGCTCGGGCCGGCGGGCCCGTTCCTCGTCGATGCCGGGGACGTCGGTGGCGGGCGGCAGCGCGGCCACCTTGGCCAGCAGCTCCGGGGTGGCGGGCATCCCGGCCAGTGCTCCGGCGATGCCGGGGCCGGCCGCCGCGCCGGCCGCGGCCGGGCGGGCGGCGGCGGACGCGGACGCGGCCGCGGCGGAACCCGTCGCGCCCGGCGACTCCCCGGCGCGGCGCCACAGTTCGGGGGTGACGCGCTCGGCCACCCGGCGGCGGGAACTGACGGGCTCGGCCGCCATCTCGGCCTCGGCGTCGAGCTCGGCCTCGAAGTCCTCGAAGTCCTCGAAGTCGCCCGGCTCCCCGGCGTCCCGCCGGCCGTGTCCCGGCCGCCGGTCCCCGTCCCGTTCCCGGGCCCGCTCGCGCTCCGCCTCCCGTTCGCGGTCCGCGAGCCGGGCCACCGGGTCCCGTTCGACGCCGCCGAGTTCGTCCGGGTCGGTCAGCAGACGGCGGTAGAGCGCGGAGCGCCGCTCCAGCTCCTCGTGGGTTCCGGTGTCCGACAGCCGGCCCCGGTCGAGGACGGCGATGCGGTCGGCGAGGGCCAGGGTGGAGCGCCGGTGGGCGATCAGCAGGGTGGTCCGGCCAGCCATCACGCCGCGCAGCGCCGCGTGGATCTCGTGCTCCACGCGGGCGTCGACGGCCGAGGTGGCGTCGTCGAGGAGCAGCAGCCGGGGGTCGGTGAGGATGGCGCGGGCGAGGGCGATGCGCTGGCGCTGGCCGCCGGAGAGGGTGAGGCCCTGCTCGCCGACCCTGGTGTCGTAGCCGTCGGGCAGGGCCTCGATGAAGCCCTCGGCCTGGGCGGCGCGGGCGGCGGCCCGCACCTGCTCCTCGGAGGCGGTGGGGTTGCCGTAGGCGATGTTGGCGCGGACGGTGTCGGAGAAGAGGAAGCTGTCCTCCGGTACGAGGCCGATGGCGGCCCGCAACGAGTCGAACGTCAGATCGCGGACGTCGTGCCCGCCGACCCGGACGGCGCCCTCCGACGCGTCGTAGAAGCGGGGCAGCAGCAGGGAGACGGTGGACTTGCCGCTGCCGGAGGCCCCGACGACGGCCACGGTCTCCCCCTGTGCGATGGAGAGCGAGAAGTCCTTCAGGACGGGACGCTCGGGGTCGTAGCCGAAGGTCACCCGGTCGAACTCGACGGTCGCGGGCGCGTCGGCGGGCAGCTCCCGGGCGCCGGGCCGCTCGTCGAGGGCCGGCTCGGTGTCGATCAGCTCCAGGACGCGCTCCACGCCGGCGCGGGCCTGCTGGCCGACGGTGAGCACCATGGTCAGCATCCGGACCGGGCCGACGAGCTGGGCGAGGTAGGTGGAGAAGGCGACGAAGGTGCCCAGGGTGATCTGCCCGCGGGTGGCCATCCAGCCACCGAGCGCCAGCATCGCCACCTGGGCGAGGGACGGCACGGCCTGCAGGGCGGGGGTGTAGCGGGAGTTGAGGCGGACGGTCCGCATCCGCCCGGCGAACAGCCTGCGGCTGACCTCGCGGAGCTTCCCGCTCTCCTGCTCCTCCTGGCCGAACCCCTTGACGACGCGGACGCCGGTGACGGCGCCGTCCACGATCCCGGCGACGGCCGCCGCCTGCCCCTGGGCGTACCAGGTGGCGGGGAACAGCCGCTTGCGGCTGCGGTCGGCCAGGAACCACAGCGCGGGCGCCATCGCCAGGGCGACCAGGGTGAGCAGCGGCGACAGCCACAGCATCACGGCGAGCGAGATGACGAACAGCAGGACGTTGCCGATCGTCATCGGCAGCATGAACAGCAGGCCCTGGATGAGCTGGAGGTCGCTGGTGGCGCGGCCGACCACCTGGCCGGTGGAGAGCTCGCCCTGCCGCCGCCCGTCGAGCCGGACCAGGGAGCGGTACATGTCGGTGCGCAGGTCGTGCTGGACGTCGAGGGCCAGCCGCCCGCCGTAGTAGCGGCGGACGTAGGTGAAGGCGTAGACGGCGAGGGCCGCGCCGACCAGGGCGCCGGCCCAGGGGGCCATCGGGCGGCTGTGCTCGACCACCACGTCGTCGATGATGAGCTTGGTGACCAGCGGGACGAGCGCCATCACGGCCATACCGCCGAGCGAGGAGCCCAGGGCCAGGAGGGTGTTCCGCCGGTACCGCCAGGCGTAGCCGGTCAGCCGCCGGGCCCAGCCCTGCGGCGGCCGCTGCTCCTTCTCCCGGCCCGGCCCGCCGGACGGGGCGCCGCCGCCGGGGCCGCCCTGGCCGCCGGGGCCGCCCTGGCCGCCGGGTCCGCCGGAGCCGCCGTGTTCGCCCGAGCCGCCGTGTTCGCCGGAGCCGCCGGAGCCGCCGTGTTCGCCGGAGCCGCCCGGCTCTCCGGAACCCCCGGCGCCGCCCGGCTCCCCGGCCGCCCCGCGCCCGCCGCTCCCGGTCCCCTTCTCCGGTCCCGCTCCGGGCCGATCAGCCGCCTCCGTCGCCGTGCCGCCCACCGATGACCTCCGTCGTCCCCGCTCGTGCGGTGCCGTGGCCGTCCCACGGCACCACGATCGAGAACACCTCGGGCGGCCGTTTTTGTTTCGCCCGCGCGTTCCCACTTTGGTCGGGAGTCCGCCCGGTCGCAGGTCCCGGTCCTCCGGTCGGAGCACGCCCGGGACCGCGGGACGAGGGCGGGCGCGCCTCATGTCCGCACGCCAGTGGCCGACCCGGCCGGGGCTGTCCGGGCGGCCGAGCGCGCACAGGATCACTTCCCGGCGGTCGTCTCCCATGCCGTCGCGGACCCCGGCGGCGGCCGGCGCGGTACAGAGGTCTCCTCCGGACACCGCCCCTGGACCGGGCGACTTGGGTTCACCTCCGCTGGACGCCCGCGCGGAGCCGGAAGACGCCGGGCTCACCCTGCGGAAGGAGCGGCGGGAATGCGGAGCCGAGCACGGCGGTTCCCCTGGTCACAAGGGCGGTACCGCTGGTTCCGGCACCCGGCGCGGACGGCGGCGGCCCGCCGTGGCGCACCGGCCGGACGCGAGCCCGGACGGATACCGAAGGAGCAGACGCCGTGCCCGACCCGACCACGCGGCCCGCCGACGACGCCCGCGAGGGCGCGCCCCGTGACCGCGCCGTCCCCGCGGCCCCTGTCCCCGCCGTGCTCCCGGAACCCCGGCCGGACCCGGACGGCCGGCGCGGTCCGCAGGGCCCGTACGGTGCTCCGCATCCCGCGCACAGCCCGGACGACCGGACCGGCCGGGAGGACCGGACCGGCCGGGAGGACCGGACCGGTCCGTACGCCCCGGACGGCGCCGGAGCCCCGGACACCCCTCGGCCCCCGACCGACCGCCTCCCCCGCTGGCGTTCGGTTCTGGCGGTCGTCGCCCACCCCGACGACGAGTCCTTCGCCCTCGGCGCCCTCCTCGACGCCTTCGCGGCGGACGGCGCGACGGTCTCCGTCCTCTGCCTGACCCACGGCGAGGCGTCCACGCTGCACGGCGTCGAGGGAGACCTGGACCGGTTGCGCGCGGAGGAACTGGCCGGAGCAGCGTCCGTCCTCGGGGCCGGCGACGTGCGGCTGCTGGCCTACCCGGACGGCCGCCTCTCTGCCACCGACCCGGAAGAACTCGCCGACCGCGTCGAGGCCGTGGCCCGGGAAACCGGCCCGGACGGGCTCCTGGTCTTCGACCCCACCGGCGTCACCGGCCATCCCGACCACGCCGCCGCCACGGCCGCCGCCCTGCGCGCGGCCGACGGCCTCGGCCTGCCCGTCCTGGGCTGGACGATCCCCGAGGCGGTGGCCGGCCGGCTCCGCCGGGAGCACGGCGCCGCGTTCGACGGCCACCCGCCCGAGGCCGTCGACCTCACCGTCACGGTGGACCGCGCCCGGCAGCTGAAGGCCGTCGCCTGCCACCGCAGCCAGGCCGTCCCCGGCAGCGTCCTCTGGCGCCGCCTCGAACTCCTCGGCGACCGCGAACACCTGCGCCTGCTCCGCCCGACGGGTACTGCCACCGGCGCACCGTCACCTCGCTGACGGTCCCCCAGGGGGCCGCTTCCCTCGCCGGTGCGCAGGAGACGTCGGTGTCCGGCCTCGCCTGGCCGTCAACCGGCTGTCACGTGGCCCTGCCGAAGCCCCGGTACCGCACTTCAGCCCTTGTCGGCCTCCAGCAGCCCTTGGGCCATGGCCAGTGCGTACGCGGACAGGGTGTACGCGTCGGAGATCCGCCGGTTCGCGACCATGGAGCGGAATTCCGCCTGCGACAGGGCCTGGTACCCGTCGATCCCCTCCACCCTGGCACCCGGTGCAGGACCGTCCGCCAACTGCGCCGCGTCGAGACGCGCCAGGTACGCGTGGTCCGTTCCCGCGCGCAGGCCGGTGTCGGGAGAAACAGGGCCGAGGTACGTGAGATCCACGACGGGGATCCCCAGCTCTTCCCGGAGTTCCCGGGCGGCCGTACCGGTCCCGTCCTCCCCCGGGTCACCGAATCCACGGGGGATCTCCCAGTGCCAGCCCCGGTCGGCATGGCGGAAGTGGCGGAGCAGGACAAGACGTCCGTCGGCGAGCATGGGCAGCACCGCGGCCCCTCCGGAACCGGACGCGGGCACGACGCGGATGTACGTGCCCAGCCTGTCGTCCGCGAACTGTACGGCGTCACGTACCAGGCAGAAGTAGGCATCGCGGTAGACGACGCCGATGTCCCCGGCGCTCTGGGGCAGCCCGGCCGCGACCGCCGCCCGTGACATCTCGTCGGACACCCGTTCCTGCTCGGCGCGGTCGAGAAGAATCCTGAAGGCCGCGCCGGACGGGTTCGCGAAGAGCTCCGGGCGACGCTCACGCAGCGCCTCGTAGTCCGCGAGCGCGGCCCGCCTCCTGGTGGCCCGGTCGTGAGCGCTCATGGTGTCCCCCATCTCTGCGCGCCACGCCAGGCCCTCCGAAGGGGGTCCGACGCGCGCTGGTCACAGGTACAAGGCGAGCGGGAGACGATCGACTCGCGCCTCCAGCGACGTGAACGTCTCCATGCCTTCCCGGTAATGATCGTGCAATGCCTGGACCACATCGAACACCCCGGTGGAAGACGACCCCAGAGCCGCCCGGCTCCCGCGCAGCAGCGCACCGACCGTCGACACCATCGCCGAGTCCTGCACGGACCACAGCGGCACGCCGATGGCACCGGCACCGCTGGTGATCAGAGAGCGCATGAACCCCAGAACGTCACCGCCGTCGGACCGCATACCCTGTCCGGCCAGACAGGCGCCCAGCACGGTGAGCTTGTTCCTCGGCAGACTGACACGCAGAGCGAGGTCGAACTGGGACAGCATGTCCGTCCTTCCCAGGTAGATCAGCGGGCCTGACACCTCGGGCTCGTCGACGTACAGACCGTGGCCGGCGTACACGAAGAACTCCGGTCTCATCGCCACGAGTCGCTCAAGTCCGTCCCAGTCCGCGCCGAAGGCGCTCCCGACCCCGCCCACGAGGGCGTCCGGAACCCCGCCGGCCACATGGACATGCCCGGCGCGCCAGCCGGCATCGACGATTTCCCCGCCCGTCGCCTCGTCGTCGGTCGACAGCAGAGCCGCGAGGTCGTCGTCGTCCTCCATGAGCTGTTTCTTGAGCAGATGCCGGCCACGGGTGACAAAGGCGGCGACGCTCACCGAATGCGAAAGGGGGACCCGAGCGGCGAGCGGCCGGTTGTCGCCCCGCTCAGTGGCGACGTGCAGGGGCATCGCGAAAATGTCGTCGGTCGGGATCAGAGTGAGATGGGTCGGCGGACCGCCCCGGTTGACGCTCTCCCACACCGGGCCGACGAGAACGTCCCACATGCGATGGCAGGTCTCTTCCCTCGGCACCGGATACTCCGGATCACCGAGGTTCTCGAAGACCTGACGCGCGAGCTCGGCCACGTCCCCGTAGGGAATGGCCGGTACCAGCGTCAGCACCCCGTCCCGGCAGACCATGATGCCGAGGGAGTCGGGCACAGGCGTCTCCTCGCCCTCCAGGGCCGCATCCGACGTGCCGAAACGGAAGTACCGCACGACGCAGGAACCCTGGTGGTTGAGGGTGTACTGCACCAGCTGGTGAGCGATGTCCTCGTCGTGGGTCGCCGATGTCAGCGGGTGGTGGAGGAAGTGGTCCTCGTACTGCTGTGCCCGCTCGACGAGCATCTCCCTCATCTCTCTCATCATCGCCGGGTCGGGGGGCTGTACCCGCATGGCCGGCAGACGGCTCCGCCGAGAGCCCTCCTCGGTTTCGCCACGGGTGGGAAGCGGATGAGCGGGGCGGTCGAGAACCGGCGGGCGGGACGAGGCGAGGAGGTCCAGGAGTTCCCGGCCCGAGGACTCCTCCACCAGGGACACGATCTTCTCCAGGTCCTCCTGCCGGTGACCGCCCCGGGACACCTGCACGCCGATGGCCCGCAGATACGCGGGCCGCACGTGGTTGGCGTAGGCCCGCTTGTACACGGGAAGAGCGATGGCCTCCCGCACCGACTCGGCCATCCTCAGCCGCCGGTCCAGCACATCGTCCGGACGATCGGACGCAGGAAGGGCGGCGGCCGTCTCCCGGTAGAAGCGCACGGTGTAGGCGTAGAAGTCGACGTCGAGCCCGGCGCGGCGGCCCGTACCGGCCGCGTCGTCCTCCAGCTCGTCCAGCAGTCGTCCCAGCTCGGCCAAGCCCTCGGGACCGCCGCTGCGCCGCGCGAGGTTCTGGCGGGCGATGCGCCGGCCGCGCTCCCACACCGGTCCCACCGATTTCCCTCCGCGGCGCCCCATGTCACGCAGAGTCTCGAAGCGCTCCACGGGACGATCGCCGCAGAAGGCCTGGTTCAGAAGCGACTGTGAAACCCGGTACGTGTCGTTCAGGCCCTCGGAGATGGCCTTGGAGCGCGCGGTGACACGGAGTGACTGCTCGATGTCGCCGGCCTGCCGCAGTGCGGTGGCGAGGTTGTGCAGGGCGTTGGAGTAGCCGCGCAGGAACTCCCGGTGCCGCAGGGGAGTCGCCTTGCCGGGAACGGCCGTGGTGTCGACACCGCAGTGGTTCGCCTGCTCCAGGACCCTGTCGTGCATCTCACGCATCAGGGGGACGAACGCGTCGGCCTCTGTGTCGCCGTCTCTCTCCCGCGCGGCCTGGCTGCGTTCCTCGAACTCCGCGCGGGTGTAGTTGCTGAGCAAGTCGGGCAGTGCCCACCACAGCCGTGCCCTTTCGGCCACCTGCACGGCGATCCCGAAGACACGCCGGGAGGCGGTGTAGCTGCCCAGGCGGTACCGGATCCGGCCGACTCCGTCGTGCCAACGGGCGAGGGCGTAGGCGGGGAAGACGTCAGCGAGGTCGGGGGAACTGCCGGTGTGCCATGCCATCAGTCGTTCCGCGTCCTGCTGCGATGCCTCGATCAGTTGCAGCGCGGAGAGCAATTCGTAGTCGACATCGGCTTGGACGATGTCGCACCAGTGGGCGCCGACCCGGCGGGCGATGCCCCGCGGACCCGCCGCCGGGTCCTTGGTGTGCGCCCGGGCCAGTCGCAGCATGCCGGTGGCGTCCGCCTGCCGCATCGGGGCGTCGAAGTCGACATCGAATCTCATGATCAGATCCTCGATGTCCAGTGCCTCGACGAGGGCCCTGATCGCGGAGCCGGGGTTCTGCGGGTGGTGTCCGTTGGCCTGCGGCATACGGAGAACTCCTCGGTGATGTCGTCGGGTTCGTGACTCCCAGACCGCAGTCGCAGCGCCGGGTCGCGGACGGAAGCAGAGGGCCGGAGGCCTGGAGGGCGTCCCGTCATCCCTGGTGGACCGGCGCGCGGCGTCGGACGCGGTGCATCGCACGGCGAAGGATCCTTCGCGTACTGGGGGCGTGCGGACGTTCCCGCAACGCGGTGTGAGAGCCCCTCGGCCGAAGGCCGGGTGCCGTGGCCGGCGTCACGCGCCCGCCGGGGATGCCGGGACATCCCTCAGCCCGGCCGAGCCGCGTGGTACGTCCAGAGGAACGTGATCAGGCCGAACACCAAGGCGGCGGAGACCGTCCACGGAGCGGCGAGCAGTCCCCCTCCCCGGCCACCCGCCAGGGCGGCGACGGCCAGCCACCCCAGGGCGGCGCCGAAGAGCCCCGCAGCGCCCGAGTCGAGCCACCTGTACCGCCTGGTCGTCGGCGAGACGCCCGCCAGGCGCAGCACGGCCAGGGGCAGGGCAAGAGCGAAAGCGGCCACAGCGGCGATGAGCGGGGACTGGAGTGATCCGCGTATCGGTATCTCGTACCCCATCGCCTGCACTGCCGTCAGCGCAGTGAGGACGGACCCCAGGACGGAGGTCTGAATGAGCGTCAGCCAGTTCTGATGGCGGGATCTTTCCCGCTCGACCAGCGCCGAGACCGCCGCACGCGCACCCTCGGCCCGCTCGCGCACGGCTTCCAGATGCAGCCGGTCTTCCTCCACCTGTCCGATGAGCCATTCGGCCTCGGCAAGGTCCGTCACGGTCCAGGAGGCTCCCTTGCCGCGCCTTCGTACATGGGGGGTGTGCAGGCGCATGTTGCCAACGGCGATCGAGAGACTGCGGCTCAGCTGGCGCAGCCGGGTGATGGTCCACAGCAGTCCCTGAGGACCGAATTGCGCCTCGTCCACAAGAGCCGACGCCTTCAGGACGCGTTCCAGGGGCACAGGGCCCCTCATCGCGTACTTCAGCTCCCGTAGCAGTTCCGTCGTCCGCTCGTCGCTCTCGGCGATCTGCGCGTTCGACGTCCCCGAAGCCGCGTACCGCTGATGCTGGTAGCGGATCTTCGACAGCTGGATCACATAGCGTGTGAGCGGCCTCAGCCCGTGCCGGCCCGCCACAGCCCAGGCCCACTCGTCGAGGTCGGTCTCCCGGCGGGCCGGTGCGAGGATGTAGAGGTCGCTGACGGCTCCCGGCCCGGTGTCGTCGGAGCGCCACACGGCGAATCCATGCTCTGTGCGGTCGAAGCCGGTCCACCAGGATTCCCTCCCTCTCCGGGGCGCATGCCGGCGTACGAGATCGCACATCGCGCGGTCCCCGAATCCGAGCCCACGGTCGTAGAGCGCCTCGAAAACACGGAATTCGCCGAGCATCCCCCGGGACGGTGGCGGCCGGCCCGCAGCCGCCACCGCCGCACTCCACTCGGCGTCGAGGTGGCCCCACTGGCTGAGATCCGTCGTCGTGTCGTTGGGTGCGAGCAGGGCGACGACTCCGACGACGTCGTGGTCGGCGAAGGCGAAGGCGGAATAGAGGGAGTCGGCTGCCGCCCGCTCCGCGGCTGCCAGCAGTGTGAATTCCGAGGTGGTCGAGCGAGCCGAGTCGAAATCGATGTGATCCGCGGGAACGGAGATTCCCGCAATCGACTCGGTCATGCCCAGCGAACGACATGCCCGCCACAGGGATTCGAGATGCTCCTGTGAATGGCCGGCGGCTTCCGGGTCGGCCGGCGTGAACGCCATGACGAGCAGAGCCGGCTTGGTGATCCTAGCCATACCGCGCCGCCCACTTCCCAGGATGCGGAAGGAGCGGCCAAGACGGTACGGAGACTTCCCCGAGCTGTGTTCCTGCATACCCGCGCCGCACGCCGGCGGCTCCGCTACGGCCTGTCATTCGGCCGCCCCTCGATCCCCACGGCCATCCCCACGGGCGTTCCGGGATCGATCCGGCGGACTGCCCAGGTCCACGGTCAGCCGCTCGATCAGGTGGTTGCGCTGCTCCTGCTGCTGCGGCGGAATCGGCGTGCGTTCCGCACCCAAGCGGGCCTGTGCCCGGCGGACCGCCCCTGCCCGCTCCAAGGGCTCCAGCCGGGCGAGGACAGAGGTGACCTCAGCGTCCTTCCGTTCGGCAAGCACGGCTTCGAGACGGTCAAGCACCTCGCCGACGTCGATCCATTCTTCTGCGGTGAGCCGCCAGTCCTTGATCCCCTTGAGACGATCAATAACCTGCTGTGGCGTCATATTTCCCCCCGGACACGCTACCCGGACACCTGTTCGCGAATGCCCCCTGCATCCACGAGTGCATTCGCAGCCTACGCCAAGAGGCCGTTTCGGAGTCGGGGATTTCCCGAAAAGACGTCTTGATCGGATTCGCTCTCAATCCATCAATTGGTGTCACGCCATGCGCGCATCCAGATCGTCTTCGCTCATAGCGGGGTCCTTCGAGCACACAGGGAAAAGGGTCCACCTCTTCTCACCCGATCGGGGACAGCGCCTCCGCGATCACCCTGTGCACCGGATCGAGGGCCGTCTCCCCGCTCTCCGTCTCTCCGCTCTCCGTCTCCCACAGGCAGGTCTCAGGCAGGTCTGGAGGACCCGCCCCAGCGTCCACCCCCGGGCACGGGCGCGGTCCAGGCCGAGGATGTCCGTCAGCAGGTCGAAGCGGCGGCGGACCGCCCGCGGAATGTCGCCGGTGGCCGTGACACCGTCCCAGCGGGTGCGCAGAGCGGGCAGCAGGTCGAAACCGGGGTCGCCCGCGAGGGGTTTGGGGTCGATGGCCGGCCGGGGTTCGCGGCCGGAGCCGGGGAGGGGGGCGAGGACGTTCTCGTAGTGCAGGTCCCAGTACAGCAGCCGGTCACCGGACTCACCGGCCAGCTCCCGTACGGCGCCGCCACAGGCGGCGAGCAGCCGCCGCTCGGCCGGGCCGGTCTGTGCGCCCCCGGCAGCGGGCAGCCGGCGGAGCATCCCGGCGGCTACGTCACCCAGCCGCCGCATACCGGGCGGCGCGGCGGTCCACGCCCGCCCGGCCTCGCCCTCGTACCGGACGTACGCGGCGGCCAGCGCCTCCGGCACCTCCACGGGCGCCGGACCGCCGCCGCTGATTCCCGTACCGGTCATGGGGCAGCCCCCGGGGCGCCGGGTGCGCCGCCGGCGAACGGGGCCATCGCCTCTGCCTCCCTCGGCGCACTCCTTCGCGAGCCCGGCCGGTTCGGCCGCCTCAGTACACGCTCAGACCGTACGCCGACAGCCCTTCGGCCACCGGCTGGTAATAGGTGACCCCTCCCGAACTGCAGTTCCCGCTGCCGCCGACGATGATGCCGACAGCCGTGCCGCCCGAGAAGGCCGGGCCTCCGGCGTCCCTGGGCTCGGAGCAGATGTTCGACCGGAACAGCCCGTATACGGTTCCCCCGCCGTAGTTGACGGTGACGTTCACGGCCTGGACGGCCCCGCACCGGTGTCCGGTGGTCCGCCCGACGTGGCAGATCGTCTGCCCGACGACGGGATTCGCCGCCCTGGTGATGTCGTGGGTGCCGGCACCGCCGCCCAGCGAGATCTCGCCCGGGTAGGCGACATCCGTGTTGGTGTACCGAATGCTCGCGTAGTCGTTGCCCGGGAAACTCACTCCCGCGGTGACGCCGACCCGGACGGTCAGGGCGGAGTCGGCGTACCAGGTCTGCACGCCCTGGGCGCACCGCCCGGAGACAAGGGCGTACGACGTGGAGCCGGAGCGGGCGTTGAAGCCCACGGTGCAGCGGGTGGCGCCGGTGCCGTAGAGGGTGTCTCCCCCGCGCACCGCGACGGCCGCCTGCCGCCCCGCTCGCTCCCCGGCCTGGGCCGCCGCCGATCCGGTGGCTGCGGACCAGCCGATGAGCAGTGCCAGTGCGGCGACGGCCCGGACGATGGTTCGGAAAGGTCTCTCGGAACGCAGGGGACTCACGGGGGCTCCTTTGGCATGGGCCTGCCATTCTTCCCCCACCGGACCCGTACGGTCAGGCCGAAAGCCGCCAATCACAGCGCCCCGGCCCGGGCGCCCAGAGACCGGGCCCAGCCGTCCGGGTCCCCGGGCAAGGCGTCAGCTCATCGCTTGCCAGGTACGTTCAGCGGGTCGAACTCGCCCGCCTTGACGGCCGCGACGAGCCCGGCGAACTCCGCGCGGCTCGCCGCGAGGACAGTTCCGGGCACATCGCTCTCCCGCATCAGGAGGCGGTCGGGGACGCCGGCGATCTCCAGGCAGTTCGGGCCCTCCGCTCCGGAGAACGAGGACTTCTGCCAGTGCACCGGTATCTCCATGGACCGTTCCTCACAGTTCTCGTGCGACGTCGGCGATGAGCTGCCGGGACCGTCCGACATCGAGCGACACGCTCTCGGCGATGTCCAACAACGCCCGATGCTTTTCGAGTTCGGCTTCGGCGTCAAGGTGGTGGCTGCCGGAAGGACTGTCCTTCTGCACCGTGTCCAGTTGCGGTACGACGCCGGCCGCGTAGAGCAGAGGTTGGGTGACTTCAATGAACTGCTCGTTGCTGAAGGGGAGCACGCGCAACGTGACAGCGGGCCACTCCGACATTTCCAGCACATGCCGCAACTGAGCCCTGGCGACCTTCCTTCCGCCGAACCGCATCCTCAGCGCAGCCTCGTGGATGATCGCCTCGTACGGTGGCGGGTCGTCACGTTCGAGGACGGCACGCCGCCTCATCCTGTGCTCGACCCGTGCCTCGATCTCGTCACCGGGCACACGCCACTGGTCGAGCTGGCGCGGTTGCTCGTCTCGGAGGTTGTCTCGAACGTCCACCTGCACACGAAGGTGCACCGGCTGGCGCTCGAAGCGACGGTTCAGGCCGATCAGTTGAGGGTCTCCGTGCGGGACGACGATCCCTGCGGCATGCCCTGGCCACAGGCGGCGCAAAGGGACGGCACGGCGCTCGTCCCCGTGCCCGCGCCCGAGACGGCAGAGCACGGGCGCGGGCTGCTGCTCGTCCAGGCGTGCGCCGACGCCTGGGGCACCGTCTGGCACGGTGGGCGGCCGCCCACCGGCAAGAGCGTGTGGTTCGAGCTCGTCAACCGGTGCGGGCGGTGAGGAGGGGGAGACGGCACCGCCGGTGGCCGTGGCACCGCCAACCGGCGGGTGTTACGGAGCCCGGGCGGCGGCCCTGTTCCGTCCCGCCCCCGCGGCGGCGTCAGCCGCGGGCCGCCGCGATCTGGCGGGCCATGATCGTGGTCAGTTCGTAGGCCGTGTGGGAGGCCGCGACCGAGGTGATCTCCGCGTGGTCGTAGGCCGGGGCGACCTCCACCAGGTCGGCCGA
Organism: Streptomyces sp. F63; assembly: GCF_018070345.1. Taxonomy (GTDB): domain Bacteria; phylum Actinomycetota; class Actinomycetes; order Streptomycetales; family Streptomycetaceae; genus Streptomyces. The sequence continues at coordinate 295,683 of NZ_JAGPXX010000002.1, forward strand.
GACCAGACGGCAGTCCGCCAGGCCGCGCAGGATCTCCAGCAGTTCGCGGGAGGTCAGGCCGCCGGCCTCCGGGGTGCCGGTGCCGGGGGCGTGGGCCGGGTCGAGGACGTCGATGTCGATGGAGATGTAGAGCGGGCGGTCGCCGATGCGCTCGCGGAGCTGCTGGGCCACCTCGTCCACACCGCGCCGCATCACATCGGCGGAGGTGACGATGCCGAAGCCCATCTTCTCGTCGTCGTCCAGGTCCTTGCGGCCGTACAGCGGGCCGCGGATGCCGACGTGCGAGAGGGCCGAGGTGTCGAGGACGCCCTCCTCGACGGCCCGCCGGAACGGGGTGCCGTGGGTGTACTCGGCGCCGAAGTAGGTGTCCCAGGTATCCAGGTGGGCGTCGAAGTGCAGCAGGGCGACCGGGCCGTGCCGGCGGGCGACCGCGCGCAGCAGCGGGAGGGCGATGGTGTGGTCGCCGCCGAGGGTCATCATGCGGGCGCCGGTGGCGAGGATGCCGTCGGCCGCGGCCTCGACCGTCTCGACGGCCTCGTTGATGTTGAACGGGTTGGCGGCGATGTCACCCGCGTCGGCCACCTGTGCCAGCGCGAAGGGGGAGGCGTCCTGCGCCGGGTTGTACGGGCGCAGCAGCCGGGACGCCTCGCGGATGGCGTTGCCGCCGAAGCGGGCGCCGGGCCGGTAGGAGACGCCGCTGTCGAAGGGCACGCCGACGACCGCGACGTCGGCCGTGCCGCCGACCTCGTCGATCCGGGGCAGCCGCGCGAAGGTGGCGGGCCCGGCGTAGCGCGGGACGCGGGAGGAGTCGACGGGGCCCCGCGGCCGCCCGGCGGGCTCCCCGGCCCCGTCCCCGGCGGTCCGGGCTCCGGCTCCGGCTCCGGCGTCCCGGCCCCGGGCCTCGTCCTGGTGGCTGCGGTCGGCTGGGGTCATGCGGGGGCCTCTGCTCTCGGCGGTCGGGTGCGGGCGCGGTCCCTCCGAGCCTAGGCAGAACGACGGATTCCGCACATGTACGTTTGGCAGTGACTCCGCGCGCTATGTGGACACGGCGTCCAGCCTGTTTCCGTACGGGTCACAATGGCCGTATGCCGATACCCAGCCCCGCCCCCGGCCGCGCCGAGCTGATCGACCACCTCGTCCGTACGCGGATCGCGGGCAATGTGGCCACGCCCCGGGACAACAACCTGTCCCACTACCGCAAGCTCGCCAACGGCGACCGCCATTACTGGCTGGGGCTGGAGCTCGGCGACCGGTGGACCGACGAGCAGGACGTGCTGGCGGTGATGGCGGAGCGCTGCGGTGTCGTGGACGACCCGGAGCACCGCGCCGGCCAGGACACGATCGACCCGGCGCTGACGGTGGACGCGCTGGACCGGATGGCCGCCGTGCTGCGGAAGTCCGCCGGCGAGGGGCACCGGGTGCTCTTCGCGACCGGGCACCCCGGCGGGCTGCTGGACGTGCACCGCGCCGTCGCGGCCGGGATGCGGGCAGCCGGCTGCGAGGTCATGGAGATCCCGGGCGGGCTGCGGGCCGACGAGGGCTTCGTCGTCCAGTTCGCCGACGTGGCGGTGCTGGAGCGCGGTGCCACCCTCTGGCACACCCACTCCCCCGCGCCGATGGCCGCGATCCTCGACGCCCTGGAGCGGGCGGGGCGGCCGCTGCCGGACCTGGTGGTGGCGGACCACGGCTGGGCGGGCTGCGCGGGGCAGCGCGGCGTCACCGCGGTGGGCTTCGCCGACTGCAACGACCCGGCGCTGTTCCTGGGCGAGGCGGAGGGCACCCTCGCCGTCACGGTCCCGCTGGACGATCACGTCCTCGACCCGCGCTTCTACGACCCGATGACCGCGTATCTGCTGGACGCGGCCGGTCTGTAGGGGAAGCCCGGGGAGGGAGAGAGCAGAAGCGCGGGAGCGGTGGAACGGGAGGGCCGCCGCCCCATGGTCCAGGGCATCGGCCCTCCCGCACCGGTACGGCCCGGACGGGGCCGCCGTCCGTCTCCACGGCGGCCCCGCCGGACCCGGTCGCGGGACACCTCACACCCGAGGCACCCGGACCAGCCCTTCTTGGATGACGGTCACCGCGAGGCGGCCGTCGGCGGTGTAGATACGGGCCTGTCCCAGTCCCCGTCCGCCGGAGGACGAGGGGCTGCTCTGGTCATACAGCAACCATTCGTCTGCCCGAAAGGGGCGGTGGAACCACATCGCGTGGTCCAGGCTGGCGCCGACCACGTCGCCGACCGCCCAGCCGCCGCGCCCGTGGGCGAGGAGGACCGAGTCGAGCAGCGTCATGTCGGAGACGTAGGTGGCGAGGCAGACGTGCAGGAGCGGTGCGTCGATCTCGCCGCCGAGCTTGCCGTTCGTGCGGAACCACACCTGCGAGCGGGGCTCGCGCGGGCCCTGGGCGGCGGTGGCGTACGGCGGCTCGTCGACGTAGCGCAGATCGACGGCCGAGCGGGCCTCCAGCATCCGGTCCACGACGCCCGGGCTGAGGAGGTGCGCGTACGTGGGCAGCAGCTCGCCGGCGGTCGGCAGGGTCTCCGGGTCGGGCGCGGCGGGCATCGGCTCCTGGTGGTCCAGCCCTTCCTCGTGGAGCTGGAAGGAGGCGGAGAGGTGGAAGATCGGCTTGCCGTGCTGCACCGCCACCACCCGGCGGGTGGTGAAGGAGCGGCCGTCGCGGATGCGGTCGACGGTGTAGACGATCGGCGCACCGGGATCGCCGGGCCGCAGGAAGTACGCGTGCAGCGAGTGCGCCGGACGGTCGGGCTCCACCGTGCGGCCCGCGGCGACCAGCGCCTGGGCGGCCACCTGGCCGCCGAAGACGCGGGGGATCACCGCGGGCCGGCTGGCGCCGCGGAAGATGTTCTCCTCGATCCGTTCCAGATCGAGCAGGTCGAGGAGACTCCGAAGTGCTTCGCTCATGTCGGTGCGCTCATGTCGCTGTGCGGTCGGCTCGTGTGAGGGAGGGGTGCCCGCCCTCACAGTCCCATCGACTTGGCGACGATGGTGCGCATGACCTCGCTGGTGCCGCCGTAGATGCGGTTGACGCGGTTGTCCGCGTAGAGGCGGGCGATCGGGTACTCCATCATGTAACCGTAGCCGCCGTGCAGCTGGAGGCACTTGTCGATGACCTCGGCGGCCTTCTCGGTGCAGAACAGCTTGGCGGAGGCGGCGTCGGCCGCGGTGAGCTCGCCGGCGTCGTGGGCGTCGAGGGCGCGGTCGACCACGGCCTCCATGGCGTCCACGTCGGCCTTGCAGTCGGCCAGGACGAACTTGGTGTTCTGGAAGGCGGCCACGGGCTTGCCGAAGACCGTGCGGTCCCGGACGTACTCCTGGGCGAAGTTGATGGCGGCCGCCGCCTGGGCGTAGGCGCCCATGGCGATGGCCAGGCGCTCCTGCGGCAGGTTCTGGCCGAGGTAGGAGAAGCCCTTGCCCTCCTCGCCGAGCAGGTCCTCGGCGGGCACCTTGACGTCCGTGAAGGACAGCTCGGCGGTGTCGGAGGTCTTCAGGCCCAGCTTCTCCAGCTTGCGGCCGACCGCGTAGCCCTCGGACGTGGTGTCGACGACGAAGAGGGAGATGCCGGCGCGGCGGTCCTCGGGGTTCAGCGGGGAGGTGCGGGCGCAGACGATGACGCGGTCGGCGTGGACACCTCCGGTGATGAAGGTCTTGGCGCCGTTGAGGACGTAGTGGCTGCCGTCCTCGGAGAGCTTGGCGGTGGTCTTCATGCCGGCCAGGTCGGAGCCGGTGCCCGGCTCGGTCATGGCGATGGCGAACATCATCTCGCCGGTGACGAACTTCGGCAGCCAGCGCTTCTTCTGCTCGTCGGTGGCGTACGCCTGCAGGTACGGCAGGCACAGGCCGACGTGCACGCTGCTGCCGCCGAAGCTGACGCCGGCGCGGGCGCACTCCTCGGCGATGATCGCCTGGAACTTGAAGCTGTGCTCGCCGGCGCCGCCGAACTCCTCGGGCACCTCGATTCCGAAGATGCCCAGCTCACCGAGCTTGTAGTAGAAGTCGCGCGGGGCCTGGCCGGCCTCCAGCCACTGGTCGTAGACGGGCACGACCTCGGCGGCGATGAAATCGCGAATGGTCTCCCGGAACGCTTCCTGGTCCTCGTTGAACACCGTGCGACGCATCTCCGCGCGCCTCCCTCTGCTGAACCCGCTGAAACCCGGTGGATGGGCGGACCGATGCCGGTCCGGGCAAGCCTCACCCGCATGAATGTCTAAGCGCTTGCTCAGGGAAAGCTACCCGGCAGTTACCCGCACTGTCCAGAGACGTCCGTCACGGCGCGCGGTCCACCACCGCCCGTGCGCGGAGGCGGAACGGGGCGGGAGCCGGGGAAGGAGAGCGGAGGAGGAGAGGAAAAGGCGGGTTCCCGCCGCTCACAGGGCGGGCACGGCCGCGTCGAAGGCACCCCGCGCCAGCCGGTGCAGCAGGGCCGCCATCGGCTCGCGGCCCGAGAGCGCGCCGGGACTGCCGAGGTGCGGGGTGGAGTTGAGCAGCCCGAAGACGGCGTGGACGGAGGCACGGGCCTCGTCCTCGGTGATGTCCGGATAGGCGTCACGGACGACACCGACCCACAGCTCGACGTACTGCCGCTGGAACTGCCGGACCAGCTTGCGGTCGCTCTCCCGCAGCCGGTCCAGCTCCCGGTCGTGGAGGACGATCAGCGCCCGGTCGTCGAGCGCGAAGTCGATGTGGCCGTCGATGAGCGAGTCCAGCACGGCCCCGGGCGGCCCGGCCGTCTCGGCGGCCCGGCGCCGCCCGCCGTGCAGCAGCCGGCTGCTGATGCCGACCAGCAGTTCGGCGAGCATCGCCTCCTTGCCGGGGAAGTGGCGGTACAGACCGGGGCCGCTGATACCGACGGCCGCCCCTATCTCGTCCACACCGACGCCGTGGAAGCCGCGCTCGGCGAAGAGGCGTGCGGCCTCCCTGAGGATCTGCTCGCGGCGGGTGGGAGCCGCGCCCGGGGCGGCAGCGGAGGGAGTCATGAAGGCATTCTAGACAAGCGGGGTTAGCGGTCGTTAACCTGAACCGGAAAGTTAACGCTCATTAACCCGCCGCGACCCACGGCCGGGGCGACGCACCGCACCCGGCACAGAGCCGTCCGTGAGCAGCCGCTGTGCAGCCCACGAGCAGCCCATGAACGCAGAGGACCGACCGAGCAAGGGAGCTCGACCATGCAGCAGGCACCGGTGCTGGGGAGCACCGCCGATCCGGGGTCCGCCACCTGGCGGGCCAACGAGGCGGCGCACCGCGAGCTGGCGGCGGAGCTGCGGGAGCGGCTGGCCGCCGCCCGGCTGGGCGGGGGCGAGAGGGCCCGCGCCCGGCACACCGCCCGCGGCAAGCTGCTCCCCCGGGACCGGGTGGACGCGCTGCTCGACCCGGGTTCGCCGTTCCTGGAGCTGGCCCCGCTGGCCGCCGAGGGCCTGTACGGCGGCGCGGCCCCGGCTGCCGGGGTGATCGCGGGCATCGGGCGGGTCTCCGGCCGGGAGGTGGTGATCGTCGCCAACGACGCCACCGTCAAGGGCGGCACGTACTACCCGATGACGGTGAAGAAGCACCTCCGCGCCCAGGAGGTGGCGCTGGAGAACCGGCTGCCCTGCCTCTACCTGGTCGATTCCGGCGGCGCCTTCCTGCCCCTGCAGGACGAGGTCTTCCCGGACCGTGAGCACTTCGGCCGGATCTTCTACAACCAGGCCCGGATGTCCGGGGCCGGCATCCCGCAGATCGCGGCGGTGCTGGGCTCCTGCACGGCCGGCGGGGCCTACGTCCCGGCGATGAGCGACGAGGCCGTCATCGTGCGCGGGCAGGGCACGATCTTCCTCGGCGGCCCGCCGCTGGTGAAGGCCGCCACCGGTGAGGTCGTCACGGCCGAGGAACTGGGCGGCGGCGAGGTCCACTCCCGGGTCTCCGGGGTCACCGACCATCTCGCGGAGGACGACGCCCACGCCCTGCGCATCACCCGCACCATCGTCTCCACGCTCCCGGAGCGCGGGCCGCTGCCCTGGTCCGTGGAGCCGGTCGAGAAGCCGGCGGTGGACCCGGCCGGGCTCTACGGCGCCGTGCCCGCCGACTCCCGCACCCCGTACGACGTCCGTGAGGTGATCGCGCGGATCACGGACGGCTCGCGCTTCGCCGAGTTCAAGGCGGAGTACGGCCAGACCCTGGTCACCGGCTTCGCCCGGATCCACGGCCACCCGGTCGGCATCGTCGCCAACAACGGCATCCTGTTCTCCGAATCCGCCCAGAAGGGCGCCCACTTCATCGAGCTGTGCGACCAGCGCGGCATCCCGCTGCTCTTCCTGCAGAACATCTCCGGCTTCATGGTCGGCCGGGACTACGAGGCCGGCGGCATCGCCAAGCACGGCGCCAAGATGGTCACCGCCGTCGCCTGCACCCGGGTGCCCAAGCTCACGGTGGTGATAGGCGGTTCCTACGGCGCCGGGAACTACTCCATGTGCGGCCGCGCCTATTCACCGCGGTTCCTGTGGATGTGGCCCAACGCCAAGATCTCCGTGATGGGCGGCGAGCAGGCGGCCTCGGTGCTGGCCACCGTCAAGCGCGACCAGCTGGAGGCGCGCGGCGAGAAGTGGTCCGCGGAGGACGAGGAGGCGTTCCGCGCCCCCGTCCGCGAGCAGTACGACACCCAGGGCAACGCCTACTACGCCACCGCCCGGCTCTGGGACGACGGCGTGATCGACCCACTGGAGACCCGCCAGGTCCTGGGCCTCGCCCTCACCGCCTGTGCCAACGCGCCGCTGCCGCAGCGGGACCCGGCCGCCCCCGGCTACGGCGTCTTCCGGATGTGACGGGACGACGGACGAGATGACGACGGAGATGACGATGTTCGAGTCCGTACTGGTCGCCAACCGGGGCGAGATCGCGGTCCGCGTGATCCGCACCCTGCGCCGGCTGGGGGTGCGGTCGGTCGCCGTGTTCAGCGACGCCGACGCGGGCGCCCGCCATGTGCGGGAGGCCGACACGGCCGTCCGGATCGGTCCCACGGCCGCCGCCGAGAGCTATCTGTCGGTGGAGCGGCTGCTCGACGCCGCCGCCCGCAGCGGAGCGCGGGCGGTCCACCCCGGCTACGGCTTCCTCGCCGAGAACGCCGCCTTCGCCCGCGCCTGCGAGGAGGCGGGCCTGGTCTTCATCGGCCCGCCCCCGGGCGCGATCGAGCTGATGGGCGACAAGATCCGCGCCAAGGAGACCGTCAGGTCCGCCGGGGTCCCGGTCGTCCCCGGCTCCTCCGGCAGCGGCCTCACCGACGCCGAACTGGCTGCGGCGGCCCGGGAGATCGGCATGCCCGTGCTGCTCAAGCCCTCGGCGGGCGGCGGCGGCAAGGGCATGCGGCTGGTCCGCTCCGAGGAGGTGCTCGCCGAGGAGATCGCCGCCGCCCGGCGCGAGGCGCGCGGCTCCTTCGGGGACGGCACCCTGCTGGTGGAACGGTGGATCGACCGGCCCCGGCACATCGAGATCCAGCTGCTGGCCGACGGCCACGGCAACGTCGTGCACCTGGGCGAGCGCGAGTGTTCCCTCCAGCGCCGTCATCAGAAGATCGTCGAAGAGGCCCCGAGCCCACTGCTCGACGAGGCCATCCGGGCGGCCATGGGTGAGGCCGCCGTGCAGGCCGCGCGCTCGTGCGGCTACCGGGGAGCGGGCACGGTCGAGTTCATCGTCCCGGGCAACGACCCCTCCGCGTACTACTTCATGGAGATGAACACCCGCCTCCAGGTCGAGCACCCGGTGACCGAACTCGTCACGGGCCTGGACCTGGTGGAATGGCAGCTGCGGGCCGCCGCCGGCGAACCGCTCGGCTTCACCCAGCGGGACATACGGCTCACCGGGCACGCCGTGGAGGCCCGGCTCTGCGCGGAGACCGCCCGCGCGGCGGACGGCGGCCGGGTGGACTTCCTGCCGTCGGCCGGCACGGTCCGCCTGCTCCGCGAACCGGCGGGCGAGGGCGTCCGCGTCGACTCCGGTCTCTCCGCCGGCACCGAGGTCGGCACGGCCTACGACCCGATGCTCGCCAAGATCATCGCCCATGGCCCGGACCGGGCCACCGCCCTGCGGCGGCTGCGGGCCGCGCTCGCCGGGACGGACGTCCTGGGAGTCGACACCAACGCCGGCTTCCTGCGCCGGCTGCTGGCCCACCCGGAGGTCGTCTCCGGCGAGATGGACACCGGTCTCGTCGACCGCGACGCGGCCTCGCTGCTGCGGCCCTCCGTACCGGCGGAGGTGTACGCGGCGGCGGCGCTGCTCCGCCACGCGGCCCTGGCCGGGCGCGGCACCGCGGAAACGGGCGGCGGCCCGGAAAGCCCCGCGAACCCCGCATCCCCCGGCGGCCGTCCGAGCTGGACGGACCCGTTCTCCGAACCGAGCGGCTGGCGGCTGGGCGGCGTACCGGCCTGGACACCGCATCACGTCAGGGTCCCCGGCCACGAGCCGGTGACCGTCCACGTCCGGGGACCGCTGCACGACGCGGAGGTCCGTATCGAGGAACAGGCCGCCGCCCCGGCGGGGGCTGTACCCGCACCCGCCGGAGCCGGGTCCACGGGGACTGGCCCCACCGCGGGGCCGACCGGTGCCGTCCGGGCCCGGCTCGTCCCCGCGGAGGGCGGACCGTCAGCCTCCGGCGCCCGGCTGCTGCTGGAGTACGCGGGCGTCACCCACGCCCTCCACCACACGCCGGACGGCTCCGGCGGGCACTGGCTGGGCCGGGACGGCGACGCCTGGCACACCACCGCGTACGACCCCGTGGCCGCGGCCCTGCGCGGCGGCGCGGGCGCCGGGTACGCCGGGACGCTCACCGCGCCCATGCCGGGCACCGTCACCGTCGTCAAGGCGGCCGTCGGTGACACGGTGACCGCCGGGCAGAGCCTGCTGGTCGTGGAGGCGATGAAGATGGAGCACGTCATCGCCGCCCCGCACGACGGCACCGTCGCCGAACTGGACGTGACCCCCGGCAGCACCGTCGCCATGGACCAGGTCCTGGCCGTCGTCGCACCGCACGAGCCGGCCGGACCGGCCGGACCGGCCGCCGTGATCACCGAGGAGGCGAGCGATGTCCCTTCCTGACGGACTCCCCATGACCGTCCCGGCCCCCGGCCTGCCCGCACGGGTCCGGATCCACGAAGTGGGCCCCCGGGACGGCCTGCAGAACGAGCAGGCCGTCGTCCCCGTCGAGATCAAGGCCGAGTTCATCAAGCGGCTGGCCGCGGCCGGGCTGGACACCATCGAGGCGACGAGCTTCGTCCACCCCCGGTGGGTCCCCCAACTGGCCGACGCCGAGCAGCTGATGCCCCTGCTCGGCGGCCCGGAGCTGCCGGCCGGGACACGGCTGCCTGTCCTCGTCCCCAACGACCGCGGGCTGGAGCGGGCGCTGACGCTCGGGGTGCGGGAGATCGCCGTCTTCGGCAGTGCCACCGAGTCGTTCGCCAAGGCCAACCTCAACCGGACGGTGGAGGAGTCCCTCGCCATGTTCGAGCCGGTGGTCGCCAGGGCCGCGGCGGCGGGCCTGCGCGTGCGCGGCTATCTCTCGATGTGTTTCGGAGACCCCTGGGAAGGCGCCGTTCCGGTCGAACAGGTGGTCGCGGTCAGCCGCCGGCTGCTGGATCTGGGCTGTGACGAGCTGAGCCTCGGCGACACCATCGGCGTCGCCACCCCCGGCCATGTGGCGGCGCTGCTGACGGCGCTCGACGCGGCCGGGGTGCCCGCCGGCCGGCTCGCCGTCCACTTCCACGACACCTACGGCCAGGCCCTCGCCAACACCCTCGCCGCCCTCCAGCAGGGCGTCACCACCGTCGACGCCTCCGCGGGCGGTCTCGGCGGCTGCCCCTACGCGAAGAGCGCCACCGGAAACCTCGCCACCGAGGACCTGGTCTGGATGCTGCACGGCCTCGGCATCGAGACCGGGGTCGATCTCGGCCGCCTCACCGCCACCAGCGTGTGGATGGCCGCCCACCTGGGCCGACCCAGCCCGTCCCGCACCGTCCGTGCCCTCGCCGGCACCCCCTCCCAGCAGGAGAACTGAAACCATGCCGATCGACCACCGCCTCTCCCCCGAGCACGAGGAACTCCGGCGCACCGTCGAGGAGTTCGCTCACGACGTCATCGCCCCGAAGATCGGCGAGTTCTACGAGAACCACGAGTTCCCCTACGAGATCGTCCGCGAGATGGGCCGGATGGGCCTCTTCGGCCTGCCCTTCCCCGAGGAGTACGGCGGGATGGGCGGCGACTACCTCGCCCTCGGCCTGGTCCTGGAGGAGCTGGCCCGGGTGGACTCCTCGATCGCCATCACCCTCGAAGCCGGGGTCTCCCTCGGCGCCATGCCCGTCTACCGCTTCGGCACCGAGGAGCAGAAGCGGGAGTGGCTGCCCCGGATGTGCTCCGGCGAGATCCTGGGCGCCTTCGGCCTCACCGAGCCGGACTGCGGCTCGGACGCCGGGGGCACCCGCACCACGGCGGTCCGCGACGGCGACGCGTGGGTGATCAACGGTTCCAAGTCCTTCATCACCAACTCCGGCACCGACATCACCGGCCTCGTCACGGTCACCGCCGTCACCGGCCGCAAGCCCGACGGCCGCCCCGAGATCTCCTCGATCATCGTGCCCTCCGGCACCCCCGGTTTCACCGTCGCGCCCGCGTACTCCAAGGTCGGCTGGAACGCCTCGGACACCCGTGAGCTGTCCTTCTCCGATGTCCGGGTCCCGGCCGCCAACCTCCTCGGCGAGGAGGGCCGCGGCTACGCCCAGTTCCTGCGGATACTCGACGAGGGCCGCATCGCGATCTCCGCCCTGGCCACCGGTCTCGCCCAGGGCTGCGTGGACGAGTCCGTGTCCTACGCCAAGACCCGCAGGGCCTTCGGGAAACCGATCGGCGACAACCAGGCGATCCAGTTCAAACTGGCCGACATGGAGATGCGCGCCCACACCGCCCGGCTGGCCTGGCGCGACGCGGCCTCCCGGCTGCTGGCGGGCGAACCGTTCAAGAAGGAGGCGGCCCTGGCCAAGCTGTACTCCTCGGAGATCGCCGTCACCAACGCCCGGGAGGCCACCCAGATCCACGGCGGCTACGGCTTCATGAACGAGTACCCGGTGGCCCGGATGTGGCGCGACTCCAAGATCCTGGAGATCGGCGAGGGCACGAGCGAGGTCCAGCGCATGCTGATCGCCCGCGAACTGGGCTTCGCCTCCTGAGCCGGGGCCGGCCGCCGGCACCGCCGGCACCGCCGGCACCGCCGGCACCGCCGGCACAACGCGCTCGGTCCGGGCCCGCCCGGGCCCCGGGCCGAGCGTGCCGGGCCCCGTCGCCCTGAACGGCGGGGTGCACGGCGATCCGGGCACGACGCGGCCGTTCGCGGCGGCACCGCCCGGATCGCCAACCTCCCCGATCCGTCATGCAGTTGCCAGGCCGGGACATGGGTGCCACCATGCGCCCATGACCAACAGAAACGAGACCCCTTCCCGCTGGTGAGCGAGGTCGGCGAGCGCACGGCGCTCGATCCCCGGACATCGCTGTACGACCACGCACTGCGCCTGCACCGGCAGACGCCCGATGGGCCCCTGACGGACGGCGGACGGCCCCTCCCGGACGAGGCGCACAGGCCCAGCAAGTCGGCACGGCACTGGACACAGCACGGCAAAGCCCTCCGGAAGGTCCTGCTGCAGCACTTCGACCGTGACGGCGCCTCCGGAACCGCCCCGGTGCTCACGTCGCGGTTGCGCCGCCTGAACGTCCGCGCCGAACACGTCGCATCGGTGCTGGAGAAGCTGCCGCTTCCGGACGGTCCCGGCCCGCTCGCCCTCGGCAGAGAGCTGGTACGCCACGGAACCGACCGCCGCGCCGTATGGGTGGGCCTCGGCCTGCTGGCCCGCCGGGGCGGGCCGGGCGACGCCGCCCTGATCAGGACGGTCGGACTGCTGTCATGCTGCACGGCTCCGGCCATCGAGGCCCTGAGGGCCGTCGGCTGCGCCACCCCGGACCTCATATGGCTCGCCGAACGCATCCCCGGACGGCTCCGCGGCACGGTGTTCCCGGCGCTCTGCGAACGGGACGATCCGGCCGCCCGCAGCTGGCTGCTCTCTGCTCCGCTGGACCGGCGCCGCACCTCGCCCTCCCGGGCACGGGAGATCGCCGAGAAGGCCCATCTCGCCGAGGCTCTGGAGGCCCACTCCGCCGGCGCGGCCGGGACAGCCGTCACGGCCCGGGCCCTGAGCCTCCTGACAGCCATGACCGGGCCCAACGACTACCGGGCCGAACTCCCCCACTACACCGACGCCACGCGCGTCTACACCGCTCTTCTCCCCCGGCTCGCCGAACTGTCCCCGTCCCTCGACCACTTCGCCGATCTGCTCTCACTGCTCCTCGAACTGCACAGCGGACACAGCGCCCTGCTGGACTGGCGGCCCGGGGAGCGGGAACGGGTCGCGGCCGGAATCGGAGCGGTGCTCCGCCGCCGCGAGTGGACGGCCGTCGCCTCCGCCGCCGAGGCCTCCACCGACGTGACCGAGCGCCGCAGGGGTCAGTGGATACGGCGCACCGGCGTCCCGGAACCACCGATCCCGCCGGACGCCGGAGAAGGCGCCGCCAACCGGCTGTCCGTCCACGTCGTCGTCCCCGATCCGGCCGGGCCACCGGGTGTGCAGACCCGTGTCCTGGTGGACGGCAGACCGCTGATCGCCGCCGCCTTCGCCGACGGGCCCCCGAACCCGCCGGAGTACCTGCTCGGCCGGGGGCTCCTCCGCGCGTCCGGGGAACCGCGGAGGGTCCAGCTGGCGGAGGCCTGGTGCACAGAGGGCTGTTGCGGCGCCCTGTACGTCACCATCAGCCGGCAGGGCGACACGGTCGTATGGCGCAACTGGGAGGCCCCCGCCGGTTCGCCTTCCGAACCGGACCGCCCCGAGCCGCCCGAACTGCGCTTCCACGTCGCCCATTACGACGCCGAGATCACCCGAGCGCAGAACGACCACGGCTGGGAGTGGCCGGCCCGGACCCTGGCCCGGCTGCTGACCGAGCGCCTGCGCGCCGAGCCGGACCTCCTCGGACGCTGGGACTGTGCGCAGGGCTGGATCAGCACGCACTACGCCGACCACGACCGGGTCCAGGTCGCGTTCACCCACCCGGCACCGTCCTCCTCCGAGCCGGAGCGGAGGACGGACCCCGACCGTCCCTGGCTCCAGTTCATCTGGGACATCCCGGACGACGGCAGCCCTCCGGAGGAACAGGCGCGGGCCGCCCTGCGGCACTTGGCTGCGGACGACCCGAAGACATATGCCGAGATCGCCGGAGGCAGCCAGGAGTCCGCGCAGGCACTCGGCTTCCCCTGGCCGGACTGAGGACCGTTGCGGCGGCAGCGAGCGGGGCCCGGACGACCCGCGGTGGCGACCGGGCCCGGGCGACCGGGCCCGGGCGACCGGGGCCGTATGCCGCGTCCGGGGCCGGCCGGGCCCGGGTGCCTACGGACGGCCGGTGTTCTTGTGAAAGACCAGCAGATACCTCCAGAAGAGCAGCCTGCGGAGGGTGGCACCGGGCAGCAGTTCGGATGCCTCCTGCCGGATCTCGGCCAGCGACATCGACGGCTGCTGCACCGGCGCCCGGACGGCCGGGGCGGCCCCGCTCCCACCGGGGCCACCGGGTCCGGGGCCACCGGGTCCGGGGGCGCCGGGTCCGGGGGCGCCGGGTCCGGGGGCGCCGGCGGCCGGGCGGAGCGTCTCCGCCACGCGGACCGCGAGCCGGGCGGCCGCGTTGGCCGGGACGGCCGCCAGGCTCCATGCGCGGTCCGCCGGTGACGCCGCCCGGTAGCAGCCGAGGATCAGCAGCACACCGCGGGGGGCCAGCGCGTCACGCAGCGCCGCGACGGTGCCGAAGGGCACGTGGTGGATGCTCGCCAGGCAGGAGATGACGTCGTAGTGTCCGGCGGGGAGCGGGGCGCGGGTGATGTCCGCCCGGCGGAACCGGGGTTCGGGACGCCCGTCCCCGTGGCCCGGCCGCGCCCGGGCGGCTTCGATCACCTCCGCCGCCGGGTCCACCGCGTCCACGGCGATCCCCCGGGCCGCGAGCCTGCGTGCGAACCTCCCGGTTCCGCACCCGACGTCCAGCGCGGTACGGCAGTCGTCGGGCACGTGGCGGAGCAGCAGGCGATGGTAGTGGTCGTTGTGATCGAACGGCATAGGCCCAGAATGCCGTCACTGTCACTGTCCCGGCCTCCGGCCTCCGTCCCCCGTCCCGGGGCGGATCAGCCGGCCAGGAGGAGGTAGAGCAGCACCGAGAACGCCACCGCCAAGCCGCCGACCACACTGAGCACCAGCACCCGGGCGTCCTTGTCCTCCGCTTCGCCGCTGCCGTTTCCCGGGCGCCGGAGTCCCGGGCCGGGGATCACGGTGTCCGGCGGTGAGGCGGGCGGCCGGGAGCCGTGCGTCCCGGCCCGGAGGTGTCCAGGGTTCCGTGCGGCGGGTTCGTGGGGTGGTGGTGAACCGTGGGCCCGCGGGGGCCCGGGTACGGCGACGGCCCCGGGACCGGGCGCGGGACCGGAGAGGGAGCCGGGACCGGGCGCTTCCGTTCCGCCGTGGTCCTGCCGGAACGCCTGGAGGAGGGCCAGCCAGACCGCGTCCCCGAGCCCCGGGCCGTTCCGCTGCTCCAGGATCCGGTCGACCGCGGCCCGGCCCGCGAGGTCGGCGCCGGCGGCCAGCCGGGGCAGCACCGCGGCGAGCCGGCCGCTGATCCGCTCGTCCCTGGCCAGCGGCCGCACGGCCCAGTGATAGAGCGCGGCTGCGTTGGCGGCGCGGGTTTCGTCTGCGGGAGGCGGGCCGGCCGACGGACGGGGCCGGCTGGTCACGAACAGCCCCATCTCCAGCACGGTTTCGCACAGATCCCGGCGTAGCGCGCGGCCCCACTCGCTGTACCGCTCGGCGATCTCCCGCACCAGCAGACCGACGGCCGCATACGGGATGTGGTCCTGCCGCAGCGCCGCCACCAGGTTCCTGTCCGTGGTGCCCGCGACCGCGGCCCCGGCCGGCCCGGGTCCGGCGGGCTCCTCCTCCATCGTCCGCAGGGCGGTGAGGAGTTCCGGGTAGTCCACCGTCCGCTTGCGGCGGCGGTGGATCAGATGCCCGGGCCGGGGCGCCGCCGGCCACTCGGGACGGACGCGCGGCAGCGCGGCGGGACCGCCGGCGGGGGGTGCCGCGGGTGCGGACGGGGGGTCCGCCGGTCCGGCCGTACGCGGTCCGGTCCCGGCGGTCCCGTGCGGTCCCGTCCTGTCCGTCGCGTGCGGTCCGGCCCCGTGCGGTCCCGTCCTGCCGGCCCCGTGCGGTCCGGCCCCGTGCGGTCCGGCCCCGTGCGGTCCCGTCCTGCCGGCCCCGTGCGGTCCGGCCCCGTGCGGTCCCGTCCTGCCGGTCCCGTGCGGTCCGGCCGTGGGCGGCTCGGGCACAACGGGCTGTCCGGGCACGGGCCGTTGCAGGGAGTTCGCGGCGGGCGCGGAGATCTCCGACGGGGCAGCCTTCCGCCGGGCCGGGTCCCTCCGTCCGGGGGCCGGGCCGCCGGTTTCCCGCCACACGGTCCCCGGGCCGGCGGAGGCCGTCCCGGCGGAGGCCGGCGGGGCGGTCCGCTCCCCTCCCACGCGTTCGAGTCCGGCGGGCTGATCCGGCCGCCGGGATTCCGCCCGGGCCGGGCCCGGATGCACCGGGCGCGGCTCCCCGGACCCCGGCTCCCCGGGGCCCCGTCGCCGGCCGGACGGGTGCGGATCGGCGGGCTCGCGGCGCACCGCTCCGGGCCGCCCGGTCTGTCCCGGGCGCGCCGGGCCCGGGCCCGTGGCGTCCCCGCGTGGTCCGTACGGGCGCGGCGCGCCGCCCGTGGCCGGGGACAGCAGGGTCAGCGCCTGCTCGGCGGAGGCCAGGAGTCCCCGGCCGTCCCCGGCTCCCGCGCCCCGCCGGTCCCGCGCACCCGCCGCGGCCGCCAGCGCCTTCGCGACCTCGTACTCGTGCCCCTCCCCTGCCTCGACCCGGCGCAGATAGTGGTCCACCAGCCCGGCCGCCAGCCGTTCGGCCCGGTCCCCGAGCCGTTCCCGGGGGTCCATCCGGATCCGGTCGGTGCCCTGGGAGACCGTGCCCGGCCAGCTCCGGACGAAGAGGAAGCGGATGGCCCGGTCCTCCGCGGTGTCGTGGGTGGCGAACGTCCAGTCCCGGGGGTGGAGTTCGCTGAAGATGCCGTGCAGCCCCCACAGCACCCGGCAGGCGCTGTCCCCGCCCTCCCGGTCCAGCACGGTGAACGCCTGCCCGGGGTTGCGCAGGAACTCCGCGGCCACGGCCGTCAGTGTCTCCCCGGCCTCCGGGAGTCCGGCCAGCAGCCTCCGGCCCCCCTCGTCGGCGGACGGTTCCAGCACCGAGCGGTGGACCGCTTCCAGGCTGCCGCGGACATCGCCGAGCGGGAGCCCGCTGCCGGCCCACGTCCAGCGGCTCAGCCCCAGGCACAGCTCGGGGTAGAGGATGCCGGACGGCCCCAGCAGCGCATGGCAGACCGTGCTCGACCGCTGCCCCTCCGCGCCGGGCCAGGGGAACCGGTGGACGAGCAGGGCCTGCCCGGCCTTCTCCAGCCTGATCACCGCCGGGACGGTCTCCGCCGCCGTGCTGCGCAGGAGGGCGGCGGCTCTGTGGAAGAACTCCTCGGCCGCCCGCTGGTCGCAGGACCAGGCGACCGGGCCGAAGCCGGTCGTCCCCAGGGTGTTGCCGGCGTCCCAGCGGAAGACGATCTGGTCCACCGCCTGCTCATGACGGCCCATCAGGTCCCCACCTCTCTCCATCGTGCCCCGGGGAGGAGCCCGCTCATGGCGAAGACCGACAGCAGGGGGGTCAGCACCCGTCGCGGTCTGATGCCGTGCGGATAGACGTCGCCGCGGACCTGGGCCCCGGTCGCCGCGACGAAGTGCAGCGTGCAGCGGACGCAGTCGTCGAACGGTTTGAGCCAGGACGCACTGCCGTGGTGGGCCACGAAGGCGTAGGCGTCGCGGCTCTCGGCGAGCAGGGCCTCCTCATCGAGGTCCGCCGCCGTCCCACGGCTCAGCCAGCGGTCCACCGCCGGGTCGAACCGGACGAGGTCGCTCTTGTTCACCGCGACCGCCGCCGGTGCCTCGATGCGGGGACCCGTCCGCGGGACCCGGTTGAGGACGGTGGTGAACGCCTCGTCGCCCAGTTCGCGCCACTGGACTCCGGCCGCGGCGCGGGCGGGGTCCAGCGCCGGGAGCCGCAGGGCCCGCAGCGGGTCGAGGACGAAGATGAAGGCGCCCACGCCCATCAGGAAGCTGGTCACCTCGCCGTTCTGCGCCAGATCCTCGCCGGCGAGGTCGAAGAACAGCACGGGCCGCGTCACCCCGCCGCCGGTGACCAGCAGTCCGTCCGCGAAGTGGGCGAAGGACGTCTGGCCGGTGCTTTCGAGCATCTTGCCCCGGTGCAGGCGCTGGACCCATTCCCGGATGAACTCCCGGTGGGTGTCCGGGTTGAGGGGCAGGCATTTCAGTCCGTACGGCTCCAGCCCGCCCTTCTCGATCTCCCCCAGCATCGCGGCGAGCAGATGCGTCTTGCCGGCCCTGGAGCTGCCCACCAGCGCGACGGTGAGCGGCTCCCCGTTGGTGAGGAACGGGACGGGCAGGTGGTGCGGCGCTTCCGCCGGCGCGTGCGGGCAGGACTGGTACGCCTGCCGCAGCGCGTCCTGCCGGTGCATCGGGCGCAGTTCCCGACTGAGGTCCAGCGGCCGGAAGACCCGCTTGGCGTCCAGCGTGAACAGCCGGTTCTCGTCGTACGCGACCGGCAGCAGGCAGTACGGGCAGAGAGCGGGCCGTTCCACCGCGGGCGGGGGCACAGGCGGGGGCGGGGGCGGCGGATCCGCGGGCCCGGGCACGGCGGCCCGGGAGCCGCGCGGCAGCCAGAAGCGCCAGGAGCGGCGCGGGACCGGGTACTCGTAGCACTCCTCCTGCGGAGGCTCCCCCGTGCCGAGGGCCTCCCGCTTCTTGGCGCGCTGGGCGTCGAACTCGGCCCGGCCAGCATCGAGCGGATCGGCCGGGGCGGGCGCCGCGAGCGGGTCGGGCACCTGGAGCAGGCGCATGAGCTCGGACGGCGCGGGGCGGTCCGCCGCGCGGGGGTCGAACAGACCGCTGTCGGCCGGCGCCGCGAGCCGGCGGAACTCCCGCAGGTCGCGGGGCGCTGCACCGGCGGGGCCGGGGCGGCCGGACAGCAGGAAGTAGACGAGCCGGCCGACGGCCCACAGGTCGTCGCGGGTGTCGGCGGTTCCCGTGCCGTCGCGCTGTTCGGGCGCTGCCCAGGGCGCTTCGCCGAAGGGCTCCCGGGGCTCGCCGATGCGCTGCGCGGCGTACGGCTCGGCGAGCCGGACGTGGCTGCCGTCCCACCGGACCGTTTCGGGGGTGATCTCCCGGTGGACCAGCCCCGCTCCCTCCAGCAGGCGTACGGCGAGCACGAGTTGGGCGAGCAGCTGCTGCTGCTCGGCGACCGTCAGCGTGCCCTGCCGGCCCGCGACGGGCTCCCCGTCCGGGGCGCGGTAGAGCACATGGGGCTCCGCCGCGTCGAGGTCGAAGCCGGCCAGTCGGGTGAACACCTCCCCGAACCCCTCGGAGCCGTACCGCCGTTCGAGCGCGACGCCGGCGCCGACCTGGCGCTCCAGCGCCCCGTACGCGGCGTTGTCGCCCTGCGCGGAGAGGGGCAGCCGGTACTGGAGGAGGCGCCGGCCGTCGCCGAGGGTCACCATGCGGGCCGTCAGCGGCTCGCGCCGGGGAATCCGCAGGTCGGCGTGGAGACGGGCGGTGGTGCGGTACGTGTCGCCGCCGGGCGTGAGGAAGTGCAGCTCCGTGCTCTCCCCCGCGGCGGCACGGGAGCGGGCCCCGGATTCCGTGCCGTCGTCGGTCGTTCTCATCCGGCCTCTCCCTCCTGCGACCTGACGGTGCGGACGATCTCGGCGCGCGGCGGCACGAGACGCAGCACGCCCGCGTGGCGTCCGCCCGGCGTCCAGACGATGTCCTCGCCCGCGGCCTGCCAGCCGTCGCGCGGCGGATCCGGTTCCGCGCCGCGGCGCATGGCCTCCGCGGCGAACCGCACCTGCCGTACCGCCGCCGGGTCCTTGGAGAGGATCCGGCGGTGCTCGGCGCGGCAGAGCGGCACGGCTTCGTCCGCGCCGCCGTGCGGGCCGAGCAGCTGCCCGGCGCGGTCGGCGGAGACTCCCAGCAGTTCGGCGGCTCCCGGGCGCCGTCCGGGATCGGCGGAGAAGCCGGGGGGTGAGGTGGCGCCGTCGCGCCACAGCCGCGCCTGCTCCTCCGCCAGCAGTTCGGTCATCGGCCGCCGCACGGAAGCCCGTCCCGCCTCGGCCGGATCCCGTTCGACGGCGGCCCAGCGCGTGGCGAGTATCCGGGTGGCGCCACCGGCCAGATCGCCGAGCAGGGTGGGCACGAGGGCGGGGCCGCCGTCTCCCCGCTCCCGCTCCAGCCAGGGCGGATCGGCCGGGGCCCCGGAGAGCGGGGCGTCCCCGGCGGTCTCCTTCTCGCCGCCGTCGCCCTCCCCGTTACCGTTCACATCCCCCGGCAGGCCGTCCCCTCCGCGGAGAGCGCCGGTGTACGCGTCCGCCGTACCGGCCGAGAAGGGGGATCCGCTGCCGCCACCGCCACTTGTGCCCCAGTGGTCCCAGTTCCAGGGAGCGTTCGACGGATCCGCGGCGGCCCCGGTGCCGGGCGGCGTGCCGCCCGCGGCCGCGGACCTCCCCGCGCCGCCGGACGCGGCGGGGTCCTGCGCCGCGAGCCGCTCCTCGGCGGTCTCGGCGAGCCCCCGCACGAGCCGGGCGACGGCGCGCGCACCGTCCGAGCAGTGGTAGCGGGCGTCGGCGAACAGCCAGTCCTGCACGGCCGTTTCGGCCAGCAGGCCGTCGATGCCGGTGAGGCTCCGCGCCGCGGACCGCACATCCGTCCGGTCCCACCAGTCGTCGACAGCCGCCGTCCAGTCCCGCAGGACCAGCACCACCGAGCCGGTGACGGCCAGGCCGAGCGCCGCCGCCCCCGCCCAGACCGGCGGGCCCAGCAGCGCTCCCGCCAGCGCTCCCACCACCCCGCCCGCGAGGCCCGCGACCAGCCGCAGCACCGAGCGGGTGCTCCCGCCGCCGTCCAGCGGGTACGCGGACGACCGGTTGGGCCTGCGCCGCAGCATCAGCAGGGTCAGCAGCGCCAGGACGAGGCCCGTCAGCGGCCCGGACACCCAGCCGGGCCCCGGCCACAGTCCGGCGGTGAACGCGAGGAGCAGCACGGGCGCGGCATGGAGGAACGCCGGGCCGTCCGGTCCGAACGGAAGCGGCGAGGCGAGCTCCTCCGGCATGCGCTCGGGGCAGATCTCGTCCAGCCGGGCCAGCCGTGCCGCACTGCCCGCCGGGGCGGACCGGTCGGACAGCGCGCCCAGCCGGGCGGCGACCGAGCGCAGCGGCAGCCCCGCGGCGATCAGCCGCTCGGTGTACGTGCGGAGCCCCGGGCCGACCGGGCTCCGCGACGCCTCGGGAAGCTCCGGCAGGTCGATGCCTCGCTGCAGCAGGCCGCTGCGCTGCTCCGGACTGAGCCGGTCGCCCCCGCCCTCGCTCAGCGCCTCGGCCACACACCCGCGGTACGCGCCGAGCGCGTCGGCGAAGCCGGCGATCCGCGCGGGCAGATCGACGGTCCGGCCGCGCCGGCCGAACAACCCGGCCGGACCGCGCACCTGTTCGTATCCGTCCTCGGCGTCCCCCAGCGCCCGGTCACAGGCGAGCCGCCGCGCCTCGGCCGGTCCGCCGGGGACCAGCCAGCCGCGGCCGGCCAGCGCACGGGGGACCGCGGCGCCGATGAGGTGCCCCAGCGCGGCGGGGACGGTGTCCGCGGCGGCGGAGCCCGGTTCGGAACCCGCGCCCGCCACCCCCTCGACGACGAGGGCGGGGGCGGGGACGTCCTGGCCGGTCAGCTCCTCCAGCGCCTGGCGCCAGGCGCGCGCCTTGGCCTCCTCCGCCAGATCGTGTTCGAGCACACGGGCCGCGGGGACGGCCACGCCGTGCGGGATCTCGGCCATCCGGCGGAGCACGGCCTGAAAGACGGAAGGCTCGGAGAGCAGTTCGGCCAGCGGACGCAGGGCCTCGTCGACGGTGTCCGGGCCCGGTCCGGCGGCGGCGCCGCGCGCGCCTTCCCCGCCGGACCACCCACCGTGGCCGGTGCCGTGGCCGTTGCCGTGACCGTCTCCGCCGGGGCCCGGCCCCGCACCGTCCGCCCCGGCGAACACGTCGGGGATCCACAGCACGCCCGCGGTGGGCGGTTGCAGGACGTGCGGGCGGAGCAGTTCCCGGGAGTCCGCTCCGCCGCAGGCCAGGCAGAGCACCTGGGCGGGGCCGTGGGAGTAGAGCCGCTCGTAGTGGACCTGATGGGCCAGCAGGTGGGTGGCGTCGTCGAGGACGAGGAAGCACCGGGGCCCGGCCGTCCGCGTCCGGGCCAGGGCCTCGCGCACCCGGTCGTCCGGGTCCGGTGAAGCGCCGGCCCGGCCGCCGTGGTGACGCAGGTCGACGCGGACCACCGGCTCCGGGGCGGACCGGCGTTCCGTGCTCACAGCCGCGTCTCCTCGTCCCGGTCGTTCCGGCTGTCCCAGCCACCGCGGGGCGGGCCGTCACCACGGGACCGGTCGTCGCCGTGGTCCCGGCCGTCCGGCGGGGGCGGATCGTCCCAGTCGCCGCTGTCCCAGGGCTCCTCCTTCAGATCCGGCTCCGGGGCACGGCGCGCCACGCCCTCATCGCGGTACGGCTCCTCCGCGCGGTACGGCTCCTCCGGGCGGTACGCATCCGCTGAACGGTACGGCTCCCCCGCCCGGCGCGGCTCGTCCCAGCCGTCCCGGTCCTCCCGGTCCCGGTCCTCCCGGTCCGGGTACGGTTCGCCCCGGCTTCCGGAGCCCGGCTCCGTCCGGCCGGGGAACGGCTCCACCCGGCCGGGGTACGGCCCGTGCCCGCTTCCGGCGTGCGGCTCCGCGCGGCCCGCAGGGGCCCCGCCACGGTCCGCGGAGATCTGCTCCCGGCTTCCGTGTGGCTCCGCGTCCCACCCGGCGCCCGGCTCCTGCCGGCCTTCCGTGTAGGGCTCGGCACGGCTTCCGGCGTGCGGCTCCCCCCGGCCGGGGGCCCCCGCACCCGGGTACGGCTCCGCTCCGGGATACCGGTCCCCCGCACCGGGGTACGGTTCGCCCCGGTCGCCGTGCGGCTCCGCCCGGTCCCTCCACCGCTCGCCCCGGTGCGCGTACGGCTCGGCGCCCTCGTACCGGCCCCCCGTCCCGTACGGCTCGCCCGCCCCGTACGGCTCGCCGTCCCCGTACCGTCCCGCCGGCTCCCCGGCCGGCCGGGGTGGCGCGGGCGGTTCGTGGGGGGAGCCGTTGTGGCGGCGGTGCGGCACCGCCGGTTCGGGCCGCGGCCCCGCCGCCCCGTCGCGGGACCGGCCGCCGGGCGGTCCCGGCGGCCCGGTGCGGGGGCCGGCCGGCGCGGTCCGCGGACCCGGCGGCCGGGAGGCCGCCGCTTCCCGGCCGTACCGCTCGTCGAGGGCCCGCAGGGTCGGCCGGGTGGGCCGCATCACTCCGGGGAAGCGCAGGTCGAGCGCGCCGTCGAAGGTCTTGTCCCAGAAGTCCCGCAGGGGCACGAGCCATTCCTCGTCCTCGGCGGCGAACTCGTGGAACAACTCGTCCAGCAGGGCCCGCTGCCGCGGCGCCACCTCGTGCACCAGTCGCCGGAAGAGCGCCGACGGAGCGGCGTTACGGGTGGTCAGACCGTGGGGCTGGGCGCGCATCAGCCGGTCGCAGACGTCCTCGATGATCTGGCCCTCCTCGTCCAGCAGGGCCCACTGCTCGTAGGCGCGCAGCAGCCCGGCCCAGCTGGACAGGCCCTCGTCGAAGGACTCCAGCCGCAGGGTCATCGTGGCGGAGTCGCCCTCCTGGAGCCGGATCCGGATCCGGTCGGGGGAGGCGGGGTCGCCCTGGACGTCCACCTGCCCGTTCCACACCGCGCACAGGATGCGGTGCAGGATGCGTCGCCGGTCGTCCTCCGTGCTGGCCAGCCAGTCGTCGCGGTATCCCAGCCGCTGCCGCCAGTGCAGGAAGTCACCGCCGCCGGCCGCGTCGCGCGCCTCGGCCCAGAGCCGCAGCGAGTGCCGCACCTCGGAGACGTCGGTGAGGCTCATCCCGCTGCGGAACAGGACAACGGTGATGGCCTCCGCCTCCACCGCCCGGCACTCCGGCTCCCCCACGGTGTCGCGGGGCAGGTTGAGCTCCTGCTTGAGGTACTCCCCGGCGCGCTGGTCCGCCTCGCTGCGCGGATGGACGATGAGGGCCTGCAGCGGGCCGCTGCCGTCGGGGGTGAAGCCGACCGGCAGCAGCCCGGCCAGCTGGGAGCGGAACTGTTCCAGCCAGCGGCCGTCCACGGCCGCCGCCGCGTCCTCGTCCCCGGCCGCCGCCCGCAGCAGTACACCCAGGGACGGGAGCAGCGGACGGTCGTCCAGGTCGCTGGTCTCTCCGAAGAGGGACTTGACGCGCCGTTCGAGGACCTGCTTGATCTCCTTGACGGCGGCGCGCGGGGAGCGGCGCACGGCGTCCAGGGCCCGCTGCCAGTCCTCGGGCCGCACCAGCCTGGCCAGCAGGGTGGCCGGGTCGGGGTTCTCCGGCAGGCCGCCGTGCCGGACCAGCCGGTCGAAGACGTCGTCGTAGAAGGCCCGCAGGTTGTTCTGCGGGGGCAGCAGATAGGACACGCCCGTGCGGTCGTCGCGGTAGAGCTCCTTGCGGCGCTCCGCGAAGAGCTTCCGCTCGTCCTCCTCGTGGGCGCGCAGGGCCCGGACCAGTTCGCCGGTCTCCTTCAGCGCGCGCACCAGCGGGGGCCGCCAGCGGGATTCGTGCTCCTTCCAGGCGCGGTGCCACTGCCGGTTGCCCCGCCACCGGTACCAGGCGTCCTGCTCGTCGATCGCCTCCTGGACGTCGGGGTCGCCCCAGCGGGCCGGGACGAGGCCGCCGACCCCGCCCTTGATCCGGGGAATGAGCGGGGCGGAGACGCCGACTCCCTCCGGCCGCTCCGGGTCGTTCTTGCGGTTCTCCAGCATCCCGGTGAATCCGGCCTCGGCCGTCCGCCGGGGGTGGCCGGGGAGGCCGGTGAGGATGCGTTCCAGCCGGAACGGGCCGAGCCGGCCGAGCAGTTCGCGGGCTCCGGTGCCGGGTTTGAAGTCGTCGACGAGCCGGGAGATGTCCCGGTCGAGTTCGCGGTCGAGCCGGGCGAGCCCGTCCTCCATGTCGCCGATCCGGTCCCGCAGGGCCTGGGCGATGGGCTTGCCGCCCTTGGGCAGCGGGTCGGGCGCGGGAATCCCGGGCGCCTCCCTGCTCCACAGCCGGTCGATGCCGGACCGCAGGAACATGTCCCGGACCAGCTCCGCGTCGTCGTCGCGGGGCCGCCGGGCGTCCTCCGCCATGCCGCGCACGGCCTGGGCCAGCAGCCGGCCCGCGACGATCTCCGCCAGATCGTCGACGGGGACGGTGAGGGAGGCCGCGAGGCTGGTGGACATGCCCCGGTAGCCGATGCCGGAGTGGGACGGCGTCGAGCGTTCCACGCTCTTGTTGACGAAACTGGCGGCGAACGACTGGTAGTCGCCCTCGGTGCGCCCCTGGCTGTTCTCGTCGCCCAGCTCCGTGCCGATCAGCGACATCACCATCGCGGTGATGGACCTCCGCAGGTCCTCCGGCCGGATCACGGAGGGCCGGCTGAAGAGGAACGCGGTCTGCACGGTCGAGGAGCGCAGCTTCACCATGCCCTCCACCGGGTAACGCACCCCGGCCTCGGCGGGCGGTTCGACATCGCCGAAGTCGGCCTGCGCGTCGGGCACGTTCTGATGGTCGACCAGCCGGGACAGGTCCACCAGGGCCCGGGCGGAGTTGAGCTCCGCCTCCCGTCCGCCGCCGGCCTCCGGGGTGAAGGCGGAGGGCATCACCACCAGCGGGTAGATCTTCACCCCGGGCACCTTGGACCGGCCGAACTCGTGCCCGATGAGGTGGATGAAGTCGTAGAAGATGCCGGCCCCGGTGCCGCCGGCCACGGAGAACGCCACGAACACGTCGCAGCCGCGGATCTGCCGGCCGCCCATCTCCCGCAGATCTCCCGCCGAGTTGCCGATGGCGCCGACGGCCGCGCGGAGCTGCCGCAGCACGGGCTCCAGACCGCTGCGCAGCGTCGCGAAGAGCGCGGCCCGGCCCACGGTGGGCAGCTGACCCGCGCCGTTGTGCAGGGGCGCGACCCGCGGCTGCCGTGCTTCCGGCGGCAGCCAGGAGCGGGTCTCCTCGTGCAGGGCGACCCGCAGCATGCGGGTCACCTCCGGGGAGGTGTCGTAGCCGGCGGGCAGCAGGTCGTGGACGGCTCGCGAGGTGCGGGTGTACGCGGCGGCCTCGGTGCCCTTGGCGCTGAGGTGCGGCAGCTGGTCGAGCTCGGACTCGCTGAAGTCGGCGTAGACGAACTGGAGGCAGTCCGGCAGCTGGAACGGGGCCCGGCGGCCGTCCGCGACGAGCCTGGTGCCGTCGGGTCCGCACAGCTCGCGGCGCAGGCCGCGCTCCAGCTCGGCGCCGATCCGGCCACCGGTGCCGCCCAGGCCGACGAAGAGCATGGGCTGGTAGATCTTCATGGGGTCTCCCGTGGGGCCGCCGGGGTGGCAGCGGCCCGTCGTGGCTCAGAAATTCGGGTCGAAGCGGCTCGCGCCGGCTCTCCGCTCGCCGGCGGACGGGGGCGGGACGCGCCCCGCCTCGTCCCCGGGCCGTGGGGTGCGGCCGCCGCGGCCACCGGCGTCCGTGTCTCCGGCGTGGCCGCCGCCCCGGCTCCACCACCGGCTGCCGCCGCTCCCGGAGCCCCGGGAGGTCCGGGAGCCGCCGGAGGTGCGGGACGTACGGGCGGTCCGGGACGTGCCGGAGCCACGGCTGCCGTCGGAGCCGCCCCGCCGGCCGGCTGCGGACCGCCGGTCGTGGAAGACGATCTCCAGTCCGTCGCCGGCGGAGGCCGAGCCACCGGGGGACAGCTGCTGCTCCCGCCCCCCGTCCGGCCGGAACAGGAACTGCCCGGCGGCGGAGCGCCGCAGTCTGTGCACGGCGGCCGCTCCCGGCCCCGCGCGCCGCAGCGCGGGCGCCGAGCCCCGGGCGCGGTCCACGGTGAAGCGGAACTCGCCGCCGGTGCTCTGCCCCGAGCGGACGGTCAGCTCGTCGTTCCGCACCCCGTCCGCGCGCAACTCCAGCCGGACGCCGGTGAGATCGCGCCGTTTGCGCGCGGCCCGCAGCCGCACGGCCACGAAGGCGGCCAGCCCGAGCAGCAGAAGGGCACCGGCGAGGAAGGCGCCCCACCAGTCGTCCCAGAGGGTCGGCACCGGTTCGACGACGACACCGATGAAGCCGTTGGCGAGGACCCGGCCGTCGTCGTCCGCGTCCGCGACCGTGATGCGGCCGCCGATCTCGCCCGGCGCGATACCGGGGTCCAGGGAGAGGGTGAGCGGTACCGTCCGGCCGTCCTCCGCGGGCACCTCCACCGTGGCGGGGGAGATCCGCACCCCGCCGCCCGGCGGGCGGTCGGCGAGGGCCAGCCGCAGGGTGTGCGCGGTGGAGTCGCTGTTGCGGACCTCCAGCGTGCCCCGCACCTCGTCGCCGGGATGGACGGTGCCCCGCTCCACGGTCAGGGCCGCCGTGACCGGCGGTGTGCCGACGGTGACGCGGGCGTTGAGCGGCCGCTGGTCGCCCGTGACCCCCGGCGCGGACATCTCCGCCCGCAGGGCGAGGTCGCCGTCGGCGTCCTCCGGCACGGTGAGGGTGCCGGTGAAGCGGACGTCCCCGGCCTTCCGGTCGGGGCCCTTTCCGTCGTCGGCGAGGGGAACGGAGAGCGGCTCGAAACCGCTGCCCGACAGCAGCGCCGAGACCTTGATGCCCTCCAGTTGCTCCGGATCGTCGATGACCACACCGCGCCGGGTCTGCATCCGCACCTCGACGACGGTCTTCTCCCCCGGGCGCGGCGAGGCCGGGTCGAGGGTGACGGCGGAGCGCAGTTTGCCCTGCCAGATGGCCCGCACGGCCACCTCGCGGTCCCGGTGCCCCTCGGGCGCCTCCAGGTGGACGCGCCAGGTGCCGGGGCGGGGGTTCTTCACCCGCAGCGCCTCGACCGGGCCGTTCTGACCGGTGGCCTCGAAGACGGAGCCGTCGAACGAGCCCCGGGTGGGGACCTTGCGGCCGCGCGGGTCGTAGTAGGTCGCCGTCACTTTCGGATCGTGTTTGCTGACGGTGATGGAGCCGTCGGTGGCGATCTCGGGGATGGTGACGGTGAGATCGGCGGGCGGTCTGCCCACCGTGCCCTGGGCGACGCGGGCGCAGCGCGCGGCGGCGAACGTCTCCTGGAGGGCCTTGCCGATCTCCGCCGAGCCGTCGAGCACGCGCATCCGGGGCCGCGCCGAGGGCAGGTCGGCGCAGCCGTTGCGGTAGCCGCCGGCGGCCATGCCGGTGAGCATCTTCCGGTCGACGTCACCGAAGCCGAGCGGCCAGATCTGCACGGACTCCTCGCGGGCCCGGGCCAGTTGCTCGGCCAGCTGCCCCTCGGCCTCCTCGGTGCGGCTCTTCGGGTCGTCGCCGTAGGCCGGGCTGTCGCTGACGTCGAGCCGGCCGTCGGTGAGCAGGAAGACCACCTTCGGGGTGGCGGGCTCGCCGTCCTCGGTGAGCCGGTCCAGGGCCTGCCGCAGGGCGGCGGGGAAGTCCGTGCCGGGGCCCATGCGCCGCGCGTCCCGGCGGGAGAGCTGCTTGACGCAGTCGCTCAGGTGGTTGCGTCCCACGGCGTCGGCCACCGTGAGCCGGCAGACCTCGCGCACCGCCGACTGGCCGCGCTTCTCGGAACTGCCGAAGCCGATCACGGCGGCCCGCGAGCGCTCCGAGATCTCCCCCTGGGCGATCAGCGCGGCGGCCTCGACCTCGCGGGCCAGGTCGTCGGCGGAGAGGCTCTTCGACTGGTCGACCACCACGGCGAAGTCGATCGGATCGGCTCCGTCCGCGGCGTCCGCGGTCTTCCCGGTCTCCGCGGCGCGGACGCCGGCGGGTGCGGGTGCCGCGACCGGGGCGGGGGACGCGGGCGCGGCGGCCACGGTGGCCACGGTGACCAGGGCGGTCAGGGCCAGCAGGGTCCGGGCCGGGGTTGTCGTCCTTGACGTGCTTCTCATGTGAACCGTCTCTCACCACAGCCATGGGGAAGGACCGGCGCCGCGGCGGGCGCCGGAGGGTGGCCGCTCGCGGGCGGCCGCGGATGCGCGCCGGAGGGCACGGTCTGCGCCGCGGAGGGTGCCGCGGGCTCGCCCGCCGGCCTCGTCCGGGTGCTCATGTGTCGTCCCAGTCGTCGAAGTCGGCGCTGGGCGGGGTGTGGCGGCGGGCGCCGCCCCACTGCTCCTCGCGTTCGCGCTGCTCCTCGCGCGCGCGGCGTTCCTCCCGGGCCCGTTCGGCGGAGGACTCGACGCGCGTCGGGCGGTGGACCCGCGGTTCCTCGTCCCACGGCGGCAGCTCCGGCTCGGGCGGGAGGTACCGGCCCCCGGGGTGGCGGTCGTCGGGGTACGGGCCGTCGGAGTACGGGACGCGGGGCGCGTCCTGGTCGCCGTATCCGTCCCGGTCCCGGTGCCCGGCGCGGCCCCGGCGGCCGTCGCGGTCCCCGCCGCCGTCGCGGTCGCGGCTCCCGCCGCCGGCCCCGGCCCGGGCCTCGTCCTCGTCCTCGTCCTCGTCCGGGAAGTGACTCGGCAGCTCCTCCCGGTACCGGCCCCGGCGCCCGGGGCGCGGGCCGTCCTCCGGCTCCCGCCGGCCGCGCCCGGGGGACAGCACCCGGTCGGTGACCCCGCCGAGCACCCCGCCGGTGCTCTCCCGCAGATGCTGGAGCACCTCGTACATGCCGTCGTCGATGTCGTGGCGCTCCAGGATCCCCCGGTCGATCAGCCGGTTGAAGAGCTGGATGAAGTCGGCCTGGCCCTGCCGTTTCTCCTCCCGGATCGCCTGGCGGATCTCCCACTCCTTCTCGGGATTCCGGGCCATGTGATAGATGATCTCGGCCTCTTCGCCCCGCCTCAGCACGGATTCCAGCTCGGCGGCCCGGTCCCGGGCGAGCCAGCGCTGGTGTGCCTCCCGGCGGCGTTCGGCCTCCGCCTGCGCCTCCTCCGTCGTCATGTCGAGGTGGATCGCGTCGCGCTCGCCGAGCCGCTGCCGGATCGGATCGCTGAGGTCGATGAACACCCGGGTCCTGATCCGCAGTCCGAGGTCGTGGCCGAGCTCCAGGTGGCCCGCCGCCAGCTCCGCCTGCACCGCCTCGTCGGCCCGCTGGGCCTCCGTCAGCCGGAACCGGCGCGACACCTGGCGCAGTCCGTGGAGCAGTTCCCCCTCCAGCAGTTCGCGCAGGTCCCAGACGCGTTTGCCGACGACGGTGTACGGGTCCTCCACCTCCCAGTGCACCTCGGCCCGGGCGTCGAAGAACTGCGCGTCGCCGGCGGCCGGGAGCCGCAGCTCGAACACCGTCACATTGCGGCCGAGGAGCACCTCGAAGACGGTGAACGGCTCGCGGAACCAGGGCTTGTCCCGGTCCTCCCGGTGGTCCGGCCACAGCACGCTGTGCCCGCCGTTGCCGTACAGCAGCACGGCGGCGATCTGGCCGCTCCGCCGCGTGTAGGGCGGCCGGCACTCCCGCACCAGCGGGCCTGCCTGACGCCCCTTCAGCTGCCCGTCCTCCGCCCCGCCCGTGCCGGCGGCAGGCTCTGCCGTGGTCATCTCCCGCCTCCTTCTCCCACCGCGTCCCACATCAGACGGGCGTCGTCCTTGTCCAGGGGTTCGTCGCGGTCGCGGACCAGGCCGGCCAGGAGATGGCGCAGCCGGTCGCGGTCCCTGCGCTCCACCGCGATGCGGCGCAGCAGATCGCAGGCGAGTTCGCACTGCTCCGCGTCACCGGCCGAGCGGCGCAGCAGGGTGCCGAGGGTGTCGAGCGCCGCCTGTCCGGAGCGGGCGGTCGACAGGGTGTGCCGCACCAGGGCCGCGATGGCGCCGGCGAGCTCCGGATGGGCCGCCGGCACCGCGAGGGCCAGCGGTTTCCGGTCGTGGCGGGCGGCCCGTTCGGCCGTGTCGTGCAGGCCCCACAGGAAGGTGGCGCGGGTTCCGAGGGCCTTGATGACGGTCAGCAGGACGAGGTCGGCCGTCTCCGTCCGTCCGCTCAGCAGCCAGTCGGCGAGGCGCCGCACGACGGTGTCCGGCTCGGGCCCCGCCAGCAGCCGGGCGGCGCTGAAGGCGGCCAGGGCCGTCAGCTCCGGGTCCTCCTCGGTGCGCACCAGCTGCGCCAGCGCGTCGAGCGAGGCGGAGACGGAACCGGCGGCCATGCCGTAGCCGTGCGCCATGACGGCGGTGCTCACCAGCGCCGCTTCTCCGCCGGCCGCCCACTCCTTGAGGAGGGCGTGGACGGCGGGCCGCACGGCGGGTTCGCGGGCGGCCTCGGCCAGCGCGGTGGCCGCCGCCATCCGCCGCACCGCGCCGTCGGACCGGGCCAGCGGGCCGATCAGCTCGCCCGCCCCGTGGACCCAGTCCCAGGAGCAGAGCACGCCCGCGGCGACGGACGCCCGCACCCAGAGCTGGGGGCGGGGGTCGCCGCAGAGGGACCGCAGCCAGCGCACGAGGGGGCCGCGGACGTTGAGGTGGCCGTGCCACACTTCCCGCAGCACCGCGGTGGGCAGGGCGTCGCCCTGGAAGCCGATGGTCCGCACCGGCACCCGGGCGTCGCCGAGGTCCAGCTCGGCCTCCTCCACCACGGCCCGGGCGGCGGCCGGGCGGACCTCGGCGTGGGTGCCGAACAGCCGCCGTCCGACGGCGGCTTCGGGGTCGAGGGTGGCCGCCATCTCCGCGGCGAGCCGCTCACCGGCCTCGGCGGTCAGGCTGTGCGCGGATCCGTTGAAGACGGCGACGGCGATGCGGAACGCGGCGGTGCCGAGAGAGGGCAGGGCCTCGGGCAGCGTGCCCGGGTTGTCGGCTCCGGCGAACCAGGACCGCGCCTGAGCCCGGACGAAGGTCGCGCAGTCCTCCAGCAGCTGCCCGTGTGTCAGCTCACCGCGCAGGCGGCGCGCGAGGTGGTCGGCGAGGCGCGCCGCCTCCGCGGGGCGCAGCTCGGCCAGGCCGAGGGCCTCCTTGACGTCCGGCGCGGCGGCCAGCTCCAGGGCCCGGCCGAGGGCTTCCGGTGGCTCGTGCTTCAGCAGGACCCTCAAGTGCCGCAGCAGGACCTGTTCAGCGGGCGGCGGCGGGCAGTACACGCCGTAGCGGCCGCGGAGCATGCGGTCCGCGAGATCCCCGCTCCCGACGAGGACGACGCCGCAGGCGCCGGCGTCGGCGAGCTTGCCCCGGAGGCGGTCCAGGTGGAGTTCGGTGAGGACGGCGCCGGTGCGCCGCGGGCGGGAGCGCCCTCCGGCTCCACCGTCCCGCTCCGGGCGGGCGTCTCCGGCGCTCTCGCTCCCGTTCTCGTCCTCGGGCGTGATCTCCAGCAGATGGCCGTGGCCGCCGGTCACCTCCTCGATCTCGTGGACCCTGCTGCTGGGGTCCAGCCGGATCACGCGGTTGCCGGTCAGCTCGGACAGCAGGGCCAGCGCCGTGGCCGTACGGCCGCTGCCGCACTCCCCGCACAGCACCAGCAGACCGCGCTCGCGCAGGCGGCGCTTCATCCGCTGGTAGCCGGCGGTCTCGCAGTAGACGCTCGTGAGACGGTCCAGCTCCTCGGCGTGGACGGGCCCCTGGAGCAGGGCCGGTGCGCCGCCGGACTGGCTGATGAAGTAATTGCCCTCGAAGTACTGGCCGTCGGTGGCGAAGCTGATGCTCCGCCCCGTCCGGCCGGCCGCGAAGGTGCGGCGCGCCGCGTGCGCCGTACCGGAGCCGCCGGTGCCGCCCGAACCGCCGAGCGGATCGCGCCCGGCCCGGTCGAAGCGCCGGTCCTCGGGCTGCTCCGGGGCGTCCTCCGGGGGCCGGTTCTCCTCCGGTGCCTCCCGGGAGGACTCCGGGCGTGAGCCGTCCCGCGGGGTGTCGCGGGGAGCGTCGCGGGCCGGGGCGTCCCCGGCGGGAGCGTCCCGGACGGGGGCCCCGTCCTGGTCGTTCATGCGCCGTCACCGGCGTTCCGCGCGGTGCCTCTCCCGGGGCCCGGAACGTCCGGGCCCGGTACGGCGTCCGCCTCGTGTCCCCGCGCAGGCCCCTGCGACGGCTCCGCCTCCCGCTCCGGCGCGGCGGCCTCGGCTCCTTTGCGGATACCGGTGAATCCCCCGTGGATCACGTTCTTCTCGAAGTACTGGAGGTCGCCCTGGGCCGTGATCCGCCGGCCGCCGTCCGGGGACGGCGAGCCCCCGTCACGCTCCGGCGGGCCGCCGGAGGCGCCGCCCGCGGCCCCCGGAGCGCCGGCCCCGGCGCGCCCCCGCGCCCGCCCCCCTCCCCCGCCGCCTCCGCCGGACTGCTCCGGCGCCGTCCCCGCCAACGGCGTGCCGGCGGCAACCGGTTCGGCCGGCGCGGGGCGGGACGGCGCGGGCGGCCGGGGTGGGATCCGGGGCGCGGGCGACCGGGGGATGTGGAACCAGGCGGTCTCGTCGGTCTCCTTGGACCGCACCCGGGCGCTGCGGTAGTGCTCGGGCTCGACGTACCGGCCGCCCTCGGACACCACGTTCTCGTACAGCCAGTCGGAGACGACCAGCAGCAGGTCCGCGCCGGGCTCACCGGCCATGATGTCCTTGGCCACCGGGCTGTCGCAGAGCCGGCAGGCGAGGTCCACGGCCCGGCCGACCAGCCCGCGGCCGTCGTTCATCACCGGCCCGGCGTTCATGCCGACCCGCAGCCGCAGCCGCTCCGCGCTGCCCGCGTTGTGCTCGCGCAGGCACTGGTAGAGGGTGTCCAGCCAGCGCCCGACCATGAGCGCCGGCGGTACGGCCGGGTCGAGGGCGGTGAGGATGCCGTCCCCCCGGTCCTCCTGGTGGAGGCGTCCGGGTTCGACGTCCACCGAGGCGTACGCCTCGCCGAACGCGGCGTACATCCCGTCGCGCATCCGTCTCTTCGCGTGCATGCCGAGCTTGCCCGAGCCGCAGGCGTCACCGAAGACGACGAGCCTGTTGACCGCTCCCGCTGTGTTCACCCGATCCCCCTGTGCCGTGGTGCCGCATACCAACGTGGCCGTGAACCGCGCACGGCGATGTAGTCGTTTACACAGTCGGCGCGGAAAACTTCGCCCGCGCTCCGGGGCGCGCTCCGCGCCGTGCCCGGTTCCGCCCTCCGCGCGCCGGTGCGGGCGGCCGCCCGTCCGCGGGGGCGGGCACCGGCCGGGGCACGCCGGGGGCGGGGGCGGGGGCGGGGGTCACGGGCCCGTCCCCTCGGGCGGTGCCTCGCTCCTGGCGTCCCGGACGGAGCGGTTCTCGCGGGGAGGCGGCACGCCGCGGCTGGCCGCGCCGGCAACAACCGGCGCGTTACGGAATGGGTGATTCCGTTCGAGTGCATTCACTTTCGGCCCCCCCGTGCGCAGCCTTCCGACCGCTGAGGGCGCACCCTCGCGGTGTGGCCACTCTCAGCAGCACCGGGGTTGCACAACAAGGAAGTTGAGGGTTACTCACACGATGGAGTGAAATTCCGGGCAGGACCTCGAACCACAGCCGTCTCAACCGCTAAGGGTCTGCGGCGGGATGATGCCGGGGCCCCCGGCGCGGCCCAGGCCGACGTGCCGGAGGTCGTCGCGAAGCCGGCGGAACACACGGAGGGGCAGGCGCCCCGAGGACCCCTGCCCCTCCGCCGGCCCCACGAGCCGGTGGGCGCCCCGCGCGAACCGCGGGGCGCCCACCGAGCGGGGACAGTCGCTCAGTCCGCCCAGGGGATCTGCGGGGAGCGGTAGTAGTCGATGCCCAGGGCGTCCCAGCGGGGGCCGTGGGCGGCGATGCGCTGCCGGTAGTCCGCCCAGTCGTGCGTGGCGGCCGGGGACCAGCCCAGCTCCGCGATGCCCGGGAGGCGGGGGAAGGCCATGAACTCGATGTGGTCGTTGGTCTCCAGCGTCTCGGACCACATCGGCGCCTCGACGCCGAGGATCTTGTCCTCCGCCACACCCTGGAGGTAGCTGCCCGGGTCCCAGTCGTAGGACTGCCGCGCCTCGACGTAACCGGCCCAGCTCAGGCCGAGCGGGGTGTTCTCGTCGTACTTCATGTCGAGGTAGGCGCGGTTGGCGGGCGAAAGGATCACGGGAGTGCCGTTGTTGGCCGCCTCGGCGACCTCCGGCTCGGTGCCGGTCGTGCCCCAGTACTGGGCGACGGCGCCCTCGACCGGGTTCGCCCCGGTGATCTGGTGCCAGCCGACGACGGTCTTGCCGTACCGGCCCACGATCTCCTGCGCGCGGTCCATGAACGCCACGTAGTCCTCGTGCGGGGTGGCGTGGGCCTCGTCGCCGCCGATGTGGAGGTAGCGGCCGGGCGTCAGCTCGGCGAGTTCGCGCACCACGTCGTCGACGAAGTCGTAGGTGATCTCCTTGTCCACGCAGAGCGAACTGAAGCCGACCTCGATGCCGGTGTAGAGCGGCGGGGCGACGCCGTCGCAGTTCAGCTCCGCGTAGGAGGCCAGGGCGGCGTTGGTGTGGCCCGGCATGTCGATCTCCGGGACGACCTCCAGATACCGCTCGGCCGCATACGCGAGGATCTCGCGGTAGTCGTCCTTGGTGTAGTAGCCGCCGGTGCCGCCGCCGACCTCCGTGGTGCCGCCGTAGGTGGCCAGCCGGGGCCAGGAGTCGATGGCGATCCGCCAGCCCTGGTCGTCGGAGAGGTGCAGATGCAGCTTGTTGATCTTGTAGAGCGCCATCTGGTCGATGTAGCGCTTGACCTGCTCGACGGTGAAGAAGTGCCGGGAGACGTCCAGCATCGCGCCCCGGTACGCGAAGCGCGGCGCGTCGGTGACGGTACCGCCGGGGACCGTCCACGGGCCGGGCTGCCGGCTGTCCGCCTCCACCCGCCCGGGGAGCAGCTGACGGAGCGTCTGCACGCCCCGGAACAGGCCCGCGTGGCGCGGGGCGGTGATGGTGACGCCGGCGGGCGTGGAGCGCAGCCGGTAGCCCTCGGCAGCGGCCGCGCCCTTCCCCTCGGCGCCCTTCGCCTCCGCACCGTCCCGGGCGGCCTTCCCGGCCCCGCCCGCGGCGCCGAGCCGCAGGTCGATGCCGCCGCGCCCGGGCCGCGTGGTGACCGGCAGCCGGTAGCCGGTGGACGGGCGCAGCACCGAGGCGAGCTGCTCGCCGATCTTCCGGCTCTCGCGCGAACGGTCCACCCGGATCAGGGTCTTGGGGCCGATCCGGTACGGCTTGCCGCCGGCCCGCACGGAGGCGGGCGCGGGCACGAGCCGGTCGAAGCCGGCGGCCGGGGCGGCCTCGGTGCCGCGCTCCGGCGCGGCCGAGGCGGTTCCGGTGGCCACGGCTCCGCCCGTGGCCACGAGCAGGAACGCGCAGAGGACTCTCGCGATGCTTCGGGGTTGTTTGCTGGGTGCGCCAGTTCGTCGCACGACGATCCCTTTCGACGGTGTCTGTCCGTGTGGGTGGAGCGACCGACGGGTCCCATGAGACCGGCGCACCCGAGCGAGGTCAAGGGTGTAGACCAATTTAGGTGTAGACCAATTCCGCGCCGCCGCTCCCGGTCGCCCGGGCGCGGTCCCACCGCCCCGGGGCCCGGGCCCGCGGGACCCCGCACCCCCGCGGAGGGGAGGCGAACGGCGCCCTGGCGCGGCGCAGTTGGGCAACAGCGCCGGGGCGGCACCCGGCGGCGGAGCCACACACGGGGACCCGGCGCGGGAACCGGACGCGGGAACCGGACGCGGGAACCGGACGCGGGAACCGGACGGCGGCGGAACCCCGCGCGGGAGCCCGACGCGAGAGCCGAGCGCGGGAACCGGGCAGCGGAGTCCGGCCGAACCACCGCCTCCCGCTCGCCATTTGACAGAATCGGCCCATGGCGGAAATCACCCAGCGGGACGGCACCTGGACCTTCGACGGCGAGACCGTGCGGATCGTGCCCGGGCACGAGAAGAGCGTCAGCCTGCTGCGCCGGACCCTCGGTGAACTGGCCGTCCCCCTCGCGGCCGTGGCCGGGGTCTCGCACGAGCCGGGACGCAAGGGCGGCCGGCTGCGGCTGCGGCTCCGCCACGGCGCCGACCCGCTGCTCCAGGTCACCGGCGGCAAGCTGGACGGCGCCAACGACCCCTACCAGCTGGCCGTGGAGTCCGGACGCGCCGACCTCGCCGGGTACTTCGTCGACGAGGTGCGCAACGCCCTCCTCCTGGAGCAGGTGCCCTCCGGCCCCACCGACCGCTATCTGCTGCCCGGCCCCTCCGTGCCGCTGTCCGCGAGCGCCGGGGACGGCACGGCCTCCTTCGACGGCGAGCAGATCCGGCTGGAGTGGAACTGGAAGACGGACGAGTCCAAGAAGTCCGGCGGACCCCGCGCCCTCGCCCTGCGCGATGTGGAGGCGGTGGAGTGGTCACCGTCCGCCGGGCTGGAGAACGGCTACCTCCGCTTCCTGCCGAAGGGCTCGGGCGCCGTGGCGGGCGGCAGCCGCATGCCGGCCAAGCACGACCCGTACGCCGTCGATCTGTACGGCTTCCGCAAGGACCCGCTGATGGCCCTGGTCGCCGCGGCCGTGGCCGCCCGGCTGCCCCATCCGGCCGCGCCCGGGACCGCCGCCGGGCAGGGGCGGAGCGGGGACGGGGCCGGCACGCTCGGCTCCCCTCGCGCCGTGGCCCTGACCAAGACGCCGGAGCCCGCCGCGGCGCCGGGACCCGCCCCAGCGCCGGCTCCCCGGAGCCCGGGCGGCGAGGACCACGACGCACTGCTGCGGCGACTCCGGGAGCTGGGCGAACTGCGTCAGGCGGGAGTCCTCACCGACGAGGAGTTCACGGCGGCCAAGAAGGCGGTACTCGACCGCTTTTAACGTTTCCCCGACCCCATTCCGGCAACCCCTGCCCGATTCCGGGCAGATTTCTTGCGAAATCATGGCGTGCGCGGCCACTATCGACGCATGCTCGAACGCCCCGCGTCCCACGACGACCTCGTCGATCACCTGGTCCGCTCCACGCCGCTCCGGCGCGGCGAAGCGGTCCGGGTGGTGCTGGACGTGCTGGCGTACTTCGACGAGACGGTCGAGGACTTCGTCCGCCGCCGCCACCGCGAACTGCGGTCCGCCGGGCTGGCCAACGCGGCGATCTACGACCGGATCGCGGCGGAACTGCCGCACCGCGCGGTGGCGCCCCCCGAACTCTCCCTGAGGCAGCTCCGCCGCGTGATCTACGGCTGAGCCGACGGTCTCCGCCGCCTCTGCCCCCCGGCATCGCGAGCGGAGCGGGCGGACGGGCAGTCGCACGGACGGGCGGAGCCGAGCACTTCGGAAGCGGTGCGGGCCGGGCCGGGCCGGGGCACAGCGGAACAGCCCGCCACCGGACCGGAACGCACCCCGCGGCCGGCAGCCGCGGCACGCGCACGACAACGAGGGTCTGAGGTACATCCATGTGTGGAATCGTCGGTTACATCGGTCAGCGAGACGCGGCCCCGCTGCTGCTGGAAGGACTGCAGCGGCTGGAGTACCGGGGCTACGACTCGGCGGGCATCGCCATCGGCGCCAAGGCCGGGAAGGCCGGCGGGTCCGGGAAGGCGGGCGGGCCCGCACAAGCCGGCGCCCTGAAGACCGCCAAGGCCAAGGGCCGGGTACGCGATCTGGAGGCCCGCCTCCCCAAGCGCTTCTCCGGCACCACCGGCATCGCCCACACCCGCTGGGCCACCCACGGCGCCCCGAACGACGAGAACGCGCACCCGCACCTGGACGCCACCGGCCAGGTCGCCCTCGTCCACAACGGCATCATCGACAACGCTTCCGAACTGCGCGCCAAACTCATCGCCGACGGCGTCGAGTTCAGCTCCGAGACGGACTCCGAGGTCCTCGCCCACCTCATCGGCCGCGATCCCTCCGAGACCCTGGAGGAGAAGGTCCGCGGCGCCCTCCGGATGGTCGACGGCACCTACGGCATCGCCGTGCTGCACGCCGCCTTCCCGGACCGGATCGTCGTCGCCCGCAACGGCTCCCCCGTCGTCCTCGGCATCGGCGAGAAGGAGATGTTCGTCTCCTCGGACGTGGCCGCGCTGGTCAGGCACACCCGTCAGGTCGTCACCCTGGACGACGGCGAGATGGCCACCGTCAAGGCCGACGACTACCGCACCTGCACCACCGAGGGCAGCCGCACCTCCGCCGCCCCGACCACCGTGGAGTGGGAGGCGGAGTCCTACGACATGGGCGGCCACGACACCTACATGCACAAGGAGATCACCGAGCAGGCCGACGCCGTCGACCGGGTGCTGCGCGGCCGGATCGACGACCGTTTCGCCACCGTCCACCTCGGCGGTCTCAACCTCGACGCCCGCGAAGCCCGCGCCGTCCGCCGGGTCAAGATCCTCGGCTGCGGCTCGGCGTACCACGCGGGGCAGATCGGCGCCCAGCTGATCGAGGAGCTGGCCCGCGTCCCGGCGGACGCCGAGCCGGCCAGCGAGTTCCGCTACCGCAACGCCGTGGTGGACCCGGACACCCTCTACATCGCCGTCAGCCAGTCCGGCGAGACCTACGACACCCTCGCCGCCGTGCAGGAGCTGAAGCGCAAGGGCGCCCGGGTGCTCGGGGTCGTCAACGTCGTGGGCAGCGCCATCGCCCGGGAGACGGACGGCGGCGTCTACGTCCACGCCGGCCCGGAGGTCTGCGTCGTCTCCACCAAGTGCTTCACCAACACGGCCGTGGCCTTCGCCCTGCTCGCCCTCCACCTCGGCCGCATCCGCGACCTCTCCGTCGCCGACGGCAAGCGGATCATCGCCGGCTTGCGCCGCCTCCCCGAGCAGATCGCGGAGATCCTGCGCGGCGAGGAGCGGATCGCGGGGCTGGCCGCGGAGTACGCGAACGCGAAGAGCATGATGTTCGTCGGCCGCGTGCGGGGCTTCCCGGTGGCCCGCGAGGCCTCCCTGAAGCTCAAGGAGGTCAGTTACGTCCACGCCGAGGCGTATCCGGCGTCCGAGCTCAAGCACGGCCCGCTGGCCCTGATCGAGCCGGCCGTGCCGACGGTCGCGATCGTCCCGGACGACGACCTGCTGGAGAAGAACCGCGCCACGCTGGAGGAGATCAAGGCCCGCAGCGGCCGTATCCTCGCGGTGGCGCACCAGGAGCAGGAGAAGGCCGATCACACGATCGTGGTGCCCAAGAACGAGGACGAGCTGGACCCGGTCCTGATGGGCATCCCGCTCCAGCTCCTGGCCTACCACTCGGCGCTGGCCCTGGGCCGGGACATCGACAAGCCGCGCAACCTGGCCAAGTCCGTGACGGTGGAGTGAGGCGGAGTGAGGCGGCCGTCCACGGCGGAGTGACGCCACCGGTTCGGGCGGTTGACGGCCCCCGCGCTCGGACGGGGCCGGCCCCCGCGCGTGCCACCGTACGCGCGGGGGCGGTCTCCCCCGGGGCCCGCGCTGCCCTCCGCGCCGGCCCGGATGCCGCCCACCGGTGACCGTCACGTCCGGAAGGCGGCAGTACTTCACCGGTCAAGTACCCGCCACCGGGGCCGATTTCACTCATACGTGCGAGTAGTTTCCGCATGTCCGCGCGGTACGCGCTCCGCTCCCCGGCCGCCGTTCACGGTGCGGGAGCCCGGCGCCGGTTCCGGAACGGGAGGCCCGCCGGGCGGCCCCGCGGCAGGTGACGGAAACCGGCCGCGACGGCGGCGGCACCCGAGGCGCGAAAGGGGCGCTGGGAGGCAGGGGGGCGCGGCGGGTTCCGGACATTCCCCGTCGCGCACCGCGTCCCGGCCGGCACACCGCGTACGCGACCGCGGTTCCGGACGCCCCGCGCCGGGTGCGCCCCCGCCGCGGGGCAGAGGAGGACACCGGTCGCGGCTCCGGACCGGGGCGGACGGGAAGCCGTCGCGGCCGGGGCCGGAGCGGGGCGGGGGACCGGGCGAGGGGACCCGGCGAGGGACCGGGCGCAGCCCCGGGACCGGGCCGGCGAGGGCCGTCGCGGCCCCCGGCCGGAGCGGTGGCGGGAACCGGTCCCCGCCCCGGTCAGGGCACGGTGACGACGGGCCGCCGGGCGCGGCGTGTCAGCCGCCCGGCGACCGAGCCGAAGATCCGGCCGGCCAGCCCGTGTGTGGTCCCCACCACGATGGCGTCGGCCGCGTACTCCCGGCCGACCTCCTCCAGTTCGTGGCAGATGTCGCCGCCCCGTTCGACGAGGATCCACGGCACCTCGGCGAGGTGGTCCGCGCAGGCCAGCTCCAGGCCGAGGACCTCGGTGCGGTGGTCCGGCACATCGACGAAGACCGGGGGCTCGCAGCCCGCCCAGACGGTGGTCGGCAGCCGGTTGGCCACATGAACGATGATCAGACCGCTGCCGGTGCGCCGGGCCATGCCGATGGCGTAGGCCAGGGCCCGCTCACTGGAGGTGGAGCCGTCGAAGCCGACCACGACACCGTGCCGGAAGGCGGGATCGCAGGACTGGCGCGTCTCGTCCGCCGCTTCCAGGTCCGCCAGGGGATCGGCGACCTGCTTGCGGTCGGCGGGTTCGGGGATCTCGTGACCGGCCATCGGTATCTCGGCGAAGAACGTCCTCTGCGGAGGGAGCGGCGGTTGGCGGCCGAGCGGTCGCGGGGGCGGATAGTCCGGGAATCTACTTCCCAAGCCCTTGCCCCAAGGGTACGGCGAGTTCCCCCGCCTGCCCAGGCCCTGCCACCCGGCGGCCCGGGACCGGCAACCGGCGCAGCCGCTGGTTGCGGCTTGCCGGGAGCATGCCGGAGGCGGGCCCGTAGCGCAATGCCTGCTGGTCGGCGGCGTACCCGGCCCGGCCGGTCCGGCGCGGCGGCGGGACCGCGCGAGGCCGGCGGACGGCCTGGAAAGGCGGCGCGCCCGACTCCGCGGCGGACTCCGTGTCCGGTCGCACGGAAACGCCCGGACGGCGGCGGACGGAGAGCCGGCGCCGCACGGCGAGGGGGCGCACGGCGGGCGCACACGCGCGCGCCCGGCGCGTCCCGTACACCCACCTGACTCGAACTCCTGATCCCAGTTCTTTTCGGCCAACTTGGCGCTGCGGTGCACCCTTCGCCGAACCCCGCCCCCAACCCCCTTCCCACCTGCGAAGAAAGAGCCGCGAACCGCTCTCGCCCCGTACGGCGGCGGCGTGTTGGCCACAGGGCCCACTTCCCACCGGCGCCATCGAGTGCGACGCTTCGTGATCGAATGCTTTACGCCAAGTTGCCATGTCGACTTAGCGGTGGGTGGTGAACTTGTCTCGCCGACCACATGGGACACAGTAGATTCGATCTTGGCCATTCACGGCGGGGGACTCGTGCAGGACCGAGGGGAAACGTGCAGGTTCGACACCATCGAGGAGCCGCGACCACCGAGGGGGGCTTAGTGCCATGAGCCAGGACTCCACGACCGTACCGGAGGCTGCCCGGAAGCTTTCCGGCCGCCGCCGCCGGGAGATCGTCGCAGTGCTGCTCTTCAGCGGCGGCCCCATATTCGAAAGCTCCATCCCGCTTTCCGTATTCGGTATCGACCGCCAGGACGCCGGCGTCCCCCGCTACCGGCTTCTGGTGTGCGCCGGTGAAGAGGCCCCGCTGCGGACGACCGGCGGACTCGAGCTGACCGCGCCGTACGGCCTGGAGGCGCTCGCGCGCGCCGGGACCGTCGTCGTGCCGGCTTGGCGGTCCATCACCTCGCCACCGCCCCAGGAGGCGCTGCAGGGGCTGCGCAGGGCCCATGAGGAGGGCGCCCGGATCGTCGGGCTGTGCACGGGCGCCTTCGTCCTGGCCGCGGCCGGGCTGCTCGACGGCCGGCCCGCCACGACGCACTGGATGTACGCACCGACGCTCGCCAAGCGGTACCCGTCGGTCCATGTGGACCCGCGGGAGCTGTTCGTCGACGACGGGGACGTCCTCACCTCCGCCGGAACGGCGGCGGGCATCGATCTCTGTCTGCACATCGTGCGGACCGACCACGGGGCCGAGGCCGCCGGAGCGCTCGCGCGGCGCCTGGTGGTGCCACCCCGGCGCACCGGCGGGCAGGAGCGCTACCTCGACAGGTCTTTACCGGAGGAGATCGGCGCCGACCCGCTCGCGGAGGTCGTCGCCTGGGCGCTGGAGCATCTCCACGAGCAGTTCGACGTGGAGACCCTCGCCGCGCGCGCCTACATGAGCCGGCGGACCTTCGACCGGCGGTTCCGGTCGCTCACCGGGAGCGCCCCGCTGCAGTGGCTGATCACGCAGCGGGTGCTCCAGGCGCAGCGGCTCCTGGAGACGTCCGACTACTCCGTGGACGAGGTCGCGGGCCGGTGCGGCTTCCGCTCACCCGTCGCGCTGCGCGGGCACTTCCGCCGCCAGCTCGGGTCCTCCCCCGCGGCGTACCGGGCGGCCTACCGGGCCCGGCGGCCCCAGTCCGCGGCCGAGCGGGCGGAGCGCCCCGACCGGCCGGAGCGCCTGGAGCGTCCCGACAGACCCGACCGTCCGGACCGGCCCGACCGGCCCGACCGGCCGATGGGG
Source organism: Streptomyces sp. F63 (assembly GCF_018070345.1). GTDB lineage: Bacteria > Actinomycetota > Actinomycetes > Streptomycetales > Streptomycetaceae > Streptomyces. The sequence goes on from NZ_JAGPXX010000002.1 coordinate 338,293, forward strand.
GCCGACCCGCGTCCGGACGGGCCGGCGTCCGCCGCCGCCTCGCTGGCGGCCCTGCGCCGCGCGAACGCCGCGCAGCAGGGCGGCCACGGCTCACCGGCCGGGGAACCCTCCCTGCCGGAGGCGGAGACGTACGCGGGGCGGCTCGCCGAGCAGGGCGGACGGGCGGTGGGACGGTCCTCCGTGCCCGGTCAGCGCGACCGCCCCGTAGGGTGAGGCGCATGAACGACCGCATGGTGTGGATCGACTGCGAGATGACCGGCCTCTCGCTGGCCGACGACGCTCTGATCGAGGTGGCCGCGCTGGTCACCGACTCGGAGCTGAACGTGCTGGGCGAGGGGGTGGACATCGTGATCCGTCCGCCGGCGGAGGCGCTGACCACCATGCCGGAGGTGGTGCGCGAGATGCACACCGCCTCCGGCCTGCTCGCCGAGCTCGACGGCGGGACGACGCTGGAGGAGGCGCAGCGGCAGGTGCTCCGCTATGTCCGCGAGCACGTGCCGGAGCGCGGCCGGGCCCCGCTGTGCGGCAACTCCGTCGGCACCGACCGGGGCTTCCTCTCCCGGGACATGCCGGACCTGGAGAGCTATCTCCACTACCGGATCGTGGACGTGTCCTCCGTGAAGGAGCTGGCCCGGCGCTGGTTCCCCCGGGCGTACTTCAACAGCCCGGAGAAGAGCGGCAACCACCGGGCGCTGGCGGACATCCGGGAGAGCATCGCCGAGCTCCGCTACTACCGGGAGGCGGTCTTCGTGCCGCCACCCGGCCCGGACTCGGCAACCGCCAAGACCATCGCGGCGAAGCACCGGCTCCCGGCGGGCTGAGCCGTCCCGCGGGAGCCCCCGGGGCCCCGGGGGCTCCCGCGCAAAGCCTGGCGCGAGCGCCCCTGCGGAACGTGTACACTTTTTCTCGGCCGGTGCACAGCCGGTCGTGGTGGGTATAGCTCAGCTGGTAGAGCACCTGGTTGTGGTCCAGGATGTCGCGGGTTCGAGTCCCGTTACTCACCCTGATGATCAAGGCCCGGTCCGCGGAAGCAGTCCGGGCCTTCGTCATGCCCGGGGTCCGGCGGGGACACGGCGCGCCGCTGCCCCCGGTCCCGCGGCGGCACGGCGGGGCGGGCGCACGGCCCACGGCCCACGGCCCACGGCCCAGGGCCCACGGCACCAGGGCGATTGGCGGGCACACCGGCCGTCCGTCACGGGAGGCGCCCTCTTCCCGGTCCGGCAGGCCCGCCGCGGGAGCGTCCGCGAGGCCTCTCCCGGAGTTCCACCGGCGAGCCCTTCCCGGCAGGGCCGTGCGCCGCACGAGCGTGACCGGCTCCCGGCCGCCTTCGGTGGGGGCTGCGCATCGCCAGGATCATGCGTGCCTCATCCGACCGGTCCACGCGCTCCTGGGGGACAGCCGCTCACCTTGCCGCCATTGACGAGACCCAGAGCAGAACCTGGGAGCGCTCCCAGATTTCTGGCGACCCCCGGAAGGGGGGCCCACCGCCAACCACCCGCCGTTTAACAGGCACTTAAAGGAAAGATCCGTCCGTTCCCTTGTTGACCCGGGGAGGGCGGGGCTATGGTCTGGCTCAGTAAATGGGAGCGCTTCCACAGTCTTGGGAGGGCGTCGCACGACGCGGCCGACGACCGAGGAGCCCTCCGGAACCCCCCGCCCCCGTCCCGTCCGCCACGGATGCCCCCACCTCCGCAGCGGTCGCGGGCATCCACACCCCACACTCCACTCCGGCCGCCGGCCGCACCCGCGAGCGAGCGGGCACCACCCCCCGCCAGCCGCCCGCGCCATGCCCGGCTCCGCTTCCGAAGAGCGCCATCCGCCGTCCCGCACGGACGGCTCCGTTCCTCTCCCCACCGACACCCGCCTGCGTGGCGGCGGGTGCGGCGAGGAGGCGTGCCCGCACCGCTGCCGCCCCGGACCACTCCACCCGGCCCGGACGGCAGCCGTGGGAGGCACAGCGAGTGCCCCGGCACCCGCGACCGCGCACCATCGCACGATCTACAGGAGGATCGCTGATGAGCCGCACCATCTCACCGACGGGCCGCCGCAAGCGCCCGAGACGCACCGCACTCACGGCCTGCGCCCTCATGCTGGCGGCCGCCGGTACCGGCACCGCGCTGACCGGCACCGCCTCGGCGGCTCCGGCCGCCGCGGGCTGCACGGCCGACTACGCGGTGCAGAACCAGTGGGACACCGGCTTCACCGCCAACGTCACCGTCACCAACACCGGTGACGCCCTGAGCTCGTGGAACGTCGGGTGGACGTTCTCCGGCAACCAGAAGGTGACCCAGGGCTGGAACGCCGACATCACGCAGAGCGGCGCGACCGTCACGGCCGCCAGCCCGTCATGGGGCGGCGCCCTGGGCTCCGGCGGCACGGCGTCCTTCGGCTTCCAGGCCACGTTCAGCGGCACGAACGCCGTCCCGGGAACCATCACGCTCAACGGCGTCACCTGCACGACCGACGGCGGCGGCCCCGGTGACCCCGGTGACCCGGGCGATCCCGGTGAACCGTCCGACCCGCCCGGCGACCGCGTGGACAACCCCTTCGAGGGTGCCAAGGTCTATGTGAACCCGGACTGGTCGGCACAGGCCGCCAGGAGCGGAGGCGAGGCGATCGCCGACCAGCCGACGGCCGTGTGGCTGGACCGCATCTCCGCGATCGAGTCGGGCTCCGCGGGTGAGAACACCATGGGCCTGCGGGACCACCTCGACGCGGCCCTGGAGCAGGACGCCGACGTGTTCCAGATGGTCACGTACAACCTGCCCGGGCGGGACTGCGCGGCGCTGGCCTCCCAGGGCGAACTCGGCCCGACGGAGATCGACCGCTACAAGAACGAGTTCATCGACCCGATCGCCGAGATCCTGGCGGACCCGAAGTACGCCGGCATCCGGATCGTCAACACCATCGAGATCGACTCGCTGCCCAACCTCATCACCAACGTCGGCGGCCGCGCCACGGCCACCGAGAACTGCGATGTGATGAAGGAGAACGGCAACTACGTCAAGGGCGTCGGCTACGCGCTGGCGACCTTCGGTGACATCGGGAACGTCTACAACTACATCGACATCGGCCACCACGGCTGGATCGGTTGGGACGACAACTTCGGGGCCACCGCCGAGCTGCTGCACGAGGCGGCGACCACCGAGGGTGCCACCGTCGACGACGTGGCCGGCTTCGCCGCCAACGTCGCCAACTACGGTGCCATCGAGGAGCCGTACTTCTCCATCGACGAGTCGGTGAACGGCCAGATGGTGCGCCAGTCGGCGTGGGTGGACTGGAACCGCTACGTGGACATCCAGACCTTCTCGCAGGCCTTCCGCGAGGAGGCGGTCTCCGCCGGCTTCAACGCGGAGGTCGGTGTCGTCATCGACACCTCCCGCAACGGCTGGGGCGGCCCCGACCGGCCCACCGGCCCGGCGGAGAAGACCACCGTCGACGAGTACGTGAACGGCAGCCGCGTCGACCGCCGCATCCACCAGGGCAACTGGTGCAACCAGGCCGGTGCCGGCCTCGGTGAGCGGCCCACCGCCGCGCCCGCCCCGGGCATCGACGCCTACGCGTGGATCAAGCCCCCGGGCGAGTCGGACGGCGCCAGCCAGGAGATCGACAACGACGAGGGCAAGGGCTTCGACCGGATGTGCGACCCCACCTACGAGGGGAACGCGCGCAACCTGAACAACCCGTCGGGTGCCCTGCCGGACGCGCCGGTCTCCGGTCACTGGTTCCAGGCACAGTTCGAAGAGCTGCTGGCGAACGCCTATCCGCCGCTGTAGCGGTCCGGCGGGGCGGCCGGTGACCGGCCGCTCCGCCCCCGCACCGGGACGGAACGCGTGACACGCGCTCTCCCCGGGAGGGGGCCGGCGGCCTGCCGGCCCCCTCTTCCGCGTCCGCCGCCCGGCCGGACCGGCGCGCCCCGCTCAGGAGGAGCCGCGGCGCACCAGTTCGGTGGGCAGGACGACTTGCCGGCTGCCGGAGTCGGGCTGTCCGATCTCCCGGAGCAGGACCCGGGCCATCGTCCGGCCCATCTCCTCGATCGGCTGGCGGACGCTGGTCAGCGGCGGGTCCATGTGGCGGGCGACCGGTGAGTCGTCGAAGCCGACGAGGGCCACGTCCTCCGGGATGCGGCGGCCCGCCTCCCGCAGCACCTGGCGGGCGCCGGAGGCCATCACGTCGGAGGCGCAGAACACCGCGTCGAGGTCCGGCCGCCGCTCCAGCAGCCGGCGCATGGCGCGGCGGCCGCCCTCCTCGGTGAAGTCGGCGGGTTCGACCAGCGCCTCGTCCGGTGCGTGCCCGGCGGCGGCGATGGCCTGGTGGTAGCCGTCGAGGCGGCACTGGGCCACGTACATGTCCAGCGGGCCGGTGATCGTCGCGACCCGGCGGCGGCCGCGGCCGATCAAGTGCTCGACGGCCGCGGCCGCGCCGCCGACGTTGTCGGAGTCGACGTACGGCACGGATTCCCCGGCGGCGCGGCGGCCGCTGAGGACCGCGGGCATCTCGATCTCCTCCAGGAGGTCGGGCAGCGGATCGTCCGCGTGGACGGAGACGAGCAGGACGCCGTCCACCCGGTGCGCCCCGAGGAACTGGGTCAGCCGGTGGCGTTCCTTGGGGGTGCGGATGAGGGTGAGCAGCAGCTGGATCTCCGTCTCGGCGAGTTCGGTGGAGATGCCGCGGATGATGTCGGAGAAGTACGGCTCGGCGAAGAGCCGGGTCTCGGTCTCGGGGATCACCAGGGCGACGGCGTCGGTGCGGTTGGCGGCCAGCGCCCGCGCCGCCCGGTTGGGTACGTAGCCGAGCTCGGCGATGGCGTGTTCCACCGCGGTCCGGGTGCGGTCGCTCACCCGGGGCGATCCGTTGATCACACGGGAGACGGTGCCGCGTCCGACCCCCGCGCGCGCCGCGACCTCCTCCAGGGTGGGCCTGCCACCGTGTTTTCTCGTCACCGGCATGGTCCGCCTCCCGCTCCCAGCCTGCGTCCGTGGCTGTTGGACCATTCAACATCACTCCCCCGTCAGCACGTTCCGTCCCACGGCCTTGACACTCTCCCGGTGAGCCGTGAACCTTCAAGACGTCACGGATGAGAGCGCTCTCAAGAAGGGGGCGCCTACATCTCTCGTACGTCCCTCCACCATGCCCACCGACATGGTTTTCCGTTGCACTACTTCGGCAGGGGGACGATACGCAGGGAGCAGGAGGATGTCATGCGCGGATCAGCCCACATCTCCCGGCGCACGGCGGCCTTGGCGACCACCGCCGCCCTCGTCACCGGCCTGCTGGCAGGTTGCGCCGACGACAGTGGCGGAAGTGGCCGGAGAGGCTCAGGGGGAAGCGCCGACGGCAAGAAGACCGTCACCGTCGGGGTCTTCGGCGTCTTCGGCTACAAGCAGGCCGGGCTCTACGACGAGTATCAGAAGATGAACCCGGACGTCGTCATCAAGGAGACGTCCATCGAGCGGGCCGACCAGTACTACCCGCAGCTCCTCACCCACCTCGGGACCGGCAGCGGGCTCCAGGACATCCAGGCGATCGAGGTCGGCAACATCGCCGAGACGGTCAACCGGCACGCCGGCAAGTTCGTCGACCTGGGCCGCGCCGACGGCGTCGACCGGAAGAACTGGCTCGACTGGAAGTGGGACCAGGCCACCGCCGAGGACGGCCGGACCATCGGCCTCGGCACCGACATCGGCCCCATGGCCATCTGCTACCGCAAGGACCTCTTCGAGAAGGCGGGACTGCCCACCGACCGCGAGAAGGTCGGCGCCCTCTGGGCCGGAGACTGGGAGAAGTACGTCGAGACCGGCGAGAAGTACATGAAGAAGGCGCCCTCCGGCACCGTCTACATGGACACCGCCATCGGCCTCTTCAACGCGTCGGTCTCCGGCCGTGTGGAGCGCTACTACGACCGCGACGGCGAGCTGATCTACCGGAAGAGCCCGGCGGTCAAGGACTCCTGGGAGCTGGCGATGCGCGCCGTCGAGGGGAAGATGACGGCCCGGCTCAAGCAGTTCGACAAGCCGTGGGACCAGGCGTACGCCAACGGCCGGTTCGCCACCGTCTCCTGCCCCGCCTGGATGCTCGGGTACATCAAGGAGAAGGCCGGTCCCCAGGCGGCCGACCAGTGGGACATCGCGCCGGCACCGGCGCCCGCCAACTGGGGCGGCTCCTTCCTCTCCGTGCCGGAGGCCGCGAAGAACAAGGAGGAGGCGGTCAAGCTCGCCACCTGGCTGACGGCGCCCGAGCAGCAGGCCAAACTCTTCCGGGAGCAGGCCTCCTTCCCCAGCTCGCCCAAGACGTACGCGATGCCGGAGGTCGCCGGCGCGAAGCACGGGTACTTCGGTGACGCGCCCATCGGCGAGATCTTCAGCCAGGCCGCGGAGGACATGCCCACCCTCGTCCTCGGCGAGAAGGACCTGGCGATCCAGACGGCGTTCACCGACGTCGGCGTCCTCCAGGTCGAGCAGCAGGGCAAGTCGCCCGAAGCGGGGTGGGCCGCCGCGCTGAAGAACATCGACAACCTGCTGGACCGGTGAGCCGGTTGACTGCCGACTCCTCTGCGGCCGCGTCCCCCGGAACACCCGGTTCCGGGGCGCCGGGGGACGCGGCCCCCCGCACGATGCCCCGCGCGGCGGGCGGGAAGCCGGACGGAAGGACGGACCGGAAGGCCGAGCCGAGGGCCGAGCGGAAGGCCGAACGCCGGGCCGAACGCCGCAGCCGCCGCTACCGCCGCGACGTCCGCTGGAGCCCGTACCTCTTCATCTCGCCCTTCTTCCTCTTCTTCACCGCCTTCGGGCTCTTCCCGCTGCTCTACACCGGCTGGGCCTCCCTGCACCGGGTGTCGCTGCACGAGCCGACCACCATGGAGTGGGCCGGGCTGCACAACTACACCCGGCTGCTGGAGGACGAGTTCTTCTGGAACGCCCTGCGGAACACCTTCACCATCGGTGTGATCTCCACCGTCCCGCAGCTCCTGATGGCCCTCGGCCTCGCCCACATCCTCAACTACCGGCTGCGCGGTGCGATGTTCTTCCGGGTCGCGATGCTCGCCCCCTACGCGACGTCCGTGGCGGCCGCCACGCTCGTCTTCGTGCTGCTGTTCGGGCGCGACTACGGGATGATCAACTGGGCGCTGGGCTTCCTCGGCATCGAGAACATCAACTGGCAGACCGGGCACTGGACCTCGCAGCTGGCCGTGTCCTCCATCGTCATCTGGCGCTGGACCGGATACAACACCCTGATCTACCTCGCGGCCATGCAGGCCGTACCGCGCGATCTGTACGAGTCGGCGGCGCTGGACGGGGCGACGCGCTGGCAGCAGTTCCGCCACGTGACCATCCCCTCGCTGCGGCCGACGATCCTCTTCACGGTCGTCGTCTCCACCATCGGGGCCACCCAGCTCTTCGGTGAGCCGCTGCTCTTCGGGGGTGCGGGCGGGCAGAAGGGCGGGCCGGACCACGCGTACCAGACGCTCGGGCTCTATATGTACGAGCAGGGCTGGTTCAACTTCCATCTCGGCCGGGCCTCGGCGATCGCCTGGGCGATGTTCCTGATCCTGCTGTTGATCGCCCTGGTCAACTGGCTGATCGCCCGACGGCTGCGGAGGAGCTGAGATGACGACCCTCGTACCGGCCGGCACGGCCGGCGGGACCGGAGGAGCCGGAGGAGCCGGAGGAGCCGGCACGGCCGGCGGGAACGGCGGGAACGGCGGGAACGGCGGGAACGCCAAGCCGCCCGGGGCCGCCGGGAGGGCCGGCCGGGCCGGCGGCCAGTCCTACGGCGGCCGGATCAGCTACGCCGTGCTGATCCTCTTCACCGCGGGCTCGCTCTTCCCGCTGGTGTGGACGGCCGTCGCCGCCTCCCGCGACAACACCCGGCTCTCGCAGACCCCGCCGCCCTTCTGGTTCGGCTCCGATCTGCTGCCCAATCTGCAGACCGCCTGGACCGACGCCCACATGGGGCTGGCGCTGCTCAACACGGCCGTGGTGGCCGGGACCATCACGGTGGGGACCGTCCTCTTCTGCACCATCGCCGGCTTCGCCTTCGCCAAGCTGCGGTTCCGCTTCCGCGAGGTGCTGCTGATGCTGGTGATCGGCACGATGATGATCCCGCCGCAGCTCAGTGTGGTGCCGCTGTTCATGACCATCGCCGAGCTGGAGTGGACCAACCAGCTCCAGTCCGTCATCCTGCCGACGCTGGTGAGCGCCTTCGGGGTGTTCTTCATGCGCCAGTACCTCGTCGAGGCGCTGCCGAGCGAGATCATCGAGGCGGCGCGGGTGGACGGCGCGAGCAGCCTGCGGGTGGTGTGGCACGTGGTGTTCCCGGCGGCCCGGCCGGCGATGGCCGTCCTCGCCATGCTGACCTTCGTCCAGGCGTGGAACGACTTCTTCTGGCCGATCATCGCGCTCACCCAGGACAACCCCACGGTGCAGGTCGCCCTGACCGGCCTCGGCCGCGGCTACATCCCCGACCAGTCGGTGATCATGGCGGGCGCGCTGCTGGGGACACTGCCCCTGCTGCTGGCGTTCACCTTCTTCGGCAAGCAGATAGTCGGTGGCATCATGCAGGGCGCCGTCAAGGGCTGATGCCCTCTCCCGGCGCCGCCCGGCCGGCCCGGCCCGGCAGGGCCGCCGCGTGCCTCGCCGCCCAACTCGCCCTTTCCTCCGCCCTCTTCCACTGCTCCGCCCGAACGGCCCTGATGGGAGCGATTCCATGACCGATGTGCCCGACGTCCACGACATCTCCGAGACCCCGCGCGTACCGCCCTCCGGGGAGCTCCGCTTTCCGCCCGGCTTCCTCTGGGGCACCGCCACCGCCGCCTATCAGATCGAGGGCGCCGTCCGGGAGGACGGCCGCACCCCCTCCATCTGGGACACCTTCTCCCACACCCCCGGCCGGACCGCCGCCGGGGACACGGGGGACACCGCCACCGACCACTACCACCGGTGGCGCGAGGACGTGGCCCTGATGAAGGACCTCGGCTACCGCGCCTACCGCTTCTCCGTCGCCTGGCCGCGGGTCCAGCCCACCGGCCGCGGCCCCGCCGTACAGCGCGGTTTGGACTTCTACCGCGCCCTCGTGGACGAGCTGCTGGCGGCCGGCATCCAGCCAATGGCGACCCTCTACCACTGGGACCTGCCGCAGGAGCTGGAGGACGCGGGCGGCTGGCCCGCGCGCGACACCGCGTACCGCTACGCCGAGTACGCGCGGCTCGTCGGCGAGGCACTCGGCGACCGCGTGCAGCTCTGGGCCACCCTCAACGAGCCCTGGTGCAGCGCCTTCCTCGGCTACGGCTCCGGGGTGCACGCCCCGGGGCGGACCGAGCCGGCCGCCGCGCTGCGCGCCGCCCACCACCTCAACCTCGCCCACGGCCTGGGCGCCACGGCCCTGCGCTCCGTCCTGCCCGGCCAGGGGAAGATCACCGTCAGCCTCAACGCGGGCGTGGTGCGGCCGCTGACCGGCTCCCCCGCCGACGAGGACGCCCAGCGACGGATCGACGCCCTCGCCACCCGCGTCTTCAGCGACCCCATGCTGCACGGCTCCTACCCGGAGAGCCTGCTCGCGGACACGGCGGGGATCACCGACTGGTCCTTCGTACGCGACGGCGACCTGGCCACCGCCAAGCACCCCCTCGACGCGCTGGGCCTGAACTACTACGCGCCCACCGTGGTATCGGCCGCCGACGGCACGGACGGCCCGCGCCGGGACGGCCACGGAAGGAGCGACCACTCCCCCTGGACCGGCGCCGAGGACGTGGCCTTCCACCAGCCGCCCGGCGAACTCACCGCCATGGACTGGTCCGTGGACCCGACCGGGCTCCACGAGCTGCTGATGCGCTTCACCCGCGAGGCGCCCGGGCTACCGCTGCTGATCACCGAGAACGGCGCCGCGTTCGAGGACCGGCCCGGCCCCGGCGGCCGGGTGCACGACCCGGAGCGGATCGCCTATCTGCACGGCCATCTCACCGCCGTGCACCGGGCGATGACCGACGGCGCCGATGTGCGCGGCTACTTCCTCTGGTCGCTGCTGGACAACTTCGAATGGTCCTTCGGCTACGCCAAGCGCTTCGGCCTGATCCGCGTCGACTACGACACCCTGGCCCGTATCCCGAAGACCAGCGCGCACTGGTACTCCCGGCTGGCCCGGACGAACGTCCTGCCGGATCCGGCGGCGGGCGCGAACCCCGATCCGGATCCGGTGGCGGGCGCGGGCGGCGGACCGGTTCCGGCCGCCTGAGGGTTGTCCCGTAATCCCCGGCGGGCGCGTCGACGCCGGCTACGGCACTCCCCCAGCCTCCGGCCGGGGGTGTGCCCCCACGCCGCGTGGTCGGAACGTCCGCAGCCATCCAGTATGCGGCCCCCTCCGTCTTGCGATGCACCGCATCCGACGCCGCGCGCTGCTCCACCGCGGATTACGGGACAACCCTCGGCCGGACCGGCGGACCGGCCCTTCCCGGGGAAAGCGGGAAGGGCCGGACGCGGTCGCGCCCCGGCCGGGCTGGGGGCTGCCGGCCGGGGCGCACCTGTGGGGGGGGCGGCGAACGGGCGGCGGGTTCCGGACCCCGGCTCGTCCTGCCGTCAGGCCCCACACCGCCGCGCGCTGCACGTCCCGTCCCTGCCACCGCTGCCACGCGGAGGCGGGTACGCGGAGTACGGCAGCCAACCGGAATCCGGCGAACCCCCTTATTTCTTCAGGCAGTTCGGCATTCATCGCTGCCTTGAGACGGGAATCGACCGCGCTTGACCCGCGGCCCCGGAGAACCGTGCCGCGTCCTCCGGCGCGCCCCGCCGTTTCCCCCGCACCCCGGCCGGGCCGTCCGTGCCCCCGGCCCGGCGCGCCCCGCCGTGCCACGGGCCCCGTCCGCCTCCGGAGCCCACCGCACTCACTGGCCCCGCGCCCTGGTCCCCGGCGCCGACGGCGCGGGGCCGGCACGCCCGGCGCCCGCCGCGGCCGCCTCACACGGCCGCCTCACACGGCTGCCTCACACGGGCGTACCCGGCTCCCCGTTCGGCTCCCCCGTCGTCCGCCCCTGCCGCTCCCGCCGCTCCCGCCGCCCCCACCGTCCGCGCCGCATCAGCCGGTCCACGCGGCGGCCTCCGGAGCGCCGCCGCCCGCCGTCCAGGACGAGCCACATCCGTACCTCCGCGCCGCCGAGCACGGAGCGGCCGACACGCACGTCGCCGCCCGTGGACTCCGCGACCCGGCGCACGATGTCCAGTCCCAGCCCGGTCGAGCCGCGCCTCCCGTCGCCGTGCCCCCGGCGCAGTGCCGTCCCGGGGTCGGCGATGCCCGGCCCGGCGTCCGAGACCAGCACGATCACCGCGCCGTCGGCATGGTGGACGTCCACCGCGAAGTCCGTGCCCTCGGGGGTGTGCCGGAAGACGTTGCCGAGCAGGGCGTCGAGGGCCGCGGCCAGTTCGGGGCGGGCCACGGGCACCCGCGCGGCCCGCTCGACGCCGGCGAGCCCCGCGGTGCGGCCCTCGTCCTCGGCGAGCGCCGACCAGAAGGCCATCCGGTCCCGGATCACCTCGGACGCGTCGCAGCCGCCGCCCCCGTCCGCCGCCGCGGGGCTCTCCGGGGCGGCCGGCGGGGGCCGCTGTTCGCGGGCGGTCCGGATGATCTGGTCGACCTCGGACTCCAGTTGGGCGACGGCCGCCCGGGTCTGGTCGGCGGCGGGACCGTCGCCGAGCGAGGCGGCGTTGAGGCGCAGCACGGTGAGGGGAGTGCGCAGCCGGTGCGAGAGGTCGGCGGCCAGCTCCCGCTCGTTGGCGAGCAGCCGGACGACCTGGTCCGCCATGGAGTTGAACGCGGCGGCGGCGGACCGGAGTTCGGCCGGCCCCGCGACGGGGACGCGGGTGCCGAGCCGTCCGGCGCCGAGATCCTGCGCGGCTCCCGCGAGTTGTCCGGCCGGACGGACCATCCGGGTGCCGAGCCGGTCCGCGACGGCCACCGAGCCCAGCACGAGCGCCAGCCCTACCCCGCCGAGCACCAGCCAGGCGGTGTGCACCCCGGCCGTGACCTCCTCGTCGGGGACGAACACCTCGACGACGGCGGTCTTCCCGGCTCCGACGGCGGTGGGCTGGAGCAGGGCGAAACCGCCCGGCACGGCGGTGACGGAGCCCCGGCCGCGCCGCACCGCGGCGGCCAGGTCCCGGCCGGACGCGCGGCTCCGCCCGATCTCCGCGGCCTCGGACCCGGCCCCGTGGCCCTGCCCCGCCGCGCTCCGCGCCTCGCTTCCCGCCTCGGCTCCCGTCTCGGCTCCCGCGTCGTTCCCGGCGGGCGGCACATGGACGGCGATCCGGCCGTCCGCCCCGGAATCCGTGCTGGCAACGGCCCGTTCGAGCTCCGCGCGGTCGGTGGTGATGGCCAGGGCGGGCCCGATGGCGGCGGCCTGCCGCTCGGCGTTGGCGAAGGCCCGGTCCCGCGCCATCTCCCCCACCACGAGGCCGAGCGGTACCGCGAACGCGACGACGACCATGGCGGTGACCGCCAGGCTGACCTTGACCAGCGCCCATCTCATGCCGGCCGCCCGGCCGCCGCCACCGCCGCCACCGCCGCCACCGCGGCCCGCCGTCCCCGCCGTCCCCGCCGTCCCCGCCGTCCGGGCCACCGCCGTTCCCGGCGCTTCGCCGGCCGGGCTCACCGGGGCGGCTCCAGCTTGACGCCGACCCCGCGCAGCGTGTGCAGATAGCGGGGCGCGGCCGCGGTCTCCCCCAGCTTCCGGCGCAGCCAGGAGAGGTGGACGTCGATGGTCTGGTCGTCGCCGTAGGACTGCTGCCACACCTCGGCCAGCAGCTCCCGCCGGGACACCACCACCCCGGGCCGCCCGGCGAGGAAGGCCAGCAGATCGAACTCGCGGCGAGTCAGATCGAGGACTGCGCCGTCCAGTTCGGCCCGGCGGCGCAGCGGATCGACGCACAGCCCGCCGACGCGCAGCACGCGCGCGTGCGGCTCGCCTCCGGCCGCCCGCGAGCGGCGCAGCACGGCCGCCATCCGGGCGGACAGGTGCTCGACGGAGAACGGCTTGGTCAGATAGTCGTCGGCGCCGTCGTTGAGCAGCCGGACGATCTCCGCCTCGTCGTCCCGCGCGGTGGCGATGATCACGGGAACGTCGGTGATGCCGCGCAGCATCTTCAGGGCCTCCGCCCCGTCGAGGTCCGGCAGCCCCAGATCGAGGATGACGACGTCGAACCCGATCTGGGCCACCTCGCGGAGCGCCTCCAGGGCCGTGCCGACGCTGCGTACGCTGTGCGAGGCGTCGGACAGGTGCCGGATGAGGGCGGAGCGTACGAACTGGTCGTCCTCGACCACGAGCACACGTGCCATGGGCGGCACCGTACGCCATGCGGGGCGGTCCGTCCCCCGGTGGCGGGCGGTCGCCAACGTCCGCCCGGCTGAGGGAGGATGGGCTCGATGGTACGAGGACTGGCGCAGTGCGCGGCCTGGCTCCTGGCGACGGGGGCCGCCGCCACCCTGTCGTGGTGGGGTGTCCACACCGCGCTCACCGGCACGGTCTACGACCGACCGCGGGCCCTGCCGGTCGGCGCCGGCGCGGCGGCGGACGGGGAGGCCGGTGCGGAGGGCGGCGCGAGAGGCCGCGCGGAGGACGGCGCCTCCGCGTCCCGCGGTCCCGGGCCGCCGGCCGCGCCGGATGCGGCCTCGTCCGCTCCCCCGGAACGGTCGCCGGAGCCGTCCGGCAGCGGGCGGAAGCCGGGCGGCGGAACGCCCGGGACGCCGGCGGAGCCGCCCGGGAACCCCTCCTCGCCCTCCGGAGGCGATGGCGGCGAGGTGAAGAGCTACCCGGTGGCGGGCGGGCGGGTCGTCCTCGACCTCGGTGAGCGTTCGGCGAGCCTGGTGTCCGCCACCCCGGACGCGGGCTGGGAGATGCAGGTGTGGGAGCAGACCGAGTGGATCCGGGTGAACTTCACCTCGGGCGCGCGGACGACCTCCGTGTTCTGTACCTGGAACGGCCATCCGCCGAAGGTGCAGGTCGTCGACGGCTGACGGCCGCCCGCGGCCCGGCCGGCCGTCAGCCGAACGTACCCGGCGGCGGGGCCGGTGAGGGCTGGGCCGCGGTGTCGGGGACGGGGGCCGCGCCCCCGGTGAAATCGTCCAGGGCACGCCCGTGTTCGACCCGGCCCGGATGCGGGTCGCCGGCCACCCGGCGGGTCAACTCCGCTGCGGGCAGCGGGCCGTCGGCGGCCAGCAGCACGGCGTTCCCGAACCGCCTGCCGCGCAGCACGGCCGGGTCGGCGGCGAGACACAGCTCGGGGAAGACCGCGCGGACGGTGGCGATCCGCGCCCGCAGGTGCGCGAGCGGCGGGCCGTCGGTGACGTTCACGGCGTACCAGCCGCCGGGGCACAGCGCGCGCCGCACCTCGGCGGTGAACTCGGTGCTGGTCAGGTGCGCGGGGGTCCTGGCGCCGCCGAACACGTCGGCGATGACGAGGTCGGCCCAGCCGTCGGGGATTCTCGCCAGCCCGGCACGGGCGTCGCCGGTGCGCACCCGGATCCGCCACCCGCTGTCCAGCGGCAGCACGCGCCGCACGAACGCGATGAGGCCGGCGTCGAGTTCGACGATCTGCTGGGTGGAGCGGGGCCGGGTCGCCGCCACATAGCGGGCGAGGGTGAAGGCGCCGCCGCCGAGGTGCAGGACGCGCAGGGGACGGCCGGGCGGCGCGGCCAGATCGGCGATGTGGCCGAGGCGGCGCTGGTAGGCGAAGTCGAGATGCGCCGGGTCGTCCAGGTCCACATGGGACTGCGGCGCTCCGTCGACGGTGAGGGTCCAGGCCCGGGGACGTTCGCGGTCCGGGACGAGTTCGGCGAGGCCGCCGTCCACGCGTTCGACGGTGGGCCCGGACGGCCGCGGCCGCCCGCGGCCGCCGTCGCCGCCCGTACGGCCCTTGGCCCTGCTTTTCGCCATCAGACCTTCTTTCGAGGGGACCACCGGCTTCAGCCGGTGCCTGTGACGAGGTGCCCGCCGAGCCGCTGCCGCCCACGGGCAGCAGGGTGGGTATCGACCTGGGCACGGTCCACTTCCTCACCGACTCCAGCGGCCGCCATGTCGGGAACCCCGGGTTCCTGCACGTCTCGGCCGGGGAGATGGCCGCAGCGCAGCGGCACTTGGCGACGTTTCCCAAGCGCGCGCGGCGTCGTACGAAGAAGCATTGTGCCGCGGCCCGCAAGGTCGCCGGGCTGCACGCGAAGATCCGGCGCCGGCGTCTGGATCATCACCACAAAGCCGCACTCGCTCTCGTGCGCGAGCATGATGTGATCGGGCACGAGCGGCTGAACACCGCGGGCATGACGAGGGCGCCCGCACCCCGGCCCGACCCCGACCGCGATGCTGCGTTCCCGGCGAACGGCGCCGCGGCGAAGGCCGGGCTGAACCGCAGCATTCTCGACGCGGGTTGGGGGCAGTTCCTGCGGATCCTGGCGGACAAGGCTGAAAGCGCCGGCCGCCGTGTGATCCCGGTGGACGCCCGCAACACTCCCCCTGGCTTCGCCGGGGGTACCCCCACCCGCACCTGCCCACCCGGCATCGGCGGGTGCGGGCACGGGGCGAAGGAGAACCGCGTCACCCAGGCGAAGTTCACGTGCGTCAACTGCGGCCTGGCCGCGAACGCCGACCACGTCGGCGCGCTCAACGTCAAACACAGGGCCGGGCTGGTCCTCTGCGCCGGTGCCTGGCCACCGACACAGGAAGCCCGCGACATCAGTCGTGGGTGGAGTCACGGGAGCAGTATCCGTCGGCGGGTTCACCGGCGCCGCCACCGGGGTCCCCGGCCACCGGGGCGGGCGCCGCGGCGGAGGGCGCACCGGGGTGCGCCCCGCCGTCTCAACGGCAGCGGTCGACGGCCGCGATCACCCGGCCGGCCTCGCCGAGCGCCGCCCGCAGCGCGGCCGGGTCGGTGACGTCGGCGGCCGCCTCCGGCGGCACCAGCCAGCCCGTACCGGCCACGGGCGGGGCGTCGGCACCCGTGGCCGGCCGGGGGTCGGGGGCGGGGGTGCGGGTACAGGAGCTGCCCGGGAGGTCCCAGCGGTCGGCGGTGCCCGCCGGGACCAGGAAACCGATGGTGTCGCAGCCCCCGTCGTGCAGGACGGGCCCGACACCGCCGTCCCCGGCGGCGCCACCGCCCGCCGGCCGGCCCGCGCCGCCGCGGCGCAGGATGTCCACCGCCTCCAGCCCTTCCCGGGCCGGCACGGTGACGAGATCGCAGCGGCCGAACCCGCGTGCGGAAGCGTTTCCGTGGCCGTACTGTCCGCGCTCCTTGGCCGCACCCCGGTCCGCTCCGCGGCCGCGACCGGCCGCCGTCCGTGAGCCCTTGGTGTCCACGCCGGACTTCAACAAGAGAAACCCTCCTCCGAAGGGAGCCGAACGCTCCGTGTCCACCGGGGACAACGACCGGGGGATGTCAATGGCTACGGCGGCACACCGCCGGAAAGGATGGCGGTTCATGGCGGATCGCGGGCGGGATATCCGTTTTGTCATCAAACAGTGTGTAACAAGTCCGCTACAAGGAGTACGGTCTGCTGCCATCAGCGGCGGTACCGGTATCCGGCCACCGCCGGCAGGAGCCCGCCCCGACCGGGGCACAGCACCGCGCACCGCCGGGGAGAGTGCTCGCCATGGCGTCACCGTCACCGTCCTCCGGGAACCGTCCCGCGCCGGAGCCGAACACCGCGTTCCGCGCCCTGCGCGGTGCGCGCTCCCCGGGCGAGTTCGCCGCGGCGGTGCGCCGCGCGGCGCGCGAGATCGGCGAGCAGGTCTCGTGTGACGCGCGCTACATCGGAAGGGTCGAATCCGGTGAGATCCGCTGCCCCAACTACGCGTATGAACGGGTGTTCCGGCACATGTTCCCGGGGCACTCGCTCCAGGACATGGGATTCCAGCCCCGGGAATCGGTGCGCGGCCGCAGAACCCGCTCCCTTCCCGGCCGGGCCGCGGACGCTCCGCGGGGCGCGTTCCCGGCCCCGGGTCCGCTCCCCGTTCCGCCCGCGTGTTCCCTTCCGGAGCGGTCCGCGGACCCGTTCGCGGGCCGGCCGCCGGGACTGCTCGCGGACGCGGCAGGAATCCTCCGTCCACCAGCCGACACCCCCGAGGAGAGCGACGTGTTGCGTCGCGCGTTCATGACCGGTGGCACCGCCGCCGTGGCGACCGCCGCCCTGGGACCGGCAGCCGCCGCCTCCCCCCGCCGCCGCGCCGGTGCCTCCGACGCCGAGGCGGTCGAGGAATCCGTCCGCCACATCCGCCTGCTGGACGACCGGCACGGCGGAGACGACCTCTACCGGCGCGCCACCCGGCCCCTGCAGGACGCCTACGCCCTGCTCGACGCCGGGGCGCCGCGCCAGTCGGTCCGCGACCGGCTGCACGTGGGCGCCGGTGAACTCGCCATCTCCGTGGGCTGGCTGGCCCACGACTCCGGACGGCTCGACGACGCCCGTTCCCACTACGCCGAGGCGCTCGCCACCGCCCGGGTCTCCGGCGACCCCGGGCTGGAGGCGCACGCCTTCTGCAACACCGCGTTCCTCGCCCGCGACGCGGGCCGGCCGCGGGAAGCCGTACGGGCCGCCCAGGCCGCGCAGCAGGCGGCCCGCCATCTCCCGTCCCACCGGCTGCTGTCGCTGCTCGCCCTCCGCGAGGCGGGCGGCTGGGCCGGGCTCCGCGACCGCACCGCCTGCGAACAGGCCCTGCTGCGCGCCCGGCTGCTCTTCGCCCGCGGCCCCTCGGACGCCGACCCGGAGTGGATGTCCTTCTTCGGTGAGGCCGAGCTGGAGGGGCTGGAGTCGCAGTGCTGGTCGGCCCTGGGCGACTGGCCGCGCGCCGCCCGGCACGCACGGCGCGCGGTCCGGCTCCAGCAGTCCCATTTCGTCCGGAACCGGGCGCTGTTCACCGCCCAGCTCGCCGGCGATCTGGCACGCGGCGGGGAGATCGAGGAGGCGGCCGGGGCCGGCCGGGAGGTGATCACCCTGCTGCGGCAGGTGCGGTCCGCGCGGATCCGGTCGATGCTCGACCGGACGGCGCGGGAGCTGGCGCCGTACCGGCGGTCGGCGCCGGTGGCCGACTTCCTGGTCCTCCACGGCTAGTGCCGCAAAGGGCGGTGTTCGCCCCGTCGCGCCCGGCACTCCCCCAAGCTCTCCGAGCAGGGGGGACCCCACGCGCCGCACCGGCCGGAGAGCCCCGTACGGTCCGGTGCGAGGACTTCCCTCCGCCCGAGCGGACCGAGCCTGCCGTGCGGGACCTCGGCCGGATCGGTCGTCCGTGTGACCGGGGCCTCTTTCGGGTGCCGGGGCGGCCGTTCGCGCTCCGGGGTGGCGGGCCTCCGCGTTCCGCGCCACCACGGCAACCCCTGTTGACGCCGCCCCGTCCTTCCGGCCCGTCCGGCGCGAAACGGCGCCGCGGCGGGGGAGTTCAGAGCCCGGGGAGGGAGGGCGAGCGCCGCGCGGCCGGCTCGGGGGCCCGGGGCGCACGCCCGTGGAGAACGTCCGGCGCGAACGGCGCGGTGCGCTCGGCGGAGCGCGCCTTGCCCGAGCAGTGCGCTGCTCACGCCGCTGTTGAACGCCCGCCGCGGGCCTTACGGTCGATGACCTCAACCGGTGCTCCCGGGACGCGGCCGGCGCGGACGACGAGGACCGGGCAGCACCCTCCGGAGCGGTGAGGCGGAGGCCGCTCCCGCCGATCGCCGGTGACCGGGCCCGCCGCCTCCGGCCGGAGGACCGCGGGCCGGGAGTCCACCGGGCGGCCGGAAGCCCACGCGGCCTCCCCCGCCCGCCGGTCCGCCGGCGCCGGCCGGACCCGCCGCCCGGCGGGCTTGGCCGCTCCACCCCGCGAGCGGCGACCCCATCGCAGCCCGCCGGCCTTCCGCGCCGCCCCCGCCCCGTGCTCCGCGGCCCGCGCCCGGCCGCCGTCCGCCCCTCTTCCCCAGCCGGAGGCCCCATGCCCGTCCCCGTCCCCACCGCCGAGGAGTTCTCCCGGCTCTCCGCCCGCGTGACCGCCGTCGAGCGGCCGTGGGAACTCGTCGTCACCGAAGGCTTCAACAGCGACGCGGTGGACGCCGCCATGGCCAGGGCGCTGAGCGACCGCCGCGGCTCCGCGGCGCAGTACGCGGTCGTCCTGCCGCCGGGCGAGTACCACCTCACCCGGCCGGTGATTCCCGCTTCCACCACCGGCCGGCTGGAGGGCCTCTCCCTCCGCGGCTACGGCAGGCGGACCACGTTCGTCAACTGGGAGGCGAGCGGCCGGACGCTGATCTCGGCCGTGAAGCTGCTGCGCTTCTTCACCGTCTCCGGCATGACGGTCCGCTCGGCGAACGCGGCCAACGGTTTCGCCGACCTCTGGTCGACCTCGCCGGGCTCGTTCAACGAGGGCTGGACCGTCTCCGACATGGAGTTCCAGGGCCCCTGGACCCGGGTCTTCGGCCTGGACGGCGACAGCACCGCGAACCTCAACTCCGAGATGCTCTTCGACGGCGTCTTCACCTCCACCGATTCCGCCTTCAGCGACGCGTTCCTCCGCTCCGGGGGCATCAGCGGCACCCACAACCAGCAGAACCAGTTCGTCAATTACTGGGTGCGGGACTGCTGCCTCACGCTCTCCAGCGGCACCGTCTTCCGCTTCGACCGGGGCGGCAGCATCCGCGTCGCGCGGGGCTCGTGGTCGGCGGCGTCCGCCGCCTCCGGTCCGATCACCTGGTTCTCGATGCCGCTCACCAACCCGAACAACCGGGCGGCGACCCAGCTCAGTGTGCGGGACGTCCGATTCGAGCCGAAGGCCGCCAACCACCTGGTCATCGACTGCCGCTGGGCCGGCGGCTCCGTCACGTTCGAGGACTGCTCGGACCTCGCCTCGGCCCAGAACAACGCCGCCCGCTCGTGGAACCTCCACCGTTACCACGGCACGGACTTCTGGGGCTCGGGGGGCTCGATGCCGACCGTCCGCTACCGGCAGCACCAGGCCGTCGGCCACCACCTCTACAGCGGCCCGGCGGTCACCCGCGGCAACGTCGTCTACGACGGGTGCTACTTCTGGCGGGGCACGGGCGGGCAGACCACCACCGCGACGGAGGCGCTCCGCTGGACCGGGGGCGCCCCTCGCTACCGGTTCACCGACTGCGACAACGTCCCCAACGCCACCAACATCCCGTGAACGCCGGCCTCGCGCGACGCCTCGGCGTGCGCGGCCGTGAGCGCGGGCGGAGCACGGGCAACCCGAAGATCCGCCGCCGCGTCCTCCCGCTCGCCCAGGCCGTGACGCGGGGCCGTACCGCCGGTGAACCCCGGGCGACCGCGCGTCTCCGGGCGCCGGGCCGGTGCGCGGACCGACCGCCGCGCGCTGTACGGCCGCGGGCTCGCGGCCCGCCGGAACACACGGGGGGATCTGTCCGGATGCCAGCAACCGTCTCGACCGCCGGAGCACCGATACCGACACCGCACCACGAGCACGGACGGCTGCGCTGGTGGGCGGAGCTGCCCCTGATCGTGCTGGTGTATCTGGCGTATTCGGCCGGCCGGCTGCTGGTCCGCGGGGACGTCGGCACGGCCGTCGGCCACGGGCTGGCCATCCTCCGGTTCGAGCAGGCGTTCCACCTCGACGCGGAGCGTCCGCTGAACCGCTGGTTCACCGGGTTCCCGGCGCTCGGCGTGCCGGCCGCCTTCTTCTACGCCTCACTGCACTACCTCGTCACCCCGGCCGTCCTGGTGTGGCTCTGGATCCGCCGGCCCGCGCGGTACCGGGCGGCGCGCACCTGGCTGCTGCTGTCCACGGTGATCGGCCTGGCCGGCTTCAGCCTGTACCCCACCTGCCCGCCACGGCTGCTGGAGGCCGGGCACGGCTTCGTGGACGGCATGGCCCGGTACGCGTCGTACGGCTGGTGGGGCGGCGAGGCCAGCGCACCGCGCGGCCTGGGCGGGCTGACCAACCAGTACGCGGCCATGCCGAGCCTGCACGTCGGCTGGGCCCTGTGGTGCGGAGTGGTCCTCTGGCGGTACCGCCGGACCCTGTGGACGAGAGTCCTCGCCGTCGGCTATCCGCTGCTGACGACGGTCGTCGTCATGGGCACCGCCAACCACTACTTCCTGGACGCCGCCGCCGGCGCCGGGGTGATGGGCCTCGGGCTGACGGCCGTCCGCCCGGCCCTGCGCCTGGCGGACCGGGCACGCGAGCGGATCCGTGCCCGGCACGCGGCGAGCCCCGCGCCGGGCACGGTGGCGCAGGCCGTACCGGACGCGCCGGCGGCCGGGCGGTCCCCGGGAGCGGCGACCGATGCCGGCACGGCCGCCGTGGAAACGGCCGCCGAGGGCACGGCCGCCCAGGGCACTCCGGCCGGGCCGCCCGCCCGGCCCGGTCCCGCAGCCGCGGCACCCGGCGCCGCAGGCGCACCCCGCTCCGTCCCGGCCGCCCCTCCCGCCTTCCACCGGAGCCCGTGACTCCGCACCGGCGGCCCCCGGGAACGGCCGTGGTGAGCGTGGTGTGCGACCGGGGACACCGACCGGGCGCCGGGGACGGACCGGTCACGGTAACGGGCCGGGCACGGGACGCCGGACGGGTGCCGGACCCGCGCCGGGCGAGGGCACGGCGCGGGCGCGCGGCACAGGGGGCCACCGCGGTTGTCGGTGGGGGATGCGAGACTTCGGCGGGTGAACGGTTCCTTCCACCGCCACGACGCGACGGCCGCCCCGGCGGCGCCGCCGGGGCCCGCGCCGCCGCCGGCCGCGGCACTCCGGCAGCGGCTCGCCGAGCTGCGCGGACCGGACGCCGCGCCCCGTCCGCTGGACGCCCGCGCCCTGGCCGCGCTGGCCGCCAATCCGGGCTGCCGCCGCCGGGCGCTGCTCGACGGGGCCGGAGTCGACAAGTCGGCCCTCGCCAGGGCCCTCGGGTCCCCGGCCGGCTTCGGCCGCTCGGAGTTCGCCTTCGTCCGGGGCAACGTCTTCGAGGCGCGGGTCCGGGCCGACGACGGCGCGGAGCTGATCCGGCTTCTGCGCGAACGCTTCGGTGGTGTGGGGCCCGCTCCGGAGCCGGGTGAGGTGCGGGTGCCCGATCTCTCCGCGCCCGGCCCGGCGGGCCGTACGGCCCGCACCCGGCTGGCGCTGGCCGAAGCCTTCGCCACCGGGGGCTGGACCCTGCTGTTCCATCCGATGGTGCGGCTCGACGTCGCCGGTTCCCCGGCCACGCTGGAACCCGATGCGGTGGCCGTGCATCCGGACGGGAGCTGCACGGTCGTGGAAATCAAGTCCTTCCCCGTCGTGGACGGTTCGGCGGACCCGGCGAAGGTCGGCGCGGCGGCCCGGCAAGCGGCGGTGTACGTCCTGGCGCTGCGCGAGCTGGCGGAGGAGGCCGACCGGGAGCCGGGCCCCGGCGAGGCGGCCGCGCTCCCGGCACCGGCCCGCGCGGCGGATACGGCGCACCCGGCGGATACGGCGCACCCGGCGGATACGGCGGATACGGCGGACGCGCCGCACGCGGCGGACCAGCGCCGGCCCGGGGGCCCCGCCGGAGACTCCGGGCCCGGGGAGCCGCCGGGCCCGGCGCGGCACGGGGCCGGGCGGGTGCGGTCCACGGTCCTGCTGGTCTGCCCCAGGGACTTCTCCAACCTCCCCACGGCCGAGCCCGTCGACGTGCGCAAGCAACTGGCCGTCACCCGGCGGCAGCTGGACCGGCTGACCCGCGTCGAGGACATCGCGGCGGCACTCCCCGAGGGCACGACCTTCGATCTGCGGCTCGCGGACGACGGCAGGACGCCGACCAGGCCGGCGGCGGAGCTGACGGCCGCCGTCGAGGCGGTGCCCGCCGCTTACGCCCCGGAGTGCCTGGCCGCCTGCGAACTGGCCTTCCACTGCCGGGCCCGGTCCCGTGAGACCGGGGCCGTGGAGGCGCTGGGGCGCGGCGTGCGGGGCGAGTTGGGCGGACTCACCACGGTGGAGAGCGTGCTGGAGGCGGCTTCCGGCGAGCACGGGGACCCGGCGGATCCGGCCGTGGCCGCGCTCCGCCGGGCGGCGGCCCTGCGCGCGGAAGCCCTGGCCGCCGCGGGAAGCGCCGCGCCGGGTACGGAACTCCCCGCCCCCGGCCGCGGGAAGGGAGACTCCGCATGTCGCTGATCACCACCCTCGCGCGGATGGAGGCCGTGGCCGCCGGGCGGGCCCGGCCCGGTGCCACAGTGCGGCACCGGCACCTCTCCGACCGGCCGATGGCCTTCGTCCCGCTGACGACGGCCGGTGAGGCGGGCGCCCCGCTCGGGGCCCTGGCGGGCACCGACCGCTCCGCGCCGCGGCTGCTGGTGGTGCCGCAGCCGCGCGACCGCGATCTGCGGTCCGCCTTCCTGGCGGACCTCGCCGAGGTGCTGCTGCCGTACATCGACGCCTACGCGGACGGCGTCGAACTGGAGGAGCGCAAGGAGACCGACCCGGAGTCCGGCAGAAAGGTGCCGGTACAGGTCGAACTCTGCGCGGACGCACCGCAGTTGCTGGTGCCCAGCACGGCCGGTGTCTCGTTCGTCCGGCTGCTGGGGCGTTCCATGCGCTTCCGGCGCACCGCCGAGCAGGATCCGGAGGCGCCTCACCCGGCGCCGCCCCGGGTCCCCCTGCTCGGACGCTGGCTGACGCACTACGGCGAACGGGCCCGGGTGCCGGGCTCGTCCCTCCTGCTGCCGATGACGGGGCTGCTGTCGCGGCACTGGACCACCGGCCAGAGCGGCGCCGAGGACCAGCATCTGGGCGCGCTGCTCGGCTGGATCGACCCGCCGGAGGGCCTGACCGGCGCCGAGGCGGCGCTCCGCGCGGAGGTGGAGCGCGACGGGGACGGGCTGCTGCTGTGCCCGCCCGCCGGCCCGGCGACCGACCCGGCGTTCGACAACAAGCGGCTGGCACCGGCGATGGGCCGCTACGACCGGGCGCGCTCGGAGGCGGCGGCCGCGGCGGAGGCGGCGGAGGCGGGGGCGCCCGGGCGGCTGCGCGACGCGCGCCGGGACGTGACGGCGGCGGAGGCGGAGATCCGCGCCCTGGTCGAGAGCCAGCTGCGGCCCACCTGGGACGCCCTGTGGCGCGGGGTCGACCTGCTGCGGGCGCTGCCGCCCGGCGGCCGTGTGGCCGACCGGTGGAAGCGGGACCGCTGGTCGTACACGGCGCACCGGGACCGGGTCCGGGCCGGCGAGCCGCCGCAGCCCAAGCGGGACGACGCGGTGACGGCCGCCCAGAAGCTCGCCACGCGGGAGACGGCGCAGGCCCGGCTCGACGCCCAGGAGGCGCTGGACGATCCGCTGGTGATGGCGGCCCGGCGGCTGGCCGGCGAGGCGTTCGCGGGTGAGGTCGCGGCCGTGGAGATGGCCCACTCGGAGGGGCGGCGGCCGATGCCGCGCCCCCTGCTCACGGTCCGGACGGAGGACCTGCCGCATCTGACGGAGCGCACGAAGGTGTACCGGGCCCTGGCCGACGGCGGGAGCCAGCCCGGGGAGTTCGTGGAGCACCGGCAGGAGGGCGTCGTCGTCCGGCTGACCGGCGGCATGGGCCGCGGCAAGGTGCCGGCCGAGGGTTCGGTGCCGGAGCCGGGCGACCGCGTGTGCTGGACGCTGTTCGAGCACGCTCCCCGGGGCGGGCCCGACCTGCCCGACCCGGAGCGGACCCCGTGGACCCACGGCGGCCCGCCGGTCGCCGCGGGCCCGGGCGGGGACGGCGGCGGCGGAGCGGCCGGTACCGCCGGCGCGGACGGTGCCGCCGAACCCGGCCGCGCCGCCCCCGCCGGACGGCCCGTCGTGCTCGACACCAGCCCGGATCCGACGACCCCGGAGGACTTCCTGTGATCCGCGTGTCCCCACCGGCCGCCCCCGGCGGCGCCGGAAGCCGGAGCCCGGCGGCGGAGCGTGACGGCGCACCGGCCCCGGGCGGAGCGCCCGTCCTCGCCGCCGCGCCCGCCGGGAACCCGCACGCCCCGGCAGCGAACCGGCCCGTTCGCCCCGCGCTGGTGCCGGTCCCGGCGCCCCGGAAGGAAGCCCCGTGACCGGCACCGGCCTCCCCTCACCGTCCCGGCCCCCGGCGGAGAGCGGCGGCGGCCCCGGGCCGCGGGATCCCCGGGCGCCGGGCCGCGCCGCGTCCGGCCCCGGCGCGGAGGCGGCCCGCGCGACCGCGGCGATCCTCCACGACACCCTGCACAGCCCGTACCGCGGTGTGGTCGTGGACTCCCCGCCCGGCGCGGGCAAGTCCACCCTGGTCGTCCGGGCCGCGCGCGAACTGGCCGCGGCCGGGCACCGCCTGATGGTGGTGGCACAGACGAACGCGCAGGTGGACGATCTCGTCGACCGGCTGGCGACCGCCGACCCGGATCTCCCCGTCGGCCGGCTGCACAGCAGCGACCCCGACGCGTACGACAAGATCCTCGACGGGCATCCCTCGGTCCGCACCTCCGCCAAGGCGGCCGACCTCGCGGGCATGGAGGTCGTGGTCTCCACGGCTGCCAAGTGGGCCCATGTCAGGGACACCGAGCCCTGGCGGCACGCCATCGTCGACGAGGCCTACCAGATGCGCTCGGACGCCCTGCTGGCCGTCGCGGGCCTTTTCGAGCGTGCGCTGTTCGTCGGCGATCCGGGGCAGCTGGATCCGTTCAGCGTGGTCGGCGCCGAGCAGTGGGCGGGGCTGTCGTACGACCCCTCGGCCAGCGCCGTGTCGACCCTGCTGGCACACAACCCGGCGCTGCCGCAGCACCGGCTGCCGGTCTCGTGGCGGCTGCCCGCGTCGGCGGCGCCGCTGGTGTCCGGCGCCTTCTATCCGTACACGCCGTTCCGCAGCGGCACGGGGCCGGGCGACCGGCGGCTGGCCTTCGGCGCGGCCGCGGACGGTTCGCCGGTGGACCGGGTGCTGGACGAGGCCGCCGCGTCCGGCTGGGGGCTGCTGGAGCTGCCCGCGGGGCACACGCCCCGCACCGATCCGGAGGCGGTGGGCGCCGTCGCCCGGGTGGTGCGGCGGCTGCTGGACCGGCGCGGGGTGACGTCGGACGAGCGCCGGGAGGCGGCGCCGCTGGCGGCCGACCGGATCGCGGTCGGCACGGCCCACCGGGACCAGGCGGCGGCCGTCCGGGAGGCGCTCGCCGCGCTGGGCGCGGGCGAGGTCACCGTGGACACGGCCAACCGGCTGCAGGGCCGGGAGTTCGATGTGACGGTCGTCCTGCACCCGCTCTCCGGCCGCCCCGACGCCACGGCCTTCCACCTGGAGACCGGCCGGCTGTGCGTGCTGACCTCGCGGCACCGCCACGCGTGCGTCGTGGTGTGCCGGGAGGGCGTGACGGAGCTGCTGGACGGGCACCCGTCCACGGAACCGGTGCAGCTGGGGGTGACCGTGAAGTTCCCCGACGGCTGGGAGGCCAACCACGCCGTGATGACGCGGCTGCGGGAGCACCGGGTGCGCTGGCAGCCGTGACGCCCCGGCGCCCTCTTGCGCGTCCCTGGACAATGGACGGGGTGCGCGGACGCGGGAGGCCCGTCCGGACACCCGAGCGAACCGAACAGCCGGGAGGCACGTAGATGACCGAGCCGCATTCGGCTCCCGATCACCGCGACCGCGGCGGGATGCCGCGCCACCGCAAGCCGGCGGCGCTGCTCTTCGAGCCGCCCGAGGCGGTCGCGGACCCCGAGCACTTCTTCGATCTGGAGTCGATCGAGGACCCGCGGCAGCTCCTGTCCCGTTCGACGGAGCTGACGCTGGCGTTCCGCGCGGCCGCCGACCGGGCGACGGAGTTCCAGGCGATCGCGGCGGCGCAGCTGGCCGACCCCAAGCGGTTCGACCGGCTGCCGGAGGCGGCCATCGCCGAGCGCGCGGAGTGGTCGGAGGACTACACCCGCCGCATGATCGACTTCGGTCGCGAACTGCTCCGCGACAGCGACCCCTCCGCGGACTGAGCACGGCTGCCCACGCCGGCGACGGCGCCCGCGACGGACGACGGCGACGGCGCCCGTCGGTCCGGCGCGGTGCGATCGCGTCGCGCACGGGACCCGTGGACCGCATCGCGCGCGGCGCCGCCCATCCGGGCGGGGAGGGACACCGGGAGGGGGACACCCGAACCGTCCCCCCGGACCGTCCCCGAGCCGCCCCGCGAACCACTTCCGCACCGCGCCCCGGGGGGGCCGGCGCCCGGAACGGCCCTCCACCACCGGTGGAACGATGTACCCGGACGGAGGCCCCGCCGTCCCCGGGGCCGCCCGCGGACGGCGGGAGCCACCGGGGGTCGCCGGGCGTCCCAGGGGCCACCGGGGCCTCTTCTCCCCCGGCAACGGCGGAGCGGGAGCGCACCCATCCCGCCACGCCCCGCCGAATTCCGGCAAGCACCGGGTACGCGGGGGCTCCGACCGATAGACATGGACGCCATGAGCGACTGGCAGCCGCGACCGTGGCAGCACCCCGACGGATCCACCCGCTTCGCCCTCTTCCGGGCTCCCGCGCCGGACGACGGCTCCCTCGTCCCGGCCCGGGTCACCGCCGCCGGGGCGGCCTGGCTCGCGTCGGCCGCCCCGGCCCCGCAGCGGATCCTGGCGCGCTGGGCGGCCCGCCCGGAGGTCCCGGCCGTCCTGCCCTGCGGCACGGCGTTCGACGTGATCAGCGCCCCGGGCATGTTCGGGCGGCGGCTGCTGGACCGGCTGTGGTCGGAAGGTCCCGGCTCCGGGCCGGTGGCCGTGCACCGCGGACGGCTGCTGCTGTTCGCCGAGCCCGGCACGGCCCGGCGGCTGCCCGCCCTGCTCGCCGCGGCGGAGTGGGGCGGGTCCGTGCCGCCGCTGCTCTGCCATGGCACGGGGGACACGGTGACCGTGCCGCCGCTGCGCCTTCCCGCGTCCGCCCTCGCCGCCCCGGGGAAGCCTCCGGTGCCCGTGGCGGGCGGCTCCGGCGGCCTCGGCGGCCTGGTCACCGGCGTTCCCGCGACCGCTGCCCCGGGCCGCGGTACCGGTACCGGTGCCGGTGCCGGTACGGCCCGTCAGCCGCTGTCGCGCTGGCTGGCGGCGCCCGACGTCCGGCATCCGTGGCTGCCCGGCGGTGAGGTGCTGCGGTGGGGCTGCGCCCGGGCGGTTCCGGGCGGTGCGGCGGCCCGCCGGCCGCTTCCCGTCCCGGCTCTCACCGCTCCCACCGGCGCGCGGTGAGGCAGCCGCCCCGGCTCATCGATTTTCGCGGACCCGGATACGGATGCTAGTGTCTTCCTCGTCAGGCGCCGCTAGCTCAGTTGGTTAGAGCAGCTGACTCTTAATCAGCGGGTCCGGGGTTCGAGTCCCTGGCGGCGCACTTACGGTTCCACCGTTGACCAGGGCTTTTCCGCTTCGGCGGGGAAGCCCTTCGTCATGTACGGGCTCATACCGGCGGGCTCGCTCGCAGGCCCCCACGGGCGCCCGCGAGCGGGCGGGGCCGCTCCCGCACGGTCCGGCCCGGGCCCGCCCGATCTGCCTGTGCCGGGTTCACAGTTCCCCGGACGGCTCCTCGGGCCGGTCCACCCGCACCGTCCAGCGTCCCCGCGTGTCCGTGCCGAGCACCTCCACGGAGACGCCGCTCTCCTCGTCCGTCAACCGCTCCCCCACCCGCAGCGGGGCGTCCGCCAGCGCCGGATGGACGGAGCGGTCCCAGCAGGCTTCCGTTCCGGGATGCCCGTCCAGGACCTCGACGGGGCCCTCGGCGGAGTCCGTCTCGCTGTGCACCCGGTAGACGAGCACCCCCTCGGCGCACGTGGTCAGGTCGTTGCCCACGGCGGCACGGGCCTCGACGGCGAGGACCGTCGAGGGGCCGGTACGGATCACCAGGAGCCGGGGGCCGGGGACCGCGCCGCGCCCGGCCCGCGCCGCGACGGGCACGAGCAGGTGCGCGCTCCCGCCCGCGCCCCGCACGCAGTTGACGTCCCCCCGGTCCAGCCAGCCCAGCTTCCACTTGTGCCAGCCGAAGAAGTCCGGCGCCAGACCGAACTGGCTGCCCATGAGGTCCCAGTCGCCCACATGGGTGTCCCAGTCCCCCTTGCCGTTCTTCGGCCGGTGGTAGAGATCCGGCAGGTCGAACACGTGGCCGGTCTCATGGGCGAGCACGTTGCGGTCCGGCGGCCGCTGCTCGAAGACGGTGACGATTCTCTGGACCTCCGCCCCGTCGACGCGCATCGGCTCCTCGAAGTTGACGACCTTGGTGGCGTCCGAGTCGACACCCGGGGCGTCCGGGTCCGCGACCAGGTAGACGATGTCGTAGTCCGAGAAGTCCACCACCCGGTCGGCCAGGCCCATCGCGTCACCCAGGTAGGCCGCCCGCAGTTCGGTGTCCCAGTCCCGCCCTATGCCGTAGGTGGTGGAGGCGGCGGGCATCTCCAGCCAGGTGCGCACGGCGTCGACGCGGAGCCGGAACTTTCCGTACGAGGCGCGCTCGAAGAACCGTGCGGTCTCCGGGAAGTAGTCGGAGACGAGCGCGTCCGGCGTGACGGCCGGCTCGGCGTCCGGGAAGGAGAGGAAGGCCATGACCGCGCGGAGTTCGTCGCGGGGTTTCGGATAGGCCGTGTTCCAGGTGTCGAGCCCTTCCGAGTGGTGGACCGCGCTGCGGGTCAGGGTGCAGGCCTCGTCGAGCACCGCCGCCGTGGCGGGACCGGCGACCAGGGAGGTGGCCAGCATCGCCGTGAAGGACATCGCCCCCGAGGCCGCCCGGCGGAGCCGCGGCCGGGACCGGACCGGCCGGTCCTCCGCTCCCCCGGACGTCAGCGAGTGCGACACGTCGGCCTCCCCGGACGTGGGACAGGACACGCGTCCACTGTGCGGGGGTATTTACATACTTGCCCTGTTTCCTTGACCCGGTCGGGTGAGGCGAACCGGCGCGCCAGAACGTAACTCAACGTCACGCACGCTCGTTGGTCATCGCACGTTCGGGCGGCTTCCTGCAGAAACGATCGGACAGCCGCTCTGCCGTACGCCCCTCCGTGGGCCGTTCGATGGAACGAGACGGCATCAACCTCTATGATCGGCACATTTCCAGCGCGGATCCCTCCCCCCGGAGGCCCTCACGGGACCGGAGCGGCCGGTTCCGCCATCCGTACGAGTCGAGTCCTCAGCGGGAGTGAACGGTGAGCGGATCACCCAGCAGGCCAGGTGCGGGACCGGAAATCACCCTGCCGACCTTCACGGAGAGTAGCCAGGTCTTCCGCCGGTCCCCGGCGTCCCGGACAGCTCCTCCACCGCACCCGCCCGAGCCCTCCCCGCACGCGCCGACGGCCGCCGGCCACCCCTCCCCGGGCCCCGCGCCCACCGGCGCCCCGGCCGCCGGCCCCTCGCCCGCGCGCACCGCGACCGCGTGGCGCCGCACCCCCTCGGGCAGCCCGGCCACGGCGCGTCCGGCCACGCCCGCGGCACCACCGGCACCACCGGCACCGGCGTCCCCGGCATCCGGCCACCGGCCGGCCCCCCGGCCGGTCCCGCCCACCACGGCGCGGCCCGGGGCGGCGGCGCCACCCCCGCGCGGCACGGCACCGGGCACCGCCCCCACCCCGGGCCCGGCAACACCGGCACCCCCCGCGCCGCCCACCGGTCTCACCCCCGTACCGGCCGCCGGGCCCGGCACCACGCCGGCCACCCGCTCCGCGCCCTCGGCCGAGACGCGCGACTACCGAGCCGCCTTCAACGCCGCCCGGCTCGCCATGGCCGTCCTCGACCGCGACGGCAGAGTCGTCACCGCCAACCACGCCCTCGGCACCCTGCTCGGCGCCGACCCCGCCCGGCTCGCCGCCGAACCCGCCGCGGAACTCCTCGACCTCGGTCACGACGCCGGCACCCGCGCCGCGTACCGCGAGGTGCTGCGCGGCCACCGCGAACGGATGCGCTGCACCCGCCGGCTGAAGAACCCCGAAGGCGGGCCCCTCTGGGCCGAGGTCACCGTCGCACCGCTCCCGGAGGACGATCCCGGCACCGCCCGTTCCCGCGCGCTGCTGTCGGTCGCGAACATCAGCGACCGGCGCGACCTCCAGGCCCGGCTGCACCATCTGCGCCTGCACGACCCCGTGACACGGCTGCCCAACCGCGCCCTGTTCTTCGAACGGCTCGCCGCCGCGCTCGACGCCGCCGGACAGGACGGCGGCGGCAGCGGCCGCATCGGCATCTGCTATCTGGACCTGGACGGCTTCAAGGCCGTCAACGACACCCTCGGGCACCGCATCGGCGACCGGCTGCTGCACGCCGTCGGCCAGCGCCTGGTGTACTGCGCCGACCGGGCCGGATACGGCAGGCGCGGCGCCCATCTGGTCGCCCGTCTCGGCGGGGACGAGTTCGCCGTCCTGGTCGAGGAGTCCACCGGCACCGAACAGCTCTCCGAACTCGCCGACGCCGTCCTCCACGCCCTGCTGCAGCCCTTCGACCTGGCCGGTCAGCGGCTGTCGCTGTCGGCGAGCATCGGCGTCGTGGAGCGCGCGGCCGCCGGGACCACCGCGACCGCCCTCATGCAGGCCGCCGACACCACGCTCTACTGGGCCAAGGCCGACGGCAAGGCCCGCTGGACCCTCTTCGACCCGGAGCGCAACGCCCACCGGGTCAACCGGCAGGCGCTGGCCAGCACGCTGCGGCCCGCCATCGAGCGGGGCGAGTTCACCCTCGAGTACCAGCCGCTGGTGAGCCTGGACGGCGGCGCCCTGCAGGGGGTGGAGGCGCTCGTCCGGTGGCGGCACCCGGAGTTCGGCACCCTGGGGCCGAATCGGTTCATCGGGCTGGCCGAGGAGGAGGGCGCCATCGTCCAGCTCGGGCGCTGGGTGCTCCGCAACGCCTGCCGGCAGGCCCGGCTCTGGCAATTGCAGCGTCCGGAGAAACCGATCTTCGTCAGCGTCAATGTGGCCGTCCGGCAGGTGTGGGACTCCGATCTCGTCGCCGACGTGGCGGCGATCCTCGCCGAGACGGGCCTGCCGCCGCACCTGCTCCAGCTGGAGCTGACCGAGTCGGCCGTGATGGGCTCCGCCGGGCGCCCCCTGCAGGCGCTGCGGGCGCTGAGCGACATGGGCGTCAGCATCGCCATCGACGACTTCGGCACCGGCTACTCCAACCTCGCCTATCTGAGCCGGCTCCCCGCCTCCGTCCTGAAGCTGGACGGGGCGTTCGTGCGCGGGTTCCGGGAGACGGCGCACGCCAATCCGGCGGACGAGACCATCGTCGAGGCGCTGGTCGGCCTGGCCCACCGGCTGGGCCTGACCGTCACCGCCGAATGCGTCGAGAACGCGGACCAGGCCGACCGCCTGCGCCGGCTCGGCTGCGACACGGGGCAGGGCTGGTACTACGCCCGGCCGCTGCACCCGGAGCGGGTGTCGTCACTGCTGGACGGCTGAGCCGGGGGGACGCGTCCGGCCGACGGGCGCGTCCGGGGCGGGGGCCGGCCCGCCGGTCCCGGTCGCGGACACCGCCCGGGGTCGCGCGGACGCGGTACACGGGCGCGGTACGCGAGGCGCCGACTCATGGCGGGATCGCCTCGATCGTGTCTCTCAGGTGGTGCAACACGGCCCCGAGCTCACCCATGGCCAAGGTGGCCAGGGCCAGCCGGAGAGCCTGCGGGCGATACGGGCCGGTGACGAAAGCGTCCGCCGTGGACACGAGAATGCCTTCCTCCGCGAGCACGGCCGCGACGTGATCAGGGCGCTGGTGCGGTTCCAGGCCGAGCCACACCGTGTACGAGGTCGGGTGCGCCGTGACGTTCATTCCGGCGAGCGCGGCGCGGGCGATGTCCTGCCGGGCCGCGGCGTCCTCGCGGCGGTCCTTCTCCAGGCGCGTCACCGTACCGTCCGAGAGCCAGCCGGTCGCCAGCGCGGTGACGAGACCAGGGGCGCCCCAGGCCGCCGCCCGAAGACTCCTGGTGGCACTCTCCACATGGCCGCCGGGCAGTACGGCGAAGCCGAAGCGCAGACCGGGTGCCATGTTCTTGGACAGGCCGGCGACGTAACAGGTGCGTTCGGGCGCGAGGGCCTGCAACGGTGGTGGGGGAGATGGTTCGAGGAACGCGTAGGTGCCGTCCTCGATGATCAGGCAGTCGTGTGCACGGGCGATGGCGGCCAGCCGGTCGCGCTGCTCCCGTTCCAGCACCCATCCGAGCGGATTGTGCACGGTGGGGATCGTGTAGACCGCGCGAACGGACCGGGCGCGGCACAGCTGATCGAGCGCGTCGAGGTCCGGACCCGTGGCTGTGACCGGGATCGGAGCCAGGTCAAGGCTGTGTGCCGAGGCGAGGAGCTTGATGCCCGGGTAGCTGAGCGCGTCGACGGCGAGGCCGTCGCCGGGCCGGGTCAGAGCGCGCAGCACGATGTCGAGCGCCTGCTGGGTCCCGTTCGTCAGCAGGACGTCGTGCGGCACCGTGTCGATCCCCCGCCCCAGCAGATAGGTGGCCACGACCTCCCGGTCGTGGCGGTGTCCGCCCGGCGGGTGCTGACGCAGCAGCGCCTCGACGTCCCCCGACACCGCCATCGTGCGCAGGGCCCGCCGCAGCAGGCCGGCCTGCCCGGGGGCCAGGGGCTGGTTGAACGACAGGTCGGCCACCCGCGGCACCGGCAGGGCTCGCGACGGTTCGAGCCCGTCGTAGCCGGACCGCACCCGCACGAACGTTCCCCGGCCGGGCTCTCCCACGACCAGGCCCAGGGCCGCGAGTTCGGCGTAGACCCGGGTGGCCGTGGCCAGCGCGATCCCCCGTTCGCGCGCGAGAGCGCGGTGTGTCGGGAGCCGGGTGCCGGCCGGGATCGCGCCGGCGCGGATGGCCGCGGCGAACTCGTGGACGACGGCCTTGTAGGAAGAGGATCGCATGCGGCACCTGCTGTCCGTCGCGGAGGAGTGTTGAAGCCGAGCGGCGGGCTCCAATGTATCCAGGACAATGATTGGATCGTCCTGGATCGCGGCTCATAGCCTTTGCGGGTCCGAAAAACCCAGGCGAAACGGAGTACCCGTCATGAGCGTGCGCGTCGAGCGGGACGGCCAGGTGGTCGTGCTCACCATTGACCGGGAGCAGAAGCTCAATGCCCTGGACTACCCGACGATCGACGCGCTGCTCGCCCAGCTCGACCGCATCGACTCCGACGACCGGGTCCGGGCGGTCGTCCTGACCGGTGCCGGGCGCAGGGCCTTCAGCGCGGGCGCGGACATCCCCTCGCTGGCGGAGAGTATCGCCGGCGGGCCGGAGCGTGCGCTGCGCGAGATCGTCCGCCGGGGCCACGCGCTGACCCGGCGGATCGAGGAGTTTCCCAAGCCCGTGATCGTCGCGGTCAACGGCCTCGCCTACGGCGGTGGCTGCGAGATCACCGAGGCCGCGCCACTCGCGATCGCCGCCGAGCACGCGGCCTTCGCCAAGCCCGAGATCTCCCTCGGCTTTCCGCCGCCCTTCGGCGGCTCCCAGCGGCTGCCGCGCCACGTCGGCCGCAAACGCGGCCTGGAGATGATCCTGACCGGCGAACCGATCCCGGCCGCCCGAGCCGCCGAGATCGGCCTCGTCAACACCGTCGTACCGGCCGACGAACTCCTCGACGCGAGCCGGGACCTGGCCGCACGGATCATCCGGCACACACCGACGGCCGTAGCGGCCTGCCTGCGCGCGGTCACACGAGGCATCAACCTGCCCATTGACGAAGGACTCGCGGTCGAGGCGGCCTGCTTCGCCGCCACCGCCCCCACGGACGGTGTACAGACCGGCCTGCGACGGTTCCTCGACCGCGAAGCCGTAACCGGCTGAACCCAACGCGCCCGACCGGGGCCACGCCGGGGCACGGCTACCCGAGCCGGGCGGGGCTCCCCGCTGCCCGGGGTCCGGTGGCCGGCGACCTGGTGGCCGCCTCCGGTGGCCGGCTCCGTCATGATCACTTAGCGTGGGACGGCGGTGTCCCGGCTTCCGGTTCGCGGGCTCTCGTTCCCCGGGTGGTGCCATGTGCTGGAGTGCGACGGCCGACCTCGTGGCGGGCTCGGGCGTCTCCGCGGTGGGCACGGCCGCGCTGGCCGGGGTGCGCCGCCGCGGCGATCTCGTCCTCGCCGCGCTGCCGCTGCTCCTCGGCGCCCACCAGATCATCGAGTCCTTCCTCTGGCGCGACGGCGGGGGCTCCGGCCCGCTCGTCCTCGCCTGGGCGGTGATCGCGCTCCCCCTGCTGCCGCTGTGGGTCCCGCTGGGTGTGCTGCTCGCCCGGCGGCGGCCGGGTACCGGCCCCGGGTACGGGCCGGCGGGCGGCCGGACCGCCACCGGTCCGGCCGTTCGGGCACGGATCGCTGCCGTCCCGGTCGCGGCGGTCCCGGTCGCGGCCGGCTGCGCCACCGCGGCCGTCCTCGCGTACTCCCTGGGCACCGGGACCGTCACGGCGGAGGTCCGCGGCCGCACCATCGGCTATGCCGTCGACGTGCCGCTGATGCCGCTGGTTCTGGCCGGGTACCTGCTGGCCACGCTCGGTGCCCTGCTGCTGTCCGCCGATTCCCTGCTGCGGCTGCTCGGTGCCGTCCTCGCGGCCGGCGCGGTGGCCTGCGGAACGCTGTGGCGGACCGAGTTCGTCTCCACCTGGTGCGCGTTCGCGGCGGTGGCGTCCGTGCTGCTGCTGGTCTGGGTGTGGCGGCGGGCGGGCACCGGCCGCGGCGCACCGCCGCCCCCCTGAGCCGCGCCGCGCCGTCCCCGGCGCACCACGGTCAGGGAGCGAGCCGCCGGGCCTCGATCAGCACCAGGCTCTCCGGATGCAGGGTGGGAGCCCGGACGCCCAGGACCGCGAGAGCGCGGCCCGACAGCCGGACCCCGTCCGCCGTCCACCACGGCAGTCCGCTCACGGCCGGCCCCCGGAGCTCGTCTCCCGGCGGGAGCGGAGTGAGCGCGTAGTGCGCGTCCGCGGCCAGGCCGGGGAGACGTACCGGGCCCGCCGGCGCCTGGACGCTGGTCGCGGTCTGGACCACGGCGTAGACCGCGCGGGACCGGTCGGGCGCGACGACGCCGTGCACGAGCAGCGCCGGATCGGGATGGTCGGCGCGGACAACGGTTCCGCCGTGCAGCAGCGGGCGCAGCCGCTTGTGGGCCGCGATCCACTCGGCGAGCCGCCGGCGTTCACCGGCCGTTGCCCGGGTGAGGTCCCACTCGATCCCCAGGTGGCCGAAGAACGCGGTGCCGGCGCGGAAGTCGAGGGTGTGGGTACGGCCCGTGGTGTGGGAGGAGGGTGCTCCGACATGGGCGCCGATCAGCTCGGGGGGCAGCAGCAGACCGGTCCAGCGCTGGATCTCCTGGCGCTCCAGGGCGTCGATGCAGTCGCTCGCCCAGATCCGGTCGGCGCGTTCGAGGATCCCGAGGTCCACCCGGGCGCCGCCCGAGGAGCAGGACTCGATCTCCAGCCCGGGGTGCCGCCGGCGCAGCTCGTCCATCAGCGCGTACACGGCGGTCGTCTGGGCGTGCACCCCGCCGGTGCCGTACGGGCCGCTGCCCGCGTCGATCAGATCGCGGTTGTGGTCCCACTTCAGATAGTCGATCGCGTACTCGGCGACCAGGGCGTCCAGCCGCTCCAGCACATACGCGGACGCCTCGGGCCGCCCGAGGTCCAGGACCTGCTGGTGGCGTGCCTCGGGAGGCATCCGCCCGGCCGCCGACAGCACCCACTCCGGGTGGGTCCGGGCCAGGTCCGAGTCGGGGTTGACCATCTCCGGTTCCACCCAGAGGCCGAACTGCAGTCCCAGGGAACGGACATGGGCCACCAGCGGGTGCAGCCCCTCCGGCCACACCTCCGGGTCCACATACCAGTCGCCCAGCCCGGCCCGGTCGTCGCGGCGCCCGCGGAACCAGCCGTCGTCCAGGACGAAGCGCTCCGCGCCGACCTCCGCCGCCGCGTCCGCCAGCGCGGTGAGCCTGCCGAGGTCCTGCTGGAAGTAGACCGCCTCCCAGGTGTTGAGGGTGACGGGGCGGGGCCCGGCCGGATGGTGCGGACGCTCCCGGAGATGGGTGTGGAAGCGGCCCGCCACGGCGTCGAGGCCCCGGCCGTACGAGCCGAGGATCCAGGGGCTGTCGTAGGTGGCCCCGGTCTCCAGGCGCACCTCGCCCGGCAGCAGGAGCTCCCCGCCGCCGAGGAGGGAGACCCCGGAGTTGGTCCGCTCGGCGAACGAGCGGTGATTTCCGCTCCACGCCACATGCAGGCCCCACACCTCGCCGTCGCGGAACCCGAACCCCCGCTCCCCCGCCGCGTGGACGAGCGTCGCGTCGGCGCCGGTGCGGCCGCGGCGGTTCTCCCGCAGATGGGTACCCAGGGTGAACGCGTGCCGTTGCGGCGACCGTTCGCGGAGGTGGCGGCCGGTGAGGTCGAGGAGTTCGGTGGCGTGGGCGGGCACCGGCAGGGTGAGCTGAAGGGCGTCCAGGGTGTACGGGCGGTCGCCCTCGTTGGTGAGGGAGGCCCGGTGCCGTACGAGACCGGAGGACGTCAGCTCCAGCTCCAGCCGCAGGGAGAGCCCGGCCTGTTCGTCGCCGGCCGCCACGACCAGCGACCGGGGGCCCGGGGTGCGCAGGTCCCGGACCGTGAACGCGCAGGAGAAGGCGGTGCCCTCGCGGTGGCCGGAGAGCCCCGGTGTGCCGAGCCAGCCGGCGGACTGCTCGGGCAGCACGCTCACGGGCACGGGGGCATCGGGGACGCTGGTGACCAGCTGGGCGAGGCTCGCGGTGGCGAGACCGGCCAGGCCGGTTCCGTCACCGTCCCCGTGCCCGGTTCCGTCGCGGCCGCCGGACGGCCGCTCGCCGAGGTCCGCTCCCCAGTGCAGGATCCGGGGGAGGCGGTCGCCCGTGCAGTCCAGGACGAGGCTGGTGCCGGCGGCGCGGAAGTGCAGCAGGCGGGGGGAACGGTCGGTGTTCATGGCGGGGCACCCTCGGTCAGTGGGCGGACGGTCAGTGGGCGGACGGGCAGTGGGCTGGACGGCCGGTTGGACGGGACGGACAGCCGGTTGGGCGGGACGGTAGCCGGGCGGGACGGGGCCGGGTGCGGCGACGCCCGGACATCCGGCGGCCCGGCGGTGAGCGGCGGCGCGGCGCCGGCCCGTCCGCCACCCGTCCGCCACCCGTCGACGGCCCGGCCGCGGCCCGGCGAGCGCCGCCGGCCGGCCCGGCGGGGCGAGGGCCGCGTCACCCGGCGGCGGTGCTCCCTCCTGGCCGGTGTTCCCGGATCACCATCACATCCCCCGCAGGCACCGCGGCCCTGCCGTCCACGGCCGCGCCGCTCAGGAGATCGACGCCCGACGCGGGGACGGACGCGTCCCGCGCGGTGTGGTTGATCAGGAACAGATACGTGGCCTCCGGCCCGTGCCGACGCACCGCCTCGACCCCGGCCGGGACCTCGGCGGCGGCGGCGACCCCGGCCACCCGGCAGACGCGGCCCAGCAGTCTCCGCAGGCCGTCCGCGTCCGGGCGGGTCGCCACGTACCAGGCCGTGCCCTCGCCGAAGGCGTGTCGGGTGACGGCGGGATGCCCGGCCACGGGACCGCCCGACGCGGGGTCCGCGGCGAAGGAGAGGACGGTCTCCGCTCCGCGCGGCTCGACCCGTTCGGTCCACACCGTGGCCGGCGAGCCGTCGGAGAGCCGGACGGTCTCCGCCTCGCGCAGCGGGAAGAACTCGTCCGTCCGCACCCCGAGCAGCTCCCGGTAGGCGCCGGGATATCCGCCGAGCCGGACCTGGTCGTTCTCGTCCGCCACGCCGCTGAAGAAGCCGACGGCGGCATGCCCGCCGTCCCGCACGAAGGCGGCCAGCGACGCCGCGTCCGCGTCCGTCGTCAGGCAGAGGCCGGGGGGGACCAGTACCAGCCGGCGCCCGCTCAGGTCGCTCCCGGGGTGGACGAGGTCGCAGGTGATCCCGAGCGACCACAGCGCCTCGTACCAGCCGCGGACCAGGTCGAGATAGCGCACGTCGCGCGACGGGGTGGCGTCCATCTCCAGCGCCCACCAGGCGTTCCAGTCGAAGAGGAGCGCCACGTCCGCCGCGACGCGGCTGCCGCGCACCTCGGCCAGCGCCGCGAGGTCCCGGCCGAGACCGGTGACCTCGCGCCACGTCTTGGTGTCCGTGCCGCCGTGCGGCAGCATCGCCGAGTGCCACTTCTCCGCGCCGGCCTTCGACTGGCGCCACTGGAAGAACAGGACGCCGTCGGCGCCGCGCGCCACGTGCGCGAGGCTGTTGCGCCGCATCTGCCCCGGCGTCTTGGCGACGTTGCGGGGCTGCCAGTTCACGGCCGAGGTGGAGTGTTCCATCAGCAGCCACGGCGCGCCCCCGCCCAGGCCGCGGGCCAGGTCGGCGTCGAGGGAGAGGCCGATGTGCGCCTCCGGGTCCGCGGCGGTGAGGTACTGGTCCACGGAGACGAAGTCGCACTCGCGGGCGAAGGAGAATCCGTCCACCTTCTTCTCCAGCGTCACCAGCAGATTCGTGGTGAGCGGGACACCGGGCGACAGCCGGCGCAGGATCGCGGCCTCCCGCCGGTGGAGTGCGAGGAGGGCGTCCGAGGAGAACCGCCAGTGGTCGAGCCGCTGGGTCGGGTTGGCGACGGCGGCGGTGGCGCGCGGGGGCAGGACCTCCGCCCAGTCGCCGTAGCGCTGGCTCCAGAATGCCGTGCCCCAGGCCTCGTTGAGGCCGTCGAGGTCTC
Organism: Streptomyces sp. F63; assembly: GCF_018070345.1. GTDB lineage: Bacteria > Actinomycetota > Actinomycetes > Streptomycetales > Streptomycetaceae > Streptomyces. Next base: position 377,838 of record NZ_JAGPXX010000002.1, read on the forward strand.
CGTACCGTGCGCGGAGCCAGTCCCGGAACGCCTGGGCGCTGGTGTCGCAGAAGCAGTGCGCGTTGTGGTTGCCCCACTCGTTGTGGACGTGCCACAGGGCGAGGGCGGGGTGGTCGCCGTAGCGCTCGGCGAGCCGTTCGACGAGCCGGCCCGCGGCCTCCGCGTACGCGGGGCTGCTGGGGCAGAAGGTCTGCCGGGAGCCGTGCCGGAGCCGGGTGCCGTCGGCGGTCACCGGCAGCGCCTCCGGGTACCGCAGCGAGAACCACGGCGGGGGCGAGGCCGTGGCGGTGGCCAGGTCGACGGCGATGCCGCCCGCGTGGAGCAGGTCCATGATCTCGTCGAGGAGGCCGAACTCGTACTCCCCCGGGCGGGGTTCGAGGAACGCCCAGGAGAAGACGTTGACGGTGACGAGGTTGACGCCGGCCTCCCGCATGAGGCGGACGTCCTCGTCCCACACCTCACGCGGCCACTGCTCGGGGTTGTAGTCGCCGCCGTACGCGATGCCGCCGAGCCGGCCGGACAGCCGCCGGAGCGCGTCGCCGCTCATGCCTTCACCGCCCCCGCGGCCAGGCCGGCCTTCCAGTAGCGCTGGAGGACCAGGAAGGTGATGACGATCGGCACGACCGAGACGAGCGAGCCGGTGAGGCTGAGGATCTGCAGCGACGGGTCGCGGCTGACCTGGGACTGCCAGGTGAACAGGCCGAGGGTCACGGGGTAGAGGCGGTCGTCCTGGAGCATGACCAGCGGCAGCAGGAAGTTGTTCCAGACGACGACGAACTGGAAGAGGAAGATCGTCACCATGGCGGGCGACATCAGCCGGAGCGCCAGGGTGAAGAAGGTCCGCAGTTCGCCGGAGCCGTCGATCCGGGCGGCCTCCAGCAGTTCGTCCGGCACGGAGGCGGCGGCGAAGATCCGCGAGAGGTACACGCCGAAGGGGCTGACGATGCTGGGCAGGAAGACCGCCCAGAAGGTGTTGGTGGCGCCCACCTCGGCGAACAGCAGGAACAGCGGCAGCGCGAGGGCCGTCGCCGGGACGAGGACCCCGCCGAGCACGACGGAGAACAGCAGCTCCCGCCCCCGGAAGCGGTACTTGGCCAGCGCGTAGCCGGCCATGGCCGACAGCAGGGTGCCGACGGCCGCGCCCGCCCCCGCGTAGAGCAGGCTGTTGAGCAGCCAGGGCAGGAACACGCCGTCCTGCTTCGCGAACAGCGCCGAGAGATTGTCGGCGAGGTGGAACTCGGAGAACCACAGGCCGAAGGAGTCCACCAGATCGCCCTGGCTCTTGGTGGCCGAGACCACCAGCCAGAACACGGGCAGCAGCATGTAGACGGCGATCAGGGCCAGGAAGCCGGTGGCGACGATCACCGAGAGGCGGCTGTCGCGGGGGCCGCGCGGTTTCGCCGCCGCGGCGGCCGGCCGGGGCGTGTGGGCGCCGGCGGTGTCGGTGAGGATACTCATGAGTCCGCCTTTCGCCCCGTGAGCTTGAGGAATCCGAACGACAGGACGAACGTGGCCAGCGCCAGCGTCACCGACATGGCGGCCGCCTCGCTGTAGTTGTCCGCCGAGGCGAGCGAGTAGGCGGCCAGGTTCGGGGTGTAGGTGCTGGTGATGCTGGTGGAGATGGAGCGCAGCACCTGCGGTTCGGTGAACAGCTGCAGCGTCCCGATGATCGAGAAAACGCCGGTCAGGATGAGCGCGGGGCGGAGGATCGGCACCTTGATCCGCCAGGCGATCTTCGCCTCGCTCGCGCCGTCCATCCGCGCGGCCTCGTAGATGTCGGAGGGCACGGCCTGCAGGGCGGCGTAGATGATCAGCATGTTGTAGCCGGTGTACGTCCAGGTGACGATGTTGCCGATGGACCAGAGCATCATCCCCGAGCCGAGGAAGTCCGGCTCCGCACCGGCGTCCTTCAGCAGATCCACGATGGGTGACAGCCGCGGGTCGTAGAGGAAGGCCCACATGATCGCGGCGATCACGCCCGGGACGCCGTACGGGACGAAGTAGGCGATCCGGAAGAACCGCTTGAGGCGCGCCACCGTCGAGTCCAGCAGCAGCGCCAGCACCAGGGCGAGCAGCAGCATGACCGGGATCTGCACCAGCCCGAAGACCAGCACCCGCGCCACGCCGGCGAGGAACTCGGGATCACCGAGCACTTCCGCGTACTGGTCGAATCCGGCGAACACGGTCGTGCGGCGGCCGAAGGTGCCGCCGGTCCGCTCGGTGCGCAGCAGGCTCTGGGAGAAGGCGTAGCCGACGGGCACCAGGGTGAACAGCACGAACGGCACGAAGAACGGCAGGAGGAAGAGGGCGGGGGCCCAGTTCCGCCGCCTGCGCCGGGGAACGGGTGCGGGAGGTGGCGGTCCGGCGGGCGGCACCGCTCCCGCCTCTGCTGTCTGGACGGCGGTCATGTCGGGGCTACTTCCTGGGCTTCCTGGTCGCTGGACTGGGCGGGGCCGGGCGGGACCCGGCGGCTTCTCCGGCCGGTGTCCCCCGGGCTCTCCCGGGCTGCCCCCGAGCAGGGGGGACGGAGAGAGCGCGGGGCGGAGCCGGCACGCCGCCGGCTCCGCCCGGCCGCTCCTACTCGCTCACGTCGAGGGACTGCTTCTCCAGGGACTCCACCGTCTTGGCGTCGGCCTGCTTCAACGCGTCCTTCAGCGTGCCCTTGCCGCTCAGCGCGCCCGCGATGCCGTCGCCCATGAAGCGGTAGGTGTCGGTCATCGTCGGCCCGAAGGTCCAGTCGGTGTTGACGTCGCCCGCGGCCCCGGCGAAGGTGTCGAAGATCTTCTGGCCGCCGTAGAACTCCACGGGCTGCTGCAGGGCGTCGAGCTTGAGGCCCTCCGTGGCCGCCGGGTAGAGGCCGCCCTTGCTGTTGAGGATCTCCAGGGCCTTCGGGTCCGTGTTCAGCCACAGCGCGAACTTCGCCGCCTCGTAGGGGTGCTCGCTCTTGGCCAGCACCGCCGTGGTGGAACCGCCCCAGTTGCCGGCCTTCTTCTCACCCGCGGACCACTGCGGCATGGGCGCCACGCCCCACTTTCCGGCGGTGGCCTTGGCGTTGTCGCGGATGGTGCTGTAGCCCCAGGCGGCGCTGACCCAGGTGGCGACCTCGCCCTTGTTCCACGCCTTGTAGAGCGCGGGGGAGAAGCCCTGGAGGTTGGTGGCGACCAGCTTCTCGTCGATCATCTTCTGCCAGTAGTCGGCCACTTCACCGGCGGCCGGGCTGTCGATGCCGACCTTCCAGGTGTCGCCGTCCTGCGCGAACATGGTCGCGCCCTTCTGCCAGAGGAGGCCGGTGAACCAGTTCGGGTCGGTCTGGGAGAAGTGCGTCATGTACGCCTTCGGGTCGGCCTTCTTCAGCTTCTTGGCCGCCTCGTAGTACTCCTGCCAGGTCTCCGGCACGGCTATGTCGTGCTTCTCGAACAGGTCCTTGCGGTAGAACAGCGCCATCGGGCCGGTGTCCTGCGGTACGGCCCAGACGCCGTCCCCGCCGCCGGCCCCGAAGGTCACCTGGGACCAGGTCCAGTCGGCGAAGTCCGCCTCCGCCTCCTTGACACCGGCGCACGCGGCGATGTCGGTCAGGCCCTCCTGGAGACGGAAGCTGGCCAGGGAGTCGTACTCGATCTGGCCGAGGTCGGGGGCGTTGCCCGCCTTCAGCGCGTTGGACATGTTCTGGTAGGTGCCCGCGTTGCCCGCCGGGGTGGACTTGACGGTGACCTGGATGTCGGGGTTCTGCCGGTTCCACTCCGCCACGGCCTTGTCCACACCCGGGATCCAGGACCAGTACGACAACTCGACCTTGCCCTCGCTCTTCTCGCACGCGGCCGGCTCCCCGGCGGCACTGCCGCCGGTGTCGTCTCCGCCGCCGCAGGCCGCGGTGGCGAGTACGGGCAGTACGGCGAGAGCCGCCAGGGCTCGGCGCAGCAGGGGGCGTCGCGTACGCGGTGACATGGGCACTCCTCGGGTGCGTGCCGCTCTGCCTGACCCTCAGAGCGGCGGATGGCCACACCTTGACCGTTAACTGGCGGTAAAGTCAACAGAGGCGATCGGAAAGACACGGAACCAAACATGAACCGTTATCGCCCCTCGCCGACCGGCGACCGCCGGGCGATGACCTGGGACAGAGGGCCCTGCCGACCACGGGACGGGATTGCCGAACGGCGCCGGAAAGGACTTTCTTTCGTACGCTTTTGCAAACCCCACTGGCTCCCGGCTCCCTGACGGCGACGCCCGCGAAGCACTCGGGACGGACCCACCGGCCGACCGGGGCGCCCCGATCCCGGCGAACGGAAGGCCCGTTCGCCTGGTCGAACAAGCGCAGCGCACCGCACGAGGCGGAATCTCGCGGGCGTCGACCGCCCCGCCGCCGCGCGGGACCCCAACCAAGACGGAATACGCGTGTGCACACAGCGGGTGGGCGGTCTACGCCACTACCTCCGGAAATGGGACCGTTACCAGCGCACCGGCCGCGGGCCGTGCCAAGGACACGCTCAAACGCGGTACGGGACCGCCGCCCCCGGATCCGGCCACTCGCGGGCGGCACGCGGCTCGCCGGCCGACGCGCCCCCGGTCGCTGGACGCCGCGCAGCCCGGCCGACGCGTCGCGCCCATGCCCGGCGGGCCACCCGACCCGGGCCCGACCCGGGCCCGGCCCTGACCCGGCCCTGCCTCGGCCCCGGCGGCAACCGGCGTTCCGAACCGGGAACCGCCCACAGCACCACGACCGAGCCGCCTACCCTCGCCTCATGCCGCAGCTCCAGTCCCTCCGCCCCGACCACATCCCGGCCCTCCTGGAGTTCGAACAAGAGAACCGGCCTTCTTCGCCGCTTCCGTCCCGGACCGCGGCGACGACTACTTCGCGCACTTCGACGCCCGGCTCCGCGCGCTGCTGGAGGAGCAAGCAGCGGGTGTCTGTTTCTTCCACGTGCTGGTGGACGAGGACGGTGAGGTACTCGGCCGCGTCAACCTGATCGACGCTGCGGCGGCGGACGGCTCGGCGGAACTCGGCTACCGCATCGCCGAGCGGGCCACCGGCCAGGGCCTGGCCACGGCCGCCGTCCGCGAGATCTGCGCCCGCGCCGCCACGGAGTACGGCCTGACGACGCTGCACGCCGCCACCACCCTCGACAACGCGGGCTCCAGGACCGTACTCGCCCGCACGGGCTTCGCCGTCACCGGCGAAACGGAACTGGACGGCCGCCCGGGCCTGCGCTTCAGGCGTGACCTGCGCGACCTGCGGGCCCCGCACGCCCTGGCCGACGTGCGGCAGTGATCAAGCGAGCGCGTCCCAGCCCGCCGTAGCAGAGAGCGGCCGGACCACCGGAGTCGGACCAGGTCGTCCCACTCCCCCGCCTTGACCCCGCGTATGAGGTCCCGGAGCACGTCCCGGCTGACGGCGAGGACGATGCCGGGCTCGTCACTCTCCCTCAACTGCACGGTGTTGTCCGCAGCGGCGGCGACATTGAGGCAGTTGGCTGCCTCAGCGCTGAAGGACGACTTTTGCCAGTTGCAGTCGGGCACTGGGAGTCCCTTCCTGTCTCGTCTGCGACGCGAACGTTCGCATAAGCCGGTATGGCGGGCGCGTTACCGTGAAGCCGAGAGTGGGGAGCGGACATGTCCGTAGTGGTCGTCCAGGTATCAGATCAAGTCGTCGCACTCCCCTGCCTTGACCGCGCATATCAGCGCCCGGAGGGCGTCCCGGCTCGCTCCGATCGTGATACCGGGCTCGTCACTCTCCTTGATACGGACCGTCCCGTCCGGGACGGCTGCGACATAGAGGCAGTTCGCGCCTTCTCCGCTGTGGGAGGACTTCTGCCAGTCAAGGGGGAACACGTCGACTCCTTCTAGGCTTCCTGCTTGATCCTGTGGACAAGCTCCCGGGATTCACCCGGCGACAGAGCACAGGCTTCCATCCGGTCCAACACAGAGCGGTACTTCACCAGGTGCGCCTCGGCATCGAGAAACTCCACACCGTGTTCGGTGTCGAGTTGCACGGTGTCCAGTTGGGCAACCGGCCCCGCCGCGTAGACGATGGGCTGTCCCGATCCGGGAAAGGCTCCCTTCCCGAAGGGAACGACGGCAAGGGTGAGATTCGGCTGCTCGCTCATGTCGACGAGGTGCTGTAGCTGTGCCCCGGCCGTTTCCGGCCCTCCGAATCCCATACGGAGTGCGGCTTCGTGCAGGATCGCGGTCATCGGCGTGGGACTCTCACCGTGGAGAGACACCTGCCGTTTGATCCGGTAGGAGACCCGATGCTCAACCTCGTACGGAAGCAGCGGGGGTACTACTTCACGGAACACCGCCCGGGCGTGCTCAGGGGTTTGCAGCAGTCCCGGGATGTGGACCACTGAAACGACGCGAAGCGCCGTCGCGTGGTGTTCCAGCTCGGCGAGATCGTGGAGCCCGGCCGGGAGGATGTCTCGGTACTCGTCCCACCAGCCCCTGGTACGCCCGCCGGTCATCCCGGCAAGCGACTCGACCAACCGTTCGTCTCCACAGGAGTAGTTGCGGGCCAACGTGCGGACCCGCTCCGCACTCACGGCGTACCGGCCGGCTTCGATGCTGCTGACGCGGGCCTGGTTCATTCCGTGCAGGGCGGCGGCCGCGGTGGAGGACAGACCTGCGCGTTCGCGGAGCTTGCGCAGTTCGGCTCCCAGGCGGCGCTGGCGAAGCGTTGGGGTGTTGGCGGGCGGCATGGTTCTCCTTCGGCCGGGCTGCGAGCCGGGCGTTCCCTCACACGAGTGGCTCTAAGCGCTATACCGCGGATTCACTGGTAGACCTATCAACACAGTCCCTAGTGTGTGGCGCGCACCACTCCTCCGGGTCACGGTCCGGAAGCTCACCGCCCGGCCGCCCCATGCGTCTGTGCGGCACCGACACCGGCCGCCAGAGATCCGCTGCGGAACCAACTTCGCCCTCCATCGGGAGATCTCATGGACACCGTATCGATGCAGGCCCCGCTCCCGTGGCCGTCCGGAGAACATCACCCCACCGCACCGTGGTCCTACGGCCTCCGCCTGCCCCACGACGCCCGCGCCGCCGGAATCGCGAGGTCGACGCTGCGGTCCGTACTGGCCCGGCACGGCCTCGCCCACCACGCCGACACGGCCGAGCTTCTCGCAGGCGAGATGGTGGCCAATGCCTACCGCCACACCGACGGTCCGTGTGAACTCCGTCTGTCCGAACGGACGTCGGGTCGTCTGCGGATCAGCGTCTGGGACACCAGCCCGGTCGTCCCCGCCCCCTTCGACAAGCCACCGGCCGCGCACGACCACGCAGCCGCGATCACCACGACGCACGACGCGGCCGTCGCCTGCGCCGAGGACGGGCGCGGGCTCCTCCTCGTCCGCCTCTGCGCGGACAACTGGGGCGGCTACCCGATCCGCACCACCGGCGGCAAACTCCTCTGGTGCGAACTCGCCCCACCGGGCTGCCCCGACCCCGACCGCTTCACGATCGCGGCCTGAACGGCCGACCCGCCAACCACGCCCCCTCCTCGTTCAGTTGGCACTCGGGGTCCCGCTCGACCCGACCGCCCGGGGCGGGTCAGTAGAGTGAAACGGTGACCCTCCAGCCGAAAGACCCACCGTTACCGCTCAGCGACGAGGACCGCGACGCCGCCGTGCGGCGCCTGCAGGAGGCGTACGTCGAAGGACACATTTCCCACGAGGAGATGGACGAACGCCTCCACCAGGCACTCACCGCCACGACGCCCGGGGACCTCACGCCGGCGCTGGCGTCTCTCCCTCAGGGCAAAGCGGACACCGCCTCCACCGTCGCCGCTCTCACCGGACGGATCCGGCGGCGCGGCGCCTGGCGGGTACCCCGGCGCCTCAAGGTGGAATCCGCCTTCGGAAAGGTGCACCTGGACCTGTCCCGCGCCGTCATCGAGCACCCGGTGGTGGACATCGAACTGCAACTCGGCACGGGCAGAGCCAAGATCAAGGTGCCGCGCGACGCGGTCGTCGACACCGAGGGTCTCCAGACCGTATGGAAGGTCTCGTCCTACAAGCCCTCACGGCGCTCCCGCCCCGGCGGACCGAAGATCCGTATCACCGGGGCCATGGGCTTCGGGCGGCTGAAGATCCGCCACGCGCGACGCTGACGCCCGGTCCGGTCTCCCGGGATCACCTGGCCCGCGCTTCCACTCCCCGCCCCCGTTCCGGTCCTCCGGTGGACTCACGGCCGGTATACGGACTGCAGCCTGGCCACCCGGCCCTCTCCGTCGAAGCTCAGGTCGTACCCGACGCCCGCGGCGACCACGGAGTCCAGTCGCTTCAGCAGGGTGACGAACTCGCTCTGGGAGAACGGCAGAGGCTCGGCCCGGCTGCCACCGGACGCGACGGCGTCCCGGACCGGGACCGTCAGCAGGACCCGGGCGTCCTTGGCCATGGTCACCGTGGTGAAGGCCCCGGTGCCGGGGGTGATCTCCCAGGTGTCGAACTGGGTGTTGACTTTCTTCTGGGCGGGCCGCACCGACAGACGGGTCAGTCCGCCCTCGGTCCAGCCCTTGTCGATCGTCACGAACTGCTTGGTTCCCGCCCACGGGGTCTTACCGGCCGGCGTGCGCGTGTCCTTCGATGCCTCGCCGTCGTCCGACGGGGTGGCCGTCCGGTCACCGCCGGCCTGCGCGATGTCCGCCGGCGAGGCCGCGGCGGTGGGACCCGCGGGCTCCTCGCCGTTCTCCCCGCATCCGGTCAGGAGAAGGGCGCCGGAGGCGACAAGGGCGAGCAGGCACTTGGTGGCCCTGCGGCATGAGGCAGACATGATCAACGTTCTCCTGGAAACCGGTGTGGTTGGGGTTGCATGGTCTCTACGCCGAGCCCCCATCACCGGGTTGCATCCCGGCAGGCTTTTCTTCCGGGCCTCTGCCGAAGCTCACCCGGCGGTCAGCCAGGACGCCTCCCGCAGCGACTGGACCCGGCCCTCGCCGTCGTAGTCGAGGACGAACACCCAGCGCGGCCCGCCCCGCAGCCGGTCCACCAGTTCCTCCAGCCGCATGTCCCCCGGCTTCCCCCCGGCGGCCTGCTCCACCTCGACCGGGGTCTGTGGCAGCAGGGTCACCTCGTGCACCACCCCGGTGGGTACGGCCGCTCCCCGCTCGGTACGAAGCTGCTTCACCCGACGAGGAGGGCTTCCGCTTCTGGATCGACGAGATCCGAGAGGTCGGCGTCCACCTGCTGGGACGTCGGCTGTACGAGACGATGCTGTACTGGGAGACCGCCGACCAGGACCCCTCGCTCGACGACGCCATGCGCGAGTGGACCGCGCTGTGGAAGCCGCTGCCGAAGGTGGTGTTCTCCACCACGCTGTCGGCGGTGCGGGGCCAAGCCCGCCTGGCCTCCGGCGGCCTGGCGGAGGAGATCGAGCGGTTGCGGGCCGAGCCGGGCGAGGGCGACATCGCGATCGGCGGCGCGACGCTCGCCGCCGAAGCGGCCGCGCTGGGGCTGATCGATGAGTACCGGACCGTGGTCTACCCGGTGCTGGTGGGCGGCGGCATCCCCTTCTTTCCGCAGCACGAGCGCCGAGTGGATCTCGAACTCGTCGAGACCCGCACCTTCAGCTCGAAAGTCGTCCACCTCCGCTACCGCGTGGCGCGTTAGCCGGCTCGTCCGCCGCCTTGCCCATCAGCCCGCGGGAAAGCGTGTCCCGCTGTTTGTCGATACGTGCGTAGCGGGTCGGCGTCCAATTCTCTGACCGGCAGGTATTCACGAAGCGACGGTCCAGCAGGGCGAGTCGGCCGGTGGAGGCTCGCGAAGTTTCCACTGTGAACGGTCAACATCCGGATCCCAGTAAGGAACCGTCCCGTAACAGATTCGATATGCCCAGAATTCAGGCAACTCGTGTTCGATCAGTTCGGGTGATTCATCGAGATCTTGCCCACGCCACTGTTGATTGATGCGCGCCACCGCCTCGGCACGAGAAACTCCGCAGCCCTCAATCATCACCTCAACGATCTCCTCCAAGTATTCAACGACCTCTTCGTTCGTCCGCATCAGAAAATCTCCCACGTCACACAATCCCCTTCATCGCACCTGATAGGATCTCTGCAGCTCGGTCACCGAATATCGCGATTTGATGGCCGCCGACCACAGCGTCAGAACCGCGCATAAATTTGCGCAAGTTCAGCAGCATGGGCCCCTCCACGTAATCATATCCATGCATCGGCCCTCCACTTCTATTATGCCTGAAGAAGGATGAGAGCTCATCACTCGGACCGTCGAACACCTTGCCATTCAGCCCTCCGAAACCTCCTTCCGGAAGCTGGAAATGCAAGACCGCCGCACCGTCCTCACCACCAAGACGCAAAGCCCATTTCTGCGCTTGAGCAAGGTTGTCCGTCACATAGAACCCTCCCTGCCCGAAATCCATGGAACGAGTACTGAAATTCGGGTCAATTCCGCCTCTGAATATGGAGTCGGCTGCTTCTCGTGTAGTTCCGTGGTAGAGGTCACGGCATGGCGCTAGCCCGAGAGGGTCTACCGATACATGCGGATTGTCGACGTACGTTGCCGGGTTCGGGGCCGGGTAGAGACCCAGGGGGTCCTGGCTGGTGTAGCGGGCCGTTTCGGGGTCGTAGTAGCGGAAGTGGTTGTGGTGGAGGCCCGTTTCGGGGTCGAAGTACTGGCCCGGGAAGCGGAGGGGGGTGTAGGCCGTGCTGTCGGCGGCCCAGGTGGTGGTGCCCCAGAGGGTGGCGCGGGTGTGCCAGGTGATGGTTCCCGAGTCGTCGACCAGTTCGGTGGGGGTGCCGACCAGGTCGGTGACGATGGCGAAGAAGCGGGCGTCGATGACGTGTTGCGGGGCGCCGGCCGCCGTGATGCGTTCGGTCTGCGCGATCGGGCGGAGGCCGTCGTGGTCCCAGGTGAGCGTGACCGAGTTCGGCAGGTCCGGGGAGGTCGTGGTCTGTTCCGCGAGGGTCGTGCCGTCCCAGGTGAACGTCACTTCCTCGGCGACCATGCCGTCGGCGGTCAGGCGTTGCTTGGCCGTGCGCCGGCCCAACGGGTCGTACCGGTAACGCCAGTGGGTGCCGTCCGGGGTCACCACCGACGTCAGGCGATCCTCCGCGTCCCACGCGTAGCGCCAGATGTCCGGCTTGCGCGAGGGGCGCTTCTTCTGGCGGAGGGTGATGCGGCCCTGCGCGTCGTGTTCGTAACGGATGGCACCGGCGTGGGTGATGCGGGTGCCGGTGTAGGTGCGGGGACCCGTCGCTTCGGTTGAGGCGTGGGCCGCGGGCCAGGCTGCCTCGGTCTGGTTGCCCGCCGCGTCGTAGGCGTAGCGCTCCGTCCAGTTCGCGGCGTGGACCGCCGTCACCCGGCCCGCGGCATCGAGGTCGAAGCGGCGTTCCCCGCCACCCAGTTGGTCGTGCACGGCGGTGAGGTGGCCGTCCGGGCGGTAGGTGTACGCCCGGTGCTGACGGATCTCGGCGGCACCGGTCGTTCCGGCCGCCCCCGCCGACCCGGAGCCGGTCGTCCCGGCGTCCGGTATGGCCGCACCCGCGGCCCCGGCGCCCGGTAGGGGTGCGCTTCCCGCACCTGCGCCCGGCATCACGCCCGGTACGGCCGCATCCGCCGCCCCCGGCCCCCAGGGCGCCGCGTCCGGATCCGCCGTCCCGGAGCCCCGCAGCCGCGCCGGCTGGGCCAGGAGGGACTGGGTGGTGAGGCGGCCCGCCGGATCCCAGGTCTGGGTGAGGGCGACCCGCTCGCCGAAGTGGCGGGTCAGTTCGCGGCCCGCCGGGTCGTGGACGTAGGTGAAGGCGTGGCCCGAGGTGGTCAGGGAGGCGGTGCGGCCCGCCGCGTCGTAGGCGCGGGTGGCCTGCGCGCCCATGGGGGTCACGCGGCTCACGCGGCGGCCCAGGGCGTCGTAGCGATACGACGTCGTGCGGCCGTTGACGGTCTCCGACTTGATGCGGCCGAGGCGGTCGCGGTGCAGGAGGATCGTCGCGTCCGGGTTCGACGCTTCCGTGAGGCGGCCGGCGCGGTCGTAGGTGTAGTGGGTGACCGTGCCCGCCGCGTCCTTGGTTGTGATGCGGCCGAGAGCGTCGTGCTCGAAGCGGATGGTCTCGCCGAGGGCGTTGGTGCGGGAGGCCAGTTCGCGGCCCGCCGGGTCGTAGGCGTAGGTGAGGGTGCGGCCGTCGAAGTCCGTCTCGGAGGCGAGGCGGCCCGCTGCGTCGTAGGAGTAGTCCCAGGTCAGGCCCTGGGGGTTGGTGACCGTGCGGAGGAGCAGGTCCGGGCCGTGCTCGAACTCGTAGCGGACGCCGTCCGGGCCGGTCTGGGCCGCCAGCAGGTCGAAGTGGGTGTACTCGTAGCATGTGACGGCCCCGATGGCGTCCGTGTACGTCGTGCAGTTGCCCTCGCCGTCGTACGTCCAGGACTCCTCCGCACCGTCCGGGCCCGTGCGGCGCAGCAGTTTGCCCTCCACCGACCAGGCCAGCAGGGTCCGGCCGCCCGTCGGGTCGGTGACGGCGGTGATCCGGCCCAGGGCGTCGCGCTCGTACGCCGTCTCGCCGCCGAGCGGGTCGGTGACGGAGAGCAGGCGGCCGGCCGCGTCGCAGCGGATGGCCGTGGTGTGGCCGAGGGCGTCGGTGATCGTGGCCGGGTGACCCCGGTCGTCGTAGGTGTAGTGGGTTGTGGCGCCGGACGGGTCGGTGAGGGTGAGGCGGTTGCCCGCCTCGTCGTAGGTCTGCTGCCAGGCGGCGCCGCCGGGGTGGGTGACGGCGGTCGGCAGGCCCAAGTCGTTGTGGGTGGCGGACGATTCGCTGCCGTCCGGGTGGACGACGGAGGTGAGGCGGCCGGCCTCGTCGTAGCGGAAGGCGGTGGTGTGGCCGAGCGGGTCGGTGCGGGAGATCACCCGGTCGTGGGCGTCGTACGCGGTGCGGGTGACGGCACCGGTGGGGTCGGTCTCCGCGATGACGTTGGAGCGGCGGTCGATCAGATAGCGGCTGGTGTGCCCCTGGGCGGTGGTGACCGTCGTGGTGCGGTGGCCGCTCTGCGGGTCCGCGGCGCTGTAGTCGATGCGCAGGGCGAGATGGCCGTCCGTGCCGCCTTCGGCGATGCAGCGGTCCCGGTCGTCGTAGACGTAGTCGTAGCGGCGGTCGTTGGTGTCGGTCCAGGCGATGACGCGGCGTTCGTCGTCGTACGTGAAGCGGAGCGGCAGGCCGGAGGAGCCGGTGACCTCGGTGAGGTTGCCGTCGGTGTAGCCGTAGCGGACCAGCTCCAGGTCCGAGCCGTCGTCGGCGGCACCGGCGAGGCGCAGGGCCGTGATCCGGCCGTCCTCGGTGGTGAACCGCACGTGGTGGCCCGCGTCGTGGACGATGCCGAGGGGCGTGCCGTCCGTGGCGTACTCGAAGGTGAGGCGGTGGCCGTTGCGGTCGGTGATCTCGGCGAGACGGGCTTCGCCGTCGCCGCCGGGCTCCGCGCCCTCCGGGCCGGTGAAGTAGCGGACGTGGCCGGTGTCCGGGTCGGTGAGGGTGTAGTCGCCCTCGGGCGTGCGGTCGAGGGGGTGGCGCGGGCCCATCGCGGGGAGCGTCGGCTGTCCGGGCGCCGGGTGCGGGTAGGCGAGCAGCAGGCCGTCCTCGGTGACGAGGACGACGCCCTCGGCGTCGATCTCCAGCCGCTGGTCGGCGGTGGACGACCAGGAGGGGCCGAACCAGCGGCCGCTGCGGTAGCCGGACTCCACGCGGCGGGTGAAGACCAGCGGGAGCGCGCCGGGGACGACCGCGTCGGTCTGCGGGAGGTACATCCGGCCGGTGGCCAGGTCGACGGGGTCCGTGCCCTTGCACGTCCGGTCGCAGTCCTTCGTCTTGTGGGTCTCGGGACCGTCCTTGCCGAGGTTGCCGCGGGCCGGGGTCTTGCCGCCCGCGGCGCGGCGGCCCGCGCCGGCGATCTTCTTCGCCGCGCCCGCGCCGCGGGTGCCGAGGAGTTCCGGCAGGAGACGGCCCTGCCCCTCCGCCGGGTCCTTCTGGTACTGGTCGTACAGGGTCTTGGCCGCCGCACCGGGGTCGTTGACCGTCTGGACCAGACCGGCCGTGGTCGCGTTGAGGTTGGTGGCGTACTCGGCGGGGTGGGTGAGGTTGTACGGGTGCAGCGGGTTGACGGCGTGGATGTAGTTCAGGACGCCCGCGCTGCCGCGCAGGATGCCGCCCACCCGGTGGGAGCCCTCCAGATGCATCCCCAGCAGGCCGTCCTTGGCCTGCTCGGCATAGGACGGTGCCGCCGGGGCCTTGTCGCGGGCCGCGCCCACCGATGCGGTGGCCGTGCGCAGCGCCGCGTCCCGCTGGCGGCGCGCCTCCTCCAGCAGGTCCCGGGCGGCCGCCATGTCGGCCTTGCCGGCGTCGCCCGGGTCGCCCGGCCTTCGGGGGCGATCGGCCGCGTCCCGCTGCTCCGCCGGGAGGGCGTTGTACGTCTCGACCGCCGCCCCGTACGCCGCGAGCTGCTCGACGTGGGCGGCCCGCGCCTCGGCGGAGGCCCGCTTGCCCCGCTGGTACAGGTCGATCGCCTGCCGGGCCCGGCCCTGGGCCCACTCCACGGTGTCGGCGAAGTCGTTGAGCGCCTTGGCGGCCTTCTCGCAGGCATCGGCCGCCGCGAACCACCGCTTCGGTTCCCCGGCCACCTTCTCCTCGAAGGCGCGGGCCGCCTCCCCCTTGAGCGCGCCGGCGTCCACCTTCTTGAGGCCGTTGCCGACGTTCTCGAACGCCGCCCGGAAGTCGGCGAGATGGCCGGCGGTGGAGCGCAGCTTGCCCGGACTGCCGTGGACCAGCTTCTTCGGATCCTCGCTCTGCCCGAGGTCCAGCTCGGCCACATCCGCGCCCATGGCGTTGGCCACCGAACCGGACTTCTCGCGGACCCAGTCGGCGCCGCCCTGCCAGCCGACGCCCTCCAGCGCGTCCGCCGTCCCGTCGCCCACGCTCTCGACGAACTCACCGGCCTCCGCGACGCGGTCCTCGGCCCACTCCTCGACCGGGTCCGGGATGAAATCCCCGATGCCCGCCATCAGCGCTCGCCCCCGGGCGGCTCCTGGCCCGGCTCACCGTGCGGCTCCCGGCCGGGCCCGGCCCCTTGCTGGGCGGCGCGCTCGTCGGGGGAGGGGCCGAAGACCTCGTCGACGCCCTGCGCGTAGGTGTCGCCGTCCGTGCCGATCAGATCGCGCAGGCCGGAGGCCGCCTGGCCGCCCTGCCCCTCGGTGACCACGCTGCGGCCGGTGTCGAGCCAGGTCTGCCGCATGTCCTCACCGGCCTGCCGGAAGGACTCCGCGCTGTAGTCGGGGGCGTCCGGCGTGACGATCTCCCGGTAGCTCTGCTGGGCGATCTCCTCCTCGGTGGCGTGCGGATTGCCGGTCGCCACCACGGCGTTGGTGGTTACCTTGAACGTGCTCGCCCAGTAGCGGTCCTCCTCGTGGAGCAGGCCGGCGGCGAGGCCGAGACGGGCCGCGAGCTCGTTGGCGTCCTGGACCAGGGCCCGGACGCCCCACTCCCAGCGGTCGCAGAAGCCCTCGAAGGCGTCGGCCAGTTCGGCGCCGCCGGCCTCCATCGCGGTGATCTCCAGATTCCGCATACCGCTGCCCATGACGGCGTCGGTCGCGCTGCCGATCTCCTTCAGCTCACCGATCGCCGCGTTCAGCCCCTTGGTGATCAGGTGAACGGACTCCCGGCCGAACCGGAGGTCCTCCTCCCCGCTCACCGGGCCCGCCCCCTCGCCCGCTGGCGCGGTACGGCGGTGCCGGCGCCCGCGGGGACACCGGCACCCGCCGACGCTGCCGCCGCTGCCACCGCCGCCGCGTCGCCCTCGACGCCCTCGACGGCCTCGTCCGGCACGATGCCGCGCACCGGCGGCAGCAGCATCGAGCCCTCCTCGTCCGCCACGTCCACAACGACCCCGGCGGGAGCGGGCAGCTCCGGGACAAGCACGTCGAGCACCCGCGCCCCGAGCACCGCCGCGTACTCCCATCCCTCGCCCGGCGCCGCCCCGCGCGCCCGCGCGAACCGTGCGAGCTGCGGCTCGCCGCTGAAGGCGTAGATCCAGCGGACCCCGCCCTCATGGCCGGTCATGAAGCGGCCCCCGGACAGCGGCAGCAGCACCATCGTGCGCCGGAACTCCCCCACCATCGCAGCCGGTTCACCGGCTCCCGCACGCACCGCGGCGATCCGCTCCCGCAGGTCCATCACAGCCCCCGTACCCCGCACTCCCCGTGGCTCCCCGTCACGCTCCGCACCGTACCGGGCGCGACCGACAGGGGGCACCCCGCCCCGGGGGCCGCGGGGTGACGGCGTCGCGGCGTCAACGCCCACGCGACGTCTGGCTGTTCACAAAGGCGCGGGCCTCCCTTGCCGCCTCCGGGCTCACCCCGTGCCGGGGCCGCCCGGCATGCCGTAGGCGTCGGCGATCAGTTCGTAGGAGCGGAGGCGGGCGTCCGCGCCGTGCACGTTGGAGGTGAGGATCATCTCGTCGGCACCCGTGCGCTTCGCCAGCGCGTTGAGGCCCTCGCGGACCGCGTCCGGCGTGCCGTGGACGATGTTGCCGATCCAGCTGTCGGCGAAGTCGCGCTCTCGCGCGCTCCACGGATAGTCCTCGGCCTCCTCCGGGGTCGGGACGAGGCCGGGCCGGCCGGTGCGCAGGCGGAGCATGGAGAGGGCGCCGGTCATGATCTGGCGGCGGGCCTCCTTCTCGTCCTCCGCCGCGAGTACCGCGACGCCGATGGCGGCGTACGGCTCGTCGAGGACGGCGGAGGGGCGGAAGGACTCCCGGTACAGCTCCAGCGCCGGCAGGGTGTTGGCCGCCGAGAAGTGGTGGGCAAAGGAGAACGGCAGTCCCAGGGAGCCCGCCAGTTGCGCGCTGAACCCGCTGGAGCCGAGCAGCCAGATCTCCGGCCGTCCGGTGGACTGCACGCCGCCCGGCGAGGTGGCCTGGACGGGGCCGGGGACGGCGTGGATGCGGCTGTACGGATGGCCGTCCGGGAAGGCGTCGTCCAGGAAGCGGGTCAGTTCGAGCAGTTGCTGCGGGAAGTCGTCCGCGCCCTCGTGGAGGCGGTCGGTGCGGCGGAGGGCGGCGGCCGTGGCGCCGTCGGTGCCCGGGGCGCGGCCGAGGCCGAGGTCGATCCGGCCGGGTGCGAGGGCTTCCAGGGTGCCGAACTGCTCGGCGATCACCAGCGGGGCGTGGTTGGGGAGCATGACGCCGCCGGAGCCCAGCCGGATGCGCTCGGTGTGCGCCGCGAGGTGAGCGAGGATCACGGCCGGGGAGGAGCTGGCGATACCGGGCATGGAGTGGTGCTCGGCCACCCAGAAGCGGTGGTAGCCGCGGCGCTCGGCGGTGCGGGCGAGTGCGGCGCTCGTGCGCAGGGCGTCGCCGGCGGTGCTTCCGCTGCCGACGGTGGCGAGGTCCAGTACGGACAGCGGGACCGGGGCGGTGCCCCGCGCCGTGCCGCGGATGGTGTCGTGCTCGGTGGCCATGCGGCCTGCCTCCCTGGTGGTTCTCCGTCCGGATGCGGACGCGGTGCGTGTGCCGTGTTCGGGGCGCGCGGGTCACCGCGCGCCGGCCGGACAACCGGAGAGTTACTCCGGTTATTCCCGGCCCACGTCCCGCCACCGCACCCCGCTCATCACATAAATTGGCGAACCAGACACTCCGGGTTGAATATTGCCAATCACCACCGAACTCCCCCAATCACCCCTCCCCTTCTCCTAGATTGATCCCGCGCGCCGCCGCCCCGGAGGCAGGGTGCCCTCGGCGACTTCGCGGCGGCACGGGGGAGTTCACATGCTCAAGACGGTGAAGAACACCACGGTGATCAGCGCGGTGGCGCTCGCCCTCGCGGCGCCCGCCACCGGAACCGCACAGGCGGCACCGGCGAAGCCCATGCCGGGAAGCACCGGGCAGTCGGCCTCCGCCGCGGCCCCTGTCCACCCGGATGCCGCCGGAGACGCCCCGGCTGGGCGGCGGACCTTCACGTCGACCTCCATCCGGGGCAGCGGAAGGTCCACCCTCCGCATCACGCTGGACGCCCGACGGGACGGCTCCGCACCGGCGCTGACCTCGTCCGAACGGAAACAGCTGGATTTCGTCCTCGGCAAGCCGTGGGCCGTCCCCGCCTCCGCGGCGCCGGCCGGAGCCCGGGTCCCGGCCGCGGCGCCGGACGCCCGGCGCCGAGGGCCGGCCATCCTGCGCTGCGGCAGGAATCCGCGCTGGAGCGACACCAACGGCACCCTCCACGCCCGCTTCAACTGCCTGTATTCCACGATCAACTGGGGCTTCCGGATCTCCCGCCGGGTGCAGTCCGTCATCACCGGCCCGGTCCGGGAGAGGGGCGTTTCGTGGTGGAGGAACGGCAGGGCGATGCCGAGGAACGCCGGTCACGTGGTGGGGAAGAACTACCTGTTCCACGGCACGCTCAAGCCCGTCCGGCATGATGACCTCGTGCAGTTCCAGGACTACATGACCTTCCCGGTGCGGATCGGAGGGCGGCCCGGAGTGGGCTCGCTCAGCTGGGCCGCAAGCGTCAAGGCGAAGAGGTAGCGATGCGTCCGGGCACCACCGCCGTACGGAGCTGGGCGGAGGCGATCCTGCGCCAGCTCGGGGTCCCCACCGGTCACACCCTGGAGGTGACCGCGGGCGCCCCGGACGGGCCCGGGGCCCCGGAGCCCGGCCCGGCCCACACCTCCACGCTGCGGCTGCGCCCGGGCGGGAAGCGGGCGGAGGACGCGGAAGACGGAGGCGCGGGCGGGCGCATGGCCGGGCAGGGCGCCGCGCGGCACGGCGGTTCCGTCTCCGTCACGCTGGCCTTCGGTGACGGCTCCGCCGTGAGCGTGCTCCTGGCGGAGGGTCCGGGCGAGGCCGAGGCGGTGGCCCATCTCGCCGGGCAGCTCCAGGAGGCCGTCCTGGAGACGGCCGGCGGCACACCGGTCCCCCCGTGCCCGGGCGGCCGCGGGCACGGCCATCCGCCGACGGCCGATGTGGTCGCCGGCACCGCCTGCTGGGTGTGCCCGGCAGGCGGCGGAACGCGTCCCATCCTTTCCGGGGCTTCCGGGACCGGTCCCGGACCCGGAAGCCCCGGGAGCCGAAGCGGGCCCGGGGCCGGAGCAGGAACCGGCGCCCGGGCGTAGCGGTCCGGCGCGCGGGGCCCTCCTCCACTACTCCGCGCCGCTCCCGGCCGCGCGGGACGGCCCACCCGAGCGGTGCACCGGCGGGCCCTCTCCGTGTGCGGCAGCCCCTCTTCCCGTGCTCCTCGCCTTCAGGCCGCCTCAAGCCGCCTCAGGCCGCGGAGAAGAGCGCTCCGAGCCGCGGCCGGTGCGGCACCGGGTGCGCCAGCAGCCGCAGCCCTTCGCGGACGGTCACCTGGTTGGCGGTGAGCACGGGCTTGCCGAGCTCCGCCTCCAGCCGGGCGATGTACGCGGCGGTGTGCAGGGCGGTGTCCGGCAGCAGCACGGCCTGTGCCGCGGGGTGGTCGCCCGCGCGGGCGAGGGCCCGTACCTCCTCCCAGCCCCAGGTGCCGACCTCGGCGGCCGTGATGATGCCGCTGCCGCGCATCGCCACGACCTCCGTGCCGAAGGACTTCAGGAAGGCGGTGAACAGCTCGGCGACGTCCTCCGGATAGGTGGCGGCGACCGCCACCCGTTCCAGGCCCAGGTCGCCGAGGGCGTGGGCGAAGGCGAAGGAGGTGCTGGAGGCCGGCAGTCCGGCCACCTGCGCCAGCTCCCGCGCCTGTTCCTGTGCGCCGTCACGGCCGAAGACGAAGCTGGCACTGGTGCACGCCCAGACGACGGCCTGTGCGCCCCGCGCCCGCAGATCGGCGACCCGGGCCGCGAGCCGGGCGGCCGAGCCCATCTCCAGCAGGGCGTCGACACGGTGGGCGTCCTCTCCGATGTCGGTGTGGACGAGCGGCAGCCGGACCGCGGGGGAGGCACCGGTGACGGCTCCGGCCAGACCGAGGACACCGTCCTGCGCCTCCGCCCCGTCCGCGGTGGGGGCGGTCTCCGGTGCCGTGCCGCGGCCGTCGCCCGGATCCGCGCCGGCCAGCATGGCTTCCAGGCGCGGGTAGTCGTCCTCCGCGGAGTACCCCGGGTACAGGAAGCCGACGGTCGCCGCGCCGGCGCCCGTCCCGTCCGCCCCGTGCTCCGCCGCCCCGTGCTCAGCCGCCCCGTGCGCGGAGCGGGCCGCGGCCGTCTCCGGCGTCGTGCCCGCCGCCGTGCCGGGCGCCGTACCGGGGGTGGCGCCGGGGGTCGTCAGCTCTGCCATGCGTCTCGCTCTCCTGCCTGTTCGGTCTCGCTGTTGCCTGTCGCCCCCGTCGTCTCCGCCGCCCCTCCCTCCCGCCGTACGTGCCACACGCGGCCCCCGTGCCGTACGGGCCGAACGCGCCGCACGGGGTCAGAGGGGCGCCGGGCCCGCCGGATCGTCCGGGTACAGGGGTGCGTCCAGGGCGTCCGCCGCCTCCGTCTCGGCCCCCACCCCGCCCGGCGCCCCCGCGAACGCCGCCTCCGGCTCCCCCCGCACGTCCCCGAACGGCAGCACGGCGCCGAGCCCTTCCGGGCCGGTCACTCCCGGGCCTGCCGCTCCGGGGCCTGCCGCTCCCGGTCCGAACACGGCCGGGCCGATCACGGCCGGGCCGCCGAGGGTGGCCGCCGCTCCCGGGGTCTCCTCCTCAGCGGCGGACGGAGCGGGGGGCACGGCCCGCGGCGGCGCCGGCGGTGGGGCCGTGGCCGTCATCGACGCCGGGCCCCGTCTGGCCACCGGGTCGAGCAGCGCCTGGTAGGGCCCCACCGCCCGCTCCCCGATCCGTCGCAACGCCGACCACATGGTCACCTGATTGGCCGACAGGACGGGCATCCGCAGCTCCGCCTCCAGCTGCGGGATGGCGTCGTACGTCGGCAGGTTCGTGCAGCTGATGAAGAGGGCGTCCGCTCCATGGGTGACGGCCCGCCGGGCCATCTCCACCACGGACCGGTAGGAGACCTTCCAGATGTGGCAGGTCAGCCCGAGGAACTCGCGGTCGGTGACGGTGACCCCGCCCTCCGCCAGATAGTCCTCCAGGGCCTGGGTGACGGAGGCGGTGTACGGCGTGACCAGCGCGATCCGCCGGGCCCCGATCTCCGCCAGCGCCTCCAGCAGGGCTCCGGAGGTGGTGAGGGCCGGGATCTCACCCGCCTGGGCCATCGCGGCGCACATGGCGCGCTCGCCGGCCAGGCCGCCGACGAAGCTGCCGGAGGTGCAGGCGTAGGCCACGACCTCGGGGCTGACCGCGCGCAGCGTGTGTGTGGCCTCCCGGAGGGTCTCGTGCTCACTGACCAGCCGGGCCAGGTCGAGGCTGACCTCGACCGGCACGAACGGCGTACGGGTCAGGTGCAGCGACACCTGGTCGGGGGCCCAGCGCCACAGCTCCCGGTCCAGCGCGAAATCGAACGGTGCGACGACACCCACGCCGCGTTGCGGGCGCGGGCCCCCCAGAAAAGAGATGTCCATTCCGAAGCCCCAATACGAACGGAGGGCAGGGCCGAAGCCGAGGAAAGAGGGCGGTACCACAGAACAGAAAGCCGTGCACGCCGAGGCGCCGGGACAGAGGCCGGCACGGGCTTACCCGGGTCGGCAATACCCGTATTGACGAAGGTAGTTTCCGGTCCCTAGCGTGGTCAATCCCAGTTCTCCCGCCGTTTTTCCGGCTCCTCTCCAGCGAAGCGGAGAGACGTTTCGAAATGGTTTCCCATCCATGACCGACAGCACCCTGCTCGTCCTCGGCGGCGAGCCCGCCCCCCGGCTCGACCGGCTCTCCGGCCGCGCCCGCGTCGTGCACGCCCGCGACGCGGAGTCGCTGGCGGCGCTCCTGCCGGCGGCCGACGCCCTGCTGGTGTGGGACTTCACCAGCGACGCTCTGCGCGATGCCTGGCCCGGAGCGGGCCGCAGGCCGCGCTGGGTGCACACCGCCAGCGCGGGCGTGGACCGGCTGCTCTTCCCGGAGCTGACGGCCTCGGACACCGTGGTGACCAACGCCCGGGGGATCTTCGAGCAGCCCATCGCGGAGTACGTCGCCGGACTCGTCCTCGCCTTGGCCAAGGATTTTCCGGGCAGTTGGGAACTCCAGCAACAGCGGCGATGGCGGCACCGGGAAACCATGCGGCTCGCGGGAAGCCGCGCGGTCGTATCCGGCTCGGGCCCGATCGGCCGGGCCATCGGCCGCACGCTCGCGGCACTGGGTGTCGCCGTGGAACTCGTCGGGCGCACCCCGCGGGAAAACGACGCGGAATTCTCTCGGGTGCACGGCGGCGGCGCGCTGAAAGATCTTCTCCCTTCCGCCGACTGGGTGATTGCCGCGGCTCCGCTGACGGAGGAGACCCACGGAATGTTCGACGCGGAAGCTTTTTCGCTCATGCGTCCGACGGCCCGGTTCGTCAATGTGGGGCGCGGGCAACTCGTGGTCGAGCGTGATCTGACGGAGGCCCTGGCCAAGGGCTCGCTCGCGGGTGCCGCACTGGACGTCTTCGAGGAGGAGCCGCTCCCGCCGGACAGCCCGCTGTGGGACGCCCCGGGGCTGCTGGTGTCCCCGCACATGAGCGGGGACACGGTGGGCTGGCGCGACGCCCTGGCCGATCAGTTCATGGACAACTTCGACCGGTGGGTGGCGGGGAAGCCGCTGCTCAACGTGGTCGACAAGCGGCTCGGTTACGTACCGGTGCCCTGAGCTCTCCCCCGCATCCCTGGAGGCCCCGATGACCGAGCTGTGCGACCTCACGGCCACCCGACTGCTCGCGGGCTACGCCACCCGCGCCTTCTCCCCCGTCGAGGCCGTCCGCGCCGTGCTGGAGCGGATCGAGCGGACGGAACCCGTGGTGGGCGCCCATGTGCGGGTGAACGCCGAGAGTGCCCTGGCGCAGGCCGCCGAGTCCGAGCGGCGCTGGCTGCGCGGCGAGCCGGCCGGGCTGGTCGACGGCGTGCCGGTGTCCGTGAAGGACCTGCTGCTGCTGCGCGGCGCGCCCACCCTGCGGGGTTCGCGCACCGTGGACGCCGGCGACCCGGCGGCCTGGCGGGAGGACGCCCCGGCGGTGGCCCGGCTGCGGGAGCACGGCGCGGTGTTCACCGGCAAGACGACGACCCCGGAGTTCGGCTGGAAGGGGGTCACCGACAGCCCGCGGCACGGAGTGACCGTCAATCCGTACGATCCGCGCCGCACGGCGGGCGGGTCGAGCGGCGGCAGCGCGGCGGCGGTCGCGCTCGGCGCGGGGCCGCTGAGCCTGGGCACGGACGGCGGCGGCTCGGTCCGCATCCCCGGCTCCTTCTGCGGGATCTTCGCGCTGAAGCCGACCTACGGCCGGGTGCCGCTCTACCCGGCGAGCCCCTTCGGCACCCTGGCCCATGTGGGCCCGATGACGCGGGACGCCCGGGACGCGGCGCTGATGATGGACGTGATCACGGGCCCGGACTGGCGCGACTGGTCGCAGTCAGACCGGGTGCCGGCCGACTTCGCGGCGGGTCTGGCCCGCGGTACGGAGGCGGTGTCCGGGCTGCGCGTGGCGTACAGCGCCTCGTTCGGGGGGCGGGTGCCCGTCGAGCCGCGGGTGGCGGCCGCGGTACGCCGGGTGGTGGACCTGCTGTCCGCGCTGGGGGCCCGGGTGGAGGAGGCCGAACCGCCGCTCGCGGAGGACCCGGTGGAGGCGTTCCACACCCTGTGGTTCAGCGGGGTCGCGCGGGTGGTGCAGCCGCTCGGCCCCGAGCGGCTGGAACTGCTGGAGCCGGCGCTGCGCGAGGTCGTGGAGCGGGGCGCGGCGTACAGCGCGCTGGACTATCTGACGGCGGTGGACGTCCGGATGGCGCTGGGCCGCGAGATGGGCCGCTTCCACGACACCTACGACCTGCTGGTGACGCCGACGATGCCGGGCACCGCGTTCGAGGCGGGCGCCGAGGTGCCCAAGGGCTCCGGGCACACGCGGTGGACGGGCTGGACGCCGTTCACGTATCCGTTCAACCTCACGCAGCAGCCCGCCGCGACCGTGCCCTGCGGGCTGGACGGCGAGGGGCTGCCGATCGGGGTGCAGCTGGTGGGGGCGCGGCACGCGGACGGCCTGGTGCTGCGCGCGGCGCACGCGCTGTACGAGGCGGGGGTCGCGGACGAGGTGCCGCCGCCCGCCGCGGGCTGAACCGGGCCGGTGGCGCGGGCCGGCCGGACGGACGGCGCACGGGCCGGGCGGACGGCGGGCGGACGGCGCACGGGCCGGCCGGGCGCGCGTCCTCGCGGGACGGCGCCGGGCCGGGCCGCGGGGGCCTTGCGCTCAGGCCCGCCGGAAGGTGAGGCTCTCCCCCAGCGCTCCGGCCCGCCACAGGTCCTGGCAGGCGTCGGCCATCCGGTCGAGGCCGTCGACGACCGCGCCCCAGACGATGCCGGGGACCCAGCCGGCGTCCCCGTTGATCAGCAGATTGTTCCGCTCGTAGAACAGCGCGAGGTCGATGACCTGCCGCTGCCCGCGGTGCCCGGCCTGCTCCTCGTAGCCGTAGGACTTCGTGCCGAGCTGGGTGTCGGTGAAGGTGAAGTAGCAGAGGTCGCCGGGGATCGGGGTGATCGTCGGGTTCTCCAGCGGGGGTTCGGCCGGGGCGAACGGGGACAGCAGGGTGTAGATCTCGTTCCGCGCGTACTTGGCGTGGTAGACGTCGCCGCTGAGCGGCAGCGCGTTCCAGACGGCTTCGCAGGTGATCGGGGCTCGGTCGTCGAGGAGGCGCGCGGTGCAGGTCACACCGCGTTTGGCCAGGGACACCTCGATGTGCCGGGCGGAGCGGTCACGGGGTGCGGAGTCGGTCATTCGGATGCTCCTGTCAGTCGTCCCGGACGGGTCCCGGCCGGTGCGGATCCGGGGCTCTTATGGTGACGCAAGTGGATCAATGACAACAGAACCGGCGGCGGTCTCAGCTCGGTTAAGGCTGGAAAAGAGCGGCATGAATTCTTGCTCTCCGGGTAGCGAGCCGCCCATGGCTCGACCACGCGGGAACGATACGTACCGGATCGGCCGCCGCTCCCTGCTCGCAGGAGTGGCGGCTTTGAGCGCGTTGGGGGCGGTCGGTTGCAGCCGGGTGTCCACCGCGGACGTCAAGGACGGGGGAGATCTTCTGGAGCGCCTACGGGCGCAGGGTGTTGTGAAACTGGGGCTGGCCGGCGAGCAGCCGTACAGCTACATCGGCAAGGACGGCGAGATGACCGGCTACGCGCCGGAGGTGGCCGCCCGCATCTTCGAACGGCTCGGGGTGCCGAAGGTCCAGCCGTTCCCGACGGAGTTCGGTTCGCTGATCTCCGGTCTGAACTCGCAGCAGTTCGATGTGGTCGCCGCCGGGATGTACATCAATCCCGAACGCTGCCAGCAGGTGCTCTTCGCGGACCCCGAGTACCAGATGCTCGACGCCTTCATCGTCCGCAAGGGCAACCCCAAAAACCTCAACAACTACCAGGACGTCGCCGAGGCCGGCGCGACCCTCGCGACGGGCGTCGGTTATGCCGAGATCGGCTACGCCCAGGACGCCGGGGTCGAGAAGATCATGACCCTGCCGGATCAGCTGGCCGGGCTTCTCGCCGTCGAGCAGGGCCGCGCCGACGTCTTCGCGGGCACGGCCGTGACCGTGCGCAACGTCATCAAGGAGACGAAGTCGAAGCGCGTGGAGGCGACGGAGGAGATCCAGCCGGTCGTCGACGGCGAGCCCGTCGTGGACGCCGGCGCCTTCGCCTTCCGTAAAGCGGAAACGAATCTTCGGGATGCCTTCAACCGCGAACTCCACAAGATGAAGGACAGCGGTGAGCTTCTGCGGATCATGCGGCCCTTCGGTTTCACGGAGGAGCAGATGACGGATCTGACCGCAGAGGAGAAGTGCGCGCCATGAGTGAGATCACCTGGGGTTTGTGGGAACTCCTCCTCAAGGGCCTCTGGGTCACCGTCCAGCTGACGGTCTACAGCGCGGCCCTCGGCGCCGTCGTCGCCTTCACGGTCGGCATCGCCCGGACGCACCGGCTGTGGATCGTCCGTTTCCTCTCCGGCCTCTACATGGAGATCTTCCGGGGCACCTCCGCCCTGGTGCTGATGTTCTGGCTGTTCTTCGTCCTGCCGGTCGCCTTCGGCTGGCAGCTGCTGCCGCTGTGGGCGGCCACGCTGGCGCTGGGCCTGTCCTACGGCGCGTACGGCTCGGAGGTCGTGCGCGGCGCCGTGCAGGCGGTGTCGCCGGCGCAGCGCGAGGCGGGGATCGCGCTCAGCTTCACCCCGATGCAGCGGATGCGGCGGATCATCCTGCCGCAGGCCTGGCCGGAGATGCTGCCGCCCTTCAACAACCTGCTGATCGAGCTGCTCAAGGGCACCGCCCTGGTGTCGATCATGGGTGTCGGCGACATGGCCTTCGGCGCCTCGCTGATCCGCAACGCGACCGGGGAGAGCGCGCCCGTCTACACGATCATCCTGGTGATGTACTTCGTGCTCGCCTTCGTCCTGACCCGCGGGATGCGGGTGGTCGAGCGCGGCGCGAAGGCCCGGGTCGGGCAGCGGCCCGCGAAGGGCGGCGGGCTGCTGAGCAGGCTCAATCTCCGTGAGCGCACCGACATCTCGGCCGACGCGGCCGGCGCTGGGGGTATCTGATGCAGTGGGACTGGTCGGCCGTCGCCGACTTCATGCCGGACTTCTGGCGGGGTCTCCTCGTCACCCTCCAGGCGCTGGTGCTGGGCTCGCTCATCGCCTTCACCCTCGGCCTCTTCTGGGCGCTGGCGCAGCGTTCGCCGCTGCGGGCGGTGCGCTGGCCGGTGCAGATGTTCACGGAGTTCATCCGGAACACACCGCTGCTGGTGCAGCTCTTCTTCCTCTACTACGTGCTGCCCGAGTGGGGTCTCACCTTCTCCGCACTGACCACCGGTGTCATCGGCCTCGGTCTGCACTACTCGACGTACACCGCCGAGGTGTACCGGGCCGGCATCGAGGGTGTGCCCGTGGGTCAGTGGGAGGCCGCCACCGCGCTGAGCCTGCCGCGGACGCGCACCTGGTCCGCGGTGATCCTGCCGCAGGCGATCCGGCGCGTCGTGCCCGCACTCGGCAACTACGTCATCGCGATGCTGAAGGACTCGCCGATGATCGCCACGATCGGTGTGCTGGAGATGCTCGGCGAGGCCCGCCAGTTCGGGTCCGAGACCTTCGTCATGACCGAGCCGATCACGGTCGTCGGCATCGCCTTCATCCTCATCGCCTACCCGGCTTCCCTCCTCATGCGAGCCCTGGAGCGTCGTCTTGTCCGCTGAAAGCAGTTCCCCGAACGCGACCCCGGCCCCGGCGGCCGGCAGTGAGCTGATCCGTTTCGACGGGGTGACCAAGCGGTTCGGCAGCAACACGGTGCTGAACCACCTGGACTTCACCGTGGACGCAGGCAAGCACGTCACGCTGATCGGCCCCTCGGGCTCCGGCAAGACGACGATCCTGCGGCTGCTGATGACGCTGCTGAAGCCGGACGAGGGCACCATCTCCGTCGACGGCGAACACCTCACCCACGAGGAGAAGAACGGCAAGCTCGTCCCGGCGGGCGAGCGGCACACCCGCGAGGTGCGCAAGAAGATCGGCATGGTCTTCCAGCAGTTCAATCTCTTCCCCAATATGAAGGTGCTCCGCAACATCACCGAGGCCCCGGTCCACGTGCTGGGGATGAGCAAGGACGAGGCCGCCGAGCGCGGCCGCGAACTGCTGGACCTGGTGGGCCTGTCGGACAAGGCCGACGCCTACCCGACCCACCTGTCCGGCGGCCAGCAGCAGCGGGTGGCCATCGCGCGGGCGCTGGCCATGCGGCCGAAGGTGCTGCTGCTCGACGAGGTGACCTCGGCGCTGGACCCGGAGCTGGTGGCCGGTGTGCTGGACGTGCTGCGGGACATCGCGCACACCACGGACATCACCATGCTCGTCGTCACCCACGAGATGAACTTCGCGCGGGACATCTCCGACGACGTGCTGATGTTCGACGCGGGGCGGGTCATCGAGTCCGGGCCGCCGGAGAAGATCTTCTCCGAGCCGGAGCACGAGCGGACCCGGGAGTTCCTGAGCGCCGTGCTGTGATTCCGCGGCGCCGCCGGGCGCGGGCCGGGGGCGTTCCCCCGGCCCCGGAGGCACCGCCGTACCGCTCCCGCGGACGGCTGTCCGGGCCTCCCGCGCCCGGCCCGTGACCACGGCATATGCCAGAGCGGCGCACTTCCGCGATACCGCGGGAAGTGCGCCGCTCTTGTGCACAACTCGGCCCCGCGAGCAGGCCCTTGGCCGCTATCGTGGAGTACAGCCCAGCCGTGGCGGCGGTGGACAACGGCCCGGGAAGGCCGGAACCCCCCGCGACCAGAAGCGCGGCGACGATGCAAACGGTCACACCTGTAGGGGGACACCGTGGCGCAGCAGCCCGAGCCGACCGCGCCCTTCGCCTCGGTCCAGCACGCCCTGCGCGTGCTGGAGAGCATCGCCCGCCACCACGGCGGCGTCACCGGGGAACAGCTGGCGCGCGAG
Source organism: Streptomyces sp. F63 (assembly GCF_018070345.1). Taxonomy (GTDB): domain Bacteria; phylum Actinomycetota; class Actinomycetes; order Streptomycetales; family Streptomycetaceae; genus Streptomyces. The sequence continues at coordinate 406,294 of NZ_JAGPXX010000002.1, forward strand.
ACCGACCTGCCGGCGGAGCGGCTCTTCCCCATGCTGCGGATGCTGCGCCGCGAGGGCTATGTGGAGGAGCCCGCGGACGATGTGTACGCCGTCGGCCGGACTTTGCTGCTGCTGGGCTCGGCCGCCCGCGAGAAGGCCCTCGCCGACAGGCTCCAGCGCCATCTGGAGGAGCTGCGCGACACCCTCGGCGCCGCGGTGTATCTGAGCCGCTACGTGGACGGCGAGGTGCGGATCACCCAGTGCGCCCACGGGCCGGACACCCCGAAGGTCAACGAGTGGGTGGACTTCCGCTCCGCGGCGCACGCCAGCGCGGTCGGCAAGTGCCTGCTGACCCAGCTCGACCACAACGGCCGCCAGGACCATCTCGCCCGGCACAAGACGGCCCGCTTCACCTCACGGACGATCACCGACGAGAAGGTCCTCTTCAGCAAGCTGGACCACCAGCCGTCCACCGTCCCCGTGCTCGACCTCCAGGAGTACGCCGTGGGCACGGTGTGCGCTGCGGTGCCCATCGCCGCCGGCAAGGCCGTCGGCTGCCTGGCGCTCTCGCTGCCGATCGAGCGGGCCCACCGGCTGCGCCAGGCGGCCGAGACGCTCAACCGCAGAGCGGCGCCACTGGCGCTGTCCCTCACCATCTGAGCCCGGCGGCGGCCCGGCGGCGGCCCGGCGGCGGCCCGGAACGGCAGCGAGGCGGTCACGGTGGCGCCGCGGAAAACCGGTCGGGAGCAACCCGGCGGACCGGGTAGTATTGCCCCGCACGTCAGCACGCGCCGCTAGCTCAGTTGGTTAGAGCAGCTGACTCTTAATCAGCGGGTCCGGGGTTCGAGTCCCTGGCGGCGCACGCACGATACGAGAGGCCCCTCCGTTCCGGCGGAGGGGCCTCTCGCGTTCCGGTGTTCACCGGCTGCCCGCGTACTGCTCCGCGGCCGGGCGCCGGACCGGGCGGTTGGAGCCGGCAGGCTAGAACCGCACGTCGGAGCAGGCGTAGAAGGCGTTTCCGGTGTCGGCGACGTCCCAGACACCGACGATCACGTGCCGGCCCGACTTGCCGCTCGGCATGGTGCCCCGGTGCGTGACGGTGGCATCGGGCTGACGGCCCCCGTAGGGGACGGTCAGGAACGGCTGGGACTCCAGCGCGGCCCGGGTGATCGGCTGGGAGGGGTTCCAGCCGTTCCGGGTGATGAAGTACCGGAAGTTCGAGGTGGCGTGCCGGGCGGTGAGCCGCCAGGTGAAGGTGTGGCTCTGCCCGGACCTGACGTCGGTGGCCGGCCAGTTGCCGCCGCGCGGGTCGTCCAGCGCGGCGAACCGGCCGTTGCCGCCGGAGCAGATGGCGCCGTCGGCGGGACCGGCGGCCGGGAAGCCCTTGGGGCCCTCGACGCTCTGCGGCTCCCACTGGATGCCGCCGCAGTTCTGCACGGTGCCGTTGGCGCAGAGCGCCTGCCGGCTGATCGGGGAATCGGTGTAGCCGTGGCTCTGGGCGCTGCCCGTGGTGGCGAAGAGGGAGACACCGGCGATGCCCAGGCCGAGCAGGGCCGTGGAGATCTTTCTGCGCATGAGTCACTCCAGAGGATGTGGGGGTGGTCCGGGCCCGCGGGGTCGGTGCGGGCCCGGCTCTTCGGCTCGGGTGAGGGTGGGGAGTGGGTGTGGAGCAGCCCCGGCGATGCGGTCTAGACCAACTCGGAGAGTAGCGGCGGCCGTTGGGGATGTCTAGACCAATAACAGGGGTTGTCGCGGCCCGGCCCGCCGTGCGCGACCTCTGGGGACCGGACGTCGATTGCCGAGGGCTTCGCCTCCGGGAGACCGTCAGTCCCGGCCGGTCCAGCCGGTGCCGGTATCAGGCCGGTGCGGGTCCAGCCGGTGCGGGTCAGGCCGTGCCGGTCAGGCCGGGCTCGGGAAGGATCCGGTCGCAGCGGGACCGCGACGCCTTGACCCACTCGCCGTTGGGGTGGTCGTTGCCGTCCACCCAGGCGCGGGCACCGGCCGCGTCCCGGCCGCCCGCGAGTTGCCGCTCGATGAGGCGCGCGTCCCGTACGGCGTCGGGCGTCTCGACGTACCAGACCTCCGCCATCAGCCGGCGCGCCTCCGACCAGCCGGGTGCGGCGCAGGCGAGGTAGTTCCCCTCGGTGACGACCAGGCGCGTGTCCGGACGCAGCAGATGGCGGGCGGCGACGGGCTCGTGGAGGGTGCGGTCGTAGTCCGGCACGTAGATGTCCCGGCCGGTGTCCTCATGGACGCGGCGGAGCAGGGCCTCGTAACCCCAGACGTCGAAGCTGGGTGCGGAGCCCTTGCGGTCGGTGAGTCCCAGGTGTTCGAGCCGGCGGTTGGAGAGGTGGAAGCCGTCCAGCGGCAGATAACCGGCCGCCCCCTCGCCGTGCCGCCGTTCGATCCGGGCGACGAGGGCCGTGGCGAGGGTGGACTTGCCGGCTCCGGGCGGCCCCGCGATCCCGAGCACGGTCCGGGTGCGCCCGCCTGCGGTCAGGGCCCACGCCTCGTCCGCCAGCCGCGCGATGTCCATACCGGCAGGCTAAGGGTTGTCCCGCCCCCGCGGGGCGCGGGTCGCGTCCCGTACTTCCCCTTCGCGTGATCGGAGGCCCCGGTCCCCGGATGCGGCGGTGAAGGCCGGGCCGCTCCGCGGGTTTGCGGGATCCGGGCCGCCGGGAGCCCGTCGCGTACCGCCGGGGCGGTGAGGGGAGAATGCCGGATCCGCCATGTCTACACCGGGCGAACGGGGGCACCCGGTGAGCAGGGTGAGGTGCCCGGTCCGGCGCCGCTGGGGGCGGCGGGCCGGGCGAATCCGTGTTCCCGTGTTCCCGTGTACCGGCGTGGCGCCGCACCGCCGGACCTCTCGCCTCTCGCCTCGCGCCTCCCGCCCCTCGCCTCTCGCCTCTCGCCTCTCGCCTCTCGCCGGCCCCTCCGCTCTCGGCCGGCCCGGTGGCTTCGCGCTCCGCCCGGCACCGTCCGTGTGATGTCCCGCGCATCACCGCGTACGCGGCTCGCCGGCCGGGCCGGGAGCGGGCCCGGGGCTGCCGGCGAGCGGGTTCGTGGCATTCCCCCTCGGAACACGTCGGGATCTACGCGCTGCCGCGCGGCTCGGCGAAGCGGATCAGCCGCTCGCCGGCGGTCTCCGCGCCGAAGGCCAGCAACCGCTCGCCCTCTTCCGCCAGTTCGTCGCGCTGCCGGGCGGTCAGCGGGGTGAAGGGCTGGACGGTCAGGGTCGCGGTGCCGCGCTGTTCGTCGATCCGCCAGGCTCCCCGGACGAAGCCGTCGAGGAGGACGGTCCCGGGGATCACGGCGTTCTTGGTCGCTATGGCCCGGCGCCCCGCGTCGTCGATGATCCGGGTGCGGTCGGCGTAGGACAGGATCGCATTGTCGTACGGGGCGAGGTAGCGCACCGGGGCGGGCGTGTCCGGCTCCGGCCGCGGGGCCTCGGGGAGGTCGAACAGCTCGCGGCCCGCGGTGTCGCGGAAGACGGTGAGCCGGGGCCGCAGCCGGGCCACGGTGGCCCGCAGCCGGGTCAGCCCCGACCATGCCTGGATGTCCTGCACCGTCGCCGGGCCGTAGGCCGCCAGGTAGCGGACGACGAGTTCCTCGGCGGGCGGCTCGGGGAGCAGGGGCCGGCCGAGCCAGGACTCGGCGGTGGCGTAGGTGGTCCGGGCGCTCTGCCCCCACAGGCCGCGCGGTGGCACCTGGACGAGCGGCAGCAGTGCCCGGGCCGCGTTGACGAGCTGCGCGGGGCTGTGGTCCGGCCACCGCTCGCGGAGCAGCCCTCCGAGTTCGGTGGTGGACAGGTGCCGGGCGTCGAGGAGTTCCCGGGCCGCTGCGGCCAGTGCGGGCAGCTCGACCCCCGCCAGGTCCTTGCCCCAGGCGCTCCTCATGCCCCGGTCGAGGCAGGGCTGCACCCAGGGCCGGAGTGCCAGGGCGTCATCGGCGGTGACGAGGTGGACGGTGCCGCGCATCACGACGATGCGGGTGACGGCCCGCTCGCTGATGAGCCGCGAGAGTTCCTCCGGGCGGAAGTCCACCAGCCGTGTCCACAGCCCGTAGTAGGGCGGAACGGGCTGCTGCGACTGGAGCCCGACCAGGCTCCCGACCGCGTCCCGCACGGACATCCGGTGCCGGCTCAGCAGCATCTGCCGGGCCAGGAAGGCGCGGTTGAGGGCCCTGCGGTCCAGCACGGCGGAGGTGGTCGTGGTCATCGGACGGAAATCTCCCTCGGAGAGCTGCGGCTGCCGGTGACGGCGGAACCGCCGGTGCGGCTGCGGACGGGACGCGGCCCGGTCCCCGACGGGTCCCGCCGGGGACCGGTGAGCCCGGGGGGCCCGGCCGGACCGGGTGGGACACGGCCGGACCGGGTGGAGGCCCCGGTGGGCCGGACGCTCCCCGAGTCTGCCGTGCGGGCCCGCGCACCGCGCGCTGATTGACCCACAACGCACGGTCGTACGGCGCCCGTTGGGTCCGCGCCGCACCCCTTGGCCGCCGGAGACGGCGGACGGAACCGGAACCGCCGTATCCGCCTCGGCCACCGGCTCCGCCTCGCCCCGCAGGTCGTCGGCGGACGGTCCGGACCGCGACGCCGGGGCACGGCGCCGCCGCGGGGCCGCGGGGCCGTGGAGCCGCGCCCCCGCAGCGTCCAGGGATGCTCCGGGCGGCTCCGGGAAACCATGACCCTCATCACATTTCCCGCCGGAGGGCCCGGGAGCGGCCCCGGGCGTACGGACCACCGGGTCCCGTCCGGTACGATTAACCAGGTCAGCAGGCGCCGCTAGCTCAGTTGGTTAGAGCAGCTGACTCTTAATCAGCGGGTCCGGGGTTCGAGTCCCTGGCGGCGCACATGACACTCGGGGCCTTTCCGCCACGGCGGGAGGGCCCTGAGCCGTGTCCGGGCCGTGCACGACGACGCGTCGACACCGGTGCCCGGGCCGGGAGCCAGGGGCCGGGGGACGAGATGCACCGGTGCCCCGGCCCCGGTCGGCACGGGGCCCTCGGGGAACACGGCAACGCGGGGAACACGGCAACGCGGGGAACACGGCAACGCGGGGAACACGGGGACAGGCGCGCCCGGCCGCACGCGCCCGCGCTCCACCCCGGCATCGCTCCGCCCGAACGCCGGTCCGCCCGAGCACCGGTCCGGGCGGCGCCGACCCGCACGCCGTTCCGCTACCAGTCCGCGTCGCGGGCCAGGCCGAGGGCGTACTCCGTCCACCACCGGCCGGCCGGGGGCCCGCCCTTGCAGGTGCCGTCGGACTCCCCCGGCCGCTTGATCCACAGGTAGGCGTCGACCAGCTCGTCCCCGGTGCGGGTGGTGGGCGGCTCGCCCAGGGCGCGTCCCGGCGGGTTGCACCAGCTCATGGCCTGGTGGCCGGAGGCGGGCAGCGGACCGTTGCCGTTGCGGCTGGTGTCGATCACGAAGGTCTTGCCGCCGAGGAGCCGGGACAGGGTCCTGCCGTAGGCGCGGTTCTCGGCGGTCGTCCGGTAGTTGGCGGTGTTGAGGGCGAAGCCGTCGGCCCGGCCGATGCCCGCGCGCCGCAGCGGAGCGGTGAGCCGGCCCGGGTCGGTGATCCAGCGCGGATTGCCCGCGTCCAGGTAGACCCGGGTGCGCGGGAGGGCCTTCAGTCTCTGCACGGCCTCCGCCAGCAGCCGGTAGCGCTCCCGGTGGTACACGGGCGGGGTGCAGCCGTCCACGATGTGCGGCACCGCGTCCGGTTCCAGGACCACTGTGGCCGCGCGGTCCCCGATACCCGCCGCGACCTCGGCGACCCAGCGGCGGTACGCGGCGCCGTCCGGGGCGCCGCCCTTGGAGTACTGGCCGCAGTCACGGTGCGGGATGTTGTAGAGCACCAGCAGGGCGTGCCGGTTCTCCCGCGCCGCGGCCCGGGTGAGGCGGGCGGTCTCCGCCCGGGGGGCCTTCGTCCCGATCCACTCGGCGACCGGCTGGGCGGCGATCTTCTTCTCGATCAGCTCGGCCTCGCCGGTACGCCCCCGGGCGCGCAGGGCGGCGGCCTGCCGGGCCGCGGTGCTGTGCGGGTTGACCCAGAAGGGAGTCGAGGACGACCGGGGGGCCGTGTGCGCCGGGACCCGGTCGTCCCCCGGGCCCGGCGCGGACGCGGGACCGGGCGGGCGGAAGCAGCCAGCGGCGAGCAGTACCGCTCCGGCCGCCACTCTCGCCGCCAGCCGGCCCATGTGGCCGTACATCCGCTCCCCCTGGGGCCTCGGTCCGCGGTGTGCCCCGGGACCGCGTTCGGGACACTTCAGGTCGGACGCATCCTGGCACGCGGTTCGCGCGGGACCCGGCACCGACCGTGGCCGGGGAAGCCCCGTTACGGCGTTTGCCGTAGCGGGAGCGGTGAGCCAAGTGGGGCGGGCTGCACGCCGCCGGGCCGCCGTCGTCAGCCGTCCGCCCCCGGTGGGCCGGGGCGGCCCGCCGGGCTGCGCGAGGGCTCGCGGAGCCCGGCCGCGTCCCCCCGTTCGTGCGGCGGCGCGGGCGGCCTCGTGCTACGGCGGTGCAGGGCGAGGCCCGCCATGCCCAGGACCGCGCCGCCCGCGAGGCACACGCCGACGACGATCTGGCGGGTGTTGGGACCGTCCTCCGGTTCGGCGGCCGCCGGCCGGCCGTCCGCGGCCACCGGTACGGGACGCGGACCGGGGCCGGCCTGTCCCGGGAGGGCAGCCGGTGCGGAAGCGGGGACCGCCGGGACGGCCGGGGCGGGGACAGCCGTCACCGGAACGGCCGGGGCGGCGGCCATGGCGGGAGCGTCCGCCCCGGGAGCATCCGGAGCGGAGACGGCGGGGCCGGCGGGGCCGGCGGAGACGGCGGGGCCGGCGGGGCCGGAGCGGGCCGGAGCGGAAAGAGCCGGGACGGGGAGCGCCGCGATGGCGCAGAGCAGGCCGGTCGCCGCGATCGCGCCGGCCAGGCGGACAGAGTCCATCGTGCACCTCCTCTCGCCTCAGAAGGTTCGCGCGCCCGGCGGCCCACCGCACACCCGGCGTGCCGGGCGCTGCTCCGTTCGGCCCGGGGGCCGCGGCCCGGTCAGACCAGGTCGACGAGGTCGGCGATCGATTCGGCGACCCGCGACGGCCCGTAGGGGAAGCGCCCGATCTCGTCCGGCCGCGTCACCCCGGACAGGACGAGGAACGTCTCCATCCCGGCCTCCAGTCCGGCGAGGACGTCGGTGTCCATCCGGTCGCCGATCATGGCGCTGGTCTCCGAGTGCGCCCCGATGGCGTTGAGCCCGGCGCGCATCATGAGCGGATTGGGCTTGCCGACGAAGTACGGCTCCCGGCCGGTGGCCTTGGTGATCAGCGCGGAGACCGCGCCCGTGGCGGGCAGGGCGCCCTCCGTGGACGGGCCGGTCGCGTCGGGGTTGGTGGCGATGAAGCGGGCCCCGTCGTTGATCAGGCGGATGGCCTTGGTGAGGGATTCGAAGCTGTACGTCCGGGTCTCGCCCAGCACGACGTAGTCCGGCTCGGCGTCGGTGAGGATGTATCCGACGTCGTGCAGGGCGGTGGTCAGCCCGGCCTCGCCGATGACGTAGGCCGTGCCGCCGGGGCGCTGGTCCTCCAGGAACTGGGCGGTGGCGAGCGCGGAGGTCCAGATGTTCTCGACGGGGACGTCCAGGCCCATCCGGCTCAGCCGGGCGTGCAGGTCGCGCGGGGTGAACATGGAGTTGTTGGTGAGCACCAGGAAGGGGCGCTCCAACTCGCGCAACCGCTTGATGAAGGAGTCCGCGCCGGGGATGGGGGTGCCCTCGTGGATCAGTACCCCGTCCATGTCGGTGAGCCACGACTCGATCGGCTTGCGCTCTGCCACGGAACGGCTCCTGTCCTCGGTGCGGATGGGCGGTGGCCGGCCGGCGCGGTGACCCGGCCCGCCGCTCGGTCCAGCCTAACGGCGCCGGACCCGGCCGCCCCTGCCCGTTGGTGACCGGTTTCCGTCGCTTCGGTGAGCGGTTCCGGTCGTTCCGGTGCCCGGCGGGCGTCGATCGCCGTGGGCACCGCGCGCGTTCCGCCGGGGGCGGGCGCCGCGCTCCCCGGAAAGGGTCCGCGGGATGGGGCTCGCGGAACGGGGTCCGGGGGCCGGGTCCGCGGGACGGGGCTCGCGGAACAGGTTCCGTCTCTCCACCGGCGGCGGTTCCGTGCCACCGCGTCCCGCGTCCCGCGTCCCGCTCCCGCGCCCGCCCTCCGCCCGAGCGCCCGGGGTGCGTGGAACGCGGGGGCGGCGACGGCCGGAGCACCGGCGCCCGGGCCCCGACGACAGCCGGTGCGCGCGCCCGCGGCTCAGCGGCGCACGCGGCGCGAGGCGGCGACCAGGACCGCGCCGAGCGCGGCGGCCGCCCCGGCGGCCGCGCCGACCCGGGCCATGGCTCCGCGCGTACCGGTCGCGGTGCCGCCCGGAACGCTGCCGGTGCCGGTGCGGGCCAGTTCGCCGGACGGGCCGGAACCGCCGGGCTCACCGGGGCCCCCGGGGCGGCCGGGCCTGCCGTGCTCCCCGTGCTCCCCCGGTCCTCCCGGTCCTCCCGGTCCCTCCGCCTCCCGGGGACCGCCGGACCTGTGGTGCCCTTCACCACCGCTTTCCCGCGGCTCAACGCCGCCGGCGGAGCGGTCACGCTCCCGCTCCCGCTCCCTCCGGGACCGGGTGTCCTCCCGCCCTTCGGTGTGCGTTCCGCCGCCGCCCCGGATGGTGAACTCGTAGTCGTTGGAGGAACCGATCCAGTCGCCGTCGTCGTCGCGCCGCTGCACGGCCGCCACGGTGAGCCGGACCGAGTTGCCGGCCGTGCCCTCGGCGAAGCGCATCCGTACGCCGACGGTGACGGTCCCGCCCGCCGGGACGGCGAAGCCCGGGAAGCCGTCGAAGACGGCGATGTGCTCGTGCCGGTCGGTGGTCTCCAGCGTCACGGGGCGCCAGGAGCGGCTGTACGCGTCGTAGAACTCGAGGAAGATCCGTTCGCCGGCCAGCTTCCGGGTGCTGTCGACGAGCACGGCCACGGGGTGTACGGCCCGGCAGGCCCGTTCCGTCGTGTTGCGCAGGCCGATGGACCAGCGCCGCCAGCCGTCTCCGGCCGTGTACTCCCGGGGGCCGCCGCGGATGCGGGCCCGCAGCGGGAAGTCGGGGCTGTCGCGGTCTCCGCAGTACGGCTCGACGGCCCGGGGCAGCGGCCGGGGCACCGCACCCGGCGCCACCACCGCCGCCGGAGCGCCCTGGGCCTGCGGCAGGAACACCAGGACGGGGGCGGCCACCGCCACCAGCGCGGCCGCTGCGGCCGCTGCCCCGGCGGCGAGGTGTCTGCGCTGGCGCATGGCAGCCCTTCGGTGAAATCCGCCTGCGGGCCCGGGTGCGGCGCGCTTGTTCGCCGTCCGCCCGGTGGGTGCCGCCCGGGCCCGCCCGTACGTGGGGTTCCTTCCCCGCCCGGAGAGCCGGCGCGCCCCCGGCCCCGCCCGTTCGCCCGAAGCGGCCGGGCATCGGGGCCGAACGGTCCGGAGCGGTTGCCGGCGCGGCGGCCGGCGTGCATGGTCCGCGGTGCTCCGGTGCCCCCGTGTCCCCGTGTCCCCGTGCCCCGTGTCCCCGTGCCCCGTGTCCCCGTGCCTCCGTGCCCCGGTTCCCCGGATGCCCGGCGGTGCCCGCCGGCCGGGACCGCGGAGGGAGGCCGGGGCGCCGGAGCCCCGGGGCATCGCCGGGCGATTCAGCCGACCGGGCCGTTCGTACCGCCGAGTCCGCCGGGAAGGGCTGCCGGGCGGACGGCCGGATCCGTTCGCTCCGGTGCCCCGCCCTCGCAGCGGCACCGGCCCGCGACCGAAAGGAGCGAACGGCGTGAAATACATGGTGCAGATCTTCGGCGGGCGTGACACCTGGGACGAGGAGATGGCCGCCTACGCGGCGGCCGGCTGGGGTCCCCTCGTCACCTTCATGGAAGAGGTCAACAAGGAGCTGGCCGACCGGGGCGAGTGGGTCGAGGCCCAGGGCCTGGGCGGCCCGGGTCCCGTCAGGACGGTGCGGGCCCGGCCGGACGGCACACCCGAGGTGACGGACGGCCCGCACTTCCCGGCCGAGAAGATCCTGGCGGGCTACTGGATCATCGATGTGGCGACACCCGAACGGGCGGTCGAGATCGCCGCACGCATCTCCACCGCACCGAGGCCGGACGGCGGCCCGGGCAGCGACCCGGTCGAACTCCACCCGGTCATGGAGGGCCCTCCGGAATAGGCGGCCGTCGCCCGGGCCGTCCGGGGGTTCTGCCGAGGACCCCGGACGGCCCCGTCCGGCGGACGCGACCGCCCGGCGGGCCGTTTCCGGGCCGCACCGGCCCCGCGGGAGCCCCCTGAGGCGCGCGTGGTTGAGTGAGGGGCATGTCCACGCGCACGTCCGCCGGTACCGGCTCCCGTCCCCCGCTCCGTGTCGGCCTCGTCGGCTACGGTCTGGCGGGCTCCGTCTTCCACGCCCCGCTGATCGCCGCCACCGGGGACCTGGTCCTCGACACGATCGTCACGACGAGCCCCGGGCGCCGCGAGCAGGCCCGCGCCGAGCACCCCGGGGTGCGGTTCGCGGACAGCCACCGCGAGCTGCTGTCCCGTACGGAGGGCCGGGACGCGCTCGACCTGGTGGTCGTCGCCTCCCCCAACCGGACCCATGTGCCGATCGCCACCGACGCCCTCCGCGCCGGCCTGCCGGTCGTCGTCGACAAGCCGCTCTCCGCGACCGCCGCCGAGGCCCGCGCCCTGGCCGCCCTCGCCGAGGAGCGCGGGCTGCTGCTCTCCGTCTTCCAGAACCGCCGCTGGGACAACGACTTCCGCACCGTCCAACAGCTTCTCGCGGAGGGCGAGTTGGGCGATGTCCAGCGGTTCGAATCCCGCTTCGAGCGCTGGCGGCCCAAGCCCAAGGGCGGCTGGCGCGAGTCGGGCGACCCGGAGGAGATCGGCGGTCTCCTCTACGACCTGGGCAGCCACCTCGTCGACCAGGCGCTGGTGCTCTTCGGCCCGGCCGTCCGCGTCTACGCCGAGTCGGCGGTCCGCCGCCCCGGGGCCGAGGCGGACGACGACACCTTCATCGCCGTCACGCACGCGAACGGCGTCAACTCCCACCTGTGGATGAGCGCCACGACCGCCCAACTCGGGCCGCGTTTCCGTGTCCTGGGCAGCTCCGCCGGGTATGTGAAGTACGGACTCGACCCGCAGGAGCAGGCCCTGCGCGACGGGCTCCGCCCTCCCGGCACCGCCGGAACGCCCGGCACCGCCGGCGCACCCGGCACGGACACCGGCACCGGCACCGGCACCGGCACGGCGGACACCGTCACGCCGGACATCGGCACCGGCGCCTCGGGCACCAGCCCGGTGGACGCCAGCGCCTGGGGCGTGGAACCGGAGTCCCTGTGGGGCCGGCTCGGCTCCGGTGAGTCGCCGGTGACCGGCGGCGGCCGCGCCGTCCCCACCCTGCCCGGTGACTACCCGGCGTACTACGCGGCCGTGGCGGCGGCCCTCCGCGACGGCACCCCGCCGCCGGTGACGGCCCCGGAGGCCGCCGCGGCGCTCGACGTCCTGGAAGCCGCACGGCGTTCGGCCCAGGAGGGCCGGGCGATCACCCCGTAACCCCGGGAGCTGAGCTGATGACGGACCCCGCCTTCGATCCCGCCGCCCTCGTCTCCGTGCTGCGCGCCCAGGAGGAGCGCCTGGTGCTGCGCCGGTTCACGCACGAGGACGCCTGGCGCCTGGGCTGCCTGCTGGCCGACACGGCCCGGCAGCGGTCGGCGCCGGTGACCATCGACATACGCCGCGGTCATCAGCAGGTGTTCCACTGCGCGCTGCCCGGCACGTCACCGGACAACGACGACTGGATCGACCGCAAGCGGCGGGTGGTCGAGCGCTTCTCGGAGAGCTCGTACCTGGTGGGCACGCGGTTCCGCGCGAAGGGGACGACGTTCGAGGCCTCGTCCCCGCTCGATCCGTGCCTGTACGCGGCGCACGGCGGCTCGTTTCCGATCCGGGTGGAGGGGGCCGGGGTCATCGGCACGGTGACCGTCTCGGGGTCGGCGCAGGCGGAGGACCACGCGATGGTGGTCGAGGCCCTGGAAACCTTCCTCGCCCCGGCCGTGCCGCCGACGCCGGCACCTGCACCTGCCCCGCAAGAGCCGGGCGCCCCCACCGCGCCACCGGCCGTGCCGCCGCAGGGCACACCGCCGCCGCCGGCCCCGTAGCCGGCGGGCTCCGGCCCGGCCCCGGCAAGCGCGTCTCTCCGGCCGCGGCTCACTGCCGTGCCCGTCGCCACCGGGGCGGGCGCGCGGCCGCTGCCGCCGTGGTCACGGCTGCCTAGACTCCGTCCATGCCGAGCTCTGAACTCCCGCGGATCAACGCCTTCTTATCCGCCTTCGCCCGCCGCCAGGCCGCGCGCATCGTCGAACTCCCCGGCGGGTTCGCCGTGTACGACGACGCCTTCGCCCATTCCCGCGCCGACAACCAAGTCGTCATCGAAACGGCCGTCGATCCCGAGGCGCTGCCCGCCGTCGCGGAGGAAGCACTGGGCCATCTGCCGCACCGGATGATCTCCGTCCTGGACGACGAAGCCGGAACGGCGTGCGCGGAGCGGCTGGTCCGGGCCGGATACACCCACTCCGTCCATCTGGTCATGCTGCACACGGGCCCGGTGCCGGCCGGCGGACCCGCGGACGAGGTGGACCTCGACACGCTGCGTGCTCCGCTCACCCGGCGATGGCGGGGCATGCTTCCGGACGTCGGCAGCGAGGTCATACGCCACCTTGTCGACCGACGGGAGGCCCGCTCGCGCGGGGCCGGCGTCGTCCGCTTCATCGGTGCCCGCACGGACGAAGGCGAAGTCGCCTCATGGGCCGATCTCTACGTGGACGCGGCGACCGGCACGGCCCAGATCGAGGACCTGGTCACCTCGGAGGCCCATCTCGGACGCGGTTACGGCAATGCCGTCCTGACCACCGCCCTGCGCCTGGCCGTCGAGGAGGGCTGCGGTACCCGGTTCCTGATCGCCGACGCGATGGACTGGCCGCGCCGGTGGTACGAGCGTCGCGGCTTCTCCCCGATCGGCCGCTCGCACTGCTTCGAACGCGGCTGACCGCGGGACGGCAGGTGCCGGCTGTGGGCCATGTGCTCCGCCCTCTGGAGCCTGCGGCGCCGGTTCGGTCGGGCCGCGCGGGGCTCTTGCCGTCCGGCGGTCCATTCATTACCGTCGCGTAACACAGCGACTTACCCTTGGTAACCCTTGTGCCGGCACCCACCCGCACTCCCACCCCACTCACGCTCCCGGCCGACCTTCGGAGGACGACCATGCCCCCAGCCACGCCCCGGCGCCCCCGCCGCCCGCTGTTCCTGAGCGCCGCCGTCCTGACCGCCCTCGCCCTGACCGGCGGCGCCACGACCGCGGGCGCGGCCGAACAGACGGATGCCGCACGGCAGTCGGAGCACGCCGCCGCACCGCGCGACGTCATGCTCATCGGCAACGGCCAGGGCGGCACCGTCAGCTTCATCGACCCGAAGACGTTCGAGAACCTGGGCTCGTTCGACACCGTCCCCGATCTCGAGCAGCGCATCCGCGAGATGGACCCGATCGAGCGGATCGGCTACGAGACCGTCAACAGCATCCAGGGCTACCGCAAGCTCGTGGATGACATGGCCATGTCTCCGGACGGCCGGACGCTCTACGTCTCGCGCGGCGCCCTCTCCGACGCCGTCGCCTTCGACATCGCCAGCGGCACCATGCTCTGGCGCTACGAGACCGAGGGCTTCAAGGCCGACCACGCCGCCCTCTCCGAGGACGGCAGCAAGTTCATCGTCTCGGCCACCACCGCCGAGAAGGCCGAAGTCATCAACACCGCCACCGGCAAGCTGCACACCGAGTTCGCCACCGGCACGTACCCGCACGCCAACGACTACTCGCCGGACGGCTCGATCCTCTACAACTCCAGCATCGGCGTCACCTCGATGCCCAAGGCCCTCAACGGCCTCAAGGGCAAGCGCCAGGTCACGGCCGTGGACGCCGACACCTTCACGCCGCTGCGCACCTACGACTTCGAGTACGGCATCCGCCCGGCCGTCTTCACCGCCGACAACAAGACCATGTACGCGCAGCTCTCCTACCTCAACGGCTTCGTCGAGTACGACCTGGCCAAGGGCGAGATCAAGCGCACGGTCGAAATGCCGTTCAGCGACAAGGCCGCGAACATGGGCAGCGAGGACTACCCGCAGAACTCCGCCCACCACGGCATGGCCATGAACACCGCCGAGAGCAAGCTCTGCATGGCCGGCACCATCGACGACTACGTCGCGATCGTCTCCCGCCCCGGCCTGGAGACCGACGGCTACGTCCACTACGACACCGACGCCCTGCCGTACTGGACGGCCACCAGCCCGGACGGCAAGCACTGCTTCGTCTCGCTCTCCAACAAGAACGAGGTGTCGGTCGTCGACTACGCCACCGCCAAGGAGGTCGCCCGCATCCCCACCGGCCACTTCCCGCAGCGGGAACGCCCCGGGAAGGTGACGGCGGAGGCGCTGGAGGCCCTGGACCCGTCGAACGGCTGATGCCGCCGGCCGGCAACTCAACCGGTTCGGCAGCCGCTTGAGCAGCCGGATCGGCGGTGCGGACGCGGGTGTCCGGAGGTGAAGACCGCCTCCGGACACCCGCGCCGGCGTTTCCGCTGCCGTTTCCGCCGCCGTTTCGGCCACCGCTTCGGCCACCGCCTCCGGGAGAAATCTCCGGGACGTGTCCTCCGGATCCGGAACGGACGGGGTTTCAGAGGGTGGAGAGGCGCCCTCCCCCGATCCGTACACACCCGATCCGCAAGGAGACCCAGCCCATGGCACGGATGAGCAAGTACGTGACGGCCGCGTCGGTCGTCGCCGCCCTGGCGGTGGCACCCTCCCTCGCCCACGCCCTGGCGCCGGCGGGGTCCCCCGCCCCGGCCGCCGCCGAGTCCGCGGGGACGGACGCGTCGAAGGCGTCCGGAAAGGACCGGACCGCCGCGGCCTCCGACCTGCGCGTGGTGGCCCCCGGCGAGCGGGTCCAGGCCGCCCCCGGGGTGGAACTGTGGCTGACGGCGGACGGCAAGCACTGGTCCACGCCGGACCAGGAGAACCAGTTCCGCAGCGTCACCGACGGCAACCTCGACCTGAGCCGGCCCGGCGTCACCCTGCAGTCCGAACCGGTCGGCGACCGCTACTTCCACTCCGGCATCTACCACAGCGAGGGCACGCCCGCCCGCGTCGAGATCGTCACCGCGGACGGCCGGACCGGCGGCACGCTGGTGACCCTGGCCGGAGAGCCCGGCTGGGGCGCCTGGTACACCACCACCGCCCTGCCGGGCGCGGGCGCGGGCGCGGGGGCGAAGACGGAGCGGCAGCGGGGCGCGGCGGCGGGCTCGTCGCCGGGGAGCTTCGTCCGCTCCGTGACCGTGTACGACACCGAGGGCGGCGTCCTGGCCGAACTGCCGGTCCGTTAGCGGCGGGGCTGCCGTAGAGCGGGCCCGCCGCACGAAGCCGGCGGGCCCGGTGTCTCCGCGCCGGTGGCCGTCGAGGCCGACGGGCCGGGCGCGGAGCCCGGGCCCGCCGGCCGGTCACCGGCCGCACCCGCCCACCCCGCCGCCACCAGCCCTGCCCGGTCGCGCCGCCGCGCCGGTCATCCGCAGCCCGGGCCGCCCGTACCACCGCCGCACAGCCGCACCGGCCAACGCGTGTTACCCGTAACGCCCCACCACGCCCCCACACCTCCACACCCCCACATCCCCACACCTCCACAGCCGAAGGAACCGCTTGCCCGTGACGGAGGAGAGCCATGGCGAGTTCGCCGAGTTCGCCACCCGTGCCTGGCCCCGCCTGGTGCGTACCGCTCATATGCTCACCGGGGACTTCCACGAGGCCGAGGACCTGGTCCAGACGACGCTGGCCAAGGTCTACTCCCGCTGGCGGCGGATACCGCGCGACGACGTCAACGCCTACGTGCGCCGGGCCCTCGTCAACAACAACCTGAGCCGCCTCCGCAAGAGACGCGTCACCCATCTGCTGATGCCGTTCCTCCCCGAGTCCGCGCACCGCCCGCACGGCGGCCACGCCGAGACGGTCGAGCACCGCACGGCGGTCGACGAGGCGCTGGCGACGCTGCCGCCCCGCCAGCGCGCGGTCATGGTGCTCCGCTACTGGGAGGACCTGAACGAGCAGGAGATCGCCGCGGTGCTGGGCTGCTCGGTCGGCACGGTCAAGACCCATGCCCGGCGCGGGCTCCAGAAGCTGCGCGCCCACCCCCTCTTCGCCCGGAACCCCTCCGACTCCGGAGTTCGCCGATGACGTCCCGGCCCGACACGGAACGGCTGCGTGAGGTCTTCACCGAAGCCGCCCGCGACATCACCCCGTCCCCCGTCCCGCTGACCGAGATCACCAGGGCGGGCACCGCACGGCACCGCCGCCGCGTGGCCGCCCTGGCGGCCGGCTGCCTGCTGCTGCTCCCCGCGAGCGCGGCAGCAGTCCACTACGCCGCGTTCCCCGGCGCCTCGACCGTGCGGCCCGCCGCGCCCCCGCCGTCCTCGCCCGCCGTGGAGCCGACGCAGGAACCACCGGAGTCCGGCAGCCCCCGAGTGGTGCGGCCGGAGGAGCGGGTACGGGCCGCGCCCGGTGTGGAACTGTGGCTCACCGCGGACGGGCTGCACTGGTCCTCCCCGGAGCAGCCCGGCCAGTTCCGCAGCGTCACCGACGGCAATCTCGACCTGAGCCGGCCCGGCGTCAGCGTGCACTCCGAGCCGGCCGGCGACGACCGCTACTTCCACTCCGGCGTCTACCACGGCCGGGGCACGGCCGCCCGGGTGGAGATCGCCACCGGCCGGGGCACGGTCAGCGGCCACCTGCTGCGGCTGCCCGGCGACCCGGGCTGGGGGGTCTGGTACGCCACCACACCTCTGCCGGGACGGGACCGGGCCGCGACGGAAGGCACCGAGTCCGCGCGGGACTCGGACGGCATGAAGGGCCCGGGGCTCGCGGACGGCACGGATGGCCCGGACACCCCGGGCGCGTCCGCACCCGCCCGCAGGGTGACCGTCTACGACACCCGGGGCACGGTGCTCGCCGAGCTGGTCACGGGACGGGGCGGGGCCACCACGGCCGACCCGCACGGCGGCTGACAACCCGTGGAACGCGAACCGGTCGGGGCAACACCGAGGCCGCGCACAGCCCGAGACCCACGCCGACCGGGGGCTGACACCGGCCGAGGCGCGGACCGGCCGAGGCGGACACCGGCCGAAACGGCGGGCCGGACCCCGCCGCTCGGCGCTGTCTCCGCGCCCGAGCCCCCCAGGCGGTTACCGGGCCTCCCACTCCGCACGGCTCAGCTCGTACCGGACCTCGCCGTGCTCGGCGCCCTCGATGTACTCCGGCCACTCCTCGTGGAACGTGCGGACGTACACGAGCCCGGCCTTCTCCATCACCCGCCGCGAGCCCCGGTTGACGGCCATGGTCTCCGCGAAGAGCCGCTCGACGCCGAGCTCGGTGAACGCCGCGCGGACCAGGGCGCGGGCGCCCTCGGTGGCATAGCCGCGCCCCCAGGCGTCCTGGCGCAGCCGGTAGCCGAGCTCGCACTCGCGCCCGTCGCCGTCCACGGGCCGCAGCTCGAACCAGCCCACGAACCGCCGCCCGGCGGCCTTCTCCTCGGCGGCCCAGTACCCGAGACGGCCGCCGTGCTCGGCGTCGAGGCGCAGCATGCGCGGCAGCGTCTCCTTGCGGATGACGTGACGGGGCGTCGGGATGCCACCGGTGAGGAAGCGCATGACGCCGGGATCGGCGTCGAGAGCGACGAGATGCTCCTCGTCACCCTCGGTGAACCGCCGCAGAACAAGCCGCTCGGTCTCCAGAAACACCATGCGCCAGGTCCTACTTCCCTACTTCACGGACGCCGGGGGCTCGGACGGAATGACGGGGTCGTTCTCGCAGTCGAGAGTGCGGGCCACCACCTGGGCGGAGTGCAGGAGGTGTTTCATCCGCGTGCGGGCGCCGGACTCACCGGTCAGGGTGTCGACCATCTCTCCCATGATGGGAACGCCGTCTTTCTGCTCCGCCGGCGCACCAGGAATCTGACATCTGAAATAGACGTTGTAACTGGGCGGATTCCCGAGTGACCACCGCCCGTAGACAAGCGCGACATCCGAATTCACGGGAACCTTGGCAAGCTTTCCGTCATCGTCAGATATATCCCCGAAGGAATGAACTGAGCGTGTATATCTGATATCGAACGCCTCGCCTGGAGGTTTTCCCGCCACACTGGCTCCGCAGACGTGAGCGTCTGCGAACGAAAAATAGCCGTCGGTATCGTCCGGGTCCCAGGTTCGCAACTGTTTGTAGAACAGCGAGCGAACCGTATCGAGATCGTCAGTTCCCCCCAAATGCAGGTCCCCCTCCACACTGGCTTCCAGCCATGACATGCCGGCATCGCCCAGAATCTTGCGACAGTGGGGACGTTCCCCGACTCCCTCGCCGTTCTCGTGGGACTCTCCCGCACCGCAAGAACTCAACACGAGCACAGCCATCAGCGACGACACAGCCACCGCCTTCCTCATCAGCTCCACCCTCGCGCATCATCGGTATCGGAAAATCGAACACCGTTGTTGTAGCTTGTCTCAGCAGCCCTGGTGAATTTCTCCACCTCATGGACATCCATTCCGCGCGCTTCCGCGTAATTCAACAAGGGCACCATCATATTTTTGCGACCCTCTGCTTGAGCACGCTGAATTCCTTCGACCGCCTGGGCGTCGTTGCTGTACGCGCGCTCGTCCAGCCAGTCAATGGTCTCCGTGGCGAACCGGGTGTCGGCAGCGCTTTGGGTCGTGTCGAAAGCCAAGGGGACGGCCACCATGGCGACGGCCCCTACGGGTGGGGCGACGAGTGCCGCGCCGACGCCGACCGTGGTGGCGACCGCCGTCGAGACACCAAACTTGCGCCACTCCGCCTGCTTCTCCAGGGCCTTGTTCTTGGCGGCTTCGTCGTCAGCGAACTCCTTGCCGATGGCTTCGGAACGGGCCGCGTCCAACAGACCGTGCATCTTGGCGCTGTGCAGGCCGGCACTTTCCGCATTCTCTTGATCGGCGCCTTGAGCGGCCATGGCACTGGAGCCGTATACCTGCTGTGCCGTGGAGAGGGTGTCGTAGGAGTCCTTGTCCGAGGCCAGCGCCCGCAGGAAGCCGGCGCTCGTCTTCTCACCGAAGTCCCGGAGGTGGTTCTTCTCCAGCCCGTACCGCTCGTTCCTGCCGTTGAGTTCCCCGCTGTCTCCATAATTGTCCATTGAGTAGTTCAGGCTGTCGATGTGGCCGCTCGCCATCCGCGTGAGGCTCTCCCGCACGCCGGGCTGAGCATCGACCGCCTCCGGCCCCTTGTAGTGGTGCACCACCCGCTCCATCAGCGCCGTCCGCGCATCACGGGCCTCGATGTCCGCCTCCGTCTTCAGTGGCGGAACAGCCGGGTCCCGGTCGTCGTACGGGTGACCGAGGGTCGCGGACTCCAGGGCGCGCCCGAGGGTCTCGTATCCGGCCGGCTCGCCGTCGTCGTTCACCGGCCATTCCCGGGCACCCTCGCCTCCCCCGACGAGATACTCCCAGTTGCCGAGGCGGTCAGGGCTTTTCTCTCCCGATCCCCCACCCGTGGTTTCCCCGAAAAACTCCAGAGACGCCTGCGGGTTGTGGCCGAGGGATTCCAGAAATCCGGCGACGGGGTCGACAGCGGGGTTCTTGTCGTCCGGCGGGTAGCTCAGTTGCGTCATGCGCCCCGCGCTGTCCCAGAGCGACTCCGGCTTCAGGAAGTGGCCACGCTCGAACTCCAGCAAGGTCTTGCCGTAGTCATCCAGAAATCCGGAGTCGAACTTCCCCTTGGCCATCAAGCTGCTCATCACCTGGAAGCCGTAGGGAGCGCTCACGACACCGGGATAACCGAACGGCTTCTC
The DNA here is from genome assembly GCF_018070345.1 of Streptomyces sp. F63. GTDB lineage: Bacteria > Actinomycetota > Actinomycetes > Streptomycetales > Streptomycetaceae > Streptomyces. The sequence continues at coordinate 426,218 of NZ_JAGPXX010000002.1, forward strand.
CCCGGCGGCGATGATGCCGCTCTTCCAGTCCTGCACGGCCCGGCTGTCGCCGTGGGAAGCGGTCGCCAGGGTGAGGCTCAGGTTGTCCTGCACCCGGGCGAGGAGCTCCGCCCGTTCCCCGGTGGGAGTGCGCGGAGGGCCGGCGAGGTCGCGCCAGAACTGGAGGGTGCCCTCGGGGCCCAGCTTGGTGACGAAGCGTTCGGCGAAGGCCGGGTTGTCACGCTGCCGCGCTGCGGTCTCGTTGAAGAACTTCAGCTCGTCGAGGGTCATCCCGTCGCGCTTCGCGGCGAGTTTCAAGAGCGTGTCGGCGTCCGCCCTGCCCTGGCTGCGTTCGGCGTCGTCCAGGCCCTTGTAGCCGCTCTCGTCGAAGTCGTAGGCGCTCGACGCGTGCCGCCGGAGGGCCCGCGCGGCGATCCGGTCGACCTCCTTCGCCGCGGTCATGATCCGCCGGATCTCCGCGGCCGCGCTCCGGAGTTCCCCCTCGGTCGGTGGCTCCGCCTTCGCCTTGCCGGGTGACTGGTGCGGGATGGTCGGGACCGGAAGGGCGCGGCCCTTGCCGTCGATGTAGATGTCCTGCTTGCCCCACCGTGCGATGGCCTCCGCCATGTCGGCCTTGTGCCGCTTCAGCTCCGTATGCGCGTCCCGCAGGATCCGCTGCACGCTGCGCGCCTCGGTGAGGATGTCGTCGAACTGCCGCGCCGTCACCGCGACGAACTTCCTGGTGACCGTGGCGTTGTCGCCCTTCCAGTCCGCCGACTCGGCCTTGCGCTTCAGGTCGGCGGCGCTGATCCCGCCGTCTCCGCCTCCGGCCAGCTTCTCCAGCTTGCCGACCATCACCTTCCACTCCGAGGCCGCCGTGCCGAGTGTGCCCAGATGCAGGTCGCTGAGCTGCTGGGGGGTCATCATGCGTCGGGCGCCCTACTTGATGTAGTCGTAGATGCGGGACACGGTCATCTTCCGGCCGTCGGCGTTCCGCATGTCCGTGGCGATCTTCTTTTCGTCCTCGGCGTGGACGCCGCGCGAGTAGTCGAGGTGGTTGGAGATGTGCGCGCACGCCTCCTTGAGCGTGGTCAGCTTGGTGTTCCAGGCGTCGTGCTCCTCCAGGAGGGCCGACCCCAGGTCCAGGTCGTCGCCGATGAGTTCGATGGCCGCGTCGTAGGTGGCGGGGCGCGCGTAGTCGCCGTCGGTCGACAGCCGCTGGCGCAGATCACGCGCCATGTCACCGAGCTTCCCCAGCTCGTCGCTGCGGACGACGAGATCCGACGACCCACCGCCGCCGCCCGCGGGCGGCGCGTTGTTCACGCGCACGCCCACCCCGTCTCCGCCGGCGGCCTCTGTCTTGAGCCGCTCCCACTCTTCCCAGGTCATCGCTCTCCCCGTATCGGCCCGTGGTCGTCACTACAAGACCGTTCGCACACACGGTACTTGTGGTGCGACTGTCGGCCATGACGGCGCTCACCGGAACGGCGGGCGAGTCGCCGTCCCCCGGACGCCGCTGCCGTCGGCTCAGCTCCCCGGGCGCCGGGGTCCGCCCTTGCCGGCCGCCGCCGAGGGCGCCGCCGTGCCGCCGCCCCTGAGCAGCCAGGCGCGTTCGGCGGCCGACCACGTGGTCGTCGTGACGAGATACAGCCCGGCGGCCAGGGGCACCACGGCCGCCGTGATCAGCGTGCCGAAGGAGAGCAGCGGCAGCACCTTCGCCACCCCGGCCATAGCGGGGAGGCCGGGCATCCCGGCCCCGGCTCCGGCCTCCGCCGCGGCCGCGTCCGGCGCGCCCGCCGCCATGGCACGGCGGGCACGGAGGTACGTCCAGGTGGCCACGGCCGCGATCAGCGCGAAGAGGACGGCGTAGACGAGGCCCTGCGCGCCGAACGGTCCGCCGTCGCGGAGGGCGTCGGCCCAGTGGCCGCCGAGGGGGGCGGCGAACAGCCGGGCATCCAGCAGCTCGTTGGCCCGCCCGCCAACCTCGGAGGCGGAGAAGAGCCGGTACATCACGAAGAAGACCGGGGCCTGAACGAGCATCGGCAGACACCCGGCCAGCGGCGAGGAGCCCTCGCGGGCGTAGAGCTCGGCCGTCGCGCGCCGCAGCCGCTCGGGGTCGCGCCGGTGCTTCCGGTGCAGTTCGGCGACGCGCGGCGCCAGCCGGGCCCGTGCCTTCTCACCACGGACGGCGGAGCGGGTCAGGGGGTGCAGGGCGAGGCGCACGCCCAGGGTGAAAAGGACGATCGCGACGGCGGTGGCCGATGCCGCGAAGAGGGGTTCGAGGGAGCTCGCGAGCAGCGAGACGAGGTGCGCGAATACGGACATGGATGAGCCCTCCCGGGTCTCGTCGTGCCGAGGAAAGGGGGTGTCGGCGTGACGAGCCGTGCAGGCGTGCCCCCCCGCGCACGCACCGCCCTGTGGAGGGGGGCGTGGCGGCAGTTGGGGGCGCCTAGCCGGCCGTCGGGAGGAGACGGCCGGGCGCCCGGGGCCGCGGACGGCCGGAGGCGTCGGGATCGCGCTGCGGGAGGAAGGCCGTACGGCGTTCGCGGTCGCGGAGCGCGGTCCGTACCCGGGTGGGCGGTACGGGACGGGCGCAGCGGGCGGCGAGGACGGCACAGACGAGCAGGGCCGCCCCGGCCGCGGCGGTCGCCCCGGCGGCGAAGGTGACGGCGCCGGCGAGGGCACCCTCGGCGAGGCCGCCCTGAGCGAGCAGCAGCCCGGAGAGGAGGACGAGCAGCAGGCTGAGGTGCGTCCGCGTCACGCCCCTGAGGCCCATACCGCCGCTCCCCCCTTTCACTGCCCGGCACCACCGGGGCAACCGCCCCGGCGTTCCGATGCTAACCCGGCGGCGGCACCGCCAGCGTCCGCCGTGGGGCGCCGGTTGCCCAACGGCGGGGCGGAGGGCGGCACTTGTCGCGACGGCAGGCCGGGAGGCGGGGACGGACACCGGCACGGCACCGGCGTCGGCGTCGGCACCGGCGTCGGCGTCGGACGCACAGCCCCGGTCCGTTACGGCCTCACAGCCCGGCCCGGACCGCACAGCACCACCCGCAGCCACCGCCACATGCCCACGATCACAGCCCCACCCTGGCTTGTGACGCAGGTCACACAACAGCGGGTCATATGGACCGCCCCGCTCCCCCGTATCCCCAACGCAAGACCAAACAGCACAACACTGACGAACAGTAGGAGTCGTGACATGAACCCCACCAGCACACGATCCGCCCTGGCCGGCATCGTCGCCACCACGACCGCCGTCGCCGCCCTGACCCTCGGCGCCGTCCAGGCCACGGCGGCCCCGGCGTCGGAGTCCCGGGTCAGCGCCTCCCAGGAGGCGGGAACGGCCCAGGTCCCCGGCTGGGTCCTGCGCGGCAAGTACTGGCAGTACGGCAACTGCGTCCTCGCGGGCAGGGAGGGCGTCCAGCGGCGCCACTGGGACCGGTTCCAGTGCGCCAACGGCACCCTCCAGTGGGTCCTCTGGACCAACCGCTGAGCGCTGCGGCCGACCGCCGCCGCAGCATCGTCCGGCTGATCGCTGCCCAGCACGCAGCGCGGGGGGCCGCGTGACGGAACCCGCGATCAGCCGGACAACTCCCCTCTCCCACGAAGACCGAGGACCCCGGGCCCGCGGGCGCGCCGAACGACACCGCCATGACGCACCGGAGGCACCGGAGGCACCAGACCCAACGGGCGGGCACCCGTCGCACCCTTCACACCGGACGCCCTCCCGAGCCGGCCCGCAGCCGGGCGCCCACCGCCACCAGGGCCCCGGCCGCGGGCCTCGGCCTGTGGCCGGTGCAGCGCGGGGTGACGCGAGGCGACGCGAGGCCGGGCAGGGACGGGACGGGCCGTCAGGATCCGGACAGGCGATCGACCAGGCCCCGCACCTCACCCCCGGCCCGCTGACCCGAGTCCCGTACCGTCCCGGACTGCCCGCCGCGCGGCCAGCGCCGGAATGGCCGCGATCTTCTCCGGCGGCAGCCGGTCCCAGAGCAGACCCGCGGGGCGATGCGGTGCGGAGCAGGCGATGACGTCATCGGGCGTCACGATGAGATCCACACCGGCGTCGTGGTCGCCAGCCGGGATCGGGCCGTCGACGACCTGGAGCGGATGCACGGTGGTCACGACGACCGTCTCCGCGGTGACGAGCCCGGCCTCGGCCAGCAGGGCGAACTCCAAGTCCGAATAGCCCGCCCCCTTCCCGATCCGCACACCTTCCCGGTTCACCGCGACGCTGCCGAGAACCACGAGATCGATGGGCCGCATCTCGTCCACCTCCACGGTGGGCGCCACGGCCGCCGCCGTGCGACTGGCCGCCGCCTCGATCGGCGCGACGGCCAGCCGCGCCGGGTCGAGCAGATAGAAGGGCCGGGGCGTGGCCAGCTTCGGTACGGCCATGAAGACCGTCTTGCCGTCGGCGAGCGCCATGGCCCGCACCGCCAACTGGGCCTTGTCCGGCACGGCCTTCACCACGCGGGCGGCACGCCACTGCGGCAGCGAGGCCAGCCGGGCGGCGGCCTGCTCGGCCCCCTTGAAGTTCGGGATGCGGCCGTACACGGAGGTATCGTGCACGGCGTTCGCCTTGGTGAGGGCGTCCCACACCTGCCGCCGTATCCGCTGCTTCGCCTGATCTTGTTCACCGGGCACTTGATCACTCCACTCCAAGTCGCGTGCCTGCGTCAGCGCGACGTCATCAGGGCGAACAGTCGGTCCTGTACCTCCTGAACCTCTGGCTTCCGGTGCCACGGTCGCAGTTCGCGGACGGCTCCGAAAACGATGTTGAGCCCACCCCCGCCCCGGGTTCGTTCCAGTTCCTCGATCGCTGTGCCGAGCGTGGCGGTCGCCGCGCTGACCTCGCCTTGCCGGATGAGGGCGAGCGTAAGGTTTCCCAGCACGATCGAGCGCGACTTTCTGCCATCCCGCAGAGCCTCAGCTGTCTCCGTGAGCTGCTGCTCCGCACGACGGTATTGGCCAAGAGATAGGTAGCAAGAGCCGGCGAGACGGCTGAATTGGGCGGCGGACACCAGCTCCGCGCACGGGTCACAGTCGTCCACCCGGCTCAGCTGGGCCTCGGTGAGAGCCAGCTCTCGTTGACACTGCGCAGCCTGCCCGAGCATGGCCAGTCCTTCCGCCGCGTGAAGCCGGGCCAGCCCGGTCAGGGCGTGGCTGACCCGCTCGGCTAACTCAGCGACGCGATGAGTCAGTTGAACTCCGATCTGCCCTCGCCAGAACCGTAGAGAGCAACGTGGGCAGTTCGGAGCAGGGCCAGACCTTCGAGAACGGGGTCTCGCAGCAAGCGAGCAACTGCCGCGCTCTGGCCGTAGAAGGACCTGGCCGTCTGGTGATCCCGCCGCTGAGAGGCGTCCCACACGAGCTGCCCCATAAGCGCGGCGAAATCAGCCTGGAGACTGCGTAGTTCGCGTCGGACTCTGCCACGCCGCGCTTCCTCGGCGAGAAGCGTCACGCGCCCGAGCTGCTGCCCGGCTTCCGCGATGAGTCCGGCCGACGGAAACCGATCGTACCGATCAGCCAGGTCCTCGCAGTCCGCACGCAAGACAGCGCAGGTGCCGAGGTCCACGCGGTCGGGATGCCTCATGGCGTGCGCACATCGCTCTGCGTCCTCGTCAACGGGACCGGCGGCGTCGAACGCGTTGGTCGGCGCCGTCAGAAGCCGCTGCAGTTCCATGGCCGTCAGACCGAGAGCGCGACCCAGCCGAGGCCTTATCCATGGTTGTGGATCACACTTCCCGCTTTCCCAGCGGAAGACGGTTGATCGATCCACTCGGAGCAGGTGGGCGAGAGCTTCCTGTGTCAGCCCACGAGTTTCGCGTCGCTCGGCGAGACGCCGCCTCTTGGCCGCCATGCCCGCTCACTCCCCCAACCGACTCTGCGCAACGGGCCTGTTCAGCCATGGGAATGCCACACCGATGCGTCACAGGCGCCCCAATCCTGCCCTGGTTCCGGCTGCTTTCAAGCGATCTTCTTGATGTCTCACCCCTTTTGCGGACGAGCCCAGAACCGCTGCTGAAAGGAACTTCGCCATGCACCGCCCCACACCGCTCCCCATGCCCTACGGGTTCCGCGTAGCGCCCCAACGTGACGCTGTCTCCGCGGCTCGGCGGCGCCTCGTGACCGTCCTCCACAGGTGGCGCGTCCCACTGTCCGAGGAGACCCTGCGCGACGTCGAGCTGATGTCGAGCGAGGTCATCACCAATGCGGTGGTGCACACGGAGGCCACCTGTGCCGTTGCCGTCCGCTGGACGGGGCGGCGTGTACGCGTCGAAGTGACCGATGACGGTCCGGGCCGGCCGGTGGTGAACTCCGACGGGTCGGAGGGAGAACACGGACGGGGGCTCGTCTTGGTGGAGTCCTTGTCCGCGGCCTGGGGCACCCGGCGCGTCCCCGCAGGCAAGGTGATCTGGTTCGAGGTCGAGCCGGAAGCGTGCAAGACCGGCATGGAAAGGCTCTCTACCTTGGTCCGCGCCACGGTCTCTCGTGCACACCCCGGGGCAGGCCAGCCGGCCCGCATTCGGCCCCGGATCGTCGTTCTCACCCATGACCACGATCAGCTTCCCCGGCACCTCCTGAGCTCGGGCTGATCAAGACCCTGCGCTCTGTCGGCGGCTGATGCTAGAACGGTGGCCGGACTTCGCGACACGGGGAGAGACGTGACCGACCAGGCAGCTCACGACATCCCGCCCATCGCCGGGCTCTACGAGAAGCTCATCACCACCCGGCTGGAACGGCGCATCGGCGAGCTGGCCTCGCAGGGCTGGCAACCGGTGGCGGGCACGGTCGGTGAAGCCTCGTCCCCGCACGTCCTCTCCCGGCACATCGGAGAGACGGTCAGGCGGATTCTTCAAGGGCTCACCCCAGCCGAGCAGGTGGCGGCGGCCAATCACGTCCTGAAATCCCTCAACACGATCGAAGGCGCCCAGGAGTGGGTGCAGCTTGTCGCCGACGGGCCCCGTCAACTCCTGGCACTCTCCGAGAAAGAGTCGTCCGACGCCTACGCACTCCGCCCGGCCACGCCCCTATCCGAAACGGCCCTGATCACCAATGCCCCGGAGGACCCGAGTGTCGGCTTCGAGTTGCGGGCCGAGCTCGCCACCGCGGACCGCGTGGACCTGCTGTGCGCCTTCGTGAAGTGGCACGGCCTCCGCGTCCTCGAAGAGTCACTTCAGGCCGCACGGCGCCGGGGGGTCCCGATACGCGTGATCACTACGACCTACCTCGGCGCGACCGAGCGCCGTGCCCTCGACCGGCTGGTGCGGGATTTCGGCGCCGAGGTCAAGGTCAACTACGAGCTGCGCTCGACCCGCCTGCACGCCAAGGCGTGGCTGTTCCGCCGCAACAGCGGCTACGACACCGCCTATGTGGGCAGCTCCAACCTCTCCAGGGCAGCTCTCCTCGATGGCCTGGAGTGGAACGTACGGCTCTCGTCCGTCGCCACCCCAGCCGTGCTCCAGAAGTTCGAGGCCACCTTCGACTCGTACTGGAACGAGACGTCCTTCGAGCACTACGACCCGGACGAGGACAGCGACCGGCTGGATACCGCCTTGCAGCAAGCAGGCGGCAGTACGAGCGCCACTCCACGCGGTCGGATCACTCTTTCTGGCCTTGAGGTGCGCCCGTACCCCCACCAGCGGGACATGCTGGAGCGCCTGGAGGTCGAGCGCGAGATCCACGACCGGCACCGCAATCTCCTGGTGGCGGCCACCGGCACCGGTAAGACGGTGATGGCCGCTCTGGACTACAAGCATCTGCGGCTGAAGCACGGCAGAGACCTGCGACTGCTGTTCGTAGCGCATCGCAGGGAGATCCTGCAGCAGTCGCTCCGCACCTACCAGGATGTGCTCGTCGACGCCAACTTCGGCGAGTCCCTGCACAGCGGAGAGATCCCGGAGAAGTGGGAACACGTCTTCGCCAGCGTGCAGTCGCTCAACGCCCGCTCCCTCGAACGGCTGCCACCCGGCCATTTCGATGTGGTGGTCATCGACGAGTTTCACCACGGCACTTCGCCGACCTACCGAAAGATCCTCGACCACTTCCGGCCCATGGAACTGCTCGGACTAACGGCGACCCCCGAGCGCATGGACGGCCGTAACATCCAGGACGAATTCTTCGACGGCCGCATCGCTGCCGAGATGCGCTTGTGGGAGGCGCTGGAGAACGATCTCCTCAGCCCCTTCCACTACTTCGGCATCACAGACAGCACGGACCTCCGCGCCGTGGCCTGGAAGCGCGGCTCCTACGACCCGGCGGCCCTGGACCGTGTCCTCACCGGCAGCACCGCACGCGCCCGGCTGGTTCTCAAGGCGGTCAGGGACAAGATCGCGGAACCTCACACCATGCGGGCTCTCGGCTTCTGCGTGTCCGTGGCCCACGCCCACTTCATGGCGGAAACATTCCGCGGACAGGGCCTGCGTGCAGTCGCCCTGTCCGCGGAGACACCCGCAGATCAGCGGAAGGCGGCCCTGGACGACCTCAGGTCCGGAGAGCTCCAGGTCATCTTCTCCGTCGACCTCTTCAACGAAGGACTCGACGTCCCGGATGTCGACACTCTGCTTCTCCTGCGTCCGACCTCGAGCGCCACACTGTTCCTCCAGCAACTCGGCCGAGGGCTACGCCGGAGTGAGGGGAAGGCCGTGCTGACCGTTCTCGACTTCATCGGCCAGCACCGCAAGGAGTACCGCTTCGAGAACCAGTTCCGCGCACTGACCAATCTCACCCGAAACCGGCTACTCGACCACATTGAGCACGATTTCCCGCAGCTCCCCTCCGGCTGCCAGATCGTCCTTGAACGCAAGGCCAAGAAGGAGATCATCCAGAACATCAGCAGCCAGTTGGGAGTCAACGTCACACAACTCGCGCGCGAGGTTGCGGACTACGCCAGACCACAACTCCGTGACTATCTCGCGGAGAGCGGCCGGGACATCAAGCAGCTCTACAAGGGGAGCAGCAACTCCTGGACCGGGCTGCTCCGCCGAGCACACCTGCTGACTGACCCACCCCCCGACGGCGAAGCAGCCCTCCTGAAGCGCGTACCGGCCTTCTTGCATGTCGACGACCCGATCCGCTCCCGGGCCTACTCCGCCCTACTGGAGGACGACGCACTTCCCTACGACCAACTGGAAGAGCAGACCCAGGCGTATGCCCGCATGCTCTACTTCTCGATCTGGCCCCTCGGCGGACATGACACCTACCAGGCGGGCTTCGACTCCCTCAAGCCTCAGCGCGCCTTCCGCAGCGAAGTGCGGGAGGTTCTGGCCCACGCTCTCGATCAGGCTGACCATGTGCCCATTCCCCTCCTGAGCGAGCAGGCGGGGTTGCCGTTGAGCGTCCACTCCTCGTACAGCCGCGAGGAGATACTGCCCGCGCTGGGCCAGTCCTTCATCGGCGGCACCATGCCGGGGCACTTCCGGGAAGGCGTGCGGTGGTGCGAGAACATCCGGACCGACGCCCTTCTGATCACCCTGGAAAAGGACGAGAAGGATTTCTCCCCGCAGACCCGGTACAAGGACTACGCCATGAGCGAGTCCCTGTTCCACTGGGAGTCGCAGAACACGACCTCCGAAACCTCCCCCACGGGCCTCCGCTATCAGAACCACCAGCGGCAGGGCTCCCAGGTGCTGCTGTTCGTCCGCCGCTACAAGAAGACGGACATCAACGGACCTCAGCCCTGGATGCTGCTGGGCCCCGCCGAGTACGTCGAACACCGGGGAAGCAAGCCCATGGGCGTCGTCTGGAAACTCCGGCACCCCCTGCCCGCCGACGTCTGGTCCTACTCCGCGGTGGCCGTCTCATGAGGCCCGGCACCGACGACCACGGAGGCCAGGGTTCAAGTTGAGCAGGATGCCTCACGGCAGTGCTTCGCCGCGCTCATCGTGGAAACATGTGCCCCATGGCTTTGATCAACGAATTCGAGTCACGGCCCTCTGACGCCCAGAGCGTGCACGGGCCTGTGAGCTGCGGCTACCGGGTGTTCACCATAGAGGGGCAGCGCATCCTGCAGTTGGATACCTACGGATCTCCTGAGCGGAAGATCCAGGGGAAGACCAGCCAGAGCATTCAGCTGGACGCCAAATCGGCCCAAGACTTGATCAACATTCTCAAGGAATCGTTTCCCAACATCAAAGGCTGACGCTCCTGTTGAAGGACAGGTGCGGTGCACAGTCGACAGTGGCCCGAGCACAAGGACGCCACAAGCCGTCTGCGGCTGCAGATCTGCGGACCCATCGGCACGACGCCGGGCACCGAGGCGCACTGATTAGGTATCAGTTCCTTGTGTGGTGACGAGATACGCCACACCGGCCTCATGAGCCGCCGGCCCGTCTCGGACTTCAGTGTGCCCGTGCTTCCCCGACGGCCCGCCCGTCTCGTCCGCTCCGGTCCAGGAGGACGCCAGACGCTCGACGATGCTCACTCTATCGCCGCCTCGTGCTGCGCAGCAGTGCAGGAGATCCGACATGAGGGCGAAGGTGAGTTCCTCCATCAGCGGCAGACTGCGCGGCGGGGAGGAGAAGGAGACACGGACGCCGGCAGCGTCGCAGTAGCTCTGCAACGCTGCCGTGGCGCGGTCAACCCGGCTGCGGTCGTACGCGGGCACGAGTACGAACTCGCACCAGACCACCTTGCCGGCAGAAGTGAGCGCCGCGGCACAGTCGGACGCCATCGCGGCGATCAGATGCAGTCCGCGGCCGCACTCGCTGTCGCAGTCGGCGTCCCTCAGCACTGGCAGTTCGCGACTCTCGTCGTGCACCTCGACGCGTACCCGGTCGGGGAGCTGCTCAAGGATGAGCGTCGCCACCGATCCTGCTCCGACATGTTTGATGACGTTGGCGACCAGCTCGGTGACAGTCAGCTGAACTTCCTCAGCCAGCGCTGGCAGATCCCACTGCGCAAGCTGTTCTTTGACCAGTGATCGCAGTCTTTGCAGCTGAGTCGCCTCAGCCGCAAACACGATGACAGACCGGGTGCGGGTCTCCGCGGCCCCGAGTTCCAGCATGCCTCTCCCTCCCGGGCGCTGCGGCTGTCAACCGACACATCGCCCTGGGTCACGTCCCCGTGCTGACGCAAAGAGAATGACAGTGAGAACTCTCTTCATGTAACTTCTCACGAACTTCCCACCCGCACGAGTGAACGCGGTGGATGCCGGTCGCCGGGCCCCATAGCCTGCTCAGCGTCCACGAGCGATGAAGCAGCCAAGCTCCCCGGGAGACAACCGTTGGCAGCCAAAGCCACCACACGCCGCCGTCAGCTCGGCGCCATGATGCGAAAGCTGCGGGCACGCAACGGCATGACGCTGGAGGAGGCAGGCCGACTGGTCGGGGTGTCCAAGGCGACCATCAGCCGCTACGAGACCCAGCAGGGTCCGGTCAAGTGGCTTGTGGTGGAGGCGCTGTGCCGGGAATACGGCGCCAGTGACGCGGAGCGGCAAGCAGTCGTCGCACTGGCCAAGGAAGCGAAGCAGCAGAACTGGTGGCACTCCTTCGCCAACTACCTTCCGGAAAGCGCCAGTCTTCTCCTGACGCTCGAAGACGAGGCGGTACGCGAGGACCACTTCGCCTGTGTCTACGTTCCCGGGCTGCTCCAGACCCGGAATTACGCCGAGGCCGTACAGCACGCCTCGGAGATGCGACGGCCTCCGGAGGAGATCGAGCAGCTCGTCAACCTCCGTATCAAACGGCAGGCCATTCTGAGCAGACCGCATCCACCGCACCTGTGGATCGTGCTGGACGAGTCGGTCCTGCGTCGCGTGGTCGGTTCCCGGGAGACCATGCGCGCACAGCTCACACGGCTACTGGAAGCCAATGAAGCTCCCGGCATCACCCTCCAGGTGCTGCCGTTCGCCAGGGGCGCGCACTCCGCCGCCAAGGGCAGCTTCGTCATCCTGGGCGGACCGGAACCGTCCCTGGACGTCGTCTACGTGGAGACCCATGTGGGCTCCCTGTTCATGGAGAAGGACGAGGAGCTGGACCACTACCGGCTTGCCTTCGACTACCTGCGCGCACAAGCATTGGACATGGCCGCGTCGTCGGCCTTGATCGACGAAGCCCGCAGGGAGATGTGATGCGCGCAGGACGTCAGCCCGCCATACCTGATAACGCTTGGTTCAAGTCGTCGTACAGCAGCGCGGGCCCCACGGAATGTGTTGAAGCCGCCCTGCTCAGGCGCGGCACAGCGGTCCGTGATTCCAAGTCGCCCGGTCGGCAGGGGCTGTGGTTCGGACCGTCGGCATGGAGCGCGTTCACGAAGGAGTTGCGTCATGGCAATCTCGGCTGAGCCCTCCAGCCCTGGCAGGCCCACAAGGCTTTCTGGAGGCCCGTCGTCCCCTCAGCCGCCAGCCGGATCCAGCGGCGCGGGGACCTTGAGCGTCATGCCTCACCCCGTACCGACGGGCGTCCAGTGGCACAAGAGCAGCTACAGCAACGGTTCCGGGGGCGAGTGCGTGGAGGTCGCCACCATGCCCGCGTCCATGCTGGTGCGCGACTCCAAGAACACGGCCGGGCCCGTGCTCGCCGTGCCCCGCGGAGAGTGGGCCGCCTTCGTCTCCGCGGTGCGCCACGGAACGATGTGAACCGATCCAGTGAGGACCACGTGATGGCGGCCCTCACGGCCGAGAGGTCCTGGCTTACCAGGTGAGTTGGAGGATGCCGCCCACCGGCAGGGCATGCCGGCGGTCCGCGTACTCGTCGAGGCGGGTCACGATGCGGTCGACGACCGGGGGGATCTCCTCGGCCCGTACGTAGGCCGGGAGAGCCTTGGCGTGGCCGCCGCGGCGTACCTCCCAGACCGGTACGGCGATACCGGCCAGTTCCTCCGAGCGCTCCATGTCGGCTCGCGCCCGCGGGGAGGACTTCGCCGGCTTCGTCTTGCGGCGGCGTGCCGCCTTGTTCCGCTCGGCGGGGTCCGCGGGCCAGAACAGGCCGTTGTCACCGGCGGCCGGCCGCCCGTACACCCCGAGCTCGATGCCCGCCTCCGCCTCGGCCAGGAAGTGCACGAGGTCGTGCGGCAGGTACGGATGTCCGCCGGGACCGTTGCGCAGGGCCGGCGCCGCGCCGGTCTCGCGGTGCACCGCGATGTCGTAGCTCGTACCGGGGCCCTTGGTGAAGACGACACGCATGCCCGGCCCGGTAGGCGTCGGACCGGCGGCCCAGCACCCCGTTTTCCACCGCGGTGCGAGGAGGCGTGGGCAGCCTCCTCCGCAGGGCGCGGGCGGCGGGCGGCTGCGGCAGAAATGCCGCCCCCGACGCCCGAGCGCGGTTTCCCGTTCCCGCAAGCCGTCCGGCTTGACTGCGGAGCATCGGCCTCGGGAATATCGACCGGGGCGCGGAGTCGTCCCGGGAATGGGGGGTTGCTCGTGGCCATGCAGGTCACCAAGCTCGTCAGTACGTGCGAATTGAAAGACTGTCCCACGCTCTACGCCACGGATCGTGACACGCTTCTCGTCCAAGGCGAGACCCCGACCGGTCACGGTCTGGAGATTCCGGCGCACGAGACGCTGGTGGAGATTCCCATGGACCTCATCCGGAGGGCTGTCCGTGACAAGCTCATCCAGTGATTTCGGGGAACTCTTCGACGGGTTCCGGAAAGAGGCGTTCCGTCTCGAAACCCTGGCCACCTACAACATCCCCCGCGCTGAGAGAAACCTCAGGGCCTTCCTCGCCGGTGAGGCACAGCCACCGGACTACAACGAGGAATGGCTGTCCGAGGTGCGGCGTCACACCGGTGCCGGAAAGCGGGTCTACCGGGTCCACGTCCTCAGCCGCCCCCTGACGGATTATCTCCGTTACGAACTGGGCTGGGGCTACACCAAGAACATGACGGCCGGCGAGGAGTTCTTCATCCTCGACACCACGGAACGGGAGAATCCTTTGGAGGGTGTCCCGGACTTCTGGTTCTTCGACTCCCGTACGGCCGCCGTCATGCACTACGACGAGGCGGGTACGTTCCTCGGGCCGGAGGTCGTCCCGGAAGACCGTGCGCCGGAGTTCATCCGGTACCGGGAGACGGCCCTCGCTCATGCCGAACCCTTCCCGGACTGGTGGTCCAGGCACCGATCGTGAACAAGGCACAACTGGGCACGGCGCTGCGGGCCTTGCGGAAAGCCTCCGGCCGGGAGGCCAAATCCGTGGCCCGCAGCGCCGTCATGTCCGCCTCCAAGCTGTCGAAGATCGAGAACGGCAGGCTGGCGCCGAGCGTCACCGGCGTGGAGCGCATTCTCAGCGCTCTGGGAGTGTCCGACGAGATACGGCGCGAGTACGTGGACGCGGCCCGCGCCGCCGCCACCGAAGCCACCGCCTGGCGGCACCTCAAACGGATCGGAGCCGACAAGGGCCAGCGGGAGACGCAGGCCCTCGAAGCCCAGATGACCACGCTGCGGCTCTTTCAGCCCGCCCTCGTGCCGGGGCTGCTCCAGACACCCGAGTACATGCGCGCGGTCCTGCTCCGCCACGAGCTGAGCGAGGGCGTGCTCGCGCGGACGATCAACGGCCGGCTCATGCGTCAGCACGTCCTTTACGGAGAGGGAAAAACTCTGCGGTTCGTCATCACGGAGCCGGTGCTCCGCTGGCGCCTCCTTCCACCACGGATGATGGCCGCGCAGATGGACCGGATTCTGTCGGCATCGCGGCTCCCCCATGTCGATATCCGCGTGGTTCCCCAGGACGCGCGGCAGACGGACATCGCCAATCACGCCTTCGTCATTCGCGACGATCGGCTGGTCACCGTCGAGACCGTTCACGCGGAACTCACCGTCACCGATGCGCAGGACGTCGAACTATACGTCCGGAAGTTCGAAGATTTCGCGAACATCGCCCTGCGGGGGCGGGAGATGACGTCTCTGCTCACGGAATGCCGGGACATTTTTTTGAGAGAAGAGGAAACCGGCTAGAAGTACCTCGCACCTTTCCGCACCATGGAACACACGGAGCGCGCACGGCGCACCCAGGAGAGCGGAAACGTCGAGTTTCCCCTCTTCCCCACATCGAGCGGCGAAAGGTTCTTCATGCCCGAGAACGCGACGACCACGACTCCCGAGTTGTACGACCTCCCCCTCACCGGTGCGGTCTTCTCGAAGGCCTGTGGCGGCAATACCCATCCGGACGGCGAGTCCTGTGTGACGCTCGCCAAGGTCGGTGAGAACGTGTGGGCCCTCGGTGACAGCAAGCGGCCGGAGGCCGAGCCGCTGCGGTTCACCACGGACGAGCTCCTGGCGGCCGGTATCGAGCCGGGGCGCTTCGGGCTCTCCGCGTAGCAGATCCTGATCCCGCACGGTCCCCTTGCCGTTCTTCGCTGCCCGCGCCCGTCACGCCCATTCCGGCCGTCGTCGTTGGATCCCCATGGGGCCCGTTCCCACGGCGGCGTCGGTGCGGCGGGGCGGGCGCGGCGGAGGCCGGTGGGAGACCCCTCCGGAAAGCGAACCGCCGTGCACTTTCACGGATATCTGTGGGTCGGCGAGAAAGCCGAATTCGACAAGGAGTCCCGGCGGCGACTGCCCGTGGAGCCGTGGCCCGGCGCCGATCCCGACGCGAGCGCTCAGCGGGTGGCCCTGCACCGCACGTTGACGGAGGAGTTCCTGCGGTCGCCGCTGCCGCCCATCGAGGTGGCGCTCTGGCTGCTCAAGCCGGCCCGGCTGGTGGCCGGTTCCTGGGACGGGGCGGAGAGCGCCGCGGCCTGGCTCGGGGCACGGCTGGAGGAATACGCGCCGCGTTTCGAGCCCCCGGCCGGCGGTGGCGCCGCCCATCTGCGCGGACTGGTCGGCCGGCTGACTGGCACGCTGCTGCGGGGCGGTGATGTCTCCCTCGGCTACTACCTCGGGGCGCCCGCCTTTCTGTCCCTGGCCGTCGTGGCCTGCTCACCCAATCGCGCCGCGCCGGGGCTGCCCTGCCCGGAACGGGCGGAGGGGCGGGCGGACGGGCGGGCGACGGCCCGGGACGAGGGCCCGGGATTCCAACCGGCTCCGGCCTCCGGCGCGCATCCGGCTGCGTAGGCGGTGCGGCGGCGGCCGGGCGGTCCGCAGCGCGATGTCTCGGCGTCAGCCGCCCACGTCCACGTTGTTGTTCGGGGCGCCGTCGCCCTCCGGCGGGAGGTCTCCTCGCTCCGGCTGCTGTCCGCCGCCGCCCGCGCCGCCCGCTCCCTCGCCTCCCGTGCCGTTCCCCGCGTCCGGGAGCGGCGGGAGGAGGGCGTGCAGTTCCGCGTCGTCCGCCGGGTGTACGTCCCCGGCCGCGCTGCGCAGGACCCTGCGGTCGGCGCTCTCCCGGTCGGCGGTGAGCCGCACCACGTGGCCGTCCTCCGGGCGGGCGTACTCGTGTGCGTCGCCCGAGGTGCGGTACCAGGCGTCGCCGTCCCGCTCGCACACCACCTTCCCGCCGTCTCCGCCGCCGCCACCGGAGGCGAGCGGAGTCCGCTCGCAGTTCTCCTCGTCGAGCGTTCCCCGGTCCACCGACAGCTGGACCGTGCCGCCGCCCGGCGCGGCGACGTACATCGCCGAGAAGCCGTCGCCGCCGTAGACGCCGACCGACTGCTGCGCGCGCTCGAAGCCCGGCACCTCGGCCACGTAGATCAGCTCGATCGCCGAGCCCATCCATCGCGCCCGCTCCTCGAGTTCGGCCCTGGGCGGCACGGAGGCTCCGGCCGACCCGGGTGATCCGGGTGATCCGGGTGATCCGGCGGTGGCGGGCGCGCCGGCCGCCGTGGGGGAACCGCCGTCCTCGCCCGCCGGGCGTTCCGTCCCGCAGCCGGTGAGGAGGACTGCGGCAGCGGTGAGAGCGGTGAGGGACGGCGGTAAGAGCGGGGTCCTGACGATGCGTTGACGGGAGGTCATGGCCCGCATTCTTCCGCACGCCCTGGGGCCGGGCAGGCCGTCTCGGTCGGATTACCGGCCAACGCGATCCTGGCTGCCGGCCGGGTCGATCCGACGGCGTTCTCCGCGTTCTCCGACGCCGGCCGGAGCTGGACGCGCATCAATGACGACCTGTACCGGTTCGGTGGCCCGCCCGTATCGCTCACCGGGGATCCGGACCGCTACGGCCGGGTGTACCCGAGCGGCTGCGGCCGCGGCATCTTCTACGGCGACCCGTCCGGTTCCGGGACGGCGGAGCGGTGAGCGGGGTCTCCCGGGCAGCGTCGGCGCCCACGGCCGGAGGCACCACGCGGCCGTGATCACCCGCTCGGCCGGCACCCGGCGGACCGCGGGTTCCCCGCCACCGGCGCGGGACCGCCCGGTCCGTGGCGGCCGGCGGGCACCGGGCCGTCACGCCCCACCCCCGGAAGGGCGTGACGGTCCCGGCCGCGGGGGCTACGCGCCGCCCAGTACGGACATCACCGAGTGGTAAGCGGGTTTCTTGTTGCCCGCGTTGTCGAAGAGCAGCGGATTCTGGCCGGTACGCCAGGAGTCGCTGTCCCGGACGCCCCAGACGGTGATGCCGGTGCAGCGGGCGACGTTCATGCACGCGCGCACGGCGTTCGCGTACGCGGTCTGGGAGGCCTGCGCGATGTCGAGTTCCGTGATCTGCACGTCCACGCCGAGCGCGGCGAAGCTGGAGATGGTGGTCTGGAAGTTGGCCGGCGGGCCGCCCGCCCCGAAGTGCGCCTGGAGGCCGACGCAGTCGATGGGCACGCCCCGGGCCTTGAAGTCGCGCACCATGCGGTAGACGCCCTGGGTCTTGGCGTCGGTCCAGTTCTCGATGTTGTAGTCGTTGTAGCAGAGCTTGGCGTTCGGGTCGGCCTGCCGGGCGGTGCGGAACGCCTCTTCCAGGAAGCCGTCGCCCAGCACGTCCCGGAAGACGGAGCTGCGGAGCCCGCCGCTGCCTCCGTCGGCGAACGCCTCGTTCACCACGTCCCAGGAGTGGATCTTGCCCCGGTAGTGGTTCATCACCGTGGTGATGTGGTTGTTCATGACGCTGCGCAGGGTGTTCGCGTCACGGATGGAGCCGACCCAGCCGGGCAGCTGGGAGTGCCAGACCAGGGTGTGGCCGCGGACCTGCTGCCCGCGGGCCAGGGCGCGGTTCGCGATCTGGTCGCCGGGGCCGAAGTTGAACGAACCACGGGACCGTTCAACGGTGTCCCACTTCATCTCGTTCTCCGCGGTGACGCTGGAGAATTCCCGGTCGACGATCCCCGCGTACGTGGAGTCGCCCAGCCGGCCGGCGGCCACGGCGGTACCGAAGTACCGCCCGGACAGGGCCGCCTGGGCGCCGAGTGTGTCGGCCTGTGCCGTCGCCGGGGCGGCGGTCGCGGCCTGGGGCAGCATGAGGGCCGCGGCCGCCAGCAGGGCCAGGGCCGGGAACCGGCGCCGGCCGAGTCGTAATGTCATCTGTCGCTCCTTCGGGAATGGGGCGCCGCCGGGACGGCGGGACGGGAGGATCCCGCCGCCGGCTCGCCGCTGTGGGGGGGGTGAGCCGGTGCCCGGTGCGGGCACCGGCGTGGGGGTCGTCCGGGTGCCTGCCGGTCAGGGAGTGGTGAGGTCGAACCGGGGCACGCGCACCGAGCCGCCGAGCGCCCGGGTGGCGTAGTTGAAGATCGCGTAGCGGTATCCCATGAAGAACCGCCAGTCGTTGCCCATGGTGAACGCGGGTCCCAGACGGGTGAAGGTGGTGCCGTCGGTGCTGTAGGAGAAGGTGCCCGGGCGGGGCGCGCCGGGCCGGATGTCGGCCTGGGCCCGCAGCCAGACCCGGGTGCCGGAGATCGTGGTGCCCGCCGCTTCGCTGCCGGTGCCGGTGGTGTTCCAGTTGGTGTCCATGGTCAGCCCGTTCACCATCACCACGCGCGCCGTGCCGCCGTCCCGCCGGACGCCGATCCACGCCGAGGAGTCGCGCAGCAGTGCGAGCCCGGCCCGGTCGCCGTCCCGCATCCCCGCGAAGTCGAGTTCGATCGTCGCGGTGGAGGTAGGGCCCTGAATGCGGTGGGTGAGGGTGTTGCGGGCCCAGTAGAGGTCGTTCGTGACGGTGGCGGTGCGCAGGGTGAGGCCGCCGCCGGCGGACCATCTGCTGTTGTCCGGGTTGTGGTTCCACTCCCACTGCGGCTTGAGGCCGGCGCCGTCGAAGGTGTCGGCACCGGTCATGGGGGTGACCGGGCGGGCGGGCAGCGGGCTGTCGTAGGAGGTGCCCCAGGCGCCGCCCGCCAGCTGGATCTGCGGCCAGCCGTCCCCGGTCCAGGAGACCGGCGCCAGAACGGGGACGCGGCCGCCCGGATAGGCGTCCACGAAGGCCATGTAGAACCAGGCGCCGTTCTGTGTCTGCACCAGGCCGCCCTGGTGGGGCACTCCGCCCCCGGGCACCGGCCCGCGGAGGTCGAGGAGGACCTGGCGCAGGGTGTAGGGGCCGAAGGGCCCGCTCGTCGACTGCAGGATGTACTGGCCGTTGGCCGGGCGGGTCAGGAAGATGTAGTACCGGCCGTTGATCTTGTAGAAGCGGGCGCCCTCCAGTGTCCCGATGCTCGACGGCGTGGAGAAGACCTGCTGGTTGCGTATCTGGCTGCGCCCGTCGGCGGACAACTGCGCGACGCTGATGGTGGTGTTGCCGTGGGCCACGTACAGGCTGTCGTCGTCGACGAGCAGGCCCGCGTCGTAGTAGACCTGCGGGAGTTCCGCGTGCCGGCTCCAGGGGCCCTCCACGGAGCGGGCGGTGTAGAGGTACGTCCGCGCGAAGTCGATCTGCCCGAGCCAGTAGAAGGTGCTGTTGCTGCGGCGGTAGGCCAGGGAGGAGGCCCAGACCCCGCGGACGTAGCCCCGGCCGCCGTTCAGGTCGTACTTGGCCCCGAAGTCCAGCGAGGGCAGGGAGTGCCCGGCGAACTCCCAGTTGACCAGGTCGTACGAGCGGAGGATCGGGGCGCCCGGCGAGTAGTGCATCGAGGAGGCCGAGTAGTAGTAGGTGTCCCCGACGCGGATGATGTCGATGTCCGCGAAGTCCTGCCAGAGAACGGGGTTGGTGAAGGCGGCGAGGGGTCCCGCCGACTCCTGCGCGGTGGGGACGGCGGGGGCCGGGGACACGGCTTGCGCGCCGGGGGTGGCCGACGCCACCGCCAGACCCGTGGCGGTGGTGAGCAAACCTCTTCGGCTCAACGGAAGCTGGAGCCAGGACATGGGTGACGTCTCCTTACATGGCGGAGGGGGGTGGGCCCGGGAGAGCGTGGGCGGGCCGCGCCGCGGGGGTGCGTCCGTCAGGCGCCGCGCGCCGAACGGACGGTGGAGCCGGGGAACACGCCGGCGGTCCGGTGGCCGGAGCGGGCGGGGGCGGTCGCGGGCACAGCGGCGCCCGCGGCCCCGCCGGCGCTCGGACGCGGCGAGGTGTGCCGTTCTCCGTGCACGGAGGGCTCCTGTGGGAGTGAGGGAACTGGTGGGTGGAGCGGGGACCCGTTCCGGGCGTACTCGCCGTCGGCGGCTGCCGGGACCGGGGCGACCGGCCCGGGGCCACGCCGCGCCCGGAGGGGGGTGGCCGGCCCGCCGCCGGGACGGCGGGCTGCGCGGACAGCGGATACGGGCATACCGGACTCCAGGCGGCGGTTGGGGCCCGCCACACGGACACCGGGTGCGATCTTGCGACTCCGGCACGGTGACGCGCGTGGGTGGCCTTACCGGAACAGATGGTGCTGTGCGGTCGCACTCGGCCCGGGCGGTACGCGCAGCACGGACCCCGAAACTGGCGCGTTCGTGATTTCGAACACTGGTCGTGACTTCGGACAGTCAGGATGATAGAAGCTTCGGGGAGTTCGTCAATACGTGCGGCGTTGCCCGCCGTTGACCGCCTCCGCCACGGGCGGCCGCCCGGCGCTCCCGGGTCCCGCCCCGGGCCGGGGTCTCACGGCGCTCGGGACCGCGGCGCACCGATCGGCCGCGTGCCGCCCCACGGGCGCCGCGGCAGGCGCCTGCCTCACTGGCAGCGGAGCATGCCGCCGCCCGAGGAGGGGGGTGGCGCAGGAGGGCGACCGGCCCGGCGTCCGAGCCCGAACCACGATCAGCTCGCCATCGCCCGCGACATCTCCACGACAGAGCCAACAGCCCCGAAAGCGCCGTGCGCGCCCACCCGTTGACATCCGCACGCGATGCCGGCGACACCAGCCGCGGTCGGTCACCGCCGAAAGGCGGACGGAGCCCGCCAGGACGGTGACGGCGGTGACGGCAGGCGGTGACGGCGGTGACGGCAGGCTCCGGGGCCCCCGGGAGGCCGCCCCGGTCCCGGCGGGGCGGGACGGCGGAGGCAGGCCGCAGCGGAGCCGCCGTCAGCCGGCCGGCTCCGCCGCGCCCCCCGTCGTTCAGCCGGGGCGCCTCACCGTCCCCCTGTCCCCCGTCGTTCCCCGAGGTCGCCCGGCTCTCTTCCGTCGTCCTGCTGTCGCCCCCTGCTCCCTGCGCTCAGTCGGGGATCAGCTCACCGTCCTCCACATGGAAACGGTGGACCGGTGAGCAGCCGATGGACGGGGTGATCAGCAGGCTGACCTCGATCGGCTCCAACTGGGCGTTGGACGTGGAGAATTCGCAGACCGCGCCATCGCCCGTCAGCGGGTACCAGAACCAGCCGTTCCGCTCCCCGACGGTCGCCCGATCCTCCTCGATCCAGCGGCCGCGCGCCTTGGTGTAGATGGCCAGCCGGACGGTGGCGGCCAGGCGGTCGACGCGTGAGCGCACCGCCGTCAGCGTGATCAGACGGTCGTCACCGAGCCTGGCCGCCGCGATCCGCTCCGTCCGGTGGGGCCAGTGGCGGTTGGCGTCGGCGGCCCCGGCGGCTCCGGCCGCCTCCGTCGCCTGCCCGGCCTCGGTCGCCGTGGCGCCGCTCGCCCCCGGCAGCAGCGCCGCTGCGCACAGAGCCGTCACGGCGAGCAGGGTGGCGATGCGCCTGCGGTCGCCGCGGCGGCCGCGGGCCGGCGCGGCGACGGCCGCGCCCGGCCCCGGCCGTCCCGGCTGCTCCGGGCGCTCCAGGTGGTTTCGGTACCTCATGTGTCTCCTTCTCTCCACGAGGAGCGGGCGCCGCGGTGAACGGACGGAACTTCCGTACCGCTGGATAACGCCCCTTTTCACCCCTCTGGGTTGGCAGACACATAGCCGACGAATGCGGTTGCATCCGGACACCCGAACGGGCTATTCCGGGTGTCTCCGTTCCCTCTCCGGGGGCAGCGCGTGCGCGAAGGCCGGCCCCGGTGCGGTGGGGACCGGGGCCGGGGCCGGCGCCGGGTTCGCGGCCTTCGCCGTCCGTTCCCGCCCGCCCGAGTGCCGCCGGCCGCGTTCCCGGCTCCGGCCCCCGGGCGGCCGCCCGGCCGCGTACGGCCGCCCGTCAGCCCCCGGCGGGCGGGGTCCAGCCGGGGTCGCGGCCGGTCAGGGCCAGCAGTTTCTCGAAGTCCGTCGCGCCGTCCGGCACCGGGGCGGGCTCCCCGAAGGCCCCGTACCGCCGCCCCATCGGCGCCATCTCGGCCACCGGCGCGGCGAGTTCGCGGACGCAGCCCGGGTCCGGGGTGAAGTCCTGACCGGTGGCCCGGGCCAGATCCCAGGGGTGCGTGGTGAGGTCGAGCAGGATCATGTGGCCCACGGTGCGCGCCGGGAGGTCCATCGCCCCGGTCCGGCCCTCTTCCGCGCCCGGCGCCGCCCACGCCTCGGCCAGGCGCGCGGTCTCCTCGGCGAAGGCGTCGCGCCAGCCGTCGCCAATGCGGGCGAGGTGGTCGGGGGTGGTGGTGAAGTCGGCCTCCTTCCGGGCGGCCAGCGCCTGGAAGCCGATGACCACGTGGAGGAGGTGGTTGAGCAGGTCGCGCACGGTGTAGTCGGCGCAGGGCGTGGGCGCGCCGAGCCGGCCGTCGCCGATGTCCCGGACGACCGGCACGGCCTGCCGCGCCGCCGCTTCGAGCAGTTCGCTGATTTTCGTCGTCATGCGCCCGACGCTACGGGCGCCCGGCGCGGGCCGGCTTGAAGAAACGCGCCATAGGATCAGGGCCGTGGCAGGCCGGCATGGCGGGTCCGAGGCGTGATACCCGGGGCATCGTGGACGCCCCGGAGCTCTTCGCGCGCGTACGCTTCCGGCGCCGCCTGCCGTACGCCGAGCCGCTGCGCCGGTACGTGGAGCACTACTGGCTGATCGACTGGGATCTCGACGAGCCGTACGTCACCCATGTCGTGCCGCACCCGAGCGTCAACCTCGTCTTTCAGCGGTACGGGAACGGGACGGAACCCGGGCCCGGGGCCGGGTCCGGATCCGGATTCGGTGAACTCGCCGGGATCGGGCTGGAGTTGTTCACCCGGAAGCTGGCGGGGGCCGGGCGGGTGTGCGGGGTGCAGTTCCGGCCGGGCGGCTTCCGGCCGTTCGCGCCCGGCCGGCCGGTGTCGCACTGGACGGGACGGCGGCTGCCGCACACGGAGGTCTTCCCCGATCCCTCCGGAACCGCCGCAGGCACCGGGACCGCGCCCGGAGCCGCCGGCGGTTGCGGGCTGCTCTCCGTCCCCGGTTCGGCGGGCGCCCCGGCCGCCGTCCTGGAGCCGGCCGAGGAGGACGAACGCATCGCCGCCCTCGACGCCTTCCTCCTCGCGGCCGGCCCGGAGCCGGATCCGCGGGCGGACCTGGCGATGGACCTCGTCCACCGCATCCGTACGGACCGCTCCGTCCGCCGGGTCGCCGAGTTCGCCGCGGCGGAGGGGGTTTCGGTGCGTACGCTGCAGCGGCTGTTCACCGCGTACGTGGGCGTCGGCCCCAAGTGGGTCCTCCTGCGCTACCGCATCCACGAGGCCCTGGAGCGGGCGACCGGAGAGAGGGCCGTGGACTGGCCCAGGCTCGCGGCCGAGCTCGGCTACAGCGATCAGGCCCATCTCGTACGGGACTTCACGGCGACGGTGGGCGTGCCGCCGACCGCTTACGCGAAACCGGACGAGTCCGGGGGCGGTCGGCCGGGGCCCCGCCCCCGGCCCGCATGACGACGTGAGACCGGACCACGGGGCAGGCCGCGTCCGGCGGAACTCCCCATGCCGTGACCAGGGTTCCGGCACGGAGACCGGACACGCCGGACGGGCCGGTCACCGCGAAAAACCCTTGGCCAAATCGCTGGGCGGAGCGGCAGGCTGAGGCACCAACCGCTCCGCGTCCCCGCCGGCTCCGTCCCGGCCCGTGCCGCATCCGGGCGGCCCTCCGCCATGCCCGCCATGCCCGCTCCGCCTGTCCGGGGCAGCCCGCCCCCGCACTGCCCCGCCCCGCGCCCGCGCTCGCGTCCCGTCCGCCACCTGCCAGTCCCCTACGGAGGCCCCCTCATGCACTACGACATCCATTTACGGCTCCACGAGATACGGGCCACCGAGCTCCGCCGTGACGCCGGCACCCTCCTCCCCCTCACCGAACCTCCGCCGGGCCCGCGCCTCCGTTCCGGTGCCGCTTCCGGCCCGGGGGTCCTGGCCGGCCTCCGGACCCCGCTGCCGCTGCGCCTGCGCCTGCGCCTCCACGTGGGCTGGACGCTGGTGGAGGTGGGGCTCCGTCTCGTACAGCAGCCGGGGAAGCGGCTGAGGACGGAATCGCTGCGTGGCTGAATCGCGGTGCGGGCCACGCCCGATGCGTCGGACCGGGGCACGGCCCGCCCGGGCAGCAGCCCTGCCCGGGCGGTTTCATCCGGATCACCGCGGGGGCGAGTGATGGCGGCGGTTCCCCGGTGGCATCCTGGAGCGATGAGACCCCGGAGCGGTACCGCCGGGAACGGCCTGCGGCAGCTGCTCAACGAGTGGGATCCGATCGGCGTCGCCGACGAGGTGCCGGACGAGTACGACTGCCTGCTCGCCCCGCTGCTCCGGCGCCTCCGTGCCGGCGCCGGCCGGGCGGAGATCGGTGAGTTCCTGCGGCACGAGCTGGAGGACCACTTCGGTCTCGACCCCGTGGGGCCGCGGCCGGACGCGATGGCCGCCCGGGTGATCGCCTGGTGGGCGTCGGCCGGTGGCGCCGAAGGCCCCGGCCGCGTTCGGCCACTCCCTTGAGGCCGTCCGATCGTTTGTCCCCGCGTGTCCCCTCGCCAGGCGGCCCGGACACCCGGCGGGCGCCGTCACCAGTGGGGTGGCCTCCGCAGGGCCGGGGGCAGCCGGGTACCGGCGTCTCCGCGAGCCGCGTCGAGCTGTGGCTGGGTGAGGAAGACGGCGCCGGTCAGGTCGGCGCCGCGCAGGTCCGCGTCCCGGAAGTCCGCGCCGATGACGTCCGCCGAACGCAGATCGGCACCGCGCAGATCGGCCGCGATGAGCAGGGCGCCGCGCAGGCTCGCGCCGCGCAGGTCAGCGTTCCGCAGCCGGGCGCCGACGAGGTCCGCTCCGCGGTGGTTGCGCGGGTGGCCGCCGCCGTGTCCCGGGGCCTGGGCCCGTACCAGGTCTCCGGCGCGCAGCAGCAAGGAGTTGATCTCGCGCCGGACGGCCGCCACGTCGGTGGCGAGGAGCGTCTCGGCATCCCGGTGCGTGAGGTCGTCGAGTTCGCGCAGGGCCCGGCGGAGGTCGCCGTGGAGGGTGCGGGTGACTGGCAGGGCGAGCGCCTCGGCCACGTACCGGAGCAGTTCGTGGAGTTGCCGCATCACCGGGAAGACCTCGAACATCCGGCGTGCGTTGCCGGGGTGTTGGCGCCAGTCGCGGCCGCCGAAGGTGATCTGGGAAACCTTCTGTCCGGCGCCGTGGCAGTCGAAGACGGTGCAGCCCGGCCAGCCTCGCTCGCGGAGTTCTGTGTGGATGCCGCAGCGGAAGTCGTCCCGGCGGAGGTTGGCGCAGGGGCGGCCCGCCGGCTTGCCGGCGGCGAAGTCGGCGGAGGCGGCGAAGGGAAGCGCCACGCAGCAGAGCGCGAAGCAGTTCGCGCAGTCCGCGCGGAGAGCGGGGTCGTCCCACCCCGGGGCCAGTGCTCCCCGTGATGCCGTTCTCGGAGAGACTGCGGTGTTGCCGGCGTCCCCGGGCGGCGCTCCCGGGTTCTCCGTGCCCGGGGTGCCCCGGGAGTTCGCGGCTCCGGGCTTGCTGCGGGGCTTGCGGGGCACGGTGGTGGTTCTCCTGGGGAAGGACGGGGCCGCTGCGAGTGGCACACGGGGGACATCTCCCATTGTCCCCCGGAAGGCCCGTGCGCAGAGAACAGATTTTCCCGGCCCCGGGGACCGGGCGGGAATCCTTCTGTTCGCCTTCGGCCGGCCGCCCCTGAGCGCTAAGTTCTCCCCGTCCGGGAGGGCGGCCCCGTCCGGGCGGGTGGTCCGCGCCCGGAGGGCGGACCCGGCAGTGGAGGGGGAGCGGATGAAAGAGGCCGTCACGGGGGCGCCCGGGGGCCCAGCCACGGATCGCCGCGGCGGGCCGGGGGCGGCCGTCACTCCGGCGCTGCCCGGCGGAAGAGACCGGCGAAGCCGGGAATCGGCCAGGCGTGTCCACGTTCACGCCCGCACGCGGATGTGACAGCACATGGGACGACGTATCGGGAGCGGGGACAGCAAGCGGATCGACGTCTTCGTCTCCTACAGCCGGGCAGCCGACTCCCGGCTCGCCCCCTCAATTCAGCGCGGCCTCACCCGCCTGGCCAAGAAGTGGTACCGCATACGTGCGCTGAACGTCTTCCGGGACCAGACGGACCTGTCCGCCTCCCACGCCCTCGGTCCCTCGATCGAGCGGGCGCTCACCGAGGCGCGATTCTTCGTGCTGCTCGCGTCACCGGCCGCCGCGGAGTCGAAGTGGGTGCGCAGGGAGATCGAATTCTGGCAGCGCAACAAGGGAAGCGACACCTTCCTCATCGCGCTGACCGACGGCACGATCACATGGGACGACAAAACCGGAGACTTCGACTGGACGGCAACCGATGCCCTGCCGTGCGGTCTGTCGGGATACTTCGCAACGGAACCGTTGTGGCAGGACCTCACCTGGTCCCGTGACGCCGACCGTCTCTCTCTGCGGCACGGAGGTTTCCGCGACGCGGTGGCAACGCTGGCCGCACCGGTCCACGGCTGCTCGAAACGAGAGCTGGACAACGAAGAAGTCAGAGCACATCGCGTACTGACGCTCATAGGCGTGCTGGCCACAGCAATGATCGTCATGCTGGCCATGTCCTTCGGGGCCCAGTTCTGGCTGGCGACGGCCGCGAAGGACCAGGCGAATGAAAACGCCCGCGACGCCACGGTGCTGAGCGCGGTCCGGCGGGCACAAGCCGAACTGGCCAACGCCGAGACGGGGTACGACGTCAGCGCCTATCAATGGCTGATGGCAGCGCAATCCCTCGCGGTAAAAGCCTCGACAGAGGGTGAGGTCTACGCCGCCGCGCTCGGCGCCGCCTATTCCCGCCCCAACCTGCTGCGCGTCACCGAACCCGAACCGGGGCTCGTCGGCGGACCCGCCGCCATGACCCCCGACGGACGGCGGGTCGCCTTCGGGGGAAAGCACCTGCCGGTGCTCTGGAGTCCTCTCACCGGCCGTCCTTCCGGCCCCGCACTCGCATCCGTGAGAGCCGGGGATTCCCGGATTCTCGCCCTCGCCTTCACCCGCGACGGAAACCGCCTTGCCGCTGCCTACGGCACGGTCATCGTGCTCTGGGACGTGAAGACCGGAAGAAAAATCAACGAATTCGCCAGGGATGACCGTACGAC
Source organism: Streptomyces sp. F63 (assembly GCF_018070345.1). Lineage (GTDB taxonomy): Bacteria > Actinomycetota > Actinomycetes > Streptomycetales > Streptomycetaceae > Streptomyces. The sequence goes on from NZ_JAGPXX010000002.1 coordinate 453,734, forward strand.
CGGGTCCATGGCGCTCAGCCCCGACGGCAAGACCGTCGCCGTCGCCGGGGGAGGCGTGCGGCTCTGGGACACCGTCAGCGGAAAGCCCGTCGGCGAGCCCATGGATGCGGCGGGCGACCGGGTCGTCTTCAGCCCCGACGGCCGGAAGCTGGCCTTTGACACGCTCGACAAGGGGGGCTCCGAGGTTCTGGTCCGCGATCTCGAACCGGATGGCACCGGTGAGGTCACCATTCCGTATCGGCACAACGCGATCAGCACCCTTGCCTTCGCACCGGACGGACGTGGCCTGGCCATCGGCACCGACGACGGCAGACTGCAACTCCGGGACCCGGACTCCGGAGAACCAGCGGGCCCGGTCATGTCCGGCCACCGGGGCGGCATCCGGGCCGTCGCCTTCGGCGCGGGCGGATCCCGCATCGCCACAGCGGGGGCCGACAAGACGATCCGCCAGTGGGACGCAGCCACAGGCTCCTCGATCGGATTTCCGCTCACCGGCCACGCGGGCCCCGTCGGCTTCCTCGCGTTCCCCCGCAGCGGAAGGGAACTGATCTCACTCGGGGAGGACACGACGTTGCGCCACTGGGACGCGATGAACGGTCTCCCGCGGACGCCCCCCGTCGGCACAAGCGCCCCGGTGGCACTTGCCGTGGATCCCCGCGGCAGGAACGTGGCAGTCGGCCGCCGGGACGGGGTGCGCCTCTGGAACCGGGAAACCGGCGCGCACGTGGCGACACTGCCCCTGCCGCAAGGCGTCCGGAGCCTGTCCTACTCCCCGGACGGCGGGTCCCTGCTGATCGCGAGTGCTGACAAGGTCCGGGTGTGGGACGGAACCACGGTCCGCGCGGTGACCCTCGGCCCCTCCGCGGACCCGGTCAGCAGCGCGGCGTTCATGCCCTACGGCCGGCAGATCGTGGTCGGCTCGTCCACGGGGAAGCTCCTCTTCGAGGACCTCGACACCGACGCCGTGGGCACGCTCGGCGCCTCGATCGACATCGCCTGCCCGGCGCAGCATCTCGCCGTGAGCCGGGACGGGATGCGCGTCGCGTATGCCTGCGACGGCGAAGGGGGCATCGCTGACGCGAAAGCCGGAAAGGTCCGGACCTTCGAGGTGCGGGACAGAACCACGGCCATGGTGCTCAGCCCGGACGGTCGCACGCTGCTCCTCGGATCCCTGGACGGCACGCTCTGGCGGCTGGAGAACGGTACCGACACCTTCGTCGCGGTCGGCGTGCATCGCGGCACCGTGCGTTCGGTCGCCTACAGTCCCGACGGCCGCTGGTTCGCCTCAGCGGGCGGCGACGGCTCCGTCGTCATGTATCCGCACGGAGCCAGACAGGTCTCCGCCCGGATCTCCGCCCACACCGGCCCCGTCGCGGCAGTGGCCTTCAGCCGGGACAACGGCCATCTTCTCTCCCTCGGTGAGGCCGACGGCACGGTCCGCAGCTGGCACGTCTTCCAGGACCCGTTGCGTGACCTCTGCGAACGCATCACGTACAACATGTCCGAATCCGACTGGAAGAAATGGATATCGGAGCCCATCGGCTACCAGGACCAGTGCGCGGGCAAGCCGCGAGCGGCGGACGTCGGCGAGGATGGCGGAGAGCGGGGCGCGGGGCGCGCCGTATCCCGGCCCCGCGCCCCGGCCGGAGCGCCACCCGCAGCCCGCCACCCGCAGCCCGCCGCCCGCCGCCCGCAGCTCAGGACCCGCCGCCCGCAGCTCACGGCCCGGTGACCGCTCGGGCGGCCGCCGGCCCTACGCCCCGAAGGCCCGGCTCACCGTGTAGATCACCAGGCCGGCCAGGGCGCCGACCACCGTGCCGTTGATGCGGATGAACTGGAGGTCGCGGCCGATGTGGGCCTCGATCTTCTTCGTCGTGTGCCGGGCGTCCCAGCTCGCGATGGTCTCCGTGATCAGCGAGGTGATCTCGTCGCGATAGGTCGTGACGACGTGCACCGCCGCGTCCTCCAGCCAGCCGTCGACCTTCTCCCGCATCCGCGCGTCCGAGGAGATCCGCGTGCCCAGGGACAGCAGCCCGGTACGGGCCCGCACCCGCAGTTCGCTGCTCTCGTCCTCGGCGGCGGCGACGACCATGCGGCGCACGGCGTTCCAGGTGGAGGCGATCAGGTCCTGCACCTCGTCCCGGTTGAGGAACTCGTTCTTGAACCGTTCGACGCGGGCGCGGGTGTCCGGCTCGTCGCGCAGATCGGCCGCGAAGTCGGTGAGGAAACGGTCCACGGCGCCGCGGGCCGGGTGGTCGGGCATGTCGCGCATCTCGCGGAAGAAGCGCAGCAGTTCCTTGTAGACGCGCTCGCCGACCTTGCGGTCCACGAAGCGCGGGGTCCAGTTGGGGGCGCCGCCCGCGACGGCCGTCATCACCGACTCGTTGTGCAGCACCAGCCAGTCGTGGGCCCGTACGCACACCAGGTCGACCACACGGTGGTGGCCGCCGTCCGCGACGACCTTGTCCAGCATGACACCCAGGCTCGGCGCGATCTCCCGGGCCTCCGCGCGGCGGGTGATCGCCTCGCCGACCACGGCCTGCACGTCGGAGTCGCGCAGCACGGTCAGCGCGCCGCGCAGGGCGGTGGCGAGTTCGGCGGTGACCCGTTCGGCGTTGGCCGGCTCGGTGAGCCAGCCGCCGAGGCGGCTGCTGATGCCGACGGCGCGCAGCCGGGTCCGTACGACCTCGGAGGAGAGGAAGTTCTCGCCGACGAAGTCGCCGAGACTGCGGCCCAGGACGTCCTTCTTGGTGGGGATGATCGCGGTGTGCGGGATGGGCAGGCCCAGCGGGCGGCGGAAGAGGGCCGTCACCGCGAACCAGTCGGCGAGCGCGCCCACCATGCCGGCCTCCGCGGCCGCCGCCACATAGCCCGCCCAGGGGCCGGCCCCGGCGGAGTGCGCCCACTCGGCGAGGCCGTAGACCACGGCGACGAGGACCAGCAGACCGGTCGCGGTGGTCTTCATCCGGCGGACGCCGCGGCGCTTCTCCTCGTCGGCGGCGCTGTAGGTGAGGCCGGCGCCTCCGCCTCCCCGGGGACGGGCGTCCCCGGGCGCGGCGGCGTCCCCCGGCGCGCCCTTCACACCGGCCACGCCGATTCCGCCGATGCCGCCGGCCCCGGGGGACGTGCCGGCCGGACCGGCCCGGCCGGCCGGACCGGAGGCTCCGGTGCCGCGCGCCGGCCCAGCCGCACCGTCCACACGCCTCGTGCCTCGCACGCCGTGCGCGCGCCGGGCGCCTCGCGCGCTGCCCGCGCCGCCCGCGCCGCCCGCGCCGCCCGCGCCGCCCGCTTCACCGGATTCATCCGACTCGTTCCGTTCCATCCGCTCCACCCGTTCGCGCCTGTCCTCCGTCGCATTGTCCCTGTACCGGTCACGAGTGGAACGCACCACGAGTTCCCCGCGCCTACCCCTGCCCGGCCGATCGAAGCGGCCCCGGCGTGGACGGCGACCGGCCGCCCGGCGACCTGAGCACCGCCACCCGGCCGCGGCGCGACTCCGCCGCCCCGGCCGGGGCGCACGGCAACCCGGTAGCGGCGCACGGCAATCCGCCAGTGCCCGAATGGAGTTGCTTCGGGCGACCAGCCGAAGGCCCTGCCCCGAGCCCCGGGCCGGCTCCGAACCTCCGGGGCGCGGAGCCGGGAGCCACAGAGCCGGAAGCCGGGAACCGGAGCCCGACAGCAGCCTCAGCCCGTGTCCGGAGGCGTACAACCAGGTCACTCCCCCAGGAGTCTTGATCATCGGCGGCCCCCGTCCTCCCGTTCCGCCGCCGACGCATCCTCTGAAGGACACATGACCCCAGCCAGACCCACCACGGCCCCCGGCCGTCCCCGTACCGCAGCGGCGCTGGCCGCCGGTGTCGTGCTCGCCACCACTGGGAGCATGCTCACCGCCCCCACGGCCGAGGCCGCCCTGGGCGCCCCGACCACCGCGACCGCCGCGAGGTGCGCCTCACTCGTCTACAAACGGCAGTTCTACGCCAACACCACGTTCTCCGGCGCCCCCGCCCGGACCGACTGCGACTCGCGGATCAGCCAGGACTGGGGCACCGGCGCCCCCGCCTCCGGTCTGCCGAGCAACTACTTCGGCGTCCGCTGGACGGTGACGCGCGACTTCGGATCCGGCGGCCCCTTCTCCTTCCCCGTCGAGTCGCGCGACGGCATCCGCGTGTACCTCGACGGCGTGCGCAAGGTCGATATCTGGAAGAACGTTTCGACCACGCAGAAGAAGACGGTCAACGTCACCATCCCGTCCGGTGAGCACACCCTGCGGATCGACTTCGTCAACTGGACCGGTACCGCGAACGTCAAGTTCGACTACCTGCCCCGCACGTCGGCCGACGTCGACAAGGTCGCGCCCCTCGCGCCGACGGGCTTCACGGCCGCCTACGACGCCTCCACCGCACGGACGAAGCTGGCGTGGTCGAAGAACAAGGAGATGGATCTCAAGGACTACCGGGTCTACCGCCGCCGCGACTCCACCACCACCTGGAGCTACCTGGCCACCACCACCGCCACCTCCTACACCGACACCCCGCCCGCGACCGGTGAGACGTACCACTACCGGATCCGTGCCATCGACAAGGCCCGCAACCGCTCGGCGCCGACGGCGGGCAAGTCCGTCACCACGGCCGACCGCACCGCGCCCGCCGCGCCCATCGGTGTGGAGGACAACTGGAACATCGGCCTGACCACCACGGTCAAGCTCTCCTGGGACTCCAACAGCGAGGCGGACCTGGCCGGTTACCGGGTGTACCGCTCCACCACCAGGCCCGTGGCCCTCACGGAGGCGAACCTGGTGAGCGGCCCGGAGCCGATCCGCAGCTCCTGGTTCACCGAGACGCCGCCGCCCACCGGCGACTGGGCCTACTACGTCGTCACCGCCGTCGACTCCCACGGCAACGAGTCCCCCGCTTCCGGCACCGCGGAGTTCCAGACCTGGGACAAGACCGCGCCCGTCTTCGTCCCCGACGACTTCACGGCGGTGGACGGGGAGCGCGGCGTCAGCCTGTCGTGGTCCTGGGACCGGGCGCAGGACAGAGACCTCTCCGACTTCGAGGTCTACCGCGACGGCACCCATATCGGCAGCGCCTCCGGCGCCTTCGAGGACACGACGGTCAAGCGCTCGACGACGTACACCTACTGGGTCCGCGCCGTCGACGAATCCGGCAATCTCGGACCCGCCTCGGACAAGATCACCGTCGACCACATCGGCGACTACACCGCCCCCGGCCCCGTCACCGGCCTGACCGCCACCCCCGTCGAGAACGGCGTCCGCCTCGACTGGGACGACAGCCCGGCCCCCGACTTCGACCACTACGAGGTCCACCGCGGCACGCACGCCGACGGGCAGTGGTCGTACACCGAGCTGGACAGCGGCTCCCGTGAGGGGCTCCAGTCCGGCAGCATCTGGTCCGAGAACCTCCACAAGACCCTGCCCGACGGCGAACACGTCCGCTACGCGGTCGTCGCGGTCGACAAGGACGGCAACGCCCTCGCCCCCGGATCGGGTGACACGGACATGACCGAGGTGACCGAACTCGACATGCGTCCGGCGGAGGCGACGCCGGACGGCGGTCCCGTCGGCTGGCTGGCGGCTCAGGACTTCCAGCTCTCCGGAGTCGATCTCCGGTGGGGGTACTCGCCGGAGACGGACCCCAGCGGAACGGCGGCCACCGGCTTCCACATCTACCGCTGGAACCCCTCCGAGGGCGCGTACGTGAGGCTCACCGGCACACCGCTCGACGCGGACGCCTGGGACTACTCGGACACCGCGGCGCCGGACAATTCCACGCTCTACTACCGGATCACGGTCGTGTACGCGGACGGCACGGAGTCGGCCCCGACGGGGGACCACGTCCTCACCTGACAGCACCGACAGCACGGCACGCCCCGGCCCGCCGCCGGGCACCGGGATGCCGGGGAAGGCCGGGGAAGGCCGGGGAAGGCCGGGGAAGGCCGGGAACGGAAGCAAGAGGGCCGGGAGGCCGGGGCCGGGGCGCCCCGGCCTCCCGGCCCCCGGGCTTTCCCGGCGATGGGGCACGGTGTGCCGGGGAACACCTGTCCGCGTGCCTGCCAGGTGGAACGCGCCGTGAACTTCCCGCGTCTATCCGGGCGGAGCCGATCGAGGCGGCCCCTTATCAGAACCGTGATCCGCTCGTGGGATCATGGAGCAACCCGGCGGAGAGCCGCCAACTCGCCGCCCCCGACCGGGGAACGCACCAACGGGAGCAGGCAGCTCCCTCGTACGAGGAGACAAACCGCGCGTGACCAAGCGGAACGGTTATGCCCTGCTCGCCGCCCTCGCGGCGGTGGTGGTGCTCATCTCCGTCGCCATATACGTCGGCGTGGGCGGCGGCCGCGCGGTCGGCGACCCGAGCGCCGCCACCCGGCAGCAGCGCGGCTCCGCCGCCCCGGCCGTCTCGGGCCGCTGGGTCGGCAGCTGGGCCACGGCCCCGGCCGCGGCCGAGCCGGACTCGTTCCACGGCCACGCGGGCAAGTCCATCCGCAACGTCGTGCACACCAGCATCGGCGGCACAGCCGCCCGCATACAGCTCTCCAACCTCTACGGCACCCGGCCGCTGTCCATCACGGGGGCCACCATCGCCCTGGCCGCGGCGCCCAGCAACCCCACGGCGGCCTCCGGCACGCTGCGCCGGCTGACCTTCTCCGGCCGCCCGTCGATCTCCATACCCGCCGGGCAGGCCGCGGTCAGCGACCCCGTGCGACTGAACGTTCCTGCCGCCGCCGACCTGCTCGTCTCCACCTACTCGCCGACCCCCTCCGGCCCCGTCACCCACCACCCCTACGCCCGCCAGACCTCCTACCTCGCCGAGGGCGACCGGACGGGCGACCCGCGCGGCACCGCGTACACCGAGCAGAGCCCGTACTGGCGTTACCTCACCGGCGTCGACGTCTACAGCACCGAGGCCGAGGGCACCGTCGTCGCCCTCGGCGACTCGATCACCGACGGCATCACCTCCACCGCGGGCGCCAACCACCGCTGGCCCGACTTCCTCGCCGAGCGGCTCCGCACGGAGACCGGCGCGCCCCGCTACGGGGTGCTCAACCAGGGCATCAGCGGTAACCGCGTCCTCGTCGACGGCAGCCGCTTCTCGCCCAACAACGGCCCCAGCGGCCTCAGCCGCTTCCAGCGCGACGCCATGGAGCGGAGCGGGGTGCGGGCGATCGTCGTCCAGCTCGGCATCAACGACATCCTCAAGACGCCACGCCAGCTCGATTCCCGGCAGATCCTGGACGGCCTGCGGCAGATGGTGCGGCAGGCGCACGGGCGCGGGCTGCCCGTCATCGGCGGCACGCTGCTGCCCTTCGGCGGGCACCGCGGCTACGGGCCAGAGACCGAGACCGTACGGCAGCAGGTCAACCAGGCGATCCGCGCGGGCGGGGTGTTCGACGCGGTCGCCGACTTCGACCTGGCCCTGCGCGACCCGTCCCGGCCGCACCGCCTGCTGCCCGCGTACGACTCCGGCGACCACCTCCACCCGAGCGACGACGGCTACCGCAAGATGGCCCGGGCGATCGACCTGGACCACCTCAGGGCCACGGCCCCGGCCCGGCTCTGAGCCTCCCGGGGCCCGCCGGTCGGGCGCACCGGATACAGGGTCCCGCGAAAGCCGCGTCACCCGCGTCACCCGCGCACCAGCCTCCGGTGGCCCCCAAGACGCCGGAGGAACAACGGAGTCGGGGAACGGCGGCCGGAGACAGGGCGGAGCCGGGGGCCCTGTATCCGGTGCGCGCCGGACAGGACGAGCCCGGGACAGTAGCAGCGCCTCCGTCCGCGCCGGCGGGCCGCGCTCCGGACGGTCCCCGGGGGCGTCTCTCACCCCTCCGGCTCCCCGCGCTCCGGAGGGTTCCGGAGGGTTGTGGAGGGTTCCGGAGGGTTGTGGAGGGTTCCGGCGGGTTTCAGCCTTCCAGCTCCCCGCGCTCCCGCTTCTCCAGCCGGTCCCGTGCCCCGTCCCCGTCCCCGTCCTTCTCGCGCCGCTCCTCCAACTCGCGCCGCTTGCGCTCGGCCTTGAGCCGGCGGCGCTCCTCCTTGGGCAGCTTTCGCTCCGTACCGACCCCGCCCCAGAAGGCGAAGCCGGTGACCACGACCTTCGGCGCGCCCGGGTCGCCCTCGTCGACCTTGCTCTGGTCGAAGCCACCCATCAGGCCGAAGCCGCGGACGTCCAGGCCCATCCCGGGCGGCACCACGACGTTCACCCCGCCCATGACGGCGAAGCAGCGGATCACGATCTCGCGGTCCTCGAACCGCGCCTCGCGCAGATCGATCTCGCCGCCGCCCATCACCGTCACGGCCGTGAACCGGCGCGGCGCCACCCAGCGGCCCCGGCGCTGGAAGCCGCCCAGGATGCCGACCGCCCACTTCGAACTCGGCGTGCCACCGATCCGCGACGGCCACGACACCTCACCGGCCGTCCCGGCCGCGGCCGGCTCCCCCGGGGCACGCACCGCGAGCGTGCCCGCGGCGCCACCGACCGGGAGATCGCGGGTCAGCGGCTCCAACTCGGCGTAGGTGCGCGCCCGGTACACCGCGTCGAGCCGTTCGTCGAACTCCTCCATCGTCAGGCGCCCTTCGGCGACGGCCTCGCGGAGCACCTCGGCGACGCGCTCGCGGTCGGCGTCGGAGGCACGCAGTTCAGGGGGTTCGCTCATCATGGACCTCACCCTAGGCAATCCCCGGCCCCACGCGAACCGTTCCCCGGGCGGGGAAGGACCCGTACGGCACGGAAAGCCCGGAAAAGGGGCCCGGCGTACGGCCGGCGCCCGGGGGCCGGCGCACACCGCACGGAACGCGCCGCACCGGGCGGGACCCCGGCGGACGGGCTCGGCGGACGGGCTCGGCGGACGGGCTCGGCGGACGGGCTCGGCGGACGGGCTCAGAAGGCGGCCGCACGCTCCGCGTACATCCGGGCCCCGGACCTTCGCCTTGCTCAGCACGTCGAGCCCGATGGTCGGCTCGTCGAGATACAGCACTTCGGGATCGTCCAGCAGGGCCGCGGCCATGTCACCGCGCATCCGCCGGCCCGGCGCGAGCTGCCGCACGGGCACGTCCAGCGGCGCGTCCTCTGGGCCGTGCCGCGCCGTACCCGGCCGCCGCCCGTCACCGTCGAAATCAGCCCAAACGGACGAGCCTAGCCGGGCGGGCGCAGCGCGTGTGCATGTTTTTCCGCCATCCGGTCAGCCGTAAGGGTGGCCCGGGAGGGCCTTCGGTGTGTCCCGGCGTCCCGCTGGGCGCTCCGGCCCCCAGCACGCGGAAACCATGACGCGACAGTCCGCCTCGTGGCGCTGGCCCGCTGATCAGCCCGCCCCGACAGTGACCGCCGCCATACAACCTTTGGTGGCGGCCGAGGAGTCCCCAGACATATGAGTGACGAGCCGCAGCAGCAGAAACCGCCGGGCCCGGGACCGGAGCGGGAACCGCGGGAGGCGACGGAGCCGGCGCCCGAGCCGGGACGGGCCCCGGAACCGGATGCGGCACCGGCGGCGGACGCGGGCCCGGCGGCGGAGCCGGGACCAGCAGTGGCGGGACCAGCGGAGCCGGGACCCGACGAGCCGGCTCCGGAACGGGAGCCGGAGGCGGAACGCAGGACGGCAGCGGCTCCCGAGTCCGCGAGCACGGCCGCGGCCACGCCGGAAGCGGCCGGCGACGGCGGGGACCACGCCGGGCACGGACCCCGGGCCGGGGCCGGGGCGGGCGCGAACGCCGGAGCAGCCCGCGCGGAGCGCACCGGTTTCCGCCGCTTCCTGCCCACCTGGCGCATGGTGCTGGGCGGCGTCCTGCTGCTCGTCCTCCTCCTCAGCGGCGGCTTCGCCACCGCGTACCTGCTCGTCGGCATCCCGGCCGCCAACGAGCACGCCGTCCGGCAGGGCAACGTCTACCTCTACTCCGACGGCACCCAGCTCGCCACCGACGGCGACGTCAACCGCCAGAACGTGAAGCTCGACCGGGTGCCGAAGCACGTCCAGCGGGCCGTCCTCTCCGCCGAGGACCGCGACTACTACACCGAGTCGGCCGTCGACCCGCAGGCCATGCTGCGCGGCGCCTGGAACACCGCCACCGGCAAGGGCAAGCAGTCCGGCTCCACGATCACGCAGCAGTACGTGAAGAACTACTACCTGGCCCAGGACCAGACCCTCACCCGCAAGGCCGAGGAATTCATCATCGCCATCAAGCTCGACCGCGAGACGAGCAAGGACGAGATCCTCGAGGGCTACCTCAACACCAGCTACTTCGGGCGCCGCGCCTACGGCATCCAGGCCGCCGCGCACGCCTACTACCGCAAACACGTCGAGGAGCTGACCGTCGCCGAGGGCGCCTATCTCGCCGCGCTGCTCAACGCCCCCGCCTACTACGACATCACCACCCACCCGGAGAACAGGTCCCGCGCCCTCGCCCGCTGGAACTACGTCCTGGACGGCATGGTCGACGAGGGCTGGCTCAGCCGCTCCGAGCGCTCCCGCATGGAGTTCCCCACCCCCGCCGAAGGACGGCCCTCCTCCGGGATGAGCGGACAGCGCGGCTACCTCGTCGAGGCCGTCAAGCAGTACCTCTCCGCCCACGGCATCGTCGGCGAGGACGCCCTCGAAGCGGGCGGCCACCGCATCACCACCACCATCGACCGGAAGCGGCAGGACGCCTTCGTCAAAGCCGTCGACGAACAGCTGATGTCCGAACTCGACAAGAAGGAACGCAAGGTCGACCGCTACGTGCGGGCCGGTGGCGCCTCCATCGACCCGAAGACGGGCAAGGTCGTCGCCATGTACGGCGGCATCGACTACACCGAGCAGTACGTCAACAACGCCACCCGGCGCGACTACCAGGTCGGCTCCACCTTCAAGCCCTTCGTCCTCGCCGCCGCCGTCGACAAGGGCGCCGAGACCCTCGACGGCCGCCCCATCACCCCGAAGACCCGCTACGACGGCACCAGCGGCCGCGCCGTGCAGGCCCGCTCCGGGGCGACCGACTACAAGCCGGAGAACGAGGACGAACGGAACTACGGGCAGCTCACAGTCGCCGAGGCCACCGACAAGTCCGTCAACGCCGTCTACGCGCAGATGGCCCAGGACGTCGGCCCCGCCACCGTCCGCCGGACCGCCGTCGGCCTCGGGCTCCCGGAGGACACCCCCGACCTCACCCCCAACCCCTCCGTGGCCCTCGGCGTCGCCACCGCCGGCGTCCTCGACATGACCGAGGCGTACGCCACTCTCGCCAACCACGGCGAGCACCGCGAACCCGTCCTCGTCACCAAGATCACCAAGGGGGAGAGGGAGCTCGACCTGCCGGAGGAGGAGACGGAGCGGGCCGTCAGCCGCGAGGCCGCCGACACCACCACCTCCGTCCTCCAGGGCGTCGTCGAGAAGGGCACCGGCACCGCCGCCCGCTCGGCGGGCCGCCCCGCCGCCGGCAAGACCGGCACCGCCGAGGAGGACCGCGCGGCCTGGTTCGCCGGCTACACCCCGGACCTCGCCACCGTCGTCGCCGTGATGGGCCAGGACTCCGAGACCGGCGAGCAGAAGAAGCTCTACGGAGCCACCGGGCTGGCGCGGATCAACGGCGGCGGCTACCCCGCCCAGATCTGGGGCCAGTACACCGCCGCCGCCCTCAAGGGCACCCCCGCCGAGGACTTCGACCTCAAGCTGATGGACGGCGCGAACGACCCCGACCCCGGAGCCCCGGGCGACCCCTTCGAGGAGGCCGGTGAGCCCGGGGAGCCCTGGGAGGAAGACACCGGCGAGCCCGGCAATCCCGGGGAGACCGGGGACACCGGGGACACCGGGGACACCGGCGGAACGGACGGCCCCGGCGACTCCACGCCCCCCACCGCCTCCGAACCGCCGCCGACGGACGACGGCAAGGGCAGCGGGGGCGGCGACAGCGGCGGCACGGACGGCGGCACGACCGGCGGCACCGACGGCGGCACCGACAGCGGGGGCAGCACCGGCGGCGACTCCGCCGGCACGGACGGCGGCACGACCGGCGGGGACACCACGGGCGCGGGCGGAGCCGGCGGAACGGCGGACGGCGGCACCGACGGCGGGGGCGGCACGGTCACCGCGGGCACGACCGCCTGACGGACGGCGGGACGAGGGGCCCGAAGGCAGGGCGCCGGAGGCAGGGGCGCAGGAGCGAGGGGACGGCGGAACCCGCCCGGGGCGGACCGGGCCCGCTCGGGGCGGACCGGGCCCGCTCGGAGAAATCAGAGGTAGAGCCCCGTGGAATCCTCCGCGCCCTCCAGCCGCTCGGCCGCGACCGCGTGCAGATCCCGCTCCCGCATGAGGACGTACGCCACACCGCGGACCTCGACCTCGGCCCGGTCCTCCGGGTCGTACAGCACCCGGTCGCCGGGCTCCACGGTCCGGACGTTCTGCCCCACGGCCACCACCTCGGCCCAGGCCAGACGGCGGCCGACAGCGGCGGTCGCCGGGATGACGATGCCACCCGTGGAGCGGCGTTCGCCCTCCGCGGTGTCGGTCCGGACGAGCACCCGGTCGTGCAGCATGCGGATGGGCAACTTGTCATCGTGCGTAGCGTTCTGGCTCACGCCACGAAGGTACCTGCCCCCGCACCGGCGGAACGCCGCGGGCCCGTCATCACCGGGCCCGCGGAAGACGGACCCGGGAAAGACAGCCCCGGAAAACGGCCCGGGCGGGGGCCGGGGAGGGACCCGGGGAGAACGGCCCGCCCGCCGGGCGGCCGGCTCAGCGCCGGCGCCCCCGTCCCCCGGTGCGCCCGCCGGCGCCACCGCGCCGGGAGGAGACCGAGACCAGCAGGCCCACCACCGCCACCGCGGCCACCGCAGCCGGAACGATCCGCTCCAGCCGCGGCTCACCCTTCTCCGACACGAAGGCGCCCCGTACGTCGTTCAGCGCGCGGTTCACCGCCACATAGGCCCGCCCCGCCGTACGGTCCACGGCCGACGCGGCCTTCGCCCTCGCGTCTCCGACGATCGTCTTCGGGTGCACCCGCACCGCGATCTCGTCGAGCGTCACGGCGAGCTCCTGGCGCCTGCGGGCGATATCCGCCTCGATCTGCGCCGGGGTCCTGGCTTCCGACACCGCGCTGCCTCCGTCGTCCTGAGTTGACCGGTGTTTCCGGTGTTTCCGTCCGTGCTGGTCGTCCGTGATGGACAGTCTGTCAGCTCCTGCCCTGCGCTGCCCCCCGGCACCCCTGCGGATCCGTCGCACCTCCCGGTTAATCTCGGGGAGAACCGTCCGGCCGTCCGTCACCACCGAGGAGAACCATGAGCGAGCGACTGCAGCCCGGCGACACCGCCCCCGCCTTCACCCTGCCCGACGCGGACGGCAAGCCGGTGTCCCTCGCCGACCACGCGGGCCGCAAGGTCATCGTCTACTTCTACCCGGCGGCCCTCACCCCCGGCTGCACCAAGCAGGCCTGCGACTTCACCGACAACCTGGAGCTGCTGGCCGGTGCCGGCTACGACGTCATCGGCGTCTCCCCGGACAAGCCGGAGAAGCTCGCCAAGTTCCGCGAGAAGGAGAACCTCCGGGTCACCCTCGTCGGAGACCCGGAGAAGTCGGTGCTGGAGGCGTACGGCGCCTTCGGCGAGAAGAAGCTCTACGGCAAGACGGTGACCGGCGTCATCCGCTCCACGGTCGTGGTGGACGAGCAGGGCAAGGTCGAGCGCGCCCTCTACAACGTCAAGGCCACGGGCCACGTCGCCAAGCTCCTCAAGGACCTCTCCGTCCAGCCGGACGCCTGATCCGTCCGGCGGCCCGGACGAGTGGCTACGGAACCGGCCCTGCTCCACCACTCCGCTCCGGCACAGTTGGCGTAACCGGCCCACCACCCCCTCGTTGACACTTTCGAAGCCGCACCATGCGATCGAATCTCAAGGGGGGGGGATCGCCATGTCCCAGAGCCCGTACACACGCGCCCGCCTCGCCGAGGTGGCGGAATCCTCGCGGAGCCTCACCGAAGCCATGGTGACGCTCGGCGTGGACCCCAGGAGCAGGAGCAGGCGTTATCTCAGAGAGCGCATGAAGTCGATGGGGATCGACACGTCACACTTCGAGCGGGAAGGTACTCGCTGGACGCGTGAGGTTCTCCGGGAGGCGGTAGCCGCCTCGACGAACATGAACGAGGTACTGCGCCGTCTCGGCGTGGAAACGGTCGGGGGCCAGCACACGCACATCAGCCGTCGGGTCCGAACCCTTGGCCTCGACACATCCCATTTCACAGGAGCTCCTGCGACCGCCGGCCCGAGACGCCACCGGTTACCTGAGGAAATCCTCGTTCAGCAGAAGGCCGAGGGTGGCCGGCGGGTGCCCAGCAGCCGCCTCAAGCAACTCATGCTCGGCGCCGGCGTCGAGGACCGATGTGCTCTCTGCGGCACGCCCCCTGTCTGGCGCGATCGGCCACTGCCTCTTGAGGTCGATCACATCGACGGCAGTTGGCGGAACAACCGGCTGGAGAATCTCCGTCTGCTCTGCCCCAGCTGCCATTCCGTGACCGACACCTACCGGGGCCGGAACAAGAGAAAGAGCCTTTCCCGGGAAGCGCACGGGAGGCCCGCCGGAGCATCATGAGCAGCGGAACGCGGTACACACGAGAACTCCTGGTCGCCGCAGCGGAAGCCAGCTCGGACATCGACGATGTCATCACCTTCCTCGGTGTACGGCCCTACCACCAACTACGCCGATACCTGCTCAGGCGATTCGACCACTTCGCGATCGACATCTCGCATTTCACCGCGTCTCGACGGAGGTTGGCACCTCGCCGACCGGGCCGAAGTGAACTGCAACAGGCAATCAACTCCTCCATCTCCATCGCCGACGCCTTGCGGAGACTGAACGTGCCGGACAGCGGGCGAACACGGACCGCGTTCCGCCAATGGGTCGCGGAGGAGAACATCAGCACTTCCCATTTTCTCGGGCAGGCCCATCTACGAGGCCAACGCGGCTTCGTTCAGGCCAGACCCCCCGAGCAGGTTCTGGTCCTGCACGACCATGAACATCGCACGAGAACAGCGGTATTGAGACGGGCCCTGCGGGAAATCGGAGAACCCCTGAAATGCGCGGAATGCGGAGTCGGGCCGGCTTGGCTCGGCAAACCAATGACGCTTGAGATCGACCACATCAATGGAAATCACTCCGATGACCGCGCAGGCAATTTGCGACTGCTGTGCCCCAACTGCCATGCCGTCACCAGCACGTGGTGCCGCGGCGGCAAGTTCTCAGACCACAACCGCGGCAAAACACCACGTCCGTCGCCGTGAGTCAACGCCGTCCGGAGCCCCACCCACCACAACGCCTGGTGCACCCCCGTCAAACGGGAGCCCTCGGACAAGTCTCTTGCTGAGACCGTCGGCCGTTCCGCCTCCAAGTCTCCCCAAATCGAGTAGAATAGTGATGCGCGCGAGTGCCGGAACAGGTATACGGAACGGTTTTAGGTACCGTCGTCTTCGGACATGGGGGTTCGAATCCCCCCTCGCGCACACAGGGCGGGAGCGGCTCCTGATCGAGCCGCTCCCGCCCTGTCCGTTTCGTCGCATGAAGCGCCTCAGCCCAGGAGTTCGCGTACCAGAGGCGCCAAGGCGCGGAAGGCCTGGCCGCGGTGGCTGATGGCGTTCTTCTCCTCCGGGGTGAGTTCGGCGCAGGTGCGGGTCTCCCCGTCCGGCTGGAGGACGGGGTCGTAGCCGAAGCCACCGGTGCCGGCCGGGGTGTGGCGGAGGGTTCCGGTGAGGCGGCCCTCGACGACGCGTTCGGTGCCGTCGGGCAGGGCCAGCGCCGCCGCGCAGGCGAAGTGGGCGCCGCGGTGCTCGTCGGCGATGTCGGCGAGTTGGGCCAGCAGGAGGTCGAGGTTGGCCTTGTCGTCCCCGTGCCGGCCGGCCCAGCGGGCGGAGAAGATGCCCGGGGCGCCACCGAGGACGTCGACGCAGAGGCCGGAGTCGTCGGCGACCGCGGGGTGGCCGGTGGCGCGGGCGAGGGCGTGCGCCTTGAGGAGGGCGTTCTCGGCGAAGGTGACGCCGGTCTCCTTGACGTCCGGAATCTCCGGGTAGGCGTCGGCGCCGACGAGTTCGATGGCTGCGGGGCCAAGGCCCGCGTCGGCCAGGATGGCGCGCAGTTCGGTCACTTTGTGGGTGTTGCGGGTGGCGAGGATCAGGCGCTTCATGGACGGCGATTATTCCGCTCCGCGCCCCCGCCGGTCCGGGCGGGCACGGTGCCGGCCCGCCGTGGCGCCGCCGGGGGCGCTTCGCTGCGGTCCCGCCCCGGCGGACGGCCGAGCTCGGCGGACGGCCGGGTCCGGGCCGGGGTCGGGCGAGGCAGGGCCGGTTGCGGCGCCGCCCCGGGCCGGAGGGGGCGCGCCGCCGGACGGTCACCGGGCGGCGCC